>NZ_JBEZHR010000007.1:0-149163 GCF_040650655.1 Streptomyces sp. NPDC048636 | reverse complement strand
GTCCCTCCCCCCCAGCCCCCCCCCCCCCCATTCCCCCCCCTAACTGGGCCTGATTTATTCGCCCAACCCTTGGGGTTTGCGGTGCCCTCCGGAGGGCACCGGCGCCGCCAGGCCGAGGTCAGGTCAGGAGCAGGGCTTGTAGAAGGGGGTCCAACCGCCACCGGGCATGGCCGGCGGCTCGGCCGTGCTGCCGAACTCCCCGTACTTCCGCTGCGTCGCGTAGTCGTAGTCCCCCGGGCCGCTGCCCGCGGTCGACAGCCGCACATCCCGGTCCAGCTGCCCGTCACCGGGGTTGTTGAGGATCGCGAGGTCCGGGTACGGGTCGTCGCCGTAGTTGGCGATCCGAAGCTGCTGGACCTCACCGTGGTCGCCGATGTCGGAGTGGCGGGCGTCGGCGGAGCTCAGGTCCGACCGCGTGAGCGGGCCGGGGCGGTATTCCGCGACGCGTGCCGTCGAGGCGTCGTCCCCGTCGGCCGGTTCGACGATGTTGACGACCATGTCCAAGGTGCCGTCGTTCTGGAAGTCGGCGACCGCGGCGGACGCGACCTCCCCCGCCTTCGCCCCGACAAGCTTGCTGACGGCCTGCTTGGCGCCGAACGAACCGTCCGCGGCCCCCCACTGGATGGTCATCTTGGTTCCGGTGTGCCCAGGATTCGCGATCTTGTCCGGGTTGCCGTCGCCGTCGAGATCGCCGACCAGTGTCGTGGCACCGGCCAGACACGGGCCCGTCGCCTTGGCGACCTTGCCGGACCGCTCAGCGCCGCCCGAGTGCGACGACCCGGCCGCACTCGCCTGGTAACCGGCGATCGTCAGTGTCAGGGCGACAGCCGAGATCGGCACGGCGATCAGACGTAACCGTTTGCGAAGCATTGACGAACTCCTCTTGTCGTTGTTGCGAGGTGAGATGGTGGTGGCGACGTACCGCGAGCGCATCCGGTGAATTACTGGTCCGTTCCGCCGAACGGAACGGCATCCGCCGCGGAGGTGTGCCAGTTGGTGACGACGGGTTCGTCGACGGTGATGTCGCCGACCGGCAGCGAGACCGGGTTGGGGTCCTCATCGCCGACGCCGACGATGACGCTGTCGAGTTCCTTGCCACCGTCGTCATTGGTGGTCTTGGGGTTCACACCGGCGTAGGCGGTCGTTCCCTCGCCCAGCGTGATCGGCTCTCCCACGGACTGCTCCGCGGGACCCGCCTCCGTACCGTCCGACCCGAAGGCCACCGTCGGAAGCTCGGCGGGCAGATCACAGGTGATCCCCGGCTTGGCCTTCGCCATGATCAGGATGTAACCCCCGGCCTGCGACTCGTCCCTGGTGCTCCAGGAGATGTCGTCGGCCCCGCACGCCTGCCCGACCGCGCCCCGCTCACCGTTGCCGATGTCGGCACCGGAGCCCTCACCGGCCCTCGCCTCGGATGCCCCGGCGGCGCCGCCCTTCCCGCCCGCGGCCTTGGCCGCGGTCCCGGCCTTGGCGGAGGCGGACGACTCACCGGACCGCGCACCCGTGTCACCCGACGACTGGCAGGCGGTGGTCAGCATCGCGGCCGTCACCAGCAGACCGGCACCGGCGAACATACGGACTCGGGGGCGGCTGAAAAGCATGGCAGGTCCTTCTTCGGCATCAGTGGAGTAGTGCTCCCGGCGACGTTCGCTCGGTGTACAACTCACCCTGCCCGCGCCCACTACCGTCCCATTAGCGCCCCACTAACAGAGCACTGACGCGCCCACCCCCACCGACGCTCGGGTACGGCCCCGACACGAGGCGCCCGAGAGCCCATCGGGCACGGGAGGCGTGCAGAGGCAGACACAACAACGCCCCAGGACCGCTCCCAGGGCCTCTGCACGGAGCGGGTGACGCAATTCGAACCCGCGCTCCGAGCTTGGGAGTCACGGGGATGTCGATACGGATCACCCCGCTGACCATCGCAAACGAATGCCGACAGCAGGCTGGTGTACCAGCCGCAGCACCCTCACTGCCCGCTGCTTACCGCTCTATCTGGTGCGGATCTGGTGCGTCGGCCGCCGCGCATCTGTCTGTCCTCAGAGTCCCGCACTTCATAGGGCGATCAGCCGCACGCGGTCATTGCAGAGCTTGGTCATGTCGTCGGTGTCGGAGGTGAGTACGGCGACTGGTCCCGGCTGGCGTAGTGCTGCCTCTGCGACGGTGGCGTCGATCGCGTATTTGTGCCCGTGCAGTCCTGCTGACTTGAGTAGTTCGGCGGCAGCCTTGGCCGCCTGTTCCGTGACGGGTTCGACCTTGACCCGTGAAAGGGGGTGTGTGCTCACGCGGCGTCCGTATGGTCGGCACGGTCGGAAGTGCCGAAGATCTTGGCGCGGGTTCGGCCAGCTCTTCGTCCGTGAAGGCGCCTTGCTCCTCCTGATGGCGCCGCAGATCGTCGCCGAGGAGCTGGTGCCGGATCTGGCGGGCCACGGCTTGAGCTACATAGCCGGACAGGAGACGGCCGTTGGGGACGACCTGATCCGGCGCAACCCCTGCCGTATTCGCGGTGCGGGGGCGACGGCGTGGAGTTCTGCGTCCGCACCGGCTGATCTGGCCAGGCGCCGGGCGGTGTCCGACCGACGCCGCCCGGCGCAGTTTCGCCTCAGGACTGCTGCATCCCCGCCAAGCCCCGCACGAAGATGTCGAGGCCGAACTCGAAGCGGGCCTCGCGGTCGCCGCCCACCATGTGCGGCGTCAAGGCGATCAAGGTGGGGAACTGGTCCTTCGGCAGCGCGCTGATGACCTCCTTGAGGTACGCCTGCGCCATCGCGGACGGATCCTCACCCTCCTCGGCCCGCGACAGGTACAGCGCCGTCTCGTAGACGTCAGCGGAGATGTAGAGCTGGAGTACGTCCAGCACCCAGGCACACCCCTGTTCGGAGACTCCGCCGCTCCGCATGATGGCCAGCAGCCCTTCGCTAATGAGCAGCGCGTTGGGGCCGGTGGGGATCGCCGCGAGTATGGCCCGTCCCAGATCGGCGTGGGCCGCCAGGACCTCGCGGAACCTCAGGGCCACTTCCTTGACCTGAACCTGCCAGCGCTCGGGGTCCGGCTGCGGGATGTCCACCGCGCCGAGCACGTGGTCGAGGACCAGTTCCAGCAGCTCCTCCTTGCCCGACACATGGACGTACAGCGAGGCGGGCCCGGTGTCCAGTTCGTCGGCCACCCTCCGCATGCTCACCGCATCGAGCCCGCCGGCGTCCAGAACGCGCAACGCCGCCTCCACGATCGACGCTTGGCTCAGCGGCTGCCGCACGGGTCGGGCTCGTCGGCGCCGCCACGGTGGCGTGGGAAGGTCCGGCACCTTCGCGCCGCCCTTGGCTGACGCGGGGTCGACAGTGGCCCCGGTCCGCGTTCGTGAAGTTCTCGCCATGAATTGCCGTCCTGAGTCGATCGGGGGGTGCGAACAGCGTAGTTGACGCGAACTCGGTACCCTCGAAAGAATAGCGATCGATTTAACGAACATCATTCGTAGGGAGGAACCCAGGATGGAAGCAACCCCGCAGCCGCGTCCCCCGGGCCCAGCCATCGGGGCGCCGTATCGATGGCGCTGGGTGGCTCTCGCCGTCGTGCTACTGGCCGAGACCATGGACCTGCTCGACTCCACCGTCATCGGAGTGGCCGCGCCCTCCATCCGCGCAGACCTGGGCGGCGATTCGGCGGCCCTGCAGTGGGTCGCCGCCGCCTACACGCTGGCGTTCGCCGTCGGTCTGATCACTGGTGGCAGGCTCGGTGACATCGCGGGCCGCCGGCGCATGCTGCTGATCGGCCTGGCGGGCTTCACCGCCGCGTCCGCCTTATGCGCGCTCGCCCCGTCCATCGGCGTACTGATCGCCGTCCGCGCGCTGCAGGGCCTGTTCGCCGCGCTCACCATCCCGCAGACCTACTCGGTGGTGGTCTCAGTCTTCGAACCCGGCGAGCGCGGCAAGGCGTTCGGCGCCTTCGGCCCGGTGATGGCGCTGGCCTCGGTCGGCGGCCCGATCCTGGCGGGCGGTCTGATCGAGGCCAACCTCGCGGGCAGCGGATGGCGCGCGGTCTTCTTCATCAATGTGCCGCTGGGCATCGTCGCCATCTGGGGCACCCTGCGGTACGTGCCCGAGTCCCGCTGCGAGCAGCGCACCCGGCTCGACCTCATGGGCATGCTGCTGATGTCAGCTGCGGCCCTTCTGCTGATCTACCCGCTGGTCCAGGGCCGCGAACTGGGGTGGCCCGCCTGGACCTTCGTTTCCATGGCCGCCGCCCTGCCCGTACTCGCCGTCTTCCGGCGGTGGGAGAAGTTCGTGACACGGTCCGGCGGCTCCCCACTGGTGGTGCCCAGCGTGCTGGCCAAGCGTGCCTTCAGCGGCAGCCTGGTGGTCGGCGTGGTCTTCTTCGCCGCCATGAACGGGTTGCTGCTGGTCTTCGGTCTCTACCTCCAGATCGGACTCGGCTGGTCTGCCATCCGCACTGGCCTGCAGATCGCCCCCATCGCCCTCGGCGTCGCCGTCGGCGCGGTCGCGGCCGGAGCCGCACTGGTGCCGCGCTTCGGACGCACGGTGCTGCACGCGGGCGCGGTGGTCATGGCGGCGGGCGTCGCCGCGGCCTCGCTGACGCTGCACCACACGGGCGGGGATGTCGGCGGGTGGGCTCTTGTCCCGTCCCTGCTGGTGACCGGCGTCGGTATGGGCCTGCTCGTGACCCCGTTCTTCGACATCGCTCTGGCGAGTGTCGAGGACCACGAGACCGGCTCGGCCTCCGGCGTCCTCAACGCCAACCAGCAGCTGGGCGCCACCCTGGGCGTGGCCCTGCTGGGAACCCTGTTCTTCGACGCCGCCCAGGGGTCCGCCAGCGGCCACCAGGCTACCGCCTACACCGAGGCGATGGAACGGTCACTCTGGGCGGTGGCGGGTGGCCTTGTGCTGGTCGCCCTGGTCGCCTTCCTGCTTCCACTCCACCCACGGCACGAGGAAGCCGGGGGTGAGGGAGCGCAACAGGGACAGGCCATGACCGGGCAGCACGCGCTGGACGGCCCGGACGCCGCTGCATACACCGAACCGCCTTCCGTCTCACACGGTGTACCGGAGGGCAACGGGACAAAGGCATCCCCCGCGCAGATGGGAGGTGCACACCGATGACCGAGATCGACCGGCCGGTCATGGATCCCGAGCGAGACGCGGCGGCAGCAGTTCTCTCCGACCACTACTCCCTCGGCACCTTGTCCAAGGACAACTTCGACGACCGGCTAGCAGCGGTCTTCGCCGCCGGTACGGTCGCCGAACTGCGCGACGTGTTGGACGGACTGCCCGTCCATCACGTCGAACCTGCGCCGACGGCCCGTACCCCCAGCGCCAGGCACCACCGGCGACGCCGGGCGGAAACGGAGAGCCGTGGAGCCGACCCCCAGCCACGACGTACCCCTTCTCCCCAGGCAAGGTGCCTGCTGGTGGCGCGCGGTCCGGCGGTCGGGCCGGAGCGGGGCGGAGACAGGAGCGGCGGCCCGCGCCGCCGGGCCGCGCGCGCCGCGCTTGCGCGGCGCCTTGAACACGTGGAGAAGGTTGTAACTCACCTCTTGCGCTTGGCGCGTTCGTGCTCGGCGATGGTGATGATGCGCTCAACGCCGTCGATCTGGTGACGGAGCTTGTTGAGCACGTCCGTGCGGGCCGACTTGATCAGGTGGTCTGTGGTCGGCGAGGTGCCGGTGGCTGTTCCGCTGGGGACCCAGAACGTCTTGTGGCTGCACTCGCGGACGATGTCCTGGCACGTGCGGATCACCCAGTTCATCGCCACGGTGATCTCTTCTCGGTGGAGCTGGTCCGGCCGTGGCGTCACTGGTCCGCCTTCTGCAAAGCTGGCAGTTGGGTGTCGGCCGATGTCATGGGAACCTCGAACTCGGCCCAGCACCGCTTACCCGTGGGCGTCGGCTCGAAGTCGAATCGAGCGGCCATCGCCGCCACGATGATGAAGCCTCGGCCGTGCTCGTCCATCGAGCCCGGAAGGCGCAGTCGTGGAAGATCACGGTTGGTGTCGCACACAGCGATCCGTACGAGGCCGTTGCAGAGGCATACATCCACCGCAACGGGTTCGCCGCCCGAGCCCGCGTGCTGCACGGCATTGGTGACCAGCTCGCTGGTTGCCAGTTCGATCGAGTCGAGTACGCCGCTGCCAGGCCGAAGCCCCCATCCCTGTAACTGCGCGAGGACGCGATGTCGCGCGTCCGCGACGGCACTTGGTGTGCCAGGGAGGACAAAGCTGAACTGGCGGGTTTCCATGAGCGCCTCCGGAACGAGTGGGCCGCCCCCACGTAACCGTTCCGAGGCGCTCGGCGGGATGCGCTCGTGCCGCCCGGGCATGGTTTATGCAGAACCCGCATCAAGGCGAAACTCGGCCCGCCTACGCTCGGTTGAAGAGGCAGTATCGGGGCGGCAGGAGGGGGCTGTGGCAGAGATGACCGATGGGCAGGAACAGGCGAGACGACTCGGCCGGGTCATCCGCCAAGCCCGACTGGCGCGGAGACGCTCGCAAGCACAGGTTGCCGCAGACCTCGGCTATCACCAGTCGAAGGTGAGCCGATTGGAGAACGGACGGGGCACGGAAGACGCCCGCGTACTGCGCGAAGTGGCGACGGTATTGGACATCCCGTTGCACGAGTTCGGCCTCGCCGCCGCCCCGGCTCCTCATGCCCCGGACCGTGAGACAGAGGACATGCACCGCCGTACGTTTCTCGCCGCCAGCGTCAGTTCCCTCGCGGTGCCGCCGACACCCAGCACGGCTGCCCATCAGAGTCTCGTCCATGCTCTGCTGCCCGGGCCGCCTCCTGTCCTCACGGCCGATGAAGTGGGTGTCCAGGAACTGTGCGCTCGAGTCGCCGCCGTCCGCCGACTGTTCTGTACGTGCGACTACGCCGAACTGAGGTTGGCACTGCCCCCGCTGATCGCCGACCTGAGGTGGGCGGCCACCGGCTCCTCCCATGTCCCAGCGGTCACCGGCCTGCTGGCCACCGCCTACCAGACGGCAGCGAGTCTGCTGCTCAAGCTCAGCGACGTAGGCCACGCGTGGATGGCCGTCGGCCGGGCCATGGCAGAAGCTGAACGGTGCGGCGACCCTGTCATCCTGGCATCCAGCATCCGGGTGCACGCGCATGTCCTCGCGCGCGAAAGGCACACCGCGCAAGCCGTAACGCTGGTGCGTCACACCGCGGATCAGCTCACCGGAGCCTATGATCGTCAGCCTGCGGGATACCTCGCGGCCCTCGGCCTGATGCTTCTGCGCGGCGTCACGGCGGCGAGTACCGCCGGAGACCGCGAGGCCGCGCAGGACTTTCTCAGCGAGGCGAAGGATGTCGCGCGATACGTGGCACTTGACCGCCCCGACGCCTGGGCCAACTTCAGCCCCACCAACGTCGAGCTGCACGTTGTCAGCGCTGCTGTCGCGCTCGGCGACTCGGGCACTGCCCTGGAGACCGCCCGACCGCTTATGCGTCGGCCGATCCCCGTCCCCGAACGGCGCGCGGCCCTGTGGGTCGAGACCGCCCGTGCGTGCAGTCAACAAGGCAGGCTCGCCGACGGCTACCGGGCTCTGCGGATCGCCGAGAGTTGCGCGGCCCAGGACATCCGGCGACCCGCCGTACGTGAGCTGGTCGCCGACATGACCGCTCGCGACCGCCGCGGGGCGTTGCCCGAGCTTCATCACTTCAGCAGACAACTGGGAGTTCCCGCGTGAGAGAGCCGAAGAGGCCGTTTCTGTATGTCGTCGTCTGCGCGGCCGGGATCGCCGACGACATCGGCAGGCTGATCACCGTGGCGCACGAGAAGGACTGCGACGTCGGGGTGATCGCCACCCCGCAGGGCCTGGGCTTCATCGACACACGGGCAGTCGAGGCCCAGACCGGCTATCCGATCCGCTCCGCCTGGCGGTCCCCCGGAGATCCCCGGCCGCTTCCGCCCCCCGACGCCATCGCCGTAGCCCCGGCCACCTTCAACACCATCAACAAGTGGGCTGCCGGGATTTCGGACACCCTGGCCCTGGGGATCCTGAACGAGGCGTACGGCCTGGGCGTCCCGACGGCCGTCCTGCCGTACCTGAACGCAGCCCAGGCCGCGCATCCCGCTTACCAGCAGAGCCTGGAGCGCCTGCGAGGGATGGGTGTGCTGTTCGGCGACTACGAGCCGCATCGCCCGAAGGCGGGCGGAGGGCGGGACGATTTCCGTTGGGAGCGGGCGGTGGAGTTGCTCATGGGAAAGATGCGCTGAGGAGTCGAGCCGACCGTTGGCCTGAGCGTCGGTCATCGGGCACGCAACGGGCACGGGAGGCATAGAGAGGTCTAGACAACAACAAAGCCCCGGGCCGCTGGCCAGGGGCTTTCGTATGGAGCGGGTGACGGGAATCGAACCCGCGCTCTGAGCTTGGGAAGCTCATGTTCTACCATTAAACTACACCCGCGAGGGCGCCCGATTGGCTGGCGCCGCATCGTCGCTCACTGTACCCCATGGCTGACCCCCGGCGCATTTGTCGTGGGGTCTTCTTGCTGCTCGGGGTGGTTTGGGTGGGGGAGAAGCGGCTGTTGGGGTGCGGGAGTTGGGGCGTACGGTGGGGGCGCGGAGTGCCGCCTGGAGCGGCGTGCGGTTGATCCCCTAATGTGGCTTTTGTCGTCCACGTCGACCACGTTCTTGGGGAAGGGACTCGATGGAGCGCACCGTCGTCCGTTGTGCTGAAGGGCACGTGTTCAGTACCGCCTCGTTCCCGATGCAGCATCTCACCGCCGACCGGATCGGTCCCGGGCGGTTGCTGCGGTGTCCGCGTTGCGCGCGGCTGCGGCATGCGGTGCCCGTGGGGCACCAGAAGCGGTAACCGAGGTAGCCGAGAAGATCAGGGGCGAGGGTCCGGTCCGCTGGGGCCGGGCCCTTCGTCGTGCCTGGTCCAGCGCGGAGGCCGCGCGGACGGCCGCGCGGATGGCTGCGTGGGGGCTGTCCGTAGAGGGGCACTCCGTTTGCGTATCCTCATTGCGTGCTTCTCTCAGACAAGGACATCCGGGCCGAGATCGACGCCGGACGGGTGCGGATCGATCCGTATGACCCCACGATGGTGCAGCCATCGAGCATTGACGTCAGGCTGGACCGGTTCTTCCGGGTGTTCGAGAACCACCGCTATCCGCATATCGACCCGGCGGTGGAGCAGCCCGATCTGACACGGCTGGTGGAGCCCGAGGGGGACGACGCTTTCATCCTGCACCCCGGGGAGTTCGTGCTGGCCTCGACGCTCGAGGTGATCAGCCTTCCGGATGACATCGCCTCCCGGCTGGAGGGAAAATCGAGTCTGGGGCGGCTGGGGCTGCTGACGCACTCCACGGCCGGATTCATCGACCCGGGCTTCTCGGGGCATGTGACGCTCGAACTGTCGAATGTCGCGACGCTGCCGATCAAGCTGTGGCCGGGGATGAAGATCGGGCAGCTGTGTATGTTCCGGCTGACCTCGCCCGCCGAGCACCCCTACGGCTCGGCGCACTACGGCTCCCGCTATCAGGGGCAGCGCGGGCCGACGCCCTCGCGGTCGTTCCAGAACTTCCACCGGACGAAGGTGTGACCGCCGTGAGCGAGAGCGGGACCGAGAAGCGGGAGAACCTCAGCTACGAGCGGTTCGGCGTCGCCGTCCGCGAGCTGGCGCAGACGATCGCGGACGACGGCTATGAGCCGGACGTCGTGCTCTCCATAGCCCGTGGCGGCGTCTTCGTCGCGGGCGGTCTGGCGTACGCGCTGGACTGCAAGAACATCCACCTGGTCAATGTGGAGTTCTACACCGGGGTCGGGACCACGCTCGAGATGCCGGTGATGCTCGCCCCGGTGCCCAACGTGATCGACTTCTCCGACAAGAAGGTGCTGATCGCGGACGATGTCGCGGACACCGGCAAGACGCTGAAGCTGGTGCGCGACTTCTGCCTGGGCACGGTCGCGGAGGTGCGCAGCGCGGTGATCTACGAGAAGTCGCAGTCGCTGGTGAAGTGCGAGTACGTCTGGAAGCGCACCGACGAGTGGATCAACTTCCCGTGGAGCGTGGAGCCGCCGGTCGTCCGGCGGGCCGGGCAGGTGCTCGACGCCTGAACAGGCCGGCCGGAAGACGCCTGAAAGACGCCTGAACGGGGCGGAAGGCGGGCGGCGGGCAAACTCGTTGGGGCCCGCTGGCGCGGGCCCCTCGCCTTGTGCCGCCGACGGTTACAGCGTGCCCAGCTTCAGCAGGCTCAGCAGCGCGATCAGCTGGATCGCCGACGCCCCCAGCGCCTTCGGCCACGGCAGGTCGTGCGACTTGCTCACCATCGAGGTGAAGAGCGCGCCCGCGGCCAGCCAGGTGGCCCAGCCGAGCACCTTCACCAGCGAGCTGTCACCGCCCAGGAAGAGCGCGAACAGCAGCCGCGGCGCGTCCGTCATCGACATGATCAGCATCGACAGACCGACGGTGGGCGCCCATGAGCCGTCGCCGCCCAGCTGCCGGGCGAGCGTGTGGGTGACCGCGCCCAGCACCAGACCGCTGAGCACCATCGCGACGCCCGTGCACAGCACCCACGGGATGCTGTTGGACATCGGGGCGTTGAGGACGTCGTCGCGGGCCGCGCCGAATCCGAACACCGCCAGCAGGCCGTAGACGAAGGTCACGACGAGCGCCGGGCCCCAGACCGTGTAGTCACGCATCTGGTAGAAGGTGGCCGCCGGGCGCAGGGCGATGCCGCTCAGCAGCTGCTTCCAGTGCAGCCGGGGGCCCGCGGGCGGCGCGGTGGAGGAGCCGGCGCGGTAGGTGTGGGCGTATCCGTCGTCGTACGGGTCATAGGCGTCCGGCGCCTCGCCGATGCTGAACGCCTGTGTATGGCCCGCGTTGTTGTCGGAGTACGCGCCGGAGCCGGAGCCCTGTGCGGGGCCGTAAGGCCCCTGGCCCTGTCCCGGATGGCCCTGCCCCTGGCCGTAGCCTCCGGGGTCGTGGCCCGGCCCGAGTCCGGGGCCGGGGCCGTAGTACGGGTCCTGGTCGCCGCCGAAGTACTCCGGCTCTCCCTGTGAAGGGGGCTGCTGCCACTGCGGCTGCCGCTGGCCGTACGGGTCCTGCTGACCGTACGGCGGCGGCTGCGGCGGTCGCTGCTGCTGCCCTTGTCGCGCGGAGTGGGAGTCCCGTCCGCGTCCGATCCTGAATCCAGCCACCATTCGAACGTACCCGGTCGTACGGGGCGCGATGGCTGAGCGGTGGGACGGGCGGGGCTTTGCGGCCGACCTGTGACATCCCTTAGGGGGGCCCGGAGGGGTTGTCCCCCCGGGGAACGGTGGAGTTGGCACCACCCCGGGGGACGGCTGTCAGGGCGGCTGCCAGTGGGCTGTCAGTCGTCGTCGGCGTACGGGTCGCTGGTGAACGCCGTCAGGTCCTTGCGGCCGTCCGTGATCCACCAGCGCTCGGGGTGCTCGCCGTACCGCGAGAAGGTGAGGCCACGGCCCCAGGCGAGGACCACCTCGTCCTTTCCGTCGTGGTCGAAGTCGGCGACGCGGTAGAGGCGGCCCGCCCGTTCGCCCTTGCGGACCTTCTTGCCGTCCAGCAGCGCCGGGACGGCCCGGGTCAGGAGGCGGCGGTCGGCGACCGTGCCCGCGGAGCCATGGCGCAGGGTCAGCAACTCGACGCCGCCCGCGCCGAGCGAGACGGCCAGTTCGTCGGTGTGGTTACCGTTGGTGTCGGCCGCCGCCAGGACACCGGACATCTTCGGCACCTTGATCGGGTGCGGGGTGGGGTCCCCGGTCCGGCTCGACGCGTGCGGATAGACGCTGACCGTCTCGCCGATGTCCGGCCTCTCGGTCTCGTAGCCGGGCTCGTCGTTACGGGTTCCGCTGTCGCCGACCGCGACATCGCGCTTGCCGTCACCGTCGAAGTCGCCGAAGGCCACGGAGTTGCCCTCGCGCAGTTTGCGGCCGGTGGGGCGGAGGCCGTCCGGGCCCGCGGCCATCAGGGTCGAGCCGGACTGCTCCTCGTCGTTGAGCGCGTGCACCACCAGATCGGTGGGACGGTCGCCGTCGATCTTGTCGGCGATGAGGTCGCCGATCTCGTCGCGCGCACCGTGGGCGCCGAGGGGGCTGGCGTACGGCACGGTCCTGGCGGCCTTGCCCGCCCTGCTGAACGGGCCGTACATCACCAGCAGCGAGCGGCGGTCGGCGCGGATCAGCGCCAGGTCGTGGTGGCCGTCGCCGTCGAAGTCCCCCACGGTCGGGCGCTGGGTGTCCACGCTGTCGTCGGGGCCGGTCAGCTGGATCCGGGCGGCGGCCCGGGTCTTGCGCGGGCCCTCCGCCGAGCCCCAGGAGATGTACGGGACGGTACGGACGGTGGTGTGGGTGCGCTCGGCCTCGCGCTTGCCGAGCCGCTCCCCCGCGGTCGTCGTCACATCGGCGTAGCCGTCGTCGTCGAGATCGGCCGTGGTGATCTCGCTGGCGCCCGCGACGGTGACGTCGGCGGCGGGCAGACCGAGGTCCTGGCGCCGCAGGACGGTGCGGGTGGCGGGGTCGAGCCCCTTGGCGGAGCTGTAGACGAAGCCGGTGCGGGTCGGCAGGCCCTCCTTGCGGGAGGGAACGGGGAGTTGGAGGTCCGGATAGCCGTCGCCGTTGAGGTCGTCCGGCAGCCGGCTGCCCTTGCCGTGGGGGACGGGCGCGGAGGCGGTGGGAGTGATGACGCCCCCGGACCTGGCGTCGGAGGACGCCGGGGAGCCCTTGTCGCCGCCGTCGTTCCCGCCACCGAGCCCGCAGGCGGCCAGCAGCAGCGCGAGCGCGGCCGCGCAGGCGCTCCCGGCGGCGGTCCTGGCGGTGGTGCGGTACGCGGACCCCGGGACGCGTCCGGGCGGCGGTGCGGTGGGGGGAGGCGCAGGCGTCATCCGGCCACCTCAACCCATCGGGTGGGGGCCTGTCCACCTGTCCCATGGGATGGGTCACTCCGTTACGAGGGCAATGCGGTGTGTGCGGGCCGTCCGCCGGGCGGCGGGACGGCCCTGCGGTGGCCGGGAGCCGGGCCCCGCTGGAGCGGGCCCCGGCCCCGTCGGACGGTCCGGCGTCCGGCACGTCGGCACACCACGCCGCACCACCGCCCACGCCTCCGCGTGGCATGACCGCAGGTCCGGCTTGCCGCGCAAGCGGGCCGGGGTCCGCCGACGGCGAGTGGGTGGTGGGGACGGCGGCAGCGGATGCCCCGCGGCAACCCGGCCGGACATGCCAGGGCCGGGCCGCAGTGGTTTACGCCCCGCGGAGGCGCGGCCGGCCGGACGCGCCAGAGGCACAGTGGCCGGTGGCCGCGGCGTGCCCCTGCCCGCCCCCGCGGGGCACCTCGGGGCGGGCAGCCCAGCCCCGTCCCAAAGGTGTGCGGCCGCGACAGCGGCCACCGCGCCCGGGCGCCCCGTGGGAATTGGCAGATATATGACAGGCGAAAGGTGTGTGGGCGCCGGGCCGGGGCTCCGGGCCCGGGGGGGGACTCACCGGGGGTGCGGAGGGTTGTGCTCGGGGGTGTGCGGGTGCTGGGTGAGGGGCGTGAAGGGGAAGGGGGGCGGGGCGGCGGCGCCGTCGAGGGCACGGCCCGGGCGGCGGGGCCGCCCGCGCGGTGGGGGCGCGGGCGGGCGGCGGGGCGGGCGAGGCCCCCGCTGACCTGCCGCGGCCCGCCCGCACGCGGTCGGCGGACGGTCTCCGTGCCGCGCCCCGATCGATCGTCGATCGCCCTGCGGTCGACGATCGCTCGAGGGTCGGCCGGGCCCGCCAGGGGCCCGGATCGAGAGCTGGTAGAACCGTCAACTACAGCACACCAACGTGATAGTTGTGACGTTTCCGGGGGATCACGGACCCATCCGCCCCCTTGGCAGTAAAGATGACCTTTGGAGCACAAGGTCTGTCCAGGACATTTACCAATGGGTGGTTGGGGCATGATCCTGTAGAGATTCGCAACGTTGTTGTGAGAAGGGATACTTCACGGCCAGGATCGGTACATGTTCGAAGCGGGCGAGCGGGGGCAGCCATGTGCGTATCGCACGAAGCACGGGTTATCGGTGAGGTGACGAAACCGGTGAAGGAGGGCGCGGGCGGGGTGTAGTCGCGATGTCGGACGGGAGTGGCCGGCCGGCGGCGGCGGATGCCGCTCGCCCGCCGCGGGATGAGGGTGTTAGAAATAACGACATGGCCGGACTTTTCGGTCGATCACGGGTTCCGTTGGCCCGCACGGTGACCGACTGGCGCCCACGAGGTCGGCGTGAGGGGCCGCGCTCGGAGCGTGACCGGCCCGGGCGCCGTAACCATCGGGACCAGCTGGATCGGCTGGATCCCCGGGACCGGGATCCGCGGGATCCGGGCGAGCGGCGGGCGGGAGGCGGGCTGACGCACGCTCCCACCGGGCCGCGCGGCCCCCGAGGGCCACGGCGTCGCCGCGGCCCGCTGGGCGCTGTGCGCACGGTCGCGGGCCAGGTGTTCGTCCTCCAGGTGGGCGTGGTGCTGCTGCTCGTCGTCGCCGCCGTGGTCGCCCTCGTCCTCCAGGCCCGCTACGACAGCGAGCGCGAGGCGCGCAACCGCTCCATGGCGGTCGCGGAGAGCTTCGCCAGCGCCCCGGGCATGGTCGCCGCGATGCGCAGCGCCGACCCCACCGCGGAGCTCCAGCCGCTCGCCGAGCGGGCCCGCAAGGGCTCGGGGGTCGACTTCATCGTCGCCATGTCGCCCGACGGCATCCGCTACACCCACCCCAATCCGAACCGGATCGGGAAGCACTTCATGGGCAGCATCGCGCCCGCGCGCGAGGGCCGGAACGTCACCGAGACCTTCACCGGCACCCTCGGTCTCTCCGTACGGTCCGTGGTGCCCGTCTTCGACGAGCGGGGCAAGGTCGTCGGTCTGGTCTCGGCCGGAATCACGATCAAGAAGGTCAGCGGCGCGGCCGACCACCAGCTGCCGCTGCTCTTCGGCGCCGCCGCGGCCGCGCTCGCCCTGGCCACGGCCGGTACGGCGCTGGTCAGCAGGCGGTTGCGGCGGCAGACCCACGGTCTGGACCCGGCCGAGATGACGCGGATGTACGAGCACCATGACGCGGTGCTGCACGCGGTGCGCGAAGGGGTGCTGATCGTCGGCGGCGACGGCCGTCTGGTGCTGGCCAACGACGAGGCGCGGCGGCTGTTCGACCTGCCGCCGGACGCCGAGGGGCGCCCGGTCGCCGAGCTGGGCTTCGACCCGCACACGGCCGCGCTGCTGACCTCCGGCCGCCCGGCCACCGACGAGGTGCACACCGCCGGTGAGCGGCTGCTCTCCGTCAGCCACCGCCCCACGGACCGTAACGGCGGACCGCCCGGCAGCGTCGCGACCCTGCGCGACACCACCGAGCTGCGCGCCCTGTCCGGCAAGGTCGACCTCGCGCGCAAGCGGCTGAAGCTGCTGTACGACGCGGGTGTGTCCATCGGCACCACGCTGGACGTGGTGCGCACCGCCCAGGAGCTGGCGGAGTACGCGGTCGCGCGGTTCGCCGACTATGTCTCGGTGGATCTGGCGGACTCGGTGCTGCGGGGCGAGGAGCCGCAGGACGGCGACATGGGCACCAGCTCGGGCACCAGCACCGCGATGGGCGTGGCCCTGGGGCTGCCCATGGGCGGTGCGCCGGTCGGGACGCACCACGCCGCAGGAACGATCCCGGGTGCGGAAACGGCCGCCGGTCCGGGTACCGCCCACGCAGCGGGCACCACCCGGGGCACCGGAGTGATACAGGGCGTGGTCCAGGGCGTGGTCCTGCCCCACCAGCTCCTACCGGCGGACGCCGCGACCGCGGGCACGGCCCGGACGGACGCCGAGGGGCGGCCCACCGCGCTGCGCCGTACGGCGCTCAGCGGCATCCGCGAGGAGGTCCCGCTCTGCCCCGTCGGCATGCTGATCCAGTTCGGCGCCGGCGCCCCCCAGGCCAGGGGGTTCCGCACCGGCGCGGTGACGGTCGAGCCGGTGCTCGGCGACTTCGGCGGATGGCAGGCGCAGGATCCCGAACACGCCCAGCAGATCGTCGACTTCGGCATCCACTCGATGATCACGGTCCCGCTGCGGGCCCGGGGCGTGGTGCTCGGCGTGGCCAGCTTCATGCGCGCGGAGAAGCCCGAGCCGTTCGAGGAGGACGATGTCTCCCTCGCCGAGGAGTTGGTCACCCGCGCCGCCGTCAGCATCGACAACGCCCGCCGCTACACCCGTGAGCACACCATGGCGGTCACGCTCCAGCGCAGTCTGCTGCCCCGGGTGCTGCCCGAACAGGACGCGCTGGACGTGGCGTACCGCTATCTGCCGGCGGAGTCGGGGGTGGGGGGTGACTGGTTCGATGTGATTCCGTTGCCGGGGGCGCGGGTTGCTCTGGTGGTGGGTGATGTGGTGGGGCATGGTCTGCACGCGGCGGCGACGATGGGGCGGTTGCGTACGGCGGTGCATAACTTCTCCACGCTGGATCTGCCGCCGGACGAGATCCTGTCGCATCTGGACGATCTGATCGCCCGGATCGACCAGGACGAGCGTGGCGGCGCCGAGAGCACCGACGCCGGCACCGAGGTGATCACCGGTGCCACCTGTCTCTACGCGATCTACGACCCGGTGACCCGGCGCTGCACGATGGCGCGAGCGGGGCATCCGCCGCCCGCGGTGGTGAGTCCGGACGGTTCGGTGGAGTTCCCCGATCTGCCCGCGGGTCCGCCGCTGGGCCTGGGCGGGCTGCCGTTCGAGACCGCCGAGCTGGTGCTGCCGGAGGGCAGCCATCTGGTGCTCTACACCGACGGGTTGATCGAGAAGCGCGACCGCGACATCGACATCGGTCTGGAGCTGCTGCGCGACGCCCTCTCCCATCCGGGCCGGACCCCGGAGGAGTCCTGTACGGCGGTGCTGGACGCGCTGCTGCCGGACCGCCCCAGCGATGACATCGCGCTGATCGTGGCGCGCACCCGGGTGCTGGAGCAGGGCCGGATCGCCGACTGCGAGGTGCCGTCCGATCCGGCGCATGTCGCCGAGGTCCGGGCGGCGGTGGCGCGGAAGCTGGCCGAATGGGACCTGGGGGACGTCGCGTTCACCACCGAGCTGATCCTCAGCGAGCTGATCACCAACGCGATCCGCTACGCCACCGGCCCGATCCGGGTGCGGCTGCTCTGCGACCGCAGTCTGATCTGCGAGGTCTCGGACACCAGCAGCACCTCACCGCATCTGCGGTACGCGGCCACGACGGACGAGGGCGGCCGAGGGCTGTTCCTGGTCTCGCAGTTCGCGGACCGCTGGGGCACCCGCTACACGGCGGACGGCAAGGTCATCTGGGCCGAACTGGCGCTGCCCCAGCAGAAGAACGGCAAGCGGCACTGAGAGCCGCACGGCGAAGGGGCCCGCCCGCGCATCGCGCGGACGGGCCCCTCTCCACGGCCGGGCGGCCTTACTTCACCGGCTCGGGCTCCGGCTCCTCGACCGGCTCGCCGTCGCCCTCGGGGTCGGCGGGCGTCTTCACCGAGTCGAGCAGCAGCTGCGCCACGTCCACGACCTGGAGCGCCTCGTTGGCCTTGCCCTCGTTCTTCTTGCCGTTGACCGAGTCCGTCAGCATCACCAGACAGAACGGGCAGGCGGTGGAGACGATGTCGGGGTTGAGCGACAGCGCCTCGTCCACCCGCTCGTTGTTGATGCGCTTGCCGATCCGCTCTTCCATCCACATCCGGGCGCCGCCCGCGCCACAGCAGAAGCCGCGCTCCTTGTGGCGGTGCATCTCCTCGTTGCGGAGCCCCGGCACCTTGGCGATGATCTCGCGCGGCGGGGTGTAGACCTTGTTGTGGCGGCCCAGGTAGCAGGGGTCGTGGTAGGTGATCAGACCCTCGACCGGGGTGACCGGGACCAGCTTGCCCTCGTCGATGAGGTGCTGGAGCAGCTGGGTGTGGTGGATGA
Organism: Streptomyces sp. NPDC048636; assembly: GCF_040650655.1. Classification (NCBI taxonomy): domain Bacteria; kingdom Bacillati; phylum Actinomycetota; class Actinomycetes; order Kitasatosporales; family Streptomycetaceae; genus Streptomyces; species Streptomyces sp. NPDC048636. Next base: position 131,278 of record NZ_JBEZHR010000007.1, on the reverse strand, counting down.
CCTCGAACTCGCCGCCCAGCTGCGGGTATTCGTTGGCGATGGTGTTGAAGCAGTGCGGGCAGGTCGCGACGATCTTCTTCTTGGACTTCTCGACGACGACGCCCTCGTCAGCATCCTCGCCGAACGCCATGTTCAGCATCTCGACGTTCTGCTGACCGAGCTGCTGGAAGAGGAACTCATTGCCCAGGCGGCGGGCCGAGTCACCGGTGCACGCCTCGTCGCCACCCATGATCGCGAACTTGACGCCCGCGATGTGCAGCAGCTCCGCGAAGGCCTTGGTGGTCTTCTTGGCGCGGTCCTCCAGGGCGCCGGCGCAGCCGACCCAGTAGAGGTAGTCGACCTCGGTGAGGTCCTCGATGTCCTTGCCGACGACCGGGATCTCGAAGTCGACTTCCTTGGTCCACGCCAGGCGCTGCTTCTTGGCCAGGCCCCAGGGGTTGCCCTTCTTCTCCAGGTTCTTGAGCATCGTGCCCGCCTCGCTGGGGAAGCTGGACTCGATCATCACCTGGTAGCGGCGCATGTCCACGATGTGGTCGACATGCTCGATGTCCACCGGGCACTGCTCGACACAGGCGCCGCAGGTGGTGCAGGACCACAGCACATCGGGGTCGATGACGCCGTTCTCCTCCAGCGTCCCGATCAGCGGGCGCTCGGCCTCCGCGAGGGCGGCCGCGGGCACCTCCTTCAGCTGCTCCTCGGTGCCCTTCTCCTCGCTCTCCGCGGTCTTGCCGCCGCCCGCGAGCAGATACGGGGCCTTGGCGTGCGAATGGTCGCGCAGCGCCATGATCAGCAGCTTGGGGGAGAGCGGCTTGCCGGTGTTCCAGGCCGGACACTGCGACTGGCAGCGGCCGCACTCGGTGCAGGTGGAGAAGTCGAGGATGCCCTTCCAGGAGAAGTGCTCGACCTGGGAGACGCCGAACTGGTCGTCCTCGCCCGGGTCCTCGAAGTCGATCGGCTTGCCCTCGCTGGTCATCGGCAGCAGCGCGCCGAGGGCGACCTCGCCCTCCGCGTTCCGCTTGAACCAGATGTTGGGGAAGGCGAGGAAGCGGTGCCAGGCGATGCTCATATCGATGTTCAGGCTGACCGTGATCATCCAGATCATCGTGGTGCCGAGCTTGATCATCGCGAACAGGTAGGTCAGGTTCTGCACCGTCCCGGTGCTGAACCCGTCGAAGAGCGTGACCAGCGGGTACGAGGCGAAGTACGCGGGCTCGTAGTGGTCGACGTGGTGCAGCGCGCCCTCACAGCCGCGCAGCGCCATGATCGCCAGGCCGATGATGAGGATCACGTACTCGACGAAGTACGCCTGCCAGGCGGTGGATCCCGCGAACCGCGACTTGCGCCCGGCCCGGCCGGGCAGGTTCAGCAGCCGGATCACCATCAGGGTCAGGATGCCGAGGGTGGTCATGGTGCCGATGAACTCGATGTAGAGCTCGTACGGCAGGAAGCCACCGATGATCGGCAGGGTGAAGTCCGCCTGGAACAGCTGGCCGTAGGCGGTGAGGATGGTCGGCGGCAGCGTCAGGAAGCCGACGGCGACGAACCAGTGGGCGACACCGATGACGCCCCACTTGTTCATGCGCGTATGCGCGAGGAACTCGCGTACCAGCGTCACACTGCGCTGGTACGGATTGTCGGTCCGGGTGCCCGCCGGCACGGGCGCGCCCAGCTTGAAGAAGCGCACGAACTGCGCGACGGCGCGACCGAGCAGGGCAACGCCGACCGCGGTGAGGACCAGCGACACGATGATCGCGGCGAGTTGCATAGGGAGCTCCTCGAACCTACGAGAGCGATGATTACTAAGCAGTAACTTAATTCGTCTGGACCGACATTACCCGCCGGGGAGCTGCCTCATGTAGCCGACCGGCCGGTGATCTGTGTCGCTCAGGGTGCCCTCTCCTGCCGTTTCCGGGGGCTTTCGCGGCCCCCGCGCGGGCTGCTCCAGGGTCGCCCCGGGGCCGCCGCGGGGCTTGTTTTCGCTGGTGTGCGCCCCCTTGTTCATAAGGGTCATATAAAAGTTGAGTCGTGCTGACTCAGGTACGTTGACAGGGTGGAGCGGATCATGCACGCTTGAGTCTGTTCCACTCAATGCTGTACTCGAAGCGGTAGCTGGAGGATTACGAAATGGCTCGTGCGGTCGGCATCGACCTGGGTACGACGAACTCCGTCGTCAGTGTTCTCGAAGGCGGTGAGCCCACCGTCATCACCAACGCCGAGGGCGCCAGGACCACGCCGTCCGTCGTCGCGTTCGCGAAGAACGGCGAGGTGCTGGTCGGTGAGGTGGCCAAGCGCCAGGCGGTCACCAACGTGGACCGGACCATCCGCTCGGTCAAGCGCCACATGGGCACTGACTGGAAGGTCAACCTGGATGGCAAGGACTTCAACCCCCAGCAGATGAGCGCCTTCATCCTCCAGAAGCTCAAGCGGGATGCGGAGTCGTACCTGGGCGAGAAGGTGGCTGACGCGGTCATCACCGTCCCGGCGTACTTCAACGACGCCGAGCGTCAGGCGACCAAGGAAGCCGGTGAGATCGCGGGCCTCAACGTCCTGCGTATCGTCAACGAGCCTACCGCCGCCGCGCTCGCCTACGGGCTGGAGAAGGACGACCAGACCATCCTGGTCTTCGACCTCGGCGGCGGCACCTTCGACGTCTCGCTGCTGGAGATCGGCGACGGCGTGGTGGAGGTCAAGGCCACCAACGGTGACAACCACCTCGGTGGTGACGACTGGGACCAGCGCGTCGTCGACTACCTGGTCAAGCAGTTCAACAACGGCCACGGCGTGGACCTCGGCAAGGACAAGATGGCGCTCCAGCGCCTCCGCGAGGCCGCCGAGAAGGCGAAGATCGAGCTCTCCAGCTCGTCCGAGACCACCATCAACCTGCCCTACATCACGGCCTCCGCCGAGGGCCCGCTGCACCTGGACGAGAAGCTCACCCGCGCCCAGTTCCAGCAGCTCACCTCCGACCTGCTGGAGCGCTGCAAGACCCCGTTCCACAACGTGATCAAGGACGCGGGCATCTCGCTGTCCGAGATCGACCACGTGGTCCTGGTCGGCGGCTCCACCCGCATGCCCGCCGTCGCCGAGCTCGTCAAGGAGCTGACCGGCGGCAAGGAGGCCAACAAGGGTGTGAACCCGGACGAGGTCGTCGCCATCGGCGCGTCCCTCCAGGCCGGTGTGCTCAAGGGTGAGGTCAAGGACGTCCTGCTGCTGGACGTCACCCCGCTGTCCCTCGGTATCGAGACCAAGGGCGGCATCATGACCAAGCTGATCGAGCGCAACACCACGATCCCCACCAAGCGCTCGGAGATCTTCACCACGGCCGAGGACAACCAGCCGTCCGTGCAGATCCAGGTCTACCAGGGCGAGCGCGAGATCGCCGCGTACAACAAGAAGCTCGGGATGTTCGAGCTCACCGGTCTGCCGCCGGCCCCGCGCGGGGTCCCGCAGATCGAGGTGGCCTTCGACATCGACGCCAACGGCATCATGCACGTCGCCGCGAAGGACCTCGGCACCGGCAAGGAGCAGAAGATGACCGTCACCGGCGGCTCCGCGCTGCCGAAGGACGACATCGACCGCATGATGCGCGAGGCCGAGCAGTACGCGGAGGAGGACCACAAGCGCCGCGAGGCCGCCGAGACCCGCAACCAGGCCGAGCAGCTCGTCTACCAGACGGACAAGTTCCTGAAGGACAACGAGGACAAGGTCCCCGGCGACGTCAAGACCGAGGTCGAGGAGGCGCTCACCGAGCTGAAGGAGAAGCTCAAGGGCGACGACACGGCCGAGATCCGCACCGCCACCGAGAAGGTCGCGGCGGTCAGCCAGAAGCTGGGCCAGGCCATGTACGCGCAGGGCGAGGGCGCGGCCGCGGCCGGTGCCGCCGCCGGTGAGCCGGGCGCCGAGGGCCAGGCCAAGGCCGAGGACGATGTGGTGGACGCCGAGATCGTCGATGACGAGAAGGCCGACAAGGGCCAGGGTGGTGCCGCGTGACGGAGGAGACCCCGGGCTTCGAGGAGCAGCCCGACGTCCCCTCCGAAGCCGCGCAGACCCCTGACGACGCGGCGAAGGGCGCCGGGTCCGCCGACAAGGCGGGTCCGGCCCCCGCAGGGGACCTCGAGCAGGTGGCCATCCAGGCGCAGCTGGACCAGGTCCGTACGGCGCTCAACGAGCGGACGGCCGACCTCCAGCGGCTCCAGGCGGAGTACCAGAACTACCGGCGCCGGGTCGAGCGGGACCGGATCTCGGTCAAGGAGGTCGCCGTAGCGGGCCTGCTGTCCGAGCTGCTGCCCGTGCTCGACGACGTCGGCCGCGCCCGTGAACACGGCGAGCTGGTCGGCGGCTTCAAGTCCGTCGCCGAATCGCTGGAGACGGTGGCGGCGAAGCTGGGCCTCCAGCAGTTCGGCAAGGAGGGCGAGCCCTTCGACCCGCTGGTGCACGAAGCCCTGATGCACTCGTATGCGCCCGATGTCACCGAGACGACGTGCGTGCAGATTTTGCAGCCGGGGTATCGAATCGGCGAGCGTACGATCCGGCCGGCTCGGGTCGCGGTCGCCGAGCCCCAGCCGGGCGCCACCCCCACCAAGGGCGGCGAGGGCGAGGGCGCGGAGGCGGACGAGGAGAGCGGTGGCCCGGACGAGGGCTGACGCGGCGGTGACGGCGAGGAAGACGAGAGAGGAGGGACGTCGGGGATGAGCACCAAGGACTTCGTCGAGAAGGACTACTACAAGGTCCTCGGCGTCCCCAAGGACGCGACCGAGGCGGAGATCAAGAAGGCGTACCGGAAGCTCGCGCGCGAGTTCCACCCGGACGCCAACAAGGGCGATGCCAAGGCGGAGGAGCGCTTCAAGGAGATCTCCGAGGCCAATGACATCCTCGGCGATCCCAAGCGGCGCAAGGAGTACGACGAGGCCCGCTCACTCTTCGGGAACGGCGGCTTCCGCCCCGGTCCCGGCGGTCCGGGCTCCACCGGCAGCTTCAACTTCGACCTGGGCGACCTCTTCGGAGGCGGCGGTCAGGGCGGCGGCGGTGGCGCCGGCGGTTTCGGCGGCGGTCTCGGGGATGTCTTCGGCGGTCTCTTCAACCGCGGCGGCGGCTCCCGCACCCAGCCGAGGCGTGGTCAGGACATCGAGTCCGAGGTGACGCTGAGCTTCACCGAGGCGGTGGAGGGGGCCACGGTCCCCCTGCGGATGTCCAGCCAGGCCCCGTGCAAGGAGTGTTCCGGCACCGGCGACAAGAACGGCACCCCCAGGGTCTGCCCGACCTGTGTCGGCACCGGGCAGGTCAGCCGCGGTGGCGGTGGCGGTTTCTCGCTCACCGACCCGTGTGTGGAGTGCCGGGGCCGCGGGCTGATCGCGCAGAACCCGTGCGAGACCTGCAAGGGCAGCGGACGGGCTCGTTCCGCCCGCACCATGCAGGTCCGGATCCCCGCAGGGGTCAGCGACGGCCAGCGGATCCGGCTGCGTGGCAAGGGCGCCCCGGGCGAGACCGGCGGTCCGGCCGGTGACCTGTACGTCATCGTCCATGTGGACGCGCATCCGGTCTTCGGCCGCAAGGGGGACAACCTGACCGTCACCGTGCCCGTCTCCTTCTCGGAGGCGGCGCTCGGCGGTGAGATCAAGGTGCCGACGCTGGGCGGCCCCCCGGTCACCCTGAAGCTGCCGGCGGGCACGCCCAACGGCCGGACGATGCGGGCGCGCGGCAAGGGCGCGGTCCGCAAGGACGGCACCCGGGGCGATCTGCTGGTCACCGTCGAGGTCGCGGTGCCGAAGGACCTCAGCGACACGGCGCGCGAGGCGCTGGAGTCGTATCGCGAGGCGACCGCGGGTGAGGATCCGCGGGCGGAGCTGTTCCAGGCCGCGAAGGGAGCGTGACCCCCATGGAGCCGCACGGCCGAGGAGGAATCGGAGGCAGGGGCGCGGGCCGGGCCCGCAATCCCTACGAGCTGACCGACGAGTCGCCGGTGTACGTCATCTCGGTCGCCGCTCAGCTCTCCGGTCTGCATCCGCAGACCCTTCGTCAGTACGACCGCCTCGGCCTGGTCTCCCCCGACCGCACCGCCGGCCGCGGCCGGCGGTACTCCGCGCGCGATATCGAGCTGCTCCGGCAGGTGCAGCAGCTGTCCCAGGACGAGGGCATCAACCTCGCCGGGATCAAGCGCATCATCGAACTGGAGAACCAGGTCGCCGCCCTCCAGTCCCGGGTGGCCGAGCTCCAGTCCGCGGTCGAGGGCGCGGCGGCGGCCATGCAGCAGCGCGAGGCCCAGGTCCATGCCTCCTACCGGCGCGACCTGGTCCGCTACCAGGACGTCCAGCAGACCAGCGCACTGGTCGTCTGGCGGCCCAAGCGATCCGAATGACAAGGTGACGTCGACCGAGGACCGGCGGCCGGGGGCATCGCGCCCGGCCGCCGGTCCTCCGGCGTTCCGGCGCGCTCTACGGTGTGGCCATGTCCGCGTTCATACAACAGCTTCCCGCCCTGCTCGGTGTCCTCGTCGGTGCCCTCGGCTCGTATCTGGCGATCACCAAGGGCGATGAGGCACGCTTCCGCCGCGAACAGCGAGCCCGCTGGGAGGAACGCCGACTGGCGGTCTACGCCGACTACGCCACGGCGCTGAAGCGCAGCGTCACCCTGGCCTACCGGATCGCCTCCCACCTGGGGGTCGATCCGCACCCGCATCCGCTGTCCCCCGAGGAGGCGGCGGCCGGTCTCGCCGAGGCCACCGACGCCAGGGATCCGGCGGGGGAGGCGCTGCTGATGCTGGGCACCCCCGAAGTGGTGGAGCGGGCGCGGGCCTGGGTGGTCGCGGTCGTCGAGATCGAGCAGTTCCTGCGGGAGCCGGTCCGTACCGCGGAGGGCTGGTCCGCGCTGCTCGCCCGCCAGCGCGCCGCGCGCGAGGAGTACTACGCGGCCGTCCGCCGAGACGTGGCCCTCCCGCCCGGCCACTCCGGCCACTGGACCCTCCACTGGCGCCCCTCGTCCGGCCGTTCGGACTAGGCCGCCTCGGCCCGCCCGGGGCACCTCGGTGGCGCGACGGCGGGGCGGGTGAGGAGCACCATGGAGGTACGGCAGGAGGTAGCACCATGCTGGAAGTCAAGACGATCGACAAGCCCGATGAGCGGCGTGACTTTCCCGGGGGCCACCTCGACACCGTGCATCTGACGGGACTGGACTTCGCGGTGGGCGTCTTCGAGCCGGGCTGGCGCTGGAAGGAGTCGGTGCGGCCGATCGCCGGGACATATCTGTGCGAGGTCCATCACACGGGGTTCGTGGCCAAGGGGCGGATGCGGCTGCGGATGGCCGACGGCGCGGAGACCGAGGTGGGGCCGGGAGACGTCTTCGTCTGCCCGCCGGGGCATGACGCGTGGGTGGTCGGCGACGAGCAGGTCGTGGTGTACGACTTCGCCGGTGCGATGGCCGAGAGCTACGCGAAGGCGGAGCGGCGCGGGAACGCCGAGGACGAGAACGCCGACGACGGGGACGGGGACTGAGACACCGGCGGCGCGCGGCCTACGCCCGGCCCATGGCCCGGGTGAGGGTGATCTCGATCAGGACCCGGGCGGGATTGGGGCGCGGGGTGCGCTGGTAGCGCTCGGTGTAGCGGGCTTCCGCGTCCGCGATCAGCCCGGGCTCCTCGCGGATCACCGCGAGCCCCTCCAGGGTGGCCCATCGTCTGCCCGCCAGCTGGCAGACGGCGACCCGCGCACCGCTCTCGCCCGCCGCCCGGACGTGCGCGACCTTACGGCTGTGGCCGCTGGCGATGACGCGGGCGAGCCCGGCCTCCGGATCGTAGGTGACCCCGACCGGGACGACATGCGGGGTGCCGTCCGGGCGTGGGGTGGTCAGGGTGCACAGATGGCGCTCCCGCCAGAAGGCGAGATAGCCGGGGTCCGGATCGCGGGGGTCGATGGCCATGGCCCAGAACCTACGGCCGGAAGGAGTGGCACAGCACAGTTGAGTGCAATAGACTCAAGTTTACGGAGGATGGGTAGGGCAGGATTGGGTCCCGGGACGGGGCCCAGCAGCAGGTCATGGATGCGAGGAGGAGCACAGGGACGTGGATGCCGAGCTGACCAACAAGAGCCGGGCGGCGCTGAGCGCCGCCAATGACCGTGCGGTGACCGCCGGACACGCGGACATGACCCCCGCGCATCTGCTGCTCGCCCTGCTCCAGGGCCAGGAGAACGAGAATGTGATGGACCTGCTGGCCGCCGTCGACGCCGACGCGGCCCAGGTGCGCGGCGGCGCCGAGCGGCTGCTCGCCGCGCTGCCCAGCGTCCAGGGCTCCACCGTGGCCCCGCCGCAGGCGAGCCGGGAGCTGCTGGCCGTCATCGCGGACGCGGCCCGGCGCGCGAAGGAGCTCGGCGACGACTACGTTTCCACCGAGCATCTCCTCATCGGCATCGCCGCCAAGGGCGGCCAGGCCGGGGAGCTGCTCGACCAGCAGGGGGCGAGCGCCAAGAAGCTGCTCGCCGCGTTCGAGAACGTCAGGGGTGGACAGCGGGTGACGACGGCCGATCCGGAGGGCACGTACAAGGCCCTGGAGAAGTTCGGCACCGATTTCACCGCCGCCGCGCGCGAGGGCAGGCTCGACCCGGTCATCGGCCGGGACCAGGAGATCCGGCGTGTGGTGCAGGTGCTCTCGCGCCGCACCAAGAACAACCCGGTGCTGATCGGTGAGCCGGGTGTCGGCAAGACCGCCGTCGTCGAAGGGCTCGCCCAGCGCATCGTCAAGGGCGACGTCCCCGAGAGCCTGCGGAACAAGCGCCTGGTCGCGCTGGACCTCGGGGCGATGGTCGCGGGCGCCAAGTACCGCGGCGAGTTCGAGGAGCGGCTGAAGACCGTCCTCGCCGAGATCAAGTCCAGCGACGGCCAGATCATCACCTTCATCGACGAACTGCACACCGTCGTCGGCGCGGGCGCCGGCGGCGACTCCTCGATGGACGCGGGCAATATGCTCAAGCCCATGCTGGCCCGCGGTGAGCTGCGCATGGTCGGCGCCACCACCCTCGACGAGTACCGCGAGCGGATCGAGAAGGACGCCGCGCTGGAGCGCCGCTTCCAGCAGGTCCTGGTCTCCGAGCCGACCGTCGAGGACACCGTCGCCATCCTGCGCGGGCTCAAGGGCCGCTACGAGGCCCACCACAAGGTGCAGATCGCGGACGGCGCGCTGGTGGCCGCCGCCAGCCTCTCCGACCGGTACATCACCTCCCGCTTCCTGCCCGACAAGGCCATCGACCTGGTCGACGAGGCCGCTTCCCGGCTCCGGATGGAGATCGACTCCTCACCCGTGGAGATCGATGAACTCCAGCGCTCGGTGGACCGGATGAAGATGGAGGAGATGGCGCTCGCCCGGGAGACCGACGAGGCCAGTAAGCAGCGTCTGGACAAGCTCCGCCGCGACCTCGCCGACAAGGAGGAGGAGCTGCGCGGGCTGACCGCCCGCTGGGAGAAGGAGAAGCAGGGCCTCAACCGCGTCGGTGAGCTCAAGGAGAAGATCGACGAGCTGCGCGGCCAGGCCGAGCGCGCCCAGCGGGACGGCGACTTCGACACCGCCTCCAAGCTGCTCTACGGGGAGATCCCGGCCGTCGAGCGTGAGCTCGCCGAGGCGTCCGAGGCCGAGGAGGAGGTGCAGCGGGAGGACCGCGGCACCATGGTCAAGGAGGAGGTCGGCCCGGACGATGTGGCCGATGTGGTCGCCTCCTGGACCGGTATCCCGGCCGGCCGCCTGCTGGAGGGCGAGACCAAGAAGCTGCTGCGCATGGAGGACGAGCTCGGCAGGCGGCTGATCGGCCAGACCGAGGCCGTGCGCGCCGTCTCGGACGCGGTGCGCAGAAGCCGTGCCGGGATCGCCGATCCGGACCGGCCCACCGGTTCGTTCCTCTTCCTCGGCCCCACCGGGGTCGGCAAGACCGAGCTGGCCAAGGCGCTCGCCGACTTCCTCTTCGACGACGAGCGGGCCATGGTCCGTATCGATATGAGCGAGTACGGCGAGAAGCACAGCGTGGCCCGGCTGGTCGGCGCCCCGCCCGGCTACGTCGGCTATGAGGAGGGCGGCCAGCTCACCGAGGCCGTGCGCCGCCGCCCGTACAGCGTGGTGCTGCTGGACGAGGTCGAGAAGGCCCACCCCGAGGTCTTCGACATCCTGCTCCAGGTCCTCGACGACGGACGGCTCACCGACGGCCAGGGCCGCACGGTCGACTTCCGCAACACCATTCTCGTTCTCACCTCCAACCTCGGCAGCCAGTACCTGGTGGATCCGCTGCTGGGCGAGGAGGAGAAGAAGCAGAGCGTGCTGGAGACGGTACGGACCTCCTTCAAGCCCGAGTTCCTCAACCGCCTGGACGACCTGGTGGTCTTCTCCGCGCTGAGCCAGGACGAGCTGGCCCGGATCGCCGAGCTCCAGGTCGGCGCGCTGGCCCGGCGGCTCGCCGAGCGGCGGCTCACCCTGGAGGTCACCCCGGCGGCGCTGGCCTGGCTGGCCGAGGAGGGCAACGATCCGGCGTACGGGGCCCGCCCGCTGCGCCGTCTGGTGCAGACCGCGATCGGCGACCGGCTGGCCAAGGAGATCCTGTCCGGCGAGGTCAGGGACGGCGACACGGTCCGGGTGGACCGGGTCGGCGACGACCTCCTGGTCGGTCCGGCGCAGTAGCGCGCCCGGCCCGGCGCCGGGCCCGCCCAGGATCACGCGCCGGAGCACGCGCCTTGGTGATCAAGTAAAACCCGGCTGGGGTTGCGACGCGGGGGCGGGTGTGAGGGAGGATGGCGGTATCCATACGAAGGGAAATCCACGGTGAGCATCGACCCGTCCTCGATTCCGAATTTCGGGGGCCAGCCCGAGCCCGATCCGGCGGGTCCGAGCGGCCCCGTGCTGCCCGACCAGGACCTGGTCAAGCAGCTGCTGGAGCAGATGGAGCTGAAGTACGTCGTTGACGAGGAAGGGGACCTCGCCGCGCCGTGGGAGCAGTTCCGCACCTATTTCATGTTCCGTGGTGAGGAGGAGCAGCAGGTCTTCTCCGTCCGGACGTTCTACGACCGGCCGCACGGCATCGACGAGAAGCCGCGGCTGCTCGAGGCGATCGACGACTGGAACCGCCGTACGTTGTGGCCGAAGGTCTACACCCACACCAACGACGACGGCGCGGTCCGGCTGATCGGTGAGGCGCAGATGCTCACGGGCACCGGCGTCAGCCTGGAGCACTTCGTGTCCAGCACGGTCAGCTGGGTGCGGGCTTCCATCGAGTTCGACAAGTGGCTGGTCGAGCAGCTCGGCCTGGAGGCCGATATCGAGTCCGACGGCGAAGAGAAGCCCGGCGACGACGAGAGCTGAGCCCCCGGGTCCGCGAGGACACGGCGAGGACATAGCCGGAGCCCGGCCGCAGCACCGCCCCGAGAGGTGCGGTGCGTGGCCGGGCTCACGCGTTTTCAGGCGCCTTCGAGGCCCCTGTCCGAAGGCCCTCGGGCGGCTCGGCCCGCCAGACCCTTGAGCCGTCCGACCGCGTCGGTGAGCACCTTGGCGCGCTTGCAGAAGGCGAACCGCACAAACGGCGCGCCCTGGTCCTGGTGGTCGTAGAAGACCGCCTCCGGTACGGCGACCACCCCGCAGCGCTCGGGCAGCGAGCGGCAGAACGCGAAGCCGTCGCTCTCGCCGAGCGGGCGGATATCGGTGGTGATGAAGTACGTGCCCGACGGGCGGAAGACCCCGAAGCCCGCGTCGGCCAGCCCCTCGGCCAGCAGATCGCGCTTGGCGCGCAGATCCTCGCGGATGCCGTGGAAGTAGTCGTCCGGCAGCCGCAGCGCCTCGGCGACCGCGTACTGGAAGGGCCCGGCGGAGACGAAGGTCAGATACTGCTTGGCCGAGCGCACCGCCGTGACCAGCTCGGGGGAGCCGGTCACCCAGCCGACCTTCCATCCGGTGAAGGAGAAGGTCTTGCCCGCGCTGCTGATGGTCACCGTGCGCTCGCGCATCCCGGGGAAGGAGACCAGCGGGGTGTGGCCGGTCTCGAAGACCAGGTGCTCATAGACCTCGTCGGTCACCACCAGCAGATCGCGCTCCACGGCCAGCTCGGCGACGGCGGCCAGTTCGGCGGCGGTGAGCACGGTGCCGGTGGGGTTGTGCGGGGTGTTGAGCAGGATGAGGCGGGTGCGGTCGGTGACGGCGGCCCGCAGCTCGTCCAGGTCCAGGCCGAAGCCGTCGCCCCGCGGCCGGAGGGTCACCGGGACCCGGGTCCCGCCCGCCATCGCGATACAGGCGGCGTAGGAGTCGTAGTACGGCTCCAGCGCGATCACCTCGTCGCCCGGCTCCACCAGGGCCAGCAGCGAGGCCGCGATCGCCTCGGTGGCACCCGCGGTGACCAGTACCTCACGGTCCGGGTCGAAGGTCAGCCCGTACCAGCGCAGCTGGTGCTCGGCGATCGCGGTGCGCAGTTCGGGGATGCCGGGGCCGGGCGGGTACTGATTGCCGCGGCCGTCGCGCAGCGCGCGCACGGCGGCCTCCCGCACCTCCTCCGGGCCGTCGGTGTCGGGAAAGCCCTGGCCCAGATTGATCGCGCCGGTGCGTACGGCGAGGGCGGACATCTCGGCGAAGATCGTGGTGCCGAAGGCGGCCAGTCGGCGATTGAGCAGCGGTCGTCCCATGCCGCCATCCTCCGCCGAACCTCTGGACTTCCTCAACTCCGCTTTTGGCCCTGACGGCGGCGGGCATGAGCGGGTCAGGTACGACGCGGTACCTCGCTGTACGGGGGCTTGGAAGGAGAGTGAGGACGCATGGTTTCCGTCATTGTCTTTGTGGTGGTGGCCTTCACGGTCGTGGCGCTGGCCGCGGTGGGGGCGGGCCGCGCCAAGGGGGATTCGCTGCCGCACAAGCGGGGCTACGGCCGGCGATCCAGCGGTAGCTGGTGGGCCGGGGGCGGAAGCGCCGGCGGCTCGTCCTGCGGAGGGGGCGGCTCCTCCTGCGGTGGCGGGAGTGGCTGCGGCGGCGGTTCGTCCTGTGGTGGCGGCGGTGGCGGAGGGGGCTGCGGCGGTGGCGGTGGCGGCAGCTGACGGCCGCGCCGGGGGTATCCGTACCGGGGTATCCACACCGGCCCGCATCATCCGGATTTACGCCGATTAGCCTGCGTACACAGTGAACTGACGATCCGTAGAATTCATATTCCGTGCCCGGCGCGCCATCGTGCGCCGGGCACTCGGTTGTTGAACACTTGATCTGGTGGGCGCCCTAGGGGGTGGAAACCCGGTGAAGGTGGGTAAAAACGATGTGGCGCCGAGCATTTCATGATTCCGTATACCACCACCGACCCTACGGACCCCACGTGGGCACGAGCCGGCGTATGCGTATACCCCTGGTCCACCGCGGGACGAGCCGGCCCATCTTTTACCACTGCGTGCTTGCGGAGCCGATCCATGCTCACGACCCTCAAGACTGCTTACACCGATACCCGCGCCGCTGATCTCGCCTGGTGCCTGGGGCGGGAGCCCCTTCCGGCCCTGGCCGCACTCGATCTCCAACTCCACGGCCATACGATGCAGTTGAGGCTGCTCGGCGCCTCCCATCAAGTGCTTCTCGACGGTGCGAACGGCCACTGCTCGGAGACCGTGGCCTGTATGTCCGGCAGCAGCACCCCGCTTCCGCTGGGCGTCTCCACCCTTGTCGACGGCTGCGAGTACGAATTCGCGGCGCGTGTCGAGGAGTTGTCGGAAAGGTCCTTCGCCGGGCGTGCCCAGGAGCTGCTGGCCCTGGTCGCCGACCATCCGCACGGTCTGGCGGGCACGTTTCCGGGCAGTCCGCACGCCTTCACCGCGCTGCTCGCGCAGTGGCACGAGGGCACGGTGGGCTGGCGGACCTGGCATGCCTATCCCCAGGAGGGGCGGTTGGTGACCACCCGCACCTGTGTGGGGGCCCGGCGCCCGGCCGGGCTGCGGCCGCCGCTCGCGGAGGGGCTCGCGGGCAAGCTCCCGGAGGGCGGACTGCCCGCCCAAATCCCCTGATCCCAAGGGCTGGTGGCGACCCCGGACAGTCGGGGCGGAGTGCGGATGCCTGCCCGTCAATGCACCCGTGTGGGTGACAAACGGTAAGCATTATGTGACGTAACGTTCCCAATGTGATCGATGCTCCGACGTCCGCCGTCTCGGATGCGCCGTCGCCGGAGTCCGACCCTCCGGTGCCACTGCCCGTCCGTGCCGGGCTCGGCCGCTTCCTCGTCCTCCTCACCGTCTTCGTCTGCGCCGCCTGCGGTCTGGTCTATGAGCTCGAACTGGTCGCCCTCGCCTCCTATTTGGCCGGTGACTCGGTCACCCAGGCGTCCGTGGTGCTGTCGGTGATGGTGTTCGCCATGGGCATCGGCTCGCTGCTGGCCAAGCGGCTGCGCTGCCGGGCCGCCGTCGGCTTCGCCGCGGTCGAGGCGGTGCTGGCCCTGGTCGGCGGCTGCTCGGCCATGGCGCTGTACGCGAGTTTCGCGTGGTGCGGCCACTCCCGCTCCGCGCTCGTCGGCTTCTCCCTGGCCATCGGCGTCCTCATCGGCGCCGAGGTACCGCTGCTGATGACCCTGATCCAGCGGGTGCGGCGGCAGGACGCGGGAGGTGCGGTCGCCGACCTGTTCGCCGCGGACTATGTGGGCGCGCTGGTCGGCGGGCTCGCCTTCCCCTTTCTTCTGCTGCCCGCCTTCGGGCAGTTGACCGGTGCGCTGGTCACCGGCGCGGTCAACGCGGTGGCGGGCGCGGCCCTGGTGCTGTGGCTGTTCCGGCGCGATCTGAGCGGCCGCGCGCGCTGGACGCTGATCGTCACCAATGTGACGGTGCTGACCGTGCTCGCCGCGGGCGCCGCGCTCACCCCCTCCTTCGAGCGCGCCGCCCGCCAGGCGGTCTACGGCCCGGGGGTCCGCGTCGCGCTGCGCAGCGGTGTCCAGGAGGTGGTGCTCGCGGGCGGCCGGGCCAGCGGGCGCCCGCTGACCCTCTTCCTCGACGGGCGGCTGGCGGTCTCCGGCCGCGATGAGGTCCGCTACCACGACGCACTGATCCACCCGGCCATGGCCGCCGGACCGCACGGCCGCGTCCTGGTGCTGGGCGGTGGCGACGGGCTCGCGGCCCGCGAGGTGCTGCGGTACGCCGGGGTCCGGTCGCTCACCGTCGTCGAGCGCGATCCGGCGGTGGTGCGGCTGGCCCGCCGCGACCCCGATCTCTCCGCGCTCAACGCCCGCGCCTACCGCGACCCCCGGGTGCGGGTGGTCACCGCCGACGCCTTCGACTGGCTGCGGCGGCGCGCCGAGTACGACGTGGTCGTCAGCGATCTGCCGGATCCGCGGCTCACCCCCAGCACCAAGTTCTACTCCCAGGAGTTCTACGGGCTGGCCGAGCGGGTGCTGGCGCCCGGCGGGCGGCTGGTCGTGCACGCGGGCGCGCTGCACCCCAGCTCACATACGTACTGGACGGTGAACGCGACGATCCGGTCGGCCGGGCTGTGGACCGCTCCGTATGTGATCGGCGCGCGGCGGCCGGTGTTGTCCGTGCCCGGCACCGATGACGCACCGCGTGACTGGGGCTTTCTGCTGGCGGCCCGCGCCCCGGTGCCGCTGCGGCTGTCCCCCCGCGGTCCGCGACCGCACTTCCTGACCCCCGGTGGACTCCGGGCCGCGGGCCGCGCGGCCGTGCGTCACCGGCGGCCCGGACTGCCCGCCTCCACGCTGATGCACCCGCGGTACGGATACGAGGACTAGCGAGGACCGGCGAGGACACCGGAGAGGGCGAGAACGGGGCGAAAGTTGCGCGGGAGCGGGTCTCACGTCGCGCGCGATGGGTAGTGTCTTGAGCTATGGAGCATGAGGTGTTCGTTCCGTTTCCCGTCGACACCGTCCGGCTGGCGCTTACGGAGCCCGATCGCATCGCCCGCTGCGTCCCTGGGCTCCAGCAGGACGCCGACGAGGCGGCGGGGCCGCTCGCGGGTCGGCTGCGGCTGCGCATCGGCGGGTCCACCATCACCTACCGCGGGGCGCTGCGCGTCGGTGAGCGCGACGGCGTCTTCGAGGTGGAGGGCGAGGGCACCGAGGCGCGCGGCAGCGGCTCGGTCAAGGTCACGCTGACCGTCACACTCGAGGCGGCCGAGGGCGGCACCACGCTGGGCTGCTCCGGGACGGTCCACCGTGACGGCCGGCTCGCGGAGTTCGACGACGAGGCCGTGTCCACCGCCGGCCGCCGGCTGCTGGACCGCTTCGCCGCGGCGCTGACGTCCGGCCTTGAGGCGTCCCCGATCACCCCGGCCGCGCCCGACGCGCAGGACGGGACCGACGGCAAGGACGCGCAGGACGCGCAGGACGGGCCCGACGGGCGGGACGGGGCCGACGGTGAGCCGCGGTCGGTCTTCGACACCGACATCCCGCCGTCCTCCCTCGACCCCCGTGCGGAGCTGGACGACGACCAGGCGGCCCTCGAGGCCGCGGCCGCCGCCGACGCCGGTTTCGGTGAGCTGGACGACGTCGGTGATCTCAACGATGTGGACGGCGTCGGCTCCATGGACGAGGCCAGCGGTCTGGGCGAGGCCGAGGACGAGCCCCCGGCCGAGGCCGCGCACGCCCGCCGCACGATGATCGGCCGCTCCACCGAGGAGGTCGACCACGCCCCGCCCCGCGGTCGCTACGCCCCCGTCCCCGCCCCGCAGACGGTCTCCACCAGCGCCGCACTGCGCTGGGCCGCGCCCGCCGCGGCGGTGGTGCTCGCCTCCGCCGTTGTCGTCGGCCGCCGGGTGCTCCGCCGCCGCCGGTGACGCGTGGGCGGTGACGCCTGGCCGGTGAGCGGCGGCCGATGAGCCGCTGCGCATAGGCTCGTAGACGTGACCGAAGAGACAACGGAGACCAAGGGCGTACGGCTGACCGCCGGTGACGCCGAGCTGACCGTTTCCCCCGACAACGGCTGCCGTATCGGCTCGCTGCGGATCGGCGGTACGGAGCTGCTGCGCCAGGGCCCGCGGTACGGGGCCTTCCCGATGGTGCCGTGGTGCGGGCGGGTCGCGCTCGGACGGTTCCGCGACGGCGGCCGCGCCCATCAACTGCCCGTCAACGCACCGCCGCACGCGATCCACGGCACCGGCCGGGACGTGGCCTGGCGCCAGGTCGCCAGCGGTCCGTCCACCGCCGCCTTCACCTACGACCTCGCGGACCCGTGGCCGTACGAGGGCCGGGTCACCCAGAGCTTCGAGCTCCGCCCGGACGGGCTGACCGTGACCATGAGCGTGGAGACCGGGGGCGACTCCTTCCCGGCCCAGGCGGGCTGGCACCCCTGGTTCCTGCGCACCCTGGAGGACGGCGGTGCGGAGGTCCGGCTCGACTTCGACGCCGAGTGGCAGGAGGAGCGCGGCGAGGACCACCTCCCCACCGGCCACCGGATCCCGCCCCGCTCCGGCCCCTGGGACGACTGCTTCGGCATGCCCGCCGGGGTGGATGTCACGCTCACCTGGCCCGGACGGCTGGAGCTGAAGGTCGCCAGCCGCAGTGAGTGGGTGGTGGTCTACGACGAGCAGGCCGAGGCGGTGTGCGTCGAGCCGCAGTCCGGGCCGCCCAACGGCCTCAACACCCTGCCGCGCCTGGTCACGCCCATCGACCCGCTGGAGATGGCCATGACCTGGAGCTGGCGCAGCCTGGCGTAGGGCCGTCCGGAGGGTGTCGCGGGGCGTCGCGGCACACCGCATAAGCTCGTCGGCATGAGCGATGCGCGTGACGCCCTGCTGCGGCAGATCAAGGACAAGGCCGTGGTCCACGGCAAGGTGACCCTCTCCTCCGGGCGGGAGGCCGACTACTACATCGACCTGCGCCGGATCACCCTGGACGCCGAGGCCGCGCCGCTGGTCGGTCAGGTCATGCTCGACGCCACGGCCGACCTGGAGTACGACGCGGTGGGCGGGCTCACCCTCGGCGCCGACCCGGTCGCCACGTCCATGCTGCACGCGGCCGCCGCGCGGGGCCGCCGCCTCGACGCGTTCGTGGTCCGCAAGGCGCAGAAGACCCACGGTCTTCAGCGGCGGATCGAGGGCCCGGACATCACCGGCCGCCGGGTGCTGGTCGTCGAGGACACCTCCACCACCGGTGGCTCCCCGCTGACCGCGGTCGAGGCGGCGCGCGAGGCGGGCGCCGAGGTCGTCGCCGTCGCCACGATCGTCGAGCGCGGTGCCGCTCCGGCCATCGCCGAGGCCGGGCTGCGCTACCTTCCCGCCTACTCGCTGGCCGATCTCGGCCTCGACTGAGACGGCCGCGGAGGCGGCAGCCGAGCGGTCTCGGACTCGCTGACATGGGTGGTTTCACGTGAAACCACCCGCCCCCTTCCGTGCCATCCCCGAGTGCGCCGGGTGGAGCAACCGGTGGAGTCTGGAAGGATGGCCATGACGATGACGTCGCCCCTCTAGGTCAGGGCCCAGAACCTCACCCGCACATCACAAGGAGCGGACAGATGCCCATCGCATCCCCTGAGATCTACAACGAGATGCTCGACCGGGCGAAGGCAGGCAAGTTCGCCTACCCGGCGATCAACGTGACCTCGACCCAGACCCTCCACGCGGCGCTGCGTGGCTTCGCCGAGGCCGAAAGCGACGGCATCGTCCAGATCTCCACCGGTGGTGCCGAGTTCCTCGGTGGTCAGTACAGCAAGGACATGGTGACGGGCGCGGTCGCGCTCGCCGAGTTCGCGCACGTCGTCGCCAAGAAGTACCCGGTCAACATCGCGCTGCACACCGACCACTGCCCCAAGGACAAGCTGGACGGCTATGTCCGTCCGCTGCTCAAGGTCTCCCAGGAGCGGGTGGCCAGCGGGCAGAACCCGCTGTTCCAGTCCCATATGTGGGACGGCTCCGCGGAGAAGCTCGACGACAACCTGTCCATCGCGCAGGAGCTGCTCGCCGAGGCCGTCAAGGCCAGGATCATCCTCGAGGTCGAGATCACCCCGACCGGTGGCGAGGAGGACGGTGTCACGCACGAGATCAACGACGAGCTGTACACCACCGTCGCCGATGTCGAGCGCACCGCCGAGGCCCTGGGCCTGGGTGAGAAGGGCCGCTACCTGCTGGCCGCGTCCTTCGGCAATGTCCACGGCGTCTACAAGCCGGGCAATGTGGTCCTCCGCCCCGAGCTGCTGCGTCAGCTCCAGGACGGCATCGCCGCGAAGAGCGGTCAGCAGGACCCGTTCGACTTCGTCTTCCACGGCGGCTCCGGCTCCACCGAGCAGGAGATCCTCACCGCGCTGGAGAACGGTGTCGTGAAGATGAACCTCGACACCGACACCCAGTACGCCTTCACCCGCCCGGTCGCGGACCACATGTTCCGCAACTACGACGGTGTGCTCAAGGTCGACGGCGAGGTCGGCAACAAGAAGACGTACGACCCGCGCAGCTGGGGCAAGCTGGCCGAGAAGGGCATGGCCGAGCGCGTCACGCAGGCGTGCGCCAACCTGCGCTCCACGGGTACGACGCTGAGCAAGTGACACGGGCGCGCCTCGGCGCGCGCGTCCCTCCGGGCCCGGGGTCCCGCCATCGCGGCGGAGCCCCGGGCCCGGCCCGTTCCACCGCCCGGTCGCTCGGTGCGCCGATGGTTTCCGCTGTGGGCTGGCCACGGGCGGGCGGCGCGAGGATGATCCAGGTATGAGCGATTCCTCGCCCCGGCCCGCGGCGGCGCGCGGGGCGGCGGTGGGCGGCGGCCCGCCCGGCGCGGAGGGCCCCTCGCTGGTGCGGCTCTCGGAGCCCGCCGGGCGCTGGGTGGTGCTCACCACCGTGCTGGGGTCCGCGATGGCGCTGATCGACAGCACCGTGGTCAATGTGGCCCTGCCCCGGATCGGGCTCGACCTCAACGCCGATCTGGCCGTCCTCCAGTGGACCGTCAACGCCTACATGCTCACCCTCGCCGGGCTGATCCTGCTCGGCGGGGCGCTCGGGGACCGGTTCGGACGGCGGCGGGTCTTCGTGGTCGGAGTGGTGTGGTTCGCCCTCGCCTCACTGCTGTGCGGGCTGGCGCCGAGCGCCGGGGTGCTGATCGCCGCCCGCGCCCTCCAGGGCATCGGCGGCGCGCTGCTCACCCCCGGTTCGCTGGCCCTGATCCAGTCCGTGATCCACCCCGATGACCGGGCGCGGGCGGTCGGGCTGTGGTCCGGTTTCGGCGGGGTCGGCGCGGCGATCGGGCCGTTCCTCGGCGGCTGGCTGGTGGACGGACCGGGCTGGCGCTGGGTCTTCTTCATCAATGTGCCGATGGCGGCGCTGTGCGTGCCGGTCGCGCTGCGCCACGTCCCCGAGACCCGGGATCCGGCGGCGCACGGCCGGTTCGACGTCCTGGGCGCCGCGCTGGGCGCGCTCTCGCTGGCCCTGGTGACCTATGCGCTGATCGCCGCCCCGGCCGGGGGCGTATCGCCCGCCGTGGTGGTTCCGGCGGTCCTCGGGGTGCTGCTGGGGGTGGCCTTCATCGCCGTGGAGCGGCGGCGGCCCGAGCCGATGCTGCCGCTGTCGCTCTTCTCCTCGCGCCAGTTCAGCGCCGTGAACGGGGTGACGCTGTGCGTGTACGCGGCGTTCGGCGGCTTCTTCTTCCTGTCCGTGCTGGACTTCCAGGTGGTCGTGGGCTACTCCGCCCTGGAGGCGGGCACCGCGCTGCTGCCGACCACCGTGCTGATGCTGCTGCTGTCGGCCCGCTCGGGCGAGCTCGGCAAACGGATCGGCCCGCGGATCCCGCTGACCGTCGGCCCGCTGCTGTGCGCGGCCGGGATGCTGCTGATGACGCGGGCGGGGGTGGGCGCCGTCTACTGGCGGGACATCCTGCCCGCGCTGCTGGTGATGGGGCTGGGCATGGTGGTGCTTGTCGCCCCGCTCACCGCGACCGTGCTGGCCTCGGTGGATGTCGCACGGGCGGGCCTGGCCAGCGGAATCAACAACGCGGCGGCGCGGGCGGCGGGCCTGGTCGCGGTGGCGGCGCTGCCGCTGCTGGCGGGGATGAGCGAGGAGGCGTACCGGTCCGCGGACCGTTTCTCGGAGGCCTTCCGGCGTGCGATGCCGATCTGTGCGGTGGTGCTGGTGGTGGGCGCGTTCCTCGCGTGGAGCATGGTGCGGTCGGATGTGCTGAAGGTGCCGGAGGCGCCGGAGGTGCCACCTCCGGCGCCGAGGGAGGGCGCCGGGGTCCCCGAGGAGGTGACGGCCGCCGCGGGGCGCGAGGAGCGTCCATGCGCCCCGTCCCGCCCCCAGTGCGCCTACCACTGCGGCATCACCGCCCCACCCCTCGACCCCGGAGAACGCCAGACCTGACACCGTTACCGCCTCCGGCGCGGCCTCGGGGTCCCGCCCGCGGGGGAGCCCCGCGCGAGGGCGCGCAGTCGCGGGTGAGGGCGCGTTGGGGCAGACTCCGCGCCGCGTATCGGGGGTGGGGGCCGACCAGGCAGACTGGAACCCATGGCCATTCACGAGAACCTGCTCGGGGGACCGCCCCCGACCCATCTGCCCGACGACCCGGAACCCCGGGAGCTGCTCGCCTCCGGCGCGGCCCCCTCCGAGGTCGCCGCGGAGCACCCGGCCTCCTGCCTCGCCTGGGCACAGCTCGCGGACGAGGCGTTCGAGGCCGGCCGGGTGGTCGAGTCCTACGCGTACGCCCGCACCGGCTACCACCGCGGGCTCGACGCCCTGCGCCGCAGCGGCTGGAAGGGCCACGGCCCGGTGCCGTTCGAGCATGAGCCCAACCGCGGCTTCCTGCGCGCCCTGCACGCGCTCGCCCGCGCCGCCCAGTCCATCGGTGAGCAGGAGGAGTACGAGCGCTGCTCGACGTTCCTCCGGGAGAGCTCCCCGACCGCGGCGGACACGCTCTCCTGAGCCGCCTCCCTCGGAGGCCGGGGCCTGTCGGCGGTGATCCGTTCCGGCGGGCCCCGATCCGTCGATGATCCGTACTTGCCGAACATCCCCATGACACGCATGATGCGAACAGGGCCTGCTGATGTGCGGGCCCTGAGGGGACCGGGGCTCCGAGACCGAAGGGATGGGGCGGACCGCTACCCGGGAGCGAGCAGTACTCAGGAGACGCGATGTCGCAGCAGCCTGCCCCCAGCCCGACCGCCCCACAGGAAGTCCCGCCGCCGGAATCCGCGGCGCCGGACGCCGAGACCGAGGCGCCCCACCTCGACTTCCAGGGCACCACCCCGTACGAGGACTACGTCCAGGCGTCCGTCCTCACCCACCTCCAGCACCCCCTCTCCGACGACCCCGGCGAGATGGTCTTCCTGGTCACCACCCAGGTCATGGAGCTGTGGTTCACCGTCATCGTCCACGAGTGGCACACCGCGGCGCAGGCGCTGCGCGAGGACGACCTGCCCACCGTGATGGCCGCGCTGAAGCGCTCGACGTACGAGCTGGAGTCGCTGAACAGCTCCTGGAAGCCGCTCGCGCATCTCACCCCGGGCCAGTTCAACGCCTACCGCTCCGCGCTCGGCGACGGCTCCGGCTTCCAGTCCGCGATGTACCGGCGGATGGAGTTCCTGCTCGGCGAGAAGTCCGCGTCCATGCTCGTGCCGCACCGGGGCGCCCCGCGTGTCCACGCCGAGCTGGAGAAGGCGCTGACCGAGCCCAGCCTCTACGACGAGGTGCTGCGCTTCCTGGCCCGCCGCGGCTTCGACATCCCGGCCGTCGTACTGGACCGCGACCCCGCCCTGCGGTACGTACCGGACCCCGGTGTGGAGCGGGTGTGGCAGGAGATCTACTCCGCTTCCGGCCCCCGGGACGACGAGCTGACCCGGCTCGGCGAGGCGCTCACCGAGGTCGCCGAGCTCGTGTGGCGCTGGCGCAACGACCATCTCGTGGCCACCCGGCGGGCGATGGGTGCCAAGACCGGCACGGGCGGCTCCGCCGGAGTCGCCTGGCTGGAGAAGCGCGCCGGGAAGAACGTCTTCCCCGAGCTGTGGACGGCGCGCAGCCATGTCTGACACCAGGATCTCCGGGGCGCCCACGCTGACCGACGCCGCCGCGTGGCTCGACGAGGCCGATGAACTGCGCGCCAAGCGCGCCGCCTTCGCCCTCGACGACACCGTCTATCTCGACGGCAACTCACTGGGCGCGCTGCCGAAGGCCGTCCCCGACCGGCTGGCCGACGTCATCACCCGGGAATGGGGCAGCCTGCGCATCCGCTCCTGGGAGGAGAGCGGTTGGTGGACCGCGCCGGAGCGGCTCGGCGACCGTGTGGGACGGCTCGTCGGGGCGGCCCCCGGCCAGGTGGTCGTGGGCGACTCCACGAGCGTGAACGTCTTCAAGGCGGTCGTCGGCGCGGTGCGGATCGCGCGGGCGCGCGGCGCCCACCGCGATCAGATCCTCGTCGACGAGGCCACCTTCCCGACCGACGGCTATATCGCCGAGTCCGCCGCCCGGATGACCGGCTGCACCCTGCGGCAGGTGGCGGCGGGCGACGTTCCCACCGCGGTCGGGCCGCGCACCGCCGTGGCGCTGGTCAACCATGTCGACTACCGGACCGGTCGGCTCCATGACCTGCCCGGGACGACGGCCGCCGCCCACGCGGCGGGCGCGCTCGTCGTCTGGGACCTGTGCCACAGCGCGGGGGCGCTGCCGGTCGGGCTGGACGCGCACGGGGTCGACTTCGCGGTGGGCTGCACCTACAAGTACCTCAACGGCGGACCGGGTTCGCCCGCGTATCTGTACGTGGCCCAGGAGCACCAGCCGCGGTTCGACTCCCCGCTCCCCGGCTGGAACTCGCATGCCGATCCGTTCGGCATGGACCCCGCGTACACCCCCGCCGACGGTGCGGTCCGCGGTCGCGTCGGCACACCGGAGATCCTCTCCATGCTGGCGCTGGAGGCCGCGCTGGAGGTGTGGGACGACGTCGACATCGAGGTCGTCCGGGCCAAGAGCCTGGCCCTGACCGACTTCTTCCTGCGCTGCGTCAAGGGCCATGTCCCGGCGGGCCGGGTCGAGTCGCTCACCCCGGTCGACCACGAGCGGCGCGGCAGCCAGGTCGCGCTGCGGTGCGCGGACGCGGGTCCGGTGATGGCGGAGCTGGTACGGCGCGGTGTGGTCGGCGACTTCCGCCGCCCCGATGTGCTGCGCTTCGGCTTCACCCCGCTGTACACCGGGTTCGCGGATGTGGAGCGGGCGGCGCGGGTGCTGGCCGATGTCCTCGCGGAGGGCGGCGCGGCCGGGTGACGGCCCCACGGGACCCCGCCGGGATCGCCGCGGCCGAGGAGGCGTCCCTCCTCGGCCTCGCCCCGGTGGCACCGGACGCCACCGCCGCGTACGGCGAACACCCGGACCAGGTCGTGGACTTCCACCTGCCGCCCACGGGGGCGGCGGGTGGGCCCGCCCCGCTGGTCCTGCTCTTCCACGGCGGCGCCTGGCGCGCCCCGTACGACCGCGGCCACCTGTCCCCGTTCGCGGCCCACCTGGCCGCCCGGGGCTTCGCGGTCGCCTCGGCCGAATACCGCCGCGGCACCTCCCCACACCCCCCGGCCCCGCCCGGGACCGGGGCGCCGGGTGCCGGGCGGTGGCCGGAGACGTTCGATGACGTCGCCGCCGTCGTGGACGCCGTGCCGCGGCTGGTGCGCGAGCGGGCGCTGCCCGGTGTGGACACCGAACGGCTGGTGCTCGTCGGGCACTCCGCGGGCGGGCACGCCGCGCTGTGGGCTGCCGCGCGGCACCGGCTGCCGCCGGGGTCGCGCTGGCGGCTGTCCGCGCCGCCGCGCGTCCACGGGGTGGTGGCCCTCGCGCCCATCGCGGACCTCACCACCGCCCGCGCGCTGCGCGTCTGTTCCGACGCGGTGGACCAACTCCTCGGTACCGGCGAGGAGGGCGCCGCCCGGCTGCCGTTCGTCGACCCCGCCGCACTGCTGCCCACCGGGGTCCCCACCACACTGGTGCAGGGCGGCACCGACGTCGATGTCCCGCCGCAGGTCGCGGACTCCTTCGCGGCGGCGGCCGCGGCCGCCCGGCAGCCGCCACGAGTCGTACGTCTCGCCGCGGCCGGGCACTTCCCGCTGATCGACCCCACGGCCCCGGCCGTGCGTACGGTCGTCGCCGAGATCGCCCGCCTCGCCCGCGGCACTGACCTCGCCTCCGAGGATCCCGATGTCCGGTGACCCCACAAGCCCGTCCGTAGTGCTTGAGGCGTGCGGCCGGGAATCCGTACCCGGGTGACCGAGACGCTTCCGCGGACCGAAATCCACCTGGTCCGCACCGCGCTGTCCGGCCCGCGGCAGGACCTGATCACGGGCGCCTTCGCGTTCCGCCCGCTGCCGCGGCTCGGCCGGGCGCACCCCCTGGTGCGACGGGCCGGGGCTGCGGGACCGCACCCGGGCGGCCACAAGGCGCGGCCGGTAGCCCCTGGAGGCTGAGTCCGTCGGGAGGTACCGTCCCGGCATGACCAGCACAGCGCCGCTTCCCGCCTTCGACCCGTGGCGGCCGTCGTTCGTCGCCGACCCGTATCCGGCCTACGCCGAGCTGCGCGAACGCGGCCGGGCGCACTGGTTCGAGCCGTCCGGGCAGTGGCTGATCCCGCACTTCGACGACGCCCGCGCCCTGCTGGCCGACCGTCGGCTCGGCCGTACCTATCTGCACCGGTTCAGCCACGAGGAGTTCGGGCGTACCGCGCCGCCGCCCGAGCACGAGCCGTTCCACATCCTCAACGACAACGGGATGCTCGACCTGGAGGCGCCGGACCACACCCGGATCCGGCGGCTGGTCTCGAAGGCGTTCACCCCGCGGACGGTCGAGGCGCTGGTGCCGACGATCGAGCGGCTGGCGAACGAGCTGGTCGACGCCTTCCTCGCGGACGGCGGCGGCGATCTCATCGCCTCGGTCGCCGAACCGCTGCCGGTGGCCGTGATCGCCGAGATGCTCGGCATTCCGCCCGCCGACCGCTCCGCACTGCGCCCGTGGTCGGCGGATATCTGCGGGATGTTCGAGCTGAACCCGAGCGAGGAGACCGCGAGCCGCGCGGTGCGCGCGTCGCTGGAGTTCTCCGCCTATCTGCGGGAGTTGATCGCCGCCCGCCGGGAGAACCCGGGCGAGGACCTGATCAGTGCGCTGATCGCGGCGTATGACGAGGGGGACCGGCTCTCCGAACAGGAGATGATCTCCACCTGTGTGCTGCTGCTGAACGCGGGCCATGAGGCGACGGTCAACTCCACCGGCAACGGCTGGTGGACCCTCTTCCGCCACCCCGACCAGCTGGCGGCGCTGCGCGCGGAGCCGGAGGCGCTGCTGCCCACCGCCGTGGACGAACTGCTGCGGTACGACACCCCGTTGCAGCTCTTCGAGCGCTGGGTGCTGGACGATATCGAGGTGGACGGCACGGTCATCCCGCGCGGCAGCGAGGTGGCGATCCTCTTCGGCTCGGCCAATCGCGACCCCGCGCGCTTCGACCACCCCGACACCCTGGACCTCTCCCGGGTGGACAACCCGCATGTCAGCTTCGGCGCGGGCATCCACTACTGCCTGGGCGCCCCGCTGGCCCGCCTTGAACTCAAGGCCTCCTTCGGCGCGCTGCTCCGCGAGGCGCCCGCGCTGCGGCTGGTGAAGGAGCCGGAGTGGCGGCCGGGGTTCGTGATCCGGGGACTCACGGAGCTCTCCGTCGAGATCTGAGCGGGGATCCGAGCCGAGTCCCGAGGGCGCGCCCGTCCACACCCTGTGGACGGAAACGGTCGCGCCCCCGGAACGCCGCGCGCCCCCGGAACGCCGCGCGCCCCCGGAACGCCGCTCGGCGCCGGCCGCCGCGGGGAGCGCGGGACCGGCGCCGAGGGGCCGGGGGCGGTGGGCTGACGGGGGTCAGCCGCCGATATCGCGACGGCGCAGTCCCACCAGACCTCCGGCGGTCAGAACGACCGAGATCAGCAGCGACCACAGGAAGGGCGCGGCTGTGACATCGTCACCGGGCAGCTTCGGCAAGTGGCTGAACGGTGAGGTGTTCATCACCGACTGGGACACCTCGAGCGCGGGGCCCATCCAGCTCAGGGCCACCACCCAGCCGACCACGGCCCAGGCCGCGGCCGTGTACTTCGGCACCACACCGACCAGGAAGACGGCGGCGCTGGTGACCACCCAGAGCGCGGGGGCCTGCGCGAGCGTGGCGCCCACGGCGCGCGGGATCCCGCCCATGTCATCGGCGGCCACGCCAAAGCCCACGCCCAGCGCGAGACCGCCGATGGCGAGCACCACGACCGGGCCGAGATAGGCGATGACCAGATGGCTGCCGGCCCAGCGCAGCCTGCTGACCGCGTTGGCCAGCAGTGGCTCGGCGCGCTGGTCGGTCTCCTCACTGCGCAGCCGCAGCACCGCACTTGCCGTGTAGACGGCCAGGATGGTGCCGAGGATGCCGACCATGGAGGCGAGGAACGCGTCGTTCAGCCCCTGGGCGCCGCCCATCCGCTGGATGATCTCGCGGGTCTTGTCGCTGTCGCCGAGGAAGTCGTCGGCACCGTCGGAGATGGCGCCGAAGATGAGACCGGCGAAGACGAAGCCCGCGCTCCAGCCGAGCAGCGCACCGCGGTGGAGCCGCCAGCCGAGGCCGAAGACCCCGTTGAGCAACGGCCCGGCGGCCGGGGGGCCGGGGCGGGTGGCGTAGAAGCTGGCGCCGACATCGCGGCGGCCCGCCAGGGAGTACGCCAGGGCGAGGGAGGCGGCGGCGAGCACGGCGATCAGCAGCAGCGGCCACCAGCGCACGTCCGCGAACGGCCGCGCGTACTCCGCCCAGCCCAGCGGTGAGAGCCAGACCAGCAGATGGCCGGAGCCCTTCGAACCGTCCTCGGCGGCGTCGCCCGCCATCCGCAGCACGAAGGCGACACCGACGGCCGCGGACGTCAGCCCCCGGGCCAGCCGCGCGTTCTCGGTGAGCTGGGCGGCGACGGCGGCCAGACCGCCGAAGGCCATCCCGGACAGACCGACGGACAGCCCCAGCGCGAGCGCGCCGGTGCCGCCCTCGCCCGCGAGACTGCCCGCGATCAGGAGGGCGACCGCGGCGTTGGCGATGCCCACGGCGAGCAGGGCCGAGGTCAGGCCCGCGCGGCGGCCGACCATACAGGCGGACAGCGCCTCCTGACGGCCGGTCTCCTCCTCCTCGCGGGTGTGCCGGATCACGATCAGCAGGCTCATGATCGCGGCGAACACGGAGAGGAACGCGCCCACCCGCCAGACGGTGAGGGCGCCGAGCGAATCGTCGAAGGCGGCGCCGAACAGGGCTCTCGTCGAGCCGTTCCCATTCATGTCCGCGACGAGGTCGGCGCGGGCCTTGGGGGTGTCGTACGCGCTCTCGAGGCGGCCGACGGTGCTGCTGGCGGTCAGCCCCAGGCACAGCACCCACACCGGCATCATGATCCGGTCGCGGCGCAGCGCGAGCCGCAGCAGGGTGCCGGTGCCCGCCAGGTCCCGGGACGAGCCTCGGGTACGGGGCGTGACCCGTGCGTCGGCGACGGTGGTCATCGGGCGACCGCCCCTTCTCCGGCAGGGGTGACGTCGTCCTGGTAGTGACGTAGGAAGAGCTCCTCCAGCGTCGGAGGGGTGGAGATGAGGCTGCGCACCCCGGACTGGGTGAGCTGGCGCAGCACGGCGTCCAAATGGTCGCTGTCGACCTGGAGCTTGACCTTCTGGTCCTGCACGTCCAGGTTGTGCACACCGGGGAGCCCGGACAGGCCGTTGACCGGCCCGGCCAGCTCGGCGGTGACGGACGTACGGGTCAGATGGCGGAGCTGGGTGAGCGAACCCGACTCCACCCGGGTGCCCTTGCGGATGATGCTGACGCGGTCACACAGCGCCTCGACCTCGCTGAGGATATGGCTGGAGAGCAGCACCGTGCGGCCACGGTCGCGCTCCTCGGCCACGCACTCCCGGAACACCTCCTCCATCAGCGGGTCGAGCCCCGAGGTGGGCTCGTCCAGGATCAGCAGCTCGACCTCGGACGAGAACGCGGCGACCAGGGCGACCTTCTGGCGGTTGCCCTTGGAGTAGGTGCGCCCCTTCTTCGTGGGGTCGAGCTCGAAGCGGTCCAGCAGCTCGGCGCGCCGTGCCGTGTCCAGCCCGCCGCGCAGCCGCCCGTACAGGTCGATGACCTCGCCACCGCTGAGGTTGCGCCACAGGGTGACGTCTCCGGGGACGTACGCGATGTGCTGATGGAGGTCGACCGCATCGTGCCAGGGGTCCTTGCCGAGGAGCTGGACCGCACCGGCGTCGGCTCGCAGCAGCCCCAGCAGGACCCGGATGGTGGTGGACTTCCCGGCACCGTTGGGCCCGAGGAAACCATGGACCTCACCTGCCTCGACTTCGAGGTCGAGGCCGTCCAACGCGTGGGTCCGGCCGAAGGACTTGTGGAGGCCGGACGCGGAGATTGCCGTCTTCATGTTTCCGAAGCTACGCTAGTTTCAGAAATTTGTGAAGTTAAGGAACCGTATAAACTTATGATGATGTGACAGAGAGAGGAGATGATGAGCTGGTGAGGGAGACGACGCAACCGGAGGGCGCGCCGAGCGTCTCGCGGGACCCAGAGGCGGTGTCCCGGTTCGTCGAGCGGTTCGCGGCGGACCTGGCCGAGGCCGGGATGCAGCGGATGGGCGCCCGGGTGTTCGCGGCCCTGCTCGTCTCCGACTCGGGGCAGCTCACCTCCGCCGAGCTCGCCGAGCGGCTCCAGATCAGCCCGGCCGCGGTCTCGGGAGCGGTCCGCTACCTCACCCAGGTGGCCATGGTGGCGCGGGAGCGCGAGCCCGGTTCCCGCCGCGACCGCTACCGGCTGCACAACGAGGTCTGGTACGAGACCCTCACCCGCCGCGACCAGCTCCTCATCCGCTGGGAGGGCACCATGCGCGACGGCGCCGAGGTGCTCGGGCCCGACACCCCGGCGGGGCGGCGGGTGTCCGAGACCGCCGAGTTCTTCGAATTCATGCAGCAGGAGCTGCCCAAGATGCTCGACCGCTGGCGCGCCCACCAGACCGCCCGCCGGGAGGAAGCCCCCGGCCGCTAGGGCCTGGAAGCCCGGGGCCGCACACGAGTGGGGCTCCGGCGGGGGTCAGGTGCGGTGCGGGAGGATCAGGGTCCACGCCTCCGTGAGGACGGTCCAGGTGCGGCTGCGCACCGGGCCGCGGACCAGGGCGTCCGCGCGGTAGCGGAAGTCCTGGCCGGAGACGGTGACCGCGCGCGCCAGCGCCCGCACCGGGCCACCGGCCGCGTGGGGATGGACCACGACCTCGGCCAGGCCGCCCTCGCCCGGCGCGGCCGCCGTGGACACCGAGACCCGGGTGACCGGCCGGTCCAGATCGGTCAGCAGCACCCCGTCCGCCTCGATCCGCAGCCGGTGCGGGGGCGGTGGTGGATGGACCCGGCGGCGGGAGCCCCCGGTCAGCCCGATGACCGGCAGCGACAGCAGCGTCAGGGCCGTGCGCGCGGTGCGGGCCGCCGGAGTCCACCAGGGTGGCGAGCCACCGCCCGCGGCCCCCGTGCCCGGGTCCCGGCGATCCCGGTGGCCGTTGAGGGAGCCGGTGCCGGTGCCGGTGCCGGGCCCCGCGGGCGGACCGCTGTCGGGCGGCGGTGGCTCCTGCGCGCCGTGCCGGTCGTACGGCTCCTGGCCGCCGGGCCGGACCGATGAGTCCGTCCGCGGACCGGACGGGATCCGCAGGCCCCCGAGCACCACCCCGCCGCTGTCGTCCACCAGCAGGTCACGCGGGTACGCGGCCCCGTCGAGGACGGTACGGGCGGCCGTGACCGGATCGGTCGGCACGCCCAGCGACTGGGCCAGGGCGACCGTGGCCGGGCCGCCGACCGGAACCACCGACAGCGCGGCGTCCGCCAGCTCCCGGCGGCGGTGGAGCAGCTCCACCACCCGCAGCAGCGCACGGTCGTCACCGACCACCACCGGGCGGCGGGCGCCGCGGCGGGCGAGGGCCCGCTCGACTTCGTCCGGGCCGTCCGGCAGACAGATTTTCGTCTGTGCGCCCGCACACAGCACATCCTTCGCGATGCGCACCGACTCCCCGTCCGTTCGCCGGGCGGCGGGGTCGATGACCACAAGCAGGGGGCGCTCCCGGACGGTGTCCGGCGGAGAGTGCCAGGGATCTGGAGCCGACACCTCGGTCCTTCCTCAGGTAATCTCTCGGTGCAAGAGCCCCTGTCGCTGTTGCGCCAGGGGCTTCGTCTATCCGGGGCACCGGTTCGACGGCTCTGGTGGTGGCGCGCGCGCCACCCACGCACGTTGGACATGCCCCGCCCGGAAGGGGTGTACGCCTGTGCCCGCACTTGTGCTGCTCGGTGCTCAGTGGGGTGATGAGGGCAAGGGGAAGGCCACCGACCTGCTCGGCGGCTCGGTTGATTATGTGGTGCGCTACCAGGGCGGCAACAACGCAGGCCACACGGTCGTCGTCGGCGACCAGAAGTACGCGCTGCACCTCCTCCCCTCGGGAATCCTCTCGCCCGGATGCACCCCGGTCATCGGCAACGGCGTCGTCGTCGACCCCGCGGTCCTGCTCTCCGAGCTGAGCGGGCTCAACGAGCGCGGTGTCGACACGTCCAAGCTGATGATCAGCGGTAACGCGCATCTGATCACGCCGTACCACACCACCCTCGACAAGGTGACGGAGCGCTTCCTGGGGACGCGCAAGATCGGCACCACCGGCCGGGGCATCGGACCGTCCTACGCGGACAAGATCAACCGCGTGGGCATCCGGGTGCAGGACATCTTCGACGAGTCCATCCTGCGGCAGAAGGTCGAGGCCGCCCTGGACTTCAAGAACCAGGTCCTCGCCAAGCTCTACAACCGGCGCGCCATCGCCGTCGACCAGGTCGTCGAGGAACTGCTCGGCTACGCCGACGAGCTCAGGGGCTTCGTCGCGGACACCACCCTGGTGCTGAACAGCGCCATCGACGAGGGCAAGGTCGTGCTCTTCGAGGGCGGCCAGGGCACTCTGCTCGACGTCGACCACGGCACGTATCCCTTCGTCACCTCCTCCAACCCGACCGCGGGCGGTGCCTGCACCGGCGCGGGCGTCGGGCCGACGAAGATCAGCCGCGTGATCGGCATCCTGAAGGCGTACACCACGCGCGTCGGCGCGGGTCCGTTCCCGACGGAACTGCTCGACGAGGACGGCGAGAAGCTGCGCACCATCGGCGGTGAGCGCGGTGTGACCACCGGGCGCGACCGCCGCTGCGGTTGGTTCGACGCGGTGATCGCGCGCTATGCGACCCGGGTCAACGGGCTCACCGACTTCTTCCTGACCAAGCTGGATGTGCTCACCGGCTGGGAGCGGATCCCGGTCTGTGTGGCGTACGAGATCGACGGCAAGCGGGTCGAGGAACTGCCGTACAGCCAGACCGACTTCCACCACGCCAAGCCGATCTACGAGACGCTGCCGGGGTGGACGGAGGACATCAGCCAGGCGAAGACCTTCGACGATCTGCCGAAGAACGCCCAGCGCTATGTCCAGGCGCTGGAGGAGATGTCGGGCGCGCGGATCTCGGCGATCGGTGTCGGCCCGGGCCGCGACGAGACGATCCAGATCAACTCGTTCCTCTGAGCCGCAGTTCCGGGCTTCCGGGCTTCCGGGCTTGTGGAGTTCCGGACTCCCGGACGACGAAGTCCCCGGCCGTTCCCTGAACGGCCGGGGACTTCGTAGGTGATCCGCGCGGTCAGTGCCCGGCGGGCGGGCCGAACATCCCCGCGGGCGGCGCGGGCTGCTGTACGGCGGGCCCCGCCATCCGCTGGTCCTGCATCCTGGTGATCCGCACCACCACGGTCATGGCCAGCACCGCGCACAGCAGCGAGACGAGGTCGTCCGCGATGACGAAACCGGCGGCGACCTGACGCTCCCTGCTGGTCTCGGACCCGATGTCGACGAGTCCGGTGATCGGCTCGACCCAGAACATCACCACGAACAGCACCCACCACCAGTGCAGCACCGAGCGGGAGACCCGGCCGGGGCCCGGGGAGACGCTGGAGTTCCAGATGTCATTGGCGATCTGCTTGGGCTGCCACAGCTGGGCGATCGGGATGAACCACGCCCCGACGGCGTAGCCGCTGCTGAACCGCTGCCGTCCCGGTGTCAGCACCGTGGCGTTGAGGTAGGCGCGGCGGAACCAGATCAGCCACATCACCAGCACCGCCAGCGCGCAGGCGAGGAGGAACATCTCCATCGGCTCCACCGCGTCCTTGCGGTGGTCGACCGCCGCCTCGGTGCCGGTGCCGTCGAGGAGATCGCGGTAGGCGCCGAACAGCGACAGGTTCAGATACAGATGGATGACGGTCAGCACCAGCCAGATGCCGAACGTCGTCAGCACCCCGGTGCACAGCCCCCGCGCCGACCGCAGCACGGCGGCCGTACGGCCGTAGGGGATATGCCCCTGATAGCCGCCCGGCCAGGGCTGACCGTGCTGGTGGGCGGGCGCCCCCACCCCGGTCATCGGATAGCCGGGCGATCCCGCGTGCGGGGGGTGGCCGGGTGAGCCGTACGCGGAGGGCGTGGCATACCCGGCGTGCGGCGCGTGCCCGGCGTGGGCCGTGGGCGGGGTGGGTGTCGAGGGGGCGGCAGGGTTGGCGTAGGCGGTGGCGGACTGCGGTCCCACCGGGCCCTGCTGGGCGTTCTCCGTCTCCACCTCCAGCAGCTGGAGCGCGTCGCGCCCCAGCCGGGCGAGCAGTTCACCGGGCAGCCAGGTCCCGGTCTCCGGCCCGGTCCGCTCGGTGTACGCGACGAGGTCCGCGACCGACGGCCGCAGCGCCGGATCCTTGTTGAGACAGGCCGAGACGAGACCGTGCAATCCCTCGGGCAGCCCGGTCAGTTCGGGCTCCTCCTGGGCTATGCGGTACATCAGGGCGTGGATCCCGCTGTCCACACTGCCGAACGGCTGCCGCCCGGTGGCCGCGAAGGCCAGCACCGAGCCCAGGCAGAACACATCGCTCGCCGCGGTGACCGTCTCGCCCCGCACCTGCTCGGGCGACATGAAACCGGGCGAGCCGACGACCGCGCCGGTCATCGTCAGATTGCCGCCCGCCGTGCTGTCGACCGCGTCCAGCGCGCGGGCGATCCCGAAGTCGATGACGCGCGGGCCGTCGATGGTGATGAGGATGTTGGACGGTTTGAGGTCCCGGTGGACCAGTCCGGCGCCGTGGATGTCGCGCAGCGCCAGGGAGAGTCCGTGGGCCAGCACCCGCACCGAGCGCTCGGGCAGCGCCCCGAAACCCTCGGCCACCACCTCGTGCAGCGAGGGCCCGCCGATATAGCCGGTGGCCACCCAGGGGACCGCGGCGTCGGTATCGGCGTCGAGGACGGGCGCGGTCCACTGCCCGCCGACCCGTCTGGCCGCCTCCACCTCACGCTGGAAGCGGCCGCGGAAGTCGGCCTGGCGGGCGAGTTCGGCCTGTACGAGTTTGACGGCGACGGTACGGCCACGGGCGGAGCGGGCGAGGAAGACCTTGCCCATGCCGCCCTCGCCCAGCTTGCCGAGCAGCCGGTACTCGCCTATCCACCGCGGGTCCTGGCCCCCGAGGTTCTCCATCGCGGTGTGGCTCCTGTCCGTGTGCCGATGGTCCGTCTGCCGATCGGCCTATCAGTCGAGTCGGGTGAACGTCTGTGTCATCGTCTCATCGCTGTAGTCGTCCGGGTCGTCATACTCCACTCGGAGTTTGTCCTTGCCGGAGGCGGTGAATGTCAGCGAATCGCCCGATGTGCACAGATCCTTGGGGTTGCCGTCGGTGACCTCGACCGGGCTGAGGACCAGCCCCTTGGAGACGGAGGCCAGCCGCCGCTTGCCCTCGCAGTGGTACTTCTTGCTGTCCCCGACCTCCTCGGCCACCGCGGTGCCGACCGCGCCCTGCTTGATGGTGATCTTGAGTGTGGTGTCGTCCTGTCCGAACGCCCTCTTGGCCAGCCAGGTGCCCTCGTAGGTGGCCGGGACGGGCTTGCCACCGGAGGTGGCGGGCGGCCCCGACCCGCCCGGGCAACTGGGATCGAAGCCGCCGGAGCCGGGGGCAGGGAGTGGCGGCCCCGGCACCGGTGCCGAGCAGGTCTTCCATGCGTGTTGTCCCTTCCCCTGATCCCCCTGATCAGCCCCCCGAGAGAATAAGGGTGGCCGGGAGCGAAGTGGACGACGCAGGGGATCCGTTATCGGTTCCGTATCTGCCCGGGACGGTGGCGCGACCGCGGCGGTCAGCTCGCGGGGGTGTCCATGGCGCCGGACTCCAGGGTGTCCAGCGCCTCGGTCAGTCGGCTCAGGGCGGCGAGTACCTCACTCAACGCGGCGGCTCCGCCCAGCTGTTCGGCCAGCTGACCGGCGAACTCGCGGTGGCCGGGCACGATCGCCCGTACCGCGGTGAGCCCCGCCTCGGTGGGGGTGAGGAGTTTGGCCCGGCGATGCGCGGGGTTGGGGAGATATTCCGCCAGCCCGGCGTCGACCAGCAGGTCCGCGACGCGCTGGACGCTCTGCCGGGTGATGCCCATGGCGCGGGCGATCCCGGCGACCGGCAGCGGCTCCCGCAGTACCGCGCCGAGCACCTGCCAGCGGGCGGCGGTCAGCCCGGCCGGACGGGACAGCCGCTCGGAGACGGCGAGGAACTGCCCGTTGAGCCGGAACACCGAGAGCGCCGTCCCGCTGAGCAACGCGGGTACCCGCTCGGCCTCGTCGACACCGTCCGTCATCGTGCGGCCGCCGTTTGGAGGACGCCGTACGCGGACGCGTCCGACGCCGAGAACAGCCGGAACCAGGCGTCCAGCACCTCGGGTTCGTACACCTCCAGACGGGCCAGGATCTCCCGGGCGAACGCGACCGGCTCGGTCGGTCCGGCCGTGATCAGACCGCTCTTCCCGTCGGTGACCGCGTCCGCCTCGCGGTAGTGGTCACCGCCTCGGTAGCCGGTGGCGGCCAGGAACTCGGCCGCCGCGCTGGTGTGTTCGCGCCCGTCCAGCAGCCCTTCCCGCGCCAGCCCCGCCGTGGCGCCGCAGATCGCCGCGACCGGCACCCCGGCCGCCAGGAACTCCCGCGCGGCGCCGGTGAAGCGCGCCATCTCCGGATCGCCCTCCCAGGCGCCGGCGCCCGGGAGGATCAGCATCGCGCTGTCCCGCGGCCGTAGCTCCTCCAGGGTCAGATCGGGTTCGACGCGCATACCGCCCATCGTGGTCACCGTCCCGGGCCGGGCCGCGACATAGCTGACGGTGAAGCCCTCGCGGGGCGGTCGGTGGAAGGCGGTCTCGCGGAGGTGGGCGGTGATATGCCCGATCTCCCAGTCGGCGAGCGTGTCGTAGACGGCCACGTGCACGGTCCGGCGTCCCATGGCTTCTCCTCGGTCCTGATCCGCGAGTCGGTCCTGATCCGCGAGGCGCTCCGCTCGGCCCCTCATCGAATGACAGTAGGCTGTCGTATCGACAGGGTGCTGTCAATGGTTTCTTTCAGGGCCCGGAAGCTCGGGACCACACCCGGCCCGGCAGTGTGTCGAGAGCCACGGGAAATGCCGGACAGGATGTCGGTGACGGGCCCGCGGAGTGGTCCGTACGCTGGTCGGACCCCCGCCCCGTGAGCGATCAGAGGTACCGAACGTGTCCGTGCAGCCCACTCCCGACCCCGTCGCCGGTGCCGCCGTCAAGGCCGCGGACCGTGCGCATGTCTTCCACTCGTGGTCCGCGCAGGGTCTGATCGACCCGCTCGCCGTCGCGGGCGCCGACGGCGCGTACTTCTGGGACTACGACGGCAACCGCTTCCTCGACTTCTCCTGTCAGCTGGTGAACACCAACATCGGCCATCAGCACCCCAAGGTCGTGGCCGCGATCCAGGAGCAGGCCGCCAAGCTGTGCACCATCGCCCCGGGCTTCGCGGTGGACGTACGCTCCGAGGCCGCCCGGCTGATCGCCGAGCGCACCCCCGGCGACCTGGACAAGATCTTCTTCACCAACGGCGGTGCCGAGGCCGTGGAGAACGCGGTCCGGATGGCCCGGCTGCACACCGGCCGCCCCAAGGTGCTCTCGGCCTACCGCTCGTACCACGGCGCCACCTCCACCGCGATCAACCTGACCGGTGACCCGCGCCGCTGGCCCTCCGACTCCGCCTCGGCCGGAGTGGTGCACTTCTGGGCGCCGTTCCTCTACCGCTCGCCCTTCTACGCCGAGAACGAGGCCCAGGAGTGCGAGCGCGCGCTGCGCCACCTCGAGGACACCATCGCCTTCGAGGGTCCGCAGACCATCGCCGCCATCGTGCTGGAGACCATCCCCGGCACCGCCGGAATCATGGTCCCGCCGCCCGGCTATCTGCCCGGTGTCCGGGAGATCTGCGACCGCCACGGCATCGTCTTCGTCCTCGACGAGGTGATGGCGGGCTTCGGGCGCACCGGCCGCTGGTTCGCCGCCGACCACTTCGACGTCGTCCCCGATCTGCTGACCTTCGCCAAGGGCGTCAACTCCGGCTATGTGCCGCTGGGCGGGGTGGCCATCAACGCCGGGATCGCCGCCACCTTCGACCGGCGGCCCTACCCCGGCGGTCTCACCTACTCCGGCCACCCGCTGGCCTGTGCCTCCGCCGTCGCCACCCTCAACGCGATGGCCGAGGAGGGCATCGTGGAGAACGCCGCCGCCATCGGCGAGAACGTGATCGGCCCCGGGCTGCGCGAGATCGCCGAGCGGCATCCGTCGGTGGGCGAGGTGCGCGGCACCGGTGTCTTCTGGGCGCTGGACCTGGTGAAGGACAAGGAGACCCGCGAACCGCTGGTGCCGTACAACGCCGCCGGCCCGGCCAACCAGCCCATGGCCGACTTCGCGGCCGCCTGCAAGCGCGGCGGTCTGTGGCCCTTCGTGAACATGAACCGCACCCATGTGGTGCCCCCGTGCACCGTCACCGAGACCGAGGCCAAGGAGGGGCTCGCCATCCTGGACGAGGCGCTGTCCGCGGCCGACGCCCACACCGGCTGACCGACGCCCGCACCGGCTGACCGGTGACCGACGCCTCCCGGCCCCGGGGGGCATCGTGTGGTCATCCCGTGTGGACCGCCGCCGTACACAGGGCACTGAGCGCGACGGCCCTCGCATATCGTGATGCGAGGGCCGTCCGCTTATCGGTGATCACGACGGCCGCGGAAGGAGACGGTCCTCGATGCCCGTGCCCGGCACCAGCCCGGTCAAGCGGAACACCCTGCGGCAGCAGATCGCCGACGCGCTCTGTGACGAGGTGCTCGCTGGCCGCCTTCCGGCGGGCCGTCAGTTCACCGTCAAGGAGATCGCCGACCAGTACGGCGTCTCCGCGACACCCGTCCGCGAGGCGCTGCTCGACCTGTGCTCCCAGGGGCTGCTGGAGGTGGAGGAACACCGCGGCTTCAAGGTCCACGAGTACACCATCGAGGACTTCCGGCATATGGTCGACGCCCGCACGATGGTCGTCGAGGGCGTGTTCCGTCACTACGTCGACCAGACGCTGAGCTCCATGACGCAAGCGGCGCTGGCCTCGGTGCGGCGCCGGGCCGAGGAGGCCGAGCGGGCCGCCCGCTCCGGTGACCTCGACATCCTGATCGGCTACGACCTGCGCTTCTGGCGCGAGATCTGTGGACTGGTCGGCAACCCGTACATCCTGGACTTCCTCCAGCGGCTGCGGGTACAGACCTGGGTGTTCACCGTGCCGTATCTGCGCCGGGTGCCCGATCTGCGCGGACTGCTGTGGGCGGGGCACTGTGAGCTCACCGCCGCGGTGACCCGGGGCGATCCGGCCACCTCCGAGCGGCTGATAGGGGCGTACAACACCCACTTCCGCACCCTGATCGAGCGGCTGGCGGGGGAGTCGGAGACGCGCTGATCCGGCGCCCTCGCCCCGCGCCCGGCACGGTGTGACGCAGAACACGCAACGCCGGACGGGTCCGAGGTGGTCCCCGTCGCGTGCCCTTCTCTCCGCCCGGCCCCGCCGCGGGCCGCCGACCACCGGCGCCGACGCCGCCGCGCGCGCCGGACACCGTCGAGCTGACGGTTGTCGTCCCCGCGTACAACGAGGAGCGGCGGCTGCCCCGGACCCTCGACGCGATCTGCCGCTATCTGCGGTCCTCGCCTCGTCACCACGCGGGCTGGGAGGTCATCGTCGTCGACGACGGCTCCACGGACGCCACCGCCGACACCGTCCGCGCGGCCGCCGCCACCGAGCCCCGGATCCGGCTGCTGGGCCCGCCGCCCGATACCGCCGCCGCGGCGCCCCTGACCCACAACCACGGCAAGGGCCACGCCGTACGGCTCGGTGTGCTCGCCTCGCGCGGCCGCCGGGTGCTGGTGACCGACGCCGATCTGGCCACCCCCATCGAGGAACTGGCCGGACTGCACGAGCGGCTGGACGCGGGGTACGCCGCCGCCATCGGCTCCCGGGCCCACCATCCGGAGTCGGCCGGGGCGGTGCGCCGCCACCCGCTGCGCCATCTGCTCGGCGAGGCGGGCAACCGGATCATCCGGGCGGTGGCGGTGCCCGGGATCCGCGACACCCAGTGCGGTTTCAAGCTCTTCGAGGGGGACCGGGCGCGCACGGTCTTCGGGCGGTCCCGGCTGGACGGCTGGTGCATCGATGTGGAGATCCTGCGGATGTTCCACGGCGCGCGCTGGCCGGTCGCCGAGGTGCCCGTCCGCTGGGCCCATCAGCCCGGTTCCAAGGTCCGCGCGACGGACTACGTCCGGGTGCTGCTGGAGCTGGTGCGGCTGCGCGCGGCGGGCGCCCGGGCCCGGATCAAGGCTGCCGACCGGGCCGTGGCACTGGGCTATCTGCTGGTGTCCGTGGTGCTGTTCCACGGGCTGTGGAGCGATCTCCACCACCGCTACCTCGTCGACGGCGGACAGGACCAGAACCAGTGGGAGTGGTTCTTCGCGGTCACCGCCGACAACGTCTTCGCCTTCCGCGATCCGTTCTTCACCACGCTCCAGAACGTGCCGTCCGGTGTGAACCTCATGGCGAACACCACCATGCTGGGGCTGGCCGTCCCGCTCGCGCCGGTGACCGCCGTGTTCGGCCCCGCCATGACCTGGGCGCTGGTGCTCACCGCCGGGCTCGCCGCCACCGCCGTCGCCTGGTACTGGCTGCTGCTGCGGCGCTTGGTGACCTCCCGCCCGGCCGCGGCGCTCGGCGGGGCGCTGTGCGCGTTCGCCCCGGCGATGGTCTCCCACGCCAACGCCCACCCCAACTTCGTGGTGCTGTTCATGATGCCGCTGATCGTGGACCGGCTGCTGCGGCTGTGCGCACCGGGCGGCCGTACCGTGCGGGACGGGGTGATCCTCGGTCTCTTCCTCACCTACCAGGTGTTCCTGGGCGAGGAGGCGCTGCTGCTCGCCGCGCTCGGGCTGCTGTTCTTCGCGCTGGGCTACGCGGTCGTACGCCCCGCGGTGGCCCGCGCGGTCCGCGGGCCGCTGCTGCGCGGGCTGGCCGTCGCCGGGGGCGTCGCGGTGGCGCTGCTCGCCTACCCGCTGTACCGGCAGTTCTTCGGCGCCCAGGCGTACGCCAGTGTGCTGCACGGTCCGGCGGCCAACCCACCGGGCGCGCTGGTGGAGTTCGCGGGCCGCTCACTCGGCGGCGACCCGGCCACCGCGGACGGGCTGGCCCGCAACCGCACCGAGCAGAACGCCTTCTTCGGCTGGCCGCTGCTCGCGCTCACCGTCGCGGTGGTGGTGTGGCGGTGGCGGGAGCCGCGGGTCCGGGCGCTGGCGTGGACGGCGTTCGCCATGATGGCGCTGTCCCTGGGGCGTTCGTTCCCGCTGCCGGGGACCGATCGGACACTGCCCGGTCCGTGGTGGCCGTTCGCGCGGCTGCCGTTGCTGGAGTCGGTGATCGAGTCGCGGGTGGCGATGGCCGCGGTGCCCGTGCTCGGCATCCTGCTGGCCGTGGCGGTCGACCGGCTGGAGGATGGGAGCCGGAGCCCCCTGCCGCGGATCGCCGGGTGGGCCGCCATCGCGGCCGCCCTGCTGCCGATCGTGCCCACCCCGCTGGCCACCGCCGACCGCGTCCCGGTGCCCCCGTTCGTCGCCGACGGCGGCTGGCGGCGGTACGTCCCCGAGGGCCGCACCCTCGTCCCCGTCCCGGTGCCGGACCCCGCGTACGCCGAACCCCTGCACTGGCAGGTCGCCGCGGACCTCGGATTCCCGCTGCCCGGCGGCTACTTCAACGGTCCGCTCGGCCCGGCCAGGACCGGGATCTACGGTCCGGAGCCCCGTGACACCGCCACCCTCCTGGGCGAAGTGGTGCGCACCGGGAGACCGCTGGGGGCCGGTCCCGCCGAGCGCCGCACCGCGGCGGCGGATCTGCGCCACTGGCGCGCGGGAGCCGTGGTGCTCGCACCGCAACCGGCCGAGGGGCCGCTGCGTGTCTCCCTGGAACGGCTGTTGGGGCGGCCGGGCCGGTGGGTCGGTGGCGTCTGGCTCTGGCCGGTGCGCGGGGAGGAGGTGAGCGGGGGAAGGTGAGCGGGAGCGAGACCGGGCCCGCGGCCACGTCCGGATGGTCCGGGCAGGAACCGGGGGCCGAGGCGGAGTTGGAGCGGACGTACACCGCGTACGTCTCCGCGAGGCTGCCCGCGCTCCGCCGGATCGCCCATCTGCTGTGCAAGGACCCGCACCGGGCCGACGACGTCGTGCAGGCCACGCTCACCAAGCTGTATGTGCACTGGCGGCGGGCCCGCGCCGCCACCGACACCGACCGCTACGTACACACCATGCTGATGCGCTGTTTCCTCAACGAGCAGCGGCTCGGCTGGGCGCGGGTACGGCTGTCCGGGGCGCCGCACGAGACGCCGGGGCTGCCGCCCGCCGCCGGGGGACCGGACATCGAGACCCGTACGGTCGTGCACACCGCGCTCTCCCGGATCCCGGCACGGCAGCGGGCGGTGCTGGTGCTGCGGTTCCTGTGCGATCTGCCGGTGGCCGAGGTGGCCGGGGTCCTCGGCTGCTCGGAGGGCACGGTGAAAAGCCAGTCCGCGCGCGGTCTGGTCCGGCTGCGGGCCCAGCTCGGCGGTCAACTGCCCTCGTCCGTGACCAGTGTGGGGAAGGGGTAGCGGTTATGCGTGACGACGAGTTGGAGCGGGAGGCCGACCGGCTGCTCGCCCCGCTGCGCGGCCTGGAGCCGGGTGCCGGAGCGCCCGGGGTCGATGTGGCCCGCGCCGTACGGCAGGGGCGGCGCCGGGCGCGCAGACGCAAGGTGGCGGTGCCGGCGGCCGCGGCGCTGGCGGTGGTGCTGGTGGCCATGGTGTTCGCCCTGGCCGTCCGCTTCCTCCCGGAGAACGGCGGAACGCCGCCCGCGAACCAGGTGCCGGGCACCGGCCCGGCCACCTCGGACCGGGACGAGCCGAGCCCGAGCGGGTCCTCGGACGAGTCGCCCTTCCCGCCGCCGTCCGGATCGTCCCTGCGACCGCCGACGACGGACGGCCCGAGCGCGAGCGACTCCTCCTCTTCCGACCCCTCTTCCGACTCCTCCTCCGACTCCTCCTCCGACTCCTCCTCCGACACCTCTCCCGATTCCTCACCCGACTCTTCTCCGGATTCCTCCCCCGACTCCTCTCCCGACACCTCCCCAGACTCCTCTCCCGATTCCTCTCCCGACCCCTCCTCCACCAACTCCCCCTCCAGTACGGACTG
This sequence comes from Streptomyces sp. NPDC048636, assembly GCF_040650655.1. Taxonomy (NCBI): domain Bacteria; kingdom Bacillati; phylum Actinomycetota; class Actinomycetes; order Kitasatosporales; family Streptomycetaceae; genus Streptomyces; species Streptomyces sp. NPDC048636. The sequence continues at coordinate 88,762 of NZ_JBEZHR010000007.1, read as the reverse complement.
AGGCGGGCGCGGCCGCGAGCCGGTGGCCGCCCGGCGGACAGCACTCTTCGCGCGGCGTACGCGGGGCACTACGCTGGGCCGACCACCGACCGTACGGATACGAGAGAGAGATCGCGTGGCATGTGACCTCTGGCTGGTCCCGCTCGTCGATGTGTTGTGCCACAGCCCCGACAACCCCTTCGCCGAGGAGATCGCCACGTACGACAAGGCACTCGGTGAAGCCGGTCTGCCACCCGTGCCCGTCTTCGGCTATATGCCCGGTCTGTCGGGGGATGTCGCCCCGGTCGCGGGCTTCGACTACGACGCGCTGCACTTCCTGCGCCGCGCCCACATGCTGCAACTGTGCGGACTGGCGGTGACGCCGGTGGACGAACTCGGCGGCGACTACGAACAGTTGCTGGAGATGTTCGAGTCCACCGCCCAGCAGTCCCATCTGGTGTGGCACTACGACCACGCCGGTGCCTATGTCCCGGTCGACTTCCAGAGCCCGCTGTCCAACGATGAACTCCTCGAGGGCGGCGGCCCGCTGGGCTCCAGCCACGGGCTGTTGCGCGAACTGGAGGCGGTCGCCCCGGCGCTGGGCATCGACCCGGCCAACCCGCCGCCCGCTCCCGCGCCCCCGTCCCGGCCCACCAGCCTGGAGGAACCGGCCGTCCCGGCGCCGTACGAGGACAGCCCGTTCGCACGGGAACGCCATGTGTGGCTGGGGCTGCACGCGGCGGCGACCCGCAGTCTGGGCCAGGGCTCGATGATCGTGTTCAGCTAGACACCTCCGCAAGGGGCCTCAACGGTCCCTACGGGCCGCTCAGCGGGGCGGCTCGGGAGGCCGCTGCCGCGGCATATTGGGCCGGGCGCCCGGCGGCAGCGGAAAGCGGCTCGTGGGGCTCCCGCTGTCCGGGCGGGAGCCCTGGCCCACCAGCGCCTGGCTGAACAGCGGCGCCGAACCGGAGCCGAAGTCCACCATCCACCCCGAGGTCTCGGTCCGCACCAGTTCGGACATGTCCTCGCAGAACCGCCGCAGCACCGTCAGGCACCGCTCCACGGCCTCGCTCGCGGTGCCCTCGGTCGGGCCCAGCACCTCCCGCACACTCTCCGACGCCCAGTCGAACTGGAGCGCCTCCAGCCGCCGCTGCACCGCCTGCGCCGTGGCCATGTCCCGCATCCAGCCCGAGGTCAGCCCGAAGAACCGGTCGGCTCCGACGCAGGCCACCGCGAGCAGCAGGGCGAACGCGCCCCATCCGGCGCCCCGGTCGAGCACCCGGGTCAGATCCAGCAGCGGCAGCGCGGCACCCACCACCGCCCCGGCCGCGGCCCCCACCCGCAGGCCCTGCGCGGTCCGCCGCTTCCACAGCCGCTCCGCGAGATACCACTCGGCCACCCGCAGCGCGCCCTCCTCCACCCACTGGTACACCTCGTCGAGGCGCTCCGCGGGCTCGCCCCAGTCGCCGTGCGGGAAGGGCCGACCGAGCAGGTCCCCCTGCTTCCTCGCACCCTCCTGCCGAGGGAGCCCCTCGGGCTGCATCTCCGGCTGACTCACCCGTGCACTCCCTCTGCGGCGGCATATCTCCGTGACGCGCGACTGCCGCGCGGCACCCATTCCTACCGCCGAACGGCTGGCCACGCGGACCCGATGACAGGGTTTCCGCCTATTAGTGGTGGCACATCGGATATAGGCCCCCCGGCCCCCTCACCCGAAAGAGTGGCCGCCGACCCGCCACGAGCAGGCTGCGGCAGCCGTACCTTGCACGGCTCGGGGCGGGAGCCGGTCACCCGCACTCATCGACTGCCGCTGTGCGCCACGGCGTTGCCGATCAGCTCCGAGATCACCAGCGTCGCCGGGTCGGCCAGATCGGCCGACCAGGGCCCGGCCGGAGGTGCGCTGCGGTACACGGCCGCCGAGTGGGACGCCTTCCGTAAGGGCGTGCTGTCCGGCGAGCTGTGATCCACGAGGCGGTGTGCGGCCCCACGAGGGAGCCGCGCACCGCCGACGCCGTAGGGTGGCCACCGTGAAGGTCCTCGTCATCGGCGGCGGCGCCCGCGAACATGCCCTGTGCCGCGCACTCTCTCTCGACCCCGACGTCACCGCACTGCACTGCGCCCCCGGCAACGCCGGCATCGCCGAGGTCGCCGAGCTGCACGCCGTCGACGCCCTCGACGGCGGAGCCGTCGCCGACCTCGCGACCGCGCTCGCGGCCGACCTCGTGGTCATCGGCCCCGAGGCCCCGCTGGTCGCGGGTGTGGCCGACGCCGTGCGGGGGCGTGGCATCCCCGCCTTCGGGCCGTCCGCCGCGGCCGCGCGGCTGGAGGGGTCCAAGGCGTTCGCGAAGGACGTCATGGCGTCCGCGGGGGTCCCCACCGCCCGCTCCTACGTCTGCACCACCGCCGCCGAGGTCGACGGGGCCCTCGACGCCTTCGGCGCCCCCTATGTCGTCAAGGACGACGGTCTGGCCGCGGGCAAGGGCGTGGTGGTGACCGGTGACGTCGCCGCCGCCCGTGCGCACGCGCTGGCCTGCGGCCGGGTGGTGATCGAAGAGTTCCTGGACGGCCCCGAGGTCTCCCTCTTCGCGATCACCGACGGTGAGACCGTCGTCCCGCTCCAGCCCGCCCAGGACTTCAAGCGCGCCCTCGACGGCGACGAGGGCCCGAACACCGGCGGCATGGGCGCGTACTCCCCGCTGCCCTGGGCCGATCCCAAGCTGGTGGACGAGGTCATGGCCAGCGTGCTCCAGCCCACCGTGGACGAGCTGCGCCGCCGTGGCACGCCCTTCTCCGGGCTGCTCTACGCGGGTCTGGCGATCACCTCGCGCGGGGTGCGCGTGATCGAGTTCAACGCGCGCTTCGGCGACCCCGAGACCCAGGTCGTACTGGCCCGGCTGAAGACCCCGCTGGCCGGGGTGCTGCTGGCGGCCGCGACCGGCGGGCTGGCCGCCGAGCCCCGGCTGCGCTGGAGCGACGACGCGGCCGTGACGGTCGTGGTGGCCTCGCACAACTACCCGGGTACGCCGCGCACGGGTGACCCGATCACCGGACTGGCGGATATCGCGGAGCGGGACGCCCCCGACGCGTACGTCCTCCACGCGGGCACCAAGGTGGACACCGCCTCCGGCGCAGTGGTGAGCGCGGGCGGCCGGGTGCTGTCCGTCACCGCGACCGGATCCGACCTGGTCACCGCGCGGGAGCGGGCGTACCGGGCGGTGGACCGGATCGGTCTGGACGGCTCCCACCACCGCACCGACATCGCCGCCCGGGCGGCCGGGGACAGCCCCTCGGGCTGAGTGCGCGGGCCCTCGCAGGGCTCTCGCACATGTCGTTCACACCAGGACAGGATTCGCAATCGCGGGGTTCCCGGTTTTGCCCAAGGCCATTCCATTGGGTGAGCGCTTCCCCATCCTGCTGACGCACGCCCGGCCCCCAACTAATGTGCCGCTCAGGCGAGGTGCGGCAACTGGCCCACCGGCATTGCGATGCCGGCGGCCGGTGCGAGAGTGGGGGTTGAAGACGACGCCGCCGTCGTCCGCCGTTCACAAACGGACTGGACTGTAGGGGGTGACGAAAACCGTGGCAGGTCCCGAAGCAGGTGCACTGGCGGCACGCGCCCGTGCCCTAGCGGTACTGCGGATCCGGAGCACCGCACTCGCGGTCGCGCTGCTCCCGGCGGCCGCGGCCGTCGTGCTGTTGGCCGGCAGTGCCATGGGCCGCATCGGCGGTTCGCACGAGGAGGGCTGGACCGCGCTGCGCTGGACCGTGGTCGGCGGTGCCCTGCTGGTCCTGCTGCTGGCGGCGGCGGTGGCCGCCGTGATCGTACGGGCCAGACCCGCGTTCACCCCCACGGTGCCCATCGCCGAGGAGACCGCCCCGGACCTCTACCGGCTGGTCCGCGATCTGGCCGAGCGGATGGAGGTGCCCGCGCCCTCGGCGATAGCGCTCACGCCCGACTGCGACAGCTGGCTGGAGGACCGCACCCATCCCGCGTACGGCTCCCACCTGGGGCGCCGGGACCGCGGCTCGCTCTCGGCGGACGGGACCCGGGCCGTCTCCGGGGCGGGGCTGCCAGGGGAGCCGGGCCCCGCGGGCGACGACCGGCTCATGGACCGCCGTGAGCGGCGCGCCCCACAGGCCCCGGTGCTGGTCATCGGTTCGCCGTTCCTGTGGTGGATGCGCGTCGCCGAGCTGCGGGCGCTGCTCGCGCCCGTGGTGGCGGGCACCGGCCCGTCCGTGCACCCCGACATAGCCGCCGCCCGGCGCTTCGTCCGGGGCCTCGACGCCGCCGTGGCCGTCGCCATGAGCGGCGGCGAACCCCTGTCCGCCTCCCCGTACGGCCCCGGCTCCGGTCATGGCGCCCGGCCGGGAGCGGCGCCCGCCCCCCTGGCGGCGCTCGGGCGGGCGGTGCGCCGCCCCGGGTTCGCCTTCGTCGGCTGGGTCGCCCGGCTGCTGCTGCGCGGCTGCCGGGACCACGCCGCCAAGATGGAGCGCGCGGTCGCCGCGGCCGCCTCGGAGCGCGCCCGTACGGTCGACTACGGCCTGCGGATCGTCGCCCAGGAGCAGGTGGGGCTGGCCTACGCGGGCTGGGACCGGCTGCTCACCCGGGTCGCGCTGCCCGCCTGGCGGATGGGCCGCTGGCCCTCCCGGCTGGACGCGGGCGTGGTCTCCGCCCTCACCGAGCTCTCCCGCCGGGACCGGCTGGCCGAGGGGTTCGCGTCCCGGCTGAGCGAGCGGCCCGCCTGCGATCTGCTGGAGGAGCCCGGGCTGATCGACGAGGCCACCTCGCTGCTGGCGGCCCGGCTCTTCCACGGCGGACCGCCGGAGCCCGGCCCGGACTGGTCCCCGGTGGACTGGGGGCAGTATCCGGAGGAGGTCGTCGACCGCAAATGGCGGCTGGAGGCCGCCCGGCTGCACCGCGTCCTGGACGAGCGGTCAGGACCGCTCGGCACCCCGCAGGCGCCCGCGTCCCCGCCCGTTCCGCCCACCCTCGCGCGGGTGATCGATCGCCTCACCACCGGCGGAGGCACCGGCGGGGAGGCGACACCGGGCGCGGGGGAGCGCGGCCCGGAGCTCGCGGCCCGGCTCAGCGTGGAGCTGGCCCGGGAGGAGGCCGTCCAGCAGGAGGCCAGCCGGGCGCATCTGGCCCGTGCGGCGGCGGAGGGCGCCGGGGCGGGCGGCGGCGACCCCTGGATCGACGGATTCGCCCCGCTGGTCCCGCTCCAGCCGCCCCGCACCGGCCGTGAGCTGCTCGCCGACCATGTCACCGCGATGGTCTGCTGTGCCGCGGTGGACACCGCGGGCGCCAGCCCCGGTCTGGACTGGCTGGACGGCCCCGCGCTGCTGGTGGCCGGGCGGCGCCGGGCGGATCTGGCCAATCCGGTGCTGAGCCTGGTCGAGGACGGGGACGCCGAGCCGCTGCGCGCCTGGCTGGGCGAGGTGGGAGTGCGCCCGGAGAAGCCGGTCCGCCTGGTGTGACCGGGTCCCGGCCGACACCTCCCCGGTTCGCACATCCGTTCCGTTCTCCCTCACTCGTTCGGTTCTGGTTCCAGCAAATTAGCGACTATGGGTGACGGTGCGGGTGCGTAATGTGATGTGCTGGGATCGGTCGCTGTCACCCGGCCCAGTGGACCGGCCCACAGGCCCGGCCCATCGACCGGTCACGCGGTCCAGCCCACAAGGCCGGACCGCGGCGCCCGGTGTGTGAAGACAGCGAGGCGAGCCGCCGCCGGGGGACGCAGGGAGGGGAGCAGGGGATGGGGACGGACCAGATCCGGCGCTGGGAGTCGGGCGCACTGGCCCACGCGGTGACGGATCCCTTCGGCCAGGGCCCGCTGCCCTGGCTGCGCGGCAGTGAGAACTATTTCGACGACACCGGCCAGGTGGTCCCGTGGTACGTGGACCATGTCCACACCCCCGGCGCCATCGACCGGGCGATCGACCGGACCGTGCTGCGGACCCGCGGCAGCCGTGCCGCCCGGGTCCCCGGTCCCCGTACCGCCGATGATGTCCACCGGCAGATCAAGGGCTTCACCTCCGCCTCCGCGGCGGCCCCCGGCGAGGCCATCGACTTCCGCATCACGGTCGATCCGCCCCAGCAGTTCAGCGTGGACATCTACCGGATCGGCCACTACGGCGGTGACGGCGCCTCGAAGATCACCACCAGTCCCCGGCTGTCCGGCATCGTCCAGCCCGCCCCGCTCACCGCCGACCGCACCGTCTCCTGCCACCACTGGTGGCTGTCCTGGCGGCTCCAGATCCCCACGTACTGGAAGCTGGGCGCCTATGTCGCGGTGCTCACCACCGCCGACGGCTACCGCAGCCACATCCCCTTCACCGTCCGCGACGCCCACCCCGCCGATCTGCTGCTGGTCCTCCCGGACTTCACCTGGCAGGCGTACAACCTGTACCCGGAGGACGGCCGCACCGGCGCCAGCCTCTACCACGCCTGGGACGAGCGGGGGCGGCTGCTGGGCGAGTCCGAGGCCGCGGTCACGGTCTCCTTCGACCGGCCGTACGCGGGCGCGGGGCTGCCGCTCCACGTGGGCCACGCCTACGACTTCATCCGCTGGGCCGAGCGCTACGGCTATGACCTCGCCTACGCCGAGACCCGCGATCTGCACGCGGGCGGTATCGACCCCACCCGCTACCGCGGACTGGTCTTCCCCGGCCATGACGAGTACTGGTCCGCACCGCTGCGCCGCACCGTCGAACTGGCCCGGGACAGCGGCACCTCGCTGGTCTTCCTCTCCGCCAACACCATGTACTGGCAGGTCGAGCTGGCCCCTTCGCCCTCCGGCCCGGACCGGCTGCTGACCTGCCGAAAGCGCCGCGGCCCCGGCCGCTCCGCGCTCTGGCGCGAAACCACGCCCGAACAACAGCTGATCGGCATCCAGTACGCGGGCCGGGTGCCCGAACCGCGTCCGATGGTCGTGCGCAACGCGGGCCACTGGCTGTGGGAGTCCACCGGCGCCGAGGAGGGCGATGAACTGCCCGGACTGGTCGCGGGCGAGGCCGACCGCTATTTCCCGCGCACCCCGCTGCCCGAGCACGACGGCCGGATCCTGCTGGCCCACTCCCCGTACCAGGACGCCGAAGGCGCCACCCGGCACCAGGAGACCTCCGTCTACCGGGCCCCCAGCGGCGCCCTGGTCTTCGCCTCCGGCACCTTCGCCTGGTCACCGGCGCTGGACCGGCCCGGCCACCGGGACGAGCGGGTGCAGCGCGCCACGGCCAATCTGCTGGACCGCATCTGCAAGCGGGTGTGAGGGGCGGGCCGGGTCCGGACCCGGCTGTGACGTGCGGCAGAATCGAGGTGGCTTGGACAAAACCACCAGGAGGAAGCGTGTCCGGATTCGTCGAGAAGCCCGAGCCGGTGGAGGTCCCGGGCCTTGAGCACCTGCACACCGGAAAGGTGCGCGACCTCTACCGGAACGAGCGGGGCGAGCTGGTGATGGTCGCCAGCGACCGGATCTCCGCCTACGACTGGGTGTTGCCCACCGAGATCCCCGACAAGGGCCGGGTCCTCACCCAGCTCTCCCTGTGGTGGTTCGACCTGCTGGCCGATCTGGCCCCCAACCACGTGCTCTCCAGCGAGCTGCCCGCCGGGGCCCCCGCCGACTGGGCCGGCCGCACCCTCATCTGCCGGGCGCTGGAGATGGCCCCGGTCGAGTGCGTCGCCCGCGGCTATCTGACCGGCTCGGGCCTGGCCGAGTACCGCGAGACCCGTACGGTCTGCGGGCTCGCCCTCCCCGAGGGGCTGACCGACGGCTCCCAGCTGCCCACCCCGATCTTCACCCCGGCCACCAAGGCCGAGGTCGGCGAGCACGATGAGAACGTGGCGTACGAGGAGGTCGCCCACCGGATCGGCGCCGAGTCCGCCGCTCAGCTCCGTCAGGCCACCCTCGCGATCTACGCCCGCGCCCGCGACATCGCCCGTGAGCGCGGCATCATCCTGGCCGACACCAAGTTCGAGTTCGGATACGCACCGGCGACGCTGGGCGCGGCGGGCGCGGAGCCGGTCCTCGCCGACGAGGTGCTGACCCCGGACTCCTCCCGCTTCTGGCCCGTCGACGCCTGGGAGCCCGGCCGCCCGCAGCCGTCCTTCGACAAGCAGTTCGTCCGTGACTGGCTGACCTCCCCGGCCTCCGGCTGGGACCGCCACGGTGAGCAGCCGCCGCCCCCGCTGCCGGACGAGGTCGTGGAGCGCACCCGGGCGAAGTACATCGAGGCGTACGAGCGGCTGACCGGCAACCGCTGGTCCTGATCCGCGGCACACGCGGAAGGCCCCGGTCCACCGGACCGGGGCCTTCACACCGAGCGGACGACGAGGCTCGAACTCGCGACCTCAACCTTGGCAAGGTTGCGCTCTACCAACTGAGCTACGTCCGCATGCGCCGCACATTCCGTACGGCGCGCCTCTACTATAACCAAACCCCCGGCGGGGTCACTACCGCGCCTCCGACGTGCTCATTTGTTCTTCCTGGACACGCTCAGTGCGATGGCCGCCACGATCACGACGGCGATGACCCAGATGATCACTGATGGTGCCGACATGGCTGTCGCCTCCTCCTTGTACCCGGCCTTGTGTGCGGGCTTCCTCCAGCGTTACAGCCAGCCGCGCTCCCGTGCCATCCGTGCCGCCGCATGACGGTTCTCCGCGGACAGCTTCATGGCGGCCGACGACAGATAGTTGCGCACCGTGCCCTGGGAGAGCGCGGCCCGTCGCGCGATGTCCGCGATCGACGCCCCGTCCGCGGCCAGCTCCAGCAGCTCCGCCTCGCGTACGGTCAGCGGGGAGTCCCCCGAGCTGATCGCGTCCGCCGCCAGATCCGGATCCACATAGCGGCTGCCGCGGTGCACGGTGCGGATGATCTCGGCGAGCCGCTGTGCCGAGGCCGTCTTGGGGACAAAGCCCCGGGCCCCGGCCTCCAGCGCCCGTTTGAGATGACCGGGGCGGCCATGGCTGGTCACGATCATCGAGCGGCAGCCGGGCAGTTCGGTACGGAGGGCCGCCGCGACCCCCACCCCGTCCCTGCCCGGCATCTGGAGGTCCAGCACCGCCACATCGGGCCGGTGCGCCCGCGCCATCGCCAGCGCCTCGGGCCCGGACGCGGCCTCGGCGACCACCACCAGATCCTCTTCCAGGGCGAGCAGAGCGGCCAGGGCGCCACGGATCAGATGCTCGTCATCGGCCAGCAGCACCCGGATCACGGCCCGGTCGGTCGGCTCGGTCGGCGAGGTCATGAGGCGGCCTCCAGCGGCAGTTCGGCCCGCAGCCGGAAGGTGCCGCGCTCCCCGGGCCCGGACTCCAGCGTGCCGCCCAGCACCGCGAGCCGTTCCCGCAGCCCCGTGAGGCCGCTGCCGGGAGTGGCCCGCGGCCCGTCCGGCGCCATATCCGGCTCCCCGGCGGCGCCTTCGGCCCCTTCGGTCCCGCCCACTCCGTCGTTCTCCATCTCCAGCACCGCCGTCGCCGCCCGCCGCCCCGCGCCGTCCACCCGCACCCGTACGGTGCAGCGCGCGGCCTCCGCGTGCCGCAGCACATTCGTCGTACCCTCCCGGACCACCCAGCCCAGTGCGGAACGCACCGCCTCCGGCAGCTCCACCACACCACCGTCCTCGATCCGGCACTCCACCCGGGCCGCCGTCAGCACCGACCGCGCACCGGCCAGCTCCACCTGGAGATCCGCGTCCCGGTAGCCGCGCACCACCTCCCGCACCTCCTTGTGCGACCGCTGCGCGATCCGCTGCACCTCCTCCATCTGCCCCACCGCCTCCGGCCGTTCACGCCGTGCGAGCTGGACCGCCAGCTCGCTCTTGAGCGCGATCACCGCCAGGTCCCGCCCCATCACATCGTGCAGGTCCCGGGCGAACCGCAACCGCTCCTCGGCGACCGCCAGCCGCGCCTGGGTCTCCCGGTTCGCTTCCGCCTCCCACATCACCACCAGCACCCAGACCGAACCGCGGACCGTGCACAGGAAGACGGCACCGACCAGGGAGACGGCGAGGAGGGCCGACACCGGGGCGACGGGGTCCGGCCGAGCCGCCCCCACCGCCGCCGCCACAGCCACCGCGACCACCGCGTGCACGGCCGTGAACCGGCGCACCGACACCAGCACCGCGTACCCGGTGCTGAACGGCGCCACGCTCAGCGCGATGGCCAGCACCGCCGAACCCGGTTCACGGAGCGCCCCGGTGGCCTCCAGCGCCACGGTGACGCCCAGCCCCGCCACCATCAGCGCCGCGGCCACCCCCGTGAGCCGCGGTGCCGTGGCACCGCCCCGCAACCGATGGTCGAGCCCCCGCCGCAGCATGGGGGCCGCCAGCAGGTTCTGCACCACGGACAGCCCCCAGAGCGCGCCGACCAGTGCGGGCGCCGCACCACGCGCCACCGAGGGCTGTGAGCCGGCCACCGTGAGCTGGAAGAACCAGGGCACCGTGTACAGGGTCCACCGGGTGAACAGCTCCACCCTGCTGAGGCGGCTGCGGCCGCGCCATCGCCGTATCACAAGAACCCCGTCCGCTCTTTCCGTCCGCGGCGCCCGACGCCGCCGGTCAGCGCCGCGGTTCCCAGGGGAAGCGCCGGCGCATCGTCCACCATGCCAGTACCGTCCAGGCCGTCGCCGTGACCACCGCGGCCAGCACCTCGCCCGCGCCCATATCGCCGGTCCAGCCCGCCCGTACCAGGTCGATCACCGGAGTCAGCGGCAGCCGTTCGCACACCGCCGCGACCTGGTCCGGCATCACCTCCAGCGGGACGAACAGCCCGGAGGCCATCATCGACACCAGCATCATCGGCATCGGTGTCAGCTGCGCGGACTCCGCGGTCTTGGTGTACGCGGCCGTCGCCGCGGCCAGCGCCACCATCTGCCCCAGCCCCAGCGCCACGCCGAGCACCGCCAGATACGGGGCCTCCGGCGCCGGTACGTCCATCGTCAGACTCACCGACACCACCAGCAGCACACACTGGACCAGCCCCATCAGCAGGGCGGGGACCGCCGCACCGGCCAGGATCTCGTTGTCGGTGGCCTCCCCGGCGCGCAGCCGTTTGAGGACCAGCTCCTCACGCCGGATCACATACACGCCCACCAGGTTCGTATAGACCGCGAGGACCAGCGCCATCCCGATCGAACCGGCCAGCACCAGCGTGCCCAGTGAGAGCCCGGTGCCCTGGAGGTCGATGTCCTGGGCGAAGCTGGCCATGCTGAGGGTCAGCGTGCCGGGCAGTACCAGGGCGTAGCTCAGTGCCGCCCTGTTCCGCAGCAGCAGGGTCAGTTCGGCGCGGCCGAGCGAGAGCGCCCGCCCGGTGGCCGTGGTCGTCTCCGTCAGCGCACTCGTCATCGAAGCGCTCATCGCGCCGCCCCTCCATCGCCTTGTCGTCCGGCACTTCGCCGTCCCCGGCCTCCAGCCCCCGCGCGATATGCAGGAACGCCTCCTCCAACGAGGCCGACCGGGCGTCCAGACCGGTCAGCCGGATCCGCCGGTCGCGTGCCCACATCAGCACCTCGGTGGCGGTGCGCTGCAAGTCCCCGGTGCGCAGCCGTACGGTGCGGCCCCCCGCGCCCGTCGCGTCCCCCGTGCCGGGCAGCTCGACGGCCTCGGCCCCCAGCAGCTCCGCGTCCGGCAGTTCCTCGGGGCGCACCTCCGCCGGGAGAGTGAGGGACAGCCGCGCGGGGCGCTCGGCCACGATCTCCGCGACCCGGCCCGAGGTGGCGATCCGCCCCGCGTGCATGATGGCGAGCCGGTCCGCCAGCGCCTCGGCCTCCTCCAGGTAGTGGGTGGTCAGCAGCACCGTGGTGCCCTGGTCCCGCAGCGTCCGCACCAGTTCCCAGGTCTCCCGCCGCCCCTCGGCGTCCAGACCCGTGGTCGGCTCGTCGAGGAAGAGCACCTCCGGACGGCCGAGCAGGGCCAGCGCCAGGTCGAGGCGGCGGCGCTCACCACCGGAGAGCATCTTGACCCGTACGTCCCGCCGCCGGGTGAGCCCCACCAGTGCCAGGGCCTCGTCCACCGGCCGGGCACCGGTGGTGCACCCCGCCCACATCCGTACCGTCTCCGCGGCCGTCAGTTCGCTGGGGAAGCCGCCTTCCTGGAGCATCACTCCGATCCGCGGCCTGACCCGGGCCCGCTCCTGGTGGGGATCATGGCCGAGCACCCGCACCTCACCGCCGGTCGGCTCGGCCAGCCCCTCCAGCAGTTCGACGGTGGAGGTCTTGCCCGCGCCGTTCGTACCCAGCAGGGCGAACAGCTCGCCCCGCGCCACCTCGAAGGAGACGCCCCGTACCGCGTCGAAGCCCCCGGCCCCGGCCGGGCCGTACCTGCGCCGTAGTCCACTTACCTTGATCGCGCTGTCGCTCGCATGCATGACTCCAGGCTTCCGCCGCTTCCGGGCCGCGGGCAGTGCGAGCTGTCACCGGCCGCGATGACAAATGTCATCGGGCGTACGGCGAACGCATGCTGAAAACGGGTCAGGCCCCGGTCGATTCGACCGGGGCCTGACCCGAATGGAGCGGACGACGAGATTCGAACTCGCGACCCTCACCTTGGCAAGGTGATGCTCTACCAACTGAGCCACGTCCGCATGCATCCGACCGGCTTTCACCGATCGGCGCCTGCACCACTCTACCTGATCCACTTGAAGGGAACAGTGAGTGACAAGAGCGGGTGACAGGGATCGCACACTGCGCCTCCCCCTTGGAAAGGGGGCGCTCTACTACTGAGCTACACCCGCATGGTGTGGACCTCGGGGTTTTGCCTTCCGGCTGGCCCCTCGGCGTGCTCCAGACTCTAGCGGATCACCCGGGGTGCTGTGCAACTCGGCCGAACGGGTCGGTCAGCTGGACGCGTTGAACGCCTCGTACACCTTCTTGGGGATACGGCCCCGCGGCGGCACCTCCATACCGTGCGACCGTGCCCAGGCGCGGACCGCGGCCGGGTCCGGTGCGACGGAGGTGCGGCGGTACGCCTTCCCGGAGCGGGAGCGCTTGCGGCCGGCCTCCACGAACGGGGCCAGGGCGTCGCGCAGTTTCTCCGCATTGCCTGAGTTGAGGTCGATCTCGTACGACCTGCCGTCGAGTCCGAACGCGACCGTCTCCTCGGCAGCCCCGCCGTCGATGTCATCGGAGAGCGTGACTACTACGCGCTGCGCCACGGATATCGGTCCTTTCGGGCTGCATCGTTGCGTTGACGTGCAAAGATGGCAGCTGTCCAGTTGTAAGCGAACAATGCTTTTTCATTTGTACAGCGGACGACAATGCATTGTGAAGCCCCGGTAATTCCGCCCGCGTGTCATGCCGCAATCGGGACCATACGTTTTCCCCGGTTCTTTCCCCAGCGGTTGCCCTTGACGATGCTTAAACGTGACCGAGCGGTTCCCCGCCACATGCTATCTATCCGCGTAGATTTTTCCTCGGGGTAGGGTTGCGGGACCGCCTTACGCACCAGCACCACACCACCGGGAGTGCCAGTGGCACGCGTCGTAGTCGACGTCATGCTCAAGCCGGAGATCCTCGACCCCCAGGGCCAGGCGGTGCAGCGAGCACTGCCCCGCCTCGGATTCGAGGGGATCGCCGACGTCCGCCAGGGCAAGCGCTTTGAACTCGAGGTGGAGGGCCCGGTCGACGACGCCGCCCTCGCCCGTATCCATGAGATCGCCGGGACCTTCCTCGCGAACACCGTGATCGAGGACTTCTCCGTGAAGGTCGAGGTCGGCGACGGTGCCGACACCGCCGCCGTGAAGGCGGAGTCGTGACCGCACGCGTCGGAGTCATCACCTTCCCCGGCACGCTCGACGACCGCGACACCCAGCGCGCGGTCCGCGCCGCCGGTCTCGAGGCGGTGCCGCTGTGGCACCGCGACAAGGACCTGAAGCAGGTCGACGCGGTGATCCTGCCGGGCGGCTTCTCCTATGGGGACTATCTCCGCGCCGGAGCGATCTCCCGCTTCTCGCCGGTAATGGGGTCGGTCATCGAGCAGGCCAAGGGCGGTATGCCCGTCCTTGGCATCTGCAATGGCTTCCAGGTGCTCACCGAGACCCATCTGCTGCCCGGTGCGATGCTGCGCAACAACCACCTGCACTTCATCTGCCGCGACCAGAAGTTGCGAGTGGAAAACGCGGAGACCGCCTGGACCCGCTCCTACGAGCAGGGCCAGGAGATCAACATCCCGCTGAAGAACATCGACGGCCGTTATGTCGCCGATGAGCGGGTCCTGGATGAACTCGAGGCCGAGGGCCGGGTCGTCTTCCGTTATCAGGAGATGAACCCCAACGGTTCCCTGCGCGACATCGCCGGCATCTCCAATGCGGCGGGCAATGTCGTCGGTCTGATGCCCCACCCCGAGCACGCCGTCGAGCCGCTGATCGGCACCGGTCGCACCGACGGTCTCGGATTCTTCACCTCGATCCTCAAGAGGCTGGTCAGCGCATGACCCTGGACGCCGGAACGGCCGAGGGAGCGACTGAGCGCCCCAGCCCGCGACTACAGATCCACATGGCGCGAAGGAGCGACCGAGCGTGACCCTCGACACTGTCAAGCACGCGGCGCAGACCCCGGACGCCGAGCAGCCCTGGGCCGAGCTGGGCCTCAAGCAGGACGAGTACGAGCGCGTCCGCGCGATCCTCGGCCGCCGTCCCACCGGCGCCGAGCTCGCCATGTACTCCGTCATGTGGTCCGAGCACTGCTCGTACAAGTCGAGCAAGGTCCACCTGCGGCAGTTCGGCGAGAAGGCCCCGGAGAACGACGCCCTCCTCGTCGGCATCGGCGAGAACGCGGGCGTGGTCGACGTCGGCCAGGGCTACGCGGTCACCTTCAAGGTCGAGTCGCATAACCACCCCTCGTATATCGAGCCCTACCAGGGCGCGGCCACCGGCGTGGGCGGCATCGTCCGCGACATCCTCGCCATGGGCGCCCGCCCCGTCGCCGTCATGGACCCGCTGCGCTTCGGCGCCGCCGACCACCCCGACACCAAGCGGGTGCTGCCCGGTGTGGTCGCGGGCATCGGCGGCTACGGCAACTGCCTGGGGCTGCCCAATATCGGCGGCGAGGTGGTCTTCGACCCCTGCTACCAGGGCAACCCGCTGGTCAACGCCTTGTGCGTGGGTGTGATGAAGCACGAGGACATCCACCTGGCCAAGGCGTCCGGCGCGGGCAACAAGGTCATCCTCTACGGCGCCCGCACCGGCGGCGACGGCATCGGCGGCGTCTCCGTGCTGGCCTCGGAGACCTTCGACGACTCGAAGCCCACCAAGCGCCCCGCCGTCCAGGTCGGCGACCCCTTCCAGGAGAAGCTGCTCATCGAGTGCACCCTGGAGATCTTCCGCGAGGACCTGGTCGACGGCATCCAGGACCTCGGCGGCGCCGGGCTCTCCTGCGCCACCAGCGAGCTGGCCTCGGCCGGTTCCGGCGGGATGCGGGTCGAGCTGGACACCGTGCCGCTGCGTGACGCGACACTCTCGCCGGAGGAGATCCTCATGAGCGAGTCGCAGGAGCGGATGTGCGCGATCGTCGAGCCCGGCAAGGTCGACCGCTTCCTGGAGATCTGCGAGAAGTGGGACGTCATCGCCACCGTGATCGGTGAGGTCACCGACGGCGAGCGGCTGGAGATCTACTGGCACGGCGAGCAGATCGTCGATGTCCCGCCGCGCACCGTCGCCCACGAGGGCCCGGTCTACGAGCGCCCCTACGCCCGCCCCGAGTGGCAGGACGCGCTCCAGGCCGACGACGCGGCCAAGCTTCCGCGCCCGGCCACCCCGGAGGAGCTGCGCGCACAGGTGCTCCGGGTGATCTCCTCGCCCAACCAGGCGTCCAAGTCCTGGGTCACCGATCAGTACGACCGTTTCGTCCAGGGCAACACGGTGCTGGCGCAGCCCGAGGACTCCGGCATGGTCCGGGTGGACGAGGAGACCGGCCTCGGAGTCGCCGTCGCCACCGACGGCAACGGCCGCTACGCCAAGCTGGACCCGTACACCGGTGCCCAGCTCGCGCTCGCCGAGTCCTACCGCAATGTGGCCGCGTCCGGTGCCAAGCCGCTGGCGATCTCCAACTGCCTCAACTTCGGCTCGCCGGAGGACCCCGCGGTCATGTGGCAGTTCGCGGAGGCCACCCGTGGTCTCGCGGACGGCTGTCTGACCCTGGGCACCCCGGTGACCGGCGGCAATGTCTCGCTGTACAACCAGACCGGCGAGGTGGCCATCCACCCGACCCCGGTGGTGGCCGTCCTCGGGGTGATCGACGATGTGGCCCGCCGCACCCCGATCGCCTTCGCCGAGGAGGGCCAGCTGCTCTACCTCCTCGGTGACACCGCGGAGGAGCTGGGCGGTTCGGCCTGGTCGCAGGTGATCCACGACCACCTCGGCGGACTGCCGCCCGCGGTGGACCTGGAGCGTGAGCGGCTGCTCGCGGAGATCCTGATCTCGGCCTCGCGTGACGGCATGGTGGACGCGGCGCACGACCTGTCCGACGGCGGTCTGATCCAGGCGCTCGCCGAGTCATGTCTGCGCGGCGGCAAGGGCGCGCGGATCGTGGTCCCGGACGCCCTCGACCCGTTCGTGCTGCTCTTCTCGGAGTCGGCGGGCCGGGCGGTGGTCTCCGTACCGCGCAGCGAGGAGATCCGCTTCAACGACATGTGCGGCGCCCGCGGGCTTCCGGCGGTGCGAATCGGTGTGGTGGACGGCGACGCGATCGACGTCCAGGGACAGTTCTCGCTTCCGCTGGCCGAGCTGCGGGAGGCGTACGAGGCGACGATCCCGGCGCTGCTGGCCTGATCCCGCGCCCTCGACGGCGTCACGCGGCCCCGCTCCCCGCTCTCAGGGGGGCGGGGCCGCGCGCTGTCGAGGCTCCGGCTGCCGTCCGCTCCGCCCGCGGCGCTCGATAGGCTCGCCGCCATGCCGACCCGCGCCCGCGCCCGCACCTACGACTCCGCCAGAATCCGCGCCGCCGTGACCGCCCAGCTCGGCCATGTGCGCGAGACGGTGGCGGAGCTGGACGAGAAGCCGCTGGACGCGCCCACCCGGCTCGGCGACTGGACCGTGCGCGAGCTGCTGACGCATACGGCGGCCACCGTGGACGCCGTGGGCCGGCTGCTGGCGGCGCCCGCCCCGGCCGCCCAGGAGGCCGGGGTGAACGACTACGCGGCGGCCGTCGCCTCGTTCGCCGGAGCGGTGGACGAGGGCACCCGCGAGGCGGCACGGGACGCGGATCCGCGGGAGCTGCTGGAGCGCGCCGGGGCCCGGTTCGCCGAGCTGACCGCCGTGGCGCCGGGGGACCGGCTGCTGGCGGTGCCGGTGGGCGCCATGCGGCTCGACGACTTCCTGGTGACCCGCTGTGTGGAGCTGGTCGTGCACTCCGACGACCTCGCGGCCGCCACCGGCGCGGCGGTCGCCTTTGACCGCCAGGCGATGGCCGCCGCCGTCCGGATGCTGGCGGACGCGCTCGCGGCGAAGGCGCCCGGCGGCTCGGTCGAGGTCCGGATCCCGCCGTACGCGGTGGTCCAGTGCGTCGAGGGCCCCCGGCACACCCGTGGCACCCCGCCGAACGTCGTGGAGACCGACCCGCTGACCTGGGTGCGGCTGGCCACCGGCCGTACCGGCTGGGCCGAGGCGCTGGACGCCGCCGAGGTGTCGGCCAGCGGTGAGCGCGCCGATCTCGCGGCCCTCCTCCCGGTGCTCGCGTAACCCCCGCGCCGGGCCGCCCGGCCGGGTTCGCGGCAGATGTGATCCATGCCCCACTCGCCCCCGTCCTGGCCCCGTCGTCCCCTGGTGGGACCGGGGTCCGGCGGTCCGCGGGAGGGGCTGTCCCGTGTGACATGGGCCGCTGGGCAGGTCCCTCGTTCGGACGTGCTCGGAACCTGGCCTAGACTCGATGCCGTGCCACGTGGTGACGGACGACTCAGCCACGACCTGCTCCCCGGTGAGAAGGGCCCCCAGGACGCTTGCGGCGTCTTCGGAGTCTGGGCACCGGGTGAAGAGGTCGCCAAACTCACCTATTTCGGGCTGTATGCGCTGCAGCACCGCGGACAGGAGTCCGCGGGCATCGCGGTGAGCAACGGCTCCCAGATCCTCGTCTTCAAGGACATGGGCCTGGTCTCCCAGGTCTTCGACGAGACTTCCCTCGGCTCCCTGCTGGGCCATATCGCGGTGGGCCACGCCCGCTACTCCACCACCGGAGCCTCGGTGTGGGAGAACGCGCAGCCGACCTTCCGGGCGACCGCCCACGGCTCCATCGCCCTCGGCCACAACGGCAACCTGGTCAACACGGCCGAGATGGCCGACATGGTCGCGGCCCTGCCCAGGGACGGCGGCCGGGCCACCCAGGTCGCGGCGACCAACGACACCGACCTCGTCACGGCCCTCCTCGCGGGCCAGACCGACGAGGACGGCAAGCCGCTGACCGTCGAGCAGGCCGCCCCCATCGTCCTCCCGCGCGTCAAGGGCGCTTTCAGCCTCGTCTTCATGGACGAGCAGACGCTCTACGCCGCCCGTGACCCGCAGGGCATCCGCCCGCTGGTCCTCGGCCGGCTGGAGCGCGGCTGGGTGGTGGCCTCCGAGTCCGCCGCGCTGGACATCGTGGGCGCGTCCTTCATCCGGGAGATCGAGCCCGGTGAGATGGTCGCCATCGACGAGAACGGGCTGCGCTCCACCACCTTCGCCGCCGCCCGCCCCAAGGGCTGTGTCTTCGAGTACGTCTATCTGGCGCGCCCCGACACCGACATCGCCGGGCGGAACGTCTACCTCTCCCGGGTCGAGATGGGCCGCAAGCTGGCCGCCGAGGCCCCGGCCGACGCCGACCTGGTCATAGCGACGCCCGAGTCCGGCACCCCGGCCGCCGTCGGCTACGCCGAGGCCAGCGGCATTCCGTACGGCTCCGGGCTGGTCAAGAACAGCTATGTGGGCCGGACCTTCATCCAGCCCTCGCAGACCATCCGCCAGCTCGGCATCCGCCTCAAGCTGAACCCCCTCAAGGAGGTCATCCGGGGCAAGCGCCTGGTGGTCGTCGACGACTCGATCGTCCGCGGCAACACCCAGCGCGCCCTGGTGCGGATGTTGCGCGAGGCCGGGGCAGCCGAGGTGCATATCCGCATCTCGTCCCCGCCCATCAAGTGGCCGTGCTTCTTCGGCATCGACTTCGCCACCCGCGCCGAGCTGATCGCCAACGGACTGTCGGTCGAGGAGATCGGCAAGTCGCTGGGGGCCGACTCGCTCTCCTACATCTCCATCGACGGCATGATCGAGGCGACCACCATCGCCAAGCCGAACCTCTGCCGCGCCTGCTTCGACGGCGAGTACCCGATGGACCTGCCCGACCCCGAGCTGCTCGGCAAGCATCTGCTGGAGTCCGAGACACAGGTCACCAGCAGCACCGACGCCGACGGTGTGCGGACGCTGACCGCAGGGGTCGGCGGCGCCGACGCGCTCCGCCGCCCGTAGGCCCGTCCGCCTGCCATCCCCTGATTGGAAAGATCCCTACGCCATGACACCCCCGTCTGAGTTCGGGTCCACCTACGCCGCCGCGGGCGTCGACATCGAGGCGGGCGACCGCGCCGTCGAGCTGATGAAGGAGTGGGTGAAGAAGGCGTCCCGGCCCGAGGTCGTGGGCGGTCTCGGCGGTTTCGCCGGGCTCTTCGACGCCTCCGCGCTGGCCCGCTACGAGCGCCCGCTGCTGGCCTCCGCCACCGACGGCGTGGGCACCAAGGTGGATATCGCGCGCCGGATGGGCGTCTACGACACCATCGGCCATGACCTGGTCGGCATGGTCGTGGACGACCTCGTCGTCTGCGGCGCCGAACCGCTGTTCATGACCGACTACATCTGCGTCGGCAAGGTCTACCCCGAGCGGGTCGCGGCCATCGTCAAGGGCATCGCCGAGGGCTGCGCGCTCGCCGGCTGCGCCCTGGTGGGCGGCGAGACCGCCGAGCACCCCGGGCTGCTGGCCGCCGATGACTTCGATGTCGCCGGTGCCGGTACGGGCGTGGTCGAGGCCGACCGGGTGCTGGGCGCGGATCGTATCCGAACGGGTGACGCGGTCATCGCCATGAAGTCCTCCGGACTTCACTCGAACGGGTACTCACTGGTCCGTCATGTGCTCTTCGACAAGGCCGGCTGGGAGCTGGACCGCGAGGTGCCGGAGTTCGGCCGCACCCTCGGCGCGGAACTGCTGGAGCCCACCCGGATCTACGCGCTCGACTGCCTGGCCCTGACCCGCACCACCGAGGTGCACGCCTTCTCCCACATCACCGGCGGCGGGCTCGCCAGCAATCTGGCCCGGGTGATCCCGGACGGGCTGCGCGCGGAGGTCGACCGTTCCACCTGGACCCCCGACCCGGTGTTCCGGCTGGTGGGTGAGGCCGGATCGGTGGAGCGGCCGGAGCTGGAGAAGACCCTCAACATGGGCGTCGGCATGATGGCCGTCGTGCCCGCCGAGTCGGTGGACGTGGCGCTGGCCACACTCGCCGACCGCGGGGTGGACGCCTGGGTCGGCGGCGAGATCCTCGACCGCGCGGCCGGGGACACCGAAGCGGTGACACTGACCGGTGACTACGCGAGCTGAGCTGGCCCCGCGCGGTGCGCGGGCAGCACGGAAGCCGGTCCGAGGCGTGGGCCCCGGACCGGCGGAGGTGCGGCGAAAAGCCGGACGCCTGGAACGAGTGGTTCAGGCGCGGCGACGCTGCGGGGACGGATCGGACTGTTCGTCGTCCTCGTCCTCATCGTCGTTGTACAGATCCGCGTACTGTGCGTACGGGTCGTCGTCCAGCTCATCGTCCTCGAGCGGCTCGCCATTCGGCGGCTGGCTCGTTGTCGATGCGCCCAGCTCCTCGGCCAGGCGTGAGAGGTCAGTCCCACCGCTGTTGTACTTCAGCTGGCGGGCGACCTTCGTCTGCTTGGCCTTGGCCCGGCCGCGCCCCATGGCTCGACCCCCTCAACGACGGGGCTCGACGGCCCCAGAGTCTTGACACGCGTTCACGATCATCACTCGGAGCGGACTCCCCTGGGAGAGACCGGTCCGTAGGGCTTCAACGGTACCTGCTTCTGTGGCCATACGGTACGTCGCCCGCACGAGGTGCCACGTCACAGGACCGGCGGGCAGCCCCTTACCCGCTGGTCAGCTGCGATTTTAGCGTGTCTTGTGCGCCGACCCGCCGACGGGTCGTGAGGGATCTCTCCTCGACGGCTCCGCGGGGGCTCTCGCGGCCCCGCGCGGAACCGTCCGGAGGGGACCGGTACGGCCCGTCCGGACGGCTCTCAGTGGCTTCTCAGCGCTTCCCGGAGACTCAGGCGCGCGCCCGGCCCTCCGCCATCCGAAGCTCCGCCAGCCGGTCGGCCGCCGCCGCGGGCGGGATGCCGTCGGTCTGCGCCCGATCGAATATGGCCAAAGTCGTATCGAAGATCTTGGCGGCCTTGGCCTTCGCCCGGTCGAAGTCGAAACCGTGCAGCTCGTCCGCGACCTGGATCACGCCACCCGCGTTCACCACGTAGTCCGGCGCGTAGAGGATCCCGCGGTCGGCGAGGTCCTTCTCCACACCCGGGTGCGCGAGCTGGTTGTTGGCCGCGCCGCACACCACCTTCGCGGTCAGGGCCGGCACCGTGTCGTCGTCGAGCGCGCCGCCGAGCGCGCACGGCGCGTACACATCGAGGTCCGCGCGGATCAGCGCGGCGGTGTCCGGGACGGCCCGGACTCGCGGATGGCGGGCCAGCACCCGGTCGACCGACTCACCGCGCACATCGGTCACCACGACCTCGGCGCCGTCCTCGAGGAGATGGTCCACCAGATGGTGGCCGACCTTGCCGACGCCCGCGATGCCGACCCGGCGGCCGCGCAGCGTGGGCGCGCCCCAGGACGCCTGGGCGCTGGCCCGCATGCCCTGGAAGACACCGAAGGCGGTGAGCACGGAGGAGTCGCCCGCGCCGCCGTTCTCGGGGGAGCGGCCGGTGGTCCAGGGGCACTCGCGGGCCACCACGTCCATATCGGAGACGTAGGTGCCGACGTCGCAGGCGGTCACGTAGCGGCCGCCGAGGGAGGCCACGAAGCGGCCGTAGGCGAGCAGCAGGGACTCGGTCTTGATCTCACCGGGGTCGCCGAGGATCACGGCCTTGCCGCCGCCGTGGTCGAGACCGGCCAGCGCGTTCTTGTAGGACATGCCGCGGGCGAGGTTGAGCGCGTCGAGGACGGCCGCGTCCTCGGGGTTCTCCTCGGAGCCGTAGGCATGGAAACGGGTGCCGCCGAGGGCCGGGCCCAGAGCGGTGGAGTGGATGGCGATGACGGCCTTCAGGCCGCTCTCCCGGTCCTGGCACAGCAGGACCTGCTCGTGTCCGCCCAGGTCGGACCGGAACAGTATCGAGAGCGGGGACAGAGGGTTCGGCTCGCGACTTACCGTCGGACCGTCGGCGCTGACGGTGTGACGTACGTCGGTCACGGTGGTGACTCCCATAGGTCGGGGTGGGCGCCCTCCTTACGGGTGGGGAGGGCCGATGGGCAAGAGGGTAAGCCCTGGGCACCCGGTGGATCGGTGACGTCCCCGACGAGTCCGCATGGCGGGCGTGGGACGATGCGGTCAGCCGGGTGAAGACAACTCCTGGCGGTGGTCTCAGCCTTGAGGGAGCGCGAGTGACCTTGGCGTCTTCGGTGATTGTCCCGTACGCGGCGTATCTCCGGGTCTATGAACCACTGGCCGCTTTTCCGGAGCCGGAGCGGTCGCACTGGGCGCGTTATGCCAAGCGGGACGACATCCCGGGCGCGCAGGACGAACTGCGCCGCTCGCTGGCCGACCTGCTGCCGGTGCCCCCGGTGCCGGTGCCCGTGCACGAGAGCGCGGACGCCTTCGTGGCGGTCGTGGACGGTGTCACCTGTGTCTGCCCCTGGCGGACCCGGCTGCGGGGCTGGCTGGCGCTGGAGGAGCTGTCCGAGCAGCTTCCCGGTCCGCTGCTGGACGCGGTGCTGCCCCCGGTGGTGCGGCGCCAGGCGGCCTCCGACTACGAACAGTGGCTGGAGCGCAACCCGGACGCCCGGCCCTGGATCCGCACCGCGACCTGGCATGTCCCGGTGCGCTGGTTCGTGCTCTTCGCGGACGACGAGCGCGAGTACACCAAGGGTGACGAGGGTCCGCTGATGCGTTACCGGACTCCAATGGTCCAGGCCAGACGCAGGGTGGCGCGTGGCCTTAAGGTACTGAAGGAATCCCTCGGCGAGGGTCCGCTGATCGACGGCCTGATGGACGTCGGCCGGTGGCTCGAGGAATTCCATCCGCGGTCACTGGTCGAGCTGGACTACGGCGGTCTGGTGCACGCGCTGCCCGCCGGGCACCTGGAGGACGACCGCTCGGCCGCGGATGTGGCCGAAGGACTCGCCGCGCTGCGCGACGGGGACGGGGAGCGGGCGGGCAGTGTCTACGAGCGGCTGACCGACCGGTGGAGCGATGTGCGCGGTCGGCAGCACGCGAGCTGACGCGTGGACCGATCCGGTGTACACGGGGACGTAGGTCCCGATCCGGGCCATTGCCTCAATCGTGACCTAAAGCACTGACTTCGGGCCTTGCGGCAATCCCCCACCCTCGTGTCAAAATAGGACAAGGAGTCCGGGAAGGGCTCCTTCCGCCCAAGTATGGGCGGATTTCTCGGTATTGCACTCCTTGGTGGATCTGGTGCCCCCTGATCCTGCTGTGACTGATCGTCACGGACGCGTGACTGTCCGTTATGGCATGGTCCATCGGCTTCCGTCGAGGTTGAACACCTGAGAGGGCAATTCCGTCGGTTTGGCCGACGGGGCTGGACAGATGGTGTAGTTGTAGTGCCGAGGACAAGCCGTTCGTCCTATAACCGACTCGGCCCGCGTCTGCCATTTCGGGCAACGTGGGTCAAGGTGCAGAATTTAGAGGAAAGAACCGTGATGGTTCGGTTCTCCCGAGGAGGCCGCTCATGACCGCTCGCACCCCTGATGCCGAGCCGCTGCTGACCCCGGCTGAGGTTGCCACGATGTTCCGCGTGGACCCGAAGACGGTCACGCGCTGGGCGAAGGCAGGCAAGCTCACGTCCATCCGCACGCTTGGAGGGCATCGGCGCTACCGCGAAGCGGAGGTCCGTGCACTTCTGGCGGGCATCCCGCAGCAGCGCAGCGAGGCCTGAACAACCGCATAACCGGGCATTTCCGGGCCCCCCAGCCCGGCTTTCGCCTGTATGGCTCCATACGACGGGTGCCTGCCCCAACAGGCCAATCACCGCTCGACATGGGTGCGTCGTCGATCGCGCTGGACTCCGCCGGGTCCAGCGCGATCTTTTTTGTGCCCGCTTCCGATGCCGAGGCGGGGTTGCGGGACCGGGGGATGATGGGTGCCCCGGAGGTGTCGCCGAGCGTCGCCGCACCGCCCCGAGGGGTGGCGCTCCGGGCCGGTCGCGGGGTCCCGGAGGGGCTCCGGCGGTGGCTCGGACAGGGCGTGCAATTGCACATATTAAATTGACCCGTTGTGAGGGGGGCATAAGTTCCGGCTCGCCGGAAACCCATGCGGTGACTCCCGTCACACTATCGGGTACTTGTTTCTGTCCTTGCCGCTGCGGTAATGGCAACTGCGGTAAGGGCTTACCAAGTTGAGGACGGAGCGGAAGGGCCCGCTTCCTGGCCGGACTCCCGCGCCGCCGGGTCCACCGATGCCACCGGCTCCTCCCGGTCCCCGTCCCGTCCCTCGGCGGCCGCCGTCGGCTCCATCGCCAGCCGCAGCAGCCGATGACAGATCGGGCAGTGCCGGGTCAGATGGCGGTAGCTCGTGGCGGCCGCCAGATGGGCGCGCAGCAGCGCCCTTGTCTCATGCTTCGCGGACGTCGTCATACGCCGCACCTCCCGCGCACCCCCACCACACCTTCTTGTCTGGGTACCGCCGGCCGCGAGTGGCCGTCAAGATGCCAAAAGGCCCGGATCCACTGGGAATCCGGGCCTTCGATGAGGCGGTCCTGACGGGATTTGAACCCGCGGCCTCCACCTTGACAGGGTGGCGAGCACTCCAAACTGCTCCACAGGACCAACAGTGGCGCCTACGGACCTGCCGTCCGCGCCGCGCTGTTGTGCGCTTGCGTCCCAGACTCTACAGCAGGTCAGGGGGTGCGGTCGAACTCGCGCCCGGCGCCCCTCCGGCGGCCCCTGAGCAGCACCCGAGCGGCCCCTCGGAACACCCCCGCGGGACACCCCTCGCGGTCAGGGCGCCGCCGCGTCGATCGCCTTCACGATCCGCTTGTCGGAGACCGGATAGGCGGTGCCGAGGGCATGGGCGAAGTAGCTCACCCGCAGCTCCTCGATCATCCAGCGGATCTCCAGCGCCTCCTGGGGCACCGGACGCCCGGCCGGGAATTGCTCCAGCAGCCAGGCGTATTCGTCCTGCATCTCGTGGACCTTCGCCATCCGGGTGCGGTCCCGCTCGGCGTTGGCCGCGAGCTGCTGGAGCCGCCGGTCCACGGCGACCAGATAGCGCATGAGGTCCGGGAGGCGGCGCACCCCGTGGGCGGTCACGAAGCCCGGCGTGATCAGCCGTGAGAGCTGCTCCTGGATGTCCTGGAGGGACGACAGCAGCACCGGGCTGGTGGTGGCCTTCAGCCGCCGCTCGCACGACTGCCAGGCGGCCAGCACCTCCTGGACCTTGCGGACGGTGTCCAGCGTGGCGTCCATCAGATCGGCGCGCACCGCGTCGAAGAGCTTGCGGAAGGACTCCTCGTCCCACGCCGGGCCGCCACGCGCCGCGATCAGCCGGTCGGCCGACGCCGCCACACAGTCCTCGAAGAGGGCGGGCACACTGCCGTGCGGACTGGCCGAGAGGGCCAGCTTTGCCTGGTTGGACAGCTTGCCCTGGACGAACTTGGCCGGGCTGGCCGGCAGCTGGAGCAGGATCAGCCGACGGGTGCCCCGCCACATCGCCTCCCGCTGCTCGGCCTCGGTGTCGAAGAGCCGCACCGCCACCGACGCGCCCTCGTCCACCAGCGCCGGATACGCCTTGACCGGCTGGCCCCCGCGGCGGGTCTCGAAGGTGCGCGACAGGGCCCCGATCGTCCACCGGGTCAGCCCGCTGCGCTGCTCGGTCCCGGCCGACTGCTTCGAGGTCTCGAACGCCTTGGAGATCGCCGCCCGGGTCTTGGGCTTCAGCCGCTGCTTCAGCGCCTCCAGGTCCCTGTCCTCGGCCAGCTTGCGGCGCCGCTCGTCGACCACCCGGAAGGTGATCTTCAGATGGTCCGGGACCTTCGACCAGTCCCAGTCCTCCGGCTCGATCCGTACGCCCACCATCCGCTGGAGCTCCCGGCCGAGCGCCGCGGTCAGCGGTTCCTGGAGGGGGACAGCGCTTTCCAGGAACCGCTTGGCGTAATTGGGCGCCGGGACGTAGTTGCGCCGTACCGGCTTGGGCAGCGACCGGATCAGCTCGGTGGTGAGGTCCTCGCGCAGCCCCGGGATCTGCCAGTCGAAGCCGTCCGCGGTGACCTGGTTGAGCACCTGGAGCGGGATATGGACGGTCACCCCGTCCGCGTCCGCGCCCGGCTCGAACTGGTACGTCACCGGGAACTTGAGCTTCCCCTGCCGCCAGGAGTCCGGATAGGCGTCCTTGGTGATGTCCTGCGCCCGCTCGTTGATGAGCATCGACTTCTCGAAGTTGAGAAGCTCCGGCTCCTCGCGGCGCTTGTGCTTCCACCAGGAGTCGAAGTGGGCGCCGGACACCACGTGTTCGGGGATGCGCTGCTCGTAGAAGTCGAAGAGGGTCTCGTCGTCCACCAGGATGTCGCGGCGGCGGGCCCGGTGCTCCAGCTCCTCCACCTCGCCCAGCAGCTTCCGGTTGTCCTGGAAGAACTGGTGGTGGGTCCGCCAGTCGCCCTCGACCAGGGCGTTACGGATGAACAGGTCGCGGCAGGTCTCCGGGTCGATCCGGCCGTAGTTGACCTTCCGCTGGGCGACGATCGGTACGCCGTACAGCGTGACCCGCTCGTACGCCATCACCGCCGCCTGCTTCTGCTCCCAGTGCGGTTCGCTGTAGGTGCGCTTGACCAGGTGCTCGGCGAGCGGCTCGATCCACTCCGGCTCGATCTTGGCATTGACCCGCGCCCACAGCCGGGACGTCTCCACCAGCTCGGCCGACATCACCCAGCGCGGCACCTTCTTGAACAGCGCCGACCCGGGGAAGACCGCGAACTTGGCGCTGCGCGCGCCCAGGTACTCGTTCTTGTCGGTGTCCTTGAGGCCCACATGCGACAGCAGCCCCGCCAGCAGCGACGTATGGATGTGATCGGGCGCCGCGTCCTGCTCGGACAGCTGGATGTCCATCGTCCTGGCGACTGTGCGCAGCTGGCTGTAGATGTCCTGCCATTCGCGTATCCGCAGGTAGTTGAGGAACTCCTGACGGCACATCCGGCGGAAGGCGGACGAGGACAGCTCCCGCTGCCGCTCCCTGATGTACTTCCACAGGTTGAGGAAGGCCAGGAAGTCGCTCGACTCGTCCTTGAAGCGGGCGTGCTGCTGGTCCGCCTGCTGCTGTTTGTCGGAGGGGCGTTCGCGCGGGTCCTGGATGGACAGCGCGGCCGCGATCACCATGACCTCGCGCACACAGCCGTTACGGTCCGCCTCCAGCACCATCCGGGCCAGCCGCGGGTCCACCGGCAGCTGGGCCAGCTTGCGGCCGACCGCGGTCAGCCGCTTGCGCGGATCCTTCTGCTTGCCGTCCAGCGCGTGCAGCTCCTCCAGGAGCTGGACGCCGTCCTTGATGTTGCGCCGGTCCGGCGGGTCGATGAACGGGAACTTCTCGATTTCACCGAGCCCGGCGGCGGTCATCTGGAGGATGACGGAGGCGAGGTTGGTCCGCAGGATCTCGGCGTCGGTGAACTCCGGGCGGGTGAGGAAGTCGTCCTCGGAGTACAGCCGGACGCAGATGCCGTCGCTGGTACGGCCGCAGCGGCCCTTGCGCTGATTGGCGCTGGCCTGCGAGACCGGCTCGATCGGCAGCCGCTGGACCTTGGTGCGGTGGCTGTAGCGGGAGATCCGGGCGGTACCCGGATCGATCACATAGCGGATACCGGGGACGGTCAGCGAGGTCTCCGCGACGTTCGTGGCGAGCACGATCCGTCTGCCGGTGTGCCGCTGGAAGACCCGGTGCTGCTCGGCGTGGGACAGCCGCGCGTACAGCGGCAGCACCTCGGTCGACCGCAGCTGCTTCTTGTTCAGCGCGTCGGCGGTGTCCCGGATCTCCCGCTCACCGGAGAGGAACACCAGGATGTCGCCGGGGCCCTCGGCCTGGAGCTCGTCGACCGCGTCGCAGATCGCGGTGATCTGGTCGCGGTCGCTGTCCTCGCCGCCCTCCTCCAGCAGCGGCCGGTAGCGCACCTCGACCGGATACGTACGCCCGCTGACCTCCACGATCGGCGCGTCGCCGAAGTGGCGGGAGAAGCGCTCGGGATCGATGGTCGCGGAGGTGATCACGACCTTGAGGTCGGGGCGGCGGGGGAGGAGCTGGGCGAGATAGCCGAGCAGGAAGTCGATGTTGAGGCTGCGCTCATGGGCCTCGTCGATGATGATCGTGTCGTACTGGCGCAGCTCGCGGTCGGTCTGGATCTCGGCGAGCAGAATGCCGTCGGTCATCAGCTTGATGTGGGTGTCCGGGCTCACCTGATCGGTGAAGCGGACCTTCCAGCCGACCGACTCGCCCAGCGGCGTCCCGACCTCCTCGGCGATCCGCTCGGCGACCGTACGGGCGGCGATACGGCGGGGCTGGGTGTGGCCGATGAGCCCCTTCACCCCGCGTCCCAGCTCCAGACAGATCTTGGGGATCTGGGTGGTCTTGCCGGAGCCGGTCTCGCCCGCGACGATCACCACCTGGTGATCGCGCACGGCCGCCAGGATGTCGTCCCTCTTCTGGCTGACCGGCAGCTCTTCCGGATAGGTGATGTCCGGCACCGCGGCACGGCGGTCCGCGACCCGCAGCTCGGCGCGCTCGATCTCCTGGGCGATCTCGCCGAGGACGGCCGTACGGGCCTCGGGCTTACGGATCCGGCGCGCGCCGTCGAGCCGGCGACCCAGCCGCTGCTGGTCACGCAGCATGAGCTCGGGAAGCCGGTCCAGCAGGGCGGGCAGGGCGGGGGCAGGCGTGGTGGACATACGGACCCCAGGATCTCACCTCGGGAAATCGGCTGGCGAACCATTTCCGTTCGGGCCGTGTTGCGCGATATGCCCGTGATGCCGCTTTAGCGTGAGCGCATGGCGGATGACAAGGCGGACAGGGCCGGAGGCCCGGACCCCGGGCGGCGGCCCGGCCCCGGGGAGGCGGCCGAGGCCGCGAAGCGCTCCGCGTCGTCGGCCTGGGCGCGCTTCACGCACTCGGCCTTTCTCCCGGCCACCGTCATCGTGCTGATCATCTCGGCGGGCGCGGGGCTCTTCGCGGGCTCGTACACCTTCGCGTTCGCCAACCCCACCCCGCGCCAGATCCCCACCGCGGTGATCCCCGCCGACCGGGGCACCGCCTCCCGGATGGCGTTCATCGGCGGTATGGAGAAGGCCCTGGGCGCCTCGCTCCGGCTGCATGAGTACCCCTCCTTCGCCGCGGCCCACCGGGCCATCGAGGACCAGAAGGTCTTCGCGGTGCTGCGGATGCACGGCCGCGGCGTCGAACTGGACGTCTCCTCCGCGGCCGGCGCGACCGTCGCCCAGGTGCTCACGTCGGCCGCCGGGAAGGTGGGCCGGGCGGCCGATGTCCCGGTCCGGGTCAGGGACCTCAAACCGCTGCAAGAGGGCGACCCGCGCGGTCTCGCGGTCTTCTACATCACGCTCGCCGCCGTGATCATCGGCTTCCTGGGCGCGGTCCAGCTGAGCGTGAACGCCTCGGGGCTGAGACCGCTCGAACGTATCGGCTTCATGATCGCCTACGCGGTGCTCGGCGGCTTCTCCATCGCGGCGGTCGTGGACTGGGGGCTGGGCACGCTGGACCTCCCGTTCCTGGAGTCCTGGTCGATCCTGGCCCTGACCATGTTCACGTCCGGGCTGGTCTTCTCGATGTTCAACGTGCTCTTCGGACGCTGGGCGCTGATCCCGACCTGGGGGCTGATGGTGCTGCTGGGCAACCCCTCGTCGGGCGGCGCGGTCTCCTGGCCGCTGCTCCCGTCCCTCCTGGGCCGCGTCGGCCGCTGGCTGCCGCCGGGCGCCTCGGTGAACGCCCAGCACACGGCGATCTACTTCGGCGGCCACCAGCACGCGTTCCCGTTCCTGGTGCTGGCGGGGTGGTCGGTGGTCTCGATGGCGGTCTTCTGGATCTGGCGCCATGGGCACCCGGGTGCCCGGCCGCCGAGGGCGGCACCGGAGCGTCCGTCGCGGACGTGACGGACGGCCGGTGGTCCGGAACAGCAGAAGGTCCCCCTCCGTCTGTGCGGAGGGGGACCTTCACCGGAGCGCCGAGCAGGCCTTGCACCTACATCTCTCGCTTGGAGGCGAGCATCTTTCCTTAGACGACCGACGCATCAACCGCTGCCCGTCGGGGCGGCGTTGCGAGATCAACTCTACCCCATTCCGATCATCGGAAAGGCAACCGTGCCGCGGCGGCGTGGGCGACGAGGGAAGCCCCCTCCGAACGATCCCGGAGGGGGCTTCGGCCGACGACTTCCGCTCAGCAGCGGGCGACGGTCTTGGCGCTCTCGGCCTTGTCGTTGAAGACCCAGCCGCGCTTCAGGTTGTTGATGGACGTGTGCGGCCTGACGCAGATCGAGTAGCCCGAGTAGTCGTCGTTGTCGTAGATCCGGACGTTGTAGCCGGTGTTGTTGATCAGCGACGTGATCTCGTTGTCACCGTCCCAACCGTCGATCTGGTACTTCTTGTTGGTGCCGGTGGGCTTCCAGCTGACGTACTTGCTCCCGGTGTAGCTGGCATCCTCGTACATGCAGATGCGGCCCGAGTCGCAGCTCCAGCCCTGGGCTTCGACCGCGGAGCGCTCCTGCGCATGAGCCGGGACGGCTCCCAGGGCGACGATCGCGGTCGTCGCGGCGAACCCGAGGACCGCGCCGCGGCCGAGGCGGCCCATGAGGACCTTCGTCTTCGAACCTGCCATGTCTTGTTCCCCCAACTTACTCATGAGGCACTGGTCGTACCCCTGGCGCCGCATTGCCGGGCGGCTCCGGGCGGAGCGCCGCGGCCGATGGGCGCGGAGCTCCTGGATGGACCACCTTCGGAAGCGACTTGCGTCGCGCATGGTCTGACCGAAGGGGGCCGTTCAGGACTTTAGGAAGGCGGTCCGTTCTTGATCAACCGATTTTCCGAGTCGTCGTCCGAGGCGGCCGTCCCGCGCCAAGGCGGTGGCGTAGTGAGCACGGAAAAAGCCCCGACGGGAGAACCCGTCGGGGCCTTTCTGCGGCAGTGGCTGGGGCCGGGGTCGAACCGGCGACCTTCCGCTTTTCAGGCCGTGCCGGGGCCCGGCTGGGCCCGGTCGTGGGGTGCCTGGGGGTGCTCCGTTGATCGTGGTTGTCTGCTGCTGTTGGCGTACGGGTTGGCGTACGCCAACCCGTACGAGTGACGGTCCGGGTATTCGTTGGCGAACGTAGGACTCGACCATGCTTAGGCTCTGCCTGCGGACGCGTCCGGAGCGTCGAGCACCTCCCGCACGGCGCGTTTGAAGGCTCCGACGGCCGCGTTTACGTCGCTCTCCACCTCTTCGCTTGTTGGGATGTCTGTTCGGGGAGGTAGCCCACGGCTGGTTCGCAGCTCTCGGGCTAGAAGGGCCGTCTGCCAGAGTGCGATGCAGCGGACTACCCGTGCCGCAGCCTCAGCGGCTTTGCCCGGTCCCTCCATCTCGACAAGCAACAGAGCCTTTTCGATGTTGCTGATCAACGACCTGAATCGGTCTGCGGATCCGGGCGGTATCGCTTGGTCAAGCAGTGCCCTCTCCGCTGCGGCGCGACCCAGGTCGTAGAACTCACTTACGGCGGTGAGAAACGCCATGTAGGCGTCTCGTTGGCCCTGACGCCGCCAGTGGGTGTGCTGAGACTTCGTCTGGTAGCGCCCCGTCAGGCGAGCCGCGTAAATCGCGCCCCCAGCGCCCACGATTGCTCCTAGAACAGCCGCGATGGCGCCTACAAGCGCCACACCCCCCGCATCCATGGCGTGCATTGTGCCGGACAGGCTGGCCTGAGACTGTCCTTGCTGGTCTACGAGGGGAGGAAGCCGGGCTTGGCCTGGCCGAGGTCTCGCAGGTGAGTCAGGTACTCCTGGGCGGCGGGCTCCGTGGCGTACCGCTGCCGGAGCACGGCCGCCAGTTCCCGGCTGGTCATGATGAGCGATGGGACGGACTGCCGGTCACCTTGCAGTGCCCGTTCGCCGTGGATGAGCGCCTGTTCGAGATCGCCCTCACGGGCCGCCGTCACGCCCAGCGTGACCCGCGCTTCGGCGTTCCGCATCGGCGAGCGTTCCATGCCGTCGAAGTCCGTACCGACCCGCAGCACCTCATCGGCCAGGGTCCGAGCTAGCTTGTCCTCGCCGACGAGCCGGTAACAGTCCATCGCGTAGAAGTCGAACTTCGCTGGGTCCACCACGAAGTGGTGATCGAGGTTGTCCGGGTGTGGCATGCCTTCAAGCAGGCGCCGCCCGCGATCGAGGGCGACCTCGACCTGTCGGCGGTCGCCGAGCCGGGCCCACGCTTTTGCCTCCTGTCCGGCGAGCTGCACGGCCACGCCGTGGTGCGCTGCTTGCTCCGCCCCGGCCTGGGCCGCCGCGATGACCCCCTTGTAGTCGCCCGTGGTGAGCGCGAACCACGCGCGCATCTCATGGGCCCAGCCCGCCACCTCGGCGTGGTCAGATTCCGTGGCCAGTGACAGGGCGGCACGGCGGGTGGACTCCGCCGCGTGGCGATTCCCGGTGTCGTACTCCACGCAACCCACGAGGAGCGCCAGCCAGCCGGACAGCGCGAGTACTTCGCGGTGCTGCGCGAGTGTGAGGTTCTTCGAGGCGAGGTCAACAACCCGCTTAAGCCATTGCCGACCCTCGATGAGGAGCTGTTCGCTCGGCAAGTGCGGGTATTCCGAGCAAAGGCGGTCTGTGGTGATCCGGAGTGCGTCTAGGGTGGCGTTGTCGACGTCGGACCTATTGAGCCGTCCGACGATTTCGAGCGTCTCCATGCCGCTCGCAACAAGGATTTCTTCGTCGCCATTCCTGCGAGATGGTGCGGGGAAAAGCGCGTGCGTGACGGTCCCGAACGTGGCCGCGATGATGGGGCGGTAGAACTCGCCCGGCATGGCACCGGCCTCCCAGCGCTTCCACTGCCGCACCATGCTGTCGTCGGCTGGCAGCTCCGATGGCGCGTGGGCACGCAGCGCCTTCACCGCGTCGAGCTGGGACCAGTCGCGCGCCGTACGTTCGGCTGCGATGCGCTGCGCCCATGCGGGCCTGCCGTCGCTCATCTCACCCTCCTCCGAGTACCTACCGCGAGTCTTCCCATCGGACAGGGGGACAGGCAAGAGGACAGAGCGGTGACACCTCTGGTGTCCCCTGTCCGATCTTGCCGACCCCCTGTTGTCACTTATTTCACAGGCTCGCGTCCTGCATGGTTATTCCAGATCACGCACCAGCCGAGTCGGCGCGCTCTTCGAGTTCCGCTACTCGCTCAGTCAATGCCTGAATCTGGAGGCGCATTTCCTTGAGTTCTTCTCCCACGTCTCGCTTAGGAGCTGAAAACTCTTGGTTGGCCTCTGCGATGAAATATCCGCGATTTCCCGCAGAGACAACTAGACCCTCTTCGATGAGGATGAGCATGCCGTCCCGCACGGTCTGCGTGGCATATCCGAATTCTTCGGCCAGCTCCTTGACGGTCGGCAGCTTGCCGTCCGGGAACCTGTGGTCCTTGATCCGGCCGCGCATCGCGTCGGCCACCTTCACCGGCTTGGGTCTTGGGTCGCTCGCCACACCGCTCATGGCTTCGAGGGTATCGACCGGCCCGCGCTATGGGCCGATGGCACGTCGGGGTTGTGTACTAGCTTGAGCTAGTGCAAGCTAGTTCAAGAGCGCAGCGCCCGGAAACGGGAGCCGGTCGCTCCTGCATGACCGCGTCATCGAACGCCCGGAGGGTCCTGTGACAGGGGCCCAAAGGCAGCGTCCGTTCCTTGAGAGCTCAACAGAGTGCTGATCAAACGAGTGCTTTTGGTCCCCGGCGCCTCCCCATCTGGGGAGGCGCCGAGGGCCATGACCACTCGTCTCCAAACGAGTGCTCAGCACGGTCCGCCGGACCGTGTCTCCTCCATGCGGCGGCCTCCCAGCCAAGGACAGTCCCGCCGCTTCGGGGTCTCCCTGCTCAACCAAAGATCTGGAGATCTTCAATGCGTACCTACGTAGGCGATCAGGAGGCGGCAACGACCGCCGAATTCGTTGAGTTGGCCTTCGGGTTCGATGACGGGCCCGTCGGCATCGACCGCGAGCTGTTCGTGGGCCCGATGTGGCCCGAGACAGACGAGGAGCGAGCGGCGCGCCTGGACGTGGCGCGAGAGGTTCTTGAGGACCTGCGTGAGGCTGCGGCCGCTGGCGATGACGTCGCTGGGTGGGACGCGCTGTACGCGGAGCAACTGACGCAGACGGTGCCGCTGCTGCGGTCCGCTGCCCGTGCCGGCCGTTCTTCGGGGACGGGGGAAGCGGCATGAGCGAGCAGACGACGGCCGCCGCGCCGGTAGACCGGACGGACGCCAACCTGACCGCCGCCCACGCGGAGGTGAAGGCGGAGATCTCGCGCACGGACAACAAAGCATCGTTGTTGCTCGCCTTCATCGGCGCGCTGCTGGCAGGCGTGTGGTCGGTCGCGACGAGCCTGCGCCTCCCGGTGGCTGCCCTGGTGTCCGGGGGCGTGGGTGCCGCCCTCCTGGTTGCTGCTGCGGCGGTGCTGCTGGGCACGGTTCGCCCGAACCTGGGTGGCACGCGGCCGGTTGGTTTCCCGCGCTGGGCGGGGCTCACCTCGGAACAGATCCGTGCGGAGCTTGGGCAGGACAGGCGCCCGGAGCACATCGCCGTACTGTCCCGGATCGCGGTGGCCAAGTTCGGCCGCCTGCGGCGCGCGGTGGACCTGACGCTCATGGCCGGTGCCCTGTTCATCGTGGCCGCTGGTATCGCTGTGGGGGGTGCGCTGTGAGCCCCCTGACGACCACCGACGGGCGGCCCGATGTGCCGCCGCTGAGCAAGGGTGAGCGGGTCCTGTTGGGCGCCGTGGCCGTCTTGGCGGCCGGTGTGGGCGGTCTGGGGCTGGCTTCCTCGTTCGAGGCTGTATCCGACGCCGGGGCCCGCTGGGGCTTTGCTTCCCCATGGATGCTGCCGGTCGGCATCGACACCGCGATCCCGGTGTTCACCGCCGCGTTCCTGCTGCTGATCCGCACGGACATGCCGTTGGGCTGGGTGCGGTTCGTGCCGTGGGGGCTGACTGGGGTGACGTGCTGGCTCAACGTCGCTGCCGGGCACTCACTGTCGGCGAAGCTCGCGCACGGCACGATGCCGCTGCTGTGGGTGGTGCTCTCCGAGGTGGCCGCCCACGTATACGCCTCCCGGATCGGCGCGGTGACCGGCCGCCGAATGGAGAAGATCCGCCGCTCCCGCTGGCTGCTGGCCTTCCCCTCCACCTTCGCCCTGTGGCGCCGGATGACGCTGTGGGAGATCACCTCCTACTCCGAGGCGCTGGGGCGGGAGCGTGAGCGGCAGTTGGCCCGTGCGGATCTGCGCGAGCGGCACGGTCGGCGGTGGCGGTCGAAGACCCCGCGTCGGGAACGGGTCCTACTCAAGCTCGGCGAGCTGAGCCCGGCGAGCGAGGAACCGCCGCCCGCCGCTCCGCAGCCGCCCGAGCTGCCGAAGGCTGAGACCCCCAAGCCGTCGCGGAAGCGCCCCAGTAAGGCCAAGGCGAAGGCGCAGCGGACCCCGGCGGAGCTGCTGGCCGAGGCGCGTGAGGTCACGGCCGATTGGGCGGATGACGCGATCAATGCGGAGGCGATCCGGACCGCGCTGCGCTGCTCGGCCGCTAACTCCCGTGTGCTGCGGGACGCGTTGCTGACCGAGCGGGCTGAGGCGGCTGGTGTCGCTGAGGGGGTGGCGGCATGACTGAGCCGATCGTGTACGCGGCCGCGTGGCGACCGGTGATGGAAACCGCGGGATACCGCTGCCAGTGCACCGGCCAGTGCGGCAACCCGCACACCAAGGCCAAGGGGCGCTGCCCGCGCGAGCACGACCAGCACGCCAGCAAGCACCGGGGCCCGGTGCGGCTGCTCGCCGCCCCTGCCAATC
Source organism: Streptomyces sp. NPDC048636 (assembly GCF_040650655.1). Lineage (NCBI taxonomy): Bacteria > Bacillati > Actinomycetota > Actinomycetes > Kitasatosporales > Streptomycetaceae > Streptomyces > Streptomyces sp. NPDC048636. The sequence goes on along the minus strand of NZ_JBEZHR010000007.1, from coordinate 52,562 downwards.
CGCTCACTCCCGCGCGTGTGGCGGCCGGGATCCCGGCGACCGATCTGCGCGCGTGGTGCCCGGACTGCCACGACGCCACCCGCCGCGCCGCCCAGCGCGCGGCCCGTACCGGCCCTGACTTCGGTCAGGGCGGACTGTTCGACCTGTAACCGACGGGGCCCGGTCTCAACCGACCAAAGCGACGGCCGGGCCCCGCCTCTCCTCCCAATGGAAGGAATCCCAGTGAAGCACCCCGACGACGACAACGAACTCTTCAACCGGCTTGAGGCCGAGATTGCGGCCGACTCCACCAGTGACGTGGTCGACCTGAACAAGGCCCGATCGGCTCGTGCCGAGTCGGCCGACCTCAACGCCGACCGGTCGGCCGACTCCCAGCCGACCGAGTCGGCCGACCCCGGGGCGGGGGAGTCGGACGACTCGGCCCCGACTCTGGTGGACCGTCGGGCGCCGACTCGGTCGGGCCCTGGGGTGATCGACCGTATCCGCGACTCCAAGCGGCTCGACGTGCTCCCCGCGTGGGTGAAGTCGGGGGCGGAGTTCAAGGACGCGATGAAGTGGCTGGCGGGCCACGTCGGGCACACCATCGCCTTCCACGCGGTGCGGGTGCCGTTCCTGTACGTGCCCAAGCTCATCTGGCGCTCCCCGCGCGGACTGATCAACGCCCTGGCCAGGGTCGGCCGATGGTCGGTGGACGCCGAGGGCGAGCCGCTGCGGCAGGCCGAGGCGCGGCGGGAGAACTCCGAGCTGTACCTGAAACTGTCCCGGCAGCGCGACCGCCGGGTACGGCTGCGCATGCTCGTCACGCTGCTGGGCGCCCTGGTCACCGGGGGCACGGCCTTGTTCCTGGTCTACGGTGCCGAGCCGGGCACGCAGTTCATTGCGGCGGCTGTGGCGATGCTGGGGCTGGGCTGGCTCGGGGCTCCGGCGGATGCGCCCTTGGGGACGCGGGCGGTCATCAAGACCGAGGTGCAGAAGCTGACCAGCGACATCGTGGTCAAGGCCATGGCGTCCATCGGCATCGGCCAGATCGCTTCGGCGGTGGCCAAGGGCGGGGACGGGATCAAGTTCGTCTCCCCGATCACCCGTGAGGGGCCGGGCTGGCGTGCGGACATTGATCTGCCGCTGGGTGTGACGGTGGCGGACGTGGCCGACCGCCGGGCACGGCTCGCTTCCGGTCTGCGGCGCCCGCTGGGGTGTGTGTGGCCGGACGCTGACCCCAACGAGCACGAGGGGCGGCTGATCCTGTGGGTGGGTGACCGGGACCTGTCCAAGACCGGCATCGTCAAGTGGCAGCTTGCCAGCGCCCGCCGTCATGACGTGTTCAAGCGGGTGCCGTTCGGTCTGGACCCGCGCGGCCGGGCCCAGTCGGTGCCGCTGATCCAGCACAACGTCCTGATCGGCTCCCAGCCTGGCCAGGGCAAGACCGCCTCGGTGCGCGTGCTGGCCTGCGGCGCGGCGCTGGACCCGTCGGTGGAACTGTGGCTGCACGAGAACAAGGGCACCGGAGACCTGGACTCCCTTGCCTGCGTCTCCCACCGGTTCGTCTCCGGTATCGATGACGACTCGATCAAGTACGCGGCCGACTCCCTGAAGCTGCTGCGCGAGGAAGTCATGCGCCGCGCCGCCGCCATCAAGAAGCTGCCCCGGGACCTGTGCCCGGACAAGCGCATCACCCGTGAGATCGCCAACAAGCGGTCGCTGAAGCTGTGGCCGCTGCTCGCTGTCTTCGACGAGTGCCAGAACCTGTTCGCCCACGCCAAGTACGGCAAGCAGGCAGGCGAGGACGCCGAGTTCATCATCAAGCTCGGGCGCGCGCTGGGCGTCATCCTCGTGCTGGCCACGCAGCGGCCGGACAAGGACTCGCTGCCCACCGGCATCAGCGGCAACGTCTCCATTCGCTTCTGCCTGCGGGTCGCCGGTCAGGTCGAGAACGACATGATCCTGGGCACCAGCGCGTACAAGAACGGCGTGCGCGCCACCGCCTTCCGCCCCGAGATCGACGCGGGCAACGGCTACCTCGGCGGCGCCGCCCCGCTCCCGGTCGTGGTCCGCACCGCCTACCTGGACGACAACGCCACCCACGCCATCGCCCAGCGCGCCCACGCGCTGCGCAAGGCCGAGAACACCCTGTCCGGCTTCGCCCTCGGCGAGGACGACGAGACCACCGCCGGGCCGTCGTATGACCTGCTCGCCGACGTCGCCGCCGTCGTGCCGGTCAGCGAAGAGCGGGTGTGGAACGAGCGGATTGCGGCCCGGCTGGCGGAGCTGCGACCGGAGGTCTACGGCGGTTGGAAGGGCGAGAACGTCACCAGCGCGCTCAAGCCGCACGGCATCAAGACCACCGGTATCGCCGGGACGACGGACGACGGCGCCCGCACCACCCGGCGCGGCATCGTCCGCGAAGACCTCATGAAGGCGATCGCGGAGCGTGACGAAAACCGGGGCGCGGCCTAGCCCCCGGGGCCCGCTACCGGTAGCGGGGGCACCTGCTACCGGTAGCACCCCCGCTAGCACCCCGCATCGGCTCCCACCAGGAATCTAGCGCATAGCACCCCACCAGCGGAAACCCCGAAAACGGCCCGGGAAGGCTCCCGATGACCCTCACGCTCCTTGCTATCGCCTGCCTGCTGCTCGTCACACTCGGTTACGCGGCGGTGTGTGCGGCGAGCCCGTTCGGCACCTGCCGCAAGTGCAACGGCTTTGGCCGCGCCATCACCACCGACCGCAAGGGACGCCCGAAGCCCGGCAAGACCTGCCGCCGCTGCAAGACCACCGGCAAGCGCATACGCGCCGGTCGCTGGCTCTACAACCGCGCCGCCCGCATCCACCGCGACGGCACTCGCTGACCCGCTCCCAGAAAGGAGCCCCACCATGACCGTCACCGTCTCCCTGGTGCTGCTGCTCGCCCTCGGCCTGGGTGTCCTGCTCAAGGGCGGGCACCTGCGCACCGGCGCTGCCGTCGTCGCCGTGCTGTTCGGCTTCTACCTCGCCAACACCGACGCCGCTCCCACCGTGACCAAGACCGTCACGTCCATCACCGACGCACTCACCGACATCGGCAACTAAGGGAGGCAGCCATGCGCCGCCAGGAACCGCCGAACGTCACCCTAGGGCCGATGGCCCCGCACATCCCTGCCGACCTCTACCGACAGGCCGAGGGTCAGCCCTTCGTCATCGTCCAGACCACCGCCGCGCCGCGTCGACCTGCACGGGCCTACGTGATGCCGATCGCCGTCGGGCTCGCCGGGGCGTTCGGGGTCATGGGCACGGTCGCCGCTGCCCTCGCGCTCTTCGAGTTCGCCGCGCGCACCGCCGCTCTCATCGGCTCGGCCGCCGGTCCGGTCGGCGTGGGCTTGTCCATCAAGCTCTTCCACCCCAAGACCAAGAAGTGACGCACCGGGGCGGCGGCCTCCCAGCCAAGGACAGCCCGCCGCCCCGGTTCTCCCCGCCCGTCCGAAGACAGACAGGAGGACTCAATAATGGCACCCGAGCCCGCCCCGTCGCCGTACGACAACGTGCGCGCGCTGCACGGTGGCGCCGAGCCTCGCAGTGACCGGATGCCCCCGCAGGATCTCGATGCCGAGCAATCCGTTCTGGGCGCCATGCTGCTGTCCGCTGCCGCCATCGATGATGTGGCCGCAGCAATGGACGCTGCCGACCACTACCGGCCCGCGCACGAGACGATTCACTGCGCCATTCGCGAGCTGCACGACCAGGGCCAGCCCGTCGATCCCATCACCCTCACGCACCACCTCGACAAGCGTGGCGATCTGGCCCGCGTCGGTGGCGCGAGCTACCTGCACACCCTCGTGCAGGCTGTGCCGACCGCCGCCAACGCCGAGTACTACGCCGAGATCGTGCGGGACAAGGCCGACCGCCGCCGCCTCATCGAGGCCGGTACCCGCATCGTGCAGATGGCGGCTGAGCCTGGCTCGGACGCGGAGCACGTCCGGGCCGCTGTGCTGGCCGAAGTCACTGAACTCACCGTCAGCCCGGCAGCGCAGGAGGACGGTAGTGCCGGCACTCCGACGGGACCCCCGAACCCGCTCTACGACGCGCGCCAGGGGATCCGTCGTCCGCATCGGCCGGGGCCGACGCCACATCCGGATGTGTTCTGCGGGTGGGTTGGCGAGACAGTGCGCGAGCTGGATCCCACGAGCGAGGCGGACCCGGTCGCGGTGCTGGTGAACCTGCTGTCAGCGGCCGGAGCGGTCATCGGCCGCCGCCCGCACCTGATGGTGGGCAACGACCGGCACCCGTGCCTGATCTGGGCGTTGACGATCGGCCCCACATCTTCGGGCCGGAAGGGGTCGGCGACGTCGACTGCTCGGCGGGTGCTCGCCGAGGCCCTGCCGGATTTCTTCGGCCCTGATCACACCCCACGCGGTCTGAACTCTGGGGAAGGGCTGATCGAGTACGTCAAGGACGACGACAGCGAGGACGCGTCCCACGCCAGCGTCGACAAGCGGCTGTGGGTCCTGGAATCGGAGTACGCGGTGACCATGAGCCGTGGGCGACGCGAGGGCAGCAGCCTGCCGGGCGTGCTGCGGCAGGCATGGGACGGGGACTCACTCGGCTCGATGGTTCGCGACTCCCTCAAGGCCACGGACCCGCACATCGCGATCCTCGGCCACATCACCCCCGAGGAGTTCCGGGCCAAGATGCAGGACTCCGAGATGGCGGGCGGCACCTACAACCGCTTCCTGCCGATCTTCTGCCAACGCAACCTCATCCTGCCGGGCTCACGCGGCGCCAGCCCGGAGCTGGTGGCCAACCTCGCCGCTGGCTGGCGCACGGTGCTCGCGGACGCTGCCCGGGTCGAAGAGGTCAAGTTCAGCCCGGACGCGTGGGCTATGTACTGCGACGAGGTGTATCCGGCACTCAGTGACGACGATGCGGTGGGCGGGGTGATCGCCCAGTTCACCGCCCGCGCCGCCCCGTACGTCCAGCGGGTCGCGATGGTCTACGCCCTGTGCGACCACACCGACACCATCGCCGAGCACCACATGCGCGCCGCCTGGCACCTCCTCGACTACGCCCGGGCGTCCGCCGTCCACCTCCTCGGCAACGTCTCGGGTGACCCCAAGGTGGACAAACTCGCCACCGCCGTCCGCGCTGCCGGAGCCGACGGTCTGACCGGCAGGGAGATCCACAGGTTGTTCAAGAACGCGGGCAAGGCCGAGCGCGATCGCATCGCCGCCGCACTGCTCGACCAGCCCGGCTATTCCCGCAGCCAGCGAGCCACGGGTGGCCGCCCGACCACCGTCCTCGCCTACACGGGCTGAGGCGCAAAGGGCGCGAAGGGCGATAAGCCCCGTGACCTGTGAGAACACGAGTCGCGAAGCCTGGCACTAAGTGGGGCGCGAACCTCCGGGGAGTGTGGGGGAGGGACTTAGCGCCCGACTTCCCGCCCCACTTAGTGCCGGGCAAACCCGCAGGTCGGAAGGCTTTCCGCCCTTCGCGCCCTTTGTGCCCGCCAGGGCGCACGAAGGGAACTGACGATGTCCCTCCCCTCTACCTATGAGGCCGTGACCGTCCCCGAGGTTATGGCGGCCCTGCGGCTGAGCCGCAGCAAGGTCTACGACCTCATTCGCTCCGGGCAGCTTCGGAGCTTCACCGTCGGTCGGGCCCGCCGCATCCCCGCTGACTCTCTCCGCACCTTCATCCACAACCAGATCGAGGAGGCCGCCTAAGTGGCCAAGCGTGCCAACGGCGAAGGCAGCATCACGCAACGCAAGGACGGGCTCTATCACGGTCGCGCGTACGTGATGACGACGAGCGGGATCCGCAAGCGGGTCTCCGCCTATGGCAAGACGCGTGAGGAGGTTCACGCGAAGATCACGGAGCTTCAGGCACAGGACCTCAAGGGGGTTCCCACCCCCGACACCAACATGAAGATGGCGGAGTACCTGACGTACTGGCTGGCCACCGTGGTCAAGCCTCAGCGGCGTCCGAAGACGTACCAGGGCTACGAGAGCGTCGTACGCGTCCACCTGACACCGGGCCTTGGCCGTAAGAAGATCCGGACGCTTCGGGCCGCCGAGGTTCGCGTGTGGCTCCGGCGCGTGGCCACTGAGTGCCAGTGCTGCAAGAACGGTTGGGACGAGACGCGCGACAAGGCCGTGTGCTGTGCGGCGGGGGAGTGCTGTGGCTCGTACCTCTCGCGCCGAATGGTCCAGTCGATCCATGCGGTGCTGAGGAACGCTCTCCAGAACGCCGTCCGGGAGGAATTGATCGTGCGGAATGTTGCCCAGCTCGTACAGGTCCCCACTCCCTCCTATGGGACGGGGAAGGGTCTCAGCGTCGCTGAGGCTCGCCTACTGCTCAAGGAGTCCCAGGACGACCGGCTGCACGCGCTCTACGTCGTCGCCCTCGCCATGGGCATGCGGCGCGGCGAGCTGCTGGGGCTGCGGTGGGATGCCGTCGACCTCGACCGGGGATCGCTGATCGTGGAACGGTCGCTTCAGCGGGTGGACGGTGAGCTGACGCTGGTGATGCCCAAGACCGACTCATCGATCCGGACGATTCCCTTGCCCGCGCTCGTCACCAAGGCGCTCATCGCGCACCAGGAGCGGCAGAAGCAGGAGCGGGCGGCGGCCGGGATCCGGTGGAAGGAAACCGGGCTCGTCTTCACCTCCCGCGTGGGCACACCCATCGAGCCGGACAACATCCGGCGGAGCTGGGACCCGCTCCGCCGCCGCCTCGGGCTGGAGATGCGTTTCCATGACCTCCGCCACACCTGCGTGACCCTGCTGCTCGACCTCGGCGTGCCCCCGCACGTGGTGCGGCAGATCGCTGGACACAGCGATATCGGGGTGACGATGAAGGTCTACGCCCATGCCTCGCTGGACGAGCAGCGGAAGGCGCTCGGGAGTCTCGGAGACAGGCTCTCCTGACACCGTTGGCGTACGCGTTGGCGTAGTGAGCACGCAAAAGGCCCCGACGGGCGAACCCGTCGGGGCCTTTTTGCTGTTCAACGGCAGTGGCTGGGGCCGGGGTCGAACCGGCGACCTTCCGCTTTTCAGGCGGACGCTCGTACCAACTGAGCTACCCAGCCGCAGCGGTCCTGACGGGATTTGAACCCGCGGCCTCCACCTTGACAGGGTGGCGAGCACTCCAAACTGCTCCACAGGACCTTGCGTGTACGAGCACGAGTCTCGCACAAGATGGCGTGCGTTCCCAACGGGATTTCTCTCGGTGGATTCGCATTCCCCGCGACCTTCGCAGGAGGGGCTCTTCCGGGCTCCGCCGAGTCGATGTCGCTGGATCAGCGTATCAGACCTCGGAGCGTGTTCTGACCGCTCACGAGGCCGTGCGGGAGCGGGTACACAAAACGCCGCAGGTCGCCCCGATGGGGTATCTGACCTGCGGCGATATAGAGAATCTGTGCCCCCAACGGGATTCGAACCCGTGCTACCGCCTTGAAAGGGCGGCGTCCTGGGCCACTAGACGATGAGGGCCGATGGCTCACCTGGGCGCCTGGCGGCGCTTTCGGGGACGCGAGAAGCATATGGGATGCCGGGGAAGTTCGCCAAAACGGTTTACCCGGTGCCGGGTGTCGACGTCGCCCCCGGGGTGTTCTCGGCCGGGAGATGGCGGCTGACCTCGGCCTTCGAAAGGCCCAGACCGCCGAGGTCGATCTCGTCCCACGCCTGGAGCCGGTGGGTGTCCCGGTCCAGGTAGAGGACCGACGCCTGGACCTTGTCGGGGTCGCCGTCGTCCACCGCGCGCAGTCCGCTGCCGCCCGTGGAGCCCTCCGTCATCAGCCGGGTGCCGCCCGGGAGGACTTCCGTACGGCGGTGGTGGACATGGCCGGTGAGGGCGAGCGGGACGGTGCCGTCGGTCTCCCGGGCCGCGACCGGGTTATGGGCGAGGGCGACGTCCACGGGTGGGTCACCGGCCGCCTTCCGGGCCCGGATCGCGTCGGCCAGCCGTCGGCCCGCGCGGTGCTCGGCCGGGTCGCCGGAGGCGGCGACGGAGCGGTCCGGGGTGAACTGCGGGTCGCCGATACCCGCGATCCGCAGTCCGCCGACGGTGGCCACCGTGCCGTCGTCGACGACATGGACGTTCTTACGGGCGGCGATATAGCGCTGGGTGGTCGCCGAGTCGTGGTTGCCGCGTACCCACACATACGGCGCGCCGAGCGTCGAGACCGGGTCCAGGAAGCCGTTCTCGGCGGCGGTGCCATGGTCCATCGTGTCGCCCGTGTCCACGATCACGTTGATCTTGTACTGCCGGACCAGCGATTCGACGATGTGCCAGGCGGCCGGGTTCAGATGGACGTCCGAGACATGCAGCACCCGCATCGTCGTCGGGTCGGGCTGATACGCGGGAAGGGTCGAGGTGACCTCGTACAGCTGGGTCACATTGGTCACCAGCCTGGCCAACTCCTGCTGGTAGACATCGAATTCCGTGACGATGCTGCGCGCGTTGCCGACCACCGACGGAGCGCTGGAGAGCAGCCCGGAGTAGCGCGGCTCCAGCACCGACTTCGGGTTCCAGGTCGCGTACGCGGCGGCGCCCGACGCGGCGAGCAGCGACAGCGCCAGCCCCCCGGCGGCCAGCGCCCGGCGCGGGCGGCGGTAGACGGCCAGGCCCAGCGCGGTGGCGCCGAAGACGACGGCGACGCAGGAGCGCACCGCGAGGTCGAGGGTGCCGTGGGCGACATCGCTCGCGACCTCCTCCTGAAGGCCGGAGAGCCGTTCGGGGTGATCGACGAGCGCCTCGGAACGCACCGGATCGAGCCGGTCCACATCGACGTCCAGCCGGACCGGCGCGTGATGGCTGTCGAGCTCCAGCGCGCCGAGCGGAGACACATTGATCTTGGTGCCGCCGACGAACGACGGCCGCAGCGCCATCCGGGTGTCCATGGGGCCCACGGAGGTGTGGACGCTGCCGACGACCAGCAGCCCCATCCACGCCCCGAGGACGGTCACGACGGCCAGCCCGGCGGCCCGGACCAGCGGCCGGGGGTGTGGGGCCGGGACCAGGGCGGTGAGGCGGCTGGGGGAGTGGCTGGTGGAGCGGTGGGTGGAGCGGTTGGGGTGGTCGCGGCGAATGGTGCGTAGGGAGGCGGCCGCAGCCCGTGCGCGCTGAGCGGTGGCGCGGAGCAGCCGGAGCGTTTCGCGGGCCATTGGGCCCGTATGCCCTGCCGTCCGGTGCCGCATACCTGGAGCCACGGCCGGGTCCGTTCGGCGAACAGGAACGTTCGCCTTTCGACGAAGTGGGCCACGCACCGCGCCTTTCCGGGCCCCGCTGCCCGACAATGGCCACGTGTTGGAGATGACGCGCGAGGAGTTCGAGGAACTGGTCGCCGAGGCGCTGGACCGGATTCCGCCGGAGCTGACCCGGCTGATGGACAACGTCGCCGTGTTCGTGGAGGACGAGCCACCGGCCGACGATCCCGAGCTGCTCGGGTTGTACGAGGGGACGCCGCTCACGGACCGGGGCGAGTGGTACGCGGGCGTACTGCCGGACCGGATCACCATCTACCGGGGGCCGACGCTGCGTATGAGCGAGACGCGGGAGGAAGTGGTCCAGGAGACGGAGGTGACCGTCGTGCATGAGATCGCCCACCACTTCGGGATCGACGACGAACGGCTGCACGCCCTCGGCTACGGCTGAGCGGGCGGGGTGCGGTGGTCGCCTACCGCGCCCACCCCTGGCCCCCGGGCTCGGCCCGGCGGCCGGGGCGGGCGTCCGAAGGGCGCTTCCGCCCCGCCGTGCCCGGGCCACCGCGCCACCGCGCCCACGCCCAGGCCGGGCCTACGCCTTGGCTCCCGCCCATGCCCGCGACCGGGCCGCGCCCACGTCCGCGACTAGCCCCCGCCCGCGACCGACCCGGTCCCGCCGTGCCTGGGCCCCGCGCCCCGCCCACGCTCAGGCCACGCGCGTGCCCGCGACCGGCCAAGCCCAGGCCGGGCCTACGCCTTGGCTCTCGTCTATGCCCGCGACCGGGCCGCGACCACGTCCGCGACTGGCCCCCGCCCGCGACTGTCCCGGCCCCGCCGTGCCCGGGCCCCGCACACGCTCAGGCCACGCCCGTGCCCGCGACCGGCCACGCCCGCGACCAAGCCACGCCCACGACGGGCCCCACGCCTGCGCCCGCGCCCAGACCGAGGCCGGGCGGTCAGGCCGAGGCCTGCGCCGCGGCCCCCGCCTACGCCCGCGACCGGGCCGCGCCTGAGCCACGTCACGCCTACGCCCGGGCCGGGCGTCTGAAGGGCGCCTCCGCCCCTCCATGACCGGGCTCCGCGCCCTGCCCACGCCCAGGCCACGCCCAGGCCCACGCCTACCCCGAGCCCGGCTGCCAGGGCGGGCGTCTGAAGGGCTCCGCCCCGCCGCGCCCGGGCCACCGCGCCCACGCCACGCCCACGCCTTGACCTCGCCTACGCCCGCGCCCGGGCGACGCCCACGCCATGCCTACGCCCAGGCCGGGCCCCGCCCATCACCGGGCCGCGCCCGCGACCGCCCGGCTGGCCGGGCCAGGCATGGCGGCCGGGGCGCGTGCCGCCGTCGGTCGGTGTCGGTGCTCATCGGGTATCACTCGCGTACCGGCCGCGGCGGACGCGTGTCCTGGGCGGGGCGGGGCCAGTTGGGCAGTGCGTCACAGCCCTGCGGCCTGGAGGTGTCCCGCGCATGCCCGGATCCCCCGCTCCACGCACCGACGACCCGTCCCACCGGTCCCCCCGGACCGACCGTCCGGCGCCCGCCGGACCGGATGCGTCTTCCCGTACGCGGCGTGCGCCGCGCATGACGGCGCGCGGCGCGGCGGTCGTGAGCCTCGTGGTGGCGGCGATGGCCCTGGGCGGCTGTATGAGCATCTCGGACGACCCCGAGCGGCCGGACAAGCACCGCAGCTCCCAGGAGAAGGGCGGGACGGACGACTCCGGCGGTTCGGTGGTGCGGTCGGGCGGCAAGGGCCACCCGTACACCGGCCACGAGCGGGACGGGAAGGGCGGGAAGAAGGGCGAGCGGCGGAAGGGCCACGAACGCGGGACGCCGTCGGCCAGCGCGTCGGACCCCGAGGAGTCGCCCACACCGTCGTCCGGGAAGAAGCACGGCTCGGCACAGGACCGTCCGGCCCCCTCCGCGCCGCCGCAGCCGGGCGGCGGTGAGCCCTCCGCTCCGGCCCCCGAGCCCCACCCCACCACCGCGGCGCCGACCGCCCCCGACCCGAAGCCCACCCCGCCCGAGCCCACGTCCCCGCCCGCCTCCACCGACGCGCCCGCGGGCTGACCCACGGAGAGCTGATCCACCCCGGCTGGAGCGAATTTGCTCTTGAGGGGTGGGAGTGCGTATGGTGGTAGATCGTTTGATCCCATTTGCCCGGCGCCTCATTGAAGTGCGTCGCGAGGCGCGTTCCTTCCCATCCTGTGGCTGACCGCATTGAGGCGGTTGTTTGCGACTCACACGGAGTTTGGGCGCGTGCCGAGACTCCGGAAGGTTTCGCATTTCGCATGTCCGTTTCCACTGATCACGCCGTCATGCCCGCGCTCGATGAGCAGCAGCCCGAGCAGGCTCACCAGGACCAGCCGCAGGACCAGCCGCAGGACCAGCAGGACCAGCCGCAGGACTCGCAGGACCAGAAGACCCCCGAGATCACCTTCGGCGACCTCGGGCTTCCCGAGCAGATCGTCCGCAAGCTGGCGCAGAACGGCGTGACCACGCCCTTCCCGATCCAGGCCGCGACCATCCCCGACGCCATGGCCGGCAAGGACATCCTCGGCCGCGGCCGTACCGGCTCCGGCAAGACCCTCTCCTTCGGCCTTCCGCTGCTGACCACGCTGGCCGGCGGCCACACCGAGAAGAAGCGTCCCCGCGGCCTCATCCTCACCCCGACCCGCGAGCTCGCGATGCAGGTGAGCGACGCGCTCCAGCCTTACGGCGATGTGCTGGGCCTCAAGCTCAAGGTCGTCTGCGGCGGCACCTCGATGGGCAATCAGATCTACGCCCTGGAGCGCGGCGTCGACATCCTCGTCGCCACCCCGGGCCGACTGCGCGACATCATCGACCGCGGTGCCGCGACCCTCGACAAGGTCCAGGTCGCCGTCCTCGACGAGGCCGACCAGATGGCCGACATGGGCTTCCTGCCCGAGGTCACCGAGATCCTCGACCTGGTGCCGGCCGGCGGTCAGCGGCTGCTGTTCTCCGCGACCCTCGAGAACGAGATCGACACCCTCGTCAAGCGCTACCTCGTCGACCCGGTCACCCACGAGGTGGACGCGGCGCAGGGCGCGGTGACCACGATGACCCACCACGTGCTCGTGGTGAAGCCGAAGGACAAGGCGCCGGTCACCGCCGCCATCGCGGCGCGCAAGGGCCGCACCATCATCTTCGTGCGGACCCAGCTGGGCGCCGACCGCGTCGCCGAGCAGCTGTGCGACGCGGGCGTTCGGGCCGACGCGCTGCACGGCGGTATGACCCAGGGCGCCCGTACCCGCACCCTGGCCGACTTCAAGGACGGCTACGTCAACGTCCTGGTCGCGACCGACGTCGCCGCGCGGGGCATCCACGTGGACGGCATCGACCTGGTGCTGAACGTGGACCCGGCCGGTGACCACAAGGACTATCTGCACCGCTCCGGCCGTACGGCCCGCGCGGGCCAGAGCGGCACGGTCGTCTCGCTCGCCCTGCCGCACCAGCGCCGCCAGATCTTCCGGCTGATGGAGGACGCGGGCGTGGACGCCTCCCGCCACATCGTGGGCGGGGCGGGCGCCTTCGACGAGGACGTGGCGCGGATCACCGGCGCCCGTTCGCTCACCGAGGTGCAGGCCGAGGCGGCCGCCAACTCCGCCAAGCAGGCCGAGCGTGAGGTCCAGGACCTCACCCGGGAGCTGGAGCGGGTCCAGCGGCGGGCGACCGAGCTGCGCGAGGAGTCCGACCGGCTGGCGGCGCGCGCGGCGCGCGCGGCGCGCGAGCGCGGCGAGACCTTCACTCCCGAGGCCACGACCGGTGCCGACACGGCCCAGGCGACGCAGCCGGCCCAGGCGTCCGGCGAGGCCGCGGAGACCACCACGACGGTTCCGGCGCAGCGTACGGGCGAGTCCGCGGCCGTCCCCGCCGCCGAGGCCGTGGGCGGCGACGACGCGTCGCGCCGTCCCTCGTACGACCGCCGTGACGACCGGGGCAACTTCGACCGCCGGGACCGGCGCGACGAGCGTCCGTTCAACCGTGACCGTCGTGACGAGCGTGGCGACCGGGGCGACCGTGGTGGCTTCAACCGTGACCGCCGTGACGACCGCGGTGGCTTCAACCGCCGTGACGACCGTGGCGACCGCGGATTCAGCCGTGACCGCCGCGACGACCGCCGTGACGACCGCGGTGGCCGTTCCTTCGAGCGCCGTGACGACCGGGGCGACCGCGGTGACCGGGGCGGCTTCAACCGCGACCGGCGCGATGAGCGTCCGTTCAACCGTGACCGCCGTGACGACCGCGGTGGCTTCAACCGCCGTGACGACCGTGGCGGCCGTTCCTTCGAGCGCCGTGACGACCGGGGCGGCTTCAACCGCCGTGACGACCGCCGTGACGACCGTCCGGCCGGCCGCCCCTTCGAGCGCCGTGACCACGCCCACCGCGGCGGGGACCGGCCGTTCAACCGTGACCGCCGTGACGAGCGTCCGGCCCGCCGTGACGACCACCGCGGCGGCGGCACCGGCGGCCGGTCGCACGACCGTTCCTTCGACCGCCGTGCCGACAAGCCGCGCTGGAAGCGCAACGGCTGACCGGAACGGCTGACCGCGGCGACTGACCGCAGCGGCTGAAGCCGCTGACCCGGGCGCTCGCCCGGAGCGATGAGGGCCGTGCAACACCGCGCTGTTGCACGGCCTTTCGCTCCTGGAGGGTATTGGCTCGGGTCTTGGCCCGCGGTCGAGCTATGCTGCGGGGGTGCGGGTCATTAGCTCAATTGGCAGAGCAGTGGACTTTTAATCCATTGGTTCAGGGTTCGAGCCCCTGATGACCCACCGACGAGGCCCGTGCCGGGCGATTCCGGCGCGGGCCTCAGCTGTACCGTCGGCCGCCGGCGCGGCCGGACGGCGGTGACCGGCGCATTTCCGCCCGACCATCGTGTACCCGGATGACTCGGACGACCCGGACGACTGGACCGGGCGCCAGCCCCGCGGAAGGCGGTACGCCCTACGCCGCCTTGGCCGGGCCGGGCGGCCCATCCCCCAGCCATGAGCGGAAACTGACGCATATTCCGAAACGGGGCACACGATCGGCCCATCGTGGACGTGCGAATCTCCCGAAGTGTGCTCCGGACAACTGACGACCCGTCCGAAGCCCTGTCGAGATCCGCCGATGACCTGTGGTTTTCTCATGCCGCAGAGAGCGGCGAGAGGGGGCTCCGGAGAACCGTCGGAGGGGCTGCGGACCCGACATCGCCGCACGTCGCGACCGCTCGTCCAGCGCCCGCGCGGATGCCGAACGTCGATCTTCCGCACAGTCTGATGCTGCTGATCTCTGCTTGCTCGGCTCGCTCAGAACGCTTAAGGAGACACCTCGTGCGACTCGCGACAACGACCCGCGGTTTCATCCCCGTCATCGCACTGGCGGTATCGGCGTGGGCGCTTTCCGTCCCCGCCTCCGCCGCGGAGCTCCGGGGCGGGGGAGGGGGCGGCGGCCATGGATCGGGTCAGGCCCCTGTCCCCTGTGGGGATGAGGCGGCGCTGGTCGCCGCGGTGACCGCCGCCAACAACCAACCCTCGGGCGGCACCGTAGCGCTGGCCACGGGGTGCGTGTACCCGCTGACGTCCGCGGCGGCGACCGGTGCCAACGGCCCCGACGGACTGCCCATCATCACCGGGAACGTGACCCTCACCGGCCTCGGCGCGACCATCCAGCGCAGTGCGTCGGCTCCGGAATTCCGTATCGCCGAGGTGGCCGCCGGGGGCAGGCTCACCGTCAACAACGTCACGCTGGCCAACGGCGACGCCACCGCCGGGGGCGCCATCGACGGCGGAGGCATCCTCACGTTCGGCAGTCTGACGATGAGCCGGGCGACCGTCACCGGCAATACCGCGAGCAATGTCGGCGGAGGTATCGAGGTCGCCTCGGGTGCCACCGCGAAACTCTCGAGCACGGATGTGACGCACAATACGGCCGGAGACGGCGGCGGTATTCACATCAATACGGCGGCCAATGCCGTTATCAGCGGCGGCAACATTTCCGACAACACCGCGGTGAACACCGGTGGCGGTGTCGGGAACTTCGGCACGACAACGCTGAGCAGTGTCTCGGTGAAGAGGAACCGGACGACCAACTTCGAAGGCGGCGGAGTCGTCACTTCCGGCGGGCCCCTGATTATCAGCGGGAGCACGATTCAGCAGAACACGGCCGGGAGTTTCGGCGGCGGAATCGCCAACCTCGGCAGCACGCTGACCGTGTCGGGCACCTTGGTGGCCGACAACACCGCCGCCCTGAACGGCGGCGGGCTGTTCAACCACGCGGGTACCGCCCAGCTGACCGGGGACTTCATCACGAGGAACACGGCCAACGGCGGCCCGGGGAACACGGGCGGCGGCATCTTCACCGACGGCGGCACGGTGACGCTCAACGCGACGATGGTGCTCGCCAACAACCCCGCGAACTGCCAGCCGGCCATCGGTATGTGCACGACCTGACCCACGGCCCGCGACCCCCTCGAAAGCCGGGCGACCCTGGAAGCATCGCTTCCAGGGCCGCGGCGCTCTCGATGAGAGGCGGAGGGTCAGCAGTCCTTGTGGTGCTTGGTCTTCGCCTTGACCTTGACCACCTTGGCCTTGGCCTTCACATGCTTCTTGGCCGTGACCTTGGCGTGCTTCTTGGCGGTGGCCTTCACATGCTTCTTGGCGGTGGCCTTGGTCTCCTTCTTGGCCTTCACCTTCTTGTCCTTGTGCACCACCGGCGGGTCGACCGCGATGTTGGTGCAGTTCGGGCCAAGGTCGACGTCGCCGGTCGGAGCCAGGACCGCGGCCTCGGCACCCAGGCCGGTGTTGGTCTCGCACTCGTTGCTCTGCGACACGTGGTCACCGGTGGTGAAGTTGACACAGTCCGGGTTGGGGTCGAAGTCCCCGGTGCCCGAGAGCAGGGGCACCTCGGCCTCGGTGCCGAGGTTGAGGTCGCACTTGTTGGACTGCCTGACGCCATCGCTCTGCGGGAACAGACCGTACGCACTCGCGCTACCTGCGCCACCGACGACCATCGTGCCCGCGGCCGCCGCGGCCATGAGAGCTACCTTCTTGCTGATCTGCATTGTGCTGGTGCCTCCATATCAGGTTCTCCGCGAATGATCCGCAGACACCACCTCAACGAAGTTTGCGCTCAGCAGGATCCGGGGTATACGGGCGCGTCACCCATACGCCACAGTAA
This sequence comes from Streptomyces sp. NPDC048636, assembly GCF_040650655.1. Lineage (NCBI taxonomy): Bacteria > Bacillati > Actinomycetota > Actinomycetes > Kitasatosporales > Streptomycetaceae > Streptomyces > Streptomyces sp. NPDC048636. The sequence goes on along the minus strand of NZ_JBEZHR010000007.1, from coordinate 36,212 downwards.
AGGTATATTCAGTCGGCGCGGCAGGTTGAAATTCACATTTCCCGTCGCCGGGATCAGATAAATATGCGAACGCGACCCCCGGGAAAGGTGATCCCGGAGGTCGCGTTCATGACCGGAAGAGCGAGCGGAGCGAACGGAGCGAACGGGGAGGGCGGGGCGAGAAGCCCGATCCGAAGAGCCGTGGTCCAACGGGAGCCGACGGCTTCTCGTCAACGGCCCTGGGTGCCGCTCGCCGTCTTGGCGGTGCTCGCCTTCTGCTTCGCCGCGCCGTTCGTGGGGTCGGCCCCGGCGATGTTGGTGCAGGTCGTCTCGTGGGTGACCTCTCCGGTGCCGATCGAGATCGGACCGAGGACCGAGGTCGTCTTGCAGTCGTTGGACTGCTTGGTCACCTCGCCCGACTTGCTGATGTTGACGCAGTTGGTCCGCTGCGTGACGTCGGAACCGCTCAGGTTGACGGTGACGGGACCGATGACGGAATGGGTCCGGCAGCGATTGCTCTGCTCGGAGACGCCGGACTCGGCGTAGTTGACACAATTGGTCTCGGTCGTGACGTCCGACGTCACCAGTTCGACTCCGCCGATGACGGAACTTGTGTCGCAGCGGTTCTTCTGACTGCCTCCGCCATTGGGGGCGGCCTGGCGAGCGGCGCTGTTGTCGGCAGCGTCGGCTCCCCCCGCGCCGCCGATGAGCAGCACACCCATGGCCGCTACAAGAAGCGCCGTCCTCTTGCGCATGTGCATAAAGAACCTCCAAGTGGATTCTTGGCTGATCTCAGCGAGCATCTGACGAACGACGGCGGTCGCTGAAAGCCTTTTACGTGGAAACGGCCCTGGAAGCGGAACTTCCAGGGCCGCAGGTCCCAACGGGGGGAAGTTTCACGGTGTTCCGGCTGGATGCGGGAACACCGTGAGCTGGTCAAGCGACTCAGCGACGCACTCAGTCCTCGTCGACGGCGATGTTGGTGCAGTTGCTGCCGATGTTCACGTCACCGACCGGCGCGAGGCCGGCGACCGGGGCGATGGTGCCGGTCGCGGTGTCACACTCGTTGCTCTGGAAGACGTTGCCGGAGCTGTTGGTGAAGTTGATGCAGTCGGCGCCGACGTTGATGTCGCCGGTCGGGGCGGCCCCACCGACCGTGGCGATGGTGCCGGTCGCGGTGTCGCAGTGGTTCAGCTGGGCAACGAAGCCGTCGCCGCCGTTGTGGGCGAGGGCGCTGCCAGCACCGCCGATGACCAGGGCACCAGCAGCAGCGGTCAGGAGAATTGCCTTCTTGCCGATGTTCACTTAATTCCTCCGTCTGGGTTGCGCCGCGAATTCACGGACGTCTGACTCAACGAAGCTCATCAGTTAAGGCTTCGGTTCACCACTCAGCTTCACCCGTCCGGCAGAACGCGACTTCTCTGACGCGTGTTCTCCGCGATTCCCGCAATCGATACCGGAAGAAGTGGCATTTGGAGCAGTAAGGAGGCAGTAAGGGGCCTGGCGCTTCCGGGAGCGCTTCCGACAAAACTGAGGGGGCTGGAAGAGGCGGTCCGGAGGGGGTCCGTCCGGATCACCGCCGCCGTCCGGACCGCGTACCGGACCGCGTACCGACGGATCGGCCAACGGGGCCCACGGCGCGGCGGCCGGACCGGGTGAGTGATACATCCGGGTTCGTCGGCGCAGAACTATGTGAGGCACAGTCACATCGGCAGCTTCGCCGAACCGCAGCGCGGCCCGTGTTCACGCCGCTACGCTAAGTGCGCGAAGCAGTCGCCCGGGGGGCGCGGCGCATCAAGGCCGGGAGGCGGGAGGACGGACATGGGGCACTCACGAGGGGGCGGGACCCCCGCCGAGCTGATGGACGGGCTGCTCGCCCGCGCGGAGAACGGGTTCGAGATCGGTGAAGCGGTGCTGACCCGGGCGCGCGGCGCCCTGATGCACCAGTCCGAGCTGCGGTCCTGCCGCCAGTGCAACGACCCGTCCGGTGCGCTGGGCTACAGCACGTACCGCCATGTCTTCCTGCTCCCCGACGGCAGCAGCCTGCTGCTGTGGGAGCTGGAGCACAGCACCGGCCCGGAGGACGGCCGCCACCACGAGCTCTATGGCGACGAGGACGCCCTCGCGTTAGCCGAGCGGCGGGTGTACGAGCGGGTCGGCGGTGCCCGGTGGGAGGAGCTGGACGGCTTACCGCTCTGGCTGCCGGAGCAGTTGCTGCACCAGGCCACCGAGCCGGTGGAGTCGCCCCGCACCTATGTGGCCGACAATTCGGCCGATCACGCCCGCCGGGTGCTGCGCCGCGCCGAGAACCCCGACCGGCCGGGCGAGGAGACCGAGCGTCTGCTGGAGGCCGCGTTCGCGCATGACATCGCGCTGGCCCCCAAGCCGCGCCGCCGCTCCGGTGGGCCCGACACCACCTGGTGCCGCTTCTACGAGCACGCCTTCCTGCTGGCCGGTGGGGACGAGATCGTGCTGTGGGAGCTGGAGCACAATCTGACCCACGACGGCCGGCTGGTGTGCGAGGTCTATCTCGACGAGGTCTCCGCCGAGCTGGCGGCGGACCGCCACGCGCGGGCGCTCGGCGTCGACCTCTGACGTCCGCCGCGCCCCCGGCGCCCCCCGGCGCCTTCCGCGTCCACGGACGCCGTAGAGGCCCGTCCAGGCGCCCGTAGTCCGCCGTGCCACCCCGCCCCACCCACATGGGCGCCACCGATTCGCCTGGTGGCCCGTCAGCCGGAAGCCTGGGGTGACGGGCGGCGGCCGCGAGGACCGGCGCGCTCCGGCTGCGGACCAGGGAAAGCGGGAGAGACCGGTGCGGGTGCGAGGGAACGGGGCTCGTACGAGCGCCCGTACGGAGCGGGGTGCGAGCTGGCCGCGCCGTGCCCGGACCCGTACGCGCAGCCGCCCCCGGACCCGTCTCCATATGCTTGTCGACACCAGCGCCCCGAGCGCGCCCGCCGGGGCCACGGCGGGCGGCGGCCCGGCCGACGAGTCGCTCATTGGCGGGTCGGGCCGGCGGCTGGCGCGCTGGATCCCCGGACTCCTGATCGTCGGCGGCATCATCTTCGACCTCAGCTCCCCCGCCAACTACACGGCGGGCCCCTTCCTCGCCGCCGCCCCGCTCGTCGCCGCTCCGCTGCTCAACCTGTGGGCGACCGCCACCACGGCGGTCTTCGCCCTCGCCGCGGCGGTCACGCTGGCCGAGTTCCACGGTGTGAAGGACCCCAGTCAGGCCCTGTCCGAGATCATCACCGTCGCGACCGTCACCCTGCTCGCGCTCCTCATCAACCGGCTGGTACGCCGCAGCGACCGGCGGCTGGCCTCGGCGCGCGGTGTGGCCGAGGCGGCCCAGCGGGCCGTTCTGCCCGTACCGCCCGCCCGGCTGGCCGGGCTGGATGTCGCGGCGCGCTATGTGGCGGCGGAGAAGTACGCCGCGATCGGCGGTGACCTGTACGCGGTGCAGGACACCCCGCACGGCGTACGCCTGGTCGTCGGCGATGTGCGCGGCAAGGGGCTCCAGGCCGTGGAGACGGTGGCGATCCTCATCGGCTCGTTCCGGGAGGCGGCGGAGCAGGAGACGACGCTGGAGGGGCTGGCGGGGCGGCTGGAGCGGGCGTTGCAGCGGGAGGGTGCGCGGCGGGTCGACCTCGAGGGGTTCGAGGGGTTCACCACGGCCGTACTGGCCGAGATCCCGCGCGGTGATACGACCCTGCGGGTGATCAACCGCGGCCATCCGCCGCCGCTGCTGCTGGAGGGGGGCGGCGAGGGCGGCCGGGCGGACCGGGACGGCTGCACGGTGCGCCGGGTGGACCCCGAGGCGTCGGCGCTGCCGTTGGGGATGGGGGAACTGGGCGGCTGGCCGGACCGGGTGACGGAGCTGGCCTTCGCCGAGGGCGCCACCCTGCTGCTCTTCACCGACGGGGTCACCGAGGCGCGCGACCGGGAGGGCGCGTTCTACGACCCGGAGGACCGGTTGCGCGGTCACTGCTTCGGCGGTCCGGGGGAGCTGCTGGACGCGCTGGTGACCGATGTCGAGCTGCATACGGGTGGCGGGACGTCCGACGATATGGCGCTGCTCGCGCTCCGCCGCCGGTCCGCGGGGCCGGGCCGGGGGAACGGCAACGGCGACGCCGAAGGGAACGGCAACGGCGACGGTGAGGGACTCGTGAAGGGATCCGGCCACGGTCCGTAGCCGACCATGCCCTCTACGCATAACGATTGATGCACGATCAGCGGTTCCAGGGTTTTGCCAACCCTTTCCCGTGGTGGTAACTCGCCCCTGTATGTCCGTACTTGGCCGCTAAGTTCATGCCAATGCTGCGCTGATTCCTCAGAACAGCTTGGAATCACACAGCGCTCTCTATTAACGTTCGATAACGCAGCGCGGTCGTCACAACCGTCGCAAGGGCGGCACCGTGCGCCGTCGCCGAATCCCGTCACGCACAGCGGCAGTAGCAACACCGCACCACAGCAGCACCAAGGGAACCGGGGAACCACCACCTTGGGGTGAATCGGGTCGAACCTGACCCGTAGGAGACCTTCCTGCTCCGAACCCGTCAGCTAACCCGGTAGGCGAGAGGGAAGGAAAGGAGTGCGCCCCAGTGGCGTCCAACAGGTCTCTCCTGGACGAGGCTCCATACCGCGCATCGGGCGGCGGTCCCGGCACGGCCACCGCCTTCGGCCCCGGTTTCGACGCCACCAGTGGAGGCATACGGGCCGGTGGCGGAATCGGCACCGAGCCCGACGCTGACATCGCCGCTGAGGGGGACCACGGGGCGTACGCGGCGGACGCCGCCGACGGTCCGGCGGGCCCCGGGCCCGACAGCGAGACCTGGGAGGAATGGAATCCCACCGAGGAGTCCATCTCCGTACGCGGCCGGCACCGCGTGGCCAAGCAGCGCGGCGGGACCATGGCGCGCAGTGGCGCCGTCCTCGGCGTCGGTGTCATCGCGGCGGTCGGCGCGGGCGGGATGGCGAGCGCCAAGGACCGTCCGGCGGCGCCCATATCGATGCCCGACCTCTCCCATGTCGCCGACGAGGTCAAGGACCGCCTCCCGGACGCCGATGAGCTCCCCGGCATCGGCTCGATGGTCTCCGACGGCGGCTCCGCGACGACGGCCAACGCCGCCCCCCTCTCCCGGGCCGGGCTGACCACGCAGGACGAGGCGAGCGGCACCACCGACGCCGGTGAGGCGCTGCGCGCCCGGATCCTCCAGCAGGCCGAGAGCCAGCAGAACGCGGCCGACGAGGACGAGCGGACCGCCGCGGCCAAGGCCGCCGCCCAGAAGGCCGAGAACAAGGCCGCCGACGAGGCGGCCGACCGTAAGGCCGAAGCCGCGGCCGCGAAGAAGGCGGCCGAGCGGAAGGCCAAGGAGGCCGCCGAGCGCAAGGCCGAGGCCGAGCGCCGCGCCAAGCTGGCCACCGCGTACACCCTCCCCGTCGCCTCGTACACGCTGACCGCGGGGTTCGGCCAGGCCGGTGACATGTGGTCCGCCGACCACACCGGCCAGGACTTCGCCGCCCCGACCGGCACCCCCGTCAAGGCGGTGCACGGCGGCACCATCACCCAGGCGGGCTGGGCCGGTTCATACGGCTACCGCATCGTGCTCAAGCTCGATGACGGCACCGAGGTCTGGTACTGCCACCTGTCGTCCATGGTGGCCACCTCGGGCAAGGTGACCACCGGCGATGTGATCGGCCGCGTCGGCGCCACCGGCAATGTCACCGGCCCGCACCTCCACCTCGAGGTACGTCCCGGCGGCGGTTCCCCGATCGACCCGATGCCCTGGCTGCGCGAGCACGGCCAGAACCCCTGATACCTCCCCGATCTCCCTGACCCCCGATACTCCGGCGGCTCTGGCGCTCTCTCCCCCCTTGACGCCAGGGCCGCCGGTTTTCTGCGCGGAGGCGCGGGAGCCGCGGACAGTGCGGGAGCCGCGTACGGTGCGGGAGCCGCGGACGGCGCGGAGGGCGCGGGAGCCCGTTCCCCGGAACAAGGTCATCCGCGGGGGCGTTGAAGCAACCCATGGCTGACAACAGGCAGAAGATCGGCGACCTTTCCGTCTCCCCCCTCTCCCTCGGCGGGAACGTCTTCGGCTGGACCGCGGACGAGACCGAGTCCTTCACGGTGCTCGACGCCTACGCCGCCGCGGGCGGCAACTTCATCGACACGGCCGACGTCTACTCGGCCTGGGCGCCCGGCAATCAGGGCGGTGAGTCCGAGACCGTCCTGGGCAACTGGTTCGCCTCCCGCGGCAACCGCTCGGACATCGTCCTCGCCACCAAGGTCGGCGCCGGCTCCCCGGAGCGCCGCGGGCTCTCCCCGGCCGCCATCAGGTCCGGCATCGAGGACTCCCTGCGGCGGCTGCGCACCGACTACATCGACCTCTACTACACCCACTATGACGACGAGTCGGTGTCGGTGGAGGAGATCGCCACCACCCTGGACGCACTGGTCCGGGAGGGCAAGGTCCGCGAGATCGGGGCCTCCAACATCAGCGCCGAACGGCTCGACGCCTTCCTGACCTTCTCCACCCGGGAGGGGCTGGCCCGCTACGCCGCCCTCCAGCCCCACTACAACCTCGTCTCCCGTGCCACCTTCGAAGGCGGGCTGGCCGACGTGGCCACTCGCCACGGTGTGGCGACTGTCCCCTATTACGCGCTCGCCGCCGGCTTCCTCACCGGCAAGTACCGCCCCGGCACCGCGGTCGAGAGCCCCCGCTCCTCAAGTGCGGCCAGGCACCTGGAGACAGCGCGCGGGCGGAAAGTCCTCGCCGCCCTCGACGAGATCGCCGCGCACCACGGCGTCGAGCACGCCACAGTCGCCCTGGCCTGGCTCACCGCCCAGCCCACGGTGGCCGCCCCGATCGCCAGCGCCCGCAACCTCGCCCAGCTCCCGCCCCTCCTGGCGGCGGCGGACCTCAGCCTGACCCAGCGGGACCTGGACCTGCTGACGAGGGCCTCGGCCTGAGCCGAACGCGGCGGGCGAAACCCCCTCCGCCCGCCGCGGTCGACACATCGACCCCTACGAACGCCGATCGGCGAGGGCCCAGGAGGCAAGCGCGACCCCACCGGCGACCGCGAACACCGACGGCCAGGCCCCGACCTTCCTGGCGAGGGGATGCGACCCGGCGAACGCGGCGATGTACATCCCGCTCAGCGCGGCTGCCGTCCCGTTCCCGGCCTTCTCCCGCCACCCCCGGGCAGCCACCGCCCCGGCGGCGGCCAGCGCCACGCCGCCCAGGGGCCGCTTCTTGGTCCACCGGGCCACCCCGTACCCCCCGACCAACCCACCCGCGGCCACCACACCCGCCGGAACACCAGCCATCCCGATACCTCCACTTAAAGGGTCTCCTTCACCGACCCTACGTATGAGGCACTCTTCAACGGGCCCTGTCCAAGGGACAGGGGGCCAGGTGGCTCCTCAGCTCAGCTGATCCCGACGTACAGCCGCGACGAAGTTCCCCCAGGCGCGGAGCGAGAACCCGAGCATGGGCCCACCCCGGTCCTTCGAGTCCCGCACGGCGGTCGTGCCCGTCCGGAAGGTGACCTCGACGCATTCAGTGTTCCCGGGGCCGCTGTATGAGGATGTGAACCAGGCGCCATCTCTCTCGGATATACAGGGCTCGCGCATCAGATCTCCTCACGGACGCGTTCGATGAGTGCGGAGGACGAGGCCATGTCCAGCGCCTGGGCGCGAAGGTAGTCGAACGCGAGCCGGTAGCGCTCCAGTTCCTCATCCTTCTCCATGAAGAGCGAGCCGACATGGATGTCGACGTACACGACGTCCAGCGAGGGCTCGGCGCCGCCGAGGATCACAAAGCTGCCCATGGCGGCGGAGTGCGCGCCCTTGGCGAAGGGCAGCACCTGGAGTGTGATGTCTGGCGACTCGTTGGCGCGCAGCAAGTGCTCCAGTTGCTCCCTCATCACCTCACGTGAACCGATCCCGCGCCGGATCACCGACTCGTCGAGGATGGCCCACAGATGGGGCGGCTTCGGCCGATTCAGAATCTCTTGCCGCTTCATGCGGAGGTCAACAAGGCGCTCGATCTCCTCCGCGGACAACCGCATCTCGGACGCGTGCTGCATCGCTTCCGTGTAGCCGCGCGTCTGCAGAAGCCCCGGCACATAGAGACAGGCGAAGTGATCCTCGCGGACGGCCTCGTCCTCAAGAGTGAACAGCAGGTTCATGCTCTCCGGAAGGGAATCCGCGAAGGAGTTCCACCAGCCTTGCTGCTTCGCGTCCTTGGCGAGGGCCACAACGGCGCTGCGCTCGGCCTCACTCGCCCCGTACTCGCAGCAGAGCGCGTCCACGATGGGCCACCGCACGGGCCCCTCCTGAGTCTCGTACCGGCTGACGGTCGCCTTCGAGACGCCGACGAGCCGACCGGCCTCCTCCAGCGTCATCCCCTTGCGGGCCCGGAACTTGCGCATCATGACGCCGAGCTGGCGTCGGCGAGTAGTGGCCCGCGCTGGCATGGCGGCTACCTCTTCCTGTGGGGCTGGCGGCGAAGGACGAGGCCAGCTGCAACAAGGCTAGGACCGGGCGAAGTTGGCGAAGTACCGAATCACCCGTTCGAGATTCCGTGAGAAGTTACATGGCGAGACTTCTCGCTGCCATACTCGCAGTAGTGAGGCTACGCAGTGCAGTCGTACGGACACGGCTGGGCGCAGTACTGTCGTAGCGCCCAAGGGAGTGTGGCCATGTACCGCTACTCAGTCATCGAGTCCCCACCACGCCGATGCGTCCTCCCCTTGATAGCCGACGCTCCGCAACTGGCGGGCCTCCGCCGGGCCGTCAGAGCCGAGCTCGCCGTCTGGGGCATGTCGGCGCTGGCCGACGAGGCGGAGCTGATCACTGCGGAGCTGGCGTCGAACGTGATCAACCACGTCGGCCAGGGTTCCGCGGCCACCCTCGTCCTCGACGCCGGCTCGGATCAGCTCCGCGTGGAGGTGCACGACAAGAGCGACAAGGTGCCTCAGCGCCTCAACCCGACGTGCGACGAAGAGTCCGGCCGCGGCCTGCAACTCCTATCCGCCCTGTCCCCCTCATGGGGCACGATCCGCACAGCGGCCGGCAAAGCGGTCTGGTGCGAGCTACCGCTGACCCCGGACGAAACCCGCCGCCGCATCCAGCGCGCGACGACCGTGATGGAGAACTATGGCCTTGCGGTCGGCAGCCCGACCGCAAGGCTCACCCATCGCCCGGTTCTGGAAGAGTCGGCGACCAGCCTGATCCTGGACCTGCTCCACTGGCTCACAGCACACGACCTCGACCCCGACGACATCCTCGACCGGGCCCAGATCCACTTTGAGGCTGGGGCACAGGTGGCCTAGGTATGAAAGCCGCGGGGCCGACGGAGCATGCTTACCCTGCTGCCTTCCGGATCTCGGTGCGAAGGGCGGTGGGGGTGCGCCACGATTCGCCGGGTCGGCCCCTGTGGCACATGCGATGACAGTTGGAGCACAGGAGGGCGAGGTCGTCCAGCTTGGTTTCGCGCGGCCCGGATAGGTGGAGGGGCAGCAGGTGGTGCACTTCTATGTAGCCTTCGCCGATCGCTCCGTAGAAGCGGCCGAAGTGGAAGTCGCAGACTTCGCACGTCAACGGTCGGCCAAGGCTTCGCACGCTGTCGATCTTGCGCTGCCGCAGCTTGGGATCCCGCTCACGCGAGATTGTCCAGCGCGCGAGGAGGCGGCCTTCGACGCCGGTGACACCGTCCTCGGCAATCTCGTCCGGCTGCTCGGGTATCCGCTGGAGTTCGCCAGAGCGGATGCCGGTTGCGATTGCCCTGGCTGCGTTGGCCATTCTCGAAGGCTGGGAGACGAAGTTGGCGATCACCTCCCGGTCCAGGCGCCCACACCTGGTGGGCTTCCCCTGGTATGCGGGGTGGTTCGTAGCCAGGTCGCTGGTCTTGCGGCTGACGCTGCCGACAGATCGGAAGGTGGGCACCCTCTTGACCGCGTCGCCGTGCAGGGGGAGCGAGCGGAGCAGCCTCGACAGCTCCTGTGTCCGTGGGTCGCTTTCGCGCAGCTCGCGCCAGTCGTTCTCGACGACGAGTACGCAGGCCAGAAGCAGTTCGTCCCGGGTCCATGCAGGGCTTCGCATAGGGCGCATAGGCAATATCGTATGAGTGTTCGCTGTGATGTTTTTGGGGCGGACGGAGTGGGGCGAGGTTGTCCGGCACACTTGGCGAGTCACAGTGTCAGTGGGGTCTGTCACTCTCTGTATTGGACAGGTTGCATGCAGTGCCTGTCGCTGCAATCTTTGGAAGGAGGGTGCATGACTCGCGCTGAGTCAAAGTTCACCTCAGTGGAGATCTGCGCCGGTGCTGGAGGCCAGGCGGTCGGTCTGCACAAGGCTGGGTTCCAGCACCTGGCCTTGATCGAGATCGATGGCTACGCCTGCGCCACCCTCGAGTTGAACGTGACGGGCAACCCGGAGTGGGACGGCTGCAAGGTTCTCAAGCGAGACCTTACGAAGTTCGGGGTAGACGAGCTGGGTCTGAAGAAGGGTGAGCTGGACCTCCTGGCGGGAGGCGTGCCCTGCCCGCCGTTTTCTGCGGCAGGCAAGCAGCTGGGGGAGGACGACGAGCGTGACTTGTTCCCTCAAATGCTGCACATGGTGGAGACCTTGCGCCCCAAGGCTGTGATGATCGAGAACGTCCGGGGTCTGCTGGAACCTCCCGAGAAGTTCAGCCGCTATCGCGATGACATCGAGCGCCGTCTGCGCGAGGCAGACTACGTGAAGTGCTACTGGAAGATCTTGGAGGCCTGCGACTACGGCGTACCGCAGCTCCGTCCTCGCGCCATCCTTGTCGCGATGCGCAAGGAGTACGCGGAACACTTCGAGTGGACCGAGCCGGAGACGCGTCCGCTCCTCACAATGGCAAAGGCCCTCGCGCCGTCCATGCGTAAGCGCTACAAGGACAGCGGCGACCCCCGCTGGGAGACCTTCTACAAGCGCTGGCTCAAGGAGGCCCAGAAGGGGGCCGTCGCCCCGACACTCGTGGGCGGATCCAAGAAGCATGGCGGTGCTGATCTCGGGCCGACCCGCGCCAAGGAGGCATGGCGCAAGCTCGGGGTGTGCGGCATGGGCGTTGCCAACGAGCCCGAAGACCTTAGGGATCCCGACCGTGATCTCTTCGGGGAGCGGGGCCCCAAGCTCACGGTGAGGCAAGCCGCGATCATCCAGGGATTTCCGGCGAACTGGAAGTTCGCGGGCCGCAAAACGGCTGCCTACCGTCAGGTGGGCAACGCTTTTCCGCCGCCCGTTGCTCAGGCAGTGGGCGAACAGATCATCGCTGCACTTGAGAAGGGCACCAAAGCCCTGGCAGCGGCCCAGAGCGACACCCTGTTCGAGATCCCGGCTCCGTCAGGCCCGCTCAGGTCGGAGCTTGGTGACCGTAGTGGCGATCGCGAGCGCGCAGCTGTCAGCTGACTCGTGCTCCCAGAACCGCAGTACCGTCCAGCCAGCTTCCGCCAGGCGGCGATCGGTGTCGCGGTCACGGTCGATGTTCCCTGCCACCTTGCCAGACCAGTAGCCAGGATTGGTTCTGGGCGGCACGTAGTGCTGGGGGCAGCCGTGCCAGTAGCAGCCGTCGATGAATACCGCGACCTTTGCCGGACGGAAGACCATGTCGGCCGTCCGGCGAAGGTCGGGGAGAGGCCTTGCCGACACCCGGTAGCGGAGCCCCTGCGCATGCACGAGTCGCCGGATGAGCTTCTCCGGCTTTGTGTCACGGCTCCGGATCGCCTGCATGTTCCGGCGTCTGGCTTCAGTCGATGCCCATGAGCCGTCCGGAGGGGTCCAAGGTGTCTGCGTTGCCACTACATGCCTCCGGTCCCGACTCTACTCAGGCCTGAGCTTTCTTCGTTTCGGGGAGCAGGGGTGCTGTCTCTACTGGGTCGTTGCCATCAGCAACCACCCAGTAGGCGCCATCCATGAACGCACGCGGTTGGTCACCGTGGTGAGGCTGAGCCCTCGCCAGCCGGGCGCTGACGAACTCCCCCTCTTGCGGGGGCGGGATTTCGAGCTGGTGTGCCGCAGCTTGATGGTTGGGGTAGTCCCCGAAGATCACGATGCCTTCGAGGCGAAGTATGGCTCGGGCCCCACCGTTGTAGCGGACCCGCTTCATGTAGTCCTTCTGCTGCGCGAGGGTGCGCACCACGGTTCGGCTTACGGGGCGCCTCTGCACACGTCGGAAGAGCTCGGAGACTCTCGCCTGACCTGAACTCCTATGTGACCTGGTGGCAGCGCTGAGGATAGCTTTCTGGGTTTCGGCCGGGATGTGGAGCAGCAGATTTTCCTGGAGCGGCTGCTTGTGCCATAGCCAGCTGACCAGTGAGTGATGTTGCTTGGTCAGGCTGAACTTCCCGTCGCGGTTCCCCTTCTTTGTGATCGTTCCGCTCGTCGTGAGCTTAGTCCGGTCGGCCCGGAAGAGTCCTGCGCTCCACTGGCTCTGCTGGTCGTCTGCCCAGACGACCAGGCAGACCTCGCCCAGAGCCTCCGGGGGGATCATCCAGCCGTACAGCTTCTGCGAGAACTTGCAGTCAACCTCGACCCCTTCGATGAGATAGTCCATGTCCTGGCCGCCGCTGAAGTTGAACTCGCGCTGCAGATTGATCTCTACGAGAGTGCCGGCGTGAGTCTTCTCGGTCTTGTGCAGGTCACGCCAGTCGAAGCGGCCCGTGTGCTCGCCATCCAGGAGCTGGTCGATGGTGTCCCGCAACACCCTCGCGAACCTTTCTCCGTGCGGGTCGAGTGCCAGCAGTCGTTGTCGGACAAGCATCAGTTCAGGGTCATCGCAGACACCGGGCTGGGGGCCGGGCAGGTCGAAGAGTTGCATATCACCTCTAGTTGTGTACCGGGCGCTGTTAGGCAGGAAGGCGTCGGTCCTGGGTCTGCCGGGGTGGACAAGCCTGTCTGCTCGCCAGGCGCATGACTCCCTTACTTCACCGGGTGACTGAAAATACCTTCATAGACCGGCGGTTGGCCAACTAACCTGCGCCTGCGGTCATTTGTGTGGTTGGCACGGGACGGAGATGACATGACTGAGACCTCGTCAGAAGATGTGCTGCGCAAGTTCTGCACGTCTCTGCACACCGGACAGTTATACGCGCGATGGAAGAATGATCCTCGCCGCAAGAACGTGGTGCCGGCTGTCGCGAACCACCGGGTGAGGTTGGTATACGAGCTGACTGCCGAGGATGTCGAGGAGGTCTGCTGTCAGACCGAACATGCTTTGGGCGAGGTGAAGCGTGCGGACGGCGAGCGGGTGGCTGCCATCGTTGACTGGCATCCCGACTTTGCCTTTACCCATATTTTCCACATATGCATGGAGCAGATAGGCCGTCTTCCGTCATACCAGGATTTTCGCGCATATTGTTATCATGATCAGCTGGGTCTGAGAATGTTGGGGGAGCCGGCCAGGGCTAAGGTCCGGGAAGTAGTGAGTTCCGGGATTCCAGAAAATATCGTCCGGGATGCCGTGCGTTGGAGAGTCGGAAACGCGTACTACAGTTTTCTCCGGGAGATCTATACGGTCGTGAGGCTGAGGGCGATGGCTATTGACCTCCTGGTCCATCCGCTAGCGGATGCCCTCTTCCGCGTGGATGCGTGGACAGGGCGTAAGGTAGTGAGTTTGCGCGTCGGGAACAAAAAATTCCGCCAAGGAAGTAGTTCCGGACGTAAGACGCCTGCCGAACAGCTTCTCGCAGATGTGGTTCCCGGATTCGATTTCAGCACGATCGAACTTGCTCCGGCGGCAAAATTTGGGCGGGTGCATCTCCCATCGGCAGAACATATATCCCAGGCTGCCGCCAGACTCCATATGAATGACGGTTGACTCGAGAGTGCCTTCGTGGATGTAACAAAGGTTATGTGACTGAGCGAGGTGACTGGCCTCAATGGCTAGGCACCTCGCTCAGCTACAGGTGTCGGCGGAGCTCAGCGCAGAGCGCTCAGCTTCTGCCAGGCGTCGTAGGAGAGGTTCCAGTCGCCGATGCCGTTGCCCGTGGCGACGGTGTCGCGGGTGGAGCCGGTGACCTCGACGATGTCGCCGCGGGTGGCGCGGTCGTAGAACCACTTGCCGTCGGCTTCGGACATGCCGACGCAGCCGTGGGACATGTTGGTGCGGCCGAAGTAGCCGAGGCCCTCGTTCCAGGGGGCGGCGTGGGCGTAGGTGCCGGAGGTGGTGAGGTGGACGGCCCAGGGGACGTCCTTGTTGTAGGGGTCGGCTATGCCGACGGAGTCGCTGGTCATATGGACCATGGGGGCCTTGTCCAGGACGACCATCTTGCCGTTCCAGGTGGGGTAGGAGGGCTGGCCGGCGGAGATGGGGATGGACTTCTGCTGCTTGCCGTCCTCGCTGACGGTCATGGTGTGCTTGTTGAGGTCGACCTTGGAGACGCGGGCCGTGCCGATGGTGAAGGTGCTGGAGACATCGCGGCGGAGGTAGCGGGAGTCACCGGTGTTCACACCGCTGAGGCGGGCGCGGAGGCTCACCTTGGTGCCCTTCTGCCAGTAGGACTTGGGGCGCCAGTCGACGCGCTCGGTGCCGGTGAGCGGGTCCTTCGTCCAGCCCCAGGAGCCCTCGGTCTTGGGCGAGGTGGAGACGGAGAGCTGACGCTCGACCGCGGCCTTGTCGGTGACCGGGTGGTCGAAGGCCACGGAGACCGGCTGGCCCACACCGACCGTGGTGTTGTTGGAGGGGGTGACGGTGACCCCGTTGACCTGCTGGGCGGCGCGGGTGCGGAAGGTGGAGCGCTTGGTGGCGGTGCGGCCCGCGTCGTTGGTGGCGGTGGCCTCCACCGTGTAGGTGGTGCCCGGCGTCATGGTGCGGTTGGAGCCCCACGTGTCCTTGCCGGAGGAGAGCGAGCCGGTCACCGCGACGGCCTTGGAGCCCGCGCCGTCCGGGGTGATGCGGACCTTGGTGAGGGTGCCGTGGGAGGCGGTCACCTTGACCTTGGCGTCCGGGGCTATCGCGGCGGAGTCGCTGCCCGGGGTGATGGATATGCGGGCGGGCTTGGCCTTGGCCGGGTCCACCGTTTCGGACGAACTGGCCTGGCAGGCGGCGAGGAGCGCGACGGCGAGCGACGGCACCGCGACGTTGCGGAGTATGCGTACGGAGTTCAAGACAAACCTCTTATGGGTGTGGTGGGGAGGGTGAGTCAGCAACGCCGCTGCGCTTCCTCGGGGTTCTGCTCATAGGGACGTGGAGAAGTGGCCGCGGGCGGGGCGAGCCGCCGAAGCGGGACCGAGATGCGGTGGGTCGACGGGCCGTCGGGGCGACGAGCGGCCGGACTGCCCGGACCCTTGGTCCGGAGGACGGCGACATCGGCACCTGGGCGCATCAGGACGAGTGGGCGCATCAGGACGATCCGCGCGTGCCGCTGTGGGGATCCGGAGCGCCGGGCGGTCACCTGCTCAAGCTGCTCAGGCTGCTCAAGGGGCAGAGCGCCGTCGGCGGTCAGACGGTCCCGGCGCCGCCGGGCGCGGGCATACGCATCCTGCGCCGCGCGGAACTGGTCCACGTCCGCGTGTATCGGTGGATGTGCTGGTCGTGATCGCTGTGTCGGTGCCGACATATGTCCCCCGCGCCCCCCGCGTGCTCCCCGTTTCTACTTAGAAGCACGTCAAAAAGGGGCGGAAGGTTACACCTGACTTTGCGGACCGCCGGATCCATAGGGAATCGACCAGGTCGGACGCCCCTGCGGAACGTACGGCGGAGGGGCGTTCCGCGGTGTGCCGGGCTGCGGCTGCCCCGCGTACGTCTGCCGCGCCCCCTGCCCGTAGCCCCCGTAGCCGTATCCCGGCCCGTAGGCGTAGCCGGGACCCCCATATCCCGCGGCCCCATATCCCGCGGCCCCGTACCCGCCGTACGGCGCCGACGCGGGCCAGAACGGCGGGGGCACCGCACCCGGCACCGGCCGGTGCACCGGGCGCGGCCGCCGGATCGGCACGGCCAGCGCCGCGTGCGCCAGCGCGGGCTGCGCCACCTCACGCCGCTCCCACAGCCGGTCCAGCAGCTCCTTCTCCTGGGCCGTGAAGTCCGGCCCCGCCAGGCCCCGGTGGGCACGCCGCCGCAGGAAGGCCAGGGAGGTCGCGTAGGCGGTGTACTCGGCGACCGTACGGGCCGCCGCCGTGCCACGGGTGCGCCGAGCGAGGTCCCGCGCTATGCCGCGGGCCCGCATCGACCCCAGGGCGACCGGCTCGGGCGGGGTGAGCCAGCCCGTCGCCTGGTACGCGCAGAGCTGTTCCCGTACGTCGCGCAGCTCCTTGCCGCGGGACCAGATGGTGAGCCAGGTCAGCAGCCCGAAGACCGGGACCATGAACAGGGCGTAGACGGTGATGAAGCCGTATCCGCCGAGCGTCGCCGAACCGTTCCACATGCCGTGCAGCACCATCGCCGCCAGCAGCGCCGCGATCGGCACCAGGGCGCGGCGGGCGCGCTGACGGCGTGCGGCCGCCGCGGCGATACCGAAGCCCACCCCGGTCATGGCGGTGAAGAGCGGGTGCGCGAAGGGGGAGACCACGCCGCGGATGAAGAAGGTCGCCGCGGTGGTGGACCGTATGCCGGAGTAGCCGAACTCCTGGTCGCTGACGAAGGCTGAGCCGAGATAGAGGATGTTCTCGGTGAAGGCGAAACCGGTGGCGGTGATTCCGGCGATGACGACGCCGTCCACGATCCCGTTGAAGTCACGGCGGCGGAAGAGGAAGAGCAGCAGCACGGCGGCGGCCTTGGCGCTCTCCTCCACGAACGGCGCGACGAGGGTGGCCCCCCAGGCGTCCGCGTCGGCCCGGCGGGAGGCGGACGAGGAGTCGATGGTGGTCATCAGCCACTCGGTCGCGAAGCCGTTGGCGATCAGGGCGACCAGCGTCGCGGCGCACGCGCCCCAGGCGAAGGCGAAGAGGAGGTTCCGCCAGGGTTTCGGCTCGACGCGGTCCACCCAGCGGAACGCCGCGACGATCAGCGGTACGGGCAGTACGGCGAGGCCGAGCCCCACCAGGAACCCCTTGGTGCCGGTCTGCTCACGCACCAGCGCCAGGATGACCAGGCCGGAGACGGAGAGCAGCAGCACCAGCGCGGTGGCGCGCAGCTGCCTGTTGTCCCAGAGGCCGCCGAGGCGGCCGTGCCTGCCCCACAGCCGACGGCGCTGTGGATGCGGCCACCCCTCCGGAGCGGTCGCTCCGTGGAACCAGGGCTGCTGGCCGTACGCCGTGCCGTAGGCCGCGTCGTACGCGCCGTCGGACGGCGGCTCCGTCGGCGGCTCCGTCGGCGGCGCCGACGGTGCGGCCGGGGGCGGCTCGGGCGGCTGCTGAGGGGACGGAGACTGATGCACTCAACCGACCCTAACGAAAGGGGGAGTGGCGGACTGAGGGATTATGCCCAACCCCGTGGGGTCGTTATGTGTCGTTGCGACGGAAGATCAGGTCGTGGACGAGATGGCCCTTGTCCAGCCCCTGGCTCTCGAACTTGGTGAGCGGCCGGAAGTCCGGGCGGGGGCTGTAGCCGCCGTCGGGCCGGGTGTTGTCGAAGGCGGTGCTCGCGGTGAGGACCTCGAGCATCTGCTCGGCGTACGGCTCCCAGTCGGTCGCGCAGTGCAGCAGCGCGCCGGGCCTCAGCCGGGTGGCGACGAGCTCGATGAACTCGGGCTGGATCAGCCGGCGCTTGTGGTGGCGCTTCTTCGGCCAGGGGTCGGGGAAGAAGATCCGCAGTCCGGAGAGGGCGGCGGGCGCCAGCATCTCGCGCAGCAGGATGATCGCGTCGCCATTGGCCACCCGGATGTTGGTCAGCCCGTTCCGCTCCGCGAGCGCGAGCAGATTGCCCTGGCCGGGGGTGTGGACATCGGCGGCGAGGATGCCGGTGCCGGGGTCGGCGGCGGCCATCTGCACGGTGGCCTCGCCCATGCCGAAGCCGATCTCCAGTACGACGGGGAGGTCGGGGCGCGGCGCCCCCGTGGCGCCCTCTTCGGCGCCCCCGGTTCCGCCGTTCCCGGTTCCGCCGGTCGCCCCGGTTCCGCCGCCTCCGGTCTCCTCGGTACGGAACAGCTCACCGAGGTCGATACGGCGCAGCCCGTCGATGTCCAGGCCCCACTGCGGCCACAGACGGCGCAGTGCCTCGCCCTGGCCGACGGTGACACGGCCGCGGCGCGGGCGGAAGGAACGGATCCGGCGCTCGTGGTGCGAGCCCGCCGGATCGGCGACGGGGCCGCCGGGGAACATCGGCTCGCCGCGGTCGCGGGGCGTCGGCAGGAGGCGCGGCTCCGCCGGGGACTCGGGGGCAGTGGGGTTCTCGGACACAGTGCTTCCGATTCTACGGGCGGGACTTCCACCGGCGGGGAACACGGGGCACGCCGGGGGAGGGCCCGAGCGTCGCCCCCACCAGGCCCCTCACCAGGCCCGAACGGCAGGTGCGCCGCATCACGCCGACCGGGCCGTGAGGAGGACCACACCCCGCCACACCCCGCCACACCCCGGCCCCGCTCCGCTCCGCTCCGGTCACCCCACCCGGAGGGTGTCCAGCACCCGCCGCGCCACCTCGCGGCCGATCGGCAGCGAGGCCGTGGCCGCCGGTGAGGGCGCGTTGAGCACATGGACGACACGGGGCGATTCCGAGATCAGGAAGTCGTCCACCAGAGTGCCGTCGCGCAGCACCGCCTGGGCGCGCACTCCCGCCGGGGCCGCCGTCAGATCGTCGGCGGACACCTCCGGCAGCAGTCGGCGCACGGCGTCGGTGAAGGCGCGCTTGGACAGGGAGCGGTGCAGCTCACCGGCCCCGTACCGCCAGTGGCGGCGGGCTATCCGCCAGGAGCCCGGGAACGCCAGCGTGGCCGCCAGCTCGCCCGGGCGGACCGTATGCCAGGCGTAGCCCTCGCGGGCGAGCGCGGGCACCGCGTTGGGCCCGACGTGGACCCCGCCGTCGATGCCGCGGGTCAGATGGACGCCGAGGAACGGGAACGCCGGGTCGGGCACGGGGTACACCAGCCCGTTGACCAGGGAGGCGCGGTCGGGCACCAGCTCGTAGTACTCACCGCGGAAGGGCACGATCCGCATCCCGGGGTCATCACCGGCCAGCCGGGCCATCCGGTCGCAGTGCAGCCCCGCGCAGTTGACCAGGGCGCGGGCGCGCAGCACCGTGCCGTCCGCGGTGCGCACCGCGACCGCCGAGGGGCGTCGCCCGATGGTGCGCACCTCGGCCCCGTACCGCACCGAGGCGCCCGCGTCCCGCGCGAGGGCGGCCAGCCGGGCCGCCACCGCGCCGAAGTCGCAGATGCCCGTGGAGCCCACATGGATCGCCGCGAGGCCCCGCACCGAGGGCTCGTACTCCGAGATCTGGGCGGGGCCCAGCTCGCGGACCGGAATGCCGTTCTCCCGGCCGCGCTGGACCAGGGAGTGCAGCCGGGGCAGCTCCGACCGCTCGGTGGCGACGATCAGCTTGCCGGTCACCTCATGGGCGATGCCGTGCTCGGCGCAGAACTTCACCATCTCCGTCGCGCCGCGCACCGCGAACCGCGCCTTCAGCGATCCCGGGCGGTAGTAGATCCCGCTGTGGATCACGCCGCTGTTCCGCCCGGTCTGGTGGCGGGCCGGACCGGCCTCCTTCTCCAGGACGGTCACCCGGGTGCCGGGTGCGGCACGCGTGAGCGCGTACGCCGTCGACAGGCCGACGATGCCGCCCCCGATCACCAGCACGTCGCAGTCCAACGCCGTCACGTCATACACCTCCCCACCCGCAGCACTGTCCAGTCGCCCGACCGTCGATCCCTATCATGACCTTCGCCACCGACACCGGCCGGACGCCTGTGGAGGGGCCCGGCCCAGGTCACGCGGGTGCCACCAGCAGCGGACGGGCCTGCTCCCGCAGCTCGGCGACGCGGGGCTCGTCCCGGTATGCCTCGAGGCGGTTCATCAGGTCGCGTACGTACTCCGTGGTGCGGGCGGAGGAGATGCGGTTGGCGACCTCCACGGCGCGGGCCCCCGCGGCGCAGGCCGCGTCCAGGTTGCCGGACTCCAGTTCGGCCACGGCGGAGACGACGAGCCGGAGCCCATGGGAGCGTACGAACTCCTCCGTCGGCCGGGCGAGCGCCTGCTCGGTGAAGCGCCGCACCTGGCGCGGCAGCCGGAGGTCGCGGTAGCACTCGGCGGCGTCGGCGGCGAACCGCTCCTGGCTGTAGAAGTCGAGCCAGGAGGGATCGGGATCGCCCGCGCGGGCCCGCTCCAGCCAGCCCTCGGCGGACTTCAGCGCCGCCCCGCACGCGGGGCCGTCGCCGGACTTGGCCTGGGCGCGGGCCTCCACCAGCCGGAAGAAGCTCATGGTGCGGGCGGTGGCCAGGCCGCGGTTGCGCTCCAGGGCGGCCTGGGCGAGGTCCACGCCCTCGTCGGCGAAGCCCCGGTAGGTGGCCTGGAGGCTCATGGACGCCAGGACGTAGCCGCCCAGGGGGACGTCGGCGGCGGCGCGCGCCAGGCGCAGCGCCTGGATGTAGTAGCGCTGCGCGGCCTCCTGTTGCCCGGTGTCGAAGGCCATCCACCCGGCGAGCCTGGTCAGTTCGGCGGTGGCGCCGAAGAGCGAGCGGCCGACCTCGTCGCTGTAGGAGCCGAGCAGCAGCGGGGCCGCGTCCACCCGCAGACACTCGGGAACCATCGACGAACGCCAGTCGCCACCGCCGTACTTGGAGTCCCAGCGGCGCGCGTCCTCGGCGGCCTCGCGCAGCTTGGTGACGTCACTGTGACCGACGCGCTGCGGTAGGGCCTCGGCGCTCCCGCCGTTGGCGGCGCTCGCCGTGGTCTCGGCGTCCTCGGGCTCACGCGCCACCGAGCTGTCGGCGGGAGATATGAGCCAGCGGGACGCGGGAGTGGCATAGGCGCTGACGGCGAAGGAACCGGCCAGACTCTGCCAGATACCGACACCTCCGCGGCGACCCGCGAGATCCAGCCGGTACAACTCGGTCGCGGAACGGACCGCCTGGCCGATGTCGCGCGGAAAGGCGAGCCCCACTTCGGGAGCCGGATCGGCATCGGCCAGACCGATCTCGTGCAGCGGGACCGGGCGGCCGAGTTTGCTGCCGATCGCAGCAGCAATCAGATGGGGCGCCGCGCCCTGGGGAACCATCCCCTTGGACACCCAGCGCGCCACGGACGTCTTGTCGTAGCGAAGCGTCAGGCCCCGCTGGGCGCCGAGGTCGTTGACTCTGCGCGCGAGCCCGGCATTGCTGATCCCAGCGAGGGCGAGAACGGTGCCGAGCTTCTCGTTCGGCCCGCGTGGCTCCCTGGACATGCGCACCCCTCGACAGCACCGACGGCCGCCCCGGCATAGGCGCGGGGCATTCGTAAACCCAGCGTAGTTCGCCGCATCCCGACCGTTAAGAGGTGGTGTGCCGGATGGCGAGATTCTTGTACGAACGGGCGTGCGGGGCGGTACGTGTGCTCCGGCTGTGTGTGGCCGTGCGCCCGTGTGTGCGCTCTGTCTCAGTTGCGGCCAGGACGTTTCGATGGATCCTGCGTGGGTCGGCCCGCTGTACTGGATCCAGTGGGCTGGGGGACGCCGCCGCCTCATTCCCCGCGGGTGGCGGAACGGTCCGGGAGGCGAACAGCGCCTCCCGGACTGTCGTGTTGACCGAGGGCGAGGCGGGCGAGCGGAGGGCGGGCGGCGAAGGGCCGGGTCAGTACAGGGCATCCGCAAGGGCGTTGAGAAAGCTATCGCAACTTTGGCTGAATAGCGCCCCTCGTTGCCGGTGATGCCTTCGATGTCCAGCGGCATCCGTCCGGCACCGCCGCGATCCGTCAACGCGCGCCAACGCGCGTCACCGTCACCGTCATCCACCATGGCCGGGGTTTCCCGTGTCGGGCCGCGGAGGGGGAGGCCCGACACGGGACGCCCCCATTCCGCGGGCTCCCGGATGCCGGAAGCCCGCTTCCACTCGGGGGAGTTGGGGCGGTCCGGCGCCCCCGGGGGTGGGTCCTGGCCGCGGTGGGGCGCCCGCTCGCGCTCGCGTGCCTTCGCACACTCGTCGGCGTCCTTGCGCTCCAGTACGCCTCAACCGTGGCAGCATGGGCCACGGCGGAACGGTGCGTCGCGACCGGCGGTGTTCCCTCCTGGACTCCTCCAAGGGAGCCGGGGGAGGCCCCGACGCGGGAAGCACACGAGGTGTGATCAACCCTGGCGATTCCGGCGGTCATCCGTGGTCACTGGACATCCAGGAGGTCCACGTAGTTGTCCGGTTCGATGCCGAAACCGTCAACATGCTGTGCATGATGGCACCTACTTCTTGGTTGCCCTGGATGCCCACAGCCTGTGGAGGCGGCGATGCGGTGGTTGGTGGGGTGGAGCAGTACCGCATCCGGCCCGGTCCCCCCGGAAGGCCGTGCGATCCAACCGGTCGGCGCCCAACTCCTGTGGGCCGACCCCGATCCGCTCTGGGCGGTGGGTGACTGGCGCCCCGACGAGGTGCGCGTCGTCCAGGCCGACCCCTTCACCCGGCTCGCCGTCTTCGGCTGCTGCGGCGCCTCCGACGAGGCGCTGAGGGTGGGTCTCTTCGCCGCCCGCGGCGGCGCCCTGCGCCATCTCACCGCCTGGCCCGGCAGCTACACCGCCGTCGCCCAGGTCGGCCGCCGCGTCACCATCGCCGGTGATCTGGCGGGCGCCCGGTCGGTCTTCCACACCGACTGGGCGGGCGGCACCGCCTACGCCACCGCCGCCCTCCCGCTCGCCGACCTCATCGAGGCGCAGCTCGACGTCAGCCACCTCGGCGCCCTCCTGGCCTGCCCCGACTCCCCGGAAGCCGTCGGCGACAGCACGCCCTACCGAGGCGTCAGACGCGTCCCGCCCGGCCATGCGCTGATCCTGCGCGACGGCGCCCGCGACGTCACCGGCTACGAGCCCACCGCCTCGCTCGTCGTCGCCGCGCCCCAACTCGACCAGGAAAAGGCCGTGGACGGCGTACGGGACGCCCTGGTGGACGCCGTACGGGCCCGGCTCACCGCACCGCGCCACGCCCCCGAGAGCGGCGGCCTCGACCCCGGCCCCGTCCCCGGTATGGGCCCGGCCGAGCGCCGTGCCGCACGCGGCGCCCCGGCCCCCGGCATCGGCGCCGATCTCTCCGGCGGCAGCGCCTCCGCCACCCTCGCCCTGCTCGCCGCCGGACTCCCCGGGATGCCCGGCACCCTCCTCGGTCACGGCACCGAAGCGGGCGAACGCCTCCTGGCCGTCACCTTCAACGACCTCGCCACGGCGGGCGGGGCCCGGGTCCGCGAGGCCGAGCTGGAGCGCGCCGGAACCATCGCCGCCAACCCGCGGCTGCACCATGTGGTCGTCGCCGCGGGGGAGGAGGCCCTGCCCTACGCCGCGCTCGACAGCGGCGCGCTCACCGACGAGCCCGGCCCCTCCCTCGTCATCGCCGAACGCCACCGGCGCCGCCTCGCCGCGGGCAGCGCCGACCACTTCGTCGGCCATGGGGCCCGCCAGGTGCTCGACGCCCATCCCGCACGCCTCGCCGACCTGCTGCTCGACCGCCGCAGACGCCATCTGCTGCGTCCGGCGACCGCGCTCGCCAAGGCCGACGGGCCCTCCGCGCACTCCTTCTTCGTACCGTTCACCGTCTACCGCGCGGCGCGCAGGCTGGCCCGTACGTCCTATAGGGACGGCGTCGAGGAGGCCGCCGCGCGCCTGCTGGAGCGGCACTTCACCGACGACCAGGCGGCCGGCGGCCCCGGCGCGGTGTCCGCCTCCCTCGCCGCCCTGACCTGGTGCCGCCCCGGCCCCGCCGCCCGCTGGATGACCGGAGAGGCGCTGGCGGAAGTCTCCGTCCGGCTGGTGGAAGCCGCCGTGCGCCCCGTCCTGCTGCGCCGCCCCGGGGAGCGCCGCGCCGACGCCGCCCTCGCCCGTTACGCCTCGGACCACCGCGTCTTCGAGCAGGCGGTGGAGGTCCGCAGCCAGCGCCTGCACGCACCCTTCCTCGACAACCAGGTCGTACGGGCCTGCCGCGCGCTCCCCGAAGCGCTTCGGGTGCAACCGGGGGCGCGCGCCGCCGTCCTGCGCGCGGTCCTCGCCGGAACAGGTATCCGGGACCTCCCCGCCGGATGGGGCGCCACCTCCCACGCCGCCCACACCGCCGCCGTACGGACCGGAATGCGCGCCTGGGTCGGTGATCTGCTGGCCCTCTTCGACGCCCCACTCCTGGCCGACGCGGGTCTGATCGAGGCCCACGTCGTCCGCAAGGCCCTGCGCGCGGCATCCCAGGGCGAGCGGCTGCCCTTGGACGGGCTGGCCGAGCTCGTCTCCACGGAGGTGTGGCTGCGGCGGCTGGTGTCCCGGCGCGGCACCTGCTGGACGGGTACGGCGGCCCCACGCCAGCGCGCGGTGGCGGGAGGGGTGCCGCGCCCGAGCCTGTGAGGGTGGCTCCCCTCGGACGGACCGGCTCCGAGCGGCTCTCCACGGCGGCTCCGCGGCAGGGGCCACCCACCGGGGCCCGCGGCGCCACGGCCGACGGCCTCTCCTCGCCCGTGGGTAATTGGGGTGCGGGCGTGCGCCGCCGGGTGTTGGCTGGTTGGGTTCGGGGGGCGGGACGCGCGGGCGATGGCCGTCCCGGTGGGCTGCTCGAAAGGGGCAGACCGGCAGTGCGACGCGATGCTCCGGTCGCCGTACGTCCGGTCCAGCCGCCGAAGGGGATCGTTCCGTGAGTCACGGCCCACAGGTCCTGCGGATACCGGCCTACGGGCGACGGGCCTGCGGTCCGCGGACGGCGCGGGCGATCGGCGACGGGCCACAGGTCTACGGCCAACGGGCCAGGGGCTTATCGGGCCACGGTCCGCAGGCCACCGCCCACAGGTCATCGGCCACGAGTCCGCGGTCCAGGGCCACCCGGCCCACTGGCCCACGGTCCATGGCCGACAGCCCACGGCCCACGCCCACCGGCGGTGGACGCGGCCACCTGGCGCACGGCCATGTGGCGCGCCCCACAGTGCCGGGCCCGCTCCCGCCCGCCCCGTCACCCCGCTCCGCGACCGGCAACCTAGGAGAATGGCCCCCGTGCGGTATCTGATCCTCGGCACCAGCGAAGCGCGCGACGCGCAGGGGAACGCCCTGTCCCTCGGCGGCCCCCGGATCCGCGCGCTGCTCGCCGCGCTCGCCCTCCGCGCCGCACGCACCGCGCCGGTCCCCGTCGACGTGCTCATCGACGAGGTGTGGGCCGACGAGCCCCCGCACGACGCACCCGCCGCGCTCCAGGCGCTCGTCGGCCGACTGCGCCGGGCCATCGGCAAGGACGCCGTGCTCTCCTCGCCCGGCGGCTACCGCCTCGCCACGGCCGCCCCCCACGACGACGTCGACCTGCTCCGCTTCGAGCGGCTGACCCAGGACGGCAAGCGGGCCCAGGACGCGGGCGACCCCGCGACGGCCGCCACCGCCCTCCGTCAGGCGCTCGCCCTGTGGCGCGGCCCCGCCCTTGCGGACCTCCCGGACCGGGACGCGGCCGCCGCCCGCCCCCAGGCGCTGCGGCTGACCGCCCTGCGCCGCCGGATCGACGCCGACCTCGCGCTCGGCCGCGCCGTGGACCTGATACCCGAGTTGCGGGAGCTGGTCGCGGACCACCCGCTGGACGAGACGTTCCACGCTCAACTGATCCGGGCGCTGCGCGCGGCAGGTCACCACGCCGACGCCCTCGCCGCGTATGAGCAGGTGCGCGTGGCCCTCGCCGACCGGCTCGGTACGGATCCGGGCGCCGAGCTGAAGGAACTCCACCGGCGGATGCTGCTCGCGGACGCGGCGCCCGGCGCCTGGGAGCCCGAAGCCGTGGGCGCCGCCACACCCGCCGTCGAGGGCGCGCCACGCGCCGACGGCCAGCACGAGGGCCCGCGACACGTTCCGCTTCCGCCCCGGCGACCGATACCGCCCCCGGGAGGGGCACCGGCACCGGGAGAGGCACCGGGAGCCGCCCCGCCGCCCCCGCACAGCAACATCCGGGCCCGTCTCACCAGCTTCGTCGGCCGTCAGAGCGAGATCGGCGCGCTGCGCCGGGACCTGGGCGGCGCGCGGCTGGTCACCCTCACCGGCCCGGGCGGGTCCGGTAAGACCCGGCTGTCCGAGGAGATCGCCGCGTCCGTGACGGACGGCTATCCGGACGGGGTGTGGGTCGCCGAACTCGCTCCGCTCGACCACCCCGCCGCCGTCCCCGGCGCCGTGCTGAGCGCGGTCGGCCGCCGCGAGACCGCGCTGCTCGCCTCCGGTCTCGAGAGCCGTACGAGCGGTGCGGACGCCGTGGACCCGACCGGTCGGCTGGTCGAGTACTGCGCCGACCGCACCCTGCTGCTCCTGCTCGACAACTGCGAGCACGTCATCGACACCGCCGCGCGGCTCACCGAGACCCTGCTCGCGCACTGTCCGGGCGTGACCGTGCTCGCCACCAGCCGTGAGCCGCTGGGGGTGCCCGGCGAGGCGGTACGGCCGCTGGAACCGCTGCCGCCGGTCCCCGCCCACCAGCTGTTCGTGGAGCGCGCCGGAAGCGTACGTCCCGGCTTCGACCCGGCCGCCGACCCGGCGACGGCGGAGGCGGTCGCGGAGATCTGCCGCCGCCTGGACGGTCTGCCGCTGGCGATCGAACTGGCCGCGGCCCGGCTGCGGCTGCTCACCCCGCGCCAGATCGCCGACCGGCTCGACGACCGCTTTCGGCTGCTCACCAGCGGCAGCAGAACCGTCCTGCCGCGCCAGCAGACCCTGAGAGCGGTCGTCGACTGGTCCTGGGACCTCCTCGACGAGCGCGAACGCACCGTGCTGCGCCGGGCGTCGGTGTTCGCGGGTGGATGGGGCCTGGCGGCGGCGGAGGTGGTGTGCGCCGACGCGCACGCTCCCTCGAGCCCCCGGACACCCCCCGGCGCGGAGATCGCGCCCCACGATGTCCTGGAGCTGCTCGGGGCGCTGGCCGACAAGTCGCTTCTGGCCGTCGACCACCCGACAGCGCCCCCGGCCGCCGATCCGTCCGGCCCGACGGGCGAGGCCCGCTACCGCATGCTGGAGACGATCCACGAATACGCGACGGAACGTGCCGCTGAGGACGCGGCGGCCCGTGCCGACCACACCGCCGCCCTCGGCCGCCACACCGCCTGGTTCCGGGACTTCGTCCGCGCCGCCGAACCACGTCTGCGCTCGGCCGAACAGCTGCCGTGGCTGCGCCATGTCGAGACCGATCTCGACAACATCCGGGCCGCTCTTCAGCGTTCCCTGACCGCGCGTGACGAGGACACCCTCCTCGCGCTCATCTTTGGCCTCGGCTGGTTCTGGTGGCTGCGCAACTACCGTGACGAGGGCGCCGCCTGGACCAGGGCCGCGCTGACCCTGGAGAACCCCCCGGACGACGCGAATTCCCCGGACGACGCGAATCTCCCGGAGGACGGGAACCCCCGGGACGACGCGGACGGATCGGCTCCGACCGGCGGGCCGAGCCCCGTCCCCGCCGCCGTCCCCGACGGCACCGACGGCGTCGACCCCGTCGCCACGCGGTACTGGCAGTTCATGGATCTGCGGCTGCTCCACTTCTTCCTGCTCGACGAGCATGTCGGACCCGATATGGACGACGAGCAGGCACGGCGCGGTGCCGAGCGGATACGCGACGCCTACAGCACCCATCCCAGCCCCCGGAGCGCCCGCTTCCCCGCGATGCTCTGGCCGTTCGTCGGTTTTTTCATCGACGGCCACGCCGGAGTGATGCCGCTGATGGACCGGGTGGTGTCCAACTGCCGGGAGCACGGCGACGACTGGGCGCTCGGCGTGACGCTCATGTTCCGCACCCATGTGGCGATCGACATGCCCGGCGGTATAGAGAACGCCGATGGCCACTGGGCCGAGCTGCGCGAGCTGAGCGCACGCGTCGGCGACCGCTGGATGCTCGCCCAGGTGGAGGGCGCCTACGGCGAGATCGCCACGATGCGCGGCCGGTTCGCCGAGGCACGGGCCGCCTACGAGGAGGCGCAGCGGCTCGCGCGGGAGATCGGCGCGCACACCGAGGTGCCCTTCCTCTACACCCGCCTCGCCGAGGTCTGCATGCACGAGAGCGACCTCGACACCGCCACCAAACTGCTCGACCGCTCCGAGGAGGAGGCCGAGCGCCGCGGCGGGCTGGACGTGCGGGCCATCAACCAGCTGCTGCGCGGCCTCATCCATCTGACCCGCGGTGATGCGGCCGAGGCCAGGGCGTACTACGACAAGTCGACGGCCTGGGCCGAGCGTCGCAGCCCGCCACCGCAGTTCTGGGTCGTCGCCCGCGGTCTGGGCGGCCGGATCCTCGCGGCGGAGGGCGATCTGCCCGCCGGACTGCGGGTGCTGCGCGACACCCTGGCGCATGGCGCCGAGGTGGGCTGCACGGAGGCGCTGATGGCCCAGCAGGCCGAGTGCGCGGCGGATCTCCTCACCGGCTGTGGCCAGGAACGCCCGGCCGCACGGCTGCTGGGCGCGGCCGACAGCTGGCGCGGCAGGCTGCCGCGCTCACCGCTGGCCCTGGAGGAGACCGACCGGACCGCGGCACGGGTCGCCGAGGCGCTGGGACAGCGGGTGGCCGGGGAACTGCGCGCGGAGGGCGCGGCCCTGGCCGTCGAGCAGGCCATCGCCCTGCTCGACGACGCCCTGAGCGACCTGGGCCACCCGGCCGACACCAGCCCCTCCGACACCCCGGCCGACGCCCCGGGCCGGAGCTCCGCCACCGGCTGACCGGCCCCCGGCCACCGGCCGGAACACCACCGGCCTCCGGCGTCCCCGTGCGCTCGGAATTTCCCGGGATGGGCCAGGCGTACCTTCACCCGTACGGGGAAGGCGTGGCCCACGAACCCGAAACCTACGGGCGAACGCGAAACCGTGCGGGCCCCCGACCGCCGGAACCGCGACGCCCCCGCCGGACGCGGTGAGACCACACCACACCCGGCACCCAGCAGTACGCACAGGCAGGAGCGCGGAACGGCGCAGCGCCAGGAGAGGCATCGCGGCACGACGGCCGGGAACCACTCGCCCGGCCGTCATCAGCCATGAAGAGACCCGCACCTGACCGAACCGCCGCACCACACACCGCACGGCACGGCCGTCCCGCGCGTACACGGGACGGCCCGGCAACGGGTCATGTCACGGCGTGCCGCGGTGCCACCTGACCCGTCAATCCACCTGTCACCTGGTCAACCGGTCACCTGACGGGACGCGACCGCAGCCCGTCCAGCAGGATGTCCAGCAGCCGTGCCGACGCCGCGGCCTGGTGTGCCGCGTCCGGCAGCGAAGGCGCCGCCGTGGCGATGACCAACAGCACATCCGCGACCGTCACATCCGGGCGCAGCTCGCCCGCGGCCCGCGCCCGCTCCACCAGCTGCCCGACGACCTCGAGCAGCGTCGCCGCCCCGGCGTCGTCCGGCCCGTCCTGTGGTGCGGACGGCTCCTCGACCAGCCGGAGATCCGGCTGCGAGGGGATGGCTGCGGTGGTGGCCGTGGTGGTCGTAGCGGCTAAGGCCGCCTGCCGCTGCTGCGGCACCCGGATCTCGGTCTCCGCGTCGACCCCGACCCGCAGCACCTGCGGCGGCAGCAGCCGGCCCGCGCCGGACGCCACCGAGGTGCGCAGGAACCGGGCCAGCGCGGACCACGGTTCGTTCTCCTGCCCCAGCGCCGAGCGAGCCTGGTCCGTCAGCCGGGCCGTCTCCTCCTCGGCTATCCGACGCACCAGGACGTCCTTGCTGGGGAACCGCCGGTAGACGGTGCCCACTCCGACCCGCGCCCGGCGCGCCACGTCCTCCATGGGAGCCCCGTACCCCAGCTCCCCGAAGACTTCGCGTGCCGCGCGTAGAACATGCTCGAGATTGCGCTGCGCGTCCACGCGCAGCGGTGTACTCCGGCCCCCATTGCCGTCGGTAGAAGCGACGGCTGCGGACCATGACGAACCCTGAAGGTGCATAAGTGATCCCCCGGTAATGACGTCTCCCCCCGGAGACTCCCCGCCCAGACTGCCGGGGCAGTCACAACCCCGACGAAGTACGAACATAGTTGAGCCCCGGTCAAGAAAGAAGGGGGTAGGTCCGGACAGACCGCCCCCCGGTCGGAGCAACGAACCGCCATTTCCTGCCACTCCGTGCGCCTCCCGCCGCGCGCCCCCAGGCTGACCTGCGTACCTTTCGCACGCCAAGCCGAATTCCGGCCTGCGGCCGCGCCACGCCCTCCGGTCACACAATTCGTCGGGGCTGTGGACAAACTGCGGCTGTGCGTGCCTCATGGGAGGGTGAAGGAACCTGCGCGCATTCTCGTTGTCGGCGGTGGCTACGTCGGGATGTACACCGCGCTGCGCCTCCAGCGGAAGCTGAAGCGAGAGCTGAGGCAAGGCGACGTACAGGTCATCGTGGTCGACCCCGAGCCGTATATGACCTATCAGCCGTTCCTCCCCGAAGCGGCGGCCGGGTCGATCTCCCCTCGCCATGTGGTGGTGCCGTTGCGGCGCATCCTCCCCGAGTGCAAGGTCGTCATCGGCGAGGCCACCATGATCCATCACGGCAAACGCACGGCGACCGTCAGAACCCTCGCCACCGAGGAGGAGGGCACCGGCTCGATCGAGATCCACTACGACGAGCTGGTCCTCGCCCCCGGATCCGTCTCCCGCACCCTCCCGGTCCCCGGCCTCGCCGAGTTCGGCATCGGCTTCAAGACCGTCGAGGAGGCCATCGGCCTGCGCAACCATGTGCTGGGGCAGCTGGACATCGCCTCCTCGACCCGGGATCCCGACGTCCGCGACGCGGCGCTGACCTTCGTATTCGTCGGCGGCGGGTACGCGGGCGTCGAGGCGCTCGGCGAGCTGGAGGACATGGCCCGGTTCGCCGTCCGCTATTACCACAACATCGAGCCCGAGGACCTGAAGTGGATCCTCGTCGAGGCCACCGGGCGGATCCTCCCCGAGGTCGGTGAGGAGATGGGCCAGTACGCCGTACGCGAGCTGCGCGGCCGCAATATCGACGTACGCCTGGAGACCCGGCTCGACTCGTGCGAGAACCGTGTCGCGGCCCTCAGCGACGGCTCCCGTTTCCCCACCCGCACCCTGGTGTGGACCGCGGGCGTCAAACCCCACCCGATCCTGGCCTCCACCGACCTGCCGCGGAACATGCGCGGCCGCCTCAAGTGCACCCCGACGCTCCAGGTGGACGGAGTGGAGCACGCCTGGGCGGCCGGGGACGCCGCGGCCGTCCCGGACCGTACGGCGCAGGAGCCCGGCACCGAGTGCGCGCCCAACGCGCAGCACGCCGTCCGCCAGGCCAAGGCGCTCGCCGAGAACCTCATCGCCTCGATGCACGGCCGACCGCTCCAGGACTACGAGCACAAGTACGTCGGCTCGGTGGCGTCCCTGGGTCTCCACAGAGGTGTCGCGCATGTCTACGGACGGAAGCTGAAGGGCTATCCGGCCTGGTTCATGCACCGTGCCTATCACCTCAGCCGGGTGCCGACCTTCAACCGTAAGGCGCGCGTCCTGGCCGAGTGGATCCTGTCGGGGCTGTTCAAGCGCGAGATCGTCTCGCTCGGGTCGCTGGAGAACCCGCGCGCCGAGTTCAAACTCGCCGCGGACACCGGTCGCCATCCCGAAGCCAGTTGATCCCGTCGGCGGGTCCGGGAACTCCCCTCCCACGATCAGCGTCTGACGGATGTCAGTCCGGTCGGTCACACTGGACGTGTGACCATGGGTGGGCTCGTATCTGCAAAGAGTGACAATCGCGAGGATTTGGAAGTTTGCTGCATTCCCCCGGGGGCCGTCCCCCGTCTCCGCACCCATCTCCCCGATCCCGCGCCGGCGCGCTGCTCAGCCCCCACCCCGCGAGGTAATCCGCAGTGAACTTCACGCGCTGGAGCGCCCGGCTCCCCCGAACCCAGCGACGCACCGGGTCGCGTGCCGACCGCGGCGCGCGGCGCCCGCAGCCCGCGCCCACACCGGGCGGCGGGTCCGTTCCCGCGGCCCGGGGCGAGCGCGCCGACCCCGCGGGTCGCGGCGCACCGGCCCCGGCGGCGGTGTCCGCGCCGGAGGCCGGGGCCCCCACCGCCGTCCCGACCCTCGACGGGCTGTCCGTCCACGACATCCTCGGCCAGGTCCCGGCCCTGGTCGCGGTCGTCTACGGCCCCGACCACCGCATCGCGTACACCAATGACGCCTATGCCGACCTCTTCGGCCGCCGCGCGCCCGGCGCGCCCGCCCGGCAGGCCCTGCCCGAGCTGCGGGAGCTGGGGCTGCTGCCGCTGATGGACCAGGTCCTGCGCAGCGGTAAGCCACGGACGGTCAAGTCCCGACGGGTGTCCGCGGCCGGGTCCGGCGCCGCGCCGGGCGGCCCCGAGGCGGAAGCGGCGCCCGCGGGCGGACGGTCCCGCCACGGCTACTACACCTTCACCTGCTCGCCGATCGAGATGGCGCTCCCGGCCGCCGCCACCCCCGACCGGGAGCCCGCCACCCCCGACCGGGAGCCCGTCGCCCAGCCGACCGCGCCCGTCCCGGCCGACGGCACGGCGGTAGCCGTCTCCTCCGACACCACCGCCGTGGCAGAGACAGCAGGCGCCCCCGTCCGCGGAGTCCTCGTCTTCGGCGCGGACGTCACCGACCAGGTCGAGGCCGCAGAGCGGCTGCGCGCCAGCGAGCGGCTCCAGCGTGAGGCCGCCGTCACCCTCCAACGCAGCCTGCTGCCCCAGGAGCTGGAGCAGCCCGACGACCTCAGGATCGCCGCCACCTACCAGCCGGGCGGCACCGAAGCCGCCGTCGGCGGCGACTGGTATGACGTCATCACCCTCGGCGCCGGGCGCACCGCCCTGGTCATCGGCGATGTCATGGGCCGCGGTGTGCGGGCCGCCGCCGTCATGGGCCAGCTGCGCACCGCCGTCCGGGCCTACGCCCGGCTGGACCTGCCCCCGCACGAGGTGCTGCAACTGCTCGACGGCCTGGCCGCCGAGATCGACGCCAACCAGATCGCCACCTGCGTCTACGCCGTCCACGACCCCAACGAGGGCCGCCTCGTCTACGCCTCCGCGGGGCATCTGCCGATCCTGGTCCGCGATGAGGACGGCACGGTGCGCCGCGCGGCCGAACCGACCGGTCCACCGCTCGGCACGGGAGGCTGGCTGCACACCTCGGGATCCGTCCCGTTCGGCCCCGGCGCCAGCGCCGTCCTCTATACCGACGGCCTGGTCGAGCGCCGCGACAAGGACATCTACGACGGTGTGGCCGCGCTCGAGCGGGTCTTCGCGGGGGCGACCGGCTCACCCCAGGTGATGTGCGACCGCCTGATCCGGGCGCTGGGCATCACCGCGGAGCACGATGACGATGTGGCGGTGCTGGTCCTCCAGCACCCGGCCCGCACCGGCCATGACGCGGAGCTCTTCCACAACGCGGCGCTGGAGCTGCTCGGCGGGGTGGAAGCCGCGCCCCGCGCCCGCGCCTTCGCCTCGGGCGTTCTGGCGAGCTGGCGCTTCCCCACCGAGCTGCGCGATCTGGGTGTGCTGGCCGCCAGTGAGCTGGTCGCCAACTCCCTCCAGCACGGCACACCCCCGATGCGGCTGCGGCTGCGCCGTACCGACCGCCGCCTGATCATCGAGGTGACGGACGGCGATGAGCATCTGCCGCGCCGCCGCCGGGCCGAGCCGGTGGACGAGGCCGGGCGCGGTATCTCGATCGTGGCGACCATCGCCTCGTCCTGGGGCTGCCGCCGTACACCGGGCGGCGGTAAGGCGGTGTGGTGCGAATTCGCCCTTCCGGCGGGTTAGCCCACCACAAGGGCGGGCGGTACGGCGCATGACATCGCCCTGGTGGGGAGCAACACCACTCCCACCAGGGCGATATCCGGGCCGCGGCCCGTGGCCGAGCGCCTCAGACCGCGGCGGTCACCGTCTCGGACGGCTCCGCCGTCTCGGCCTTACGGGGCGCGGGTACCGGGACACCGGCGGGGGTCCGCAGCGGATTGTCCTGCCTGGCCGTGAGCCCACGGCCCAATCGCAGCCCCAGCGCCGTCACGCCGAGCGAGCAGACGATCAGCGACGCGATGTACGTGCCGTACAGACCGGCCCCGGCCATCAGCCCGCCGACCGCCGGGCCGACCGCCAGCGCCAACTGCTTCACCAGCGAGAACGCCGAGTTGTACTGCCCGAGCAGGGACGGCGGCGCCAGATCCGCGACCAGCGGGGCGACCGTGGGCGACAGCATCGACTCGCCGAGCCCGAAGAGCGCGTACGCCGAGATGATCGCGGCGGTGCCCAGCACCTGGCTCCCCGGCACCAGCCCGGCGACCCCGGCGACCACCCACGCGGCCGTCCACACCAGACCGACCAGCGCGATCACCCGGCTGCGGCGGCGCCGCTCGACCAGCTTGAGCACCACGAACTGCGCCACCACGATGACGGCCGTGTTCGCGGCCAGGGCCACACCCAGCAGGGCGGGCGAGACATGCGCGACCTCGACCGCGAACGCCGACAGCCCGGACTCGAACTGCCCGTAGCAGGCGAAGAACATCACGAAGCCCAGCACAGAGAGCTGCACCATGGCGCGGTCGCGGAACAGGGCGCGCCAGCCGCCCTTGGCGGCCGGACTCTCGTCCGTCGGCACCGCGTCCTCGAACACCGGCCCCTTCGCCAGCCGCACCGTGGCCACCGCCGCGCCCAGCACCAGGAACATCGCCGCGTCGATCGCGAAGAGCCGGACGAAGCTGGACGGCGCGGAGGTGTCCACCAGCAGTCCGCCGAAGAGCCCGCCGACGCCGAGGCCGAGGTTGCTGAGGAAGAACTGCATGGCGAACGCGCGCGACCGGGTGGCCGGGGTCGAGCACCACACGATCAGCGTGGCCAGCGCGGGCTGGATCACCGCCATCCCCGCACCGAGCACTCCGGCCGCCGCGATGACCAGCGGCTCGCTCTGCGCGAGCCCGAGCCCCATCGATCCCAAGGCGGCGGCGACCGCACCCGCGACGGCGACGGGCAGCGGCCCCCGCCGGTCGATCACCCGACCGGTGAAGGGCAGCACGACGAGCGCGGCCACCGCGAACGTGGCGAGCACCAGGCCCGCCGTATTCGCACCAAGGTCCCGCACCTGTGCCACATAGACGAAGAGGAACGGAACAGTGAAGCCATTGCCGAACGCGCTCAGCGCGTTGCCCAGCTGGATCCGGCGCAGCGCGGCGCCCATCGCGGTGGTCACACTCACCTACCTAGGTCGAAGAGGGCCCACGGGGGCCCCAGGGATGACGGATGAACAGGGAGGAAGCCCGGACAGTCGAAGCATGAAGACTTCGAAGCTAAACTTCGATGATTAAGAGTACACATCGAAGGACTTCGAGGCCAATGAGTTTCGTGCCATACTGCGCGGCATGGCTGAGACCCCTGACCAGGACGACCTGCTGAGCCTCGATGAGCAGATCGCGGCCTACCAGCGCGAATTCCAGGACCTGGACCCCCAGGTCGAGCAGGTGGTCAGCGCCCTCAGTCGGCTCACCCGGCGGATGAACGTGGCCTACGGCCGTCAGTCCGCGACCCTCGGCCTGACCAGCGCCGAGTGGGAGGTCCTGAAGGCCCTCGTGCTCTCCGGCTCCCCCTACCAACTCGGCCCCGGCGACCTGGCCAAGCGGCTCGGCCTCACCCCCGCCGCCATGACCCACCGGATCGACCGCATGGTGAACGAAGGGCTCGTCACCCGTGAGCGTGATGAGACCAATCGGGTCCGGGTCATCGTCGAGCTGACCGACGACGGCCGGGAGAAGTGGCTCGAAGCGATGCGCCGCGCCACGGTCTTCGAGGAGGACCTGCTCCAGGACCTCTCCAGCGCGGAGCGCGGCGCCCTCGGCGAGATGCTCACGCGGGTGCTCCGCCGGGTGGAGGAGGACCAACCCGACGCCGGTGGACGGCTCAACGACCTCGGCTGAGGCATTCGGCTGACGGAGGTTGACACTGCCCAGGCCGATCCGTAATGTTCTCCGAGCTGCCACGGAGCCGTAACGGTTCTCCGGTACGCACTTGCGCCGCACCGGCGGCAAACCACTACTGCACGGCCCCTGATCGGGATGGATTTCGGCATGCCGAAATTCGGTTCGAAAGCTTGATTATGAGCATCGGGGGGAATCCGCTAAAGTAGTGATCACGCCGGAAGGCGCGGAACCCCGCTCCAACAGGGGGCCGGAATCGGAATTCGGTTCGGAAACGGACTGGAAAACGGATCTGGTAAGGTTGGAAACACCGAAGGGAAGCGCCCGGAGAAACCGGTGAAATGGTTTCGAA
>NZ_JBEZHR010000006.1:434843-542656 GCF_040650655.1 Streptomyces sp. NPDC048636 | reverse complement strand
CTCGGCCCGTGCCCCGCGGGCGCCCTGGCCGATGAGGACGGCCACCTTCTGCCCGGCGTTGAGCACCTCGGCGGCGCGGTCGAGGTCCGTTGTGCGAGACCGTTCGTGCCGATGCGGCTCCGCCCCGCCGGAGCCTGAGAGTAACGTCAACAGCATCAGAGACGCTTCGAGTCCTTGTGATCAGAGGCCCGCGTCGCGCGGGGACTCCACCCCGCTGACTCTGGCCGCCACCGACCGCATCCAGTTCACCGAGCCCGCCCGCGACGGCCGCGCCACCCTGCCCACGCCCAGGCCACCGGCCGCTCACCCTCCAGCGTCCAACGCCACCTCGAACGGCTCCGCACCGAAGGGGCCTTGGGCCTCTCCGTCGACTTCGACCCTCAGCTCCCGGCTACCACATGACCACCCAGCACTGGCTCAACGTGGCCCCTGCCCACCTGCGCACCGTCGGGGAGTCCCTCGCCGCCCACCCCGCAATCGCCTTCGTGACTGCCACCAGCGGCACTGCCAACCTCGTCGCCAGCGGCGTCTTCCGCGCCCCCCGCCGACCTCTACGACTACATCGACCAGCGCATCGGCCCCCTGCCGGGCATCCAGAGCATCAAAACCGCCCCCCACCCTGCATGAGAGTCAAACCCCCCGCCCCCGCCCTTCTCTGACGACCCTCCTGCGTGAGCGGAGCCCGCTAGAGGCCGTCTCGGCGGCCGGCCAGTGGTCTCGTTGACTCAAGCCACCGGGCCGGCCGACCCTCCCCCGGCCCCTTGGCGAGAGACTCAGCCCGTACCGCGACCGAGAAGAGCGAGAAGCCGCTGCTGAGGGGGGCATTCATCCGGGCAGCCCGGGCAGGCGCATACATCCCTGTGGCCGCGAACTGCTCCGCCATGGGAGCGATCACCGCCAGGCACGTCGCGACAGCCTCCTCATCGAGGGACACTGCGAGTTCGGCCGCCTGCGCCAGATCCCAGGCATGGATGAGCGGTTCGATGACGGCTGTGCCCAGCACCGCCTCAACGGTGACGTCGCCATGGTGTGAAGGAACCACTGCGGCCGGATCGGCAGCAGCGAGCAGGCTGTCCACATGACGGGTCGTTGCAGCCCAGGTGGAAGCAGGGTCGCCGCCGGCAGCCGCAAGAGGGTCCTTAAGCGGCTCGCGAGGCCCTTGCCCGGTGATGAGCGTGGCGATCTGGTCCTGCCCGTCGACGAGGTGTCCCAGCACATGCAGGGTTGTCCACTCGGTGCAGGGTGAAGGAGCGGTCCAGCGATCGCCCGGGATGCGGGAGACGACGTCGCTCACTCCGGCGAGCACGCGCTGGTAGCGGGCAACGGTCTGGTTCATCGTGAGTCCTCCTGGGCAGTCGTGGAAAGGAGAGGCTTCAGGGCCATCCAGGCGGCCTGGGCAAGGACCGGTGCCGCATCTTCGGTCCTTTCGGCGCTGCCGAGCAGCCGATGGCGCGCGTACTCCTGAGCGGGCCCTGTCCAGATGGCGATGACGATGGTGAGCGCGGGAGTACCAGCCCAGCCGTGTTCTCGCAGCCACCGGGCGACCGAGTGGAAGAACCCCCGGCTGGAGGATGCGATCTGAGGTGCGTCGCCGGGAGCGATCCAGTCAGGGGGCGCCAACAGGAACGTGGCATGGCGTGGATGCTCGGCCATCCATCCCAGATGGCGGTGAACAACCTCTTCGATCCCAGCCCGCAATCCGAGCTGGGGTGTGAGCACCGCAAGGAGCTCGGCTTGGTGCTGTTCGAGCCCCTGTAGATAGACCGCCTCTGCCAGATCCTGCTTGTTGGGGAAGTGATGGAAGAAGCTGCCGTTGCTGACGCCGGCCCGCTTGCGGACCTGCTCCACCGTTGTCCGCTGCACCCCCCGCTCCAGAAAGCAGTCCAGCGCTGCCGTGAGAATCCGCGTTCGAGTCTCGGTATCTTGCATGTGAGCAGAGTAGTACTCTAGAGCATTGCTCCACCAGTGCGGATCCGGCGGACGGGGCGACGTCACGCAGGCGCGCCGAGCGGTGGGTGCTCGAGCACGCGGGGCTTGTACTCGACCAGCTGGATGCGGCCGTCGAAGGTGCGGTGCTCGATCATCTCGAGGGCAACGTCCGGATAGCCGTCGTAGATGCGTTCTTCGCCCGTGGCCCCGGTGATCACTGGGAACATCACGACCCGGAAGCGGTCGACAAGTCCGGCTCGTAGCAGGGACCGGCACAGGCTGAGGCTGCCGATCGTGCTGAGGAGCCCCGAGTCACTCGACTTCATGGCGCGGACCGCCTCGACGGCGTCGTCGCGGACGAGCCTGGAGTTGGCCCACGTCAGTGGTTCCTTGAGCGAGGAGGAGAACACCACCTTGGACGCTTGCGTGAGCTCGTCGACGGACGCCTCTTCCTCGGGCCTGAACTCGTCTTGGCCATTCGGGACCTCGCCGGCGGCGAAGCCCGACATCAGGCGGTAGGTGTTCGTTCCCATCAGGAAGGTGGCCTCGGGCTGCGCGCCGAGCCATGCGAGGTACTCCGGGCCCTCGAGCCCCCAGAACCCGGGCCATCCCTCTCCCGATGCGTGGCCGTCGAGGGAGGTGATGAAGTCGACGAGAAGCTCCGACATGGCGTGTCCTTTCCTAGGGTGTCACGAGCTTGGACCGACCAGGAGCAACAAACTCATCGGTCGCGCTGGGGGTAACGAGGAAACGGCCCCGGCCCACCCGTCACGCCCAGCTGGGCCAAGTACAACGCTCACGGGCCTACTCAAACGCTCAGTCACAATTGAGGGCCTGCGCGGCGCCGATTTCCACCTCGCCAGAAGCTGAAATCGAGGTAGTCAATATCGTTGATTTCGACATCGGAAAGGTCTATAGCGCGGCCTCCGCCGTTCTTCCGGGCGCCGCGCCGGTAGCGGTTGACCGAGTCCGCGGTGGCGCCCAGCTCAGCGGCGACGGCCCTGGCAGTTTCAACTGCTTGAGCAGGTACCCGATCCGGCCCTTGACCGTCTTGGGCGGTTCCCTGGTGAAACCCTCGCTGTCGGCGCGGGTCAGAGCGTCGCTGACCTCATCCACGGTTACTCTCCTTCATCCATGACAGTGTCGTTGCCCTTGATGTGGCGCGCCGGGTTGTGCCCCTGCTCCATCAGGTCGACCGCCCAGGCCATCGACTGCACGCCTTCCACCTTGGCCAGGCCCGGCGTGGGGCCGAGACGGAACGGGCCGGGCAGCGGCTCACCGCCGAGATGCAGGCCGCGGGCGTCGACTGGCGCCTCACGGTCTACGGAGGGGTCCTTCACGCCTTCCACCACCCACCGGTCGACCACACCGTGCGTCCCGGCGTCGGCTACCACCCACAGCACGCACAGCGAGCCTGGCACGACGTCGTCGACCTGCTCGCCGAGTGCCTGCCCGTAACGGAGTGATCTGGTCGACAACCGCGATTCCGGGCCGCGGACCGGGCCCGTCGACCGCCACCGGTTCCAGTGGTCTCACCCTCGACGCGGTCAGCGGCTGGCGGGATCGGCCTGCCGCCCGGGCCCGTGGGGAGGTGCAGGCAGCCGAACGAGATCAGGCGTATCGGGTGCATGCGGGGACTCTCCTGGGGGTGTGGGAGCGGCGGGTGGGTCGGTGACGACGGGCATGCCGAGGTCGACCAGTTGGGGTCGGCCGTCGGCCGGGGCCACGTGCGGCCGGTTTCCAGTGCGGCCACCACCGAGTACGGCCAGCCCGGGACCATCTGATGCTTGCCCTCGCCCCGACCGAACGTGTGGCAAGAGGCCCGGTCAGCACACGTGTTGGCGTCCGGCCGCAGCCACAGCGAGACATCCACT
This sequence comes from Streptomyces sp. NPDC048636, assembly GCF_040650655.1. Taxonomy (NCBI): domain Bacteria; kingdom Bacillati; phylum Actinomycetota; class Actinomycetes; order Kitasatosporales; family Streptomycetaceae; genus Streptomyces; species Streptomyces sp. NPDC048636. The sequence continues at coordinate 538,853 of NZ_JBEZHR010000006.1, read as the reverse complement.
GTCCATGTCTCTACAGGTCAGCAGGTTGGTGCGGCGTAAGGCAAGTTAGTCATGTGGGCAGAATCCACGCGGCCGTGCTAGCTCATTCTGCAGCGGGGCAGTGGTCGGTCCCGGCGATTGTCCCACGGCGGAAGGGCATGGCCGGGGCTGGCATCCGCAGAGACCGGTCGTGTCCTGCGGGGCGGGGGTGGGAGCCGGGTCAGCTGCCGCAGTTGTCCTTGTCCTGCGGGGGTCTCCGCCTGAGCCATGTCGCTGTGGTCAGCAGGAATGTGGTGCCGGTGGCGATGAGGACGGCGGTGTCGGGGGTTGTGACGGTGAGGAGAAGGCCGGTGGCGGCAGCGCTGAGGCCGTAGCCGATGCCGCTGCCGGCGTACAGGACGGAGTAGCCGACGGGATGAAGGTCGGCGGGGAGCTGTTCGCGGAGGGTGAGGTTGCGGGTGATCAGTACGGCTGCCTGGAGGAGGCCGGCGAGAGCGAGGAGAGCGGCGATCACGGTCCAGGTGGTGGCGAGTGCGGTGGCGGCGACGCCCACGATCATGATGACCAGCAGCAGGGTGCTCTGGCGCTGCATGCTGCCGGGCCAGGTGCGCGCACCGTAGACGAGGCCGCCGAGGATGCTCGCCAAGGCGAAGCCGGTGAGGATCGGGCCGCTGTAGGTGACGGGCAGGTCCCGGTGCTGGAGCAGGGCGGGCAGGGTCAGTTCGATGCTGGCCAGTAGGTACATGGCGGCGATGCTGGTCAGGTAGACGGGCCAGGCTGTGAGGGTTTGCTTGAGCGGGGTGCGCTGTCCGTCGCCCGTGGCGCCGGTCTTGTCGGGCAGCAGCCACAGTGCGGCGGTGGCGGCGCACGTGGCGAGCGTGGCGAGGAGGAACGGAGTCTGCGGGGAGAACTGAAGCGAGAGTACGGACACCAGGGCCGGCGAGGCGGCCCAGGCAGCCATGTTGAGCGTCGACTCCAGGCTGAGGGCGGCGTGAAGGCGCTTCTGGGGGGCGAGGTCCTCGGCCATGGTGCGCAGCGCGCCGGGTGCGGCGGCTGCGGAGGCGCCGGCTATCGCGGCGAGGATCACGGCGAGCACGGTGCCGGGGGTCGGAAGGAAAGCGAGTAGGACCAAGGCGACGGCGGACAGCCCGAGTCCCACGGCGATCTCTCGGCGGTAAGGGCGCGTACGCAGGCGCGTGCTGAGTAACGGGGCGCCTAACGCTTCCGCGATGGCGTACGCGGCGGCCATGGCTGCACCGCCGCTGTATCCGGCGTCCGTACCGCGCCCGTAGAAGAGGAAGGCGAGCGGTGCCATCGCCACCGGCAGTCGGCTGGCCGTGACGACCGCGGCCCAGATCGTGACGTGCTTGGTAAACAGGCCGCGGTACGCCACGCGTTGTGATCCTTAACTGTCGTACTGGGCCACGAGGCCGGTCAGTTGGTCTTCGAGGTCTCTGGCTTCTTCGTGGTTGTGCGCCAGGACTACGTGCTCGATGTTGCCGGTGGTGGCGGTGTCATCGGAGGCGATGACGATGCCATGACCGTGCCGGGAATCCCAAGCGAGCCCGTGTTCTCGCACGGCGCGCGGAAGATGGGCGAGCGCGGGTGCCCGGATATTGAACCTGCCGATCAGGACATGGCTGTCCGTCCAGTCCGGGCCGACAAGAGTCTCGGCAATGTGATGCAGGTGGGTACTGCCGCCCAGGCGCGCGTTTGCCTCGTTGAACCATACGTTGCCGGCCTGGTCGATTACCGCGTCGATGCTGGCCAGACCGCGATAACCCAGGCTCTGCATGAAGCGGGCCATCCGCAGGGCCTCGCTGGTGAAGTGCTCCCACGCCGGTCCGGGCACGCTCCAGGGGCGGCAGCGCGAGTCCAGCAAGGACCGGTGGATGCTGGTCGGTACGAAGCTGCCCTCCGTTGAGCACGACGGCTTCGCCGTGTTCGGGGCAGTCCACCTCGACGTACACGGACGTGCAGTCTGGGTGGAACACCTCCAGGACGATCTCTCCCTGCGGGGCATGGGTGGTGGTCAACCCGGCTTCCTTGAGCACCTGTTCGGTATCCGTCGGATCGCCGAGGACGATCGTGCGCTGGGCTCCGGTGCCTTCCGGGCCCGGGTCGGTGGTGATCACGGTGTTGCCGTGGCCGCCGACGGCGCGGTCGCGTTTGAGGATGACGGCCGGGTGTGCGGCCAAGAGCCCATGCAGCGTGCGCAACAGATCCTCAGTAGTGCGGCACGGTATGCCGTCGGGGACAGCGAACCCGGCCCCCGCGGCCAGAGCACGGAAGACGACCCGGTGACCCCGATCAGCCCGGTGGGTTCCAGCCGGGCGTGGGGCAAGTACTGGCGGGCGCACCCGGGAGTTCGTTCCGTCGGCGGCGACCAGGACCTCGGCGGTGGCGCTGGTTCCGTCCTCGAAGTGGGCCGTGATGGTGGCATCGGGATTGTTGGTGTAGCGGGTGAAGGTCTTGCCGAACCGGACGGTGTCCCCCAGGCCGGTCAACAGTACTTGGCGCAGGGTCATCCGGGAGACCGACCGCTCGCCTACGAAAAACAGTCCCTCCTTGCCAGGCCTCAGGCTTGAGTGGGGGCGGCCTCCCGCCGATCGAGGATCGAGGCAAGGCAGGTTGATCCCGTTGAACGGGTGAGCCACCTCCCGCGCTGTGTCCTCGTCGGCCTCGACCAGCCACGCGATCACCAGGACGCCGTCGTCACATCACCGTTGCGCACAGTGACTCCGGTGAGAGTCAGGTTGCCGTCCGGGGGAGCGACCTCAAAGATGCGGAACTCCGGCGTCCCGGGGGCCGTGGGCCTCGAGCATTCGCGCTCCGCTCTAGGCTCATCACATGGACATCCGCGCCATCGACCCCCGCGACACAGCCTGGGAGCAGGACTACGCCCGCTACCGCGTCTACTTCTGGGACGTACCGGCAGTCACCTCTCACGAGTACGAAATCCTCGGTGAGGTGGATATCGACGAACTCCTGACCTGGGCGTCGAGATACGCAGCCGAACGGGGATGGTCCTACACCATATATGTCTCAACCACCAATGGAGACAGCCCGGGCCTCATTCGGCTTGCAGGCGTCTTGGGTGATCCATTCGCCGATGCATAGGATCCGACGAGCGTTCAAGGAACGTCACGTCGCGCGAGCGCCTTGGCGACTGGTTCGCCACTGCGTCGGGCGTATGTCATCCGTTCGCGCACATCCCGAAGGGTCCGGGGGCGGTAGCCAGGCCCACCGCAGCAGCTCTTGTGGAAGCCCACGCCAGCATTCAGCAGCACGGAGAGGGTCCGCCATGCTGCGATGTCCTGCCGCCGGGGCGCGGCGAACGCCGACCCTGCATGAATCATCGGCTCTGCACAGCGCGGACAGATCCGCTGCCTCGTGCGGCCGTATGCCTGCTTGTACGAGACCCGGCATGAGAGACAGACGTATGAGGTCTTCCCGTTGGCCATGTGCTCACCATAGACATCGCATCACGAGCTGGTCAGCAGAATTTCCCGTCCAGGGGCGAGCAGTGGACCTGAACCATCCCGCTCAACCTCCCAACTGACCCAGTCACACCCATGTCATCCAGCTACCCGACCACAGCCCAACGGCGGGTGTCCGCAGGGGATCCGACCTCTCATGGCCTGCAGAGACGACACCGCCGAGACGCCAGGTCCTCGCCGCGGCAAGATCTTCAACGCGCTGACGCGCGCGGAGCACGCCGTGTTCACCCGCCCCGCGCCAAAATCCCCGCGTGCCCAGATGAATTTCCTCATTGACGGCCGTCCTTGACCAGCGCAAGCTGCTGACCAGGTGGATCGAGGAACTGCTTGAGGGGTTGTGGGGGGTGGGTGGTGCTTGTCAGTCCTCGTCCTGGTTGCGGAAGGCCTCGAAGGAGGCGGCGATGCGCCGTTTGAGTGGGGGGACGCGGTTGATGACGCGGAAGGCGGTGCGCATGCCGGCCAGCGCGGCGCGGCCGATGACCGGCTTGTACATGGCGCCGTCGGCGGTCATCTGTTGCAGGGACGCGGTGACGGCCTCGGTGCTGTAGGCGAGCATCTTGGTCTCGTAGGCGTGGATCGCTTCCAGGACGGTGGTGTGGCCGTCGCGCGCGGCGGTGAGGTTGCGGGTGAGCAGGCGGGCGTCGCGCAGCGCGGTGTTCGCGCCCACTCCGCGGCCTGGGGTCATGGTGTGGATGGCGTCGCCCAGGAGGGTGACGTTGGTGGTGACCCACTGCTGGATCGGCACGGAGGTGCGGATGTTGAGCGGGAAGCAGGAGTTCGGGTCGGCCAAGGCGAACAGCTTGCGCAGGTCCGGGTGCCAGGAGGCGGTGCGCTGGCGGACCAGGTGCTGTAGCTGGGTGCCGTTCATGTCGAGGATGTCGGGGGGCAGGTCCTTCGCGGCCGCGGCGAAGCCCCACATGATGTAGTCGCGGGTGTTGTCGAACTGCATGCCGGGCCAGTTGCTGATCAGGGCGGCGTCGGTGGATCCGATCCCGTCCTTCGGCGCCCCGGGGGCGTGCCAGGGAAAGCGCATCGCGTGGTAGACGCAGGTGTTGCCGTTCGGGCCGATCACGAGCGAGACGCCGTTGAGCATGCGTTCGGTCAGCAGGAGCCGGGTGGTGTCGTCGAGCGGAACCTTGCCGGTGACCCCGATCAGTCCGGTGGGTTCCAGCCGGGCGTGGGGCAAGTACTGGCGGCGCACCCGGGAGTTCGTTCCGTCGGCGGCGACCAGGACGTCGGCGGTGGCACTGGTTCCGTCCTCGAAGTGGGCCGTGACCGTGGCGTCGGGATTGTTCGTGTAGCGGGTGAAGGTCTTGCCGAACCGGACGGTGTCCCCCAGGCCGGTCAACAGTACTTGGCGCAGGGTCATCCGGGAGACCGACCGCTCACTGGCGACCATGTCTGGGTCGCTTTTGCTGGGCAGCGCCAGGAGTTCCTTGCGCTGTTCGGTGAGTTGGTTGGACCACGTCGGGGTGCGGGCGCAGGTGGCGACGAAGGTGTCGAACAGGTCCTTGGGCAGACAGTCGTGCAGGGCGCGGCTGCCGTCGGGGTCGATGCCGACCCGGTAGCCGTGCAGACCGTCACGGCGGGTGGCGTCGCGCTCGAACACGGTGACCGGTATGCCGGCCTGCCTGAGGCCGTGGGCCAGGCAGAGTCCACCGGTGCCCGCGCCGATGATCAGGACACGGAAGGGAGTGTGGGCCATGGGATCTCTCTGAGCAGGAAGAAGAAGCTTGTACACTTCAGAGTGAGACGAAAACAGTGTCTCTCTGTTTTAGAGATTATTTGGGAGGGTGTGACGTGTCAATCGACGAGCGGCGCAGGCAGGCGGCCGAACGCCTGGGCAAGGCTTCACGGGTGCAGGTGACCCTCGCGGTGCTGATCAACCAGACGATCGCGGCCCAGGCCGGGGTGAACCAGACCGACTTGCAGTGCCTGAACCTGCTCACCCTCCAAGGACAGCTCAGCCCCAGCCAACTGGCCCAGGCACTGGCGATGACCAGGGGCGGCGCCGTCACCGCGATGATCGACCGGCTCGAGAAAGCCGGCTACGTCCGGCGCGTACGCGGCCACAAAGACCGCCGCCAGGTCCTCATCGAGATCGTCCAGGGCACCGAGACCAACGCCCTGATGGAGCACTACCTGCCACTCCGCGACATCTTCGACCACGTCACCGCGCAGTACGACCCCGACGAACTCGACTTCCTGGCCGAATACATCGAACGCAACAACGCCGCCCTCGGCTTCACCACCCGCCACACCGGCACCGGCACCGGCACCACGAGCGACGTGGAAGAGACCACCGACACCACCGCCACGGGCAACATGGACGAGACGCTGGCCACCCTCGCCCGCCTACGCCACGCCCGAGGGAACACACACCAAGCCCCCACCCAGAGGAAAACCACCTGACCCATCCGGATGGCGCAGAGCCGGCCCCGCGGCAAACCACCCGCCACCTGTGGGAACGGTAGAGAGGCTCCGCGGCCAGCTGCTCGGCGTGAGATCCCCGGGCGTTTCGCCTACGGCGACCACCACCTGGTCATCTTCCCCGACAGGGCCGCGGACCGACGTGCAACCAGAACCTCCCGCTGAGGTCACCGCCCTTCACCGGCCTGACCGGATCAATGCGGGTCGGTGCGTACGTGGGCACGCACCCCTTGCAAGCCGAACAGGATAAGAAGCTCCACCACGCCGCCGTCCGCGCTGCCCAGCCAGTGGGGCAACGACGTGTCGAACTCGGCCGCCTCACCCGCAGGCAGCGTCAGGCCGCGCTCACCGATCACGAGTCGCAGACGTCCGCTGAGCACGTAGAGCCACTCGAAGCCTTCATGGGTCTGCGGGGTCGGTTCGAGCGGTTCCGGCCGCCCGGGGATGATCACCTTGAAGGCGTGCACGCCGCCCGGTCGCCGGGACAGGGGCACAAAAGTCATCCCGAACCGCCTGATCGGCTTGAGGTGGATCCGAGGGTCGCCGGTACGCGGAGCACCGACGAGATCGTCCAACGGAACGTCGTAGATACGGGCCAGCGGCAACAGCAGCTCCAGACTCGGCCGCCGCTGCCCGCTCTCCAGCCGGGACAGGGTGCTCTCCGAGACACCGGTCGCCGACGCGAGGTCGGCGAGGGTGATGCCGCGGTCACGACGCAGCCCACGCAGTCGCGACCCCACCGCGTCAAGCACGTCATCGTCCGTATTGCGATCCATCAGGCCATCTTGCGCGAACCGCAAGTTTCCGTGCCAGACCGTGGAGTGCCTGACAAGACTGAGCACATCCCCACACCCTCCCGACACAAGGAGTCCTGATGAGCACCACCGATGCACTCGCGTTCTGGGACGGCGTCCACGCGGCCCGGCCGGCAGCCGGCAACCCGCGGCCGAATGCCCCTCTCATCGAAATGGTGACCGGCCTGCCCACCGGTGACGCGCTGGACCTCGGATGCGGCGACGGCGGCGACGCACTGTGGCTCGCCGACCAGGGGTGGCAGGTCACCGCCACCGACATCTCGGCCGTAGCGGTCCAACGGCTCACCGCCCTCGCCCGCTCACACGGCCTGAGCGACCGCGTCACCACCATGCGGACCGACCTGCACACGTCCTTCCCGCCCGGCGGATTCGACCTGATCTGCGCCCACTACCTGCATACCCCCCGCGACCTGGACCGGCCAACCGTCCTGCGCGCGGCCACACACGCCCTGCGTCCGGGCGGGCGGCTGCTGGTCGTCGACCACGGCTCGGCCGCGCCATGGTCGTGGGACCAGGACCCCGATACCCGGTACCCGAGCCCACGCGAAATCGCCGCCGACATCGATCCGGCCCCGCGGACATGGACGGTCGAGCGCGCCGACACCCGTCGCCGGACCGCGACCGGACCGCATGGGCGCACCGCCGAGGTCACCGACCACGTCCTCCTCATCCGCCGCACCGCCTGACACCGTGCCAAACGCCGGCCACGACGAAGGAAAGCGATCACTGTTGCCCACCACCACACGCCGCGACCGCCGCGGCGACACCCCGCCGCCCCGGACCGGAAGCAGCGAAAATGAGGTCCTGCGCGGATTCCTCGACTACCTCCGGACCTCGATCACGATCAAGGTCGACGGCACACCCGAACCACAGGCACGAACAGCCGCGGTGCCATCCGGCACAAACCTGCTCGGCCTGCTCAACCACCTGACCTTCGTCGAGCGCTCGACGTTCCTCGGGGACGAGGTCACCGACTGGCAGGCGACGTTCCAAGCCGCACCGGCGGACAGCGTGGCCGACGTCCTCTCCCGCTACCGAGACGCGGTCCGGCGCGCGAACGACGTTCTCGACGAGTGCACCGATCTCAGCGCACCCATCCCCCGGCCGCGACCGGACCGCCCCGCCCCCAGCATCCGCTGGGCACTCACCCACATGATCGAGGAGACCGGACGACACGCAGGCCACGCCGACATCCTCCGCGAGCTCATCGACGGCACGACCGGCCGCTGACCCACCTCCGCCAGGACGCACCCACATGACCACAGAGGGCCCACGGTTCCCAAACGCCTTCCGACACGAGTTCGCCGACGTCGACGGTGTCCGTATGCACTACATGACCGTCGGCAGCGGCCTCTAGGACGCGCACACCGGCCGTGCTGATACACGGCTGACCACAGACCTGGTACGGCCGGGTGGCCGATCACGCCGCAACGCGCCCGACACCACACCGTCTACGCCATCGACCATGCCGGACCGGGTGACAGCACCGGCGCACCGACCGGCTACGACAAAGCCACACCGGCGCGGATTGATCAAGCCTGACCGGTGTCGACAACGTTCGTGATCAATGCATCTAGTCGCCGGTCGTGCCGTCGAGCATCTCGCGCAGGATGTCCAGGTGGCCGTTGTGGCGGGCCGTCTCCTCGGTGAGGTGAAGGAGGATCCAGCGCAGGTCGACGTGGAGGCCGTCGCGGACGGCTCGCCGGGCCTGGCTGTCCAGGTCATTCCCGGCGACCAGTTCGCGGTAGCGGGCGCTCTGTTGGGCGTATTCGTCGAGCAACTGCGGGAGGGGGAAGTCGACGGCGATACGCATCTCGCGGTCGGGGTCCTCCTCGGTCCAGGGGCCGTGGTCTTCCTCGCCGAGGAAGACCACCTGGAACCAGTAGTACTCGACCCAGCGGAGGTGGTTGATCACTCCGCTCATGGTCATCAGCGGTGAGCCCGGCAGGAGCGCCTTGCGAGCGTTCTCCGCTGAGACGCCAGCGCACTTGGCGCGGGCGGTGTCACGTGCGTAGTCGAGAAACGTGGTGAGCTGGGTGCGCTCGTCCCACGCGGGCGGCGTGTCGTCGATTCTGGTCATCGCACGAAGCGTCCCCGATCACCGCGCCCGATGTCGAGGCATTTACCGACGGCCCCGGCCGCACCCAACCCCTTGTCCGGCCGCTCGGCACAGCGATGCAACGTCGATGGGCCGCCCGGCATCATCCGCCGGACAGGCCCTAGGTGTGCTGTTCGGGGACGTTGGTGACAGGCGACATGCTGCGAGTGGTGCTGAACGGGGCAAGGAGACCTCTGGGTTCGGTGTGGATTGCGAAGTCTGCACCGATGTCCAGGAGGCCGTCGTTGATCCACCGTAGCGCCCCGCTGACCCCGACCGGCAGACTGCGTCTGGCGGTGCGTCGTCGAGGACGGCTGGCCGCTGCGGCAAGCGGCTGAACGCTTCCAGGTCAGCCACACCACCGCCGCCCGCTGGGCCGGGCGGTACCGCCGCCAGGGCACCGTGGGCCCGCACGACCGCTCCCGCCTGGCCTGCACCGAGAACCTGCCCAAAGAGACCGCCGACACCTGCGCCGGCTTCCTCACCCGTGCCACCGCCTGGTTCGCCACACAAGGCCCCACCGTTGAGGACGTGCTGACCGACAACGCCTGGGCCTACACCAAGAACAACTGGCGCCAGACCTGCCACGACCTGGACATCAGCCCCCGCTGGACCCGCCCCTGGCGACCCCAGACCAACGGGGAAGCCGAACGCCAGGCAGCGTTTCCCGGCTGGCTCGACTGGTACGACTACCACCGACCCCACACCGGAATCAGCGACCACACCCCAGCCAGCCGCGTCACCACGTCCCCGGACAGCACATCTCTAACCCTGTCTGTTTCTGTGTGCTCGCGACCGGCGTTGAGGTCGTGGGCGAGGTGTACAAGACTGCCGCCATGGACAACCGGCGCTATGTATATCTCGACCCCGACGGCATGGACGACGGCTGGCTGTACGTGGTGGTCGAGGCCCCGACCGGTGTCTTCTACCAGCAACAGTACGGCGGCACCGCATGTCGGCAGGGTCGGGCCGAGGGTTTTCTCGTGCCGGTGTTCGGGCCCGATGCGCTGGACACCTTCACGGAGCTCTTCGAGAAGGAATTCCGTGGCGCCGGAACGCGCCACCACACATGGACGGACGACGAGCGCCACCGGCTGCGCGCGATCGTCGAGGACATCTGCTACTGGGAGTGCGACGGGCACACCGAGAAACCGCGTTCCCTCCGGATCGACGAGAGCCGGATGCACGAGCTCGACGAGGCATGGTTGCCGGTGCGCACCCCGGACGGCCCCGGGGTGCTGGTGTGGAACAACTCCGACTAGGGCGTGTATCGGAAGCGGATCAACATGGCCGGGCTTTCACGGTGGTCAACTCGCTGATTGCCCTGACGAAGTGGTGGTTCGGGTCTCGCAATCTCATACCCGGCTGCTCGAACTGGTCGATCCCCTCGATGACCGGGAGAAGGACGCACCCTCCACCCTGCCGGGGTGGACCCGTGGGTACGTCCTCCCGCACCTCGCCGACAACAGCCGCGCCCTCGAGCGGCAGGCACTGGCCGCGTCAGGACGCGGCTGGCGGCTGGCGGCTGGCGGCTGGCGGCTGGCGGCTGGCGGCTGGCGGCTGGCGGCTGGCGGCTGGCGGCTGGCGGCTGGCGGCTGGCGGTGGAGCCGACAGGGCGCCACCGGCGTTCCCGGGGTTGCGGAGCGCGGGGATCAGCCCTGCCCGCGGCAGCGAGGACTTGCCGCTTCGGGAGGGGCCGACGTCGGCAGTGAAGGGAGCGTTCCGCGTCAGCTCCATGACGTAGGCGACGAGCTGGTCCGGTGTGCGGCGGCGACGTCGTCCTCGGCCCCTCCCCCGCCGGACATCGGCGTACGCCAGCACCACGGGCAGCGGGGGCAGCTGCTCGCCCGCCACCGCCTGGGACAGGGCCATGAGCGAGTACCGCGCCCGCCGCGCCATCGCCCGATGGGCGAACCTCCCGCCTCCTGACGCAGCTTGCGCAGCCCGTTACGCGAAACGCCGAACCGGACCCGCGCTCGGATCCACCGGCCGCTCCCGACGGCCCACCCGTTCTCCCTCCCCTGGACCCGTCTTGTCGCCCGCTCCCCGTTGCGCCCCAACCACCTGCGCTTTTGCGATTGTTCGGTGGTTCGGAAGGGGGCTGCTGAACAACCGTACGGCCGCTGGAATGGCGGAGCGGTCGCGCCTCGACCCTTCTGCGGGAGGGGACGCAGGGCGGTCCGCCGAGGTCTACGGGAAAGGCAGCAACGTGAAAGAGTTGATCAGTACCCGCGGTGTCCGCGGCGCGAGGGTGGCGTGTGCCGCGCTGACGCCGGCCGCGAGCACGATGCCGGCGTTCGCGGACGCCGCACCGTTCGCGGCCTCGCCGCACGCCGCCGGGTGGAGCGAGTCGAAGGTGACGCAGCGCAACGCCTCGCTCTTCGCCTCCACACGGCCCGACGCGCAGACCACGTGGGTGGCGGGTATACGGATCATTCCCCAAGGGGGCCCACAAGACCACGACGACCTCGTGGCCACCGTGTGGGAGCGTGACGAACGCAAGGGCTCCGGCTGGAAGCCCATGAAGACAGCGCCCGTACCCCAGTCCAAGCGTGTCCGGTTCGTCGATATCGATGCTTCTTCGCGGCGCAACGCCATGGTCGTCGGTGACTACGCCAAGCAAGCCGGCGGTGTGGTGACACAGCACTGGAACGGCAACGCGTGGAAGTCCGCTGTCGCTCCAGTACCTCGAGAGACCGAGGAAGGCCAGTTCTTCGCCGTCGACACCCGCGCTCCCGACGATGCCTGGGCAGTTGGCTACGCGTCACGGCGCCTCCCTACCGACGAGGCCCGCACGGTGGGGCTGCTCCAGCACTGGGACGGCAGCCGCTGGAAGCAGCAGAAGCTCCCGGACATCGGCAAGGGGTACAACGGCTGGGCCCTGCACGACGTCACCGCGCTCGCCGCCGATGACGTATGGGCGGTGGGCAGTAAGTTCCGCGCGGAAGACGGGAAACCGGTGGTGCTGCACTACGACGGCACACGCTGGAGCGAGGTGGCCACTCCCGCCCTCGGTGCCGCGCGCACAGACCTGTACGCGGTCGCCGTCGGGCCGGGCGGCGGCCACATGTGGGCCGTGGGCGGCACCTGGACGGCTGACACCCGTTGGCAGGGGCTGTCGCTGCGCTACGACGGCAAGAAGTGGGTCAACGTCCCCCTGCCGAAAGGGACCAGGACGCTTGAATCGGTCGCGATCAGTCAAGGCGACCCCGTCGTCCTGACGCATAAGACGGAGGAGAGCAGCGCCGCGCTCCGCTACTCCGGCGGACGGTGGGTGTCGATGAACCTGACCGTCGCCGACGCCAAGCCGTACTTGGCGAACCACGTCTCGGTCGCGGGCCGGACCATCGACGTCACCGGCATGTACCTGGGCACAGGCTCCCAGGACGTGACGGGCCCCGGGACAGTGCTGACCGCGCGGCGGTAACAGCGCGCGAGGGGGGAATCGGCGGGTGCCGGCCCATCCCCTTCCGCACGGCCCCGGACAACCCGGGCCCGGAGTGGCCCGCCCTCAAAGGCATTTCAGGGGGCCGTTCGGTACGCCGCTCCCTTCACGACCGTGGACAAGGACCCGACCGGGTCATGCCCATGGATGGCAGAAGCGGTCGATCGCTACGGCGATGACGGCGATCGGCGCGATCGGCGCGATCGGCGACCGAATCGTCCTGCTGGTGACCGCGGTCGGCCCGGCGCCACTGGGGCGGGTGATGCGCCCGGGCGGGCTGCCGACCGAGTAAGAGGCCCGGGAGAGGCCACGAGTGGTGTCGCGGTGCGGCGATGACACCTGCCTCGACACCGCGGGGCCTCGCCCGGCGCGTATGAGCCCTACGTGCCCGTGAACGTACCCACCCCGCGCTGCCGCCCCTCCGCATCACGGAGGTGGTCCGCGGCACCCACACACCCCCTACAGGAGTTCACCGATGCACGACCGCACACCCACTGCCCCACCCGACGGCCCGTCACTTCGCGCCGATCGGCGGGTGCTCCGATCCACCCTCCTGCCCGGGCGACCGCACACAACACTCCCTGCCACGGGCGGCGGTGCCCGGCTGCCGTCCCTGACAGGAATGCGGTGGGCCGCCGCCTTCCTCGTCTTCATCTTCCATGTGACGCGCTTCGACTACTTCGGCGGCGGCTTCGGACTCATATTCAGCGGGATCTTCGGCGGCGGTGGCGTCGGAGTCTCCTTCTTCTTCATCCTCTCCGGCTTCGTACTGGCCTGGTCGTTCCGCCGGGACGAACGCGCGCTGACGTTCTGGCGCAGAAGGATCGCCCGCGTCTACCCCGTCCACCTGGCGACCGCGGCAACGGCCCTGACACTGGCCTTCACCCTGGTGCCCGGACTGCGGCCCAGTGGCACACCGGAGGCGGTGGCAAATCTGCTGCTGGTCAGCTCCTGGAAGGAGCAGTGGTGGCAGGCGCTCAACCCGGTCAGCTGGTCGCTGACCTGTGAAGCGTTCTTCTACGCGGCCTTCCCCGCCGTCTTCGCCCTCCTGCGGCGCCTCGGCCCCCGCCCCCTCACCACCCTCACCATGGCCACCACCGCGGCGGTGATCCTCATCCCCTGCGTCAACCTGACTTTCGCCCTGGGCTGGAGCCCTCACTTCCCCCTCGTACGCCTCCCTGAATTCGTCGTGGGAGCCGCCGCGTGCCGCCTGGTCCAACTCGGCGCCTGGCGCGGCCCCGGCCTGGGCACCTCCGCGGCCCTGAGCCTTACCGGCTACCTCCTGATCTGGCCCCTCCCCAGCGCCTTCGCCTACGCCGCCTGCACGGTCATCGGCCTGGTCTGCCTCATCTCGGCCGCCGCCGTCGCCGACCTCAACGGCACACCGACCAGATGGCGCCACCCCCGTCTGGTGCGCCTGGGAGAGTGGTCCTTCGCCTTCTACATGATCCACATCCTGGTCATGCGCACCGGCGAACAGCTCTTCACCGTCAGCCCCCGCCTCGACCTCGCCCCCGCCCTCGCGGCGACGACCGCCGCCTTCCTCATCTCCCTCGGCCTCGCCTGGGCGCTCTACGTGGCCGTGGAACAACGGTGCAGGCACTGGATCCTCCGCGGCATCCGACGTACGACCGGCCGATCAACACCGTGAGACCGGCCCAGGACGGTCCAGCCCATCGGGGGGCCTACACCCTCGCCGAGCGGAAGGTTTGTGAAGCGCGCCGGGTGACGCTCGAGCTCCTTGCGGCGTAACCCGCGCACCTCGTCGGTCACCACAGCCGTCCCGGCGTCGTGGAGACCGACTTCCGTTGGCCGGAGAGAACCGAGTGATGGCCATGGCCACCCCGGCTGACCTGAGCGACCGCGAACCAGCCCGCGAGATGCTCTGCCGTCCGCCGCTCACCCACCCCCGCTTCACCCGGGTCCGGGCCGACTCCGCGCATACCGGCCACCTCGTCGACTGGCCCGAACACCGTGGCCACCTGATCCTGAGGACCGTCACCAGGCCCCCAGGCGCCAAGAGTTCGTCGCCCTGCCTCGCCGCTGGAAAGCCGAGCGAACACCGCACCCACCTCAGGCGGGGCCCTCGGCCCGCAGCAACTCCCGCGCGCGCCGCAGCGGGACCCCGGACTCGGCGAGGATCCGGATCTTGATCAGCCCGACCACGGCGCCCGCGCCGTACCTCCGATAGCCGGAATGGTCTCGCTCCGGCTCCGGCAACAGCCCCTTGGTGTGATAGTGCCGCACCGCGCGCCCCCGTCACCCCGGCACACGACGCCAGCTCGCCGCCGGTCAGCATCGCACCCGCCCCCTAGTGGCCGAACTGTTGCCGACTCAGTGGTGCGCTTCGGATGATCTCCGCGACTTCCGAGGCATGGGTGAAGACCAACCGGTGATCGGTGTCGAGCCAGAACGTGGAGACGTACGGCCGCTCGCGGACGAGTCGCTCGATGCCGGAGCGCCAGAGCTGATTGTGCCGTGGCGCACGTCCTTCGTTGCCGGTACCGGCGATGGAGGTCGACATGATCATGAGGATGGGGTGTTCGATCTTCCGGTACAGGCCGAGGATCGCGGACCGAACCACATCGATCTCGAGGTTCAGGTCGAGGATGTTCTGTGCGGTGAGCAACACCTGACGCGCTGCGCCCCTCGCCTGCTCGCCCTCTCGCCTCGTCGCCAAGTCGTCCGCCATCGCGCGGAATTCCGCCAGGTCGGCCTCGGTGATGAACGGCTCGGGCAGTGGATTCGCCCCGTCGATGAGGACAAGTCCGGCGACGGCGTCGGGTCGCTCGGCGGCGTAGTGCACGGCCAGATCCGCACCCAGCGAGTAGCCCACGAGCACGGGCGCCGAGGGCAGGTCGAGCTCCGCCAGCACGGCGACGAGATCACTCAGAAACGCGTCAAAAGAGTACCGTTCGGCGGCCGAGGCGAGGCCATGGCCTCGGAGGTCGAAGGTCACCACGTCGTGGTCGCGTCGAAGGAGCCCTGCCAGCTCGCGCAGGTCGGCCTGTGTCGAGTTCAGCCCAGGACACAACACCAGTGGTCGCCCGCGGCCACCGCGGGATACCGGGATCGTGACGCCGTCGTGTTGGACCGTGAAGTGCCGCATCACCCTGTCGCTCCTCTCGGTCCGCTCCCCCTCATCGGTCGGCATGTCGGTGACCGCCCCTCGGTGAGATCCCTGGTCGGCATGGCGACACCTTCATGGCCGCCGTATGCCTCGCGCAGTCCGGCGCTCTCGATCGCAATGGCATGCGAAGTCATGCCCACCGTGCTGAAAGATTGCCCCTGCGTCAGGGTCAACCGCCGCACTGATATCACCTCCACACGCCCACAGGTGCCGACCTCTGCCACACACCGGTCACGGTGGCCCGCCGCAGGTGAGCTGATTGACGACCATGACTGCGACGACGTCACGAAGACAGGTCCAGCCGATGCGGTGTGCGGCGATACCGCCACTGGTTCAAACACACAGGCAAGCGTCGGCTGCGGCGAGGCAAGTGAGCCAACCCGGACATGGCGATGGGATAGGCAGCTCAAAGCGTTGTCAGTGGCGGCCTCTAGTGTTCGGAGCATGACGCAGGCCGCACAGACGTACGCCTATCTCCGCCCCTCCGCCGTGCACCGCACCGCGGAGGGCGGCACCCTCAGCCTCCAGACCTCCGGCGGCACCACACCGGCGGGTGGGGTAGCCCATCCGAGTTTCTTCCAGGGCTTCCTGACCTCCCCTCAGATCGCCGCAGCCGGCTTGCTGTGCGTCGCAGACGTCGCCGCCGCCCGCTATTACCAGCCGCTGCCCCCCATATCCCTCGACCCGGTGGTCACCGCGAACGGGGACCGGCTGCGGTTCGAGTCCTTCTCCGGCTGCTGCGGGGTGTACGCGCGGCTCGACATACTGGGCGACGCCCTCGACGGCGACGACATCGGACACGGCACGACCAACGTCGATGTGAACATCCCGCTCCGGGAAGCCCTCACCCGCGTAGGCCCCACCGATCCGATGCATCTGGAGGTCGGGCCCGACGAACTGGCCGTCACCACCTTCGACGGACCGGTGATAGAGAAAAAGGTGCCGCTGCCCGACCGCTGGCTGCGCGGCTTCGCCGAGACACAGGTGATCGCCTCCGGGTTCGACCTGCGCGCCGAGCTCTCCGCGGCCGAGGCCGTGCGCTTCCTTCGTTCGCTGCCGCGTCCAGGGACCTCCCGCGGCGCGTCGCGGGGAGCACGCTGGGTCGTCCCGGCGGGGCGTTCTCTGCGCGCCACCGCGCGGCCCGTCCCCGGAGCGGTCTGCCTGCCCGGTCCGGAACGGCTCGCCGCGCTGGCACGGGTGCTGCGCCATGCGACGGGCCTGCGGATCTACGGGCCGACTGTCACAGCGGGCAGCAGCCCTGTGGCGAGCGCGTGGGAGGTGCGGCTGCCCGGGATGCGCCTCACCCTCACCCTGTCCCCGGACACTGCGCGGGGCTTCTCCGGCGAGGGTGGCGTCCTGGACGCCCTGGCGGCGGAGGAATCCGCCGAGGACGCCGATCTGGTGTCGGTACTGCTCGCCTGGGACCCCGCCATCGACATCGCCGACCTGGCCGCGCAGTCCGGGCTCACTCCGCAGCGTGTAGGGGCGGCGCTCACCCGCCTCGGCACGGCCGGGAGCATCGGATACGACGTGGCGCAGGCCGCGTACTTCCACCGGGAGCTGCCGTACGACACCGGGCGGGCGGAGCGCCACAACCCCCGGCTGCGTGCCGCCCACGCTCTGGTCGAGGCGGGCGCGGTACGCCTCGACGGTGAGATGGCCACGGTCACCGTCGACGAGCACATCCACCGGGTCAGATCCGCCGAAGGGCGTCTGACCTGTACCTGCCGCTGGTGGGCCGAGTACCGCGGCGGTCGTGGACCGTGCAAGCACGCCCTCGCTGTCCGCATCGTCAGCCGGGCAGCGTCACGCCGTCCGATCGCCGCCGAGCAGAACACGACCATCACTTCCACCGGAGCCATTTGATGAGCGGGACCATCACCTTCGACATCCCCGACGGAGCCACCGAGAGCATGCGCGAGTTGCTGCGCGCCGTGCGCGAGGGCCATGTCGAGGCCGTCCCCGCCTTGGCCGGCCCGCTCACCGACGCCGAGCGACGTGCGTGTCTGCCGGTGCTCACGTCGTGGCGCAAGGCCGCGCGGAACAACTGGGACGACGGGCACTGGGCCGTACGCGGGGCGCTGCGGCTGGCCGGGGCGGGGTGCTGTACCGGCGCGGCGGCCGCGGCCCAGTGGCTCGCCAGCGGCGATCTGCGGTGGGTCAACAGCCATCCCTCGCTGGTCCTCGAGGCGATGGGTGATCGTGACGCCGAGTGGCTCGGCCAGGTGGCGCACCGGCTGGCGGAGCGCCGTACGGTCGCGGAGGAGGAGTACGGGCTGATCGCACTGCTGGTGCATGCCGCGGGCTGCGCGCCTCCCACCACGGACGGCTTCGTCCTCGGCTGGGAGGCAAGCATCCCGGTCCGTGGCATGACAGTCCGGGACAGACTCCGGGACGACCCGTTTCTGGCCGTCATGGTTCCCCGGCTCTTCGAGGTGGCGGGGGCCGGCTCGGACTTCCAGTACAGCTGGGAGTCCGACCCCGGATGGCCCGAGGCGCTCGCCGGGCTTGCCGAGGAGGGACGGCTCAGCCGCGAGATGCTGATCGACGGCTGTCTGTCGCGGCTGATGCGCGGTGGCCGGCTCGGCATCGTGAGGGGCTTCCTCGCCCTGCTGACCGCCCTGGATCTGACCGAGGACGAGCGGGCGGCGCACACCATCACCTGGGTGGGGATGCTGCCCGACGCCCACTCGCTGGCGGCGGCGCGTGCCCAGGAGGTGCTGGCCGGGCTCGATGAGGCGGGCCGCCTGGAGAGCGAGCATCTGATCGAGGCATCGCGGGCCGCCCTTTTCCGGCCCGAGTTGAAGATCGTGCGGGCCCAGTTGACCATGCTCGACAAGGCGATGAGGCGGGAGCGGTCGCGCACGGACGAGCTGCTGCCCGTGGTCGTCGAAGCCTTCAGCCATGAGCAGCACAGCCTTCAGGAGCGGGCTCTCGCTCTGGTCGTCCGCCACCGCAAGCACACGAGCGGTGCCGTCCTGGCCGAGGTCGTGGCGAGCGCCGGGCAGCTCAGCCCCGACCTGCGCACGCGTGCGGCTGAGGCATTCGGTGACGCCATCGCCGACGAGGAGGACGACACTGCGGCCGCCACAGGTGATGTGCTGCCGCCCGTGCCGAATCCCGAGCGCCTCGAGCCGGCACCGCCCACCGCTGCCGAACTCGTCGAGGAGACCGGCGCGCTGCTGCGCATGGAGGGGACGCCGGCGCAGTGGGAACGCGTACTGAACGGTCTCGTGGTGCACGCCCATGCCGACATGGCAGGCCTGCGCGCTGCCTTGGAACCGATCGTGGCCCAGCGGACCTTGGACTGGCAGGTCGACTACCTGAAACAGGGGCTCGCGATCGTCGTCATGTCCATCATGGGCATGCCCCTGGGGAACCTGAGCGTCGCCCGCGATACGTTCGGGCCCCAGTGTGCGGACTTGGCTCTCCGGTCCGTCCCTCTCGTCCGCGCGGACGAAATCGGGGCGCGGCTGGGTGGGGACCCGATGCCGTTCCTGCTGGCCACACCCACCTGGTCGACGGGGACCATCGAGGCGTCGGAGCTGGTCGCGCGGCTCGCCGCATATGAGCGCTCCGGCATCGACCCCGGCCGGGCCGACCTCGAACAGGCCCTGCTACGACTCGGAGGGGAGGCGGCGCCCGAGGCACGGGCTACCGCCGCGAGGCTCACGTCCCCCGCGGGGCGGCGGCTCGCCGCCCGGCTCGCCTCGGGGGGACTGCCCGATCCCGCCGTCTCCCGCGTCACCGAGCCACTGAGACTGAGGACTCCCCGCCCCGGGGTGCAGGTCCACACCGAGGCCCTTCCCGGACACGAAACCCTTCCCGAGCCGTTCCGCTCTCTGCTCGCTGCCCACGACCCCATCGGGACCCAGTGCAAGTGCAGGGGCGGCTGGGAGTGTTCCCCGCACACGTTGGCCCTCCTGCCCCGGCACCGGGAGGTCATCGCGGCGCGGATGCTGGTGGCCTTCGGGAAGCTGGCCGAGTACGACAGCGTCGGCGAGGGCGTGCCCGTGCTGCCCGCGCTGGCCGAGTCGGGCGGACCGGCCGGGCCCGCGACGCATCTCCTCCTGGCGTACGGCCTCGGGGCACGACGCTTGGATGAGCAACTGTTCGCCGTGGACGCGATGCTCATCCTGGCCGCTCGCGGACAGCTCGACGCAGCCCAGCTGGGCCGGGACATCGCCGAGTTGACCGGCCTGCGCCGGCTCAAGATCCAGCGAGTTGTGGCGGCACTGCGGGAAGCGGTGCGCACCGGCGCGTATGCCACGGTATGGGCGGTGCTCTCGGCAGCCCTTCCCCTCCTGCTGACGGGCGAAGCGCCACACGGCCTCCCCGCCCTGCTCACCATCGCGGCCGAATGCGCGGAGCTGTCCGGAGCTCGTGGGGCGATACCGGAGATCAACGAGTTGGCGATGCGTTCTGGCTCGTCACAGCTGGTCAAACAGGCGCGGCGCATCAAGAAGGCGACCGAAATGCCAGTCAAGGAGCTATGAGTAGTCCTCGCCGGGGATCGGGGCGAACTGTTCGGCTTGGATACGGATCGGTGTGGGGGCGCCCATGGGTTTGGTGGGGCCGTCGGCTGCTTCGTGCCGGGCCGGGAGGATGGCCCCACACGCGCACCCGGCAGTGGCCATCCTTCGGCCTGTGGCGGGAGGCACCACGACGTCGCGCTGTTGGCCGCCCGGGAGCGTTGCTCGCGGGCCGGATGGCGTCGGCCCCAGCGGCCCGAACTGACAAGGTCAGTCGCATCCTGGCCACCGTCCCGGCCGGGCAGTAGACCGCGAGGCTGCGGACCAGCGGGCGGCGCTTTGAGCCGCTGGTCCGCCGCGCGGTTCGGCGGTCCGTGGGGGGAGGGGGCGCGGTGGTCCCACACGCCTGGGACGTAGAGTGCCGTCCTGTACTCCGTGGAACGGAGTTGATGCCAGCCGTCCAGTGGTGAATCCACCCGGACTGTGCGCTCCCCCGCGCTGCGTTCCAGGTCAGACCGCTATATCTGGAGAACTTTGGTGAAACGCTTCCGCATAATCGTTGGTTTGTCGGCAACGGCGGCCGCGGTGGTAGCCAGTACCACGGTGAGTGCACACGCTGGAAACACCTCGGCTCAAAGCGCTGCCCCGTCCAAGGCTGTGGTCACGCACAAGGCGTGGCAGCAGAAGAAGTCCTCGTGGTGTGTCCCTGCCAGCGTGCAGCTCAGCCTGCGGACCTTCGGCACCCACGTGACGCAGGACTCCCTGGCCAAGCAGATGAAGACGGACAGCACCGGCACCAGCGCACAGTACGCCGTGCCCGTCTACAACTCCTACCTGAACAAGAAGGGATACAAGCTCGCGAGGTCGCAGTCGCCAAGCTCGGCGAAACTGATGGATCTGGTGTCGTACGAGGTCGGTGTGTTGCATCGGGCCGCGATGGTGGGTGTCAACCTCAAGCTGGCGTCCTGGGCCCACACGAGCACAAACATCAACCACGCGATCACTGTGCGCGGCTACGACAAGAACAAGGGCACCTTCATCATCTGGGACCCCTCGCGCAACAGCTACGGCGGCACCCACACGGTCTCCGCCAAGAATCTCGCGACGGCAAGCAAGGGCAACGGCCTGTACTACGCCGTCAAGAACTGACGCCTGATCAGGGCGACTGCGTCGCACCCTGACCACCACGACGGGGGGCGCCCGGCCACAGGCCGGGCGTGCCTCGCTGCCCCGGTAGACCTGCGGTATCCGCGGAGCTCCTGAGGGGAATTCGGAGCCACCCCCTACGAGCCAGCGGGCGCGATCCCCGGCCCGCGCGGCGGCCGCGGCCTCCAGCAGGGGCAGGCCGTCGACCTCCAGTGCTCGCCACTCCCCCGGCTGCCACCCGCCAGTCGACGCCGCGTCGAGCAGGGCCCGACAGTGCCGTCATGGCTTCCGAGGGCTTGCCGCGGTGATGCCCTCGTTCTCGGCGAGCGCGCTGCCCATCCGCCGTGTCCACGCGGGCGCCGCCAGGACTGCGAGGATCGCGGCCACCACCCAGGCGCCCGCGACCACAGGAAACCACCGCGCCGCGCCCGAGGCCGGGTAGGGGAACACGCTCCGGTAAAGGGTGTATCCGAGGATCGCGAGTGCACCGAGCGGGAAGACGATCTGCCAGGCGGCCACCGGCATCACCCGGCGGATGAACAGCAACCAGATTCCGCCGACCGTGGTCAACCCGTACGCCACCAACAGGAGCAGGGTGCCCACTGTGCCGCTCCACAGAAAGGTGTCCATCGGCCGTGCGGAGAACACGGTGGCACAGACCAGAACGATGAAGCCCATGACCGCCGCGGTGAGCGCGGCGGAGACGCCTGGGGTGCCGGTGGCCGAGAGGCGGCCCGGGCCACGGTTGCCGACCCCGTCACGAAAGAGTGTGTACGCCACCCGCGACGCGCCGACCATGGACGCCAGGCAACAGCCGAACGCGCTGACCGTCGTACCAAGGGTGATGCAGTCGCCGACCCATGAGCCGACATAGGTCTCGCCAAGGTCGCCCAGCAGAGAGGAGGAAGCCGCGAATGCCTCCAGTCCGGCCTTCCCCACTCCGAACCCCATCACCTCAACGGCTGTCACGAACGTGAAGTACAGGCCCCCGAAGAGCGCGGTGGCCAGGATGGCGCGCGGGATGGCGCGCCTGGGCTCGGCGGCTTCCTCGCCCAGAGTGGCCGCGGCCTCGAAGCCCGCGAAGGACAGGAAGCCGAACACCACGCCGAGGAACAGCTCCGACCAGCTTGTACCCGGCTGGGGCCGGAAGACGTCGAGGGTGAAGCGGTGGCCTTCCGGCGCACCCCCTGTGATCAGTCGTACCAGCACGACGCTACTGACCAGGAGGATGAGCGCTACGGTCGCGCCCTCGACGGTGAGGAGAACGCGGGTGCCGCGCTTCGCCGGTGACACGCTGAGCCCCAGTGCCGCCATCAGTACGACGGCGACCAGGAGGAAAGGGGACCACCAGACAGGGTGTTCCCACACACCGATGCCCTGCAAGAAGGCGATCCCGAACACACCCGCTGCCGATGACGTCACCACACCGAAGAGGATGTACGCGCCCAGCAGGCACCACCCGGCGACCAATCCGGCACGAGGCCCCAGAGCCGCTCCCACGAAGGCGTAGACCGAGCCGGCGCTGTGGAAGTGCTGGCACAACCGCACGAACACATACGCCACGAGCAGCACCGCCACTCCCGCCAGCAGGAAGGCCAGCGGCACGGCCCGACCGACCGAGCGCTCGGTTCCCTGCGGGTTGATGTTGGCGGCCATACTCGGCGCCATCAGCGCCATGGACAGACCGACCGCCTGCCAGACGCTCAGAGTCCTCGGCAGTCGTGAGCCCGAGGAGGCGGACGAGGGAGCGGATGGCGGCGTTGGGGGCATGTGCGTCCTCTCGCTGAGTCGGCCCCGCCCCCTGGGAACATCATCTCGTCCGCTCTCCAGGAACCACCGAGCATCGGCGTGCCGTGGCGTTTCCTGAAATCGCCGATGCTGCCGCGTACGCGATCGCTGCGTGAGTGGATCGTGATCGCGGATCCATGCCCCGACCCCGCTCCGTCCGTGGCAGCCCGGGGCGAGAGCCCTCCGTAGCCCGGTTGTAGATTCTTGCGTGTCTGCCTGTTCCGCTCACGCGATGCGAAAGGGGTCTCGTGGCCATCAAACAGAATGCCGCGCTCGTGACGGGCGCTTCCCGTGGATTGGGAGCCGTCATCGCGCGACGGCTGGCGGCCGAAGGATGGCCCGTGGCGGTGAACTACCGCTCGGACGCCGATGGGGCTCGCCGGGTGGTGGAGGACATACGTGCCGCTGGTGGCACCGCGGACGCTGTCGCCGCCGACGTGACCGACGAGGAGGCGGTGGCCGGTCTGGCCGCGACGATCGCCTCACGGCTCGGTCCGGTCGGAGTCCTGGTCGCCAATGCGACGGGGCCGCAACCGGAGACGTCGGTGGAGGACCTCACCTGGCAGTCGCATCTGGACCAGCTCCGGTTCTTCGTCAAGAGCCCTACCTTGCTGCTCCAGGAGGTGCTCCCCGGGATGAAGGCACAAGGCGGCGGCCGAGTGATCCAAATCGGCTCCGACGCGTTCCAGCGCGCACTTCCGGGCACGTCCGCGTACACCGCCGCGAAAGGCGCCCAGTGGGGGCTGACTCGGGCCTGGGCGCGTGAACTCGGCCCGTACGGCATCACGGTGAACCTCGTCGCCCCCGGCTGGGTACCGGTCGAGCGGCACGACGAGGTGTCGGCAGAAGACCTGCGCGGCTACACCGCCGACGTGCCCCTGCGCCGACTGGGCAGGCCGGAGGACATCGCCGGCACCGTGGCGTTTCTCGCCTCGGACTCCGCGGAGTTCATCACCGGGGAACGCATCACCGTCAACGGTGGCCACACCATGGGCTGACGGCAACGGGTGAACGCTCCCGTGTCCTTTGCCCTGCGCCGGAGGAACCGCGCGTGCTTCTCCAGCCGAAAGGAAACCTGGCGGCTCTTTGTGCGAGCGACGGCCACGCTCGGGGGACGGAGCCGGAGAGCGGTCTCGACGCTGTCGGTCCGAGATGCTGTCGATCCGAAGGGAACGGCCCCCGCCGGGGAAGCGGGGGCCGTCGATCGGCGGGGAGTCGGCTGCCCTGCCGGCGTCGGGGGTGGGAAGGGCTATACGCGCGTTACCAGTCGATGGCGTTGGAGCTGTCGCTCTGCCAGTAGGTGACCTGGGCGGTGTCGTCGATGTACACCGAGCCACCGGGCAGCGAGACGGAGGTGGCGGCGTCCGAGCCCTTGAGGAACACGCTCAGGTCGGTGACCTTGGTGCCGTTGGAGCCGGATCCGTCGGCGCTGGAGGTGAGGATTCCCGCGTACCCGGACTTGCCCGGCGCGAGGGTGACGAGGGCCTGCGGCTTGGTGTCCTCCGCGACCGGGGTGGCGGCCTGGGCGTCGTCGAACCGCAGCGCGGGCCAGTTGACGAGGCTGCACGTGGTACCGGAGTTGTTGGTCGCCTTGAGCAGCATGTGGTTGACCGGACGCGAGACCTTGGAGACGGTCATCGACATCTTGCCCGGGTCGCATGTGGTGATCTTGGAGTTGGAGCCGCCCGCCGCACCCCCGTCCTTGCCACCACCGCTCTTGCCACCCGTGTCCTGGGCGCCACCGCCCGCGGGCGCGTCCTGCTCATCGCCGCTCTGGGAGTCGGAGCCCGTGGAGTCGGAACCCGTGGAGTCGGCGGCCGAGCTCCCGGCGGAGCCGGAGCGCTTTCCCGCGTCCGCATCGTCGTTGTTGCACGCGGCCAGGGTGAGGGTGGCGGCGATCAGCGTGACGCTGGCGACGGCGGTACGGACGGCGCGGGCGTTGATGGTGGCGGTCGACATCAGAAGTTCCCTGGGGGTCAAGTGGTCGTCTTGCGGTACGTCTCAAGACTGCGCTGACCCGCTGGCGTACGGCTGCTGTTCTGTTGGCAGTCCGCTAACGTCTCACTAACGCGATGCTCCACGCTGGTCAGTCCCGTTCGGACCAGCTCACCGCCCCTCCAGTGTGGTCAGTTCAGGGCGCGTTCGTAGACAACAAATCCCTCGTGGCGGGCCACCCGGTCGTAGAGAGCCCGGGCCGTCGCATTGTCCGTGTGCGTCTGCCAGTAGAGCTTCTCGGCCCCGGCCCTCCTGGCCGCCGCGGCCGTCGCGTCGATCAGCGCCCTTCCCACTCCCCTGCCGCGGGCAGCAGGAGTGGTGAACAGGTCCTCCAGATAGCAGCTGCACCCCGCGGACCACGTCGAAGGGTGCAGAACGTAATGACAGATGCCCACCAGCACCCCGTCGGCCCACGCTCCCAACCCGCCCATCGGCTCCGCGGGATCGGCGAACCGGGCCCATGTCAGGTCGACGACCTCCGTCGGCAGATCCTGCCCGTAGAAGTCCAGGTACGCCTGCCACAGTGGCTCCCACACGTCCCTGTCGCCCACGGCCAGGGGACGCACGTCCACCCCGAAGTCCGACATCGTCCCGACCTCTCCTCGGAAAGCTGCGCAGCGCCAGTTCTCGTAGAAGACACGCTCTCATCACAACAACCAGGTTGACTGCGACGAAATCAGCATCTACAGCATTGCTGAGTCACGATATCCGCACCACTTCAAGAGTGGAAGTGCGGAATCGCTGGTTGCCGACGCCATGATCACTGCCGGGTGGCGTGCCGCTCCCCCAACGCCGCCGAGCGATGCGCAAGCCCCGTGGACCGGTTCCGGGAGGGCCCGCGCCCGCACATCAGGGCTGGATCTCCGCTGATCATGGCGGCTGGGAACGGCTGGGGTCTCTCGTTTGGGTCACGTCGGCTCACGGGCCTTGGTGCCGCACCTCGTAGGGTTGTCACCCTGCTCCCCCGGCCGGCGGCCCGGCGGACGGCCCTCTGCCTACTCCCGCAACGCGCTCCCACAACATTTCAACTCCTCGTCGCTGGGGATAGCTTGGGACGGACAGCGGATAGCGGGTGACGTCTCAATACTGAGGGGTGAGCAACGATGAAGGGCGCGAAGCTGATGGCGCTGGCCGGTCTGGCGAGTGCGGCTGTGCTCTCGACACTGGCAGCACTGATGAAGAACGATGTGGTGAAGAGCCCGCTGGTCAAGGGGACGGCGGAGAAGCAGCGGGAAGAGGAAGCGCGGCGACGGCGTGCCATCAAGAGGAAAGACGACTACTTCAAAAAGAAGCGCGAGAACGCGGCACGCCAGGCCCGCAACAACAATCACGACTAGGCAGTTTCGCCGGATCGGCGGCTCGTTGGCCCGGGTGTGCCGTTGGCTGACGCGCAGTGGGCGCGGATCGATCCGTTACTGCCGGACCGGACTCCCAAGAGGGGCGGCCGATAGCGGGACCGCAGGGAGGTGATCGACGCGATCGTCTGGAAGTCCCAGACCGGATCGCAGTGGGTCCGCCCGCCGGCGACGCACGGCAACGGGAGAGGGGTCTACAACCGGCTGCGGATGTGGGCCGTCGACGGGACCTGGGAGCGGGTTTTCACCGCCCTGATGGCCCAGCCCGACGCCGACGAGGACCTGAACTGGGCGGTCGCGGTGGACTCCACGATCGTGCGCACGCACCAGCACGCGGCCGGGGCCCGCGAAAAGGGGCCCCGGGCGGCGAACCGGCCGACCACGCCATCGGCCGGTCCCGCGGACTGATCCAGCTGTGCCATCCGCGGGCACCTGGGAAAGCAGGGCATTCGCGCGGTGATCCCTGTCCCGGCGGACAACAAGTCCACCGACTACGGCGAGGCAGCCGAGGCGGCCGACCACCCGCCTTCGACCGCGAGGCGTACACGCAGCGCAACACCGTCGAGCGGTGCAGCAACCGCCTGAAGAAGTGGCGCGGCCTGGCCACCCGTGACGAGAAGACCGCAACGGGGTCTACTTGGCCGGACTCCACATCGCAGGCAACTTCCTATGGTCCGCCGATGATCTAAACGAAACTGCCGTGTCATCCCCTCGAGGACGGGTGAGGCGGGCACGCCCTGCTGGGCGACGGTCATGTCGCGGCCGGTCGGCAACCGCTCCCGGACAGGGTCCGGGAGCGGCCAGATGGGATCGGCCGAGTGGTCGGACACCCCTCGGTTCCCAACGCGCCACACGGGGAACGCGGTTGGAGGCGTTGGCCGCGGGACACTCGCCTCGAGGCCGGACACTTGCCTCGCGATCGGGCCCCCTTTCGAGGGCACGAATTCACGCGGAGGCCGGCTCCAGGGCGGCCCGGCCGAGGAGGTGTACGCGAGCCGTTTCGGCGACCCGCTTCCCCAGAGCTTCCGCGGTGCGCAGGTCGGACGATGCGGGCACCTGCTCGGGGGGCTCATCATTGTTGGACTGCGCCATGGCGCCGAGCCAGCTGCCGAGGCGGTTGAGGTCCTCGCTGGTGCCGGTGGAGGTGTTCCAGCCGCCATATTCGGCAAGCCCCACCCAGATCATTCCGTGCTGGGCCGCGAAGAGGGCGATGTCTGTGAGGGTGTGCAGCTTGTCGCCGCTCATGCATCCGCTATTGGTGAATCCGGCTGCGATCTTGTTCTTCCAGCGGAGGCCGTCCGCCCAGACGCCGGTGGTGGCTTCCACGAAGGTGCGGAAGGCGGCGCTGCTGCCGCCCATGTAGGTGGGGGTGCCGAAGATGATCGCGTCGGCCGATTCCAGGCTCGCCCAGTGCTCGTCCGCGAGGTCGGGGAGCGGGATCAGATCGACGTGGGCGATTGCTCCGGCGCCCCGTGCGACAGCTTCGGCCTGCTGCGCGGTGTGCCCGAATCCGCTGTGGTAGACGACGGCGATGCGCGGTTCCATGGACCATGCTCCTGTCTTGAAAGCTATATGGAAAGCTATGTCGTGAGGATATAGCGCACGCAGCGGGACCACAAGGCGATCGTGGAGCGACCGCCCCGCTACAGAGGGTGAGAACACCTTCTCGACCGGGGCACAGTCAGCACGCGGATAGCTTTAGACTGAGGAAGTGGGAACAGCGGACTTCGAGCGAGCCGCCGAGCGGGACGGAGGGGTATGACCACCGAGACCACGCCGACCGGCAAGGCGCGTCCCGATCACGTGGACGAAGTCATCACCGCATGGCAGAGGGAACTCCCCGCGGTTGCCGGTCTGCCTCTCGAGGTCGCCAAGCGCACCTCTCTGCTCAACCATCTCTTCGAAAAGGCCACCCAGCGCCAACTGGCCAAGTTCGGGCTCACCCCCGCCGATTACGGCGTACTCGCCACACTCCGCCGAGTGGGAACCCCCTACCGGCTCAAGCCCACCGAGCTGAGCAACGCCATCCTCCTGACCTCGGGCGGCACCGCGAATGTGGTACGGCGCCTGACGCAACTCGGCCTGGTCAGCAGGACCGCGGACGCGGCCGACGGCCGAAGCACCTGGGTTCAGCTCACCGAACAGGGCCTGGCCACGGCGGAGCAGGCCGTCGAAGCCGCCACCACGGCGCACGCCCGACTGCTGGACCGCCTCCCTTCCGACACCGCGGAGCTGCTGAACGATCTGCTGCGGCGCACCCTGAACGCGTTGGACGACGAGTCCAGCGGCATCTGAGCACCGAGCGTGTGCCGCATGGGCCGACGATCGGAACGCGACCGCGAGAGGGACCGGGCACCGCCGGTGGAGACGATCCACGGCCTCGATGGATCGCAAGACTTACAGAAGAGCTGAGCGAGCTCCTTCAGGAACCGGTCGCTCGTGGAGTCAGCCGACGAGTGCCTGGTCGGTGACGGCGCCTTCCGCCGCCTCCTCCGCAGTTCACCACCGCGGGAACGGCCTTCCCACTCTCCTGGGAGGAGATCCCCGGAATGGAACCGATCAACGGGAAGCCCAGACCAGCATCTCGCAGTTTCTGTACTGCAGGAATCGCCGACCTGGATCTTGTCGTCATACGGGCCGGCCAGCTTCAGCGCCTCCGCGGGCCACTTCAGGGACACGCTGTGGGTCTCGTTCGGCGGCGTCACGATGATGTCGGTCGGGGACGCCTGGTTGTCGCCACTGGAGTCGACCTTGTACGAGATGCTGAAGGTGGCGGTGTCACCAGGCTTCAGGTCGGTGATGCGGGGCTGCTCACCACCGCGGGAACGGCCTTCTCTCCACTGTCCTTCAAGTCGACGCCCGCGAAGCCCGTCGCCGAGCAGGTCTTCGCACCCTTGTTGGTCATCTGAACGGTGACCCCACCCACCTCCTGGTCGGACGAGCTGTCCACAGCCTCCATGACCAGATCATCTGTCCGGCAAGCCGGCACGGGGCGAGGCGCCGTCGCCGGAGCCCGACTTGGCGTTGTCCGGCCGGCCATCGCTGCCCTGCGACCCGGCAGAGGTGCCTGCGCCGGCTTCGGGTGGCCAGGCGACCGGCGTCTGTTGGCGCTGCGCCGAGGCGAACGAACCGCGTGTGCGGGCTACGCCCACTTGCACGGGGCTGCGGGTGTCACTTCTCGGCCATGCCAGGTTCGCCGCTGATGGATTCCTGGTAGACGTCCGCATAGGTGCGTGAGTCCTTGACCAGGTCGTCGCAGAACGCGGCGACGTCGTCGCCAATGAGTTCCAAGACCCCCTTGCCCGCGGCGACGCCCTCCTCGAAGAAGTCGACGATCCCGGGGAGCAGGGGCCCGTCAGGCAGGTCGACCGGTCCGACCTTGAACAGGTACCTCTGCATCTCCTTGTAGACGATCCGGTAGTCCGGCGGGAGCGCCTTGACCCGAGTCATGTGCGCCCGCCACTGCTTCTTGCCCTCGATGATGTCCTGGATGCTCACGTCAGCCTCCCAGCCGGCTCGATTTCCTCGCGACGTTCCTGTTCAACTGCTCGCGCCACCGGTCGCGATAGGTTCGAGCCCCTTCTCCACCGGCCAGCGCTGCGCAAAAGCCTCGGATGTCGTCGCCGAGCACCTCGTGGATGCTCTGCCCGTCCGCCGCTGCTTCTTCGAGCAGCCCCAGGGCGGCGTCGAGGATCGGCATCAGGTTGCGGCCGGTGAAGCCCGCATAGGGGAAGAGGTGGCCCTTGACCTGTTCCCATGCCACCCGGTAGTCGTCTGGCAGGGCTTCGGCCCGGGCTTCGAACGCCTTCCATTCCCTGGTGAGATCGCCGCCTGTGATGGTCTCCCAGAAGTTCATCTCCCGCCCTCCTTGAGCCTGTCGATGCGTGATGAGACGTACTGCCATTTCGCCCAGAACTTCGCGAGTTCCTCGCGGCCGGCTTCGTTGAGCGCGTAGAACTTGCGCGGCGGACCGACCCCGGATGGTCGTTTCGTCACCTGGACGAGTCCGTTCCTCTCCAGTCGCAGCAAGATGGTGTACACCGTCCCCTCGATGACGTCGGCGAAGCCGAGCTCGTTCAGCTGACGGGTGATGGCGTACCCGTAGGTTTCCTCGCTGCCGA
Source organism: Streptomyces sp. NPDC048636 (assembly GCF_040650655.1). NCBI lineage: Bacteria > Bacillati > Actinomycetota > Actinomycetes > Kitasatosporales > Streptomycetaceae > Streptomyces > Streptomyces sp. NPDC048636. Next base: position 508,579 of record NZ_JBEZHR010000006.1, on the reverse strand, counting down.
TGATCTCCAGCACGCACCCTTCGAGCGTGCCCTTCAGCATCTCCGTCAGGTCGTCCATCGCACGCCTTCCTCAACCCTGCCGGTACTGCGTGATACCGAGTACTGCTATACGGTATCACCGAGTAGCGGAGGAGGGCAGCATCTTCGGTGGGCGCAGCCCCGGGGGCCAAGCGTGGGGGGGGACGGCTGTTGTCCGGGCGGCGGAGCGGCCGTCTTCTTCACCCGCCGGGGCGGAGGCAGGGTGGTGGAGCGCTTCGGCTCGGCCCGCGCCGGTGTCCTCGTCTGAGGTCCTGTCCGGACGATCACGTGTCTGGCTATGGTGACCTCGGCTGAGGGGGCTGATGGGTGCAGTGGAGATGAGCCAGGCCGAGGCGGTTGACCTCGTGCAGAGGCTTATGGATGCGGACTATGCCTCCGAAGAGGAGGCGGAGAGTTGGCTGGTCATGCTCAGCCGAGCCTTGGCATGTCCCACTGGGTATGTCAGTGACTTGATCATCTGGCCGTCAGAGCGGGAACTCTCGGCCGATGAGGTGGTCGATCAGGCCCTGGCTTATCAGCCGATCGCTCTGTAGGGGCCTCATGCGGTTGTCCGGCAGCGTTCACCAGGAACGAGGTCGAACGGGTGAGCAGCAAACTCAAGGCCCACCGGGCCGTTGCAACGCACTTCGACATGAGGGCCTACATCTTCCACGGCACCGTCACCGTCGCCGGGATCCAGCTCTGGCTCCGGCCTCGAACCGGACCCGGCTCATCACCCGGCGCGGGACGACCGACGCACGGGCCGCGAGGCCGAGGGCCAGGCGACATCCCGGTTGACGGGACTGGTCACCCCCAGACTTGCCCTTGCACACTCGAGGTACCGGCGCTGTGCCTTTCTGAACTCCAAGTACGCCTGGTCCCAGCTCTGTTCGACTTCTGTGGGAACGCCCCGCGCCAGGTGCTCCAGTCGCCACAGGCAGTGGTTCAGCGTCTTGGACGCGGTGTTCGTGTCAGTGTCTCCCAACAATTCGCAGGTCTCCCCCAGGGCGGAACGACGAGCCTCAGCCGCGCCGAGCTCTGCGAGCACCTCGGCAGTGAGCTCCAGCGGCGCGGGACCAGTCACCAGCCCACGGCCCGCAGCGATGCGCTGGTAGCGGCCCGCAAGCTCTTTGACCGCGTGGATGTACTCGCCATAGGCGTCCAGACGCCGCCCGTCCCAGCGCACGGACTGCTCACGCCGCCACCGCGCCCGGTCGTTCAAGCTGCTCACCAGGAAGGATCCGACAGCGCCAAGCGCAACACCCACCAAGGGAAGTACCTGTCCCAACAGACTCATAGAGGATCCGATCACGTAGTCAGACGGATGCCCCGTTCTCCCGACCGGAGCCCAGTGAAGCGGGCCACCGCCTGATCCGCGGTCGGCCGCAGGGCATTCCGTAGCCGGCGTCAGCAGGGCCACGATGAACCGGGCCCTCGACATCCTCACCGAGTGGAACGAGCGGACAGCCGCGCCCGGCGCCCGTACCCCCGGCGAAGCCCGCCGAGACAGCGAACTCACTGAAGTCCGACGCCAGTTGAAAGAACTGAAGCGTGAGCGGACCCAGCTCCAGGGCCGCCTCGACGCAGCAGCTACCGTGATCGCTGCCCTGCACCATGACAACGCCGGCCTACGTGAGGAACTCGCCGGACGCGGCTCCGTCGTCGCGCCCGACGAACGACGCGCCTCTCGAACCGAAACGATCGACCCATGCTGACCCCGGGCCCACCCAGAACTGTCAGTGCCGGGTGCAAGGATCTCCTGCATGGATAGTGGACCCCTCGACCTGCGACAGGTCACGACCCCAGGTGACGTCACGCCGGAGCTGAGGCAAGCACTCATCGGATGCTGGATTGAGGTCACCAACGCCGGCGGAGCAGCAGGGTTCCCCTTCCCGCCCATCGACGCGAGTCTGGCCGCCCCGGCGGTCGACTCCCTCATCGAGGGCCTTGTCCCTGAGGCGAGCCGCCTCGTGATCGCATCGATCAACGGCGACCTCGCCGGGTGGCTGAATGTTCGGCGTGATCCTTTTGAGCTCATCGCCCACTGGGGGACGCTCCACCATGTCCAGACACGGACAGGCCTGCGAGGCCGGGGCATCGGGGCTGCTCTCATGAATCACGTTCGTGACATCGCCCGCGACGAGATGGGGTTGGAACAACTCCGTCTGGCTGCACGCGGCGGCGTTGGGCTGGAGGACTTCTACGGCCGTCTCGGCTGGAAGGAGATCGGTCGTTGGCCCAGCGCTCTTCGTCTCGCTCCCGGGGACGATCGCGACGAAGTCCTGATGATCCTGGCACCGCTCTGACGCCAAGCATCTGTCTCAGCACTACCGCGACAGGAGATCCCGTGTTCGCTCCGATGAACACGGGATCTCGCATGTCAGGCAGACGTCACGGTGTCTCATGAGACACCGAAACGGTGGGGAATGTTGCCTCTTGGTTAGCTGTGGCGGCGGCCGCGCTTCTCCGCGCGAGCACGGGCCAGCGCGGCGCGGTGCGTCTCTTCCTCCTCGGATCGGGCCGCCGGCCGGTCCAGGTACCGGCGCTCCTCCACCTCCGCCAGGTGAACGTGCTCCGGCTGCCGGGCCGACCAGCGGCGCGGCCGCTCCTGCTCGACGCTGCGGCCGGACCACCGGTCCAGGCCGCACCAGTCGGTGAGTTCGGCGCGCCTCGCCTCGGCGGCCAAGCGAGCGCGCAGTGACGACCAGTGCCGACGCGGCCAACCAAGATGCGCCTGCCCACCGCCGAGATTCCAGAGCGCGCCGTTGCCCGCCTCGGCTACCACGTCAAGGAAATGATCGACGGCATCGAGTACTGGATCCGTGAGTGGGTCCCGGTCGAGGGTACGAATGGTGTGGTGCGGCGCGCGGCCGACCCGCTGACGGCACCGGTGTGCCGTCCGCCGATCATCCGCGGTGGCGAGCACAGGCCCCGGTCACCCCGCGTCACACGGCCGAAAACGAGCCGCGATGCGGATGGTCACCGACCCGTCGGACACGGCCTGGCTCCATGAGGCCGGCGATCTCGTTCGTCTGCCGTGGTTCAGTCCTCGGTCATGGGCCAGGTCTCCCATACCACGTCAAGGCGTCGGTATGCGTCATCGAACCAGGCATCGACCAGTGGGACGGTGACCGTCACCGTCGTCAGGGACATGGAGTGGTCCGTGATCGTGACCTGGCACCGGTCATCGTCCTTATCGAGTTCGATGAACAGCCACGGATTGCGCTTCCCCTCGCACCAGGCGATGTCCTGTCCCGCGTCGAGCGAGTCCAGGGCCTGCTGCCACTGCCGCAGGTCCTCCGGGAATATCCAGGTCTTGAGGGTGCCACGGACGAAGGGCGTATCGACCAGGAATTCTCCGGCCAGGGCAGTGGTCTTGTGGGGACGCTTTCGCTCCTCCTCCCCCACGATCCGGAGAACGACACTATTACCATCCCCCTCCAGACAAACCAGGTCGAATGGTTCCTTGGCCATGACTGCCCCTTCCACATCCCGCAGGTTGCCGAATAGTAATCTTTGGCACGGACACAGGATCGGTTGAGGTGTGTCAGGCCGCGTGGGCTTTGAGGCGTTCGACGAGGTGTCCTCGTGCGCAGCGGGCTCCGGCTCGGAGGAGGGCGACGAGGTGGGGTGCGTTGATGGCCCACCACCGTTGCGGCCTTCCTCTTCCCGGGCGCCGCTGTCGCGGTGTGCCAAGGACGCCTCGAGCTGACCTGGGAGGCCACCAGCGGTAAGGCGCGACGGCGTGCTGTACAAGGAGTCTTGTCACAGCACGCCGTCGCAGTCCTATTGGGCGAGTGTGGCGAAGAATTCGCGGATGTCTCCGATGAGGAGGTCGGGCGCCTCCAGGGCAGGGAAGTGGCCGCCCCGGTAGAACTCCGACCAGTGTGTGATGTTGTGGGCCTTCTCGGCGAAGCGTCGGATGGCGTAGTCGGCGGCGGCAAAGACCGCGACACCCGCGGGCACCGTGGCGGGGGGCTTGGGTGCCCACATGCTCGCGTCGTGGAAGCGCTCGTAGTAGGAGTTGGCCACGCTGCGGGCGGTATCGGTGAACCAGTAGATGCTGATGGTGGCGAACAGCCGGTCGCGGTCCACCGCGTCCTCAGGCAACTCCTTGGCCGGGTCGGTCCACTCCTTGTACTTCTCGACGATCCAGGCAAGCTGACCGGCGGGAGAATCGGCGAGGGCATGAGCCAGGGTCTGCGGCCTGGTGCCCTGGAGCTGCATGTAGGCGGACATGTCGTCCTGGAAGTTCTTCATGGCCTTGAGCCGCTGCTGCTCGGTGGTACGAGTGCGACCATCGCCTCGGCGCTGGTGTGCGGCGCCCGTGGTCGCGCACCAGGCGGCGAATCTGCATCAGCCACGGAGCCGGTCCCGGCTCCGGTGGCTGATTTGGTCCATCCACTGCTGGATGAGGTCCGCGACGAGCTCGCTGTTGCGATCCATCATGAGCATGTGGCTGTTACCGGGGTGGCCCATGGCTGGAAGATCGAAGTAGTCAGCCCGGGTGCCGGCACTCGCGACGCCCTTGAGGTACTCCGACCAGAACGGAGACAACTTCGCGTACAGCGGGGACTGTTGGATGAAATCGCCTGCGACGATCAGTCGGGGCGCCGCTCCGACTTCCTCGGCCCCCTGTGGGACGGACAGCCCGTTCGGCTCGAGTAGAACCAGTGCCGCCACGGGTTCCGGGTCGCGTGCCACAGCGCGGGCAGCTATCCCGCCTCCGTGACTGTGAGCAATGACGGCGCAACGACCGGTTTTCGCGATGAGTGCTTCCAGAGCCGCGACGGCCGGATCTGTCGTCGTCGTCCAGCGCGGCACGACCTGGCAGCATGCTTGGTCGAAGTGGCCGAGGGGGAACAAGCAGCCGGGGTACGGCTGCAACTCGCCGCAGCCTCCGGAAGGACCGACGCGAAATACGTCCCAAACCTCCTCGACTGAGCGAAGGAGCGGGCGCTGCTCGTAGGCCATGCCAGGCACGGGCCACCACCCTGCCCGTCCCCGCTCGACGGTGTCGATGACGTAGACTGGATGGCCGTCGCGGAGGAAATGTGCTACCCAGCCGTCACGACCGTCGGGGGTGCTTTCCCAGCAGGAACCCGTCATCCCGCCGCCGTGCACCAGAATCACCGGAACATGGCGCTCCTCGGCAGGAATGTAGTACTGGACATAGGCGTGCTCGACGCAGTAAGTCCCGTTCGGATCGACTACGTACTCAGGAAGATTCTCAGACAGGGCTACGATCTGTGTCGGCTGCCCGCTGACCCGAACTCGCCGCCCTCCAACCGTGAAGCTGCCCATGGCCGCCAGCGACAATGGTCCGGCTGAGGCCGCGAATCCCATCATCCTTGACCTCCCTGTTCAACCATGATCGGTGCAGAGAAGCGGGGTGCTGCCGCCACCGTACGGCGACCGTGGAGCTCACAGCACATGCTGTTCACCGACGCACGCTCATACCACCTACGATCGCACTGCCGTGCGTCCAGCACATCATGAGGCCACCCCTGGCCCGCAACTGCAGGGCAGCGTCGATGGCGGCGTGCAGGGGACCCATGGCGGTATACGCCTTCACTGCGACGCGGTCGGTCTCTCCCACGGTGCCGACTTGCACGGAAAGAGCACTCGTGGGGCATGCGGCACAGCCGTCCGGCCTGGCCACCGCGTCGATACAGTAGCCAGGCCCTCGCGGCGGCACGCGGCTCAGACCATCCGCACCGCCTGCTCGAACGTGGGCCTCGGCAGCCGCTCGCGGAACGCGTCTTCGGCCGGGTAGCCGATGTTCACCAAAAGGATCGAGCGCCACCGGCCGTCGTCGAAGAACTCCTTGTCCACGGCCGCCGCGTTGAAGCCCTTCATCGGACCGGCGACCAGCCCGGCGGCACGGACCGCGAGAATGAAGTAGCCGGCCTGCAAGGTGGTGTTGAAGTCCCCGTGGCTGATCCGCAGCTCCTCGTTGGCCTCCAGCATGGACCGGAAGTTCGGATTGGACGGCGCAAGCACCGGCACATACTCCGGGTACTGGGTGTCCACCGCGATCACGGCTGTGACCGGTGCGGACGCGGTCTGTGACTGGTTGGGCTGGGCGACGCCGCGCATCAGCCGCTCCTTGCCCTCCGGTGTGCGCACGTACAGCACTCGCATCGGGTTGATGTTGGCCGAGGTGGGCGCCCACTTGACCAGCTCGTACACGGCCCGCAGGCGATCGTCGGACACCGGCTCGGAGCTGAAGGCGTACGCGGTCCTGGCGTCGGTGAACAAAAGTCGCCTCCCTTCGGGCGACAACTCGTACAGGTGCGAGAGGTCTGCGGAAGTCGGGGTGGTATCAGTCACGGTTGTCTTCGTCTCCCTTGTGTGAGTGATGAATCAGGCGGGCGCCGCTGGGCCGACCATGTGTCGAGCTGGCAGGGCAGTTCGTCCCGGCGCTTCACGTTGAGTTTGCGGAAGATCCGGGTGAGGTGCTGCTCGACGGTGCTGGGCGTGATGAAGAGCTTCGCGGCGATCTCGTGATTGGTGTCGCCCTCGACGGCGAGCGCGGCGACCCGGAGTTCCTGCTCGGTCAGCAGGGACAGTTTCTCCTCCTCGGCGCGGGCCAGCTCGACCGCCGTGGCTTCCTGGTCGTACAGGGCGGCTTCGTCGCACAGCGGCTGCGCACCGGCAGCCTTGGCGAAATGCAGGGCGCGTCGCGCGGTGCGGCGGGCCTTGAGCTGGTCGCCGGCTTGGCGGAGGGCGATGCTGAGGTCGGTCAACGCGCTCGCCAGCTCGTACTTGTCGCCACAGTCCTTGAGCACGTCGACGGCGTCGGTGAGCAGCTGCGGTCGACGGGTGTCCCGGCTGACGCACGCGAGCACCCGCATGGCCTGCCCACGGGCGCGGCCGCTGCTCGGTGGCAACATCGCCAGCTGGTCACGCAGCAGTCGCCGCGCCTGGTCCGGGTTGCCGTGTTGGGACCACGCCTCGGCAGCGCTGGTCCGCCACGGCACCACGCCGACGCCTCGGGCTCCCCACCCTTCGGTCAGGCTGCCGCAGGCGAGGAAGTCCGCCAGCGCGGCCTGCGGCAGCCCGACGGCCAACCGGTAGTGGCCGCGGGCATGCAGGAAGTGCAGTCCGTAGCGGCTGCACAGCGCGCTCTCCGGGAGGGGCAAGCCGAGCAGGCGCTTCGCGGCGGCCAGGTCGCCCATGCGAACTGCCGCGTGGACCGCGCAGCCGACCGGTAGCCCGACCACGATGCCCCAACCCTGGACTGGGATCTCTGCGAGCGCCGTGACGGCCTGGCTGAACGCCCCGGGCAGGTCGCCCTGCCGGAACAAGGCCTCGGCCCGGATGGCCATGAACACCGCGTGCCACGTTGGCATCTCGGTGTCGCGTGCCTCGTTCAGCAGCCGGTCGGCGTGTGTGACGGCGGCTTCGAGGTGGTCGGTGTAGACCAGCGTGAGCAGCGCCAGGGCGGCGGTTTCCCCGCTCCACAGGGAATCGTGGTCGAGCGCCAGGGATTGGAGCACCGGCTCCGTGTCGGCCACGCTGTGGTCGGCCGCCGGCCCGCCGGTCAGGCCCTTGGCCAGGCTCGACGCCGAGTGCAGCCACGGCTCCGCGAGGGCCGAGGAAGGCGGTGACGTCGCTGTTCGACGGTCAAATCCGTGTTGCGGGAACGTGAACGCCAGCCAGTCCACAAGATCGTTCAGGTCCCGGTCGTCCGGTGTCCGACCCATCGCGGACAACAGCGGTTCGATGGTGTCGATCTGCCCGAACCACGCCGTTCGCCACGCCAGATCGAGGATGTCACGTGGGCTCAGCCAGCCGGCTGCGCTGTCCTTCAGCTGCGACTGCACGTGTCGAGCGGCGGCGAGCGGCTTGAGGTGCCACTCCAAGCGGCTGAGCCGGGCATCGACGGCGGCGCGCGCCACCGGATCGTGTTCGGCGCGGCTGGCCATCTTGACACATTCCAGGGCGAGCCACACCCGGTTGAGAGCAAGCGCCTCGCTGGCCGCGTCGAGCAGGAGTCCGGAAGACCACGGCAGTCCGTGCTCGTCTGCCTGAATCAACTGGCGTGCCACGTCCAACGCCGGCGCCCCTTCGTCGTGCAGCAGCAGCGCCGCCCGCCGGTGCAGGTCCGCACGGGCCCCGGTCGGCATATCGCAGAGCACCGCCCGAGCGGCCGAGAGATGCCGGAACGCCTGCAGTTCGAGCAGGCCCGCGTTCGTCAACGGCAGCAGGGCCACGTCCACGCGGTCGACGGCGGCCAGTTCGGCCACTCGCTCAGATGTCGCCTGCCCATCGAGCGCCGCCAGCGCCCGGACCACCTGGACGGTCTCCGGCGGGCAGCGGCGCAGGCACTCCACGAACGCCTGGGCATACCCCTGCGGGTAGCCGGTGCCAGTGGCCTCGTACGCCCGGACAAGATACTCCAGCACGAGCGGGTTCCCCGCGCTGAGCGCGATGAGGTCGGACGGGAGGGAATCCGCCGCGGTTTCGCCCAGCCGGCGGGCGGCGGCGAGGCGCACGCCGTCCTCGCTGAGGCTGTTCAGTACCACACGCTGGAAGTTGGGCCGCATCAGCAGGCCGGTGGGCACCCGCCAGCCGAGCGGATGCCGGCTCTCATCGGCGGTCAGCACCACCAGAACACGGCCGGCGCTCGCGGTGGGCATGAGGTGCAGCAGGGCATTCAGCGAGTCGGTGTCGAGGTGATGGATGTCGTCGATGACGAGCAGAACCGGAACAGATTCGGCCAAGTCGACCAAGTCACCAGCTAAATCGCACAATTGCGTCACCAGTGCCGAGTCATCGGCTTGGCCGATACCTTCACGCAGCGCCAACAACCGGCGGCCGACGGCGGTCCTGAAAAGACTCGGAACCGCCACGTTGCGAAACATCCGATCCAGCGTGTCAACGGTCAATGAGCGCTCATCCGGATGAATATGGACACCGAAGGCTAAGACATCCGCCGACTCCGCCTTCTCCAAAAACCGCCAGACGAGTGCACTCTTGCCTGTTCCGATCGCACCCTCGACCAAAACAATCCGGACCCGACCCTCGCTCGACCGGTGCAGCGCCGCGTCGAGCGCGGACGCCGCCCTCTCCCGCTCGACGAGTTCGTCGATGGCGTCGTCGATATGCTGGACCGTCGTCACCGCCTGCTGTGCGTCACGAGCTCGCCCTACCGCCATACGTACCACGCCTCCTCAAGATCAAGCGCGTCACACAGAGATGGTCCGGGAGAGTGCGCGGCGGATCCCAACCGTGGCGCCGAAGGCTAGGGATTCGCCTCGGACTTCCTTCCCCCGGTGACCATTGCCTCCGGCTCGCCGTCAGGACCACCTCTTCGTCCAGGGGGCGTACAGCCCCAAGCGGTCTCCCATGTCGGCGCACAACCTGAAAGGGGCCGCCCGGTGCGGGAGGCCCCTTTCATCGCGGTCGTGCGTCCCTCAGGGGTAGAAGTGGAAGCCGCGACCGCTCTTGCGGCCGGTCAGGCCGCACTCGACCATGCGCAGCAACAGAGCCGGCGGCGCGCAAGCCGGGTCCTTCAACTCCGCGTACATCGCCTCGCCGACGGCGACGATGACGTCCAGGCCGATCAGGTCCAGCAGCGCGAGCGGCCCCATGGGGTGGCCGCAGCCCAGCGTCATACCCCGGTCTATGTCCTCGGCGCTGATGCCACCCGCGTCCAGCATCCGCACGGCGCTGAACAGAAACGGCACCAACAGCGCGTTGACCACGAAGCCGGGCCGGTCCTTGACCCGGATCACCTGCTTGCCCAGGGCCCCGGTGACAAACGACTCGGCCCGCTCGCAGGTGGCCGCCGAGGTGCACAGCGAGCCGACGATCTCGACCAGCGGCATTTTCGGTACCGGGTTGAAGAAGTGTGTGCCGACCACTCGGCCCGGGTCGCGGGTGACGCTGCCCAGGCTCATGATCGGGATGGACGAGGTGTTCGACGCCAGCACGGCCTCCGGGTCCTCGACCACCTCGTCCAGCGCTCGGAACACGTCCTGCTTGGCCCGCAGCGACTCGCTGATCGACTCCAGCACGAACTGACGGTCCTCCAACGACTTCAGGTCGGTGCCGAACGACACCCGGGCCACGGCCGCGTCCCGCTCGGCTTCGGTGATCCGCCCCTTGGCCCACTGTCGGTCCATCGATTCCGCCAGCCGACGCTCGGCACGCTCGGCGCTGGCCAGGCACGACGCCACCACTCGCACGCCCAGACCGGCCAGCGCGCACACGTCCACAAGTCCACCGCCCATCGCGCCGGTGCCGACCACGCCCACCCGTTCCATCGCGGTCACGCGGGGCCACCGCCCCAGCGCAGCAGACCGTTGCCCACCGACATGCCGGACCCGAACGCCGACAGCAACACCAGGCCACCAGGCTTGACCGTGCCCTCGCGGACAGCGTGGTCCAGGCCGATCGGCACGGAGGCGGAACCGGTATTGCCGTGCTGCTCGACCACGTGGACCATGGGTGTGTCGGCCAGCCCGCAGCGCGCCGCCAGCTCCTGGATGAGCACGCCATTGGCCTGGTGCGGCACAAAGCAGTCGATCTCCTCGACACGCACGTCGGCGTTGGCGAGCAGCTTGTCCACGCTGGGCGGGATGTGCTCCAGCACGAACTCGCGGACCGCGCGGCCCTGCATGCGCAGAAAGTGGCCACCCGTGGCGATCGACTCGGCCGACGCCGGCGATCGGCTGCCGCCCGCGGGAATGCGCAGCAGGTCCTGTGCGTCGCCGCGGGTGCTCAGGTCGATGCCGAGGATGCCTTGTCCGTCCGAGACTGTGCCAAGGACCACTGCGCCAGCCCCGTCTCCGAGCAGCACGGCGGAGCGGCGGTCATGGAAGTCCAGGAAGCGGGAGTACACGTCCACACCGATCAGCAGCACATGTGCGCCGGGGTTCGCGATGATCAGGCCCCGGGCCACTTCGAGGCCGTAGACGAAACCGGCGCAGACCGCGTTAAGGTCGAAGCAGGCAGCCGCGTCCGCGCCGACCAGCTGTTGCACGACGCTCGCGGTGGGCGGCAGTGGGTAGTCGCCGGTGGACGTGCAGACGATGATGTGGTCCACCCGGCCGGCGGTGAGGCCGGCGTCCGCGAGGGCCGCCTGCGCGGCGCCGGCGGCAAGATCCGAGGCTGCCTCGTCCGGGGCGGCGTAGCGCCGACTGCGGATGGCGGTCTTGCGGAGTATCCATTCTGCGGTGGTGTCAGGGACCAGGGCGGCGAGTTCGTCGTTGCCGACTTCACGCGCCGGCAGGTACGCCCCGGTGCCGAGGATGCCGATGGCAGAGGTCATCAATCGTCTACTCGCCTTCCACGATGGCCGTCATGCCGCGCAACGGGTTCAGCCGGTCGTCGCCGCCGACGCGGGCGCGCAGCCCGGGATCCGTGACGCCGAGCCCTGGCCGGTCGGCCAGGCACAGCAGAGCGATCTTGCCGATGTGTCGATTGTTCTGCACTATCCGGACCGCCTCGCCGACCTCGTCCATCGGGAAGACCGCGGACATTGTCGGCACGATCGCCCCCAGCTCGAACAGCCGGTTGCACTCCCATGCCTCTTGGAGGTTGGCCACGTGGCTGCCGACCACCCGCTTGAGCTTCATCCACAGGTAGCGGTTGTCGAAGACGTGCTGGTAGCCGGTGGAGGAGCCGCAGGTCACCACCACACCGCCGCGGCGCACCACGAACACCGAGACACCGAACGTCGCCCGGCCGATGTGCTCGAAGACGATGTCAGGGTCGCGGCCGGTGCGCTCGCGGACGATCGCGCCCAACCGCTTGCCGATCCGGATCACCTCAGCCGGATCGTCGGTGGGGTCGTCGGTCAGACCGATCTCGGTGCGGTCGATGATGATGTCGCAGCCCAGCCGGCGCACGGCCTCGGCCTTTCGGGCGGAGCTGACCACTGCGACCGGCACGCCGCCGCCATTGCGCACCAGCTGCACACCGTAGCTGCCGAGGCCGCCGGCTGCGCCCCAGACCAGCACCACGTCGCCCTGCTTCATCCGCGCGCCGCGCTCCCCGACCAGCATCCGGTACGCGGTGCTCGCGCACGCGGTGTTGGACGCCGCCTCCTCCCAGGTGAGGTGCGGCGGCTTCGGGATGAGCTGGCTCGCGCGGGCCACGGTGTAGTCGGCCATGCCGCCGAAGTTCGTCTCGTAGCCCCAGGCCAGCTGCTCCTCGCCGATCATGCCGTCCGAGTGTGTGCCGGGATCCTGCTCGTCCACGTAGGCGGCGCTGACCACCACGTGGTCGCCGATCCGCCAGCGGCGCACACCGGAGCCGACCCGGACCACCACGCCGGCCGCGTCCGAGCCGAGCACCTGGTAGGGCAGATCGTGACGGCCGGCCCAGCCGCCCTTGCGGCCGAACTTCTCAAGGAATCGGAAAGGCGACACCGGTTCGAACTGCGCCGACCACACAGTGTTGTAGTTGACGGAACTCGCCATCACGGCGATCAGCACTTCGTCGGGCGCCAATTCCGGCATCGCAACCGAACCGACGCGGAGAGACTTTCGGACGTCCTTGTCCGAAAGACCCGAGAACATTGCCTCGTCCTCGGCGCAGACGTGTACGGCCCGGAATTCCGCGGGCAGATCAGCACGTTCGATCTCGTCCGCTGACACGGCGTCGGCCAGCACGTCAGTTAGCGAGCCCACGGCCACCATCCTCATATCAGGGGTTGTCAACATGCCAACACTGCTCTCGTGGGTGCCGTCGGAACAACCCCCTATCCAACGACTGGAAACCCCCTCACTGCACCACGGAACACCAATTTTCCTGGTATCCCGTTGCTAGCATCACGCCGTGACCGAAATACAAAGCGAGCATTTTCCGATCTTCGATCCACAATCCATTGCGGCGGAACGGTTTCGGCACGTTCCGCCGAGGCGGGTGAGCATGAACGGAATGCCGGTGTGGCTGGTGTCGCGGTACGACGAGGTGAGAGAGTGCCTGTCGAATCCGGCGCTGAGCCCGCCCGCGGCGTTCGCCGCCGAGCACGGGCAGGTCTCACCGCTGAGCGGACTGTTCGAGGACACCGTGATCGGCAGCAATCCGCCGACGCACACCCGGCTGCGCCAGCCGCTGACCAAGGTGTTCAACATGCGCCGGGTGGACCAGCTGCGGCCGCGGATCCAGGAGATCACCGACTCGCTGCTGGACGAGATCGCCGCCGACGGCAGTGCCGACCTGGTGCAGATGCTGGCCGTGCCGCTGCCGCTGCTGGTGATCTGCGAGCTGCTGGGCATCCCGACCACCGCCCAGGACCAGATCCACCACCAGGCGCAGGCGATGCTGGCCTCCGGCTTCGACCCGGACGCGATCGCCGCCTCGCAGGCCGCAGCCGCGGAGCTGTCGGCCTACATGGCGGACCTGACCGAGCAGAAGCGCCGCGTCCCCGGCAACGACCTGATCAGCGACCTGGTCGTGGCCAGCGAGGAGGAGCGCCTCAGTCAACGCGAGCTGGTGGCCGCCTGTCGGGCGCTGGTGATCGCCGGCTATGAGCTGACCAGCGGGTTCATCGGCAATGCCATCCACTCGCTGCTGTCCCGGCCGGAGGTGGCCGCGGAGTTGCGCGAGCGCCCGGAGATCGACCTGCGCGGCGTGGACGAATTGCTGCGGCACGACGGCCCCGGCCAGTTCAACGTGCGCTTCGTCAACGTGGACTTCGCCATCGGTGGCGCGGACATGCGGCCCGGTGACCAGGTGCTGCTCGACCTGGAGGCGGCCAACACCGACCCGAGCCGTTACGTCGACGGCACGGAACTGGACCTCACCCGCGACTCAGCCATGCACGTCCAGTTCGGGTACGGCATCCACTTCTGTGTCGGCGCCCCGCTGGCCCGGGTGGAGGGCCAGATCGCCATCGAGACGCTGTTCCGGCGGTTCCCGGACATCGAGCTGGCCAAGCCGGCCGACGAGGTGGGCCGCAATCTCAACCCCTTCCAGCGTTCGCTGTCCGAGCTGCCGGTGCGGTTCTCGCCCCGCGCCTGAGCTCGTCGTTCAACATCCCGGTCCGACATGTGACTCGAACTTGGTCGTTCACCTTGGCGTTCGCCGCGCATGAGGGCGGCCCCGGCTTGATCCTGTGCTCCGGTCGAGGACGCACGCGATGAGACCGGGGCCGTGGAGATGAGTGAGCTGCGACCGCCGGACAAGCGGGAGGCGTTCGCGACACCGAAGGAGGCCGACGGCCGCCTGGTCCTGGGGGGCCATACCTACGGCCGCGGCGACGCCAAGCACCAGGTGATCCTCCCCCATCCTTCGGCCGGGGCCCCCAGGCCGGCCGTACGAATGCGCCGCCGCCCACCATCCAGGTCACCGTCATCGGGCTGGCCGTCGCGCCTCCCGTCGGGCGGGGACAACAAGCCGGTCTGGCTGTGGTGGTCCCGTATCGGCGTGCCCCGTCGGGTGTCGACCGCTGCCGGCAGGAGTTCGTGCGCCGCTTCGGTCTGGAACACACCTTCCGGCTGTTCCAGCAGCGGCTCGGCGCCCGTTGGCGGTCGATCTCCGTCGGCCGTGGGAGATACACCTGGTCCGGGACGCCCGCCCCGCTCGAAGAACCGGCGACCGGCACCGGGCCACCATGTCGGCCGCGTCCTGGCCACGGTACGCAGCCGCCCGCGCGCTGGGTCACACCCACCGCCGCTGGATCGCGTTCGTCCAGGAACGCCGGTTAGCTGAGCGGTCGTTCCCACGGCGCCGTCAGACCAGACCCCTGGCGGCCAGCACCGCGCCGTGCAGCGAGGACAGCCCGCCCAGCACGGCCGGGCGGACCCGCGGGGTCGGATGGCCGGGACGAGCCAGCTCCGCCACCCGGTCGGCGATAGCGGTGACGAAGCCCGGCAGCTCGGCCGCGAAGCCACCGCCGACCACGAGAAGCTCGGGCCGGACCAGTTCGGCCACGCTGACCAGCCCCGTGGCCAGCACGGCCGCGGCGTGGCCGATCGCCTCACACGCCCACGGCGCACCGGCGGCCCACCCGCGCACCAGTTCGTCGTACGTCACCTCGGTTCCCAGCGCCCGGCCGGCGGCCCGCAGTACCGCCGGACCGGACGCCTCTGCTTGCAGGCAGCCCCGCCGGCCGCACACGCAAGGCGGTCCCGAGCGGTCCACCACCATGTGCCCGAGTTCGCACGAGCCGCGGTCCAGGCCGGGGCAGGACCTGCCGTCGAGCACAATGCCGCCGCCGATTCCCGTGCCCACTCCGACGTAGACGACGTCGCGCACGCCGATGGCCACCGTTTCGGCAACGGCGGCCAGGTCGCCGTCGTCGCCGAAACGGGCACCCGTCACCGGAAACAGGTCGGAGAGCAGCGAGCGCAGGTCCAGCCCGAGCCACCACGGCCGGTTCGGCCATGCCGTCACGATGCCGTCGGTGTCCACAGCGGCCGGTAGCGCGAGGCCAACTCCTTGCAGCGAAGCCTGATCCGCCACCACGCCCGCGACGTGTGCCCTCAATTCGCGCACGTCGTCGTCGACGCTGCGGGAGGTGGCGGTCCACCGGAAGGCCGCCTCCCGCACGGCGCCGTCAGTCAACTCGACCCGCAGCGCGACCTTGCTGCCGCCGATGTCGATGCCCAGGTAGATGCCGTCCTCCTCAGTGCTTGCTGCGCGGCAGCACCCGGTAGCCCGGGTCGGCGGTCCGGGCCGGCTCGCGCCGGGCCAAGGCGGCGTCGATGGCCGGCCCCAGGCGCTCCGCTTTACGCAGCTCCGCCTTGTCGTGCCGATCCTTGAACTCCGGCATCACCTCGGCGGCGAACAGCTCCAGCGACTCGCACACGTCCTCGTGCCGTATCCCGCCGCCCTGCACAAGGAAGATCGCCTGATCCAGGCCGGCCGCCTCGTGCTGGCGCAGCAGCTCGCGGATCTGCTCCGGGGTGCCGATGGCGCCGCGCGCCGGATTGCCCAAGGGGCCGCCGAGCTTGCCGAAGGCGGCCCGGTCCATGCCGCGATCGGCCCGCTCCCGCTGGAAGACCTCCCACACGTTGGTGTGACCAGGTGAGGGGCTGCCGAAGCCGCCGTAGTAGCCGAGCCCGAAGTTGAAGAACTGGATTCCGTCCACGGCGCGTTCCACCGCGGTGGCCTCGTCCCGGTGGCACATCATCGGGATGGTCGCGGCGATCTGCGGGTTGACCGCGAACCCGGCCGGCACGCAGTCCTCGGACTCGATGCCTGCGTAGTAGGCGTCCACCCACTTGCGGGTCTCGGCCGGCCCGAAGAAGGAGAAGTTCAGCGCGCCGAGCCCCCGGCTGGCGGCCAGCCGGATGGCGTCCCGGTTGCCGCAGGCCATCCACATCGGCGGGTGCGGCCGCTGCACCGGCTTGGGCAGCACATTGCGGATCGGCATCGACACGTACTCGCCGTCGTAGCCGGCGAATGGCTCCTCCACGAACATCCGGGCGGCCGCGTCCACCGCCTCCGCCCACTGGTCCCGCTTCGTGGCCCGCTCGATGCCGAAGCCCAGCAGCTCGGTCGGCGTGGTGGACTCCCCGGTGCCGAACTCGACCCGCCCGCCGGACAGCACGTCCAGCGTGGCGATCCGCTCGGCCACCCGGGCGGTCGGGTTGAACGCCGGCGGCATCAGCATCACCGCGTGCCCGATCCGGATGGTCCGGGTGCGCTGGCTGACCGCCCCCAGGAACACCTCGGACGCGCTCAGGTGCGAGTACTCCTCCAGGAAGTGGTGCTCAGGACACCAGACGTTGTCGAAGCCGAGCCGATCGGCCAGCTCGATCTGGTCCAGAACATCGTGGTAGAGCCGGCTTTCCGCGTCCGGGCCCCAGGGCCGGGGCAGTTGCAAGCCGTACAGCAGACCGAACCTCATTACGCGCGGCCCTCCCAGTAGGTGTCGATGATGTGTCGCTCGTCGGCCGGGTCGCGCAGCAGCCTGGTCTGCTCGACGCCGTCCTCGACGAGAGTGAACAGGTTCTTGGTGAGCGTGACCTGGCCGCCGGGCACTGCCCGGCGCCGACGGCGCACCGAGGCGAGCACTCCGGGGCCCTGTCCCTCGCCGACGCCGTCCCAGTCCTTTGCGGTGCGCGGCCGCGTGGTGAAGCGGAACGTCATCCGCCAGTCCTTGCCCTTGGTGCGGGTCTGCACGACGTGGTAGCCGTCCTGCTGTAGCAGCTGGAACTCGCAGCCGTCCTGCCGCTGCACGCCGGGGGCGAACCGCAGCGGCTCCACGAAGCTCACGCCCGCGTGGCCGACGTCGGCCAGCCACCGCGCGCCGTCGACGTCGACCAGCATCAGCATGTGCTCCGGGTCCGGGTAGAACATGTTGCCGGGGATCCAGGTCCCGCCGGCCACCACCGTCGCCCGGAAGCCGAGACCGGTCAGCAGCCGGTCGAACAGCGTGTTGAGCTGGAGACACATGCCGCCCTGCTCGCCGAGGACGACGTTCTCGAACGTGTCGTCCAGGTCCATGTCGGCCATGTTGTCCGGATTGAGCCGCAGCGCGTGCCGGGTGTCGTACTGCACCCGGCTCAGGTGCCGGCGGTGAACCTCCCGCAGCGTCTCCAGGGTCGGTGCCGGCCGCTCCGCGTAGCCGAGGTATTCCAGGTACTTGTCCACCGTCAACACGGTCGGTCCCCTCTGCCAGGACGCCCGGTCACCGGGACGCCAGCTCGTGCCGCAACTGCTCGCCGAGCAGCCGCAGCGTCGGATGATCGAAGACGAACGTCGCCGGCAGCCGCAGTCCGGTGCGCGCGGCCAACCGGTCCCGAAGCTCCACCGCGGTCAGCGAGTCGAAGCCGATGTCGGTGAACACCAGCTCCGGGTCAAGGGCCGTCGGTGAGGCGTGGCCCAGCACCTGAGCCGCCTCGGCGCGCACCAACTCGAGCAGGATCTCGTCCTGTTCCGGATCCGTCGCGGCGGCCAGGCGCGCCGCGAACGCCTCGGTGTCCACCTCGGCGCCGGCGGCCCGGCGGGGGCGGCGCACCAAACCCCGCAGCACGGGCGCGACCTGACCGGCAGCCGCCCGGTCGGTCAGGGCGGCGAAGTCCAGGCGCATCGGCAGCACCACAGGTTCGTCCAGCCGCAGGGCCACGTCGAACAGGGCCAGGCCCTCCTCCGGGCTGAGCCCCACCGCGCCGCCCCGGCTGAGCCGATTGCGGTCAACGTCGCTGAGATCGGCCGTCATACCGTCGGTCTGCGTCCACAGACCCCAGGCCATCGACACCGCCGGAAGTCCCTCGGCCCGCCGGCGCAACGCCAGCGCATCGAGGTAGGAGTTGGCGGCGGCGTAGTTGCCCTGGCCCGGATTGCCGAACACGCCTGCGCCGGAGGAGAACAGCACGAACGCCGTGAGGTTCAGGTCCCGGGTCAGCTCGTGCAGGTTCACCGCGGCGTCGATCTTCGGCCGGAACACGGTGTCCAGGCGCTCGGGCGTCATTGCCGTGGTGACGCCGTCGTCGAGCACTGCGGCCATGTGCACGACGGCGGTGAGCGGTGCGTCGGCCGGGACCGACGCCAGCAGCGTGGCCAACTGGTCCCGGTCGGCCACGTCGCAGGCGGCGATGCGGACCTTCACACCGAGCGCGGTCAGCTCCGCCTCCAGGTCCGCGGCCCGGTCGGCGTCGGGGCCACGACGACCGGCCAGTACGAGGCTGCGCACCCCGTGCACGGCGACCAGGTGCCGGGCGACCACCGAGCCGAGCGCGCCGGTGCCGCCGGTGATCAGCACCGTGCCGGCGGGGTCGATCGGAGCGGCCTTCGCCGCAGTGGCATCGGCGCGCCGCACCCGGCGGGCCAGCACCCGGTCACCGCGGACGGCCACCTGCGGCTCGTCCCCGTCGATCACCGCCGGCAGTACCGCGTCCACCGGTTCTTCGCTGTCGACGAGCAGGATCCGGCCGGGGTTCTCGGCCTGTGCGGAGCCGACCAGACCCCACACCGCCGCCTGCGCCGGATCGGGCTGCTCCGTGGCGACGGCGCCGTTGGTCCGCACCACCAGGCGGGTGCCCTCCAGGGCCGGTTCCGCCAGCACCGCCCGCAGGATCGCGAGCACGTGTCCGGCGACCTCCCGTACGTCACCGGCGGGCACGTCGAGCAGCAACGTCCCGGTCTGGCCCGGACTCCGCTCGGCCCGGCTTCGCACTTCTTCCACAGTGGACACCGGGGTTGGCGTGACGGCAGGGCGGTCGGCCGACGCCGGGATCTCCGCCCAGCCGTCCAGGAACACACGATCGGCCACCGAGCCGGCGGCGAGTTGCCCGGGGTCGACGGGCCGGGAGACCAGTGACCGCACAGAGGCGACAGGGGCACCGGTGGTGTCGGCCAACTGCACGGTGATCGCGTTCTCGGCGTCCGGGGCGATGCACACCCGCAGGGTCGATGCGCCACCGGCGTGGAGTTCCATGCCCCGGTAGGCGAACGGCAGCAGCAGCGGCACATCACCATCGCGGTCCCGGAACGCCGTCACGTGCAGGGCGGCGTCGAGCAGCGCCGGGTGCAGGCCGAATCGCGCCGCGTCGGCCCGTGGACCGTCCGGCAGCGCCACCTCGGCATACACCGTGTCGCCCAGCGTCCATGCCGCCCGCAGGCCCTGGAACGACGGCCCGTAGCGGTAGCCGGCACCGGCGAGGTCCCCGTACAGGCGGGCGATCCGGTCGGCGTCGACCGGCTCCGCGCCGGCCGGTGGCCACTGGGCCAGGGAGAAGGCGGCCGGCGCGACCGGCGGCGCGACGGTACCGCTGACGTGCCTGGTCCAGGCAGCACCGGGCCCGGCGTCGACGGCACGGCCGTGCACCGCCACCGTGCGCCGGCCGTCCACGTCCGGCTCCCCCACCTGCACCTGGAGGTGCACGTCCCGGTCGGTCAGCAGCAGCGGAGCCTCGAACACCAGCTCCTCGACGACGCCGCAGCCGACCTCGTCGCCGGCCCGGATCGCCAGTTCCACGAACGCGGCGCCCGGCAGCAGGGCCGTACCGGCGGCGACGTGGTCGGCCAGCCACGGCTGCCTCCGCAGCGACAGCCTCGACGTGAACAGTACGCCGCCGGAGCCGGGCAGCTCCGCCATCGCCCCCAGCAGCGGGTGGTCGGCGCCGGCCAGCCCGGCCGCCACGACGTCCGCCGACTGGCTGGTATCGACGAGCCAGTAGTGCTCGTGCTGGAACGCGTAGGTGGGCAACTCGACCGGCGGCGCGGTCGGGCCGTCCAGCCACGTCGACCAGTCCACCGGCACGCCGCGCGTGTGCGCGGTGGCCAGCGCGGTGAGGATCGACCGCCCCTCCCCCTCGTCCCGGCGCAGGCTCGGCATGAACGCGACCCGGCCGCCGTCGTCGAGGCAGGCCCGGCCCATCGCGGACACCGTGCCGTCCGGCCCGAGCTCCAGCACCGTCCGCACGCCATGTGCGACCAGGGCGTCCACGCAGTCGGCAAACCTGACCGTGGCACGGACATGCTCCACCCAGTAGTCGGGCGAGGTCATCTGGCCGACGGTCGCGATCCGGCCGGTCACGTCGGACACCACGGGCAGCCGCGGCTCGCGGTACGTCAGTGTGGCCAGCACGGCCCGGAAGCCGGCGAGCATGTCCTCCATCCGCGCCGAGTGGAAGGCGTGGCCGGCCTCCAGCCGCTTGGTGCGGACGCCGTCCGCCGCCAGCGCCGCGCCGACGGCCAGCACCGCGTCCTCGTCACCGGAAAGCACCACCGACGCCGGACCGTTCACGGCCGCGATGTCGACGCCCGGCCCGAGCAGCGGCCGGACCCGGTCCTCGCTCGCCGCCGCGGACACCATCGCGCCGCCGTCCGGCAGCGCCTGCATCAACCGGCCGCGGGCGGCCACCAGCGCCGCCGCGTCCGGCAGCGTCAGCACCCCCGCCACATGCGCGGCGACGACCTCGCCGAGGGAGTGCCCGGCCACGATGTCGGGCCGCACACCCCACGACTCCCACAAGCGGAACAGGGCGACGCCCAGGGCGAACAGTCCGGCCTGGGCGTACACGGTCTTCCGGAGGTTCTTGGTCGCCGCCGGGGACTCGCCGAGCACGATGTCCCGCACCGCGTGCGAGACGTGACCGTCGAGGTGCCGGTCCAGTTCGGCGCAGACCTCCTCGAAGGCGTCCTGGAACACCGGGAAGCGGCTGAACAGCTCGCGGCCCATACCCACCTGCTGGCTGCCCTGGCCCGGGAAGACCATGGCCAGGCGGCCGGCCCCGGAGGCGTTGCCGACCACGACGCCGTCGCCCAGGGTGCGCAGCCCGGCCAGGGCGGCGGCCCGGTCGGCGGCCAGCACAACCGCCCGGTCCGGCAGCGCGGTCCGGTTGGCGGCCAGCGCGCGGGCCACCGCCGGCGACGCGAGGTCCGGCTCGGCATCCAGCCAGGCCGCCAGACGTTGCGCCTGCGCGGTCAGGGCGGCCTTCCCTCGCGCCGACACCAGCAGCGGGACCGGCAGTTCGGCGTCCAGCGGCATCACCTCCGCCGGTGGCAGAGTGTCGGCCTGTTCGAGGATCACATGGGCGTTGGTGCCGCTGACCCCGAACGCCGACACGCCGGCGCGGCGCGGCCGGTCCAGCTCCGGCCAGTCCCGTTGGGAGGTCAGCAGTTCCACCGCGCCCGCCGACCAGTCCACCTGCGGCGTCGGTTCATCCACGTGCAGGGTTCGCGGCAGAACGCCGTGCCGCAGCGCCATCACCATCTTGATCACGCCGGCGACACCGGCGGCCGCTTGGGCGTGACCGATGTTGGATTTGAGCGACCCGAGCCACAACGGCTCCTGCCGGCCCTGACCATAGGTGGCCAGAATCGCCTGTGCCTCGATGGGATCACCCAACACGGTCCCGGTGCCGTGCGCCTCGACCGCATCAACGTCAGAAGCGGACAGTCGGGCCTGGGCCAGCGCGCGCCGGATCACCCGCTGCTGCGACGGACCGTTCGGTGCGGTCAGGCCGTTCGACGCGCCATCCTGGTTGACCGCGGTGCCGCGAATGACGGCCAGCACGCGATGGCCAAGCCGCTCGGCGTCCGACAGACGCTCCACCATCAGCACGCCGGCGCCTTCCGACCAGCCGGTGCCGTCCGCGGAAGCGGCGAACGACCTGCAGCGGCCGTCCGCGGACATGCCGCGTTGCCGGGAGAAGCCGACGAAGATGCCGGGCGTGGTCATGACCGTGACACCGCCGGCCAACGCCATCGAACACTCGCCGTTACGCAGCGACTGCACCGCCAGATGCAACGCCACCAGCGACGACGAACACGCCGTGTCCACCGCCACCGACGGGCCCTCGAACCCCAGCACATACGACACCCGCCCGGACAGCACGCTGGCGGAGGTGCCGAACGCCAGAATCCCTTCCAGCTCCTCGGGCACCTGCCGCACGTCAGCGGCATAGTTGTGATATGTGACGCCGGTGAACACGCCGATGTCCTTGCCGCGCAGGTCGGCCGGGTCGAGGCCGCCGCGTTCCATCGCCTCCCACGAGATCTCCAGCATCAGGCGCTGCTGCGGATCCATGGCCAACGCCTCGCGCGGCGAGATCCCGAAGAAGTCGGCGTCGAACTGCCCCGCGCCATGCACGAATCCGCCGTGCCGGCTGTAGCTGGTGCCGGGGTGGTCGGGGTCCGGGTGGAACAGGTTGTCCAGGTCCCAGCCTCGATCGGTGGGGAACCCACTGATCCCCTCCCGGCTGTCGAGCACCAGGTCCCACAGCTGCTCCGGCGACTCGACGCCGCCGGGCAACCTGCAGGCCATGCCCACGATCGCGATCGGCTCGTCGTTCCGGACCGCGCCGGCGGTGACGGCGGTGGTCGCCTGCAGGTCGTCGACCAGCCGCTCCAGCAGGTAGTCGGCCAGGCTCTCCGGGGTCGGGTAGTCGAACAGCAGCGTCACCGGCAGATCCGTGCCGCTGCGGGCGGCCAATCGGTTGCGCAGCTCGACCGCGGTCGTGGAGTCGAAGCCGATCTGATTGAACGCCAGGTCCGGCTCCACGGCGTCGGGGGTCTCGTGGCCCAGCACCACCGCCGTCTCCGCCCGGACGAGGTCGAGCAGCATGGCCCGCTGCTGGGCGGTGCCGACTCCGGCCAGGCGCGCCGCGAGGCCGTCGGTGTCCACCGGTTCGGCCGGCGGTTGAACCGTGTTCCCGGAGGCGCCGGCGACCTGGTGATTGCCGGCGAGCCAGAAGTACCGGTGACGGAAGTTGTAGGTGGGCAGCCCGATCGGCTCCGTCGAACCACCGCCCAGCGCCGTGCCCCAGTCCACGGTGACCGCGGCGACGTGCAACGACGCCATCGCGGTCAGCACCCGCTGGGCGCCGCCCTCGGCCCGGCGCAGCGTGCCGGTCACCGTCAGGGCGACGCGGGCCTGCTGGGCGGTCTCCTCGATGGCGGGGACCACCACCGGATGGGGGCTGACTTCGATGAACGCGCGCATGCCGTCGTCGATCAGCCTGCGTGTGACGGCCTCGAACTGGACGGTGCCGCGCAGATTGCTGTACCAGTAGCCGCCGTCGAGCTCGGCGGTATCCAGCCGGTCGGCGTACAGCGTGGAATAGAACGGGATCTCCGACCTCGTCGGCCGCAGCCCGGCCAGCGACCGGGCCAGCTCCGCCTCGATCGCCTCCACCTGCGCGGTGTGCGAGGCGTAGTCCACGTCGATGCGACGGGCGCGCAGCCCACCGCGCTCGGCTTCCTCGATCAGCTCGGTCAACACCGCCGGCTCACCGGCGACCACGGTCGAGGCATGGCCGTTCACGGCGGCCAGCTCGATCCGGCCCGCCCAGCGTTCGATCAGGGCGCGGGCCTCGTCGGCGGTCGTGGCGAGCGACACCATGCCGCCCCGGCCGGACAGTCCGGCGGCGATCGCCTGGCTGCGCAACGCCACCACCCTGGCGGCGTCGGCCAGGGACAGGCCGCCCGCGACGCAGGCGGCGGCGATCTCTCCCTGCGAGTGACCGACGACGGCGGCAGGCGTCACACCGGCGGCCCGCCAGACCTCGGCCAGCGACACCATCATCGCGAACGACGCCGGCTGCACGACATCCACCCGGTCCAGGGCAGGCGCGCCGGGTGCGCCGGTGATGACGTCGAGCAGGGACCAGCCGGTCAACGGGTCCAGCGCCTCGGCGCAGTCCCGCATCCGGGCAGCGAACACCGGCGAGTCGGCCAGCAGCGCCGTGCCCATGCCGATCCACTGTGAACCCTGGCCCGGGAACACGAACACGACCCGCTCGGTGGCGTCAGCGCGGCCGGTGACCACGTTCGGAGTCGGTTCGCCGGCTGCCAGCGCCCGCAGCCGAACCAGCGCGTCGGCGTGGTCCTCGGCCAGCACGACGGCCCGGTCCGGCAGCGCGGCGCGGGTCGTGGCCAGCGCGCGGGCCACCTCGATCAGGTCCAGGTCCGGCCGGTCGGCCAGGAAGGTGTGGAGCCGCTCGGCCTGACCGGCGAGGCCGGCGCCGCCGCGCCCCGACAGCACCAGCGGGACGTGCTCACCGGCCAGCACCGGTTGCGCCGGCACCCGGGCCGCCCCGGCCGCCGCTGCTTCCTCGATGATCACGTGCGCGTTGGTGCCGCTCACACCGAAGCCGGAGATGCCGGCCCGACGCGGCCGGTCCACCGCCGGCCATTCCCGTTGCGCGGTCAGCAACTCCACCGAACCCGCCGACCAGTCCACCTCCGGCGTCGGTGCATCAACGTGCAGGGTCCGCGGCAGCACGCCGTGCCGCAACGCCAGCACCATCTTGATCACGCCGGCGACACCGGCCGCCGCCTGGGCGTGACCGATGTTCGACTTCAACGACCCCAACCACAGCGGCCGCTCCCGGCCCTGGCCGTAGGTGGCGATCAGGGCCTGGGCCTCGATCGGATCGCCCAACACCGTGCCGGTGCCATGCCCCTCGACCGCGTCGACGTCCGAAGTGGACAGCCGGGCGTTGGCCAGCGCCTGGCGGATCACCCGCTGCTGCGACGGGCCGCTCGGCGCGGTCAAGCCGTTGGACGCACCGTCCTGGTTCACCGCCGTGCCACGAACGACGGCCAGCACCCGGTGGCCCAGCCGCTCGGCGTCGGACAGCCGCTCCACGAGCAGCACGCCGGCGCCTTCGGACCACCCGGCGCCGTCGGCCGCCGCCGCGAAGGACTTGCACCGACCGTCCTCGGACATGCCTCGCATCCGGGAGAAGCCGACGAACACCCCTGGATTCGGCATCACGGTCACGCCACCGGCCAACGCCATCGAACACTCGCCGTTACGAAGCGCCTGCACCGCCAGATGCAACGCCACCAACGACGATGAACAGGCCGTATCCACCGCCACCGACGGACCCTCGAACCCCAGCACATACGACACCCGCCCGGACAGCACACTCGCCGAGACGCCGGTGCCCATCACCGATTCCAGTTCCTCGGGCACCGGCTGGAGCCCACTGGCGTAGCTGTGGTGGGTGACTCCGCTGAACACGCCGACATCACAGCCCCGCAAGGACAACGGGTCCACGCCGGCGTGCTCGAACGCCTCCCAGGAGATCTCCAGCATCAGGCGCTGCTGCGGATCCATAGCCAACGCCTCACGCGGCGAGATCCCGAAGAACGCCGCGTCGAACTCGCCGGCCTCGTGCAGGAAACCGCCGGCCCGCGCGTAACTGGTGCCCGGGTGTTCCGGGTCCGGATGGAACAGGTTGTCCAGGTCCCAGCCGCGGTCGGTGGGGAACTCGGAGATCCCCTCCGCACCGCCGGCGACCATCTCCCACAGCTGTTCCGGCGAGCCGACGCCACCGGGCAGCCGGCAAGCCATGCCCACGATCGCGATCGGGGCCGTGCTCGCGGCGCGGATGCGCAGGTTCTCCCGTTCCAGCCGGTCGTTCTCGATCAGGGAGGCCCGCAGCGCCTCCACGACCTCGGCGTCCGTCGTCCGTGTCATTTCCCCGCCTTGCTCATCGCCTTGGCCACCAGGTCGTCCACGTCCATGCCGACGAGCGCCTCGGCGGCGCCGTCCACCGGTTCCTCGACCACGCCGCTCAGCAACGGCCGGACGGCGTCGAGCACACCCAGGTCCCGCAGCCGGTCCAGCGGAGCCGTCGCCAGCACCCGGCGCAGGTCCGCCTCCGTCACTCCGGGCCCCTCGTCCGGCGCGGGCTCCCGGTCCGGACACAGCACCGACCGCAGGTAGCGGGCCAGTGCCGTCGGCGTCGGGTTGTCGAAGGTCAGCGTCGCCGGCAGCCGGACGCCGCTCCGGTTGGCCAGCCGGTTGCGAAGCTCCACCGACGTCAGCGAGTCGAAGCCGACCTCCTTGAACGCCAGGTCCGGCCGCACCGTCGCGGCCGAGGAGTGGCCGAGCACCGCCGCCGCCTCCTGGCGCACCAGGTCGAGCAGGATCTGCTCCTGGTCGCCGGCCCCGGCCCGGGCCAGCCGCTCGACAAGCGCGTCCGCCCCGCCTCCGGGCTGCGCGGTGCGCCGCCCCTGTCGGATGAGCCGACGCAGCAGCGGTGGCACAGAGCCGTCCGCCGCCTCGGCCCGCAGCACCGTGAAGTTGAGTTTCATCGGCAGCACCACGGATCGCGGCGCGTGCAGGGTGGCATCGAACAGGGCCATGCCTTCCTCGGCCGACAGGCCGGTGACGCCACCGCGGGCCATCCGCTTGTGGTCGACCTCGCCGAGGTGCGCCGCCGCGCCGGAGGACACACTCCGCGCCCACAGACCCCAGGCCAGCGACACCGCCGGCAGCCCCTGCGCGCGCCGCCACTCGGCGAACGCGTCCAGGAAGGCGTTGGCCGCCGCGTAGTTGCCCTGGCCGGCGTTGCCGAAAACGCCGGCCCCGGAGGAGAACAACACGAAGGCGGCCAGGTCCAGGTCCTTGGTCAGCTCGTGCAGGTGGACCGCCGCGTCGATCTTCGGCCGCAGCACGTCGGCCAGCCGTTCCGGTGTCAGCGACGTGACCACGCCGTCATCGAGTACGACGGCCGCGTGCAGCACCGCCGTCAGCGGGGCCTTCTCCGGGATCGATGCCAGCAGGTCGGCCAGCGCCGACCGGTCGGCGCTGTCGCATGCCACGATCCGCACCCGCGCGCCGAGCCCGGTCAGCTCCGTCCGCAGCTCGGTGGCTCCCGCGGCCGCCGGTCCGCGCCGGCTGGCCAATACCAGGTTGCGCACGCCATGCGCGCGGACCAGGTGCCGGGCCAGCATCGCGCCCAGGGTGCCGGTGCCGCCGGTGACCAGGACCGTGCCGTCGGGGTCGAGGTCCCTCGGCACCGCAAACACGTTCTTGCCGACGTGCAGGGCCTGCGCCATGTGCCGGAAGGCGGCCGGCGCCTGCCGGATGTCCCACGTGGTCACCGGCAGCGGCGTGAGCACGCCCCGGTCGAACAACTCCAGCAGTTCCTCCAGCAGCCGTTGCAGGCGGGCGCCGCGGGCCTCCGCGATGTCGAAGACCCGGTACGTCACGCCCGGATGCCGTGCGGCGACGGCCTCCGGGTCGCGGGCGTCGTTCTTGCCCATCTCCAGGAACTGGCCGCCGCGGGGCAGCAGCCGCAGCGAGGCGTCCACGAACTCGCCGGTGAGTGCGTCCAGCACCACGTCGAAGCCCCGGCCGTCGGTCATGTCCAGGAACTGCTGCTCGAAGTCCAGCGTGCGGGAGTTGGCCAGGCGCCCCGTCGGCACGCCGGCGGCGAGTGCCGCCGGCCACTTGGCCGGGCTGGCGGTGCCGTAGACCTCCGCGCCGAAGTGGTGGGCCAGCTGGACCGCCGCCATTCCGACGCCGCCGGCGGCGGCGTGCACCAGCACCGACTGGCCGGGGCGCAGGTCGATCAGGTCCTTGAACGCGTAGTACGCCGTCAGGTAGACCGCCGGCACCGCGGCGGCCTGCTCGAAGGTCCAGCCTGCGGGCATCCGGGCCAGCGCGAACCGCTCGGCCACCGCGACCGGGCCACCTGCCCCCGGGAACACTCCCATCACCCGGTCGCCGGGGACGAGGTCGTCCACGCCGGGGCCGACCTCGGTGACCACACCGGAGCCTTCGTGGCAGATGTCGATCTTGCCGGGGAACATCCCCAGCGCCATCAGCACATCACGGAAGTTCATGCCGGCGGCGCGTACCGCCACCCGCACCTGGCCCTCGTCCAGCGGGCGGGCCGCCTCTGGCGCGGGCACCAGCGCGAGCCCTTCCAGCGTGCCCATGGCGCGGGTGTCCAGCCTCCAGGTCGGCTCACCTGCCGGCGGGACCAGTGTGCCGGCGCTGTCGGCGCGGATCAGGCGACGCAGGAAGCACACCCCGTCCCGCACGGCGAACTGCGGTTCGTCCATGTCCAGGAGGGCCGGCAGCACGGAGTCCGACGCCGGTGAGCCGTCGGCGTCCACCAGCACGATCCGGCCGGGGTGCTCCGACTGCGCGGCGCCGACCAGTCCCCACACCGCCGCCACCGCCGGATCCGGCGTCTCGCCGTCCCGGATCTTCACACCTCGGCTCGTGCGGACCACCAGGCGGCTCTCCGTCAACGCCGGGTTGGCCAGCCACTCCTGCAACACCGCCAGCACCTCGCTGGTGAGGTCCCGAGCCGCCTCCGCCGCCGTGCCAAGCACCGTGGGCACGTCGTAGAGCAGCACGTCGCCGCCGGTCAACGCGGTCAGGTCCGCGGTGGTGGTCACCGGGGTGGGCTGTGCCGCCGCAGTGGCGACCGGCGCGTACTCCTCCCAGTCGATCAGGAACACCTGGTCACCGGTTGAGCTGCCACCGAACTGGGCCGGTTCCACCACCCGCGACACCAAGGAGGACACCGACGCCACCGGGGCCCCGGAGCCGTCCGCCGCCTGCACGCGGATCGCATCGGCGCCGGTGGGGCTGATGCGCACCCGCAGCGCCGACGCACCGTTCGCGTGCAGGGCCACGCCCCGGTACGCGAACGGCAGCGCCAGCTTCGGCTCGTCGCCGGCGGCGAACACGCCGGCGTGCAGGGCTGCGTCCAGCAACGCCGGGTGCAGCCCGAACCGCGCGGCGTCGGCCCGCTGTTCCTCGGGCAACTCGACCTCGGCATAGATGTCGTCACCGGCCAGCCAGGCGGCGCGGAGACCGCGGAACGCCGGGCCGTAGCCGAATCCGGCGGATGCCAGCCGGTCGTAGAAGCCGGCCAGGCGGTCATCGTCGATCTGGGTCGCCCCGGTCGGCGGCCAGTGTGTGAACGAGAAGTCGCCGGCCGGCGGGGAAGCCGTCAGGGTGCCGTGCACATGCCGGGTCCACGGCGCGCCGGGGCCGGCGTCCTCGGCACGGGCATGCACGTTCACAGGGCGGACCCCGTCGTCGACCTCACCGATGCTGATCCGCAGCTGCACGGCGCCGGTCGGCGGCAGTGTCAGCGGGGCCTCCACGATCAGTTCCTCGACAGCGCCGCAATCCACCTCGTCGCCGGCTCGCACCACCAATTCCACGAACGCCGCGCCCGGCAGCAACACCGTCCCCGCCGCGGCGTGGTCCGCCAGCCACGGCTGCGACCGCAGCGACAGCCGCGACGTCATCAACACACCGCCGGACTCCGGCAGCTCGACCACGGCCCCCAGCAACGGGTGCTCGGCGCCGCTGAGTCCGAGGCCGCCGGCATCACCGGTCGCGTCGCTGGTGGTCAGCCAGTAGCGCTGCCGCTGGAACGGGTATGTCGGCAGCTCGACATGGGCCCGGCGGTCGGCGTCGAACAGCGTGGACCAGTCCACTGGCAGGCCGCGCACGAAGCCTTCGGCCATGGAGGTGAGGAACCGTCGGGGGCCGCCGTCGTCGCGGCGCAGCGAGCCGACGGTGACGATGTCCGCGCCGACCGCCTCCGCGGTCTCCTGCACCGGCACCGTGAGCACCGGGTGCGCGCTGAGCTCCACGAAGAACGTGTAGCCGTCGGCGATCAGGTTGCGCACGGCTGCTTCCAGGTCGACCGGCTCGCGGGCGTTGCGGTACCAGTACTCCGCGTCCATGCCGGTGGTGTCGATCACCGTGCCGCTGACCGACGAGTAGAACGGCACCCGCGCGGCCATCGGAGTGACGTCGGCGAACATCGCCAGCAGCTGGTCACGCAGCGGTTCGATCTGCGCGCAGTGCGACGCCACCGACGAGCCGACGATCTGGGTGCGGATGCCGTCGGCCTTGCAGCCGGCGATGAGATCGTGCAGCGCCTCGGTCTCGCCGACCACGGTGACCGCCCGGGGCGAGTTGCGGCCGGCGATGGACACCCGGTCGGCCCACTCCACCAGCCGGGCCTCGATGTCGGCGGCGGACGTGCCGATCCACGCCATCGCGCCCTTGCCCAGCAGTTCCTCGGCCAGCAGCGCACTGCGGGCCACGATGACGCGGGCGCCGTCGGACAGCGACAGCGCACCGGACACGACGGCGGCGGCGATCTCACCCTGGCTGTGCCCGACCACCGCGGCCGGCCGCACGCCAACGTGCTGCCACAGTGCGGCCAGCGACACGTGCACGGAGAACAGCGACGGCTGCACGACCTCGATGCGGGTCGGGTCGGGAGCGGCTGGATGTCGGCGGATCACGTCGATCACCGACCAGTCCACGTAGTCGCGCAGCGCCTCGTCGCATTCCGCCATGGCGGCGGCGAACACCGGCGAGGACTCGAAGAGCTCGGCGGCCATGCCCAGCCACTGCGAGCCCTGCCCGGGGAAGACGAACGCCACTTCGCCGGTGACGAGCGGTCCCTCGCCGCGGACGACGTCGGCGGCGGACCGGTCGTCGGCCAGCGCGGTGAGCCCGTCCACGGCGTCCACGGCGTCCGCGGCGAGCACCACGGCCCGGTCCTGGAGCACCGCGCGGTTCCGGACCAGCGCGTGCGCGACATCGCCGACCGCCGGCTCCGGCCGGTCGGCCAGCAAGGCGGCCAGCTGCCGGGACCGGGCGGCGCGGCCGGCCGTGCCCTGGCCGGTCACCACCAGGGGCGCGATGCCGCCGCCCACGGACGTCTCGTCGAGGGCGGTCCCGATGGGGTCGGCAACCGGCGGCGCCTGCTCGATGATCACGTGCGCGTTGGTGCCGCTGACCCCGAAACTCGACACCGCCCCGCGACGTGGCCTGGCCACCTCGGGCCAGTCCCGCCCGGCGGTCAGCAGCTCCACCGCGCCGGTCGACCAGTCGACCTGCCTGGTCGGTTCGGCGACGTTCAGCGTCGGCGGCAGCTGCGCGTGCCGGATCGCCTGCACCATCTTGATCACACCGGCGACGCCGGCGGCGGCCTGTGTGTGGCCGATGTTGGACTTCAGCGACCCCAGCCACAGCGGGCGGTCCGCCGGCCGGCCCTGGCCGTAGGTGGCCAGCAGGCCCTGCGCCTCGATCGGATCGCCCAACGCGGTGCCGGTGCCGTGCGCCTCCACGGCGTCCACATCGGACTGTGCGAGCCCGGCCGTCTCCAACGCCTTCGAGATCACGCGCTGCTGCGACGGTCCGCTCGGCGCGGTCAGCCCGTTGGAGGCGCCGTCCTGGTTCACCGCCGAGCCGCGCACCACCGCCAGCACCGGATGTCCCAGCCGCTCGGCCTCGGACAGCCGTTCCAGCAGCAGCACGCCGGCACCCTCGGCCAGACCGGTGCCGTCGGCGTCGCTGGAGAACGACTTGCACCGCCCGTCCTCGGCCATGCCGCGCTGCCGGGACACCCCGACGAACGCCCAGGACGTGGACATCACGGTCACGCCGCCCGCCAGCGCCATCGAGCACTCGCCGTCGCGCAGGGCCTGCGCCGCCAAGTGCAGCGTCACCAGCGACGACGAGCAGGCGGTGTCCACCGTGACCGCCGGGCCTTCCAGCCCCAGCACGTACGACACGCGCCCGGACAGCACACTGCCGGCGCCACCGGTCACCAGGTGGCCTTCCACGCCCTCGGGCACAGTGTCCAGCCGCGCCGCGTAGTCCTGGTTGAGAGCGCCGCAATAGACGCCGACGTCCTTGCCGCGCAACGTTGTCGGATCGATCCCGGCCCGTTCGAGCGCCTCCCAGGAGACCTCCAGCATCAATCGCTGCTGCGGGTCCATCGCCAGCGCCTCGCGCGGCGAGATCCCGAAGAAGCCGGGGTCGAACCGGTCGGCGTCGTACAGGAAGCCACCGGCCCGCACGTAGCTGGTGCCGGGGTGGTCCGGGTCGGGATGGAACAGGGTGTCCAGGTCCCAGCCGCGGTTGTCCGGGAACGCCGTGATGGCGTCCCGGCCGCCGGCGACCAGGTCCCACAGGTCCTCCGGTGAGGCGACGCCGCCGGGCAGCCGACAGGCCATGCCCACGATGGCGATCGGCTCGGACCGCTCCGCCGTCACCCGAGCCAGCCGCCGCCGAGCCTGGTGCAGGTCGGCGGTCACCCGCTTGAGGTACTTGACCAGCCGCTCGTCGCCACCGGTCGTGTCCTGACTGTCCACTGCTCTGGTCACTCTCCCTCGGGGTCTTCCGGGCCGAACTCGTCGTCGATGAAGGCCAGGACGTCGGCCACGGACGCCGACTCCAGGCGGGCGGCCACGTCGCCGGCCGGTGCCGGCGCGGCGGCGGCCTCGGCCCGGGCCAGCAGCGCCCGCAGCCGCGGCACGAGGCTGGTGGCCGCGCCGCCCGGTCCGGCGTCGGCCACCGCCGACTCCAGCCGGGTCAGCTCGGCCAGCACACGGTCGTCTTTCCGGCCCCCGCCGAGCCGACCGCTCATGTGCTCGACCAGCGCCGCCGGCGTCGGGTGGTCGAAGGCGAAGGAGGCCGGCAGCCGCAGTCCGGTGCGCGCCGCCAACCGGTCCCGCAGCTCGACCGCGGACAGCGAGTCGAAGCCGATGTCGGTGAACACCTGGTCCGGCGCGATCGCGGTCGGCGAGGCGTGGCCCAGCACCAGCGCGGCCTCCCGGCGCACCACGTCCAGCAGCAGCTTCGGCCGGTCGGCGTCGGTGGCGGCGGCCAGTCGTGCGGCGAAGTCGTCGCCGCGCGCCGGTTCCGTCCGTCCTCGCGGCCGGGGCACCAGGTCGCGCAGCAGGCCGGGCAGTGCGCCGGCGGCCGCCTGTGCCCCCAGCACCCCGAAGTCCACCTTCATCGGCACCAGCACCGGTTCCGCGGCGCCCAAGGCCATGTCGAACAGCGCCATGCCCTCCGCCGCGGTCAGGGCCGCCGCGCCACCACGGGCCAGCCGGGTCCGGTCGGTGTCGCCGAGCGCGGCCGTCATGCCCTCGCGCTGCGCCCACATTCCCCAGGCCAGGGCCACGGTCGGCCGGCCGGCGGCGTACTGCCGGCGGGCGAACGCGTCCAGGAAGGAGTTGGCCGCCGCGTAGTTGGCCTGGCCGGGGCTGCCGAACAGACCGGCAGCCGAGGAGAACAACACCAGCTTCGCGGCCGCCGGCATGAGTTCGCGCAGGATGACGGCGGCGTCGGCCTTCGGCCGCAGCACGGTGTCCATTCGCTCGGGTGTCATCGCCGTGACCATGCCGTCGTCCAGGACACCGGCGGTGTGCACGACGGCGGTCAGCGGCGGCTCGATCGTGGCCAGCAGTCGCGCGGTCGCCTCGCGATCCGCCACGTCACACGCCACCGCGCGGGCCGTGGCCCCGAGGTCGGTCAGCTCGGCGACGAGGTCGGCGGCCTCACCCCGGCGGCTGACCAACACGACGTGCCGCAGGCCGTGTTCGGTGACGAGATGGCGCGCGACGATGCCGCCGAGCGACCCGCTGCCGCCGGTGATCAACACCGTCCCGGGCGACTCCGGCACGAACGGTTCCGCGGCCTCGGCACGGGTCAGGCGGCGTCGGTGCGCGCGGCCGACCCTGATCGCCAACTGCGTCTCATCCGTACCCAGCACGGACGACGCCTCGATCGGGCCGTCGGCGTCGACCAGCACGATGCGGCCCGGGTTCTCGGCCTGCGCGGAGCCGACCAGGCCCCACACCGCGGCCTGGGCCGGATCGGGGACGTCGGCCGGGTCGACGGCCACCGCGCCACGCGTCGTCACGATCAGGCGGGCCGAGTCGGTCAGCGGTAGCCCCAGCCATGCGGTGAGCGCGGCCAGGACCTGGGCGGTCAGCTCCCGGACGTCGTCGGATTCGGGCACCGCCAGCACGGCGACCTCGTCTCCGTCCAACCGCCGCACGTCGGCGACGGTCGCCACCGGGACCGCCGTGGTGGGCGCAGCCGGTGCAACCTCCAGCACGGGCCAGGTCTCCCGGAACAGGCTGTCCCGCACACGGGCAGCGCCGACCTGACCGGCGACCGGCCGCGACAGCAGCGAGCCGATCGACGCCACCGGCATGCCGTCGCCGTCGGCGAGCTCCAGCCGCAGCACGTCGGGACCGCCGGCCGTGACCCGGACGCGGAGCATCGTCGCCCCCGGCGCGTACAAAGCGACGTCGCGCCACGCGAACGGCAGCGTCATCTGCCGGGACGACAGGCCGGCGCGGTCGAGGAAGGCCGCGGCGTGCAGGGCGCTGTCGAGCAGGGCGGGGTGGAGCCCGAACTTCGCCGCCTGGTCGTCGGCCGGCAGCGACAGCTCCGCGTACACGGCGTCATCGAGGGTCCAGACCGCACGGACGCCTTGGAACACCGGCCCATAGCGGTATCCGACGCTGCTCAGGTCGTCGTACAGGCCGGCCAGGTCGGCAGGGTCAGCGGCGACCGCGCCCTCCGGCGGCCACTGCGCGAGCGAGAAGTCCGGGGCCACCGACTGCTGCCGCACGGTGCCGTGCACATGCCGGGTCCATGGCGCGCCGACCACGTCCGGCCGGGTGTGCACGCTGACCGGTCGACGGCCGTCGTCATCGGCGTCCCCCACGCTCACGCGCAGCGCCAGCGCTCCGTCACCGGGCAGCACGACCGGCGCTTCGATCACCAGCTCCTCGACTGCGCCGCAGCCGAGTTCGTCGCCGGCCCGCAGCGTGAGGTCGACCATGGCGGCGCCGGGCAGCAGAACTTCGCCGCTGACGACGTGGTCGGCCAACCACGGCTGCGACCGCAGCGAGAGCCGGGAGGTGAACACCGCGCCGCCGGTGTCGGGCAGGTCGACGAAGGTGCCGAGCAGCGGGTGCCCGGTGGTCGATTGTCCACCGCGGTCGCCGGACAGCCAGAAGTTCTCGTGCCGGAAGGCATACGTCGGCAGGTCGGGGTGGGTCGGGCCGGCCCCGAGCAGCGCCGGCCAGTCGATGGCGACGCCGCGCACGTGGCCGACGGCGACCGCTTTGAGCACATCGTCGTCGCGGTGGAGGCTCGGTACGAAGTCGATCCGCCCGTCCGGCGAGCAGTCCCGGCCCAGCGCCGACAGCGCGCCGTCCGGCCCCAGTTCCAGCACCGTCCGCACCTCGCAGCCGGCCAATGCGCTGACACCGTCGGCGAACCGGACGGTGTCCCGCACCTGCCGCACCCAGTACTCGGCGTCGAACTCCTCCAGGACCGTGCCGGTCACCGTCGACACGAACGGCAGCTGCGGCGGCGCGAAGGTCAGCCCGGACACCGCGGCCCGGAACTCCGCCAGCATCGGCTCCATCAGCGCCGAATGGAACGCGTGCGACCCGGTGAGCCGCTTGGTCTTGTGACCTGCGGCCGCCAGCTCGTCGGCGACCCGCGACACCGCGCGCTCGTCACCGGAGATCACCACCGACGACGGCCCGTTCACCGCCGCCACCTCCACACCCGGCACCAGCACCGACCGCACCCGTTGTTCCGGCGCGAGCACCGACACCATCACGCCGCCCGGCGGCAACGCCTCCATCAACCGGCCGCGCGCCGCCACCAACGCGATCGCGTCGGCGAGGGACAGCACACCGGCCGCGTGCGCCGCGGCGATCTCCCCGACCGAGTGGCCGGCGACCACGTCCGCTCGCACGCCGAACGACTCCCACAGCCGCAGCAGGCCGACCCCCAGCGCGAACAGCGACGTCTGGGCGAACACCGTCCGCTCGATCAGCTCCCCCGCGTCGCCGAACACGACGTCCCGGACATCCGTGCCGAGCCGCCTGTCCAGCTCCACGCAGATCTCGTCGAACGCCTGCCGGAACACCGGATACCGCTCGTACAGCGCGCGGCCCATACCGGCCCGCTGCGCTCCCTGTCCGGGGAACACCATGGCCAGCCTGCCGCGGGCGATCGCACCGGTCACAACGGCCGGATGGTCGACACCCTGCGCCAGAGCGTCCAAAGCGGACACCGCGTCGTCGCGTCCCGGGGCCAGCACCACTGCGCGCTGCGGCAACGCCGCCCGCCCGAACGCCAGTGTCCGCGCCACCTCGCCTGTCGGCACCGCCGAGTCGCGCAGGAACGCCGACAACCGGCCGGCCTGCGCCCGCAGCGCCTCACTCCCGTGCCCGGAGAGCACCAGCGGAGTCACGTCCAGCGCGGCCGTCGATTCCCTGGCGTCGATCGTCGGGGCCTGCTCCAGGACCACGTGCGCGTTGGTACCGCTCACCCCGAAGCCGGACACCGCCGCCCGGCGCGGCTGACCGGTCTCCGGCCACGGCCGCTGCTCGACCGCCAGTTCCACCGCACCGGCCGTCCAGTCCACCTGCGGCGTCGGCTCGTCCACGTGCAGGGTTCGCGGCACGACGCCGTGTCGCATGGCCAACACCATCTTCATGACCCCGGCCACGCCGGCGGCGCCCTGTGTGTGGCCGATGTTGGACTTCAGCGAGCCGAGCAGCAGCGGTCGGGCCCGGTCCTGTCCGTACGTGGCCAGAATCGCCTGTGCCTCGATGGGATCCCCCAGCGCCGTCCCGGTGCCGTGCGCCTCGACCACGTCGACGTCCGAAGGGGACAGACGTGCGTTGGCAAGCGCCTGGCGGATCACCCGCTGCTGCGACGGTCCGCTCGGTGCGGTCAACCCGTTCGACGCGCCGTCCTGGTTCACGGCCGAACCACGCACCACCGCAAGGACGTTGTGCCCCGACCGTTGGGCATCGGACAGCCGCTCCACCACCAGCACGCCGACGCCCTCGGCGAAGATCGTGCCGTCCGCGCCGGCCGCGAACGCCTTGCAGCGAGCGTCGGCGGCCAGCCCTCGCTGCCGGGCGAAGCCCACGAACGCCCGCGGTGTGGCCATCACGGTCACTCCGCCGGCCAACGCCATGGCGCAGTCGCCGTCCCGCAGGGCCCGCACGGCCAGGTGCAGCGCCACCAGCGAGGACGAGCACGCCGTGTCGATCGTGACGGCCGGCCCCTCCAGGCCCAGCACATAGGCGACCCGGCCGGACATCACGCTGCCCGCGTCGGAGGTCATCATGAAACCCTGCAAGGAATCCGGCACCTCGGGCAGGTCAGTGCCGTAGTCGTGCCCGCAGTACCCGCTGAACACTCCGACATCCGCACCGCTCAACGACCGCGGGTCGAGACCGGCCCGTTCCAACGCCTCCCAGGACACTTCCAGCATCAACCGCTGCTGTGGGTCCATGGCCAACGCCTCACGCGGCGATATCCCGAAGAGCCCCGCGTCGAACCGGCCGGCGTCGTGCAGGAAGCCGCCCTCACGCACGTAGCTGGTGCCGGGCTGGTCCGGGTCGGCGTGGAACAGCGCGTCGAGGTCCCAGCCGCGGTCCGTGGGGAATCCGCTGATGCCATCCCGGCCGGCGGTCGCCAGGTCCCACAGGTCCTGGGGCGACGTGACGCCGCCCGGCAGCCGGCATGCCATGCCCACGATGGCGATCGGCTCGGTGCGTTCGGCCTCCAGGTCCCGCACCCGCTTCCGCAGCCGCCGGGCGTCGGCCACCACCCGCTTCAGGTAGTCACGGAGCTTGTCGTCGGCCATGGGCGGTCCCTCTTCTCGATCGGTGCGGCTCATGCGGTGCCGAACTCCTGGTCGATGAGGTCGAAGATCTCGTCGTCGCTGGCTGTCTCCACGTCGATGTCCGGCTCCTCGCCGGTCGATTGCGCACCGGTCGATTCCCAGCGCCGCACGATCGCCTGCATCCGGGCCAGCACCCGGGCGTGCGCCGCCGCCCCGGCGGTGTCCAGCGCCGCCGCCACGCGGTCCAGCTCGGCCAGCAGCGCCTCGGTCTCGTCCACCCCGGCGCCCAGCTCGCCGAGCAGGCAGCGGGTGATCGCGGCCGGCGTGGGGTGGTCGAACACCACGGTGGCCGGCAGCCGCACGCCGGTCCGTCCGGTCAGCCGATTGCGCAGCTCCACGCCGGTCAGCGAGTCGAACCCGATGTCGCGGAACGGCCGGTCCGGCTCGACCAGGTCGGGCGAGGTGTGGCCGAGGATCGCCGCCGCCTCCTGCCGGACCAGGCCGAGTACGACGTGCTCCCGCTCGGCCGGGCCGGACCGGGCCAGGCGAGCGGCCAGCTCGTCCCCGTCCGCGGCGACGCTCTGGGCGACTCGCCGCCCCGGCCGGACCAGGGTACGGAGCAAGGCCGGCAGGGCACCCGAGGCCGCCTGCGCGCGCAGCGCCCCGAAGTCCATGGCCGCCGGCACCAGCACGGCATCCGGTTCGCCCAACGCGGCGTCGAGCAGCTCCAGGCCCTCGGCCGCGGTCAGGCCGATCATGCCGCCACGAGCCATTCGTTTCTGGTCCACGTCGTCCAGGTGGGCGCTCATCTCCGTGACCTGCGACCACAGGCCCCAGGCCAGCGACGTGGCCGGCCGGCCGTCGGCGTGCCGCTGCTGGGCCAAGGCGTCCAGCGCCGCGTTGGCGGCGGCGTAGTTGCCCTGGCCCGGCGCGTCGAAGGTGCCGGCCGCCGAGGAGAACAGCACGAACCTGGCCAGGTCGGTGTCCCGGGTGAGGTCGTGCAGGTTGCGCGCGGCGTCGATCTTCGGCCGCAGTACGGCGGCCAGCCGCTCCGGGGTGAGCGCGGTGATCACGCCGTCGTCCAGCAGGCCGGCGGTGTGCACGACACCGGTCAACGGCGCATCAGCCGGCAGGGACGAAAGCAGGTCGGCCAGCGCCGTGCGGTCGGCGGCGTCGCAGGCCAGCACCCGCACGGTGGCCCCGAGCGCCACCAGTTCGGCGCTCAGTTCCTCGACCCCTTCGGCCGCCGGGCCGCGCCGGCTGGCCAGCACCAGGTTGCCCACCCCGTGCTCCGTGACCAGCCGTCGGGCCACCTGCCGCCCCAGCGAGCCGGTGCCGCCGGTGACCAGCACCGTGCCGGCGGGATCGAGATTCCGTGGCAGCGTGAACACGTTCTTGCCGATGTGCCGAGCCTGGCTCATGTGGCGGAACGCCGCCGGGGCGAGCCGAGCGTCCCATACGGTCAGCGGCAGCGGCGTGAGAACCCGCTGCTCGAACAGGGCGACCAGCTCGGCGAGCATCTCCCCGATACGGTCGTTGCCCGCGTCGAACAGCGAGAACGCCGAGTAGCCCACGCCGGGGAGGGTGGCCGGGTCCCGCAGGTCCGACTTGCCCATCTCCAGCAACCGGCCGCCGGTCCCGAGCAGCCGCAGCGATGCGTCCACGAAGTCGCCGGCCAGCGAGTTCAGCACCACGTCCACGCCCCGGCCACCGCTGGCGTCACGGATGTGGGCCTCGAATTCCAGGCTGCGGGAGCTGGCGATCCGAGCCGGGTCGACCCCGCACGCGGCCACCGTTGCCCACTTGCCCGGGCTTGCCGTCGCGTAGACCTCCGCGCCCCAGTGCCGGGCCAGCTGCACCGCCGCCATGCCGACGCCGCCGGCCGCGGCGTGCACCAGCAGTGACTCCCCCGCGGCCAAGCCGCCGAGGTCGCGCAGCGCGTAGTAGGCGGTCAGGAACGCCATCGGTACCGAGGCCGCCTGCTCGAAGGTCCACTCCTCCGGTATCCGGGCCACCGTGCGGTGATCGGCAACGGCCAGCGGCCCGACGGCGTCCGGGAACAGCCCCATCACCCGGTCGCCGACGGCCGGCCCGGTGACGTCCGGCCCCACCTCGACCACGACGCCGGCACCCTCGTTGCCCAGGCCCGCCTCGTCCCGGACCCCCAGCGCCACCAACACATCCAGGAAGTTCAAGCCGGCTGCCCGCACCTCGACCCGCACCTGTCCGGTGCGCAGCGGGGCCGCCGCGGCCGGGCTCTCGACCGCCGCCAGGCGCTCCAGCGTGCCATCGCCGCTGGGCTGCAGCCGCCACGTGGTCAGCCCGGCCGGGACGTCGAGCCGGTCCCGCCCGGCGGCCCGCACCAGCCGTCGCGCGAACACCTGCCCGTCCCGCAAGGCCAGCTGTGGCTCGTCGGCGTCGACTGTGGCCGCCAGCGCGGCGGCTGACGCCCCCGCCCCGTCCGTGTCCACGATCACCACCCGGCCGGGGTTCTCTGCCTGCGCGGAGCGCAGCAGGCCGTACGCGGCGGCCGTGGCCACGCTGGTCAGCTCACGCTCGTGGTGCACCGCGACACCGCCGCGGCCGAGCACCAGCAGGCGGCTGTCGTCGAGCAGCGGCTCCGCCAGCCACGCCTGGAGCAGGCCCAGCACACGGGTGGTCAGCGCCGTCACGTCATCTCCGGGCCGGTCGTCCGGGAGTTGGAGCAGCAGCAGCTCCGGCAGCCCGAAGTCGGCGGTCCCGGCCAGTTCCCGGATGTCGTCGGCGGTGTGCACGGGCACAGGGTCGACCGCGCCCTCGGGCGCCTCGGCGGCGACGGGCTCCCACAGGGCCTGGAAGATCCGCTCCGACACCGGCTTCACGGCGGGCGCCGTCGGCTCGACGGCCCGCGACACCACGGCGCCGATGGTGGCCACCGGCGCGCCGGTGGCGTCGGCGAGATGCAGCGCCACCGCGTCGGCGTCGGCCGGGGTGATGCGCACCCGGAGCGTGGCGGCCCCGGCGGCGTGCAAGGCGACGTCCCGGTACGCGAACGGCAGCGCCAGACGGGCGTCGGCGTCGGCCCGGAACGCGATCGCGTGCATGGCCGCGTCCAGCAGCGCGGGGTGCAGCCCGTACGCCGCCGCGTCACCGCGGACCGCCTCGGGCAGCTCCACCTCCGCGAACACGTCGGCGCCGGCCGTCCACACCGCCTTCAGGCCCCGGAAGGCCGGCCCGTAGCCGTAACCGAGGGCCGCCAGTTCCTCGTAGGCGCCGGCCACGCGGTCGCCGTCGACCGGAATCGCCCCCTCAGGCGGCCATACCTGGAGTCCGGCCGCCGGTTCGGGAGCCTTCGCGGTCAGCGTGCCGCTGGCGTGCCGGATCCATTCGGCGCCGGGCGCGCTGTCCTCGGCCCGCGCGTGCACGGTGACCGGCCGACAACCGGCGGCCGCCGGGGCGCCGACAGCGATCTGCACCCGCACCGCGTCCCGGGCGCCCAGGGTGAGCGGCGCTTCGAGCACCAGTTCCTCGATGACGCCACAGCCCACCTCGTCACCGGCACGCACCACCAGCTCCACGAACGCCGCACCAGGCAACAACACCGTCCCCGCCGCCGCGTGATCCGCCAACCACGGATGTGCCCGCAACGACAACCGCGATGTCACCACCACACCGCCGAACTCCGGCAACTCCGCCACCGCACCCAGTAGCGGATGCTCGGCGCCGCTGAGCCCGAGACCGCCGGCATCCACCGCGCCTCCGGTCGACTCCAGCCAGAAGTGCTGATGGTGGAAGGCATACGTGGGCAACTCGACGCGCTGCCCACCGCCGAGCACCGCCCGCCAGTCCACCGGCAATCCCCGCACGAAGCCCTCGGCGAACGAGGTCAGCAGCCGCCGGGCGCCTCCTTCGGCGCGGCGCAGCGAACCGACGGCGACCGCACCCGCGCCGGAGTCCTCGAACGTGGCCTGCATCGCCATGGTGAGCACCGGGTGCGCGCTGCACTCGACGAAGTACTGGTGCCCGTCGGCCAGCAAGGCCCGGACCGTGCGGTCGAACTCCACCGGGAAGCGGGCGTTACGGAACCAGTACTCGCCGGTCAACGACTCGGTGTCGATCGAAGCGGCGTCGACCGTCGAGTAGAACGGGATGCGCGCCGGCTTCGGGGCGATGTCGGCCAGCATGTCCACGATGCGGTCACGCAGCGGGTCGACCTGCGCGCAGTGCGAGGCCACCGTCGAGCCGACGACCTGCGCCCGGATCCCGGCGGCCTTGCACTCCGCGACGAACTCCGTCAGGGCGGCCATGTCGCCGACGACGGTCGAGGCCGCCGGGCTGTTGCGGCCGCCCAGCGTCAGTCGCCCGTCCCAGGCGGCGATGCGCCGTTCCACCTCGTCCGACCCCAGGGCCACCGAAACGACGGCGCCGTTGCCGACGAGTTCCGCCGCGAACAGCGCACTCCGCAGCACGACGACCCGTGCCGCGTCCTCAAGGCTCAACGCCCCGGCCACGCACGCGGCGGCGACCTCGCCCTGGCTGTGCCCGACGACCGCCGCCGGCTCGACGCCAGCCGCCTGCCACATCGCGGCCAACGAGACGTTGATGGCGAACAGCACCGGTTGCAGGATCTCGATCCGGTCCAGTGACGGCGCGTCCGCGGCGTCGGTCACCACGTCCAGCAGCGACCAGTCGACCAGTTCACCGACGGCCCGGTCG
This sequence comes from Streptomyces sp. NPDC048636, assembly GCF_040650655.1. Classification (NCBI taxonomy): domain Bacteria; kingdom Bacillati; phylum Actinomycetota; class Actinomycetes; order Kitasatosporales; family Streptomycetaceae; genus Streptomyces; species Streptomyces sp. NPDC048636. Next base: position 466,259 of record NZ_JBEZHR010000006.1, on the reverse strand, counting down.
CACTCAGCCATCCGGGCGGCGAAGACCGGCGACTCGTCGAGGAGCCGGGCGGCCATGCCGGGCCACTGGGAGCCCTGCCCCGGGAACACGAACACCACCTGCTGGTCACCGTCGACGGCACCGCCCGACACGACCGACGGCGAGGGCTCGCCCTCGGCCAACGCGGTCAGCCCGGCCAGTGCCTCGTCCCGATCGTCGGCCAGCACCACCGCCCGCTGGTCGTGCGCGGCGCGGGTGGTCGCCAGCGACCAGGCGACGTCACCGAGCCCGGCCCCCGACGCGAAGTCCAGGTGGGTGTGCAGACAGTGGGCCTGCGCCAGCAACGCGGTCTCCCCACGGCCCGATACCAGCAGCGGGGCCGACGCGCTGGTGAACATCGGCTGAGTGCCGGTCGACACCGGTGCGACCGGTTCAGGCGCCTGTTCGAGGATCACGTGAGCGTTGGTGCCGCTGATGCCGAACCCGGAGACGCCGGCCCGGCGCGGCCGGCCGGTCGCCGGCCACGGCTGCCGCTCGGTCAGCAGCTCCACCTCGCCGGCCGTCCAGTCCACCTGCGGGGTCGGCTCGTCCACGTGCAAGGTCTGAGGCAGAACCCCATGGCGCATCGCCAGCACCATCTTGATCACGCCGGCCGCGCCGGCCGCCGCCTGGGTGTGGCCGATGTTCGACTTGAGGGATCCCAGCCACAGCGGCCGTTCCCGGTCCTGACCGTAGGTGGTCAGAATCGCCTGCGCCTCGATCGGGTCACCGAGTGCGGTGCCGGTGCCGTGGGCTTCGACAGCGTCCACTTCGGACGGTTTCAGGCCGGCGTTGGCCAGTGCGCGCCGGATGACTCGTTGCTGCGACGGGCCGTTGGGCGCGGTCAGACCGTTGGAGGCGCCGTCCTGGTTCACCGCCGAGCCGCGCACCACCGCGAGGACGTTGTGCCCCAACCGTTGGGCGTCGGACAGCCGTTCCACCAGCAGCACGCAGGCGCCCTCGGCGAACCCGGTGCCGTCCGCCGCTGCGGCGAACGCCTTGCACCGGCCGTCCGGGGCAAGCCCGCGCTGCCGTGAGAAGCCCACGAACGCGTCGGAAGCGGCCATCACCGTGACGCCGCCGGCCAGCGCCATCGAGCACTCGCCGTTGCGCAGCGCCTGCACGGCCGAGTGCAACGTCACCAGCGACGACGAGCAGGCGGTGTCCAGTGTGACCGCCGGGCCCTCGAAGCCGAAGACGTAGGAGACGCGGCCGGACAGCACGCTGCCGGCCCCGCCGGTGAGCACGAACCCTTCCAGCCCCTCGGGCACCGCCGAGAGATCTGCGCCGTAGTCGTGGAACGCGATGCCGGAGAACACCCCGATGTCCTCGCCGCGCAACGCCGTCGGGTCGACACCGGCCCGCTCGAAGACCTCCCACGAGATCTCGAGCATCAGCCGCTGCTGCGGATCCATGGCCAACGCCTCACGCGGCGAGATCCCGAAGAACCCCGGATCGAACTCGCCGGCCTCGTGCAGGAAGCCGCCCTCGCTGGCGTAGCTGGTGCCGGGATGGTCAGGGTCGGGGTGGAACAGGTTGTCCAGGTCCCAGCCGCGGTTGTCCGGGAAGCCGGTGATGCCATCGCCGCCGCTCGACACCAGCCGCCACAGGTCCTCCGGCGACTCGACACCGCCCGGCAGCCGACAGGCCATGCCCACGATGGCTATGGGCTCGGCCGCGGCGGCCTGCACGCTGTCGTACCGGTGCTTGAGCCGCGCGTTGTCCTTCAGCGAGGCCCGCAAGGCGTCAATGAGCCGTGCGTTCTCGGTGGTGCTCATGGCTGCGTGCCCTCCAGTGCTCGTTGCAGCAAGTCCGCGACGCCCATCCCGTCGATCTGCTCGATCTCGTCCGCCACGGGCACCACGACCGCCGGTGCGCTGTCGGTGCGGGCCAGCTCCAGCAGGATGTCCAGCACGCCGGCCTCCCGCAGCCGGCTCGCCGGCACGGTGGCCAGCGCCCGCCGCAACTCGGTCTCGTCGACCTCGGCCTCCGGCGGCCCGGTCAGTTCGGTGCGCAGGTGCTCGACCAGCGCGGCCGGCGTCGGGTAGTCGAAGACGAGGGTCGCCGACAGGCTGATGCCCAGCGCCGCACCGAGCGCGTTGCGCAGGCTCACCGCGGCCAGCGAGTCGAACCCCATCTCCTGGAAGGCCCGGCGCGGGCTGATCGCGTCCGCGCCCTGGTGCCCGAGCGCCGTCGCGGTGGTCTCGCGCACCAGTTTGGCCAGCGCCCGGTCCCGTTCCGCCTCGGGCAGGTCGGCGAGGTGCCGGACGGCACCCTCGTCCAGTTCCGGCCGCGCGGCCTCGATCGCCGCCCGCACGCCGGGGATGTCGCCGATCAGTGGGCTCGGCCGCAGTGAGGTGAACGCGGGGGCGAACGTCGGCCAGTCGATCCGCGCCATCGCCAGCACCGGGTCGCCGCGGGTCACATGGGCCAGCATGGCGACCGCCCCTTCCGGACTGATCGACAGCACGCCGCGACGGCGCAGCTGCTGCTGGGCGGCGCTGTCGGCGGCCACGCCGAACCCGTCGACCAGGCCCCAGGCCACCGACGTCGCCGACAGCCCTCGCGCCCGCCGGCGCTGCATGATCGCGTCGACGACGGCGTTGCTCGCGCCGGGTGTGCCCTGACCGCCACCGCCCCAGATGCCGGCCACGGAGGAGAACGCCACGAACAGCTCCAGCGGCCGGTCGCCGAGCACGTCGTCGAGGACGGCCAGCCCTTCGGCCTTGGCGGCCAGGACGGCGTCGAGTTCGGCCGTCGTGATGTCGGTGACCGGGCCGGTGCGGACCAGATCGGCGGTGTGCACCACCCCGGTCAGCCCCTCGCCGAGCAGGCTACGGACCGCCTCCCGGTCGGTCAGGTCCACGGTCGCCAGCGTCACCTTCGCACCGCGTTCGACGAGTTCGCCCTTCAGGGCGACGACTTCCGGCGTGGTCGGCTCGGCATCCAGCGTCAGCACGAGGTGTTCGGCGCCCGAGTCGGCCAGCCACCGGGCCACATGCCGCCCCAGGCCTTCAGTACCTCCGGTGACCAGCACGGTGCCGTGGATGTGCGGGGCCGCGGCGGTGCCGACCGAAGCCGGCATGACCCGTCGCACGTGCAGGCCGTTCGTCCGAACGGCCACCTGGTCCTCGTCGGCCAGACCGGTGAGCGCGGCGACCAGCGCCCGTGCCGACCGGTCGTCCAGCCGGGCCGGCATGTCGATCAGACCGCCCCAGCGATCGGGGTGCTCCAGGGCGGTGGCGTAGCCAAGGCCCCAGACCAGCGCCTGCTCGATGGCGGGCGCGGGATCGTTCGGGCCGATGCTCACCGCGCCGCTGGTGACGCAGCAGAGTTGTTGCCGGGCCCCGAGTGCCGACAGGGCCTGAATCAGTTCCAGCGTCGCCGCCGCGCCGACGGTCAGCAGGGGCGATCCCGGTCGCCGGCGGTCGTCCAGGGCCAGCAGGCTGAGCACACCCGTCACGGCGTCATCGGCCAGGGCGGCGCCGAGCTGCTCGGTCAGCGGCCCGGCCCCGGGTTCGACCGTCACGGTGACGGCGCGCAGCCCCTGCCGGGACAGCAGCGGCGTCGGATCCTCCACCTGCGCCGTCGTGACCACGAGCCAGGTGCCGTCCGGCGCGGCCGGCCCGTTGCCGCGGTGCGGTTTCCAGCTGATCCGGTAGCACAGATCGTCCACTGTGGACTGTTCGGCGCGCCGGCGCCGCCAGTCGGCCAGCACACCGATGGTCGGCCCCAGGTCCGGGGCGGCGTCGACACCGAGTGTCTCCCTCACCGCGGCGAGGTCTTCCGCCTCCACCGCCGCCCAGAACCGCCCGTCGACATCGTCGGTCCGATGCGCCGGCGGTTCGGCGGCCTCGAGCCAGTACCGGTCGCGTTGGAAGGCGTAGGTCGGCAGTTCGAGCACATCCGCCGGGCTGGTCGAGCCGCCGAGCAGGGCCGGGAAGTCGACGTGGCGTCCTCGCACAAGCAGCGTGCCGATGGCCGCCAGCAGGGTGCGCACGTCGTCGGTGGTGCGACGCTGTGCCGGCACGAACACGACATCGTCGTCCGGCTCCCCGGTCAGGCAATCCGGTCCGGCGGCCGACAGCACCGCGTCCGGCCCCAGTTCGAGGAACGTGTCGACGCCTTCGTCCAGCAGTGTCCGGATGCCGTCCGCGAACCGCACTGCGGCCCGCACGTGCTCGGCCCAGTAGTCCGCGGTGAACTGACCCGGCTCGGCGAGCTTGCCGGTCACGTTGGACACCACCGGGATCTCCGGCTCGTGGAAGGTGAGACCGGCGGCCACCGACCGGAACTCCGCCGGTATCGGCTCCATCAGGGCCGAGTGGAACGCATGCGACACCCTGAGCCGTTTGGTCTTGTGGCCGGCAGCCGCCAACCGCGCGGCCACCTCCTCGACCGTGGCTTCGTCGCCGGAGATCACCACCGCCGACGGCCCGTTCACCGCCGCGATCTCCACCTCCGGCACCAGCAGCGGCACCACCTCATGCTCAGCGGCCGCCACCGCCACCATCGCGCCGCCGGCCGGCAGCGCGTCCATCAATCGACCGCGCGCCGCCACCAACACCGCCGCGTCCGGCAACGTCAGCACACCAGCCACATGGGCCGCCGTCAGCTCACCGAGGGAATGCCCGGCAACGAAGTCCGGCCGCACACCCCAGGACTCGACCAGCCGGAACAACGCCGTCTCCAGCGCGAACAGCCCCGCCTGCGCGAACACCGTCCGATCCAGCACATCCTTGTCTTCGAAGACGACATCGCGGACCGACTGCCCCTGCAGATGCCGATCCAACTCGACACAGGCATCATCGAATGCATTACGGAACACCGGATACCGCTCATACAGGCCGCGGCCCATGCCCAGGCGCTGGCTGCCCTGACCGGTGAACAGCACCGCGGTCCGTCCTCGCGTGACGGAGCCGCGCACGATGTCCGCCGAAGTCTCACCGCGGGCCAGCGCCGCCAGTCGATCGTGCAGTTCCGTCCGATCCCCGGCCAGCACGACCGCCCGCTCCGGCAGCATCGCCCGCGACGCCACCAGCGCCCTCGCCAAGGCCGTCGGCTCGGCGTCCAGGGCCAGCAGCCGTTGCGCCTGGGCCGCCATCGCCGCCGAAGTCCTGGCCGACACCACGACCGTAACCAGCCCGGTCGACGCCGGTTCGGGCACCGCCGGTGTCGGCGCCGCCTGTTCCAGGATCACGTGCGCATTGGTCCCGCTCACCCCGAACGCCGACACCGCCGCCCGCCGCGGACGCCCCACCTCCGGCCACTCCCGTTGCGCGGTCAGCAGTTCCACCGACCCGGCCGACCAATCCACTTCAGGGGTCGGCTCGTCGAGGTGCAAGGTCTGCGGCAGAACTCCGTGTCGTAGCGCCAGCACCATCTTGATCACGCCGGCCACACCGGCCGCCGCCTGCGCGTGACCGATGTTCGACTTCAGGGAACCCAACAGCAGCGGCTGGTCGCGATCCTGGCCGTAGGCGGCGATCAGGGCCTGTGCCTCGATCGGATCGCCCAACACCGTGCCGGTGCCGTGCGCCTCGACGGCATCGACCTCGGTCGGTTCCAATCCGGCCGTGGCCAGGGCCCGGCGGATCACCCGCTGCTGGGCCGGGCCGCTCGGCGCGGTCAGCCCGTTGGAGGTGCCGTCCTGGCTCACGGCCGAACCGCGGACGACCGCCAGGATCCGGTGTCCGAGCCGTTCGGCGTCCGAGAGCCGCTCCACCAGCAGTACTCCGGCGCCCTCGGACCACCCGGTGCCGTCCGCCGTCGAGGAGAACGACTTGCAGCGGCCGTCGGCTGCCAATCCGCGCTGACGGGAGAACTCCACGAAAGCATCCGAACTCGACATCACCGTCACGCCACCGGCCAGCGCCATCGAGCACTCGCCGTTGCGCAGCGCCTGTGCCGCCAGATGCAACGCCACGAGCGACGAGGAGCACGCCGTGTCGACGGTGACGGCCGGCCCTTCCAGGCCCAGTACGTACGAGATCCGGCCGGACAGGACGCTGCCGGCGCCGCCGGTCATCAGGTAGCCCTCCGCCTCGGCGGGGACGTGGCCGGCGTGCACACCGTACTCGTGGTTGACCACACCGGCGAACACGCCGACATCGCTGCCCCGCATGGACATCGGATCCACACCGGCGTGCTCGAACGCCTCCCACGCGATCTCCAGCATCAACCGTTGCTGCGGGTCCATGGCCAACGCCTCGCGGGGCGAGATCCCGAAGAAGTCCGCGTCGAACCCGGCGGCGTCGGCCAGGAAGCCGCCGGCTTGGGTGTAACTCGTGCCGGGGTGGTCCGGATCGGGGTGAAACAGGTTCTCCAGGTCCCAGCCGCGGTCCGTCGGGAAGTCACCGATGCCGTCCCGGCCGTCCAGGACCGACTGCCACAGCTGCTCGGGCGACTCGACACCGCCCGGCAGCCGGCAGGCCATGCCCACGATGGCGATCGGCTCATCGACCGCGCCGGCCGACCCCAACGCGACGATGTCGTCATCGCCGGCCAGGAACGCGGCGAGCGCGACCGGCGTCGAGTGGTCGAACACCAGCGTGGCCGGCAGCGAACGGCCCGTCTCCTCCTGCAGCCGGTTGCGCAGCCGCACCGCGTTCAGCGAGTCGAACCCCAGGTCCTGGAACGACCGGTCCAGGTCGATGTCCCGGCTGTCGTTGTGCCCCAGCACCTCGGCGGCGCAGGCCAGCACCAGCTCCAGGCCCGTCCGCCGCTGCTTGATCCGCTCAGCCGTCACCGGTGCCGGGATCACCGCTTCGGCACGCGTGGGCACCACGTCGCCCGGCAGGTCGATCCAGTACCTGCGATGCTGGAACGCGTAGGTCGGCAGGTCGACGTGGTGCGGGGGGCCGCCGCCGAAGAACGCCGGCCAGTTGATGTCCACGCCGCGGACGTACAGCTGAGCCAGCGCGGTGACGAGGTCGAACGCCTCGTCTTCGGTGCGGTGCAGGGCCGGGACGAAGGCCGCCTGGTCGCCGTCGGCCTCCTGCGCCATGGCGGTCAGCACGCCACCGGGTCCCAATTCGAGGAAGGTGGCCACGCCGGCCTCTCGCAGCGCCGTGACGCCGTCGTGGAAGCGCACCGCGGCCCTGACATGCTCGGTCCAGTAGTCCGCGGTGAACTGACCCGGCTCGGCGAGCTTGCCGGTCACGTTGGACACCACCGGGATGTCCGGCTCGTGGAAGGTGAGACCGGCCGCCACCGACCGGAACTCCGCCAGCATCGCCTCCATGCGCGCGGAGTGGAAGGCATGGGAGACCATCAGGCGCTTGGTCCGGCGGCCCTCCGCCGCCAGCGCCGCCGTGACGCTCGCCACCTGGGCCTCGTCCCCGGAGATCACCACCGCCGACGGCCCGTTCACCGCCGCGATCTCCACCCCCGGCACCAACAGCGGCACCACCTCATGCTCAGCGGCCGCCACCGCCACCATCGCCCCACCCTTGGGCAGGGCATCCATGAGGCGGCCCCGAGCAGCCACCAACACCGCTGCGTCCGGCAACGTCAGCACACCAGCCACATGGGCCGCCGTCACCTCCCCGACCGAATGCCCCGCAACGAAGTCCGGCCGCACACCCCAGGACTCGACCAGCCGGAACAACGCCGTCTCCAGCGCCAACAAGCCCGCCTGCGCGAACACCGTCCGGTCAAGCAAGTCCTGCTCACCGAAGACGACATCCCGGACCGACGGGCCGTCCAGGTGCCGGTCCAGCTCCGCGCACACATCGTCGAATGCCTTACGGAACACCGGATACCGCTCATCCAGCCCACGTCCCATACCCACCCGCTGACTGCCCTGACCGGTGAAGAGCACCGTGAGCTTTCCCGGCACGGGAACGCCACGGACGACACGGTCCAGCGACCGCAGCAACTGGTTCCGGTCGGCGCCGACGGCGACGGCCCGGTGCCGGAGCGCGGCGCGGGTGTCCACCAAGGATCGAGCCACGGCAACAGGATCGAGGTGCGGGCGTTCGGCGGCATACGCCGCCAGGCGCTCGGCCTGGCCACGGAGCCCCGCTTCCGACCGGGCCGACAGCACCCACGGAACGATCGCCGTCTCCACCATGGCCGGTGTCACGGTGTCGACATCGGCGCCTTGTTCGAGGATCACGTGCGCATTGGTCCCGCTCACCCCGAACGCCGACACCGCCGCCCGCCGCGGACGCCCCACCTCCGGCCACTCCCGTTGCGCGGTCAGCAGTTCCACCGACCCGGCCGACCAATCCACTTCAGGGGTCGGCTCGTCGAGGTGCAAGGTCTGCGGCAGAACTCCGTGCCGCAAGGCCATCACCGTCTTGATGACACCGGCGACACCGGCGGCCGCCTGCGCATGCCCGATGTTGGATTTCACCGATCCCAACCACAACGGGCGTTGCCGGTCCTGGCCGTAGGTGGCGATCAGGGCCTGGGCCTCGATCGGGTCGCCCAACACCGTGCCGGTGCCATGCGCCTCCACGGCATCAACATCCGCGGCGGACAGCCGGGCGTTCGCCAGCGCCTGGCGAATAACCCGTTGCTGCGCCGGGCCGCTCGGCGCGGTCAGGCCGTTGGAGGCACCGTCCTGGTTCATCGCCGAACCGCGCACCACCGCCAACACCCGGTGTCCCGACCGTTCCGCATCGGACAGCCGCTCCACCAGCAGCACGCCGGCCCCCTCGGACCACCCGGTCCCGTCCGCCGCCGAGGAGAACGGCTTGCAGCGGCCGTCCGGGGACAACCCGCGCTGGCGAGAGAACTCCACAAAGGGATCGGAGCTCGACAGCACCGTCACACCACCGGCCAACGCCATCGAACATTCGCCGTTGCGCAACGCCTGCGCTGCCAGATGCAAAGCCACCAGGGACGAGGAACAGGCCGTGTCCACCGTCAGCGCCGGGCCCTCCAGCCCGAACTCGTAAGCGACCCGGCCGGACAGCACCGCGGTCGACGCACCAGTGATCCGGTGTCCCTCCACCAGTTCCGGCGCGAGGTGCAGGCGCAGCGCATAGTCCTGGACGTTCACGCCGGCGAACACGCCGACCGGGGTGCCCCGCACCGCGGTCGGATCGATACCGGCGTGCTCGAACGCCTCCCAAGAGATCTCCAACATCAACCGCTGCTGCGGATCCATGGCCAACGCCTCGCGGGGCGAGATCCCGAAGAAGTCCGCGTCGAACCCGGCGGCGTCGGCCAGGAACGCGCCCTTGTCGGTGTAGCTGGTGCCCTCGTGGTCCGGATCGGGGTCGATCAGGGTGGCCCGCTCCCAGCCCCGGTCGTCCGGGAACGAGCCGACGGCGTCCAGCCCGTCCCGGACGAACCGCCACAGGTCGTCGGGGCCGGCCACGCCGCCGGGGAAGCGGCAGGCCATGCCGACGATCGCGATCGGCTCGTCGGCGGGAGCGGTGACCGCGATGGGCTGCTCGCTCGCCGTGCCGGTCAGCTGTGCGCGGAGGTGCCGGGCCAGCCGAAGCGGGTCCGGGTGGTCGTAGATCAGCGTCGTCGGCAGCCGCAGGCCGGTCGCGGCACCGAGCCGGTTGCGCAGCTCCACGGCGGTCAACGAGTCGAAGCCGACTTCCTTGAACGGCCGCTGCGCCACGATGGCGTCGCTGTCGGGGTGGCCCAGCACCTGCGCGGCATGACGGCCGATCAGGCTCAGCAACGCCTCCTCGTCCAGCACCGCGTCCATGGTGGGTCGCACAGAGCGGCGGCGGGCCGCGACGAGCCCCCGCAACAGCGCCGGAACCTCGTCGCGAGGCTGGACCAGATCGAGCTTCGTGGCCACAACCGTCGGCGCGCGGCCGGCCAGGGCGGCGTCGAACAGCGCCAGCCCCAGCTCGTCGGAGAGGGCGACCATGCCGGTGCGGCGGGTCCGGTCGAGGTCGACGTCCGTGAGCCGCGCGGTCATCCCGGACCGGTGCGCCCAGAACCCCCAGGCGATGGACGTGGCCCGCCATTGGGCCGCCAGTGCGTCCACGGCGGCGTTCGCGGCTGCGTAGTTGCCCTGGCCGGGGTTGCCGAACACCGACGCAGCCGATGTGAACAGCACGAACGCGTCCAGGTCCATAGCGGCGGTCAGGTCGTGCAGGACGGTCGCCGCGTCGGCCTTCGCCCGCATGACGGCGTCGATCCGGTCCGGTGTCAGCGCCGTGATCACGCCGTCGTCCAAGACGCCGGCCGCGTGCACGACCGCGCTCAGCGGCGGCTCGACCGTGGCCAGCAGCCGCGCGGTTGCCTCTCGGTCCGCCACGTCGCACGCCACCGTGCGCACCGACGCGTCCAGTTCGGCCGCGAACTCGGCGGACCCTGGCGCGTCCGGGCCGCTGCGGCTGACCAGCAGCAGGTTTCGGACGCCGTATGTGTCGACCAGGTGCCGGGCCACCAGGCGTCCCAGCGTTCCGGTGCCGCCGGTGACCAGTACCGTGCCGGCCAGCGGTCGGATTTCCGGGGCCGCCGCCGGTGTGCGGGCCAGCCTCGGCACGGTGAGCTGCCCGGCCGTGACGGCGAGCTGCGGTTCACCGGTGGCCACGGCGCGGGCCAGCAGTTCCGGCCCGGCCGGCGTATCGACGGCGAGCAGCACGAACCGATCCGGGTGTTCCGACTGCGCGGACCGGACCAACCCCCAGACCGCGGCGCTCGCCGAGTCGGTGACCGGCGACGTCACGATGACAAGCGGGCCTTCCACCGGCTCGGCCAGCCTCGCCTGCACGGCCGCCAACGCCCGGTTCACGGCGTCCCGGACATCGCCGGAACCGGTGGTCAGGTCGACGGTCTCGAACACCGCCGGCGGCTCAGCGGCGTCGGCGATGGGCTGCCATACCACCTCGAACAGCGCGTCGCGCAGGTCTACGCTGCCCTCCGGCTCGCCCAGCCGCACCGCCTCGACGTAGGCGACGACCTCGTCACCGGCATCCGTCAGCCACAGCGCATCGCCTGCACTGCGCACCCGCACCCTGGTCGCTCCCGTGGCGACGACCCGCACGCCCCGGAACTCCACGACCGGGCCGACACGTTCCAGTGCGGCGGCGAACAGCGCGGAGTCGACGTCCACCTCGCCCAGCACCTCACCGGCCGGGCCCGGCGCCGAGCCCGTGCCGGTCGCAAGCGTGCCGGTGGCGTGCCGAGTCCATCCGCCCTCGGCGGATCGCCGACCGTACACGGTGACCGGCCGCCGGCCCCGCTCGTCGGCGGCGCCGACGACCGCCCGGACCTCCGCGCCCGCCGGATCCAGGGCGTTCTCCACCGACAACCGCTCGACCAGCTGGACACCGGCCTCGTCCCCGGCCCGAACGACCAGGTCGAGCAACCGCCCCGGACCGGCCGACGGTGGCAGGGTCGAGGTGAGCACGACCGCGTCCGGCAGCGCCACAACGGAGTCGGCGCCGGCCGGGGTCAGCCAGAAGTGCTCGTGCTGGAACGCGTACGTCGGCAACTCGACCGGCCGCGGGCTGCCGCCGAACGCGGCGCGGAGGTCGGTGCGCACGCCCCGCACATGGAGTTCGGCCAGCGACTTGAGGAACCGGCGCAGGCCACCGTCGTCACGGCGCAGCGTGCCGACCGCTGTCACCGGATGCTCGTCTCCGTCGATCAAGTCCAGCACGCTCATGGCCAACACCGGGTGCGAGCTGACCTCGACGAAGACGTCATGTCCTTGGTCGGCCAGCGCCCGGACGGCCGGGGCGAAACTGACGGGGTGCCGGAGGTTTCGGTACCAGTACCGCGCGTCCAGCACGCCGGTGTCCAGCCACTCGCCGGTCACCGTCGAGTAGAAGGGCACGGTCGCGGCGCACGGGGAGATCCTGTCCAGCGCGGCCAGTACATCCCGCTCGATCCGATCGACGTGTGTGGTGTGCGAGGCGTAGTCGACCGGGATCCGGCGCGCCCGCACGTCCTCCCGCTCGCAGACCGCCAGCAACTCGTCCAGCGCGGCGACATCACCGGCCACCACCACTGCGGCCGACCCGTTCACCGCGGCCAACTGCACCGCGCCGCACCACTGTTCGATCAGCGTCGTGGCCTCATCGGGGGGCAGCGCGACCGACACCATACCGCCGAGCCCGGACAGCCCGGCGGCGATCGCGCGGCTGCGCCCCACGACCACGGTCGCGGCGTCCCGCAGCGACAACGCCCCGGCCACGCAGGCGGCGGCGATCTCGCCCTGCGAATGCCCCAGCACTGCGTCCGGCACGATGCCCACGGACTCCCAGAGCGCCGCGAGCGCCACCATCACCGCGAACGAGGCCGGCTGCACCACGTCCACGCGTTCCAGCGACGGCGCGTCGGCCGCCCCGGTCAGGACGTCCAGCAGCCGCCAGCCGGTCAGCTCATCAAGCACCGCCGCGCACTCGCGGAGCTTCGCCTCGAACACCGGTGATTCGGCCAGCAATTCGGTGCCCATGCCGGTCCACTGCGCGCCCTGGCCCGGGAACACGAACACCGTGCGGCCGGTGCGCTCGACCACGGCCCCGGTCACCACGCCGGCCGCCGGTTCGCCCGTTGCCAGGGCGTCCAGCCCGGCCAACGCCTCACCGTGATCGGCGGCGACGACCACGGCACGGTCGGGCAGCGCCGCGCGGTTGGTCGCCAGCGACCAGCCGACGTCGGCCAGGGATCGATTCGGCTCCGTGGCAAGGAATTCCCGCAGCCGCCGAGCCTGGGCGGCGAGCCCCGCCCGCCCCTTGGCGGAAAGCAGCAGCGGCACCGTGCCCTCTGCCGGGACCTCGATCGCCGGCATCGACTCCACCTGCTCCAGGATCACGTGCGCGTTGGTGCCGCTCACGCCGAACGCCGACACACCCGCCCGCCGCGGCCGATCCCACTCCGGCCACTCCCGTTGTGCGCTCAGCAACTCGACCGCGCCCGCCGACCAATCCACCTGCCGCGTCGGCTCATCCACATGCAAGGTCCGCGGCAGAATCCCATGGCGTAGGGCCATCACCATCTTGATCACGCCGACGACACCGGCCGCCGCCTGCGTATGACCGATGTTCGACTTCAATGACCCCAACCACAGTGGCCGCTCCCGGCCCTGGCCATACGTCGCCAGAATCGCCTGCGCCTCAATGGGATCGCCCAGCACCGTGCCGGTACCGTGCGCCTCCACCACATCGACATCCGAAGGGGACAGCCGGGCGTTCGCCAGCGCCTGGCGGATCACCCGCTGCTGCGACGGATTGCTCGGGGCGCTCAGGCCGTTGGACGCACCGTCCTGGTTGACCGCCGACCCCCGCACCACCGCCAGCACCTGGTGGCCAAGCCGCTCGGCGTCGGACAACCGCTCCACCACCAGCACGCCGACACCCTCTGACCACCCCGTCCCGTCCGCCGACGCCGAGAACGACTTGCACCGGCCGTCCCGGGACATGCCACGCTGCCGGGAGAAACCGACGAACGGGTCGGGCGTCGCCATCACCGCGACTCCGCCGGCCAGCGCCATCGAACATTCGCCGTTACGCAACGCCTGTGCCGCCAAGTGCAGCGCCACCAGGGAAGACGAGCATGCGGTGTCGACCGTCAGCGCTGGCCCCTCCAGGCCGAGCACGTACGACACGCGACCGGACACGACGCTCTCCGACAACCCGGTCGGCAGGTAGCCCTCCACGCCGTCGGTGGCCGCGCCGATGCCGTAGTTCTGGTGCATCGCGCCGATGTACACGCCGACCGGTCGGCCCCGCAACGAGGTCGGGTCAAGTCCGGCCCGCTCCACCGCCTCCCAGGACACCTCCAGCATCAACCGCTGCTGCGGATCCATCGCCAACGCCTCACGCGGCGAGATCCCGAAGAACGCGGCGTCGAACTCGCCGGCGCCGCCCAGGAATCCGCCGTGCCGGCTGTAGCTCGTGCCGGGGTGATCCGGGTCCGGGTGGAACAGTGTGGCCAGGTCCCAACCGCGGTCCGTCGGGAACTCGCCGACCGCGTCACCGCCGGCCAGCACCAGCTCCCACAGTTGCTCCGGTGACTCGACGCCGCCGGGCAGCCGGCACGCCATACCCACGATCGCGATCGGCTCGTCCGCGTCGGCCGGCTGGAGCGGTGCCTCAGCCGTGATCCCCGGCTCGCCGAACACCTTCCGGTGCAGCCATTCCGCCAGCGCGGCCGGAGTCGGGTGGTCGAAGGCGACGGTCACCGGGAGCCGCAGACCGGTGGCGTCGCCCAACCGGTTGCGCAGCGCCACCGCGCTGAGCGAGGTCAACCCCAGCTGGGTGAAGGCCTTCGTCACGGCCACCGCCCTCGGCCCGTCCAGCCCGAGCAGAGCGGCCGTCTGCTCCCGCACCAGATCCAGCAGTATGCGGGCCTGGTCGGCCGCGCCGAGGTCGGTCAGCCGGTCCCGCAACTCCGCCGGCTCGGGCGTGTCCGCGGCCGCCCCGGACGTGTCCACCAGATCCCGCAACAGGTCCGGCACCTGGTCCCCGGCCAAGGAGTCGGTGTCCAGCTCGACCGCGAGCAGGTGTGGCCGGTTCAGCCCCAAGGCGGTGTCGAGCACGCCGAGGCTGTGGCGCACGTCGAGCGCCGCCGTCGCGTCGCCACGCCCGTGCTCCCGCTCCCCCCAGGCCAGGGACGATGTCGCCACGCCTCGAAGGCTGAGCCGCTGCGCGTAGGCGTCGAAGTAGGCGGCGACCGCGGCCGTCTCCCAGGACTGCGCAGACCCCAGCACGCCTTTGGCGTCGGAGAACAACACGAAGGCTCCGAGCCCCGGCCGGGCCACCAGGTCTCCGAGGGCCCGCACCTCCGCAACGGCCTGCTCGACCGAGGCGCCGTCCCGCGGATCCCACGCGTGCAGCACGACGTTCACCGAGGTGCCGGCCTTGGCCACGGCCCGTCGGAGCTGCGGCCGGTTGGCCAGGTCGCACTCGACCACCTCCACCGCGGCACCGGCTTCGACCAGCTGGGTGCGCAATTCCGCGGTGAGGTCGGCTGTCCTCGGTGGCACGATCAGCAGCAGCCGACGGGCACCCCGTGCGGTCACCAAGTGGTGCGCGACGGCCGTGCCGCGTTCGGTGTGCGCGCCGGTGATGATCGCGGCGCCGGTCAGTTTGGCCGCACCGTCCGCACCGACCTCGTTGTCCACCAGCAGCCGCTGCAGCCTCGGCACCAGCACAACGTCCGGGCGGACAGCCGCCTGGCCTTCCCCGGAGCCGACGACGACAGGCAGCTTCGCCACTGCCGCCGCGTCCTCGTAGCCGTCCAGGTCCACCATCACGATCCGGTGGCCGCCGACGGCCTGCGCCGACCGGAGCGCGCCCCACAACGCCGCCTGGTCCAGGTTCCCGACGACCTCGCCCGCGCCCGTGGCGACCGCGCCGCTGGTCAGCACCAGCACGGTGGCCGCGCCCAGGCGCTCGTCGGCCAGCGCCGCACGCAGCCACGCCACCTGACCGGCGGCCGGTGCCTGGTCATCGGAGACCAGGACCACGACATCCGGCTCGGCGTCCGGCACAGCGTCCGTCGACACCTCGGCGCCGGCGCCACGCAGGCCGGCGACCAGACCGTCCGGTGCGTCACCCAGCACCGACCAGCGACCGAGCGCGGAGGTGCCGCCGGACGGCAGCGGGATCCAGTCCAGCTGGAACACGGCCTCGTGGTAAACGGTGCCCACCGCGCGCATCCGGGCCGGGCCGTCCAGCAGCTTGCGCCGGGTGACCTTGCCGGACGCGGTGCGGGGGAGCTGCTGTATCTCGTAGAGCTCCTCCGGCACCTTGAAGTACGCCAGCTGCTCCCGGCACAGCGACAGCACCCGCGCCGGGTCGAAGCCGTTCGGGCCGGGCACCACGAACGCCACCGGCACCTCGCCGAACACGTCGTGCGGCTTGCCGGCGACGGCGACGTCCGCCACGCCCGGTGCCCGCCGTATCACCTCCTCCACCTCGCCCGGGTGGATGTTCTCACCGGCCCGGATGATCAACTCCTTGATCCGGCCGGTGATGGTGAGGTAGCCGGCCTGGTCGCGGCGGGCCAGATCGCCGGTGTGATACCAGCCGCCGGCCAGCGCCTCCGCGGTGGCGGCGGGCTGGTTGTGGTAACCCACCATCACGTTCGGACCGCGTACCCAGACCTCGCCCTCCGCGCCGTCGGCCACGTCCTGCCCTGACACGTGGTCCACCAGGCGCACCGCCAGCCCTGGCACCGGCAGCCCGCACGAGCCCTCCACCCGGGCCCCGGTCGGCCAGTTGATGGCGATCGAGCCGGCGGTCTCGGTGCTGCCGTAGGCGTCGATCAGCGGTGCGCCGAAGGCGTCCTCGAACGACCGGCGCAGCGCGGCCGTGGTCACCGCGCCTCCGACCAGACCGACCCGGACCGCGGGTGCGGTGAATCCCGGGGTCTTGGCGGCGCGCGCGAGGTAGTGGTACAGCGTCGGCACACCGGCGATGACGGTGGATTCCTCTGCCCGGCACACTTCCAGCACGTCCGCCACGGACAGGCCGTCGGTGATGCGGGCGGTCGCGCCGACGGCGGTCACCGCCAGCACACAGGCAATGTGCGCGAGGCTGTGGAACAGCGGCAGTGGCCACAGCACGCGGTCGGCATCGGTCAGGCCCAGCGCGGGCACGTAGGAGGCGGCTACCGACCAGAGGCAGTTGCGCTGCGTGGTCAGCACGCCCTTGGGCCTGCCGGTGGTGCCCGAGGTGTAGAGCATCCACGCTATGTCGTCCAGGTCTTGGTCGTCGGGGGCAGGGGCGGCCGGTTCCGTGGTGGCGAACCGCTCGTACGAAAGGCAGCCGGGCGGGGTCGGCTCATCGCCCACGACAAGGACGGTCAGCGGGTATCGCAGCGACGGGAGATGGGCGAGATGGGCGTGGTCGGTGACGATCACTGTGGCGCCGCTGTCGGTGAGGATGTGCTCCAGTTCTGCGACGGGCACCCGGGGGTTGATCGGCACACCGACGCCGCACGCGCGGACCACGGCGAAGTAGCTCTCCACCATCTCCACGCGGTTGCCCAGCAGAATCGCCATCCGGTCGCCGGGCCGCAGCCTCGCCTGCGCGAGATGCCCGGCCAGCCGACGGGTGCGCGCCTCCAGCTCGGCGTAGCCGACCGCCCGGTGGGCGTCCCGGAAGGCGATCTTGTCGCCGAATCGAGCGCTCTGTTCCCGCAGGAGATCATGGAGAGGACGAATCAACTCGGCGCGCAGCATGCCACCCACACTTCTCTTTCGATGTGCTTGACATTCAAGGACGAAGCCGGCCGGAATTCGACTGTCTCCCAAATGCTAACTATGGAGAACACGAATACAGCCACCCCTCATTTCCCCCCTCACACCCCCTATTCGCAAAATCCACAGCTCAGGCGTGCGGACAGAATCGAGAAGACATCCGGCCCAGCACCTTGAAATCCGCCTGACAGTGCCCTTTGGGGACCTCGGCGACGCGTTTCGACTACTTTTCGGCGCGTGGCATCGCGGCCAGCGTGCCGACGACCGCCCGTTCGGGCACGCCTCGCACCAACTCCGCCCCGTTCGGGCCGTCCAGCACGAATGCCAGACCCTCGGTCACCTTCTTGTCGTGCCGCATCAGGTCCACCAGCCCGGCATCGCCCACGCCGGCCGGCAGGCCGGTCGGCAGGCCGTAGTGGCTGACCACGGCCTCGTGCTCGGCCACCCGATCGGGCGGGATCCGGCCCAGTTCGCCGGCCAACCGGCCCGCGAACACCGTGCCGATCGCGACGGCCTCGCCGTGGCGCACCGCGAAGTCCGTCGCCCGTTCGATCGCGTGCCCCAGGGTGTGGCCGTAGTTCAACAAGTGGCGCAGACCTGCGTCCCGTTCGTCGGCCGCCACCAAGGACGCCTTCAACCGCACGCTGGCCAGGATCCGATCCGGCAGCGGCAGCCCGAGCAGGTCGCCGGCGCCGATGAAGTGGCAGCGGGCGATCTCCCCACAGCCGTTGACCAATTCTCGTGGCGGCAGCGTGTCGAGGAATTCGCTGTCGCACAGCACCGCCGCCGGCTGCCAGAACGCGCCGACCAGGTTCTTGCCGGCGGGCAGGTTGACCGCCGTCTTCCCGCCGACGCTCGCGTCCACCTGGGCCAGCAGCGAGGTTGGCAGGTGGATGACGGTCGTGCCGCGATGGTAGACCGCCGCGGCCAGACCGACCACATCGGTCGTGGTGCCACCGCCGCACGAGACAATCACATCCGACCTGGTCAGACCGAACTCGGCGAACCGCTGGCACAGCCGCTCCACCTCGGCGAGCGTCTTGCGATGCTCCCCGTCCAGGGCTTCGAGTCGCAACGTCGGCCGGCCGCAGTCAGGCACCCAGTCCGGCGGCCGCGCCGACACCACCGCCACCCGGCGCGCGCCGGTGCCGGCGATGATTTCCGGCAGCAACCCGCGCACGCCAGGACCGATGTGCACGTCGTACGAACGGTCACCGAGGTCGACGGCGACACGCTCGGTCGTCCCGTCACGCAAGAGAATCACCCCGGCACAGCGCCAGCAACTCACCGGGCGTGTGCAGGATCGCGTCCGGTTCGGCGGCCAACAGGTCGGCCGGATCGCTCTCGCCCCACAGCGCCGCGACGGCCGTGACACCCGCCGCCCGGGCGCTGGTCAGATCGGTCACCGCGTCGCCGATCATCATCGTCTCGTCCGGGCCGACACCGAGCAGCTCCATCGCCCGCAACACGATGTCCGGCGCGGGCTTGGCGTTCGCCACCTCGTCCGAACCGAGCACGTGCTCGAACAGTGCCAGCACGCCGAGCCCGTCCAGCAGGGACCTGGCCCGCGGCCCGCTCTTGCCGGTTGCCACCGCCAGGCCGAACCTGCCGGCCCGCAATGAGCGCAGCAGGTCCGGCACGCCGTCGAACATCCGGACCTGGTCGGCCAGCCGGTAGCTCTCCCGCACGAACGGCTCCTGCATCGCCAACGGCAACCCCATGATCCGCATGATGTCCGGGAAGTAGCGTCCGAGGTGCTTGCTGTACTCGGCGAACGGCGGCTCGCCGGGACCGACCACCTCGCGGTAGGCCACCGTGAACGCCTGCCGCATCACGCCGAAGCTGTCCACCAGCACGCCGTCCAGGTCGAACACGATCGCCTTGGTGGGCAACGGAGTCAGGCCACCGCGCATGACGACCTGCCCTGTGCCGATGCGTAGACACGTTCGATCACACGCACCGTCCAGCGCGCGTCGTCCATGGCCCGGCCCCTGCTCGCCGGATCCGCGAGGAGCGGGGTCAGCGCGGCCACCTGACGGTCGTACTCGGCGCCGATGGGCTCCGCCGCGAACGGCACAGCGCTGGTCGCGCCGTCCCGGGTCAACGTCAGCACCGGATCGCCGATCCGATGCGGGCTGAAGCCGAAGGTGCAGGTCAACGTAGCCGTGCCGGCGTGCCCGTGCAGCTCGATCACGGTCACGTCATGGGTTGCGTGGGACGCCCAGCTCGCGTGCAGCGCGACCGACATGCCGTCGGCGGTGACCAGGAAGCCGCGCACAGTGTCCTCGACGTCCGCGGTCGCGTCCGTGGCGGCCCCGTTCTTCCAGGCCGCCTGCGCCGACCGCCGGTCCACGAAGTCCCGGCCGATCGTGCCCACCACGTCGTCGAACGCCACGGGGCCCAGCACGGCCAGCAGCACGTCGAGCAGATGCCAGCCGAGATCGACCAGCGCACCGCCGCCGGACAGATCCCGCCGGGTGAACCACCCGGTGCCGGGCACTCCGCTGGCGCGCACCCAGTCCAGGCGGACGTGCCGAATCGGGCCGATGTCCGCCGCCACCCGGCTCAGCGCCAGCACGTCCAAGCGATGCCGGGCGGCGCTGCCGGCGATCAGCACGGCGCCGCCTTCCTTTTCTGCCGACGCCAACTCCTCGGCCTCCGTCCCGGTCAGACACACCGGCTTCTCCAGGAAGACGGCGATGCCGCGGCGCAGCAACGTGGCTGCCACCGTGCAGTGAGCGTGGTTGGGCACCGCGACGATCGCCAGGTCGACGTCGGTGGCGGACAAGTCGTCGTGGCGGTCCAGCACCGTTGCGACGCCTTCGCCCTCGGCCGCCGCGCGTGCCGCCGCATCCGGGTCCACGACCGCTGTCACTGCCAGGTCCGGCTGCTGTCGCAGTCGCGGCAACCAGATCGAGCGGGCCGCCCAGCCAAAGCCGACCATCGCGAGCCGGAGCCTCACAATGCCGCCAAGACATCGGAGACGACATCGGCGATGGCGTGCATGTGCTTCTCCTCGCCGAGCAGGGTCCGGTGATGCAGCCAGACGCAGTCGGCCGACAACGCCTCGCTGTTCGGGCACCGACGGGCAATCGCCTCGACCGACTCGTCGGGCGCTCCGGTCTCCCAGAACGCCTTGGTGCGATGGATCGCCCGGAACGCCGCGAAGGCCGGCAGGCCGCGAGCGACGAGCGCGTCGACCAGTGCGTTGCGCCGCTGCTCGGGGATGCCAGGAACCCGGAACATGGCCATGTAGTGCGGGTTTCGGGTGCATCGGTCGTCGGTGGCCTGCGGCAGCACGCCCGGAATCCGCGCGAGCTGCTCGGCCAACACCGGCCAGCGCCGCACACGGGTGTCGATCTGGCCACCGAGGCGGGCCAACTGGGCGCGCAGCACGCTCGCGGAGAACTCGTTCATCCGGAAATTCGAGCCCGAGGTCTGATGCTGGTAGGTGCGGTCCGTGCGGGGACGGCCACAGCTGTGCCGGAGAAACGCCATCTCGTACTGCTCGGCGTCCGGGAAGGTAACCGCGCCGCCCTCACCTGCGGTCATCAGCTTGCCGTTCTGGAAGCTGAACGCCGCTATCGCTCCCAGCTCTGACACACCCTGGTTGCGCCACCGCGCACCGTGCGCATGCGCCGCGTCGTGCAGCAGCGGCACGCCGGAGTCCGCCGACAACCTGCCGAGGGCGTCCATGTCGCACATCTGGCCGGCCATGTGCACTGGCATGATCGCCGCGGTGCGCGGTGTGATCGCCGCCTCCACCGCCCCCGGATCCAGGCAGTAGTTGCCCAGGTCGACGTCGACCGGAACGGCCACCGCGCCCAGTCGCTGCGCGGCCTGCGACGACGAGATGAAGGTGAACGCCGGCACGATGACCTCCGTGCCGGGGCCGACGCCGAGCACCTGCAGTGCCAGTTCCAGGGCATGCGTGCCGGTCGTCACGGCCAGCGCGTGCGGGGCGCCGTGGAAGTCGGCGAACTCGCGCTCAAACTCGTCCACCTCACTGCCGCCGATACGCCACCACTGCCCCTGCTCCAGGGCACGCACAAGCCCAGCGCGTTCGG
The DNA here is from genome assembly GCF_040650655.1 of Streptomyces sp. NPDC048636. NCBI lineage: Bacteria > Bacillati > Actinomycetota > Actinomycetes > Kitasatosporales > Streptomycetaceae > Streptomyces > Streptomyces sp. NPDC048636. The sequence continues at coordinate 445,040 of NZ_JBEZHR010000006.1, read as the reverse complement.
TGTCGTCGTACTGCGGCCACGCCGGAAAATTCAGGTCGAGCCCATTGTCCAGCATTGTTCGCCAGCCCTCCTTTAGCGATTCTCGGCTCGCACGATAACCAGGACGAAGACATCTCGTCATGCCCCCTTAGCCACACCCGTACGACCCCCTATGCGATGCGGGCCAGACAATTTCTGGACAGCCGGGTGATACGTTCACCACGTGCGCGAATTACTTCTGCTCAACGGCCCCAACCTGGGCATTCTCGGCCGCCGGGAGCCCGAGGTGTACGGCACGGACACGCTGACCGACATCGAGGACGCGGTGGCCGAGGTCGTTACCGGGCGCGGTTGGAAGGTGCGTTCGCACCAGTACGACTCCGAGGGCGATCTGGTGCGGACCATCAACGAGAATCCGGACACGGTTGGTGCCGTTGTCAATCCGGGGGCATTGATGATGGCCGGCTGGAGCCTGCGGGACGCACTGGCCGCATATCCACGACCATGGATCGAGGTGCACATCTCGAATGTGTGGGCGCGCGAACAGTTCCGGCACGTGTCGGTGATCGGGCCGGTGGCATCCGGCGTGATCTTCGGGCTGGGCACTCTGGGCTACCGGCTGGCCGCGCACGCGCTGCTCGGCCTGGTCGCCGACTGACTCCGATGCCGGACCGGAACGTGGACGCCGACGTGGTGATCGTCGGCTACGGACCGATCGGCCAGACCCTGGCGCTCCTACTGGCCGACGCCGGCTGGCGGGTGGTCGTGCTGGAGCGGCAGCGCCAGCCCTACCCGTTGCCTCGCGCCACCAGCTTCGACGGGGAGACCGCGCGCTGCTTCGCCCGCGCCGGAGTTGGCGCGGCCTTCAGCCGGATCGGCGAAGCCGCCGACGGCTACGACTGGCGCAACGCCGACGGTCGTACCCTGATCGGCATCGACTTCGCGGGCACCGGCCGATACAGCTGGCCCGACATCACCACCATGCACCAGCCGACGCTGGAGGCCGTGCTACGCGACCGTGCCGCCTCGCTGCCCGGCATCGAGGTCCGGACGGGATGCACCGTCACCGACGTCACCGAAAACGGCGAGGTCACCTATACCGAGGCCGACGGAACCGCCACCGTCATCGGCTCCTGGGTCGTCGGGTGCGACGGCGCCAACAGCACCGTACGGCGGCGGATGGGAGTCGGCGTCACCGACCTCGGCTTCTCCTACGACTGGTTGCTCTGCGATGTCGTCCTCGCCGAACAGCGCAGGTTCTCCCCCACCAACATGCAGATCTGCGACCCCGCTCGCCCCACCACCGTCGTCGCCAGCGGGCCCGGCCGGCGGCGGTGGGAGTTCATGCGGTTGCCCGGGGAGAGCATCGACGACCTCGACCGTGCCGAGACCGCCTGGCGACTGTTGAGGGCCTTCGACGTCCGACCGGACAACGCCGCCCTGGAACGCCAGGCCGTATACCGATTCCGAGCGTCATGGGCAGACCAATGGCACCGTGGCCGCGTGCTGCTCGCCGGCGACGCCGCCCATTCCATGCCGCCGTTCACCGGGCAGGGTATGTGCTCCGGTATCCGGGACGTCGTGAACCTGACGTGGAAGCTCGACCTGGTTCTCCGCGGCCTCGCCTCCGACTCGCTGCTGGACGCCTACGCGGAGGAACGACTTCCACATGTCCGCGAGACCGTTCAGACCGCCGTCACCCTCGGACGCATCGTCTGTGTCACCGAGGAGACTGCCTCCGCTCACCGCGATGCCACCCTTTCCCCCGGGTCCCGGTCCGGCGCACCGCCTCCGATTCCCCTCCGCACCGGTGTACTCCATCGCGTGCTCAGCGGCGCTTCTCCACCACCGGTTGGTGAGCCGGTGCCTCAGGGCCGTGTCACTGTCGGCGCTGTCACTGACTTGTTCGACGAGGTCATGGGATATGGCTTCGTTCTCCTCAGCACCGCCGACCCGATCTCGGCACTCAGCGACGCTGACCGCAAGTTCCTCACCGCAATCAATGCCCGCATCGTCGTGCTCGCGCCTCCCGGCACGGATTCCACCAGCCCAGTCGACACCGATGGAACCTATTACACCTATCTGCGGTCGATCAAAGCTCGCGCCCTCCTCATCCGCCCCGACCACATCGTTTTCGGCGCCGCTCGCACTGTCTCCCAGATACCCGGGATCATCGACCAACTGCGAAATCTTCTTCGCCTCGTCACGACCTGATCCCCGGGGTGAACTCCTGGCAGCCCGGTGACGAGGTCGTCGCCCACTGCCTGTCGGTGGATCTGGAGTCCTCCGACGGTCACAACGACACCCTGCTCGATCCTGAGCAGCGCATCTGGGGTTTCGAGACCAACTTCGGTGGCGCTGGTGAAGTCCAACCAGCTGATGCCCAAGCCCGGACACCTCAGCTGGGAGGAGGCCGCCGCGACCGGCCTGGTCAACTCCACCGCCTACCGGCAGTTGGTCTCCCGCAACTGCGCCGGGATGAAGCAGGGCGACAGCGTGCTGATCTGGGGCGCCAGCGGCGGCTTGGGTTCCTACGCCACCCAGTTGGCGCCTGTCGGTGGCGCCACCCCCTTCTGCGTCGTCTCCAGCGAACGCAAGGCCGCCGTCTGCCGCAGCATGGGCGCCGAGCTGATCATCGACCGATCGGCCGAGGACTACCGCTTCTGGAAGGACGCCCATACCCAGAACCCCGGTGAGTGGAGGCGTTTGGGCAAGCGCATCCGTGAACTGACCGGCGGCGAGGATGTCGACATCGTGTTCGAGCATCCCGGCCGGGAGACCTTCGGCGCCTCTGTTTACGTTGCCCGCAAGGGCGGGACCATCGTCACCTGCGCCGCCACCTCCGGCTACGAGCACACCTACGACAACCGCTACCTTTGGATGTCGCTGACGCGGATCATCGGCTCCCACTTCGCCAACTACCGCGAGGCAACCGGCTCATCGCCAAGGGCAGGATCCACCCCACTCTCTCCAAGGTCTACCCTCTCGAAGACACAGGCCAGGCCACCTACGACGTCCACCGCGGCCTCCACCAGGGTAAGGTCGGCGTCCTCTGCCTGGCCCCCGAGGAGGGCCTGGGCGTGCGCGACGAGGAGATGCGTTCCCGGCACATCGACGCCATCAACCGCTTCCGGGTCCCCAGTGACCAGCAGGGGTGACACAACACCTCGCCACGAGCGGCATGGACGACGGCCGTCGGCAGGCATCGCACCAGCGCCGTCGTTTCCCGGGTACGCGCGAAACGAACGCAGAGTTGCAGCACCACCGGGGCGCTCAGCGGATGGACACCGAGTTGCGCACCCGGCACCAGCCGTTTTCCCAACAGCCCTTGAAGCAGCGCCCGTCATTGCTTCGGGGCCGGTACATCAGAGTGGGTCTCACGCTCCGAACCTGCGAACGCGACACCTGCCGGTTCCCCGACGGTGGGGAAGCACCTCCGCCAGCATGCAGCCTTGTCGCGGGGGCTCTCCACCCGTGCACATGGCTGGGCGCGGCGCCGTGCGTCACCAGGACGCCATTCCCGGCAAAACTGGCTGCGCCCACCGGCATCGTCATGTGGGCGGCGTCGATGCGGCAACCGTACGTGATCGTCGACGTCCAGCCTTCGGACCCCACCTCGGGGATCCTGGTGGTCGCCATCGAGAACATCGGCCAAACCTAGCCCGTAACGTGGGTATCTCCTGCGACCCGCCCCTGACCAGCTCAACCCCCGTTCCGAACATCAACTAGCACCCCCTCCGGCACCACAATCCCACTACACTGAGTTTCTCAGTACCGTCGGCGGAATTCCCGTGGGGTCACGCCGTACGTTCTGCGGAAGGTCCGGCTGAAGTCGGAGCCACAAGAGAAGCCGCAGCGCGCCGCGAGGGCATAGATGGGGGTGTCGTTCAAGGCCGGGTCGGCGAGATCACGGCGTACGCGCTCCAGGCGCCGACGGCGAATCCAGGCGGCGAGTGTCTCCTCCTCGTGCTGGAAGAGGCGGTGCAGATAGCTGAGGGAGATGTGGTGCGCTTCAGCGATGGAACGCGGTGAGAGCTCGGGATCGTCCAGGTTTTCCTCGATGAAGGCCCGGATCCGCAAGCTCAGAGTCCGCCGGCGGCTCTCCAGCGGCAGGGAGGTTCCCCGGTCCAGGACATGGGCCAACAGAGCTGATAGCAGGTCAACGATGATCGAACCCAACCGGGGACCGTCCGCCGGCCCGTACGGTCCCGTGTCCTTCGCCAACTGACCCAGCAGCTGGGCCAGTAAGCTTCCGTAGCCGTCGTCTCCCGGCAAGCGTCGGGTGAGCAGCAGGTCCGCCTTCTCCTTGCGCAGGGGCACCACTTTCCTCGGCACCTCCAGACCCACCGCGTGCAAGCGGCTCGTGACGCAGTGGAACGGCTGCGAGGTATCCACCATGTGCATCTCGCCGGGTCCGTGGACGGCTTCCCGGCCAGCCTGCGTGACGCTGACCGAACCGGTGATCGGGAAGCTGAAGTGGTAGTACTCCGGGTCGGACTGTCGGATAAGGCGGGGCGTTCTCCGCCAGCTCATGGGCGCCACGATCGATGGCAACACGGTGACGGGCCCGAGTTCCAACACCCGTGTCTCCGCCTGGAATTGCGCCGCACGTTCGCTGTTCAGATCCATCAGGCACAGGGTTTTCGACATCAGGTCCCACCAGTAGTCGAACCTGTCCGCCGGGTCCACGTCGCCAGTGCGGAACACCGTCACTCCCTGCACGAGCCCCTCCTCGCCACGCCCCGTTCCGACTGTCGTAAGTCAGAAGGCTGACACGGCCGCCTCCACGGTTCGCGGCGGATCGCCTCCCCGCTCGCGGGATGACCGAAAGTCGCCCCCATCCACGGTCAATTGCATCGACACCATACTTGTCGGGGCCGCGGGCCACCCACCACGAGACCCTCTCTCCTTCAGTTCTCAATCCACACCGACAGCACCGCCTTCTGCTCGGCACGGCCTGGCCGGACGGCGGCCGTCGCCGACCTGACGCAACGTTCCAGGGAGCGGCGGTGGGCATCTGGTTGAAGAACGCTCACAACAGGCCATGGCCAGCTGACCTCCCCGCAGAGCTCCGAGCGCGATCGGTCGGTACTCGAGAGCCTCATCGACAATCTGCTCCGCAGACTCGCGCTCAAGGTTGTCCGAGGGCTGGGAGACCAGGTCACTCACCCAGAGATGCGACACGTTCGCCTCCGGGAGCCGCAGAGAGCAGTCGCTCTTCGGGGCAGCCATCAGGAGTCTGCGACCGATCTCAACGAGTTCGTCCCGGGTGATGTCCGCAACCACTGGGCGAGCCGGCCTGGTCGCCTCCCCCGCGAACTCCTCCAGACTCCTGCTTCCTCCGTCGTACTCAGCGAAATCGAGCGCCACGTAGTCGTGACCGGTCATCGCGTTGACGCCGCGATCACCTCGCCCGCCGCCTCCGGGCCGACTTCCAACAGATCAGCGATCCGCTGAACCTCAGCACACAGCTCGCTCAGCCGCTGCCGACTCACGGGCGGGGGCAACAACTCCGGTCTCAGGTCTACAGCCGAAGATGTCAGAGGTAGGGCACAGGCCGGGCAAGGACGATTCGCTGTCACGCCCGCGCCTTCGGCCGTTCGGCTCAGCTCAGCGTGTCCATCAGGGCGGTGACCTAGGCATTCAGTCGCTCCGCCACGGCTCGCGTCGTGAGGTCTGTCCTTCCCGCTTTCCGCCACGGCTGAGACACCGACCGCACTTCTTCTGAGCACGCCAGTGCGTCCCGCACCTGCCAGTACAGCCGCTCGCTCGCGGCCGAGGCGAGCACCCCGCCGGCCTCCTCATACGCTTCGGCGCCCCGCAGACCCCATGCCGGGCCGTGCAGCAGCGCGAGATTGGTCGAGCAGTGCGCCACATCGAGATCCGCCGGGCCCCAGGAGGTCGCTGCCCAGTCGACAACGCCGGTGACCCGGGCACCTGCCGGCCATGGGGCCGCACGTCGAACAGCACGTTGCCGAGGTGGAAGTCCCGGTGCAGGAATCGCCCTTCATAAGGCGGGGCGGGTTTACGGATCGCCTCGATCGCCGCGGTCCATGCCGCCGCGTCGGCGCCCTTCGGAGTCACGACGGTGTCGGCGGTCGTCCACGCCACATACTCCCGGGGCCGCTCGGCGGGTCGCACCGCGTGGATCGGCTCTCCCACTCTCAGCGGGAACCACCGACCTGGACGGCCCTGTGCTCGTGCAACTCCGGCCGGAGTTGCACGAGCACAGGGCCGTCTTCGCGGAACTCAGTTGGCTATGCCTACGGGGTGCACCTGGATCTTCTCGTCATACGGGCCGGCCAGCTTCAGCGCCTCCGCAGGCCACTTCAGGGACACGCTGTGGGTCTCGTTCGGCGGCGTCACGATGATGTCGGTCGGGGACGCCTGGCTGTCGCCACTGGAGTCGACCTTGTACGAGATGCTGAAGGTGGCGGTGTCACCGGACTTCAGGTCGGTGATGCGGGGCTGCTCACCGCCGCGGTGGACGGGGGCGGACGTGCCATCACCGTCCTTCAAGTCGACGCCCGCGAAGCCCGTCGCCGAGCAGGTCTTCGCACCCTTGTTGGTCATCTGAACGGTGACCTCACCCGTCTGCTGGTCGGGCGAACTGTCCACGGCCTCCATCATCAGATCGTCCGTGCGGCAGAACTTGCCCTTCCCTCCACCCTTCGACGCACCGTTCCCGGAACCCGACTTGGCGTTGTCCGGCTGGCCATCGCTGCCCTGCGCTCCGGCAGAGGAACCCGCGCTGCTGGCCCCGGCCGCGGGCTTCGAGGCGGTGTCGTCCGAGTTGTTGCAGGCGGTCAGGGAAAGGCCGGCGGCTGCGATGAGTGCCGCGGTGGCGACGCGCAGGCTGCGGCGGCGGGCGGTGCGGATCGTGGTGCTGGAGCTCATTTCGGATTCCCCCCGGGGATGGTCTGTGTCGTTGTCTCCTCGGTACGTCACCCACTCTGGCCGAGGCCACTATCGCCACACTGCCGCGCCACTAACACCCGGCTAAGAGGGTGGCTCACGTGGCAGGTTTCGCGAGCTTCTTGTAGCAGGGCAGGGCGGCGGCCATGGCCGGACCTCGGCTCTGCCAGTCGTTGCGGACCACGTACGGGATCTTGAGACCACGAGCAGCCCATGGCAGGCTCATGCCGCATGATCGATGAATTCGCGAAAGACAACCTGCACAGGAGACTGCGGCGGGACCGCAAGGCGCTGCTCTGGAAACTCGACGGCTTGTCCGAATACGACGCCCGCCGACCTTTGACAGCGACCGGGACCAACCTCCTCGGCCTGGTCAAACACGTGGCCACCGTCGAGGCCAGGTACTTCGGCGAGGTCTTCGATCGCCCTTCCCCGGAACCGCTGCCCCGGTGGCAGGACTACACGGGCAACGATCTGTGGGCGACCGAGGACGAGACCCGCGATCAGGTCATCGGGTTCTACCGGCGCACGTGGGAACACTCGGACGCGACGATCAACGAGCTTCCCCTCGACGCCCCCGGCCACGTGCCGTGGTGGCCGGAGCCTTCTCCCAACACGAACCTGTTCGCCATCATGGTCCATGTCCTCGGCGAGTCCATCCGGCATGCGGGGCACGCCGATATCCTGCGCGAGGGCCTCGACGGCCGGACCGGGGTGCGCGCCGAAAACGAGATGCAGATCGACGAGGAAGCCCGTGCAGCCTACTGCGCGAAGATCGAGCAGGCCGCCAGCTCGGCCGCGCCGATCAAGGCTTAGAGGTTGTCTCACATGACTTGATGTTCGTGCGGCATGATGCCGGTCGTGGGTGCTGATCCATCGAAGCGGCTGGTTCCTGATGAACTCCAGGAGCTGGCCGCCCCGTTGCCGCCGTCGGTCGGCCTGTGGCGTCGGCTGCACCGGGCGGTGCGCTGACCGGGCCGAACCGGTCGATCGCGGCAAGAAGGGCAGCAGGCTACACGTGCTGTCCGACGCCCGGGGCACCCCGCGCGCCGTCGCCGTGTCCGGCGCGAACATGCACGACAGCCTCGCCCTCAAACCGATCATCCGCGGCATACCCGCCGTCCCCGGGGACCACGGCGGCGCCGACCCTTCGAACTCCGCGCGGACCAGGCGCCTTCTCCGCCGAACACCTGGCCCGGCTGCGCGAGGGCGGGCTCGTCGCGCGCAACGCCCGTCCCCAGCATCGAGTCCGGCGAACGCCTCGGTCGGCACCGCTGGAAGATCGAACGGTCGATCGCCTGACTGTCTTCGGGTACCGCCACCTCACCGTCCGATACGAACGAAACGGCTCGCACTTCCTCGCCCTCCTCGGCCTGGCCACCGCCCTGACCTGCTACAAGAAGCTCGCGAAACTTGCCACGTGAGACAACCACCAAGACGGCTGACACCCGGTTAAGAGGCCCGGCGTTTGGGCTCCACACCAACGCTCCCTTCCGCGGCTGTCGGTGCGGTGTCAGGCCAGCACTTCCCGAAGCCAGGACTTTTCCGCGCGGCTGGTGGCACGGGCGATGGTGAGCATGCCGCGGCGGTAGGGATCGTTGGTGTCGTCGGCACTCAGTGGTCGGTCACCGTCGTGGAAGAAGCTCGCGGGCTGCTCCAGGAATTCCAGCCGACGGCGCAGTACCGCGTGCTGGTCGGCGGCGTCGGGCAGGCAGGAGAGGAAGGCCAGGACCGTGAAGAAGCGGGTGCTGTCGCTGATGTCCAGGCCGTTGGCATCCCGCAGTCGGCGCAGCAGCTCGCGGCGGCCGGTGTCGGTCAGACTCAGGGTGTGCCGCTGAGCGGCCGAGGCGCCCGGTTCGGTCCGCCGGTCGAGCAGCCCGGCATTGACCAGCCGGTTGATTGCCGGGTAGAGGCTGCCGTCACTGACCGGCCGGGCATGGCCGGACAAGTGGGCTATCCGGTGGCGCAGTTGATAGCCGTGCAGCGGCCCCTCGGCCAGGAATCCCAGGATCGCGAGTTCGAGCATGCTGCTACTCTCGCACATCGAACCGAGGTACCTCGAATCGATACAGGAGGCGGGGATGACGTACACCGAGGAATGGGTGACCGCGCGGGCGCACCACGCTTACGAGTGCGGCCGGGCATCGTTCGCCATTCGGCCCGAACGGGCGGCGCTGCTGGTCATCGACATGCAAGACGAATTCGTCCGGCCCGGCTGGAGCCCCTACTGGGTGCCCGCGGCCACCCGGATGGCGCCCCGGCTCCGCCAACTGGTCGAAGAATGCCGAGCGGTCTCCGTCCCGGTGATCTGGACCATCTTCGACGACACCCATCTCGGACTCGACCGGCCGCGCGCCCTGCGGTTCCTCCCGCACGCCGACACCGACTGGCGCCGGCCGAACCCCGCCGAGGTGTGGGCGCCCATGGGCCGCCGCCCCGACGAGGCCGTGATCCGCAAGCCCTCCTACGGAGCGTTCTACGACACCCCGCTCGACACGATGCTGCGCAACCTCGACTGCGACACGGTCATCGTCACGGGAACGCTCACCAACTACTGCTGCGGCACCACGGCCCGGCAGGCATACGAACGCGGCTACAAGGTCGTCTTCGGATCCGACGTCACGGCCACCGATGAAGAGTCCCGGCAAGAACCGGAACTCGCCGTCCTGCGCAAGGGCTTCGCACGCGTACTGACCGCCGGCGAGATCATCGATCAACTGGCCGCGGCAATCCCGGCGTCACAGGGCGAGGAACGGGCGAACGTGGTCTGATGCCGCACCGGCGGCAGTCTGGTGACCAACGCGGCCCTTGTGACTGGTCGAGGTAGTTGTCACCAGGCGCGCTCTACGACCTGCGTGTTCGCCCCCTCTTGGTCGCGCCGACTGTCACCAGTTGGCCGATGAGTGCCCAGCGGCGCCAGGTTCCTCCGGCCTCGGTGGCGAGCCGGGTGATGGTCTCGTCGTGGTGGCCGAGCATGCGGGCGACCACAGGTGCGGGGGTGTCATCGGCGTCCTGGAGGTCGACGAACAGGACCATGACGAAGGACGCGGAAGCGGTGTTCACCATGGGGCCGGCGGGACGAAGATGAACACCCGTTGGACACAGGGGATGGTGGTCCATGCGGCCGGGGAACACGATGAGGGCGAGTGGGTCCGACGGTCTGCCGCGACGGTCGTGGCGCCGGCCGGCCGCACGCACCTGACGGGTAGTGCCCGCCCGCGGCGGGGCCCGGCCCGCGCGGGCCCCCCCCCCCGGGGGAGGCGCACCCGGGGGGGTGGCCCGAGGCCGAGGCGTCGCGCGTGG
>NZ_JBEZHR010000006.1:112891-434833 GCF_040650655.1 Streptomyces sp. NPDC048636 | reverse complement strand
GCTCGTGCGCGCCGCCGCCCGCTCCCCTCAGGGTGTTCGCCCCGCGGGTCGGTGTACGGAACGCGAGGGCACTACCCGTCAGGTGGTCAGCACTTCGGCATGTGGACCACGGAGTCGAAGTGATCCGCTTCGGCCCAGATGGGATCCTGGCTCGCGTCAGGGATCTTGTACCACCCGGTCGTGGACATGCAGATGACCGGGGCGCTCTCGCCCTTCCGTATGCCCCTGCCCACCTTCGGGGAATGGGTGGTGGCCTCCTCGTAGGTCGGGGCATTCTCGAAGGCGTGCACCCAGATCTGCCCCTGCGCCTTGGGGGCCGGGGTCTGGCTGGCCGCGTGGGCCACCGGCGACACCACCGCCGCCAGCGCGAACCCCACGCCTGCCACTACCGCGCTCCGCGCGAACTTCCTCATGGTCACTCTCCTTGAAGGCCCGAAGGCCAACGGTCCGGACACAGGTGGTTGTTCGCAGGCCGGACCTCTCTCGGTCACCGTGATCACCTGCGCCCTCCGCCCTGTTGCCCCAGGATTCCGGTTTGCGGAGGCCAGGTCGTTAGCGCTGAGTGCACAGCCGCATTGGATGAGTCCACTCACAGGGGAACTGGCGACCTTCATCCTCGGGAAGGGGGCCGGCGAGGGCGCGGTGGCAGACCGCGCGACCAGATGACAGCTGTCTCGACCAGCCACAGACCCTGGAGTCCGGAGCCCCCGGCCGGCCTCGCTGTCAGCGCAATGTGTCATTATGCGGACGCGCCCCAGGGGGTGGGCCGCGGTGGGCTGATTGCCAGGGGGTCGGGGATGAGTGCGGATACGGGGCCGAACGGCTCGTCCAGATCCGACGAGGAGTGGGAGCGGTTTCTGCGCGAGTCGGTGGCGGGTGCCGCCGACGCGCCCAAGGAGCCATCGGCGCGGGCCCGCGAGGTGGCGAAACGGCTGCGCACAGAGCCCGGCACGGAGCCCGGCCGCGACCTGGAGGGCTGGCGCGGCTACACGCCCGCGCGGCCCGAGCGGCGCACGGGCTGGTACGTGGTCGGGCTGCTGGCCTCGCTGGTGCTGCTGGTGGTGGCGCTCGCGCCGGGGTGGACAGTGGACCTGTTCACCGGCGACGACCCTGACTCCCCGCCGCTGGCGGCCGAGACCGCCCGCCCCACCCAGGCTCCCCCGGGCCAGGCGGCCCAACGCCCCACCAGGGACGAGCCGTTCCGCGGTTCGCCGGCGGCGAGGTGGGCGAGCGGAGCGGCGGGGATCACCGTGCCGAAGGCCAGGGCGGTCGGCTGGATGAGCGAGGCCGAGGTCGGGCGGGCCCTCGCCCGCAGCCGGGACTTCCTCGTCGCGTCCGGCCTGGACCGCGGGGTGCTTCGGGGCGAGCGCCCCGAGAAGGCGATCGCACTGATCAACCCGCATCAGAAGGACGTCCAAGACCTCCTGAAGACCGCCTTCCACACCCCGAGCGAGAAGAACGACCCCCTCCTCCTCTTCAGCCGCTTCCAGCCCTCCCGCACCAACCTGGTCGGCGACGTCGTGAAGACCCGGGGCCGGCTCACCTACCGGGAGGGCAAGCGCGGCGCGCTCCAGGTGACCGCCGACGTCACCTTCGTCTACCCGGTCACCCGCGCGGACGCGGTCGGCGACGACGAGATCGTGCGCACCATCGTCCGGCGCGAGCTGGTCCTGAACTGGGACGACCCCGCCAAGGTGATCACCGAGCCGGGCAGGTTCTCGATCGTCTCGTACAAGTACGACATGACCAACGGCGGTTGCGGCGCCCCCACGGGCTACTTCACCCCGCCCTTCGGCACGGACCGCCGCGCGGACGACACCGGCCCAGAGGTCGACCCGTACGACCGCAGCGCGCCGATCGGGCGGGGCGGGTCCGCCGGGGACGAGTGCCGGCGGGCGACCCGGTCCTAGGGGGTGTCCGCCTGCTCGACCGCGTTCCACAGGACGGATACGGGCGTGCCATCCGGTGTGGAGCGGTTCTGGAACTCGTCGAGGAGGTCGTCGATCCGCTGGTCGAGTTCCGTGCGGGTCGTGGCGTCGAGATGCAGGATCTCGCGTCGGGTGTGCCGACTGGGGTTCGGACCGCTCTCGATGAGTTCAGCGCGGTGGGCGTCGACGATGGCCAGGTCGATCTGGCCCGTCAGTTGGTCCGCGTCCGTACCGAGGTCGAGACGCCAGGTTGCGCCGGTGGCGCGGTAGGGGCGTTCCCATGCCCCGTGTTCGCCCTGACGCGGTGGCTCGACGGTGAGGAAACCGGCGTCGGTGAGGGCTCGCATGCGGCGCAGCAGTGTGGCCGGCGAGACGCCGAGTCGCTGTGCGAGTTGTTGATTGGTCTGTGACTTCTCCAGACAGAGGCGCAGGATGCGCCAGCTGAGCGGGTGTGTCAGAGCGCGCAGATCTTGGGGGGTTGCCCGCTTGCGCGGTTCCGCTTCAGTCGTCGGCAGTTTCGTGGGTTCAGCCATTGACAGCACTATAACCGATAGCCACGATTGACATCGATTTCAGATTTTGGAACCGCTGGCAAGGACGGTGGCATGGGCTCGATCGAGGACATCAAGGAATACGTGGCGCGCCACCGTGCGCGGCACGAACAGCTGCTGGCTCGCTGGATCGGGGTACCGAGCATCAGTGCCACCGGGGAGGGCATGCCGGAGGCAGTCGAGCACGCCCGTGGATTGCTGGCCGCAAGCGGGCTGGAGCCGCGGGTCGTCGAGACGGGCGGGTGGCCGCTGGTGACGGGTCATGCACCGGGACCCGAGGGCAGCCCGCACGTGGTGATCTACGGTCACTACGACGTGCAGCCCGCCGGCCCGCTCGAGCAGTGGGACAGCCCGCCGTTCGAAGCCGCGATCCGTGACGGCCGGATGTACGGGCGCGGCGCGGGCGACAACAAAGGGCAGCATCTCGCGCAGCTGCTCGCCGTCCGCGCGCTGCGCGCGAGCGAGGGGGGCCTTCCCTGCTCGGTGACGGTACTGCTCGACGGCGAGGAGGAAATCGGCAGTCCGCATCTGGCGGCCACGCTCGCGGGGATGCGCACCGACCTCGACGCGGACGTCGCGGTGTGGAGCGACGGGCCGGTTCACGACAGCTACGAACCGACCGTGCTGCTCGGGGTGCGCGGCGCGGTGAGTTTCGAGATCACCGTCCGGGGCGCGGAGACCGCGTTGCATTCGGGGAACTGGGGCAACGTCGCGCCCAACCCGGCATGGGAGCTGGTCTGGCTGCTGTCCACGATGCGGGCACCCGACGGGCGCATCCTCATCGAGGGCCATGACGCCGACACCACCGCGCTGACCACAGCCGAGCGTGCGGCACTTGACGCGCTGCCCGTGGGCCCACAGGAGCTACTGGCCGGGGTCGGGCTCGACCGCATGGACATGTGCGGCGATGCCGGGGTCAACGAGCGGTTGGCGCTGCCCACCTTCAGCATCAACTCACTCACCTGCCTGGACAATCAGGAGCACCGGTCGGTGATCCCGTCGGTCGCGGTCGCCCGCTGTGACATGCGGCTGGCCTGCGGACAGCGGGCCGCCACGGTCGTCGACGCCGTGCGCAGGCATGTGGCCGCCCGGCTTCCGCACGCCGAGGTCGTCTTCAAAGCCATGATGGAGCCCTCGCGTACCTTGCCGGACGCGCCCTACGCACAGGCGGTGCTCGACGGGGTGAGCGCCACGGCGGACAAGCCACCGCTGCTCGCGCCCGCGATGGGAGGCAGCCTGCCGATCGCCGGTATCACCGACGGGCTCGGACTGCCCTGCTACGGCATTCCGCTGGGCAACGTCGACGAGCGCAACCACGCTCCCAACGAGAACTTCGAACTCGCCCGATTCCACGACGGCATCGTGACCGCGGCCGCGGTCCTGCGCAGCATCGGAGGAGGAAGATGACCGGTCAGTGGCGGCCCGTGGCCGCGGCATCGGTCGGGAACGCCCTGGAGTGGCTCAGCTTCACCGCGTACACCCTGGCTGCCAGCACCATCGCAGAGCAATACTTTCCCGGCCAGGACGAAACGGGCTCCCTCCTCCTGACATTCGGCACCGTCGCACTGGCCTACGGTGTCCGCCCGGTCGGCGCGCTCGTCCTCGGCGCCTACGCCGACCGCGCGGGCCGGATGCCGGCGCTGATGGCCTCCATCCGCATCATGGTGCTCGCCACGCTGATCATCACGTTCCTGCCCGGCTACGACACGATCGGTATCGCCGCACCGATCGGCATGGTGCTCGCGATGCTGATGCAAGGGTTCTCCGCGGGCGGAGAGTTCGGCAGCGCCACGGGCTATCTCGTCGAGCAGAACGCCAACCGGCGAGGCCTCATGGCCAGCTGGCAGGCGGCCAGCCAGGCCCTCGCCACCGTTCTGGCCACTCTCCTGCTCCTGATCACCAGCAGAGCCCTGAACGACGCGCAGTTCGAGGCGTGGGGCTGGCGAGTCCCCTTCGCGTTCGGTCTGCTGCTCGGCCCCGTCGGCTATCACATCCGCAAAAACCTCAGCGAGACACCGGAGTTCAGCCAGGCGCGCCGCACCACGCCCGCAAAGCATCCCGTCGTACGGACACTGGGCTCACACAAGACCAGGATGGCGCTCTGCATCGGGATCCTCGCGGTGTCCACCGCCTACTCGTATCTGATCACCTTCATGCCGACGTACGCCATCCGGCAGTACGATCTGCCCGCGTCGACCGGCTTCACCACGGTCATGCTCACCGGCTCCATCATGGTGCTGATCGCTCCGCTCGCCGGTCATGTCTCGGACGTCATCGGCCGCACCAAGATGCTGACCATCGCGGCGGCGGGCATCGCCGTCACCAGCGTCCCCCTGTTCCTGCTCTTCCGGGCCGCGCCGAGTTTCGCCACGATGGGCATCGTCATGACGCTGATGGGGCTGATCAAACCCTGGTACACCGGCCCCCTCGCCGCCCGCATGGCCGAACTCTTCCCCACCACCGTCCGGGGGACCGGCCTGTCCATCAGTTACAACGTGGGCGTCGTGCTCTTCGGCGGCCTTACACCGGTCGCCGTCACCTGGCTGCTCGCCACCCTCGACACACCCCTCGCACCAGCCTTCTGGCTCACCGCACTCGCCGTACTCTCGCTCGCCGTCGTACTGGTCAGCGACCGCTACGTCCACACGACAGACCAGACCGTTCCGGAGACTCAGGCCAGGACGACAAGCCGGCACGAGAAGGTGTGAACACACGCCCAACTCGTAAGCGTCCCGCAGGTGTTTCCGGCTCACCGGAACCCCTGCGGCGAGGGCCGGCGACCGCCTGCACCAGCTGGTGCCGCTCCCAGGCGGCAGCCGGGCCGCCGGGTCCCCGGCTCCCTGAGCACGGGTCCTCTCGCTCAGCGGCCCATCAGTCGCAACAACCGGGCTTGCCGGGCCTCCCCGGCCAGGGGTGGGGCCGCCGGGGTGGCGAAGAAGCGGTGGGTGGTGTCGGAGGAGACGGGGGACTCCGCCAAGCCGGCGTAGATTTCGCTGAGGTGGTCCTCGATCCAGGCCACGAGCCCCGGGTCGAGTTCCTCGGAAGCGTTGAGGGCACGCGCCAGGTCCCACGTGTGAATGGTCGCGTCCGTGGTCCGGACGGCGAGGGCCTGTTCACCGGTCACCGGGCCAAGGGGGTAGTCGAGGATCTGCTGGAGGGCGCCCGGCCTCCGGAACGCCGCGGCGCACTCCCGCACCGAGCGGGTATAGGCGCCCACCGGATCGTCACCCAGCGCGTCCTCATCCCGGTGCCGGAGGAAGTCGGCGGCCGAGCCGCCGTCCAGCAGAGAGATGTAGTTGAGGTTGCCCCGGGTCATGTGGTTGACGAGGTGACGGACGTCCCATTCCGCGCAAGGGGTGGGGGCCGTCCACTGTTCGGGGCGTACCGCGGACAGTCTGCGGGTGAACTCGGAGCTGGAGAGCAGATAGCGGTCGATGATGCCGACGAAACGGTAGGCCATGGCCCCAGCATGCGGGTACCGGAAGGGACATGCTGGCGGGAATCAGACGCTGAGCTCGTGCCCGGGAACTGCCCCTCCAAGGAGACAACCCGCGACGGACGGGCGTTCCGCGGGGCCGTTCGCGCGCGCTGGGCCCTCGCAACGGCGCGCGTCCCCGTCCGCTCCGCGTCTGAACTCTTTCGGACGGCCTGGTGAAAGTCGTTCGGCCCTGGTCAGAAACGGGTGAATCATGGTTAGCCTCCGCTGCCATGAAACACATACGCACAGTCGGCGGGCTCTGTCTCGTGCTGCTGTTCCTTGTGCTGGGCGTCGGTGCCCAGCCCGCTCTGGCACATGTCTCGCGTGAGCGTGCCGAGCTCGTCGTCACTACCGGTGATCACGCCACCAAGGGCCGTCTCCTCGTGCACCACGATGTGGTGTCCGCCGCCGACGCCGGTGGCTGGGCGTCCACGGTGCTGCCGGCCGCGTGCCCGGCCACCGGTTCGGGGGTGCCCGGTGACGACGGAGGGGTCCCCGGCGGTGTCGTGGTCGAACTGGCCTGGAGTTGCCGGCTCGACGCGCTCGATCTGAGTGCGCTGCTGGACGAGGGCGGACTGAGCCAGGTCGTCGTCGAGTTCGACGGCACCGCGGTCGACGCCTCGGCGGCCACGCCTCTCGTCGACGCCAAGGGCGCGCACGCCCTGCCGGCGTTCCCCTGGCCCACCGTCGCACTCGTGGCGGCGGGCGGTGTCGTGCTCGTCCTCGTCGCCCGGTCGTTGCCGTCCCTCTTCCGTGGCCTGCGCACAAGCCGCCGTTTTCAGGTCGCGACCGCCGGGGTCGTCGTCCTGTCCTGCTTGGTGCCGCAGGTCGCGTTCGCCGATGACGCGGCACCGGAAACCGTCACCGTCAAGGGCGGTGTTTTCCGGGACGGCAATGGCAACGGCAAGCGGGACAAGGGCGAGCGGGCCATGGCGGGGGTCGATGTCACCGACGGCGCCGTGTGGGCGACCACCCGCGCCGACGGCTCGTACACCCTGGAGATCGACCCGTCGCGACGCGAGACGGATCTCGTCAGCATCGTCTCGCCCGACGGGTACACCCCGGCCCTGCGCGAGGACTACATCCCGCGGTTCTTCCACAAGGTCCCCGAGACCGGTGGCAGTGGCGTCGACTTCGCGCTCGTACCGGACCGCAACGCCGCTCGGCCCACCGAGAAGTGGGTGATGAACTCCGACTCCGAGGTCGGCAACCGCACCGACACCGAGGCCCGCACGGTGCTGCCCCAGTGGACCGGCCAGGTGCGGGCGATGTCGGAGGTCGACGGGGCGACGATGCAGATCGCGACCGGGGACCTGACCGTCACGGACTACGCGGAGGAGCCACGCCGTCAGGGCGCCTACGACCTGTTCAGCAAAGGGCTCGAGGAGGGGCGGCTCGGCCACCCCTTCTACCCCGTGATGGGCAACCACGACTTCGGCGGCACGGCCACGTCCAAGGGCTACGCGGGCAGCCTGGAGTACTACCGCCGCAACCTCGCCCCCGAGTGGTACAGCTTCGACCGCAACGGCCGCCACATCGTGGTGCTGGAGGACAACTACGACGCCAGCGGGCTCGGACCGCAGCTGGAGTGGCTGCGCAGGGACCTGGCCACGCACGCGGTCGGCAAGCAGGTGTTCGTCTTCGCGCACCGCTCACTCTTCACCCAGTGGGGCCCCGGCGCGGGCATGCAGCCGACCATCGACGAGCTGGCCAAGTACGACGTACGGATGGTCGCGGCCGGGCACAACCAGCAGGCGGAGTTCCGCCGCGGCGCCTTCAAGCGGTCGGTCGAGGTCAACAATCAGGGCACGTACGGCATCGACGGAGCCCACCCCGACTACAAGGTGCTCGACTTCAGCGGGATCACCGACGACCCGCGTACCCGCCGCGACGAGGACACCGGTCATGTGACGGGTATCCACCGGCAGTTCGACATCGATGACGACGCCACCCTGGTCAGCCCCGCGCAGGGCAGCGTGCACGGCGCGCGGGCCGGGGTGCCCGTCGAGGTGTACGCGGAGGACGACGGCCGTACCCCCGCGAACGCCACGCTGACCGTGCGGGACGCCCGGGGCCATGTCGTGAAGCGGACGAACGCGCGGTTCGGCACGGGTGCCGCCGGGCCCGGCGTCCAGAACTGCTACACCCCGCCCGGCGGCGAGGCCGAGCCCTGCCCCGACGCACGCGGGGCCTGGACCCGGGCGAGCGCCACACCGCTGCGCGGGCTGCGGCCCGGCACCTACACCACCGAGGCGACGGCGTACGACACCAGGGGCAAGGCGTTCCCGGTGCGGAAGAGCACCTTCGCCGTCGTCCCCGACTCCGAGCTGACCACGCCGAAGACCGGGCAGGACTGGCTGCGGCAGGGCCGCGACGAGGCGGGGCGCTCCGCGAGCGGCGACAACCCGGGCGACCGGCTCGACCTCCAGTGGACCCGGCACACCGGCGAGCAGTTCAACCTGAACGGCTCGGTGGCCGCGGACGGCCGCCTGATCGTCTCCTCCCGCGCCTTCGACTCGCCGTACAGCATGATGCTCGCGTACGACATCGCGTCCGGCCGCGAACTCTGGCGTACCTACCTGGACGGCGACGCCGAATCGACGCCGGCCCTCCACGGCGGACGGGTCTATCTGACCACCGGCGTCGGACGGATCTACGCGCTGGACGCCACGAACGGCAAGGTCGTCTGGGAGTCGATCGACCGTGAGGAGACCCACGGCGACACCGTGCGCCGCTACGGACGCGCGGGCGGACCGGTGAGCGTCTTCCCGCTCACCGGCCAGGACCGTACGGTCGCCGTCTACCAGGACGCGCACACGATCCGCTGTCGGGACGCCACGACCGGCGAACGGCTGCCGGGCGGTTTCGAAGCCGCGTTCTCCTGGGGCCAGGCGCACAGCACCGCCATCCGCGAGCCCGGTTCCCACACCGCCTATCTGCACTCCATGTCGAGCAACACCGTCATCGCGATGGACCTCGCGACCTGCACCCGGCTGTGGTCGAAGGACACCGCGGGCGACATCGACAGCCACTCCTCGCCTGTGCTGACGGACCCCGCGTCGGGCCCGGCGAAGCTGGTGACGTTCACGGCCTACGGCGTCCGCGGGCACGATCCGAAGACGGGCGCGGTGACCTGGGAGTCCAAGCCGGGCGGCACCGCCACCTGTGAGCCGGGGAAGTCCCCGCTCACCAGCCCCGCCGTGTGGGGCGACATCGCCTATGTCGCGGGCCGGGACGGTGTCGTACGCGCCTACGACACGAGCGCGTCCGATCCGTCGAAACCGGTGTGGGAGACCAAGGCCGGATATCTGCCGGGCAAGAGTCCGCTGGACGACCCCTGGCGGGTCGCCATGGGCTGCGAGGCCGGCGCGGGATCGCCCACGATGCACCCCCTGGTGACGAAGTCCTCGGTGTACGTGGGAACGTGGGACGGCCGTCTGCTGGTGCTCGACCGCGCCACCGGCACACAGCGGACCGAGTACAAGCTCGGCGGAGGAGTGGCTTCGGCCCTCTCCGTCAGTGGTGACTGGGTCTTCGCCCTCACGGACGACGGCACGGTTCACGCGCTGGCCGGGCGAAAGGGCTGAGCACAAGCCACTCCGTATCACGACTCGCATCCTGCCGCCGTGCCCGCGCCGCTCTTCCGCAGCGCGGGCACGGCGCGGGCGTCTCCCGCGGGATCGGGCCCTCGCCTCCCTCATGAACCCGGCACCAATCACCGGTGAACTCCGTACAACCAGCTCCGCCCCTCGACGGTCACACCAGACGAACGCGCACCTCATCGACCGAGTGGGAGCCTCCGTGCCACACAGCCGCCGCACCCTGACATACGCCATCGCAGCCGCCGCGGCCACCGTCGGGTTCGTGCTCCCGTCCGGTCCCGCCGCTGCCGCACCCCGCACCGCCACGAGCGACTTCAACGGCGACGGCTACGCGGACCTCGCCGTCGGCGTCCCGGACGGGACCGTCGGCGGCCTGGCCAAGGCCGGGTATGTGAACGTCGTCCGGGGCGGCCCGAAGGGTATCGGCGCCCACGGAAGCATCCGTGTCACCCAGGCCACTCCCGAGGTTCCCGGCGCCCCGGAGACCGGCGACCGCTTCGGCGCATCCGTGGCCCTGACGGACCTCAACGGCGACGGCATCGCGGAGCTGCTCGTCGGTGTCCCCGGCGAGGACGTCACCGACCGCGGCAAGGACGCGGGCATGGTCATCGCCGTCGGCGGCTCGGAGGACGGGCCGGGCCCGGGGTCGACGGTCCTCACCGGACCTTCGCCGTCGGCCGCGTACGGCACATCGGTCGCGGCCGCCGACCTGACCGGCGGCGGCAACAAGGCGATCGTGATCGGCGGCACGGACAAGGTCGTCGCCCGTGTCATCCAAGGCGAGGACAGCATGGTCACCACCGTCGTCGCCGCCCCCATGGGCGGTCGCGCCCCCGTCCTTGCCACCGGTGACTTCGACAGCGACGGCACGGCGGACCTGGCCGTGGCGTACTGGACCGCGGGTGTCCCCAACACGCAGTCCCATGTGCGCCTGTGGAAGTGGGACACCGACCGGTCCGAGATGGCCAACTTCTGGAACACGGACAACGCCGGTGTGACCGCCCTGGCCGCCGGCGACTTCGACGGCGACGGCCACGACGACCTGGCGCTCGGCGAATGCCGTGAGATCGCCGACGAGAACATCGACGACCCGTGCGGCCCCGAGACACTCGCCAAGGGTGGCGGTGTCCATATCCACTATGGAAGCCCCGCGAGCGGCTCGTTCGGCACCCGCGCCCAGACCCTCAACCAGGACACCACGGGCGTCCCGGGGGTGGCCGAGGACGGCGACCGCTTCGGCGCCGCCCTCGCCGTCGCCGACGTCAACCGCGACGGCCGCGACGACCTGGTCGCGGGCGCGCCCGCTGAGGCCATCGGAAGCAAGGCGGGGGCGGGCGCCGCCTGGCTGCTCCACGGCGGCGCCCAGGGCCTGCTCGACGCGGGCGGCGCTGCCACGTCCGTCGCCTGGAACCAGGACACGCCGGGCGTCCCGGGTGTCGCCGAGGCGGGCGACACCTTCGGCGCGGCGGTGGCCACGGGCGACTACAACGCCGACGGCGTACCGGATGTCACGGTCGGCTCCCCTGGTGAGAACGGTTCCCTGGGCGCCGCATGGCTCCTCCCCAAGGGCACGGCCCACGGCGCGGCGGCCTTCTCCCCCCGCACGCTCGGCCTCCCGCACCTCTCGACGGTCCACAAGTACGGCAAGCCGCTGAGCAGCCGCTGAGCGCGCCCTATGGATGTTCCTCCCGCCCCACGGCGTCGGCCCGCCCGCCGGGGGGCCGCACGGCCAGAACGTCGATCTCGATGAGTGCTCCAGGGGCCAGGCCGGCGGTGACCGTGGTGCGCGGGGGGAAGGGCGCTGCCAGGAAGCCGCGGTAGGCACTGTCCATGGCCTCGAAGTCGTCGTCGTCGTCGCTGGCCAGGAAGACGCGGACCATCAGGACGTCCTGCCAGCCGGCGCTCTCCGCGGCGAGGACGGCCTGTGCCTGTTCGAGTACGCGCCGGGTCTGGCCGGCCACATCGGCCGCGAGGAGCGTCCCGGTCGAGGGATCGGTGGCCAGCTGGCCGCTGACCTGGAGGAACGGGCCGATGCGGCGTCCCTGGCTGTAGGCGCCCACCGGTTCGGGGGCCGCCGTGGTGGCGATGGTGGTGAGAGGCATATGTCCTTCCAGGGGCTGAATGACGAGGCTGAGGGGGGCGTGTCGGCGGGGACGCTGCGGTCTTCCGGGCTCTCAGTTGTCGGTGAGGAACCGGTACAGAGCGCGGGCTCCGAAGCGGAGACTCTCCACCGGAACGCGCTCATCGGTGCCGTGGAACATGGACGCGAAGTCGAAGCCGGGCGGCAGCTGGAGTGGAGCGAAGCCGAAGCCCTGGATGCCCAGCGGGGCGAAGGAGGCGTTGTCGGTCGAGGCGGCGGAGCAGTAGGGAATCACCGTTGCCGCGGGGTCTTCGGCGCGCAGCGCCCGGTGCATGGCGTCCACCAGTGTGCCGTGGGGGTCGGTCTCGGCCGAGGCGGTGAAGTCGAGGATCTCCATCTCCACCCCGGGCCCGGCGAGTTCACCGACGGTGCGCAGGAACTCCTCGTGCAGACCGTGGACGAACCGGCCGTCCACCAGCGCCTCCGCTTCGGACGGGATGACGTTGATGGTGTCGCCGGCCCGCAGCACGGTCGGATTGGCCACATGCCGCAGGGAGGCGCCGATCAGCCCGGCGAGGGGAGCGAGTGGGGTGCGGCCGAGGTCGTCCTCGGTCACATCGATCCCCGTCAGCCGCCGGAGTTCGTCCGTCATACGGGTGGTGGTCGGTGTGAGCTCGAGGGGCCAGACGTGCCGGGCGAGCCGGGTCACGGCCCCGGCCAGGCGCGCGGTGGCGTTGTCGTCGGTGAGCAGCGAGCCGTGGCCGCGTGTGCCGCGGGCGCGCAGGCGCAGCCAGGCGACGCCCTTGCGTGCGGTCTCGACGAGGTAGACGCGCCGGTCGGTTCCGGACAGGTCGACGGAGAAGCCGCCGATCTCGCTGACCGCCTGGTCGCAGTCGTCCAGGAGGTCGCGGTGGTGGGTGGCCAGCCAGCGTGATCCGTGGTGGCCTCCGGCCTCTTCGTCCGGGAGGAAGGCCAGGACCACGTCCCGGGCGGGGAGTTCGCCGCTGCGGGCCAGCTGTCGTACGGCGGCCAGGATCATGGCGTTCATGTTCTTCATGTCGACCGCTCCTCGGCCCCACAGGCAGCCGTCCCGTATCTCGCCGGAGAAGGGGTGGACGGACCAGTGGTGCGGGTCGGCGGGCACGACGTCGAGATGGCCGTGGACGAGCAGGGCCGGCCGTGAGCGGTCGCGTCCGGGGATCCTGGCGACCACGCTGGTGCGGCGTGGGGCGGCCTCCAGAAGGGTGCTGTCGATGCCTGCCTCGTCGAGCCGGTGGGCGACGAACTCGGCCGCCGGCCGCTCCCCCGGCCCGGTGCCGTCGAAGAAGTTGCTGGTGTCGATGCGGATCAGGTCCCGGCACAGCTCGACCACTTCGTCGAGACCGTGCCGGTCCGGTGCGATGGCGGCGGCGTCCGGTGTGGTCATGGCCGCCTCCTACAGAACCTGGGCGAGGAAAGCGCGGGTGCGCTCATGAGCGGGTGTGGTCAGGACGTCCGTGGCGGTGCCGTGCTCGACGACGCGGCCGTCGTCGAGGAAGGCGACCTGGTCGGCGACCTCGCGGGCGAAGCCCATCTCGTGGGTCACCACCACCATGGTCATGCCGGATTCCGCGAGATCCCGCATGACGTGGAGCACCTCGCCGACGAGTTCGGGGTCGAGGGCGGAGGTCGGCTCGTCGAAGAGCATCAGTTGCGGCCGCATGGCCAGGGCGCGGGCGATGGCGACCCGCTGCTGCTGGCCTCCCGACAGCTGTGAGGGGTACTGGTTCTCCCGCCCGGCCATACCGACGCGGGCGAGCAGGCCGTGGGCTTCTTCCTCGGCCTCGGCCCGGGTGCGCCCCTGGACGCGCTGGGGCGCCTCGGTGATGTTCTGGAGTGCCGTCATATGCGGGAAGAGGTTGAAGCGCTGGAAGACCATCCCGATGCTGCTGCGGCGCAGGGCGCTCTCCTTCTCGGAGAGTTCCTGGAGCCAGCCGTCGTGCCGACGGTATCCGACGAGCTCACCGGCGACATACAGCTGTCCGGAGTCGATGCTCTCCAGGTGGTTGACGCAGCGCAGGAAGGTGCTCTTGCCCGATCCGCTGGGACCGACCAGGCAGGCGACCTCGCCCTGTTCGACGGTGAGGTCGATCCCCTTGAGGATCTCGTTGTGGCCGAACGCCTTGTGCACGCCGACCGCACTGACCATGGGAGTGTTCATCGTGACCTCCCGGTCGCCGGGGCTCTCCGGGAGCCCTTGGAGTGCCGTCCCCCGCGGGCGGAGCCGGACAGGGTGCCGCGGCCGTAGTGCCTCTCCAGCTGACGCTGCCCGAGGGTGAAGACGGCGGTGAGCGCGAGATACCAGAGGGAGGCGACCACCAACAGCGGGATGACCTTGTAGTTCTGGGAGTAGACCTGCTGAAGATTGGTCATCAGGTCGTTGCCCGCGATGACCGAGACCAGCGATGTGGTCTTGAGCATGGTGATGACCTCGTTGCCCATCGGGGGCACGATCACCCGCATCGCCTGCGGCAGGACGATGCGGCGCATCGTGGTGGCCGGGCCGAGTCCCAGCGCGGAGGCCGCTTCCCGCTGGCCCGGGTCCACGGACTCGATACCGCCGCGGACGATCTCCGCCGCGTAGGCGATCTCGTTGAGCCCGAGGGCCAGGATGGCGGCGGTGGTCGCCGAGACCAGACTGCTGGTCGGGGCCGAGTACGCGACGATGTCGGTGAAGGGGATGCCGAGGGTGACGTGGGGGAAGAACGCTCCGATGAACCCCCAGAAGATGATCTGCACAAGGACGGGGGTGCCGCGGAACAGGGCTGTGTAGGCGGTGGCCATGGTGCGCAGCACGTAGTTGTCGGACAGTGCCATCACGGCGATCAGGGTGCCGCCGACCACTCCGATCAGCATGCTCACCACCGTCAGGTAGAACGTCACCCAGACGCCCCGCACAGTGAGTTGAGCGAACAGGTAGGCGCCGACGGTGTGCCATTCGACGTGGGGGTTGGTGGCGAAGCTCCAGGCGATCCCGGCGGCGCAGAGTGTCGCCAGGACGGCGGCGACAGTGCGGCCCGGTCTGCGGAGCTTGCGGACGGGGAGGTCCACGTCATGGACGGCCGGGGACACGGCGGCGGACGGAACGTGGGTCATCGGCTCAGCCCCCTGCCTGATTGACGGACGGAGCCTGTACGGCGATGTGACCGACGCCGTAGGCGTCGAGAATCTTGCGGTAGGTTCCGTCCTTCATCAGACCGGCCAGCGCCTTCCGGACGACGTCGCGCAGGGTCGGCTCGTCCTTGGGCAGCCCGATGCCCATCGCTTCGGCGCCGTACCCGCTCGGCGCGGCCGGATCGGTCACGACCTCGACCGATCCGTCCTTCTCGGCGGAGTAGCGCACGGCGGGAAGGTCGCCGAGGACCGTATCGGCCTTGCCGGTTTTCAGGGCCAGCAGTGCGTCGGAGAACTGCGGGAAGGTCTTGATGACGACGGCCTTCTTGCCGCTCGTGGTGCAGTCGCGGCTCTGCTTCTCGAGCAAGGCGATCTGCTGGGCACCGGTCTGCGCGGCGGCTTGACTCCCGCACAGACCGGCCAGCGTCTTGATGTCCTCGGGATTGCCCTTGGCGACCATGACGGCGGAACCGGACCGCGCGTAGGTGACGAAGTCGATGGTCTTCTCGCGCTTCTTGGTGTCGAACAGACCGGCCATCAGCACGTCGTACTTCTTCGCCTGCAAGCCCGGCAGCAGACCGTCGAAGGGCTGCTGGGAGAACTCGAACGGCACACCCAGCCGCTGGCCCAGGGCGTGACCGAGGTCGATCTCGAGACCGGTGAGCTTGTTGTTCCCGGCGAACATCTCGAAGGGCGGGAAGGGCGCGTTGGTCGCGACCTTGATGCGGCCTGCCTTCCGGTAGTCGGCCGGCACCATGGCGTAGAGGGCCGGGTCGCGCTTCACCGGTCCCGTGGCCTTCGTCCCGGCGGAAGCGGTGGGTGACGACGAACCGGCGTCGTCGGGGTTGGCACAGGCGGCGGCGAGGGCCAGTGCGACGCCTGCCGCCAGAGCGGCGTGGACGCACGGGCGAGTACGTGGCGGAAGCAGCGCACCACTGTGTGGGGACATGGTTTCTCCCTGGGGGCACGAGGAGGCGGTGGGGGATGTGTGGGAGCGAGGCGGAGTGGGGAACGGCTCGCGGGACCGGCGCGCCACCGGACGCGAGGGCGTGAACTCTCGGACGTCATCGGCGTGCGGTGCCGTGGACGGACGAGGTCAGGTGGACGGCTCCAACGCGTCCGCGAGGGCCGGGAGCGTGATGTTGCGGCCGGAGACAACGGCCACCGCGCGCCCGCGGAGGGGCACCTTTCCCGCCAGCAGGGCCGCGACGGCTACCGCGCCGGAACCCTCGGCGACACAACCCCGTTCGGCGACCAGGTAGCGGATCGCCGCGCGGATCTCGGCCTCGGTGACCGTCACCGTGGCCGCCAGATGCCGGGCGATCAGGCCGGGAGTCACCGTGCCGGGTTCGATGTTTCCGGCCATGCCGTCGGCGAGGGTTTCCCCGATGCTCACGGTGACCTGTCGGCCTGCCCGCACGGCGGCGCTGACCGCCGTGGACACCTCGGCCTCCACACCCACCACCTGGACGCCGGGACGCGACCGGGCCCACAGGCCGAGGCCCGAGGCGAGCCCGCCACCGCCGATCCCGCACACCACCGTCAGCTCACCGTCGAGCTGCGTGTCCAGTTCCCGGCCGATGGTCGACTGACCGGCGATGACGTACGGATCGTTGTACGCGGACAGGTAATGGCCACCGTGGTCGGCGAGGGCCAGGGCGTGGGCCTCGGCCTCGTCGAAGGAGCTTCCGGTCCGCACCAGGTCGATGCCGAAACGACGCAGCGCGGACACTTTGGCGGGTGAGGCGTTCTCGGCGACGACGACGGTGGCCGGACGGCCGAGGGCCCGGGCCGCGTAGGCGACGCCCAGGCCGTGGTTGCCGGCGGACGCCGTGACGACGCGAACGCCCTCGGGGAGGGCCGAAAGCGAGGTGAGCGCTCCACGGATCTTGAAGGATCCCGTGGGTTGCAGGGACTCCAGCTTGAGGGCGAGGTCCGCACCGGAGGGACCTCCGGTGCCGAAGTCGACCGGTGTGGGAGGCAGGTGGGCGCTGACCGTCCGCCACGCCAGCTCCAGGTCCTCGGCCGTAGGCGGCCGGACCAGGCGCGGGGCGAGCTGCCCGGCCGGGGCGTCGGAAGGTGT
This sequence comes from Streptomyces sp. NPDC048636, assembly GCF_040650655.1. Lineage (NCBI taxonomy): Bacteria > Bacillati > Actinomycetota > Actinomycetes > Kitasatosporales > Streptomycetaceae > Streptomyces > Streptomyces sp. NPDC048636. Next base: position 417,958 of record NZ_JBEZHR010000006.1, on the reverse strand, counting down.
GGACGGCATGGGCCCTCCTGGGGTTCGACGGTGTGTCGAGCCACGTTCTCCCAACGCCGAGCATCAGGACGATACCGACTTCCTTCAGCTGAGCGTATGATTTCCTTATGCTCGATCCGCGAAGGCTCAGCCTGCTTCGGGACATCGCCCGCACCGGGTCGATCGCGGGCGCCGCGGAGCGCGCGGGCTGCACCGCGTCGGCCGCCTCCCAGCAGCTGTCCACACTTGAGCAGGACCTGGGCATCGCCCTGCTGGAACGCTCCGCGCGCAGCGTGCGCCTGACCGAAGCGGGTCGCGTCCTGGTGGAGCACGCCCACCGCGTCCTCGCGGAGCTCGACGCCGCGGAGGAAGCCGTTCACGCCGTCTCCGGTCTGCGTGGCGGCAGGATGCGCGTCGCGGCGTTCGCCACCGCCGCGACCCCCTTGGTCGTGCCCGCTCTCATGGCTTTCCGGCAGCGGCACGCCGACGTTTCCCTGTTCTTCACCGAAGCCGAACCCGAGGTCGCGATCCCCGCCGTGGCCGCCGGAGAAATCGACCTGGCCGTCACACATCAATACGAGCACCTGTCCCCGCCCGACCTGCGTGGGCTGCGACAGCTCCAGCTCCACTGCGACCGGATCCTGCTCGCGGTCCCCCCGCATCTGCACCGTGCGGGCCAGACGACGGCACGGCTTCGCGACTACGCCGAGGCCACCTGGCTTTCGACCGTGCCGAGCGAGGGGTTCCAGGCCGTCACCGAACTCCTGTGCCGCTCCGAGGGCTTCGAACCTGAAATCGCCTTCCGCTCCGACCACTACGAGATGCTGCTCGACATGGTGGCGGCCGACTTCGGCGTGGCCCTCGTCCCGGGGCTGGCAGCGGCGCCCCGGCCGAGCGTGACCTACCTGGAGATCAGCGAGCCGAGAGGAGCGGCCCGGAACATCCACCTCACGACGCGTGCCGCCGATTCCTCACCGGCGACCCGAGCCCTCACACAGCTGCTCGTGCGTCGGCGCGCCGCCGGTCGATGGGCCTGAATCCGGCACCGTGAGCCTGGCCCACACCGTCTTCCGGCCCGCGCCGACCCGGCAGCCGAGGGCCTGTGCGAGCGCGCGGACGATGGCCAGGCCACGCCCGGACTCGGCGCCGCCGTCGGCGGGGTGACACACGGGGCGACGGGACTCGGCGTCGCTGACCGCGATGATCACGTGGCCGGTGCGGAAGGTGAGCCGCATCTCCAGCGGCCCGCCACCTCCCGCCGCGTGCTGCTCGGCGTTGGCGACCAGCTCCGAGGCCACCAGCAGGGCGTCGTCGAGCACGGCGCCGGTCAGGCCCCAGCACCGGAGAGTGTCATGAACGTGTCGGCGAGCGGCGGTCACCGGCCGTACGGTTCCGGCGAGGCCGAGTCGGCTGGTGTGGGAGGCCGTGCCGTGAGCGGCGGGGGCCCGGTCGGCGCGCTGTCGGCCGACTCGGCTCGCCGGATGCGGTGCGGGCTTGAGCGGGCACATGGGGGGATTCCTCGTATCGGTGGCCTCGGACCGGTGCCACGTCCGCCTGCGCGGGGGGAAGAGGCTGCTTCCAGGCTGCGCACGGCCTATGCGTCAGCAGAAGAGGCATTCCCCGATGCACTGCGTAAGCCGTCCTTATGCTCGCCGGAAAGCACCAGGGCTCATGGGCCCGCCCACCCGGGCAGCCCGCGTGGGGGCGGTTCCACGCGGGCTGCCCGAGACGCCTCACTTCTCGGGAGGCGACGGGGCGTCAGCTCTTGCGCAGGTCGGGGGCGGGGACCCCGATGAGCAGGCGGCGCAGGGCGTCCCAGGCGGTGCGCATGGCGCGGGTGACCGCGGGCGAGTCGCTGCCCATGATCCGCGCCCATGCTCCGCAGTCATCAGGCAGTACGCTCACGCCGAAAGCCAGACCGCTGGTCAGCAGAGCTTCGTGCAGGGTGTCGGCGACCTCCGCCGCGGGGGCGAGCGGGGTGACCGCGAAGAGCGTGGCCATCAGGTCGTGACCGGCGAAGACCGCCGGGCCGGTCACCGAGCCAGTCTCGTGCGGATCCAGCCGGACGGTGTCCACCACCAGCAACTCCCCGTCGGGGCGCTGGATCTCCAGGTCGCTGAAGAGGAGGCGGTAGGCGTGCCGTTCGCCGCGATCCAGGCGGCCCGCCGCGATCGTCTCGCCCAGCGGCACGGTGGCGGTGGGATCGGCGGTCACCCGGGTGTGCTGGTAGAAGCGCGCGTCCCGGTAAGGGATCAGCGGATCGGGCAGGTACTCGACGTAACTGCCGGACCCAGCGGCGAGGTTGACGATCTGGGTGGCGTGGTCGAACTCCACTCGATGCAGCTTGGTGGCGGCCTGAGTGGTCAGGTGTACGGCGGTGTCGGGGCCGCAGTCGATGTCGATGCGGTTGCGGTCGGCCTGGACGATGCCGCCGCCGGTGGACATCAGATAGGTCACCGGCATGTCGGGCCGCAGCGGGTCCACATACAGCGGACGCATGATCTGAAGCGGTGACTTCTGGTAGCGGTCGACGAGTTCGGTGCGGTCGCCGACCCGCGCGTAGCCCAGTTCGAGCAGGCCGACCTTGCCGGGGCGCCCGGCGGCCAGGGTGTCCGGGGTGCCGGTGAGGGCGAGCATCCGGGCCGGTACCCGGCCGGGTTCATAGTGTGCGGGGTCCAGCCGCGCGGGCGCCTTGGTCATGCGGAAGCCGCTTCCTGAGCGTCCTGCCGGGCCGCCTCGTGGGCCAGCAGGAAGTCGGCGATGGTCTCCAATCCCTCTCCGGTCAGTGAGTTGGTCAGCACCACCGGCCGCCCCTGCCGGACGTGATGGGCGTCCGACTCCATCACGTCCAGGTCGCACCGTACGTACTGGGCGATGTCGATCTTGTTGATGACGAGCAGCTCGCACTCGGTGATGCCCGGGCCCCGTTTGCGCGGCATCTTGTCGCCCTCGGCGGTGTCCAGCACGAACAGAAAGAGGTCGACCAGTGCCGGGCTGAAGGTGAGCGTCAGGTTGTCGCCGCCGCTTTCGAAGAGCAGCGTGTCCACGTCGGGGAAGCGTTCCAGGATCTCGTCCGCCGCGGCCTGGTTCATCGTCGGGTCGTCCCGGACTGCGGTGTGCGGACAGGCTCCGGTCTCGACGCCGACGATCCGGTCCGCGTCGAGCGGCTCATGGACCTCGTCACCTCGCTCAAGCTGACCATGCACCGCTACGAGCGGGTGGTGGTGGGCGACGGGGACATCCTGGAGCGCTCGGCGCAGGAGCACGAGCAGATCGCGGAGTGCCTGCTGCGGGGCGATGTGCCGGCCGCGGTGGAGGCGCTGGAGCAAAACTGGTTCAGCGGGCGCGACCGGATCCTGGAACGGCTGAAGGCCAACGCCAGGAAGGCCGAGCAGCGGGGCACCCGCCCCATGGCCTGAGCGCGGTCGGGGCAGTGCGGGCGGTACGACGGCGGTGTGGGGAGAGACCGGCTCGACGGGCCGTGGTCCGCGCGACGGATGCCCCGGCCTCTCCCCCGCCCAGGGAGTCGGGCTAGGGCTGGACGCTGGACGCGGGCGCGTTGAGGTTCTTGTGGACCGCGCGGGCGATGCCCTCGATGGTGGCGATGCCGTCGTCCATCGTGGCGTTGTCCTGCGAGAGCACCGTGATCGTGTAGTCGTGGCCGCCACCGGTGAAAGCGCCGAGGCTGTGCACCCGCCAGCCGTTCGTGGCCCGCTCCAGCCAGCCGTTCTTCACATGCACCTGTGCGTCGCTCGGCGCACCGGCCGGGGTCCCCCAGCGCTGCGAGGGGATGACCTCACCTGTCAGCTTCAGGATGTAGCCACGGGAGTCCTCGCTGAGCAGCGGGTTGGCGTGGGTCACCAGCTGGAGGAGCTTCTCCTCATCGTTCGCGGTGATCTGGGTGAGCCCCCAGTGACCCTCGCTGTCGAGCGTGGTGTCGGTCATCCCCGCGGCCCGCAGGAACCCGTTGACCTTGTCCGCCCCCAGCTGCTTCCACAGCGCGGTGGTGGCATCGTTGTCAGACTTCGTGATCATGTCGGTGGCACGATCCTGCTCCTCCTGCGTCAGGGCGCGACCCTCCTTCTGCGCGTCCCACAGCAGCGTGGCGAGCACGGTCACCTTGACCGTGCTCGCGGAGTCGAACTTCCGGTCCGCGTCGAGAGTGCAGGTGGTGTTCGTGGTGCGGTCATGGAGGCTGATCGCCGTCGTGGCGGAGGAGCCGTCCAGTGCGGAGTTGAGGTCTTCGGAGAGCTTGTCGGCGAGTTCCGGATTGTCCGAGGTGCAGATCGCCGCCTGCGGGGCAGCCGCGTGAGCCGACCCCACCGAGGCGATCGTCGGCACAAGCACCCCTGCGGCCAGCGCCGCCCTTGCCCCCAGGGTGGTACGAGGAAGCTGGGATATACGTCGGTGTCGCCCCATGGCGTGCCTGTCCATTCGTTCGTGGTGCGGTTCGTCGCGCGGGCGCCTTCGCTCCGTCGCGAAGGCACCCCAGCGCTTTCCCACTGGATGATGTGTCAACCGTCGGCGAGGTAGAAGAACGCGCCCGATGGTCACAAGATCACCCCACAATGGGCACAACCTCCCCGTAGCCCGGCCCGGGCTGGTGGGCCGTCACCCGGCCCTGGCCTCGCCCCCGGCACGGGGCGTGCGGCGCAGCAGGTGGCGCAGGAGGGAGGGCCGGAGCAGAACGAGTGGGGATACGAGCATGTTCTGCACCCGTACGAAGTGGGCGTAGAGCACCGGGTTCTCCGGCGCCCGCCGCATCACCGTGTCGAGGAAACGCCGTACACACCGCGCGACGGGAGGTGGTGGGGCCGCCGACCAGCCCTGGTCCGCGGCGGTGGCGGTCAACCAGGGGAAGAGCACGATCCGGGCCGCGTGCCGCTGGAAGCGGCGTGCGATCCCGGCCGGGGCGGCGGCTCCTGCCAGCAGGCGGCCGAGGAGTCGTGCCTGAAGCGCCGCCACGGTGAGTCCCTGGCCGTAGACGGGGTTGAACGCACAGAACGCGTCGCCCAGCACCAGCAGCCGGTCCGGGCACCGGCGGAGCCGGTGGTAGCGGATCCAGTGATTGCCACCGACGGGGCAGCGGTACGCCGGTGTGGTGGGACGGCTGTGCGTCATGACATCGGCGAAGTGCGGGTTGCGCAAGGATCCGGCGAACTCCCGCAGCGCGGCGTCGTCACGCGGTGGCGGCAGCTGTCCGGCGGGGGCCACCAGACTCACCAGCCGATGGGTGCCGTCCACGGTGATCGCCGCACCGCCCCGGCTCACCAGCGGGGGGAAGGTCATCTCGAAGGAGACCAGCCACTCGGGCGCCTCGCCCTCGGGCAGCTCGTACATCCGTGAGCTGTAGACGAGAGGGGAGGCGACCCTGCGTTCCTCGGGCCGTGGCAGACCGGCCGCCGCGAGCCATGCGGGCAGCCGGGAGGTGCGTCCTCCCGCGTCCACGACCAGATCCGCGCCGATCCGGACGGGTGCGCGGTCCGGATCGTCACAGCCGCGGCCGCGGCCCAGCACGGCGACGGCCCGGCGGCGGTCCGCGCTCAGCTCCAGCCCCTCGACGGCGAACCCGTCCCGGAAACGCACCTGCGGCAGGGCCCGTACCCGGTCGCACAGCGCGCTCTCCAGCGCCGTCAGGTCGAACGACTGTGCCTCGACGCCGACGGTGGCGCGCGGCGCCCAGCCGTGGGGCAGCCGGGTCGCGAAGCCGGAACCGAAGTCGAACACCGGCGCGCCCCGTGCGGCGAGGTCGCCGCGGATCCCTGGGAACAGCTCCTCCACGATGTCGGCGCCACGCGCCAGCAACCCGTGCGGATGGCGCCCCTGCGGGAGTCCGCTGCGGTGGGTGGTGCCCGGAGGGAGCCGGTCGCGCTCCACCACGGTCACCCGGGCGAAACGCGCGCTGAGTACGCGGGCGGCGAGCAGCCCGGTGAATCCGGCGCCGATCACCACCGCGTGGCCCCAGGCGCCGCGGGTCCGGTCGGTCCGGTGCGCTGTCCTTCGCGCCTCGCCGTCCTGCCCCGGACGCCTGCCACCGGTCACCATGTGACGGGCAGTTCCCACGGGCCGCGCATGATGCCGTCCTTCCAGCGCAGCTCCCCCAGCGGCACGGCCGGGCGCAGGGTGGGGAAGCGCCGCAGGAGCGCCGACAGGGCGATACCCAGCTCCAGCCGTGCCAGTTGGGCCCCGGGGCAGTAGTGCGGTCCGGCGCCGAACGCGAGGTGTCTGGCGGCGTCCTGGCGGGTCACGTCCAGCCGGTCGGGGTCGGGGAAGACGGCCGGGTCGCGGTTGGCCACGCAATTGAGGGCGTTCACGGCCGTTCCGGCGGGGAGGGTCACCCCGGCCACGTCCACCTCGGCCGTGGTGACGCGCATCAGCATGCCGATGCGGCTGAGCATCTGGTGGCGGAGCAGTTCGTCGACGGCGTTCGGCACGAGATCCGGGCGGCGCAGCAACAACGCCCATTGCGCGGGCCGTTCGAAGAGTGCCACCAGGGAGTTGGAGAGCTGGTTGTGGGTCGTGTCATGCCCGGCGACCAGCAGCGGGAGGAGGTTGGCGAGGATCTCCTCCTCGCCCAGCCGGGTGCCGTCCGGGCCGGGTTCCCACAGCGTACTGATGAGGTCGTCACCGGGCTGCCGGCGCTTGGCCCGGACCAGCCGTTCCAGGTAGGCCGCGATCCGCCCGGCGGCCTCTGTCGCCTCCTCGGGGGTCACCGCGCCCGTCGGCAGGACCTTCTCGGTCCACTGCCGGAAGTCGTCGCGGTCCTGATAGGGGATGCCGAGAAGCTGGAAGAGAACCTTCACGGGCAGAGGCGCCGTCAGATGCGCGACCACGTCGGCGGGCGGGCCGTCCGCCTCCATCCCGTCGAGCATGTCCTCGACCAGCCCCTCGATCCAGGGGCGCAGCCGTTCGACCGTGCGCGGGGTGAAGGCCCGTGCGATCCGGGTCCGCAGTGCGGTGTGCTCCGGCGGGTCCATGGAGTGCAGCATCCCTGTCCGGGCGTGGAACGGGACGACCGAGGGCGCGCCCGGTCGGGACGCCTCGGCGCGGCTGAACCGCGGATCGATCAGCACCTGGCGGACGGCGGCGTGGCTGAGGGCCAGGTGCACCGGGGCGCCGTCGGCCAGGCGCGCCTCGGTCACCGGACACACGTCCAGCAGCGTGGCCGCGCCGCTGTCGTGGTCGGCGGAGGGTCTCTGGGCGGAGGGGAAGACGGGACATCCGTCGGCTGTGGTCATGGTGTACGCCTCACCGGGGTTCTCGAGTACTGGGCTTCTGGGCTTCTGGGGTCGATGAGCCGCCGACGGTGCGGGTGTTGCGGCGGCGCACCGACTCTCGGCGCGGCCGACGGCCCGGCCAAGCACCCGTTCCATCCGGTGGAACACCTTCTTCCCGCCGCCGTACCGGCTCAGGAGACTCGGCCGCCCGAACCCGCGACCCGCCCGGAGGGACCATGTCCGACCCGCTGCACGTGCCCGGCCTGTACTGCCCGTTCCCCCGGCCCGACCGGCCGCACGCGGACACCGTGGAGAAGGAGGTCGTGGCCTGGATGGAACGGTTCGGCCTGATCCGCGACGACGCCGAGCGGGACCGGCTCTCCCGTATCAAGATCGGCTGGCTCACCGGCGCGGCACACGCGGACGGCATGCTCGAACCCACCGTCATCGCCGCCCAGTTGACCGCCTGGCTCACCGCGTTCGACGACCGCTACGCCGACAGCGTCGACCCCGCCGAACGAGGGCTCCCGACGGCCCGTCTCGTGCTGCGGCTACGAGCCGTCATGGAGGACCCGGACACCCTTCCGGCTCCCACCGATCCGTACGGCTCGAGCCTGCGCGACCTCTTTCTGCGACTGGGCGAGTGGGCCGGCCCCGAACAGGTCATGCGGGTCAGAACCAGCATGACCGAGTACTTCATGTCGGCGCTGTGCCAGGTGACCTACAGCCTCAACGATCACACCCCTGACTTCGCGGAGTACGTCCGTCTCCGGCGCTACACCGGCATCTGCCACATCGTCTTCACGCTCGTGGACGTGGCCCGCGGGTTCGAACTCCCCGGGCCGGTGTGGGCGGGCCCCGCCGTGCGCGCCGTCAACACCGCGGCGGCCGATGTCATCGACTACGCCAACGATGTGCTCGGCTCGCGTAAGGAACACACCCACGAGGACGACCTGGTGCGCAGCCTCCCACTGGTGCTGGCGCGGCAGCACGGCTGCACCTACGCGGAGGGGCTGCGGCGGGCCGCGGAGGTGCACGACGAGGCCGTGCGGTCGTTCATGGCGCTCACCGACGAGGTGCGGCACGAGGCCGATCCGGCGCTCGTCCGCTACCTGGCCGGTCTGGAGTCGTGGATCGTGGCCCATTTCGACTGGTACCAGATCACCGACCGGTACCGCAGCCACGCCGAACAGGTGCGGTGGGCGTAACCCTGCCCGATCAGGCAGCGCCACTCCCCCTACTGGCCAGTAAAATCATGTCACTTGTTGACGGCCTCTCAGGAGCGGTGCCACGTGACGGTCCCCCTGCACCCGCCGGCCGGGCACGCGGCCCACCAGACACCCGGAGCCGCGGAGAAGGTGCTGCTCCTGCTGGAGAGCTTCACGGAACTGACCGCGTCGGGGGCGCGCCCGACCCTGACACGCATCGCCCGCGGCAGCGGTCTGGCCAAATCGACCACGCACCGGCTGCTGTCGTTGCTCGTCGCCCGCCGGATGATCGAGTGTGCCGGGGGCGCCTACCGGCGGGGCCCTGCGCTGGCCGCCCTCGCCGACTCGACGCTCGGGCTGCCGGTGGACCGATTACGTACGGTGCTCCTGCCCCACATGGTGGACCTGTACGAACTCACCCACGAGACGGTCAGCCTGGCCGTCGTCAGCGGTACGGATGTCGTTCTGATCGAGCGGGTCCACGGGCAGCGCAATCATCGGTCCCGCCCGAGCGTCCCCGACCGGGCGCCGGTCCATCGCACGGCCCTGGGCCGGGCCATGGCGACGGCGCGCACCCACCAACGCGCCTTGGGCGCCGACGCGCCAGTCCGCCCCCCGCGGGTGGCCGCCCGCGCCGATGGCCTCCTGGCCGCCGCCCGCCGGCAAGGGATATCCGTCAGCACCGACGGCGTGGTCCCGGGCGTCACCTGCCTGGCTCTGCCCGTTCTGGACGAATCCCGTCGGCCGGTCGCCGCGCTGTCCGTCTCCGGCGTCACCCACGGGATGGACATCGCGAGTGTGGCCAAGCACCTGCGGGCGGTGTCCCTCACCGCCGGCCTCTCCCTGCTCGCCGAGGGCGCCTAGAGGCTGTCCCGTAGGGCACAAAAGGCAAAGGCAAGGAGAGCTCTCTCCTTGCCACTCTTAACTTATAGCGCACCGGGGGGCTTGCGGCAAGGCCCGGGGGGTAGCGCAAAATCGTCCGCCGAGGCCACAACCTGGGGAAATGAGGGCACGACGTGCGTGTGTTGTCGACGTACGGGGGACGCGGTGACGTCGAATGGACGGAGCGGTCGGCCGACTCGTCAAAGGGAGGGCAGTCGGAGACGAGGACCTGCCGGACAAGAGCTTCGACAGAGCTGGAGGCGCCGGTGATCCGATCGGCGAGTGCGGTGCAAGGGGACACGACTGCCTGGGAGGCATCGCGATGACCGGGCAGTACGTGTGGGATCTGCAAGAGGCCGATGAGACGCAGATCGCGGTCGTCGGCGGCAAGGGCGCACACCTGGGCGGGCTGTCGCGGATCGAGGGCGTCAGTGTGCCGGATGGCTTCTGTGTGACGACCGAGGCGTTCCGGCGGATCATGGCGGGGGCGCCGTCGATCGACGATCGGCTCGATGAGCTGTCGCGCCTGAACCCGGACGACCGGGAGGCGATCCGCACGCTGAGCGCGGAGATCCGCCGGACCATCGAGGGGATCGCCATCCCGGACGATCTCGCGGCGGCGATCACCGAGGCGCTGGAGCAGCTCGGTGAGGAGGCCGCCTACGCCGTCCGGTCCAGCGCGACGGCTGAGGACCTGCCGACGGCCTCCTTCGCCGGTCAGCAGGACACGTATCTGAACGTCGTGGGGCCGACGGCGATCCTCCAGCACATCAGCCGGTGCTGGGCCTCGCTGTTCACCGAGCGGGCGGTGACCTACCGCCAGCGGAACGGCATCGACCACCGTACGGTCCACATGGCCGTGGTCGTGCAGCGGATGGTCTTCCCGCATGCGGCCGGCATCCTGTTCACGGCCGACCCCGTCACGGGCAACCGGAAGGTCGCCACCGTGGACGCGGGCTTCGGCCTCGGCGAGGCCCTGGTCTCCGGCCTGGTGAACCCGGACGTCTTCACGGTGCGACACGGCGAAGTCGTCGCCAAGGCGATCGCCGCCAAACAGCGTGCCGTTGAGGCCCTGCCGACCGGCGGTACGCAGGAAGTGGCGATCGACTCGCAGCGGCAGGAGCAGCCCGCGCTGACGGATGCGCAGGTCGTGCGACTCGTGCGGCTCGGGCGGCGGATCGAAGCGCACTTCGGCCGTCCGCAGGACATCGAATGGTGCCTGGTCGACGAGGGCTTCCAGATCGTTCAGAGTCGGCCGATCACAACGCTTTTCCCCATTCCCGAAGCCGGTGACCAGGAGAATCACATCTACGTCTCCGTCGGTCATCAGCAGATGATGACCGACCCCATGAAGCCCCTGGGGCTCTCCATGTGGCAGCTGACCGCCATGGTGCCGATGCACGAGGCCGGCGGGAGACTGTTCGTCGATGTGACCGGGCGCCTGGCCTCGCCGGCCAGCCGCGCCGGTCTCCTGGACCTCATGGGGAGGGGCGATCCGCTGGTCAGGGACGCGCTGGAGACCGTCCTCGACCGCGAGGACTTCATCCCGTCGCTCCCGGACACGGGTCCCGGCGGGCCGCCGCCCGCCGCCGGTGCGTCCGCCCCGGCCGAGGCCGATCCGGCCATCGTCACCGAGCTGATCGAGCGCAGCCAGGTATCCATCGCCGCCCTGGAGCGCGACATCCGGACGAAGACCGGACCGGCACTGTTCGACTTCCTGCGGGGGGCCTTCGAGGAGCACAAGCGAGTCCTGAGTGATCCGCCGAACCTCCAGGCGATCATGGCGGGGATGGAGGCCACATGGTGGCTCAACGACAGGCTGGAGGAGTGGCTGGGCGAGAAGAACGTGGCTGACACGCTCACACTGTCCGCCCCCGGCAACATCACGTCGGAGATGGGACTGGCGCTGCTCGATGTCGCGGACGTGATCCGCCCGCATCCGGAGGTGGTGGCGTTCCTGCGGGGCGTCGAGTACGTCGAGGACAACGCCTTCCTGGATGAACTGGCGAAGCTCTCGGGCGGGACCGAAGCGCGCGACGCCATCGAGTCCTATCTCGACCGGTACGGCATGCGCTGCGTCGGCGAGATCGACATCACGAGGCCGCGTTGGCGCGAGCGCCCCACCACACTCGTGCCCGTGATCCTCGACAACGTCAGGATCTTCGAGCCGGGCGCCGCCGAGCGACGCTTCGAGCAAGGGCGGCAGAAGGCGCAGCAGAAGGAACAGGACGTGCTGTCCCGCTTGCGGGCCCTGCCGGACGGGGACCAGAAGGCCGACGAGGCCAAGCGGATGATCGACCAGGTCCGAGCCTTCATCGGGTACCGGGAGTACCCGAAGTACGGCATCGTCAGCCGCTACCTCATCTACAAGCAGGCCCTGATGGCGGAGGCAGAGCGCCTCGTGCAGGCAGGTGTGCTTCCTGAGCAGGAGGACATCTTCTACCTCACGTTCCAGGAACTCCACGATGTGGTGCGCTCGCACCAGGTGGCCGACCGGCTCATCGAGCAGCGCAAGGACACGTTCCGTTCGTACCACGCGCTCACCCCGCCCCGGGTGCTCACCTCGGATGGTGAGGCCGTCACCGGGGCGTACCGGCGCGACGACGTGCCGGCGGGTGCCCTGATCGGCCTACCGGTTTCCGCCGGGACCATCGAGGGACGGGCCCGCGTCATCCTTGATATGGCGGAGGCCGATCTCGAAGCGGGCGACATCCTGGTCACGACGTTCACGGATCCCAGCTGGTCGCCGCTGTTCGTCGGGATCTCGGGCCTGGTGACGGAGGTGGGTGGCCTGATGACCCATGGCGCGGTGATCGCCCGGGAGTACGGCCTGCCGGCCGTCGTGGGCGTGGAGCAGGCAACCCGGCTGATCCGGGACGGGCAGCGGATCCGTGTGCACGGAACCGACGGGTACATCGAGATCCTGTCCTGACCGATCACACCGGGAACCCTCTGAGCCGCGACGATCGCGGAACGGGCCGGGTGTCCCGGCTGCCATAGGTGACCACCGTGATGCCCCTGGTGGTACGGACATGAGCCCCTGGTGAGACCTGTTCCACCAGGGGCTCCTGTGGATCCGCGGTCGGGTGTGGTCCGTCCAACTGGCCCTTGCCAGACGGTAGTCATTGGCCACGACGACGGTCCGTTCTGCCCAGGCTCGCCGCCACGCGGTAGCGGAGGTGGACGACTCCCGAGTTGAAGGTGCGGGTCTCCACGAGTTCGAGATCCATCCGGCGCTCGTGCCGGGGAAGGAAGGGAATGCCACCGCCCACCAGCACCGGGTGGACCCTGGGCCGGTACTCGTCGATCAGACCCGACGCGGCCGCCTCGGCGGCGAGAGTGGCGCCGCCGATGGCGATGTCCCCCTCCCCCGGCTCGGCTCGTAACCGCTCGATTTCCTCCGTCAGGCCGCCGGACACCAGTCGGGCATTGCCCCGCACCGCCGACAGCGTGGTGGAGAACACCACCTTTGGGAGCGGCTTCCAGATCGCGGCCCACTCGAGCATGGAGGCGTCGAGCGATGGATCCTGATCGGCGGTCTCCCAATACAGCATCGTCTCGTACAACCGTCGCCCCATCAGGTGGACGCCGACTTCACGGATCTCATCGGTGACGAAGCGAAAGAGCTCCTCATCGGGCTCCGTCCAGTCGAAGTCGCCGTCCGGCCCGACGATATAGCCGTCAAGCGAGACGCCCATCGAATACGTCACCCTGCGCATCAGAAGTCCTCCTCAGGTAACGGGTTCGACAGTATGACCGCCGGACGCCGCAGGACTCATCGCGGCTCGCGAGAATGGCTCACCGGCACCTTCAGGCCCGTGCTGCTCGCATCGGCTGCCAGCCTTTCCCGCAGAGCAGGCTTGTCGATCTTACCGACGGAGTTCTTGGGCAACTGGTCCAGTGTGATCACGGCGACGGGGAGCTTGAAAGGGGCCAATGCGCCACGGCAGTGGTCGATCAGGCCGTCCGGCGGCACCGCGGAATTCTCGCGCAGAGTCACATATGCGACCGGTACCTCTCCGAGCACATCGTGTGGTGCTCCCACGACGGCGGCCTCGTAGATATCGTCGTGGGCGTACAGCACGGACTCGATTTCCTTGGGGTAGATATTCTCGCCGCCACGAATAATCATGTCCTTGCGGCGGTCGATCAGCGTGAGGTAGCCGTCTTCGTCCAAACGGCCCACATCGCCCGTGTGCAACCAGCCGTCCACGACGGTGCGTGCCGTTTCCTCGGGCCTGCTGAGGTATCCACGCATGACATTGGCCCCGCGCACGACCACTTCGCCGACCTCGCCCGGGGGCAGCGGCCGGCCCGTACCGTCCACGACGCCGACCTCCTGACCCGGGAGGGGCAGGCCGACCGTGCCCGGTTTGCGAACGCCGTGCACCGGGTTGACGGTCGACACACAGGTGCCCTCCGACAGGCCATAGCCCTCGATGACCACCACGCCGTACCGCTCTTCGAAGCGCTGGATCAGCTGGGGTGGCATCGGCGCGGCCCCGCACAGTGCAAAGCGGATCGATGAGGTGTCGGGGTGCATCGATTCCGGCAGGGCCGCCAGCAGGGCGAAGATGGCCGGTACCGCCGAGAACAGTGTCGGCCGCACCTCCTCGACGAGCCGGAAGAACCGCTCCGCCTTGAAACGTCCGCCTATGGTGACGCGGCCTCCGGCGAGCAGGCAGGACAGTACGCCGATGACGATGCCATTGACGTGGAAGAGCGGGAGGACAAGGAGACTGTGGTCGTCTTCGCCGAGTTGGCCCGCCTCAATGAGCATGCGCGACATGGCCAGAAGGTTTGTGTGGTCGAGCACGACGCCCTTGGGCCGACCGGTGCTGCCGCTCGTGTAGATGATCAGAGCTGTGCTGTCGGGGTCTTCGCTGACCGGGTCGGAAGTGAGATGTGTGTCCAGTGCGTTGGTGAGCTCGTCGAGGCAGATCGTCGGTGTGTTCTCGAGGGGAGCGGGTGCGATGACGGCTTTGGCCCGTGCGTCGGTGAGCTGGTGGGCCACCTCATTCATCGTCAGGGCGGGGTTGATGGGGGTCACCGCGGCGCCCAGACGCCACGCTGCGAAGAGGGCGATGACGAACTCGACCCGGTTGGGGAGCATGAGCGCGAGCACATCCCCCGATCGGATGCCTCTGTGCCGCAAGAGTGCGCTCACGCTCCGCACCCCGTGCAGGAAGCCCTCATTGGTGAGGAGAGTCGTCTCGTCCTCCATGCATGTCTGCTGGGCGGCCAGCGCCGCCCTGTTGTCGGGCAGCCTCGCCAAGTGCATCGGATCTCCTCATCGTGGTCGATGCGAGTGGCCACACCGGTTTGTGGGTTGCAGCACCTGTGCGGGCCGATGGGACGCCGGTACGGCCGTACCAGGGCCGACAGGCTCACATCAGCCGACCGCGGTACTCCGCCAGCTCCTCGGCAAGGTGCGGCGCGAGCGCGACGATCCTGTCGCTGTTCTCCTGGAGCCAGGCGGCTTCCGCGCCGACCTCGGGGAGGATGACCCCGGCTTCCAGGATCTCTCCGGCGTCGCGCTCGGTGAGCGAGACGATGATCTCGCCTTCGGGCTGGCCGGACAGACGGGACCAGGCAGCGGCGAGGGACCGCATCATGGCCTGGCGCACGGCGAGCGGACGGCTCGCGCGGAGCGTTCCCTCGATGAGGGTCGTGCGGGTGTCGACCTGCCCGGCGGTGAAGTGCCGGCCCGCGGGGGCGTCGAGGAAGAGCACATGCACGAAGGCGGCCGGTGCTCCGGTGGCCTCGACATGGATCCGGGTGATCTCCTGCGCGGCGGCCCGCCTGACGTCGTCCGTGAGCAGTCCGGCGGGCGTGATGCATTGGTACAGCGGCATGGGTTGCCTCTCCTTTTGAGGGTCGGGGGGCGAGGCGACGCCTGCGCGTGCTCCCTCACACTCAGGGAGTATGGAATCAGTCATAATAAATATCAAGGAGTGTGAGGCATGCCATCGGGGGCCGGGCATCCGGCGAAGAGCGCTCCGCGATCAGCGCACCCCGCCGTCACCAGCGTCGGGACCGGACCGCCGGGCCCGCGCGCCGGTGAGGGCGGTCATCGTCGCGCGGGCCGGGCTCACGGGCTCACGCCATGGGCATGAACTCGGGCAGGGTGAGGGCCGAGTGGGCCGGCCTGCCCTCCGCGGGGGGCATGGCGCTGACATTGCGCAGCATGTCGTTGCGCTGCTCCAGGGCCCGAGCGGTGGTCGGGAAGAGTGCGGCATCCCCCTTGCCGACCAGCTCCTGGTTCACGGTGACGAACTCACGGGTGTGGTGTTCGTAGGCGGCGAAGCCCGTGGCGTGGTCCCGGTCGGCCAGGGAACCGGCCAGCATGTACGCGCCGACGAGCGCGAGGCTGGAGCCCTGTCCGGTGAGGAACGAGGGTGCGTACGCGGCGTCGCCCACCAGCGCGACCCTGCCACTGGACCAGCGGGGCATGCGGATCTGGCTGACCCCGTCGAAGAACAGGTCATCCGCGTCGCGCATGGCGGCAACCATGCCGGGGACTTCCCATCCCGCGTCGGCGAAGGCCGCGGCGACCAGGTCCCGTTGGGCCTCCGGGTTCCGGAACGCGTCGTACGGCGGATCCGGGTGGGCGAAGTTCAGGAAGGCGTGCACGTCGTCGTTGTCCCCCACGGCGTAGAGCACCGCGGCCCTGCCCGGGGTGTTCCACAGTACGGCCTCATGGCGGAGCCCGAAGGTGTTGCGCATGGTGAACCCGGCGAAGCAGTAGCCGAGGTACCGGTGGAACCGCTCCTCGGGGCCGAACAGGAACTCTCTGGTGCGTGAGTGCAGACCGTCCGCGCCGAACACCATGTCGTACGTACGCTTGCCGCCCCCGCGGAAGGTGACGTCGACCCCGCGGCCGGACTGGTCGAGGGTGTCGATGGAGTCGTTGAACAAGAACTCCACGTCGTCACGGACCGCCGAGTACAGAGCGCCGGTCAGATCCCCGCGCCGCACCTCCAGGTCCCGTCCCGCGACACCGCCGGTGACGATGTGCGGGTTGACCGAGGCGACCTCGCTGCCGTCCTCGTCAAGGAAGGTCAGTCGGCGCAGGTCGATGTGTGCGTCCTGGAGCCGCGGCAGGATTCCCATCCTCCGGACGACCTCGAGTGCGGTGCCGCGCACATCGATGGGATAGCCGCCGCCACGAAGTGCGCCCGCCTTCTCGACCACGGTCACGGCGAATCCGTAGCGGTTCAGCCAGAACGCGAGGGCGGGCCCCGCGATGCTGGCCCCGGATATCAGGACCTCGCGCCTCGGCGTGGTCCGGACACCCCTCGACTCCCTCGGCAGATCGGTGCGCGTCATTCCTTGACTCCTTTGCTCATGGTGCGGGCGACGAGCAGGCACAGCGCCGTGACGGCGCCGGCGATGACAAAACCGGTGACGAAGGCCGATTCGGCCGGGACATCCGACCCGGGAGGTGTCCCCGCGGTGAGGATCGCACCACTGGCCTGCACACCAACGGCGAAGCCGAGCACGCGAGTCACCAGGACGAGGCTGGTGGCGATGCCGGTGTCGCCTTGGTCGACGGATGTGGCGGTGTTGGTCACCATCGCTGTGACGCACAGGCCGTTGGCGAGCGCGATCATCATCTTGCCGATGATGAGATGCCAGACCTCGGTGTGCACGGCTGCCAGGGCGATCAGGGCGGCGGCCATGATGACGATCCCGGCGGTGACCACGGCACGCGAGCCGAAACGCCGCGCCCCGATCCCACCCAGCGGCCCGGCCAGCGACGCGGCCACGGCGCCGGGCAGCAGATAGAAGCCGATCTCGGTGGCGCCGGCCCCGAATCCGTACTCGTCGGCGGGCACGTCGAACAGCTGCGGGACGAGATAGACCGGCACCGAGGTACCGACGCAGATCACGAACGTCAGCACACACGACTTCCACACCGCGGGCCGTGCCAGCATGCGCAGTTCGACCATCGGCGAGGCAGCACGACGCTCAACGGCTATCCATCCGGTCACGAAGGCGGCCAGAACCACGACGAGGGCGCCGAGCACAAGTGGCTGCGCGCCGATGTCGGGCGCCAGGGCGAGCACGAGCATGAGCGTGATCAGCGTCCCGCTCAAGAGAACCAGGCCGGGCCAGTCGACCCCGGCATCGTCCGACCGGCGGGGCGGATCATGCGGCATCAGCCTGTTCACCAGCATGGTGGACCCGATGACCGCGATCGTCGGCAGCGCGAACATCCAGTGCCGGGACAGCCCTTCCGCCACGGGCCCGGCCGACAGCGTGCCTGCCATCCCGCCACCCACGAATAGCCCGCTGACCGTCCCGATGGCCACCTTCGACTCTCCGGCGGGGAGGTGTTCGCGCACGAGGATGAACGACAGGGGCAGCGCGCCCACCATCGCCCCTTGCAGTACCTGGCCGAGCAGCAGCACGGGCAGGTTCGGGGCCAGGGCGGACACCAGGCCACCGACCGAGACCACCGCCATCAGCCGGATCAGCACCCGTTTCCCGCCGTAGCGGTCTCCGAACTTGCCTGCGACCGGTGTGATGAGGGCGCCGGTGATGAGGAGCACGATGCTGAGTAACGCCCCTTCCGCGGGGCTCATATCCAGCTCGCGTTGCAGGAGTGGGAGCGTAGGCGTCACCACCGACTCCAGGGCACCGGTGGCGACTGCCAGCAGGCCGAGGGCCCCGACAGCGGCCTTACCGATGCGGACCGGAGGAGCGAGCGTTGCGGTCATGGACGTCCTTTCCGTCATTGCCGGGCGCGTAGGGGGTCGGCCGTACGCGTGGCGCCGCCGCTTCGCCGGGCCCGGTCACAGCGGCCGTTCACGTGGGGCGCGGTGTGCAGGGCGCTTTGTGGACAGGTCCGATGCGGTCCTGCCGGGTGAACTCGGTTTAGTGGCCGTCGAGTTGGCATACACACGGCTCCCCCGGACGGAGCGGGTGTACGAGTGCGTCCCGCGCCGAGCCACTACTACACTACACCGTGCAGTGTAGAACGGTTACGATAGGCCCATGCCGACCACGAAGACACTGCGCGAGGGATCCACGCGGAAGCGGGCCGCCATCCTCTCGGCGGCCCAGGAACTGTTCCTCGCCGACGGTTTCGACCGGTCCAGCGTCGACGCGGTCGCCGCCCGGGCCGAGGTGTCCAAGCGGACGGTCTACGACTATTTCGGCGACAAACAGACGTTGCTGAAAGCGGTCGTCGACGCCGTCGGCCAGTCACTGATCACCACGATCCGGCACACCCTCGACGACACCCTCACCGACGTCACCGAGTTCGCCGACCTCGACGACGCCCTGGTCACGTTCTCGATGCGCATCGCGACCGACATGCTCGGCTCGGCCGAGTACGCGACGCTGCAACGGCTGGTCCGGGCGGAGTCCGGCAACCTGCCGCACCGGGGCTACAACTCGATGGCCGACACCCCCGACGAGGCCATTGCCGAGCGGTTCGCCGCCTTCGCCGCGGCCGGGCTGCTCGACGTCCCCGACCCCCGGCTCGCGGCCGACCAGTTCATCGCGCTGACCTTCGGCGTCGCGCTGGACAGGCTCGGTTCCGCGAACGCCGCGGAGGACACCCGCGTGCGGCCGCTCATCGTCGAGGGAGTGCGGACCTTCCTCCGGGCCTACCGCACCACATAGGGCTGGGACAGCACGAGGAACCGTGCGCCGCACTCAGACCGCGGTTCCGGTGCGCACGAGGGGCGCCCCGAGGTACGCCCATCCCAAGGGGTTCCATCGCAGGCGGCGCACCTCGACATCGTCAATCTTGGCGTTCCCTCTCGCTGAACACTCGTGTGCGGCCGCCGCCTTCCGCAGCGCGATCGCCGCCGCGTCATGGGCATCGATTGCCTCGTCGACGAAGTAATAGTGCTCTGCCATAGCACCACCGGAGGCACGGAACCGCAGTCTCACGAACCAGCCGTTCGGCGGGATGTTCGGGGGGATGGCAGACCTGGCCCGGTCCTGCCGGTCGAGGTCGGCACGCATGGCAATTGCTCTCCTCGGCGAGGCGGCGTCTGCGCGGGGCTCCCCCACACCCATGTTATGGTATCTATCATAATCAATATCGAGGTGAGAGGCATGCCACTGGCGAAGGCCGGAAGCGATGGACAGCCGGGCTCCGGCAGCCCTGACCGGTGATGCCGACCCTTCCGACCGGCGGGCGCCACGACTACCTCAAGAGGAGACCACCGCCCATGACCCACACACTCGAGCCGGACACCGCCGCGCACAGGCAGAACCCGGTCGCGCAGCCCCTCTCGTCAGAAATCCGCTCCGCCGCCGATATCGTCACCCCGGGCCTCGTCGAACGCCTCACCCGGGGCGTGGTCGGTTCCGGCCGTACCGCCAACCACACACCGTTCACCGGGGAGAAGCTGGCGGATCTTCCCGAGTCCACGCCGGAGGACGTCGCCGAGGCGTTCGACCGGGCCCGCCGCGCCCAGCCCGCCTGGGCGGCCACACCGGCCCGGATCCGCGCCGCCGTGCTGCTGCGCTTCCACGATCTGCTCCTGGAACGGCAAGACGAGATTCTCGATCTGATCCAGCTGGAGAGCGGCAAGACACGGCTGCATGCGCTCGAGGAGGTACTGGGGCTCGCGTCGGAAGCCCGCTTCTACGGCCGCAAGGCACCTGGCCTGCTGAAGCCCAAGCGGCATCCGGGCGCGATCCCGCTGCTGACGAAGACGACCGAGCTGCGCCAGCCGCGCGGCGTCGTCGGGCAGATCGCCCCCTGGAACTATCCCTTGGAGCTGTCGGTCGGCGATGCCCTGCCCGCGTTCACCGCCGGTAACGCACTGGTGATGAAGCCCGACACCGAGACCGCGCTGACCGCTCTGTGGGCCCGTGATCTGCTCATCGAGGCAGGGCTGCCGACGGGGGTGTTCCAGGTGGTCCTCGGCGAGGGCCCGGTCGTCGGCCCCGAGGTGGTACGGCACGCCGACTACGTCTCGTTCACGGGCTCCACCCGCACCGGCCGCGAGGTCGCCCAAGCAGCGGCAGCCCGCCTCGTCGGGGCCTCGCTCGAACTCGGCGGCAAGAACGCCATGTTGGTGCTGCACGACGCCGATATCGACAAGGCCGCGGCCGGTGCCGTCCGCGCCTGCTTCGCCTCCGCGGGCCAGCTCTGCATCTCCATCGAGCGGATCTACGTCCACGCCTCCCTCGCGGAAGCCTTCACGGACCGCTTCGCCGCCCACACCCGCGCCATGCGTCTGGGCACCCTGCTCGCCTACGGCCCGGACATGGGCTCCCTCGCAGGTGAGCGGCAGCTCGAGACCGTGAAGCGACACGTCGACGAGGCCGTGGCCAAGGGCGCCCAGGTTCTTGCCGGAGGCCGACCGCGGCCCGATATCGGCCCCTACATCTACGAGCCCACCATCCTCGACGGAGTGAATCCCTCCATGGCAGTCCACAGCGAGGAGACCTTCGGCCCGGTCGTCTCCGTCTACCGTTTCACCGATGAGGACGACGCCGTCGCCCAGGTCAACGCCAGCCCCTTCGGCCTCAACTCCAGCGTGTGGACCAAGGACAGCCGCCGTGGCCACGCCCTCGCCGCCCGGATCCACACCGGCACCGTCAACATCAACGAGGGCTATGCCTCCGCCTACGGCAGCGTCGCGGCGCCCATGGGAGGTATGAAGAACTCCGGGGTCGGCCGCCGTCACGGCTCCGAAGGGCTTCTGAAATACACCGAGGCCCAGACCGTCTCACAGCAGCGCGTCATGCCGCTCGGGCCCTCCTTCGGCATGACCCAGCAGCAGTACGCCACCCTCACGAGCGCGCTGCTCAAGGCCACGAAGACCCTGCGACTCGGCTGAGCCAGTACGGCGCTCCCGGATTCCTTGCCACGTGCTGCTGATGGCGGATGGCGGCCGGCGCGGCTCGAGAGGTCTGCGCGACTGAGCTTCGGCGCACCAGGCTATAGAATCTGACATATACGTTCCACAGGGAGATGGGTACCGGTGCCATCGGTGAAGACTGACCACGGGCGGTCCAGCAAGCAGCGCATGCTGGACAGCACGATCGCGCTGCTTCAGCAGCATGGTGCCAGCGCGGTGACCGTGGACGCGGTGCTCCAGCACAGCAAAGCCCCCAGGGGCTCGGTGTACTACCACTTCCCCGGAGGCCGAGACGCCCTGGTCCTGGCGGCAGTCCGGCAGGCCGGGGAAGAGATGTCCCGCCCCATCGAGGATCTGTGCCGCACCGGCCCGCCCGAGCATGCGCTGGAACAGGCCGCGGCCTTGTGGCGGCACCGCCTGACGTCGAGCGACTTCGGCTCCGGATGCGCGATCGTCGCCGCGGTCGTCGACAACCGGAACAACCTGCCCGAGGCGGACGAGGCGGTGCGGGACATCTTCACCCGTTGGCATACGGCTTTCGCGGATCTGCTGATCCGTAGCGGCTATGGCGAAGAGCGGGCCCGTCGACTGTCGACCTTGGCCGTCGCGGCGGTCGAAGGGGCCGTCATCCTGTGCCGTGCCCAGGGCAACACCCAGCCTCTCGATGACGTGGTGGCCGAACTGAGCCCGCTTTTCCCTCAGTCCTGATGTCTACGGGAACGGGGGCCTCGGCCCGGAAGCGTTCCCACCCAGCAGCGTCGCCATCCGCGCGACGAGGGCACCGGCGTCTATGTCGCGGGTAGTCCGTCCCAGGATGCGCCAGCCCCTGCGGGTGGGGTTGGGGATGACATGCCCGCCCCCATGGACGGTGTAAAGGGTGACCGGAGGCCGGTTTTCCTGCTGGTACGACGTGACGTCCACCCATGTCCGGGCGGAGTTGGCGCGGCTTGGGAGGCGCCGCGTCAGGGGCTGACCGGTGATGCCGTTGCGCCGGGCGTAGTAGGCCGCTGTGTCAGGGGCCGAGAGGCCCTTTCCGCGGGGCCGGAAGCCGAACAGGCTGGTGACGCCGCCCTCGTATGGGGCGAGCGGATCCTTGGTGCCGTGGATCGTGATCACCGGAAGCGGTGAATAGCGGTCGACCGCAGTGAAGTTGTCCGCCGTCGGGTGCCCCACGCCGATCAATACGAGGCCATCGAGAGCGTCCGGCGCCTCGTGGGCGAGCCGCAGCGCCATGTGCCCACCGTTGGAGTACCCCACGGCAATGACGCGCTCAGCCCCGTCGCTCCGGAGCCGTTCACTCACCGAGGTGAGGAAGGCGACATCGTCGATCCCCTCGGCCCGGGCCGGTGACCGCATCGCGGTCCTGGCGTCGTTCCACAGTCCCCGGTAGGCGTCGGGGTAGGCCACAACCGGCCAGCCGTCACCGGCCTTCTGCTCGAAGCTGCGGCCACTGGCCGCCCGGACCTTCACGCCTGTCTGTTGCGAACCGTGCAGGACGCTGACCGCAACGCCGGAACGCTCCAGCTCCGGGACGGGTTCGGCCACGCTCACCGACCGGGGCCGGCCATCGATCGTGAACGTGCGCTCCATCAAGCCTGGCTCCCCTCTGCTCCCCTCGTAAGCTTCCTACTTCGTGGCGCACCACGAGCTGGGAGACGGACACGTACCGGATGTGCCGCGCGCGGCAGAGTTCACCGAGTGGCCCCGACTCGTCACGTGACTCGCGCATTCCCCCGTCAATTCCGTGGCCAAGCCGCGCGGCCGGGCGCGGGGCACGGCAGCGAACTCGCTCTGGCATGTGACATGCGTGTGCCAGCCGGGAGAAGGCGGTCCTCGCGCAGATCGAGGTAGGGGCGTCGGTAGTCCCCGGTGGTGGCGCCACCGAATGGGTCGCTGCCCTGACGCACGGCCCGCGCTCCGGGTCACGGGGCGCGGGCCGCGGCAGCAGGACGATGCGTGGCAGGGCGTCAGGAACCGACGACGATATTGCGGCAGGACGCGGAGACGACGGCGTCGGCGTTGGCCCCCGGCGAGTTCTCGACGTCGCCGAACTCGGCGGAGTTACGGTCCACGCAGTCGTTGCTCTGCTGGATGTGGTGAGCCCGGGCGTCGGTCCGTCCGCCACGGCCGAGCTGGAGGACGGTGTTGTCGCAGTTCGCCGGCAGGCTGGTGTCGGCCGAGGCACCCGGGGATTCGTCGACGAACCGAGCGATCCTGGCGGAGTTATCGACGCCGCAGTGGTTGTCCTGGTCCACGGTCGAGCCCGGAGCGAGCAGTCCGCCGGAGGAGCTCCGGTTGCCGTCAGGACCTGCGAGGTTCAGCACGTTGTTGCCGCACTGTGTGGACAGCTCGGTGTCGGCCGAGGCGCCGGGCGAGAACTCGATGTCGGGTCGGATGTCACCGGAGTTGCTGAGGTCACAGTCGTTGTGCTGCTTGATCGCGACGCTGCGCAGGTCGCCGGTGTTGACGAGACGGTTGTCGCAGGCGGCTCGCTGACGCATGTCCGCGCTCGCGCCAGGGGATTCCATGGCGAACCCGGCCAGCGTGCCGCTGTTGTCGACGTCGCAGCCGCTGTTCTGATCGAGGGTGAGGTGATCGAGACGGCCGGTGTTGTGGGCTTCGTTGCGGCAGCGGGTCTCGAGCGTGGCGTCCGAGCTCGAGCCAGGCGAAGTGTTGATGGCGGTGGGAACCCTTGCCGTGTTGTCGATGTCGCACTCCGCCCGCTGGCCCAGAGTGCTGCCGTCGACCGTGCCGCTGTTGGCGATGCGGTTGTCGCAGGCGGCGGAGAACACCGTGTCGGCGCTCGCCCCCGGCGACGCGCCCCCGGCGGTATCGGGATTGATGAGCCCGGTGTTGGAAGTGTCGCAGTGAGCCTGCTGGCCGATCCCGCTGTTGGCGATCCGGCCGGTGTTGGACAGCGAGTTGCCGCAGTGGGAAGCCAGGGTGGTGTCCAGCGACGACCCCGGGGAACCGGTCCCGGCCGCGGTGTCGATGGCGCCGGTGTTGTCGACGTCGCAATCGCTGGACTGGTCGAGCGTCGAGTGCTCCATCCGGCCCTCGTTGAACAGGTCGTTGGCGCAGTCAGCGGTCAGGGCGGTGTCGGACGACGACCCGGGCGACCTGAGGGTCGGAGTGATCGGGCCCGTGTTGCTGGTGTCGCACTGCGCCTTCTGGTTGACGGCACTGTCGTGGAGGCGGCTCGTACCGAACAGCCGGTTGCGGCAACGGGCGTCCATCGTGGTGTCGGCCGATGCCCCGGGCACGATATCCGGGGAGATCGTCCCGGTGTTGTCGACCTCGCATTCGGTGCTCTGCCGGATCGTGTTGCCTCCCGGGTCGCTATCCGCCACCGCGCTGCCGGCCGTGGCCAGCACCACGGCAAGCACTCCCGGCACCATCAGCCACGACTTCTGTCGAACCACCACGCCACTGCCCTTCGATCGCACACGCAGAACCCGAACCGTGCGGATCCCACAGCCTGGCCAACGACGTACGAAGGCGGCGCGCTACCCCGGCACCGACAGACCACCCGAACGGCCCCTCTGACAAGCACTCAGCGGAAGACACAACGGGCTCACGCCGCTGGACCGCGGCTGCGATACGGGGGCCTTGGGATGGCTCACGCCGTCCGGTTGCGGTAGGCGCGGGTTTTCATTCGGTTTCCGCAGCCCGCGGTGGAGCACCAGCGGCCGTTACGCGGTTTGGCGTGGTCGTAGAAGATCCAGCGGCAGTCCGGTGCCGCGCACTCCTTCATCCGGGCCCAAGTTCCGTCAGCTGAGGCGACGATGACGGCGGCAAGCAGGTCCGCGAGCGCGCCGGAGGTCCCGCCGGCGGCCGCGGTGACACCGAGTGCGCCACCGCCGAGGGATCGCGCGTGCAGCGGAAGGGCCGCGCTCGCGTGAGCGAACTCCGTGGCCACGGTGGTGTCGAGCTCTCCCGTCCGGTTGGCACGTGCCATGGCGCGCAGCGTACGGCGCAGTGTGAGGGCGAGCTCACGCTCGTCCGCGTCACATTCGCCCAGCCATCCGACGAGCCCGTCGTCCGGCTCGTGTTCGCCGAAAGTACGCAGGTCGCAGCTGTTGAGGAACTCGAACACCGCGACCAGTGGGGGCGGTACGCGGTGATGTTCCGCCGCCGGCTTGTCCCTGTCCCATGCCATGTCGACACCACCTAACGCGTTAAGTATAGTCCGACACCAGCAAACGCTTTTACTAGTGTCCACGAGGGGACAATGGCAACCCATGCACAACCCGCCCCTGGTCTGCCCGCGCTCGGCGGCGTCCTCGGCTTCGGCGCATTCCTCGCCCTGCTCAACAGCACGGTCGTGGTCGTGGGGGTCGATCGGCTGTCCAGGGAGCTGGACGTACCGCTCGGCCAGATCCAGTGGGTCAGCACCGCCTATCTGCTCGCCCTCGCGGTGGCCATTCCGGTGGCAGGCTGGGGCGCCGACCGGTTCGGCGGCAGGGCGGTCTGGCTGGCCGCCCTGGGCGTCTACCTGGCTGGCAGCGTGCTGGCCACCGCCGCCGGTTCCGTGACGGTGCTCGTCGCGGCCAGGGTGGTGCAGGGATTCGGCGCGGGCATGCTCGAACCGGTCATGCTGGCGATGCTGACCACGGCCGCCGGGCCGCACCGGGTGACCAGGGTGCTCAGCCTGATCCAGATCCCGATCACACTCGCCCCCGCGCTCGGCCCACTGGTCGGCGGACTCATCGTCGACCAGCTGTCCTGGCGCTGGCTGTTCGGGATGAACCTGCCGCTGGGGCTGTTGGCGCTGGTCCTGTCGCTGCGGGTACTGCCTCGCGACCGCCCCGCGGCCGGGACCACCGCACGGCTGGACGTTGTCGGCCTTCTGCTGCTCTCACCCGGCCTCGCGGTGCTGCTGTATGGTCTCACCCGCGCAGGTGAGGGTTTCGACCTCGGCTCGGCGGCGAGCGTCGCGCCGGTGATCGGCGGCACGGGCCTTCTGCTCGGTTACACGGCGCACGCGCTGAGACGGGGGCCCGGCGCGCTGATCGACATCCGGCTGTTCACCGGCGCGAGATTCGCGGCGTCGGGGCTCATCGCCTGCCTGTTCGGCGCGTCGGTCTACGGAATGATGTTCCTGCTGCCGCTCTCTTCCCAGCAGGCGAAGGGCGCGCCCGCCTGGGCGGCCGGTCTACAGCTCGCACCGCAGGGCATCGGGACGATCCTGGCACTGCCACTGGTCGCCACACTCAGCGCCCGTTTCGGCGCCAGAGCCACAGTGGCGGGCGGGATGTCGCTGGCCGCGCTCGGCACGCTGCCCTTCACTCAGGAGGGCGCGCACGCGTCGACCGCACTGCTCGCCGTGTCGCTGCTCGTGCGCGGGATCGGTCTCGGCGCGGTGCTCGGCCCGGCGCTGGCCGCCGCTTACGGCTCGATCACACCGGACGCCGCCCCTCGGGCCAGCAGTGTCCTCGTGGCGATGATCCAGCTCGGCGGCGCGGCCGGCACCGCGCTCCTCGCAGTGGTGCTGCAACGACAGTCCGGTGACGGTGCGTCCGCCTTCGGCGACACGTTCTGGTGGGCCCTGGCGATCTGCGTGCTCGGCGCGCTGCTCGCCATGCGCCTGCCCGGAAAGATCAATGACAGAGGGGAAGTTCATGTCTGAGAATGACAAGTTCGCCGTGGTCACCGGAGCCAGCAAGGGCATCGGGCTGGCCGTGGTGCGAGCGCTGGCCGACGACGGATACCGGGTGGCCGCGGGAGCGCGCACGATCAGCGCGGAGCTGAAGGACAGCGCGGCACTGGCTGTCGAAGTCGATCTGGCCACGCCCGACGGTCCCGGTCGGCTCGTCGATGCGGCGCTCAGCGAATTCACCGCGATCGACCTGCTCGTGAACAACGTCGGCGGCGCCGGGCCACGACCGGACGGATTCCTGTCGGCGAGCGACGAGGACTGGCAGCGCACCTTCGATCTGACTCTGTGGAGCGCGGTGCGCGCCACCAGGGCGGCGTTGCCGAGCATCGTGAAGCGGCGCGGCCACGTGGTGAACATCGGCTCGGTCAACTCACGCCTGGCCCTTCCCTTCCTGGTCGACTACTCGGCCGCGAAGGCAGCGCTGGCCAACCTCGGCAAGGCGCTCGCCGAGGAGTTCGGACCCCAGGGGGTGCGAGTGAACACCATCGCCCCCGGTCCGGTGCGGACCTCGGTCTGGACCGACCCCGGCGGCAGCGGGGAAGCGCTGGCCCGCCAGTTCGGCGCATCGCTCGAGGAGTTCCTTCCCGGCATCCCGGCCGCGACCAACCTGTCGACCGGACTCATGACCGACCCTGACGAAATCGGGGCACTGGTGGTATTTCTCGCCTCCGGGAAGGTGCCGAACATCAGCGGTGCGGAGCTGGTGATCGACGGAGGCATGCTGAAACAGGTCTGAGGCTCAAACAGGTCTGAGCCCGAAGCCAGCGAACGGACGCTGCCCGGATGGGCATCGACCGACGGCCATCCGCTCGGCGACCGCGTGGGGCGGTACCGGTCTTCGGACCCGTACCGCCCCACGACTCGTCGGATCGAGACTAGCCTTCCGATTCCGCCCCCGCGGATTCGGCGGCAGCACGTACAAGGTTCTGCTCCAGTTGCTCCAGGGTGTGCAGGGCCGCGGTGCGTTCGTCGTCCGAGAGGCCCGCCGTCGAGATCTCCTCGAGCTGAGTCCAGACCCCCTCCACCTCACGGCGCAGAGCCTGGCTGGCCGCTGTGGATTCGATGAGCGAGGCGCGCTTGTCGGTGGGCGAGGGCCGACGGCGGACGAAGCCGGCCTGTTCCAGACGCCGGACGGTGCGGGTCATGGTGGCGGCGTCGGAGTCCATCAGCCGCACCAGGTCGGCCTGGCGCTGGGGGCCGAGCTCCCACAGGTGCATCATCACCAGCTCCTGGCCCGGATGCAGGCCGATGCGGCGCAGCAGCTGTCCCGCGAACATCCGGTGCAGGCGGGCCAGGCGGAAGATCGCATGGCTGACCGGCCCGCCTCTGGCGGCGCCGGGCATCGGGACGGTGGCCTCCTGCCCGATCCCCACGGCGCTGTTCCCGGCCTCCGGCGTGGACTGCGTCATTGTTCCCTCATCTTTCCTGCTTGGTCAGCTTGATTCTATCTGCGGGTCGGTAGCCGCGCAGGCTCCCTCCGGTAGCCGGGCACATATACGCAGGTGGGAGCGTGTTATCTCTTTCACATTTGATCCCGGGAATGGATTCCCCGCGCTTACCTGTTCGGACAGGTGATTTACTTGTTCAGACAGGCATCCGCTGCTGCGGGCGGCGGAACGCCTGAGCCACGGACGTCACCTATCCCGAGGAAGCGACCATGACCACTGCTTTTGATCCGATCGTCCTGGGCGGCAAGCGCCTGACCAGCCGCATCGCGATGGCCCCGATGACCCGCAGCCGCGCGTTCGGACCCGGAGCCGAGCCGACGGAGCTGATGGCGACGTACTACGCGCAGCGCGCCAGCGCGGGGCTGATCGTCACGGAGGGCGTCCAGCCCTCGCCGGTCGGCCAGGGCTACCCCGACACCCCCGGCCTCCACACGCCGGGCCAGGTCCGGGCATGGCGGACGGTGACCGACGCCGTGCACCGTGAAGGCGGTGCGATCTTCGCCCAGCTGATGCACACCGGCCGGATCGGCCACCCCCACCTGCTGCCCGACGATCTGGTTCCGGTGGGGCCGTCGGCGGTGGCCGCCAAGGGCCAGGTGTACACGCACCAGGGGCCGCAGGACTTCGTGACGCCGAAGGAGCTGAGCGAGGCGGAGATCCGGCAGACCATCGCCGACTTCGCCGCGGCGGCCCGCAACGCCATCGAGGCCGGGTTCGACGGTGTGGAGCTCCACGGCGCCAACGGCTATCTGATCCACCAGTTCCTCGCCCCCAACACCAACCTGCGTACCGACGCCTGGGGCGGCGGCACCGAGGGCCGGATCCGGTTCGCGGTGGAGGTCGTCACTGCCGTGGCCGAGGCCATCGGGAGCAATCGGGTCGGTCTGCGGATCTCGCCCGGCAACCCGTACAACGACATCGCCGAGGACAACCCGGGTGAGGTCTACGAGGCGCTGCTGGAGCGCCTCGCCGATCTGGACCTGGACCTGGCGTACCTCCACCTGATGGAGGGCCCGGACCGCGACCTGACCGCGCAGCTGCGCAAGATCTGGTCGGGCACGTTTGTCCTCAACCCGTTCACTCATCCGGACGTCACCGGTCCCGACGCGCTGAAGCTGGTCGAGGAGGGGGCGGCGGACATGGTGGCCTATGGGGGGCTGTTCCTGGCCAACCCCGACCTCCCGGCCCGACTCGTCGCCGGCGGGCCGTTCAACACCCCGGACAAGTCCACCTTCTACGGCGGCGACCACCGCGGCTACACCGACTACCCCGTCCTCACCGTGTGAGCGGCGAGGACGCCTCCGTGGCCGCACAGTGAGTCAGAGCGGCTGCGGTCCCCCTTTCCATCTGCCTCCACCTGGGAGTTCCCGATGTCCAAAGCGATCGCCTTCTCCGAGTACGGCGCACCCGAGGTGCTCCGGCTGTCCGAGGTCACCCCGCCGGAGCCGGGCCCGGGTCAGGTCCGGATCCGCGTGCGGGCCGCCTCGCTCAACCCTCTCGATCTGAAGATCCGGTCCGGCGTGATGGCCGACATGATGCCCGCGCACTTTCCCGTGATGCCCGGCCTGGACGCGGCCGGTGTCGTCGACTCGGTCGGCGAAGGAGCCGAGGTGGCCGTGGGCGACGAGGTCCTCGGTGCCACGGTCGGCGGCGGCTACGGCGAATACGCCCTGCTCGACCGGGCAGTGGCCAAGCCCGAGGGGCTGTCGTGGGAGGTCGCCGCGTCACTGGTCACGGTCGGCCAGACCGCGTCGCGCGTTCTCGGGGAGCTGGATGTACGGCCGGGTCAGACCCTGCTCATCCACGGCGCCGCCGGCAGCGTGGGCTTCCTCGCGGTCCAGCTGGCCGTCGCTCGCGGTATCACCGTCATCGGAACGGTCGGCGAGCGCGACATCGAGCGCGTCACGGCGCTCGGAGCTACCGCCGTCCGTTACGGCGACGGTTGGGCGGAGCGGGTGAAGACCGCCGCCCCGGGCGGGGTGGACGTCGTCTTCGACGCCTCCGGCGCCGGGGTCCTCGCCGACTCCGTCGCCCTGACGGGCGACCCGGGAAAGGTCATCACCATCGCGGACATGTCCGCCGCGCAGCACGGCGTGCGCTTCAGCGCCGGTACCGCCGACCAGGGCGGCCAGGTGCTGCCGGAGCTGGTGCGGCTGGCCGCCGACGGCACGCTCACCGTGCCGATCTGGCGCACCTATCCCCTGACCGAAGCCGCGCAGGCGCACACCGACCTGGAAGCCCACCGCAACCACGGCAAGGCCGTCCTGCTGCCCTGACCCTCCTGATACCGCCGCCTCGCATGGTCGGGATGGGCGAGGCGGCCCCTGGGGCCGCGGCCGTCGATCCCCCGGCCGGCCGCGGCCCACCCCTCGCGTACCGCACGACCAGTCCCATAAGGACAAGGACGGAGAACCGACGGCTGCCTGGCCCACCCTCGCCCGGCTGTCGGCCGATACGGATCTCACCGCCTCGTTCGAGCTTCCCGGCCCGACGGAGAACGGCGTCATCCGCCACACCCCGGCCATCCGCCCGGTCCACTTCGGCGAACCGCGCTCCGCCATCGCGCACACCAGCGCCACGATGCTCGCCGACCGGCTCCGCCCCATGACCGGGCCCGCTGCTGCCCGCCCCGGAGCTCCGTTCCAGGACGCAGCACCACACCACGTGACCCACCACTGCGCACAGATCGGAAGAACCATGTCCGCACGTCCCCTGCCCGAAGCCACCTTCGCCCGCACCGTCCTGGGTTCCGGCCCCGGTCTCGCCCTCGCCCACGGCGCCGGCAGCAGCACCGACAACACCTACGGTCCGATCCTTCAGGGCCTGGCCGCCGGCCACACCGTCGTCGGCATCGACTACCCCGGCAGCGGCGAGACCCCCCGCGCCACCGCGCCGCTGTCGCTGGACGACCTGGCCGACCAGCTCGTCGCCGCCGCCGTCGCCGAGGGTCTGGAGACCTTCGCGGTGTCCGGCTACTCGCTCGGCGGCCTCGTCGCCATGCGTGCGGCCGCCCGCCACCCCGAACGCGTCACCGCCCTCGTGCTGACCGCGACCTTCGCCCACCACGACAACCGGGGTGCGCTCTCCGCCCCGATCTGGCGCAAGCTGGCCGAGTCGGGCGACCGCGAACTGCTCGCCCAGTTCCTGACGATGATGGCCCTGGGTGCCGACGCCCTGGAGGCCATGCCGACGGAGCAACTCCAGCAGGCCGTCGCCTTTACCGCCGCCAGCGCCGCCGACGGCACCGCCGACCACGCCGAGCTGGTGCCCCGGGCCGACGTCCGCGACGACCTGCCGTCCATCAAGGCGCCCACTCTGGTCATCTCCACCACCCAGGACTGGTTCACCTCCACCCGCCAGCACCACCACCTCGCCGACAACATCCCGGGCGCCCGGCTGGTGGAGCTCCCCACCGGCCATCTGCCCATGGTGGAACGGCCCGAGGAGTGGCAGAAGCTCATCACCGACTTCCTCGATCAGCACGGTGCCTGAGAACACACCACCTGGGTACCGGACCCGCGACAGCGGGGCCGGTACCCCTTGCTTCACCGCGACTGGCCACCTGGTCGGCCATCGATAACCCCCGTTCAAACGCGGAATCACCCGGCTCGGCGCGGCCGTACCCAGCCCGGCGCCCAGGTCCCGTCCGCGGCGGGGCCGGCCACGGTGGCGGCGAGGTGGGCGCGGAGGGTGGCCAGCGCCGGGTGGGGGTTGTCGCGGTGCCAGAGGAGCGAGTGGGGGTAGACGGGCACCGGGTCGGTCACCGGGATGCGGCGCAGGCCGTGGCCGGTGGGCCAGACGAGGCGGGTCTGCTCGCTCATGAAGGTGGCGAGGGCCGGGGTGTCGGCGATGGTGTCGAGGAGCGCGTCCGAGCCGAAGTTGGGGCCCGTCGCCTCGATGGTGAGGCCGAACTCGGCGACGAGGTCGTCGTAGTAGGCGGCCCACTCGGTGCCCGGGACGATGCCGGGCATCCAGATCCGGTGCCCCACGAGCTGAGCGAGGGTCACCGACCGGGCGCCCGCCAGTGCGTGGGCGGGGCCGGTGAGGAGCTGAAGCGGCTCGTCGAGCACCCGGACGGACTCGATGTCCTCGGGAAGGGGCCGGCCGGGCATGGCGACGGCGCGGAAGGACGCGTCGATCGCACCGGAGCGGATGGCGGCGACGGCCGTCTCGACGTCGAACAGCATCACCACGTCGAGATCGATCTCGGGGTGCGCGTGGTGGAAGCCGCGCATCAGACCCGACGGCGCGATGCGCGAAGCGATCACGTCGACGCGCAGTGGACGGCGGCCGGTGCGCACGGACGCGACCGCGCGCTCGGCGACGCGCAGCAGCTCGCGCGCGTGGGGCAGGAACGCCTGCCCGTCGATGGTGAGCTCGGCGCCGCGCGCGGTGCGGGTGAACAGCCGCACGCCGAGGCCGCGCTCCAGCGCGGCGATGCGCTTGGAGACGGCCTGCTGGGTGATCGACAGGTCGGCGGCGGTTCTCTGGAACTGCCCCGCTTCCGCGACGGCGGCGAAGGTACGTACGGCTTCGAGATCCACGCCGATCCACCTTAGTGAACAACGCATGGTTGTGAATGGCTGGCAGTGCGGTTGTTTGACCTGCTGTTGTGCTGCTCGCTTAGCTCTCCCAAGTCAACATCGGTTTGTTCGGGGGGAGCTCAGCGCATGGTGGGCAGGAGGCCGCTGGGCCGGCAGTTCGGCTGGCTGTGGACGGCATACGCGGTGAGCGCGTATGGGTCCGGGCTGGGATTCGGTGCGTTGCCACTGATCGCCGTGCTGGCGTTGCACGCCAGTCCCGCCGAGGTGTCCGCGCTGTCCGCGGTGGGGCCCGCGGTGGGTGCGCTGATCGCGGTGCCGCTCGCGCCGTGGGTGGAGTTCCGGTGCAAGCGCCCGGTCATGATCATGATGGATCTGGTCCGGTGTGCGGCCATGGCGACGATCCCGGTCGCCTACGCCTTCGGGTGGCTCGGTTTCGTCCAGTTGCTCGTGATCTCGGCCGTGGTCGCCGCAGCCAAGATCGCGTTCAACGCGGCCAGCGGCGCCTACCTCAAGGCCCTCGTCCGGCCGGATGACCTGCTCGTCGCCAACGCGCGCTTCGAGTCGACGAATTGGAGCTCCATCGCGGTGGGGCCACCGCTCGGCGGGGCGGCGATCGGCCTGTTCGGACCGGTCACCACCGTCGTGGCCGACGCACTCAGCTACCTGCTCTCCGCGCTGGGCATCACCGCGATCCGCGGCCAGGAAGAAGCGCCGCGACCGACCGGCAAGAGCCCGGTCCGGGCGGGCGCATCGCTCGACGGCTGGCGACACATCATGGGCCACTCCGGTCTGCGGCCGCTCTACCTCAACCAACTGCTCGTCGCCGGTCTGATCATGGCCACCGAGCCGGTGCTGGCCGTGCTCCTGCTTCGCCAGCTCGGGTTCCCACCCTGGCAGTACGGCCTCGCCTTCGCCGCCCCCTGCCTCGGCGGACTCATCGGCTCGCGGCTGGCCCGCCATGTCGTGACCCGCCACGGCAGGCACTGGGTCTTCCGCACCGTCGGCACCCTGCGCGCCATCTGGCTGATCGGCCTGGTCTTCGTCCGTCCCGGCGTCGTCGGCCTCATCACCGTGATGGCCGTCGAGCTGGCGATCATCATCAACATGAGCCTGTACACCCCGGTGCTCGCCACCTACCAGCTCGAACACACCCCGAAGCATCTCGTGGCCCGCACCCTGTCGGCCTGGTCGATCGGTCAGCAGGCGTCCATCGCCCTTCTCACCGCGCTCGCCGGGCTGCTCGCAGACGCCACCAGCCCACGCACCGCCCTCACGGTCGCGGGGCTGCTCATCCTCACCACCCCGCTGCTGCTTCCCCGACAGGACCAGACGACGCGGCACGAGCCGGAGTTGTCCCGTAGTCCCTTATGAGGCACCGCAACTCGCCACTGGGGCCCGAAGACGCGGACCGCAACGCCCTGCTCGATCGCGTGGAAGGGCCATCGCCGACATGCGCGCACATGGCGGCACCCTCGCCTACGTACGCGTCGGCTTCACCGATGCCGTCTGGGACGCGGTCACGGCCGCCAACAATTCCATCGCCCCGCTCGCCCAACACCGCGTCATGCACCACGAGGACCGTGCCACGGCCATTCACGGGCACACGAACCCGCCCGCCCCCGCCGGGTCTCCTCCGCCCGACCGCCCGAGGGGACGGGCGCCTCGCGGCCCCGCGCCGAGGGCAAATCCCGCGACACCGTTCCAGGTGTCGACTAGCCTCGCGAGGTTGTCCGTCGCCCGTTCAGGAGGAGACCGTCATGGCGCAGCCGTTCCCGCCCCTCGAGCCGTACGCGCACGGCCTCCTCGACGTCGGCGACGGAAACCGGATCTACTGGGAGACCAGCGGGAACCCCGAGGGGAAGGCGGCTCTGTGTGTACACGGCGGGCCCGGCAGCGGAGGGCGCCGTGGCAGTCGCGGCATGTTCGACCCCGAGGTCTACCGGATCGTCCTGTTCGATCAGCGTGGCTGCGGCGATAGCCGGCCGCACGCCTCCGACCCGGCCGTCAGCCTCGATCACAACACCACCGGCCATCTCATCGCCGACATGGAGCGGCTCCGCGAGCACCTCGGCATCGAACGCTGGCTCCTCTACGGCGGCTCCTGGGGCTCGACGCTGATCCTTGCCTACGCGGAGCGCTTCCCCGAGCGCGTCTCCGAGGTCGTCATCGCGGGCGTCACCATGACCCGGCCGGAGGAGACCGACTGGCTCTACCATGGCGTCGGACGCCTGCTGCCCGGCCCCTGGGAGACATTCCGCGACGCGCTGCCGGAGGCAGACCGAGAGGGCAATCTCGTGGCCGCGTACAACCGGTTGCTGGAGGGCCCGGATGAGGCGGTCCGGCTCAAGGCAGCGCGGGACTGGTGCACTTGGGAGGACGCGGTCATCGCCCACGAGGCACTCGGCCATCCGGGCGCCTACAGCGACAGAACCGACAACGCGCTGATGGCCTTCGTACGGATCTGCGCGCACTACTTCGCCAACGATGGCTGGCTCGAGGCCGGCCAGCTGCTGCGCGACGCGCACCGGCTGGCCGGGATCCCGGCGGTGCTGGTCCACGGCCGACTCGACCTGGGCAGCCCCCTGAAATCCGCGTGGGAGTTGTCCAAGGCATGGCCGGACGCGGAGCTGAAGGTGATCGACGACTCCGGGCACACGGGCAGTCCCGCGATGCGGGACGCGGTCCTGGAGGCGATTTCGCGGTTCGGCAAGAACGGGCGGTGACCCGCTCGTGGTGCGGTGTGGCTCGCTCGCTCCCGAAGAACCCGCGCGGGCCACACGCGGCGCGACGTGGTGGAACGGTGCCGTGACCGGCTGGAGCAATAATGGCGGCGCGCTGCCGTATATCACACGACCGCCGCATCTCGCACCCCCACTGATGTGAACGCGACATGCGACAACAACGCCGTACCGGCCCGGCACGCGCCCTCTCCACCACGAGCCGCCCACACGACGCTCAGCGGGTCACTCGACAGGGGGCGGCCCACCGCGATCGGTCGCTCAAATCACGGGCCTGGTCTACTGATCCGGATCGGCGGGCCAGGCAGTGCGACCGTGCGGGAGGTGGAGGGCGAGCGTCTCGAGAGCCCCCCGGTGCCGTCGGTGCCCTCGCCGTGGCGACCCAGGCGATCACGGCCCTTCCGTACAGCATCCGGGGGCCGCAAACACCAGGCACATCCCCACTCTGCCCGGCCCTCTCATTGACTTGATCATCACGCTGGCGAAAACTCCTCCCCCGGACGGCATCGCGATCTCCAATCCATGACCGTGGATCGTGGTCCCCAGCTGTAGGTGAGCATGTTTCGGCCCGGCGCGTCGCCGGCAGGGCGTCGGCCGGTACGCAGTGCCACCTGGCTTCCGCATGTTCCGGCTTCACCAGTGGAAAGGGCTGCTCTCGCCGATGACATCGTTGTCCAACTCCGCCTCTTCGGCCGCGGCTCCCCCGGCTCCACAACCCTCCTCGGCCCCGTCTGACGGCGCAGCGCGGTCGGCCGATCGGCCACCGCTGTCTTTCGGCCAACGTCGGCTATGGGCGCTTTCCCAGCGGGAGGGTGCCAGTGCCGCGTACAACGAGCCGATGGCCTTCCGGCTGAGGGGGCCGCTGGACCGGCGGGTGCTGCGTCGGGCGCTGGACGCTCTGACCGCCCGGCATGAGGCGCTGCGGACCCGGCTGGTGCCGTTCGAGGGCGAGGCATACCAACAGGTCGATCCCGCCCACATCGGCTTCGCCCTGGTGGTGGACGATCTGATCGGCTGCCCTGACGCCGAGGACCGGCTGGCCCGGCTGCTGCACCGGGAGACGGTGCAGCCGTTCGACATGGCCACGGAGCCGCTGGCCCGCGGTCGGCTGGTGATGCTCGGTCCGGAGCACCACGTCATCGTGCTGACGGTGCACCATGCGATGTTCGACGGTTGGTCCCGGAGCATGATGCTGCGCGAGACCGGGGCGCTCTACTCCGCCATGCTGCGTGGCGAGCCGGATCCGCTGCCACCGGCACGGTGGCAGTACACCGACTTCACCCGCTGGCAGCGGGAGTGGATGGCCGGTGAGGAGCCCACCGCCCAGGAGGAGTACTGGGCCGAGAATCTGGCTGACGCACCTCCGCTGCTGGAGCTGCCGACCGACCGGCCACGTCCGGCCGAGCAGGACCACACCGGCGACCGGGTGCACTTCGAGATCGGCCCGGAGCTGACCACCGCGCTCAAGGCGGTCACCGAGGAGCACGAGGGATCGCTGTTCTCGACCCTGCTGACCGGCTGGTCGATCGTGCTGTCCCGGCTGTCCGGGCAGCAGGACCTGGTGGTGGGCACCCCCACCGCCAACCGTCGGCGCGGCGATGTCGGCGGCATCATGGGCTTTGTCGTCAACACCCTCGCGCTGAGGGTGGAGTTGGCGGAGGCGCCGACCGGCTCCGCATTGCTGCGGCAGGTTCGGACCACGGTCCGGGCCGGGGTGAAGAACGTCGACCTGCCGTTCGAGCGGGTGGTGGAGCTGGCCAACCCGCCGCGCAGCGCCGCGCACACCCCGTTGTTCCAGACCATGCTCGCCTGGGTTCCGCCCATGGAGGCGATGATGGAGCTGTCGGGGGTGGCGGTACGGCTGCTGCCGATGCCGTTCGCCCCGGCCAAGTTCGACCTGGTGCTCGCGCTGGAGGAAGCGGACGGACAGATCGTCGGGGATCTGGACTACGCCACCGCGCTCTTCGACCGGGAGACCGTCGCGCGCCACTTGCGCTATCTGGTCCGGGTGCTGGAGCAGCTCGCCCGGGAGCCCGGACGGCCGGTCACCGCGTACACGCTGCTGGACGAGGCGGAGACGGCCGAACTGCTGGCCGACTGGGACGCCACCGGTGGTCCGGCGAACACGGCCGCGACGGCACCCGGCGCCGCTCCGGGTACGGAGGGGTCCGGTCAACCGGCCGGGCTGGTCCAGCGGTTCGAGGCGTGGGTGCGGTCCGCTCCGGCGGCCACCGCGGTGGTGGACGGCGACCACCGGCTGACCTACGCCGACCTCGACCGGCGGGCCAACCGGCTCGCGCACGCCCTGATCGCCCGCGGGGTGCGTCCGGACCAGGTGGTCGCGCTGCACACCGGCCGGTCGGCGGAGTTGGTGGTCGGTGTGCTCGGCATCCTCAAGGCGGGCGCGGGCTGGCTTCCCCTCGATCCGGGTCAGCCGGTGGAACGGCTGGCCGCGATGGTGGCCGACGCCCGGCCCGCTGTGGTGCTCACGGACCAGCATGGCGCGTCGGTCGCCGACCGGCAGAGTGCGCCGGAGGACTGGTACCCGCTGACGGATGTCGAGGCCGAGGGCGAGCGGGACCGCGCACCGGGCATCGCCGTCCCGCCCTCGTCGCTGGCGTACGTGATGTACACCTCCGGCTCCACCGGCCGGCCCAAGGGTGTCGCGGTGACCCACGGCAATGTGCTCAACCTCTTCGACCAGTGGCTGGCCCGGTTCGGCGCCACCCCGGGCGAAGCCACCTCGGCCTGGTCCAGCATCGGGTTCGACGCCTCGGTGCACGAGCTGCTGCTGCCGCTGACCACCGGCGCCGAAGTCCACCTGGTTCCCGAGGAGTTGCGCGGTGACCCGGCCGCGCTGATGGGCTGGCTCGGCGAGCACCGGGTGGTGCAGGCATTCCTGCCACCGGCGTATGTGCGGTGGATCGACGAGGACCCCGGGGCTCGGCTGGCCGGGCTGGCGCTTCGCCAGTTGCTGACCGGGGTGGAGTCACTGCCCGAGGCGGCACTGCACCGGATGGCTTCGGTCCTTCCCGGGCTGCGGATCTGCTTCGGCTACGGGCCCACGGAAACCACGCTGTACAGCACCGCCTACCTCGATCCGCGACCGGTGGACCGGCCGTGTCCGATCGGCCGGCCATTGCCCGGTACCCGGCTCTATCTGCTCGACGAACGGATGCGGCCGGTGCCGCCCGGTGTGGTGGGCGAGGTGTACATCGGCGGGGCGAGTGTGGCTCGTGGCTACCTCAACCAGCCGGAGCTGACCGCCGAGCGGTTCCGCAGCGACCCGTTCGTCGCCGGTGGCCGGATCTACCGCACCGGTGATCTGGCGCGCCGACTGCCGGACGGAAACGCCGAGTTCGTGGGCCGCCGAGATGACCAGATCAAGCTGCGTGGCTTCCGGATCGAGCCGGGCGAGGTGGAGGCGGCCCTGCTGGCGCTGCCGGGGGTGCGGGAGGCCGCGATACTGGTCGATCGCGACCCGGCCGGTGAACCACGGCTGGTGGCCGGTATCGGACGTGGCGAGGCGCCGTCCCGGCAGCCGCACGAGTGGCGGGCGGCGCTGGCCGAGCGGCTGCCGGACTACATGATCCCGGCGGTCTTCGTGGAGTTGCCCGGTCTGCCACTGGGGCGCAGTGGCAAGCTGGACCGGGCGGCGCTGCTGGAGCGGGCACGGGCGGCGCTGCCCGCACAGGTCAACACCGCGACCCCACGCGACCATGTGGAGATGGCGCTGCGCCGGATCTGGTCCCGGCTGCTGCTCCACCCCGACATCGGCATATCGGACAGCTTCTTCGATGTCGGCGGCACCTCGATCTCGGCCATCAAGATGGCGCACGCGATCAGCGAGGAGTTCGGCGAGACGCTGCCGATCCGGGAGGTGATCCGGCATCCGACCATCGAGGCACTCGCCGAACGGCTGCGCCGGGGCGCCTCCGGGGCGCCGGGCACGAATCTGATCGAGTTCCGGGCCGGTGCCGGACGACGGCGGCTGATCTGTGTACATCCGGCAGGCGGTACCGCCTTCTGCTATCTGCCGCTGGCCGGGGCGCTCCCCGAGGACATCGGGGTCTGGGGCATCCAGGCCCCGGGCATCAACCCGGATGAGGCGCCGCTTCCCACGATCGAGGCGATGGCGCAGGCGTACGTGGAACTGATCGACCCCCACCCGGACCAGTCGTTGCTGCTGTGCGGGCTGTCCTACGGCGGCCTGATCGCGCATGAGATGGGCCGACGGCTGGCGCTGGCCGGCCACTCCCGGCTGAGCGTGGTGCTGCTCGACACCCAAGCCACGGACGACCCGGCCGAGCGGGCCGCGATCCAGCCGGTGGAGTACGAGGAGTTCACCGAGAAGCTGGTGCGGTTCAACGGTATGTACCCGGGCATCGAAGCCGACCAGCTCACCCGGTACTTCGAGACCTATAACCACAGCCGGATGACCGCCCGCGCACACCAGCCGCGGCCGACCACGGCCCGGCTGACCCTGGTCGAGGCAGCCGCGGACGGGCCAGGGGCGTCGGGCCCGCACCCGACCCGCGAGTTCTGGCACCGGCGAGCCGGTACGGGACTCACGGTGGTGCCGCTCGACTGCGGCCACTGGGAGCTGCTGGAGGGAGCACAGGTGTCGACGGTGGCCAAGGTGATCGTCGCGGAACTGGACCGGCTGGACGGCGCGGAACCTGTCGGCCCGGCGGTGCCCTCCGTAGCGCTGGAGTTCTGATGACACCTTTGAACAACGGCCGGTCCCCCGCCGAGCGGCCGAGCCCCGCAGGTGGGCCGAGCCCGGCCGAGGCACCGGCGGACGGTGTACCGGCCATGGTGGCGACCGGTCTGGCACACGGCGTTCACCTACAGGCGCGGCTCACCCCCGGCGCGAGCGCCCTGGTGGACCAGGACCGCCGTTTCACCTACGCGGCGCTGGACGCGGCGGGCGCCGACGTGGCAGCGGCGCTGCGCGGCCACGGGGTGCGCCCCGGCGACGCGGTCGCGGTCGGTCTGCCCCGCTCCTGGCAACTGGTCGTGGTGGTGCTCGGCGCACTGCGGCTCGGCGCCCGGGTGGTACCGCTCGACACGCAGAGCCCGCCGGAGCGACAGGCGCACATCCTGACGGACTCGGGCAGCGTGGTGCTGGTGCACGGCGACACGGCACCGGAGGATCCGCCGGCCACTGTATGTCCGCTGTCGGCGGCCCGGCTGCTGACGGGCGTATCGGACCGGACCGAGCTGGGCGACGGCCCCGCACCGGCCGCATCGGACGCCACACACCCGACGAGCGGACCGGAACCGGTGGCGGCGGATGGCCCCGTTGACGGGTTCCCGGAGCGGCCGGCCGGGCTGGTCCTGTACACCTCCGGTACCACCGGTCGACCCAAGGGTGTGGAGCTGCCGGAGGCCGGTGTGCGGCGGATGGCCCGGCCCGGCTGGCTGCCGCTGGAGGCGGGGGCGCGCTTCTCCTGCCTGTCCAACCCGGCGTTCGACGCGATCAACTTCGAGATCTGGACACCGCTGCTGACCGGCGGTTGCTGTGTGGTGCTGCGTGACGAGGAGGTGCAGTCACCGCACCGGCTCGCCGCCGCGCTGCTGCGCGAGCGGATCGACACGGTGCTGGTCACCACCGCGCTCTTCCACGCCGTGGTGGACATCGTGCCCTCCTGCTTCGCGGGCGCGCGGCAACTGCTGGTCGGTGGCGAGCAGCTCAACCCGGCCGTGGTGCGGCGCTGGTACGAGCACAACGCCGGTGGTGCCACCGTGCTGCGCAACGCCTACGGGCCCACTGAGGTGTGCACCATCGCGCTCAGCCACCCACTCCCCCGGGACTTCGACGCGGATGTGGTGCCGGTCGGACGGCCGATACCGGAGACCGGGGCACTGCTGGTGGTACCGGGCTCCGAACGTGTCGCCGAACCGGGCGAGGTGGCCGAGCTGCTGCTGTCCGGGCCGGGCCTGGCGACCGGCTATCGCAACCTGCCGGAGGAGACAGCCCGGCGGTTCGTCCGGCTGCCCTGGTACGACGGCGGCCGGGAGCGCTACTACCGTACGGGCGACCTGGTGCGGGCCGATCCCGATGGCGTGATCAGCTA
This sequence comes from Streptomyces sp. NPDC048636, assembly GCF_040650655.1. NCBI lineage: Bacteria > Bacillati > Actinomycetota > Actinomycetes > Kitasatosporales > Streptomycetaceae > Streptomyces > Streptomyces sp. NPDC048636. The sequence continues at coordinate 376,369 of NZ_JBEZHR010000006.1, read as the reverse complement.
TCTGGGCCGGGTGGACCGGCAGGTGAAGGTGCGCGGCTTCCGGATCGAGCCGGCCGAGGTGGAGCGGCGGATCGCGGCGCACCCGGCGGTCCGGCAGGCGTATGTCTGCACCCGGGAGCATCCGGAGACCGCCGGACACGAACTGCTGGCCTATCTGGTGGCCGCCCCGGAGCTGGACTTCGAGGAGTTCGACAGGCATCTGACGTCCGCCGTACCGGCCTATATGAGACCGCATCGGATGTACCGGGTCGATGCGCTGCCGCTGACCGGCAACGGCAAGGTGGACCAGGGGTCGCTGTTGCGCCGTGCGGACCGCCCGTGGCAGCGCGCGGCCGACGCGGGTCCGGCCACCGTGGTCACCGCCCGTCAGCGCGAGGTGCTGGAACTGGCCGAAACAGTGCTCGGCACCTCGGGGCTGCGCCCCACCGACCGATGGATATCCAGCGGCGGCGACTCGCTACGGGCACTGCGGTTCCGGTTCGAGATCCGCCGCCGCTGGGGGCATGAGCTGGGCCAAGCGGCGGTGCTGCACACCGACTTCGCCACCATCGCCGAGGCGATCGATGAGGCCGGTGCAGGAGCCGGACCGCGCTATCCGGTGCCGGCCGCGCCGTCCGGTGCCACCCGTGCTCCGGCCACCAGCGAGCAGCAGCGGCTCTGGCTGCACCAGCAGCGTTTCCCCGCCTCCCGTGGTTACACGGTGGGCCAGACGCTGTGGCTGGACGGCGCGGTGGACCGGGCCGCGCTGCGCCGGGCGCTGTGCGGTCTGGTGGCCCGTCATCCGGCGCTGCGTACCGGGTTCGAGGCGTCGCCGGACGGTCTGCTGCAAGTGGTGGGCGAGCCGTACGATCCGTGGACCGAGCCGGAGGGTGCGGCGCTCGCCGATCAGGTGGCCACGTCCGGTGGTGCCGAGGCCGCCTCCGCCGATGACGTGGCCATGTCCGCCTTCGTCGACCGGTTCTTCGCCGAGCCGCACGATCTGACGTCTCCCCGGATGCTGGCCGCATGCTGGCTGCCACGGCCGAACGGCGGCACGCTGCTGCTGCGGCTGCATCACATCGCCGTGGACGGCTGGTCGTTGACCGTCCTCTTCCGTGACCTGTCGGCCTGCTACGCAGCGGCGCTGAAGACGCCGGATACCGCTCTGCCGGAGCTCTCCGCCGCGCCCACCCCGCTGGACCACGCGGCCTGGCAGGCCGACTGGTTCGCCAGCGACGGATACCAGGCGCTCCGCGCCGGGCTGCGCGAACGCGGGAACGCCGAGGAGGATCCGGATGAACCACTGCTGCCCGCCCGCCATCAGCCAAGCCCCGAGGGCCGACTGCTGCACACCGCGCTGGACCCGGACCGCCGTACCGCGGTGGACCGGCTCTGCGGCGAACTGGAGCTGAGCCGCTTCGAGTTGCTGCTGGCGGTGTTCGCCTGGAGCCTGTACGCGGTCACCGGCCGGACCCGGCCGCGGATCGCCACGCCGGTCACGGGCCGTCCTGTGCAGGAGTTCGAGTCGAGTGTCGGGATGTTCGCCAACACCGTGCTGCTGCCGGTGGCGGTCGTGCCACGTGGCGAGCTGCGCGCCGAACTGCTGCGGCTGGGCGCGGCGGTGCGCGAAGCCCTGGAGTGGCAGGATGTGTCGTTCGCCGATGTGCTGGAGGACCGTGCGCATCCGGCCGGCCGGTCCCCGTTCGACGTACTGTTCGTCCTGGAGAACACCGACTTCGGCGCGCTGGAACTGCCCGGGATCACCGCCCGGCCGAAGTGGCGGGCACCGGCCGAGGCCAAGGTGCCGCTGACCGTCTCGCTGGTGGAACACCCGGACGGTTTCGACTGTCTGTGGGAGTACGCCGCCGACCACTTCGCGGCAGCCGAGATCGAAGCCATGGACCGGCTGTTCCGGGCGGGGCTGGACCTGCTCGCCACCGGCCGGTCCGGTACCCCCGCCGAGGTGGCGGCCCCCTACCGGCGCGGGTTGCCGGAGTTCGGGCGTGGCACCGAGCCTGTCGAGGGCTGGACCACGGTGGCGGAGGGTTTCGCCGCCCAGGTCGCCCGGACCCCGGACGCACCGGCCCTGATGGCCGCGGACGGCCCGATCGGCTACGCACAGCTGGACCGGTGGGCGGCCGCGCTGGCCAGGGAACTGCGGGCCGGTCATCCCCTGGCGGCGGCCGATGACACGCGGCAGCGGCATGTGGCGCTGTACCTGGAGCCATCGGTGGAACACGTGGTGGCGCTGCTGGCGCTCGCCCGGCTGAACTGGACCGCGGTGCCGCTCGACCCGGCCTACCCGACCGCGTTGCTGCGGCAGATCCTGCACCAGGTGGACCCGGTGTGTGTGCTTCTCGCACCGGGCGGCGGGACGGCGTTCGACGAGGTGGACCCGGATGGCACGGCACGCCACACGATCACGCTGGAGGAGGGCGAGCCCCCCGCCGTACCGCTGCCGCCGCACGCCGGCCGTCCGCTGTACACGCTGTTCACCTCCGGCTCCACCGGGGTGCCCAAGGGCGTCCAGGTCTTCGACCACACGCTGGCCAATCTGCTGCACTGGCAGGTGGCCCAGGGCGGTCTGGGCGCACCGGCGGTGACCCAGCAGTTCTCCATGCTGTCCTTCGACGTCTCGTTCCAGGAGATCTTCACCACCCTGTGCGGTGGTGGCTGTCTGCATCTGGTGGAACGCGGTTGGCGGCAGGACGCCCCGGCACTGCTCGACCAGCTGGAGTCGGCGGGCGTGGAGCGGATCTTCATGCCGTATGTGGCGCTGCAACTGCTGGCCGAACACGCCGTCCACCTGGGCCGCTATCCGTCCCGGTTGCGGGAGGTGGTCACCGCGGGCGAGCAGTTGGTGTGCACGGACGCCATCCGCCGCTGGTTCGCCGGTCTGCCGGGTGCCCGGTTGTTCAACCACTACGGGCCGACCGAGACACATGTGGTCAGCGCGTTGTGCCTGGCCGGTGACCCGGCGGACTGGCCGGAGCGCCCGGCCATCGGTGTCCCGGTGGCCGGTGCGCTGCTGCGGGTGGTGGACACCACCGGCGAGCCGCTGCCGCCCGGTTGCGTCGGTGACCTGCTGATCGGCGGCACCATGGTGTCCCGGTGCTATCTGGGCGACGGCGCGCTGAACCGGGAGCGCTTCGTCGAACTGCCCGGAGCGGGGCTGTTCTACCGCAGCGGGGACCGGGCCTCCTTCGGCCATGACGGGCTGCTGCACCACCACGGCCGGGACGACCAGCAGATCAAGCTGAGCGGCCACCGGCTGGAGCTGGGACAGGTGGAGGCGGCGCTGCTGCGCCACCCCAGGGTGGTGGGCGCGGTGGTGGCCCCCGAGGGTGGCGGGCTGACCGCCTGCCTGGAGTGCCGCGATGACGTCCCTTCAGCCCAGGAGCTGACCGACCACCTGGTGCCGCTGCTGCCGCCGCATGTGCGTATCGACCGGTTCCGTCGTCTGGCGTCGCTGCCCCGCACCCCGAGCGGCAAAGTGGACCGCCGGGCGGCGCTGCGCACCGTGGGCGAGGAGCTGTGGCGCGCCGCGGCCGACGGGCAGCGGCTCTCGGAGCGAGAGAGCGAACTCGCGGCCGCGTTCGAGACGGTGACCGGTGTGCCCATCGGCCCGGACCAGACGTTCTTCGAGGCCGGCGCGTCCAGCCTGGCGCTGATGCGCTTCCACCTGCGGTGCACCACCACGCTTGGCCTGCGGTTCGGGATCGCGGACCTCTTCGAGCAGGTCACGGTACGTGCGCTCGCCCGCTTCGTGGACGGAAGCGGGGCAGGCTCACCCCGCGACACCGGTAAAGGCGACACCGGTAAAGGCGACACCGTGGACCGGACCGCGTCGGCCGAGGGGGCGGCGGGCCACTCGTCATCGGCAGAGGTGGCGGGCCGGGAGCCCATCGCGGTGGTCGGGATGGCGGTACGGCTGGCCGGTGCCCCGGACCTGCGGGCCTTCTGGGAGATGATCCGGCACGGCGGCCGTGGCATCGAGTACTTCGACGCCCCGGACGGGCTGGTGGGCGCACGCAGCCAGATGGACGGGCTGCTCGACTTCGACCCGGAGCACTTCGGCATCAGTCGGCAGGAGGCCCGGCTGATGGATCCACAGCAGCGGCATACGCTGATGACCTGCGTCGAAGCGCTGGCGCACGCCGGGATCGCCGACACCTCGGCCCTTCGGGTCGGGCTGGTGGCCAGTGCGGGCGAGAACACCTACTTCCAGGCCATGCTGCGGCAGAGCGACCCGGACCGGTTGCCGGACGAGTTCCAGCTCGCGCTCCATCACGAGAAGGACTTTCTGGCCACCAAGGCCGCCTACCACCTCAATCTGACCGGCCCCGCCTTCACCGTCCAGGCGGCGTGCGCCAGTTCGCTCTTCGCCGTACATGTGGCCGCCGGTCTGCTGCGGCAGGGCGACGCCGAGGTGATGCTCGCCGGTGGGGCGCTGGTGGACATCGGACTGAGCGACGGTTACCGCTACCGGCCGCAGCACATCTACTCGGTGGACGGCCACTGCCGGTCCTTCAGCGATGACGCCACCGGCACCGTCGGCTCCAGCGGCGTGGGCATGCTGGTGCTCAAACCGCTGAGGCTGGCCCGCGAAGCCGGTGACACGGTCTACGCGCTGGTCACCGGGTCGGCGGTGAACAACGACGGCTCGGACAAGCTCGGTTACAGCGCCCCCGCGCTCGCGGGCCAGCGCGAGGTGATCCGTACCGCCCTGGGCCGCAGCGGACGTACCGGCGCCGACCTCGGCTATGTCGAGGCACACGGCACCGGCACCCGGCTGGGCGATCCGGTCGAAGTCGGCGCGCTGCGCCAGGCGTTCGAGGTGCCGGATTCCGGCCGTACCGCACTGAGCTCGGTCAAGAGCCAGATCGGCCACCTGGGCGCGGCAGCCGGTGTGGTCGGGCTGGTCCGGGCGGCGCTCTCCGTCCACCATGGCCTGATCCCGCCCACCCTGGACTTCCGCGCTCTCAACCCACAGCTCGGCCCCGACCCGACACCGTTCTACATACCGACGACCGCACTGCCCTGGCCGGTGGACCGGCCGCGGGTGGCGGCGGTCAGCAGCTTCGGCATCGGGGGCGCCAACGCGCACGCGGTGATCGAAGCGGGCGAGCCGGGACGGCCGGTCGACGCACCACCGAAGTGTCTGCTGCTCTCCGCCTCCAGCGAGGTGGCGCTGCGCGCCGACGCGGAGCGCATCGCCGCCTACCTCACGGAGCGCCCGGAGGCGTACCCGGCGGTGCTGCGCCATCTCCAGGCCGGTCGGCCCGCCCGCCGCTGGCGGATGGCGGCGGTCTGCCCGGACCCGGACTCGGCCGTGCGGTGGCTGCGCACCGCCACCGGCACCGCCGTACAGCCGGGTACCGCCGAGCCGGTCCCGGCTGCGGACCTCGGCGCGCCACGGCTGGTCGCCGACTGGCTGGCCGGTCGGCCGATCGCCTGGCCCACGAGTCCGGCGCAGGCTCCGTGGGACTTCCCGCCACCGGCCTTCGCCAGGGCCGAGTACACCATCGAACGGGCCGCGTCCGCACCGGGGTTGGCCGGTACCGGCTGGCCCGTACGGGTGGCCGAGGAGGGGTGGCTGCATCAGCCGCACTGGGTCCGGTTCCGCCGGGCGGGCGCCACCGCCCCGGCCGCCGCCTCTCACCCGCTGGTCCTGGTCACGGACGGCCCGGCCGACCCCGAGGAGGTACGGGCGCTGCGCTCGGTCCGGCCGCGGGTGGTGCTGGTGGCGGCGGGGGACGGGTTCGCCCGGCTCGGCGACGACTCCTACCTGGTGGACCCGGCCGACCCGGCCTCGCTCGGCGCGCTGCTGGACGCGCTCGGCGACCTGGGCACCGTGGACTGGCTGCACGCGTTGCCACTGAGCGTGGCCGGACCGGTCGACGCCGACCGGCTGCACCGTGCCCGCCGGGCCTGTCTGGACGCGCCGGCCGCACTGATACGGGCGGCGGCGGGCCGGAGTGGTCTCACACTGCGCCCGGTGTGGCTCTCATACCGGGCCCGACCGGTGGACGGCCCGGTGGACCGGCCCGAGTTGGCGCTGCTCGGCGGCGTCACCGAGGTCGCCCCGCAGGAGGGCGCCACCGCGGGACACTGGGTCGATCTCCCGGCCGCCGCACCGACCGGCTGGGCGGCACCGCTCGCGGCGCTGCTGGCCGCCGATGAACGACTGCCCGCGCATCTGGCGCTGCGCCACGGCTACTGGTGGCGGCAGACCACAATGCCGGTACCCGAGCCCACCGACCACGCCGTGGTGGCGAGCGCGGCGGATACGGTCCACCTGGTACTGGGCGGCACCGGCGGAATCGGCGCCACGATCGCCGGGTGGCTGCTGGAGCGGACCGCCGGCCGGGTGCTGCTGCTGGCCCGGCGGCCGGAGCTGCCCGACGCCCTGGCGCCATGGGCCGACCGGATCGAGTTGGTCGAGGCCGACCTGACCACCGACTCCCCGGATCGGCTCACCTCTCTCGTCGCCACCCGTATCGGACGGCTGGACACCGTGGTGCACGCCGCCGGCGCGGGCGCGGGAGGGCTGATCGCGCGGCGCGACCCGGCCGTGGCACATGCGGGCTCGCTCGCCAAACTGCACGGCGCGCTGCTGGTGGAGGGCCTGATCGAGCGATTCCGCCCACAACTGGCCCTCTACTGCTCCTCGATGGCCGGAACGCTGGGCGGGGTCGGCCAGCTCGACTACGCCGCCTCCGCCGGGGTGCTGGACGCCTTCGCCCACCACGAGCCGGACGGCGACGGCGAGGGGACGACGCTCCGGCTGGCCATCGGCTGGGATGTGTGGCGGGAGGCCGGAATGGCGCTGCGTGCCCCGGCCGCGGACGTCCGCCACCAGGCCCATCTCGCGGTCGGGTTGACGGTGGCGGAGGGACGCCGGGCCCTGGCACGGGCGCTGGCCGCGCGACTGCCGCAGGTGCTCGTCTCCACCACCGAACTGGCGGAGTCCCGCGCCTTCTACGCCGGGCCCGCGCCCGTCCCGGCCACCACGGCGGCCGCACCGGACGCCGTCCCGGTGGACGACGCCGTACCGGACACCGGGGGTTCGCGGCCGAGTCCCGCGGAGAGCGGGAGTGAACCGGCCGGGCTGCTGGGCGACTGGCTCTGCGAGTGGCTGGGGCTGGACAGCCTCGACCCGGATGCCTCGCTCTACGACCTGGGCGCCGACTCACTGACCCTGCTGGACCTCATCGGCGAGATGAAGCGCCACTTCGACGTGGAGCTCGATCTGGCCGAGCTGAGCCACCAGGTGTCGCTGACCGAGGTGCTGACGCTGCTGGACCGGGCCCGCTCCGCGGTGTCCGCCTCCAGCGGCACGACCGGGGCAGCCGATGAAGCCTCGGCGGCCGGATCACAGGTCACGCTCGAGGTGTGGCAGCAGGGCACCGGCACCGAGGTGCTGTGCCTGGTGCACCCGGTCGGCGGAGACATCCAGGCGTACCGCGCGCTGGTCGCGGGCCTCGATCCGCGGCTGACCGTGGCATTGATCGCCGACCCGGCGTTGCGACGGCCCGGTGGCCCGGAGTGGACCCTCACCGAGCGAGCCCGCCACTACCACGCGGCACTGGAGACGCGCTTCCCGGCCGCCGGCTGGCACCGGCAGCTGGCCGGGTGGTCGTTCGGCGCCTGGGTGGCCCTCGGCATGGCCGCCGAGGCGGAAGCGGCCGGGCGGCCCGTGGAGGTGCTCCATCTGCTGGACCCGCCACCGCCCGGCTCCGGTCGGCTCTACCAGACGTACGGCGAGGGCGAGTTGCAGGCGCTCTTCGCACATGAGCTGGGAGTCGGCGGGGGCGGCCGGGACGGCGAGGCGGCCCAGGAGTACGCCGAACGGCTCACCCGGCGCTGTCTGGCCAACCTCCGTGCCATGGGCGACCACCGGCTTCCGCTGCTGACCGCGACCCCCGCCCGGGTGTGGCTGGCCCGGCTTCCGGTGCGGGACCTGCCGTCGCTCGGCTCACCCGTGGAACAACGCGAGCTGTGGCGGGCCCACCTGACCGCCCCGAGCGACTGGGAGGAACTGGAGACCACCCACTACGGCCTGGTCCGTCCGCCCCATGTGGAGGCGATCACGACCGCCGTCAACGCCGTCCACCCCGACGTGGACGGTCAGCGCTGACGGTGTGCACCGGCCACCCGCCCGTCCATCCCCCGCCCTACCCGCAACCATCGGACCGCCTACCCCACCATCCGCCGGAACCCCACCGGGCCACCGCCCGCAACCGGCAAGGAGAGCCATGGAAGAGTACGAACTCGACGCCATCAAGCGGATCACCACCCGGCCACGGGCCGCGTACCGGACCATCGAGGTCACGCAGATCAACCCGATCATCGGTGCCGAGGTCTCCGGTCTGGACCTCGGCCAGGAGCTGACCGAGGAACAGCTCACCGAGGTCCGCCGTGCCTTCCTCGACCACCATGTGCTGGTCTTCCGTCAACAGGACATCACCTTCGACGACCACAAGCGGTTCGCCGGCCACTTCGGCGAGCTGCGTCCGGTCAACCCGCCGCCACCGGAGGGCGACCCGTACCTGCTGGAGATCCGCACCAGCGCCGAGTCGAGCAACGTGGCGGGCAACGGCTGGCACGCCGACGGCACGGCGGACCAGGAGCCCTCGCTCGGCTCGATGCTGCACATCCTCCGGACGCCCGAGCCGGGCTGCGGCGGCGACACCATGTTCGCCAATATGCACCTGGCCTACGAGATGCTCTCCCCCACGCTGCGCGGACTGCTGGACGGGCTGACCGCTCTGCACGACGGCGGGCTGTCGCTCAAGGGGTACACCCTGCCGCCGGACTATGTGGTGCCGAAGTCCGAACACCCGCTGGTGGTCCGGCACCCGGAGACGGACCGCCCGGTCCTCTATGTCAACCCCGCCTACACCGACCGCATCCCACAGCTGTCGGCCGACGAGAGCCGAGCGGTGCTGGACCTGCTCTTCAAGGTGGTCGCCGAACGCCCGTTGCTCTTCTGCCGGGTGCGCTGGGAGCCCAACACCCTGGTCTTCTGGGACAACCGCTGCGTTCAGCACCACGCGATCTACGACTATCACCCGCACACCCGCTACGGCCGCCGGGTGGCGATCAACGGCGGCCCGCTCAAGGGCTGAGCGCCCCCGCCGGCCGGGCCCGCGGGAGGGCTCGCGGCCGGGCCGGCGGACAGGTCACGGCGTTCTCCGGTCGCCGTTCACCCTCGAACACAGAAGCCGTCTATCCACCGTCCCTTCCGAGTTGGACAATCGGGTCATGTGCTTCCGCGTCAAGGAGGACGGGATGAAGGCACGATTCCTGCGTTTCGCACTGGTCGCCGGAACGGTGGTGGTGACCACGCTGGGCCCCACCGTCCAGGCTCAGGCGCTGCCGGGGTGCGCGAGCAATGCGATCTGTCTGTGGCGGTTCCAGGACGGGACGGGCGAGCTCTACACATGGCGGGGCGGCTACGTGGACCTGCCCAGCCGGTTCGTCGACCATGTCGGTTCGTTCCGGGCCAACAGGACCGGTGCCTTCATCGACTGGGCCACGGGCAAGGAGTGCCACTCGGTCCGCAAGGGCGACTACGCCAGCAACTACAGCGGCCGGTTCGGCTCGAAGATCGACGCGGTGGGCGACAACTGCTGACCCCACCCGCACCGCTCGGGGCGGGCCGCCGAGTGGTGCGGGCCGGTCGTCCCGAGGGGAGAGGGCCTCTCGAGTGGGTCGTCTATCCTGACAGGTGTGATCGATCTGCCGCTCTCCGCTCTGGAAGTCTCCATGGTCGAAGCCGATACGTCGGCCGGAGATGCGCTGCGCAACTGCGCCCTGGCCGCCGGCCATCTCGACAGGCTCGGCTACACACGGCTGTGGTTCGCCGAGCACCATCACTCCCCCGCCATCGGAGCGTTCCCTCCCCCCATCATGGCGTCGCATATCGCGTCCGCGACAACGGGCCTGCGGGTGGGCTCGGGCGGAGTGATGGCGCCCAACCACGCACCGATCACCGTCGCGGAGCAGTTCGCCACGCTTGCCGCCCTGCACCCGGGACGTATCGACCTCGGTCTCGGCCGCGGGCCCGGCACCTTCCACGAGGGCACCGCCCGCGCCCTGCGGCGGGGTGCGCCCCCGGCGAGCGACGAGGAGTACCGGCGCGATATCGAGGAGACGCTGACGTTTCTCCTCGAGGTGGAATGCGGGGAGTTGCCCGAGCCATGGCTGCTCGTGTCCAGCGAGGCGGGAGCCTCGCTCGCCGCGGCACTCGGCCTGCCCGTCGCGCTCGCCCACCACATCCGGCCGGAGAACACCCTGAGGGCGGCCGAGCGCTATCGGGCCGAGTTCACGCCCTCGCGGTGGTGTGCGGCGCCGCGCGTCCTGGTGTGCGTGGAGACGGTGTGCGCCGACACGGACGAGCGGGTGGCCGAGCTGACACGGCCCATGGCCATCGTCAAGGCGGGCCTGTTGCAGGGGCACAGCGAGGTCGCGTTCCCGGGCGTCGAAGAGGCCGCTCGCCATGTCTTCAGCGCGCGCGAGCAGCAGGCCCTGGATGCCTTCGGCTCCCAACAGGCCCATGGCACACCGGAGTTGGTGGAGAAGCAGCTTCAGCGCATCGCGGCCGAGACCGCGGCCGACGAGCTGATGCTCGTGACTCCGGTCTATGGAATCGAGGACCGGGTGAGGTCCTTCGAACTCGTTCAGGCGATGGCTGCCCGCAGTACCGGCTCGGTTCGCTGAACGGGTTCGTCGCCGGGACCGAACCGGTGTCGGCCCCGCCGTGACGTCACGCCGAACCGACAACCTCCCTGGCCGGTGCGGTCACCCCGGCGGCCTCCCGTACACCACCGGCGAGTACCGCGCAGGTGAACGCGATGGCGAGGGCCTTCCAGCCCCAGGAGGCGAGCACGATCACTGGTACGACGAACATCGAATGGACGGCGGAGACAGCGAACGCCCCCCGCGCCCAACCTCCGCCGATCACCTGCTGACGCACGGTCGCCCAGTGGCGCCACCACAGTCCGGCGGACACGGCCGCGATACCGGCCATCACAGCGGCGCCCAGCCGGGCCAGATCAGCACTGGTCACACTGTCGGAGTCCGGTGCGGTCAAACCGGGCGTGTGCACGCTCAGTGCCACCGTGGTCCATCCGAGGGCCGCCGCGGTCAGCAAGGAAGCCAGAACCGCAGCCCGCCACCGGTCCCCACTCGTTCCAGAATGCATACGGTTCGATCGCATGACTCATTCTAGCCGTCGACCGGAACGGGCCGCGGTCGTGTCACGGCACCGTTCCATCCTGACCGGGGCCGGGGTCGAGCCCCGGCGCGAGACGAACGCGCCGGGGCTCGACCACAGGCTCAGCGGGACGTGGGGAACAGCTGGAGTTTGGCCTTGCGGCCGGAGACCGACTTCACCCAGATCTTCAGGTTGTTGAACTTCAGGGTGCCACCAGGACTGGTGCTGCTGCTCAAGTACACCCCGCCCGTGGTGGTGGTCGACATCTTGACCGTCCGGGAGCTGATGTGTGCGATCTTCAGCTTTCCGAACCCGAACTTACCGCTCTTGACCTTGATGGTCTTGGGCGCCGACACGGTGATCTTGCACCGCCCGTCGTAGCAGGGCCCGTTACCGGCGGCGGATGCCGTCGGCGCCATCATGCCGAAGCCCAGTGCGCCCGCCATGGTCAGTGTCACGGCAGTCGTGGCGGCTCGTCGGCGCATGCCCGTATTCATCAGTTGGACCTCCTGTTTCCACGGGGGATTCCCGCTCGGCCTTTCTAACCCGCCGAGCCCGGGACCCCTCCCGAGGACGCGCTCGTGACCGATGCGAGGGGGCACGCCGACCGGTGGGGGCGGGCCTGGAATGATGGAGGTCATGCGGACGCAGCCAGTGCTTGTCTTCGATGGAGATTGCGGGTTCTGCACCACCTCGGTGCGGTTCGCCGAGCGACGTCTCCGGCCACGCTGCGAGTCCGTCCCGTGGCAGCTTGCGGACTTGCCCGCACTCGGCGTCACCCAGGAGAGGGCTGAGCACGAGGTGCTGTGGGTGACTCCGACGGGGACGGTGTACGGGGGCGCCCAGGCTGTGGCGAAGGCGCTGTTGAGTGCGGGCGGAGGATGGTCCCTGCTGGGTGCGTCGCTCATGCTGCCGCCTGTGCGGTGGGTCGCCCAGGGTGCCTACCGGCTGATCGCGGTCAACCGACACCGTATGCCGGGCGGGACACCGGCATGTGCTCTGCCCAACCGTGGCACCCATGGGCGGCCGTAGCAGTGAGCCAAGAACGCTCCTTCGTCCCCGTGAAGGAACAGCGGTGAGCGAGCCGAGCTGCCACGCACACCGCGCCTGACCATTCGTCCGGTGGACCGGCGCGGGACGTTCCACGGTGTGCGGAAGTCACAGTTGGTTTCCTTCACCCTGGAGATGACGCGCGGCCGAGGCGTTCGCCGCCGGTGCGTGGGGCGCGGATCCCGGGCCCCAGGTCCCGGCGAGCAGGTCCAGGCCGAGGGGTGTACACGAGTGCCGGACGGCCTTGCCGTCGCGCTCGGTGGTGATCAGCCGGGCCGCGCGGAGCGCCTTGGTGTGCTCGGACGCCGAGGACTTGGCGATGGAGAGCTCGGTCGCCAGGTCGGTCGTGGTGCGCTGCCGGGTGAGCAGCGTGAGCGTGGCGGCCCGGGTGGACCCCAGGAGGGCGGCGAGAGGTTCGGCGCGCGGCATGTCGCCGAGCAGCGGCAACGGGCTCAGAGCCGGGTAGATCAGGACGCTGGGCAGACCCGGCCGCGGGGCCAGCATGGGCCAGCCGCTCCACACGGTGGTCGGCAGCAGCGTCAGACCCTGTCCGTTGAGTTCGAACACGGCGTCCTCGGGCCAGTCGAACCCCAGCGTGGTGCGCCGCCATCCGGGCCCCGGGGCCAGCCCGGCCAGGGTGGCGCCGACGCCTTCCTCGGCCAGCAGCCGGGTGCGCCAGGCGCGTTCGGCGTCGAAGGCGGACCGGATGGTGCCCCAGGACCGGCCGAGCACGCTGTCGTAGGCGGTGCGCAGGGAGCCGTCCAGCAGCCGCCAGGCCTCACGGTCCTGGTCGGCCAGGGCGCGAAGCCAGGGGGTCATCGGGCGGCGGCCGGCCGAGCAGAGGCGGTCGAGCTCCGAGCGCACATAGCCGCCCGGGGTGGACAGCACTTTCTCGAGTCCGTCGTCCAGCCCCCGGCTGAGCGGATCCATGAACAGTGGCCCCCGGCCCGACGGCGGTACCAGCTCCATCAGGGGCCGCGCGCCCCGCGGCAGGGCCCGTCGCAGTGACTGCTGCCATCTGACGAAGACGGGCGGCAGCCCGAGGCGCTGTATCGCGGCCAGGGCCAGCCCCAGCTCCATCAGCGGCGCCGGTTCGCGGGCGAATGTCACCCGCAGCAGGTCATCGGCGGTGAACCGCACACGCAGCATCCCGATCTCGCCCTCCCCCTGGGCTCGTCCCCCCTGCGGCCACGCCCGCGCGGTCACGGTTCGGTCAGGACCGAATCCATCGCGGGCCCCGGGGGGTCGCCCCGATTGTTGGCGGTGCGACCGGTGACGCGTAAGGAGCGAACCGGACAAGCCTCAGGAAAGGCAGCCCCAGTGACACACACAGCAATTCGTACCCGGATCCGCCGTACCGCCCTGGTGGCCGGCGCCCTCATCGCCCTGGCCACCGCGACGAGCACCGCCCAGGCCACCGCCTCCGCCGCCTCACCCGGGTCGGGCGCCCGCGCCGCGGCGGCGCCCTCCAGCTGCCCGAAGTACTACTTCTGCGGCTACAAGGACGCCAACTACGGCCGTCTCGCCTTCAAGTTCAAGGACTGCTACCTCCAGGAGATCCCGGACGGGCTGAACAGCGGCGGCTCCTGGTACAACAACCAGTCCAACGGCACCAAGGCGAAGATGTACGACAAGAACAAGCACCTCATCTACACCACCCCGGGCGCCCCCTACGGCAACGCGCATGGCAATTGGGCGCCGGTCTGGTACGTCGACGCCTGCTGATGCCCCCCGCCGGGGCGGCCCGCGGGGGAGGCCGTCCCGGCATCGCGTCAGCGGGTCGCGACGCGACCCGTGTCGGTGCGGGTCCGTCACGTTGATCGGTGTCGGTGTCGGTGTCGCGGGCGCTGCCTTCCTCCGGTCTCACGGGGTGAGGGAGGCTCGGAGGAATTGGAGGATCTCCGCGCGGGCGGCCTCGGCCTGATGCTCCACTCCCGGCACCATCACCCCGAAGAGTACGAACAGGGCTTGGAGCTGTTCCGCGTCGCGGTTCTGGGCGCCGATCCCGAGCGCTCTCCCGCCCTGACCCACTTCGCCCGCGACGTCCGGCCCCTCGGGGCGGACCGCCGCGCCGCCTTCGAAGAGATCCTCGCCGCCCAGCTGGCCCAGATCGAGGCCGGGATCGCCTGACGGGTAGTGCGATCGCCACTTCAGCTCACCTCATGGCCTGGCGGTCAGGGCGTACTCCACCCGCACCCCTCCGCGCCATCGCGGCGTCCGGGCAGTCGTTGCGGTGCACTCGTGCCCTTCCGGCCCGTGGCGCGGGCGCGGGTCATCCGACTTCGTGTCCGACGGACGTAGGCTGCCCGCACTGACCATTCGTCACGAAAGGGATGAATATGGCTTCTCGTCTCAACCCGTACATCAGCTTCCCCGGCGAAGCGAAGCAAGCCATGGAGTTCTACAAGGGGGTCTTCGGCGGCGATCTGGCCGTCCACACCTTTGGCGCCTTCGGCTCCGAGACTCCCCCCGGATACGCCGACAAGATCATGCACAGCATGCTCGAGACCGCTACGGGATTCACACTGATGGGCGCCGACAGCCCGCCCGGGATGGAGCACAAGCCCGGAAACAACATGGCGGTGAGTCTGAGCGGCGACGACGCGGACGAGCTGCGCGGTTACTGGGACAAACTGTCCAGCGGCGGCACGGTGTCCGTCCCCCTGGAGCGACAGATGTGGGGCGATGTGTTCGGCATGTGCACGGACAAGTTCGGCGTCACATGGATGGTCAACGTCACCGGACAGCAGACCTGATCCGGTACAGCAGACCTGATCCGGTGTCGACGCCCCGGCTGGCGGGGCGGCGCCGATGAAGCGGGTGGCGCGGGCGTACCCGGACCATCAGGGCGGCGGGGCGCCTGCCCCGATGTGCACTTCGGCAAGGGCGGACGGCCGGGACCGGGCGCTCGACGCGGCCACCCGGCCGTGTCGGCGCCGTCGTGCGGATGCCCGCGCGGACACGACACTCTGGCGGCCGGACTCAAGGGCGGCGTGAAAGTGCGGGCCGCCGTGGGTGATCCGGCCAACCGCGACGTCGTCGACAGCGGACTTCAGGAGGTCCCGCGAGGCCGCCGGGCCGACGGCAAGCGGCTGCCCGCCGCTGCCACAGGATCGTCTCGGCGGACGACGCGTACATATTCTCTTCCGGCCAGGAATGGACGTACTCCCGGCAGACGACAACGGTCGACTACGCCCGCGGCGTATGCCCCCCGGAGAACCGCCTCCGATGTGCACGGCTCCGCAACCGACTTCGACCCACTGGGCAACCCGAAGGTACTTGTGAGGCACGCCCTGGTCCGGTCCTCCATGTCTCTCCCCATACTTTTCCGCCATACCGGCTCCCGCACCCCCGTTCCGGCGTCCGACAGGTAATCAGGACCCCCACGCGGGTGTTATCGTTGAGTGTCGGTGCAAGCACCAGCGGTAAGAACCAAGCCGGAGTCGGCCACGGTGGAGCAGGAATTCCGACCCTGCACCCCGGGCCACATTCTGGTCACCCGTGAGACTTCCGGGTCAGCCGCACAGCACAGCCGCTCCTGCCTGACCAGCAGTTGAACCACACCACCTTCACCGGTGTTCGCGTTTCCGGGACACCGCTCCCCTTCGCATGCCCAAAAGCAGGAATTGATGCCCGTTCAATCACTAGCCGAACTCGTCCACTTCGCCCGCTGCAACTCGGGCTTTTACTCGGCCCTCTACTCAGGGATACCCGAGAACGTCACAGAGCTGACCGCACTTCCGGTCATCCCCCAAGCCGAGTTCTGGCAGGCCAACACTCCTCGCGGTAACACCCTTCTCACCGGCCCGCTGGAGGAAGCCGTCGTATTCAAAAGCGGCGGGACGACCGGAGCACCGAAGTTCTCCTTCTACACCCGGGAGGAGTGGCGGGAATTCACCACCGCTTTCGGTGCCGGGCTGGTCGAAGCCGGGCTCCGGCCGGGGCAGCGGGTCGCCGATCTCTTCTACGCGGGTGACCTGTACGCCAGTTACACCTTCGTCCTGGACAGCCTGCACCGCTCGCCGGTCGCCAATGTCCGCCTCCCGATCGGCGGCGCCGCGCCCCTGGACTCGACCGTCGCCACGCTGGACCAGTTCGGCGTGGAGGTCATCGCCGGAACCCCGACCACGCTGTGCGCCCTGGCCGAACACCTGAGAGCCGAAGGGCGCCACCTGCCCGACGTCACCACCCTGCTCTTCGGTGGCGAGAGCGTCTTCAGCGACCAGCGGCGGCTGCTGTCCGCCGCCTTTCCCGCCGCCCGGGTGGCCTCCATCGGCTACGCCGCCGTGGACGCCGGGCTCGTGGGCCTGCCCGTGCCGGGAGACGATCCGCGGCTGCATCGGGCTCCCGCCCCGTACAGCGTCGTCGAAATCCTCGATGAGCACACAGGAGAGCCCCTCACCCGTCCGGGCGTCCCCGGCCGGGTCGTCGTCACCGACCTGCGGCGCCGGCTGATGCCCATCCTCCGCTATCCCGTCGGTGACCGCGCGGAGTGGACCGATACCGCCGCCGGCCACTTCCGTATCCTCGGCCGCGCCGAGGAAGGCGTGCGCGTGGGTCCGGTGGCGCTGCACACCCAGGACGTACACGACCTGGTGGGCGCCGCCGACGTCACGGGCCGGATCACCGGTGTACAACTCGTGGTGCGCCGCTGGGAGGACCGGGACGGACTGCTGCTGCGCCTGGGATGCGGCACCCGGGCCGGAGACCTGTCCGAGCTCGCCGCGGCCGTCGAGAAGGCGTTCCACACGGCCCGTCCGATGTACGCGCAGGCGGCCGCGGCCCGGCATGTGCACCCCGTCGTCCTGGAATGGGTGCGCCACGCCGAGCTCGCCGTCAACGGCCGTACCGGCAAGCTGATCCGTGTCCTGGACGAACGGCCGCTCACATGACCGCTCCTGTCGCCCCGGGGACGTCCGCGTCCGCCCCGGTGCCGAAACGATCCGCCTCCCGGCTGCCCGTCGTCCTGCGCAACCCGGCGTTCGGTGCCGTCTGGATCGCCCAGGTGCTCACCCAGGCGTCCGCGCGGATGTTCCAGGTCGGCATCGTGTGGTGGCTCATTCAGTGGTCAGACGGGTCCGAACGGGGCCTGGCCTCCGGCGCGTTCCTCGCCGTGAGCACCCTGCCCGCGGTCGCGCTCGCTCCCGTGGTCGCCACCGTCATCGCCCGTAACCCGTACCGGACCGTCATGGCCGCGGCCGCCGCCGGGGCCGGACTGATCGCCGCCGCCACGGCCGCCTGGGCGTACACGACCCCGCTGCCGATGGGTCTCGCCTACGGCGCCGCGCTGCTGCTGGCGGGTTGTCAGGCGCTGTTCGACCCGTGCCTGACGACGTCGGTGCCCGTACTCGTCGACGACGCCGATATCGAGGCGGCCACCGGGTTCGAACTGGCCACGCAGTCCCTCGCCGGTCTGGCAGGGGGCCTTCTCGGACCGCTCGTGGTCGACGCCTGGCAGCTGCCGGGCATCGTCGCCGGATGCGCCGGGGCCCATCTGCTCGCGGCCGGGCTGATCGGTGTGACGCGGTTCCCCGCCACCTCCGTCTCCGAGGACGGCGGCACCTCCCCGGCTCCGGATCAGGCGGACGCAGTGTCCGCCGCCCCGCGCCGCACACTGCGCCGCATCCTCGCGGATCTGCCGTTCATCCGGGCCGTGTTGCTCTGCTTCACCGCCGCGAACATGGTCACCACCGCCGTCTTCGTCGTCATGCCGATGTACACCGCCTCGGTGCTGCACGAGGACGGTTCGACCGTCGCGCTGCTGGAAGCGGCGCTCGGCCTCGGCACCCTGGCCGGATCCTTCACCGGCGGTCGGCTGCCGGGCCGTCCGGTCACGACCGGCACCTTCTGCCTCGGACTGATGGCGGCCGCGCTCGCCGTACCGGGGCTGGTCGCGGACCGCACCGCGTACGCGGCCGCCATGGCCGTCGCGGGCTGGTGCGTGGGCACCATCGGCGTACGGTTCGTGGCCCTGTTCCAGCGGCTGGTGCCCACGGCGGACAAGCCCGGTTTCTTCGCCGTCATGCAGTCACTCCTCGGGGCCACGTTCCCGGTGGCGTCACTGCTGTTCGGGGCGCTCGGGGACCAGATCTCGCCGCGCACCCTGTGCCTGGTCCAGGCCGTGGGCCTGGTGCCCGTCGTGTTCGCCCTGTGGTGGACGGGCACACGGGGCGACGCCTCCGCCCATACCCCTACGCGGGAGACAGCCACCGTCGGCGACCACACCACCGCCACCACCGGAGGAGGAGCACGATGAGCGTCACCCTCACCCCCGCCGCCCTCCAGGACATCGCGGACCTGCGGCAGCTGTACTTCGAGGTCTACGGCCACGGCTATCCCGTCCCGCTGGGCAGCGACCCGGCCGAGATGCGGCGCCTCATCACCGATCCGCACACCCACTGGCTGGTGGCCCGGCGGGCGGACGGCGACGAGCCGGTCGGTTCGGTGGTCGTGCAGACCGACCCCGGCACCCGTATCGGCAAACTGCTCGGCCTCGCCGTCCACCCCGCCCGGCGCCACGACGGGCTGGCCGGGCGGCTCACCGGCGCGGCGTGCGCCGACGCCCTGGCCACCGGCACGGTCGACTCGGTCTACGCCACCGTCCGCGTGGTCACCGAAGGCCCGCAACACATCGTGGTGCGCAACGGCTTCCGGCCGCTGGGCCTGATGCCCAACGCCGTCGAGGTCGCCGGGTGCGAGAGCCTGGCCCTGTTCGTCCGCTACGCCGACGGTGTGCTGGAGCAGCGCGCGACCGTGGCATCCGTACCGGCCCCGCTCGCCCCGCTCCTCGCCGCCGCCGAGCAGACCTCGGACATCGGCTACGCGGCCGCCCGGACCGTCGAGGCCCCGGGCGCCGGAGCGTTCTCCGGACCGTCCGACGCGGCCGGAACGGCGATGGAGATCGTCACCGCCCGCTCCTTCGTCCGGCGCCGCTTCCTCGAGCGGTTCCCGGACCCCGCGGACCGTTTCTTCCCGCTGCACTCCCCCAACGCGATCCTCACCCCCGAGGACGGTGTGTTCGAGGTGTACGCGGATCTCGACCCGGCCGCCCGGAGCTGCTCGCTGATCGCCGTGCACCCGTATCCGGCGGCCATGGCCCACGCGCTGGAACCGCTGATGACCGCGGTCACCCGCACCGGAGCGGACTATGCCGAGACGCTGCTGCCACTGTCCGACACCACCGGTCTGGGCGCGTTCCTCACCGCGGGTTTCGTACCCAGCGCGCTCTATCCGGCCATGCGCCGCATCGGCGACCGCTTCCACGACTACGTGGTGCTCTCCCGGACCAGCCGCCAGATCGACTTCCGCGGTGCCGCCGTCAGCCCGCTGGTGCGGCCGTACCTGAGCGCGTATCTGCGGGCCTGGACCGCGACCTACCTTCCCCTTCACGAGGTTGTCTCATGAACCCCCATCTGCTTCCCGTCGAGGTCCCCGACCCCGGCGCCCTGCCGCACGTCCAGCGGCTGTGCGACCTGAGCGCACCGTACGAGCGGGGACCCGAGGCGGACGCCCTCTTCGCGGCCGCCATGGCCGAGACCAACGCCTGGCACGCCGAACGCTCCCCGTTCTTCCGCTCGTTGCTGGCCGATGAGCCCGCCACACCAGCGCCGGGGATCGGCCGGGACGTCCGTACGCCGCTGGTGCACGCCAACTTCTTCAAGCGCCACGAAGTGCTCTCCATCCCCCGGGAGGAGGTCCACCTCCATCTCACCTCCTCCGGGACCACCGGTCAGAAGTCGCAGATGTTCTTCGACGAGTGGACCATCCGCGCGGCCCAGCGCATGGTGGCCCGGGTTTTCGACCACTACGGCTGGATCACCCCGGAGCAGCCGGTGAACTACCTGCTCTACAGCTACGAACCGGCGCCCTCGCTCAAGCTCGGTACGTCCTTCACCGACAACTACCTCTGCGACTTCGCCCCCGCGCGGGACACCACCCACGCCCTGCGGCACACCGGCAGCGGCCACGAGTTCGACGCGCGCGGCTGTATCGAAGCCCTCCAGCGGTACGCCGACGAGGGCCTGCCGGTGCGGATCCTGGGCTTCCCGGCCTTCCTCCACTTCACCCTGGAGCGGATGCGCGCGCTCGGCGTCCCGCCGGTGCGATTGCCCGCCGGATCGCTCGTGGTCCTCGGCGGCGGCTGGAAGGGACACGCCGACCGGGCGATCGGCAAGGACACCTTCTACGCCGAGGTCGGCGAGCAGCTCGGCGTTCCGTCCGAGCGGATCCGCGACACCTTCGGCTCCGTCGAGCACTGCGTGCCCTATGTCGAGTGCGAACGGCACCGGCTGCACGTCCCCGTATGGTCCCGTGCCGCCGTGCGCGACACCGCCACCCTGGAGCCGCTGCCCTACGGCGAGCGCGGCTATCTGCACCTCGTCTCGCCGTACATCACCTCCGTCCCCGCCCAGAGTGTGCTCATGGGTGACCTCGCCTCCCTGCACCCCGGCGAGGAATGCGGCTGTGCCCAGCCGACCGACTGGTTCACCGTGCACGGCCGGGCCGGAATCAGCCGCAACCGCAGCTGCGCGGTGGCCGCCGCCGAACTTCTGAAGGGAATGTCATGACGAGCGCACCGATGCCCGGGACTGCCGCCGCGGGATCCCCGGAGGCCCCGGGAGCGCCGGGATCCCCGGAGGCCCCGGGAGCGCCGGGCGGCGGACGCCACTGGTGGCAGGGCGCGTTCATCGGCGACACGGACGTCACCGCACACCTCGCGGACCTCCCCGCACTCACCGACCGGGCCCTCAGCGAGCCGCTGCCCACCGAGATCGTGCTCGGCGCCTGCGACCGGCTCTCCGGCGCACTGCGCACCCCCGGCGACCCCGTGCACGTCCGCCTCACCCAGTGCCTCACCGGTGACGGCACCGGCCCGGAGGAGGCCGCGGCACTGCTCACCGACCTCGCCGCCGCCCTCGCCCGTCCCGCGCTGGACCGCAAGCTCCGCCGTGAGCTGGGCGGTCCGCACCCCGAGCGCCTCACCCGGCCCGACGCACGCGAGACGGTCTACGAGGCGTGGGCGCCGGTCGGTCTGCTCGTGCACATCGCACCGGGCAACGCGGCGGGCGTGGCACCGCTGAGCGTCGTCGAGGGCCTGCTGTCCGGCAACCTCAACGTCCTCAAGACCAGCAGCTCCGACACCCCGCTCGCGCGCCATCTGCTCGCCGAACTGGCCGCCGCCGACCCGACCGGCACCCTCGCCCGCCGGATCGTCGTACTGAGCTTCCCCTCCAGCCGACGCGAGTGGCTGGAGCCCCTGTGCGCGGCGGCGGACGCCATCGCCGTCTGGGGCGGAGAGGACGCCGTGGCGGGCATCACCGAACTGGCCCCGCCCGGCTGCCGTGTCGTCGAGTGGGGACACAAGATCTCCTTCGCCTATCTGTGCCGCGGCTCCTGGTCCGATCCGTCCGTCCTCTCCGCACTCGCCGCGGACGTCTGCCGCCTCGAGCAGCAGGCGTGTTCCAGTCCGCAGGTCGTCTACCTCGACACCGACGACGCGGATGAGGTGTTCGCCGTCGCCGACGAGCTGGCCGGACACCTGGCGCGGGTCTCCGACAAGCTGCCCCGTCCGGCCCTCGGCCTCGCCGAGCACGCGGAGATCACCAACACCGAACTGGTCGCACGGCTGGAACAGCATCTCGGTCTCACCCGTGTCATCGCCGCCGACGACGGCTCCTGGCGGGTCCTCGCCGACACCCGGCCGGCGCTCACCGCCTCCCCGCTCCACCGCAGTGTCTGGGTCAAGCCACTGCCGCGCCACGAGGTCACCGCCACATTGCGTCCGATGCGCCGCTATCTCCAGACCGCGGCGGTCGGCGGCGGCCGCACGGACATCGCCGCGCTCTCCCGCGCCCTGTTCAGCGCGGGCGTCACCCGGGTGACGCCCATCGGCGCCATGCTGGACAGCTACGAGGGCGAGCCCCACGACGGTGTCTACGCGCTACAGCGCTACAGCAGGCGGGTCGCCGTACGCGCCGACGAGCGGTTCGCGGCCACCTCCTGCCTTGACGACCTCGTCGCCCCGCCGCTGCTGCCCGCACCGCCCACCGGCCCGCTGCTCGACAAGGCGGGAGTGCAGGACCAGTTGCGCCATCTGGCTCCCGAACACGCGCATCTGTACTTCCGCAGCGGCGGCACCACCGGCGCGCCCGCCCTGTCGGTGTTCACCAACGCCGACTACGACACCCAGATGCGCGCCGCGGCGCACGGGCTGCTCGACTCGGGCTTCGACCCGGCCCGTGACCGCGCGGCCAACCTGTTCTACTGCGGCGGCATGTACGGCAGCTTCATCAGCTTCTTCTCCATCCTGGAGCGGCTCAACGCCACCCAGATTCCGCTGTCCGCGGGTGACGACCTCGCCGGCGTCGCCGAGGCGGTGGTGGCCTACCGCGCCGACACCCTCTTCGGGATGCCGTCCTACCTGTGGCAGCTCTTCCACACCCAGCGCGAGACCCTGCGTGGCTGGGGTGGCGTGCGGAAGGTGTACTACGGGGGCGAACACTTCACGGGTGAGCAACGCCGCGTCCTTAAGGAGGAGTTCGGTGTCGAGGTGATCCGGTCCGCCGCCTACGGCAGTACCGACCTCGGCCCGTTGGGCTACCAGTGCGAGTACGCCCAGGGCTCGGTCCACCACATCCTCACCGATCTGCACACCCTGGAGATCCTCGATGTCGAGGAGGACCGGCCGGTGCCCGTCGGCGAACCGGGCCGTCTGGTCTTCACCAGCCGTGCCCGAGCCGGGCAGCGGCTGGACCGCTATCAGATCGGCGACCTCGGCCGCGCCCTGGAGGGCGACTGCCCCTGCGGCAGCCGCACGCCACGCGTCGAACTCCTCGGCCGCCACGGTGACGTGGCCCGCGTGGGCACGTACTCGTACCACTACCGGCGCTTCGTCGAGGCCGCGCAGACTCGGCTGGGCTACCGCGGTGAACTCCAAGTGGTCCTGAGCGGTGAAGCTCGTTGCGAACGGCTCACGGTGCGCCTCGACGCGGCCTACGCCCCGCGGGCCGAGCAGGCGCGCGCCGCCTTCCTGGCGGCGATCCCGCAGCTGCGCTCCTCGGTCGAGGAGGCGGGCGTATTGGCCCTCTCCGTCGAGATCACCGATATGGCGTCGTTCGAACGGGCCGCGACCAGCGGAAAATTGCGCACCTTCGTGGACCGGCGGACAACGGCCTGAGCGCGGCCGCACCGCGGCAGAAGGCACCTACGGCCCCCGGCGCGGCAGCGCCAGTGCCGGGCGGCCCATGGTGTGACGAATGGTCTCTTCGGGTGAATGGCTGTCACGGCCATGGACTGCCCGCGCGCCCTGCGCCTTACTGGGATGGAATCGGCTCAGCCACGAGGTGACCGGCGTCCCGGCGTGACGGGAGGCAAGGCCACCCACCTCCCCTTGACACTCCGGCTCCGGAGTGTGCCGCGACGGCACCGGCCGCCCAACGCCCTCCGGACGCGTAACGGATCGAGGCGCCGCCCGTCGCCGCTCCTCTTTCCCCGCGCCGCGACCCTCGCGCTCGCGCATGTGAGGAAAGGGAGCGACCGACTCGTACCTCGAACAAGGAGAAGGCCATGTTGTGGAGAGGAAACCCCCGTTCCGGGCCGCCCAGACCGGCGGGGCGACGCTGGGCGTCGCTGGCCGGAGTGGTGGCGCTGAGTGGCACCGCTCTGGCGGCGATGCCCGCCCCCGCGTACGCGGCCTCGGTGCCGTGCAATGACGCGGCCCTGGTGACCGCGGTCGCCGGAGTGGCCACCACGGGCGGGACACTGACTCTCGCGCCCGGCTGTACGTACACCCTGACCGCGGCGGACAACCCCAACAACGGACTGGCGGTCATCACCGCATCGGTGAGCATCACCGGAGCCAACTCCACCATCCAGCGGAGTTCCACGGCGCCCTCGTTCCGGATCTTCGAGGTCGGCAGCGGCGGCACCCTGTCGCTCACCGGACTCACCCTCCGTGGCGGTTCCGTGAGCGGCCAAGGCGGCGGAGTCCGGGTGGACAGTGGTGGCACCCTCAACACCACCAGGACCCAGTTCATCAACAACACCGCCTCCGGCGTCGGCGGCGGTGTCAGTGTCAGCACGGGTGGCACCAGCACCTCGAGCGGCGACACCTACTCCGACAACTCCGCCACCAGCGGGGGGGCCGTCAGCTCCGAAGGCACCACCACCCTTACCAACGCCACGGTGACCCGCAACGAGGGTGGGGAGGCCGGCGGAGTCAACAACGACACCGACTCATCGAACATCACGATCTCCAACAGCACCTTCACCCGCAACGTCGTCAACGGCGACGGGGACGGGGCGGCCGGTGACTTCGACGGCGGCACCGTCAAGATCTCGAACAGCAGCTTCAGCCTCAACACCACCACAATCGTGGGGACGGATGCCTTCGCGGGAGCCATCTACAACGACGCCAACATGACCATGACCGGAGTTGTGATCACCCGCAACACCCTGAGGTCCGATGGCACCTTTGCCGAGGGCGGGGGAATCTACAACGATCTCGACGGCAACCTGACGCTGGTGAACACCTCCGTCAACGCCAACTCCGTCATCGGAACAGCGGACGACGACGGCGGCGGCATCTACAACGACGGCACGCTGGCCCTCCAGCGGTCCACGGTCAACGCGAACACCGTCACCAACGGAGTCGCCGGTGGCATCTTCAACGACACCGGTACCCTGACCGCGACCGGCAGCACCATCAGCGGGAACACCTCCAGTGACGCACCGGGTGGCATCTCCAACGACAGTGGAACCGTCACACTGACCGGCTCCGTGGTGGGTGGCAACAAGCCCACCAACTGTGCCGGGAGTCCGACACCCATCGCGGGCTGCACCGGCTGACACGACGACCCCGTGGGGTCCGACGGGCTGCCTGCCCGTCGGACCCCACGCGCTCACACGCGTTCCGCCCAGCAGGAATCCACTTGGCCAATGCCAGCGGCGTTATGACAATGGACCGCATGTCAGAGGCGCGGTACTTGGTGGAGCGGCACACGATCCTGTCGGTGGTCGTCGGATCGCGCGCGTTCGGGCTGTCCACGGCCGCCTCGGACGTCGACCGCCGCGGCGTGTACGTCGCCCCCACCGCCGACTTCTGGCGTATGAGCAAGCCCCCCACCCATGTGGAGGGTCCGCTGCCCGAGCAGTTCAGCTGGGAGGTGGAGCGGTTCTGCGAACTCGCGCTCTCCTGCAACCCCAACGTTCTCGAAGTCCTGCACAGCCCGCTCGTCGAACAGCGCTCCGCGCTCGGTGCCGAACTCCAGGGCCTCGCCCCGGCGTTCCTCTCCCGCAGGGCGCACACGACGTTCGCGCGGTACGCCACGTCCCAGTTCGCCAAGGCGGAGACCCGCCGGGAACGTGAGGGCGAACCGCGCTGGAAGCACATCATGCATATGCTCCGTCTGATGATCAGCGGCACCTCGCTGCTGGAGAGCGGCAGCGTGCACATCGACACCGGCCCGTACCGCGAACGCCTGATGGCCGTACGCCATGGCGAACTGTCCTGGGACGAGGTCTGCGCCTGGCGCGACGAGCTTTCCACCCGGCTGGACGGGGCACTGGCCACGAGCCCGCTTCCGCAACACCCCGACACCACGGGTGTGGAGAACTGGCTTGTCTCGGTGCGCCGTCGCTCGCTGAGCGACGGAAGCGGCCTCGTATGCCCACCCTCGCAGTGAGCGCCTGCCCGGTCTGACGACGGTCGTCATCAGCTCACGTTCCGCTGCGCGGAACCCCGCACCGCAAGGATTCGACCCGCTGGTAGAAAAAATCAGGAGTCCGGATCACCGGGCCGGATCGTTCGAAAGAGAAGAGGAGATCGTTATGACTCGCAACCACGTTTCCCTGCTGCGTCCGCGCCTCGACAAGATCAAGACGTCGAAGTGACGCAAGGGCTGCCGCGGGGAGGCACCGTCTCCTCGCGGCAGCCCGCACAGCCGAGACCCACCGGCCAAGGAGACGCCCATGACCACCGACTTGCGGCTGCCCGTGATGGCGCTGACAGACGAACGGTTGCAGACCACCAGCTTCTGTCTGGCCGCCGCGCACGGCGCCCGGGACGACCCCGCGACCGGTGGTGGTATCGCGCACTTGCTGGAACACCTGCTGATGTCGGCGCCCGTGTCCGACGGAGTCTCGTTCTGCGAGCACGTCGAGCGCCGGGGCGGGCACGCGAACGCGCAGACCGGGCTGGACACCATCCTGTGCTACGCCCAAGTACACGCGGACGACGCGGATCTCACCGCTGAACTCCTCCAGCGCACGGTGCGCGAACCGCAGTGGACCCAGGAGCTGCTGGACAGTGAGCGGAACGTGGTGTTGCAGGAGCTCACCGCCGCCGCCGCGGACCCCAGCGATGTCGTGCAGGATGCCTTCCTCTCCGATCTGTTCGGAGACCAGGGACTCGGCCGACCGGTCGGCGGGATACCGGAGCAACTGACCGCACTGAGTCTGGACGAGGTGTGCGCCGCCCACCGTGACGGCTTCCTCGCCGCCCCCATGACATTGGTCGTGGTGGGTCCCCGCGTCCCGGAGCCACTGACCGGCGCACCCCCGGCCACCGCCCGTGCGGCTCTGCCCGCGTCGGCCGTTCCCGTCGCACCCGGGAGAGGGGTGCCGCGGTGGCCGGTCGACGAGGAGTTCTGCTGGGTGGTCTGCGGAGGGCTCGCACCGCGTGCCGGCGACCCGGACGGGCTGTCCTACCGCGTACTGGCCAAGCTGCTGGGTTCCAGCCCGGCTTCCCTGCTCTACCGCGCTCTGCGCAACGAGAACGGTTTGTCCTACGCCTTCCAGGCGTGGAGCCGCGGCTACGCCGACACCGGGGTGTGGCGGCTGCTCGCCGGTGTGGAGCCCCGTAACGCGAGCCTCCTGGTCGACATCGTGAGGCGACTGCTGGACCAGATGGCTCGTGTGGGGCCGACGCGGGCCGAACTGGACATCGCCCGGCGGCAAGCCTGCATGAGCATGGTGCTGGACTCGGAAACGCCTCTGGAGCGCGCGAAACTCGTGGCGCAGCGGGTCCGCGCGGGGCGCCCGGACTGGTCGCTCGAGCAAGAACTCAAAGAGCTCGATTCCGTCACGGTCGACGATGTCCGCCGGGCCGCCGGACGGATCGCCGAGGATCTGCGCATCACCGTCCGGCCGGAGCCTCGATGACGGCACCGGACCCTCGTTATCTCAAGACCGCCGATGCCGCCGGTCTGCTGCACACGCTGGACGGTCACCACTACGTGGCCGGAGCGCACACCGATCCGGTCACCGGGCAGCATCAGACACTGATCGAGTACGCCGACCGGGCGCTGATCGAGAACACCGACCTTCTGACGCGCCTGTGTGAGCGGTTCATGGGCTCCTCCCCCGCCACCACGATATTGCTGCGGACACCGGCCGACCTGGACCTGCACGAGCCGTGGCGACGGCTGATGACCTATGTGCGGCTGGCCGACGCGGCCGAGTCCACCATGGACACTGCCGTACGCGAGCCCGACGCGGTGGAACACGACCTGGTGCGGGACTGGCTCGTGCGAGCCTTCCTGGCCGCCGGTACCCAGACCGGCGCATCCGTGGCGCAGGAGACAGCGCGGGAAGCGGCGGAGTCGGTACTGGCCCGGCCCGACCGGGTGACTCTGCTGTACGTCCTGGAGGGGAAGCCCATCGGCCACGCCACGCTGCTCAACGACGCGGCGGACGAGGTGACCGGTCAGCCGTGCAGCGAACTGGTCGATGTCCTGGTCGAACCCGGGCCGACTCAGCGCACCGCGCTCGCCGCGCTGACCGCGGCAGCGGCGCGGCGGGCCCGGGCTGCCGGTCGGCCGCTGGTAGGGCATGTGGTGCATGCCACGGAAGACGGCGCGCAGGACCACGGGACGCATGTGCTGGACTCGTTGGGCCGTCGCGGGTGGCTGCCCACGCACTGCTTCTGGCGGGCGGATTCATGAAGTTGGACCTGGACACCCTGCGGAGGCTGTACGGCCTCTCCCCGGATGACAGTGTGCGCGCCCTGGTACGCCGGGCCCGCTCGATCTCGCAGAGCCAGCCGCAGTTGGTGCTCTCCGCGGCGGCCGCTGCCGGTGTGCCGATGGGCAGCGGAAGCCGGGACGTGCTCCACCGCGCTCACCTGCGCGCCGCGGGATATGCCGAACTGTTCGAGGCGATGGCCGACGCGGCCGATGTCCGCACGGTCAAGGGCCCCTCCCTGGCCGCCCATTACCCGGACGCGGTGGTACGACCGGTCGGCGATCTCGATGTGATAGCCGGATCCGAAGCGGATCTGTGGGCGGCGGCGCGTGTGGTGTGTGACCGCAGGGTTGTGCCACAGATCGATCTGTCGCTCATCCCGCACGCCGACCGTGTGCATGTACAACTGGGGCTGCTGTGGCCGACCGACGATCCGATGCTGGACCGGGACCACAACATCGAAATCGGCACACTGCCGTACGCCGGTGACTTCGGCACGGTCTGCGCCATCCCCGAACTGCCGTCCGACCCCCACTATGCCGATCTGCTCGCTCTGGCCGAGGAGCGTTTCCAGCGTCCGTTCACCCCCAAGGACATACTGGACGTGATCTTCCTGCTGGAGCATATGGACCTGGACGTCGCGGTCACCGCACGACGCGTCGCAGACCACCGGCGCGCCCCGGAGCTGGCCGAACTGCTGGACCTGGCCCGACCGTACGACTCCTGGCCGGAGCTCACCGGTCTCTTCGAGGCACTGCGCGAACCGGCCGAGCAGGAGCGTGCCCTTCGGGAGAACACCGCGGCCACCCGCCCCGATCCGCAACCGGTCGAGGTGCAGGAACGCCTGGCCGTGGGCCTGCCGGTGTACGGAATGGCCTTGCGGTCACATCCCCCGCACGACCGGTCCGGCTGGCGGGCGGCGCGCCACGAGGTGGTGGACGGAAGCCATCTGCTGTGCACCCCGATCGGCGACTTTCTGCTGGTCGGCGGGGCGATCGTGTCGCAGGAGAGTTACTCCGCCGCCCTGGCGGCGCTGACCCGGATCGAGGCATGAGCGAAGTGGACGGTGTCGACACCGCGGAGCCCGCGGTGGAGGTACGTGGACTCCGGCGCGTCTACCAGCGTGGCCGGGGCCGGTCCGCGCAGCAGATCACCGCACTGGACCGGATCGACCTCACCGTGGCCCGGGGAGAGATACGTGGCCTGCTCGGCCCCAACGGCGCCGGCAAGACCACTCTGTGCAAGATCCTCTGCACCGTGCTGATGCCCTCCGCGGGCAGCGCCAGGGTCCTCGGCCACGATGTGGCCACCGACCCGGTGGCGATCAAGAAGGCGGTCGGTGTGGTGTTCGGCGGTGACCGCGGGCTCTACGGCAGGCTGGACGCCCGTGCCAACCTCAATCTCTGGGGCGCGCTGCACGGGATGCACGGTGCCGCGCTCCACCGCCAAGTGGACACCTTGCTGGACCGAGTGGGCCTGGCCGATCGCGCCGCGGACCGGGTGGATGGGTTCTCCCGGGGAATGAAACAGCGTTTGCACCTGGCGCGGGGCATGGTCGGCGATCCCCAGGTGCTGCTGCTCGACGAACCCACCAGCGGCATGGACCCGGTCGCCGCGCATGACTTCCGCTCCCTTGTCGAGCAGTTGCGTCGCGAAGGGCGCACCGTGTTGCTGACCACCCACGACATGGCCGAGGCCGAGGCGGTCTGCGACCAGGTCACGCTGATGGACAGGGGAAGACTGCTGGCGACGGAACGTCCCAGTGAACTCTCGGCCGGGCTGAGCACACTTGAGTCGGTGGAGGCGGAGGACGTACCGGAGTCCGCCGTCCAGGAGATCTCCGAGCTGTCCGGAGTCGCCGCCGTGAAGCGGCTGCCCGCGGGACGGCTGCGGGTGGACACCGAATCGACCGCCGTCACCCGGCAGGTGCTCCAGCTGCTGGTGAGCTCCGGAGTCACCTCACTGGGTACGGTGCGGCCCAGTCTCGAGGATGTGTATCTGCACTACATCGGGCGACGTGGGATGGCGGTGCGCTCATGAGGGTTTTCACCGCGGCGTTCCGGTTCCAGCTGGCGCTGGCCCGGCGTAAGCCCGACACCGTCCATGTCCTGGTCACGGCGCCCCTGTTCACACTCGTCTTCGTCTCCATCGGGGTGCACGCCCACCGGCCGGATTTCACCGCGTCGGCGGTGCTCGCGCCCGTTCTGATGTCGCTGTGGTCACTGGCCCTGCTCACGGCCGGGGATCTGATCAGTCAGGAGCGCAGCCGCGGCACGCTGGAGGCGATCGTGGCGACTCCGGCCCGGTTCGCCACCGTGGTGCTGGGCAGGCTGACCGCGGTCGCCTCGGTCGCCCTGGTGTGTTTCGCCGAGTCGTGGCTGATGGCATGGGCCTGCTTCGGAGTGGTGCTGACCATCGCGCATCCGCTGGTGTTCGCCCTGTGCCTGGTGTGTTCCTCGCTGGCCATGGCGGGCACGGCGAGCCTGCTCTCGGCGGTGTTCGTGCTGATGCCCTCCGCCCGTGTGTTGCAGAACACCTTGACCTATCCGTTCTATCTCCTGGGCGGGCTGCTGGTTCCGGTGGCCGACCTGCCCGGCTGGCTGCATCCGCTGAGCCGTGTGGTCTTCCTGTCCTGGAGCTCGGATCTGCTGCGCGCCTCGGTGTCCGGCCCGGCCGGACACTGGTGGATGGATCTGGCCGCCATCGTCGGACTCGGTATGGCGGGTGCGGTGTCGGGTGCGCTGCTGATCGGAGCGATCCTGCGCCGGGTCAGACGCACCGGCACCCTGGCGCTGACATGAACCGCACCCCCGCCGAGGAGCCACGGTGTCCACATTGACCTCGTCCTTCCACGTGGTCCGCTACAGCGCCGCCAACGCAGTGGCCGACTTCCGCGCCACCTATACATGGCGGAGCTGGACCTTCGGCTGGCTGGGCCGGATGCTGGCTCAGGTCACCTTCTTCGCGACGATGGGCCTGGCCCTGCACTCCTCGGCCTCGGCTCATTACCTGGTGGTCGGCAACGCCGTGATGACCTGCGTGGTGGAGGCCATGACGGTCGTCACCTCCAGCGCCTGGGAGCGCCGACAGGGGACGCTGCCGCTGTTGGCGGCCTCGCCCGCCCGGCTGATCTGGGTGTTCTTCGGCCGAAGCCTGCAATGGCCGGTCAGCGGGAGCGTCACCTCCCTGGTCGCCCTGCTGGGGCTGGCCCCGCTGTTCGGCGTTGTGTGGTCACCGGAGCAGGTGCCCGTGCTGGTGGGGCTCGTTCTGCTCACGGCCGTGTCCACCTACTGTGTGGGGCTGTTTCTGGCGGCGTTCGTCCTGTCCGCCTCCCAGGCACGGAACATCGTGTCCAACGTCGGCTACCTGGTGATGATGGCGATCTGCGGTGTGCAGGTGCCGGTGTCGTTCTGGCCCGACTGGGTGGGAGTGGTGGCGCGGACGCTTCCCCTCACCCACACCCTGGCCGGGGTCCGGGGCGTGGCCGCCGGAGCGGGCGCGGGTGCCATCGTCCAACAGGCGGCATGGGCGGTGCTGGCCGGAGCGTGCTGGCTGGGCGCGGCCGCTGTCGCGTTCGCCAGGCTGCAACTGCACGCCCGGAGGAGCGGACACTTCGACTTCGCGGAGTGAGCGAAGGGTTCGCCGCCGTCCGCGGCGCGCTGGGGACATGGAGGCACCCCCGCAGGTCCGGGTGTGCGCGCCCGGACCGGCGGGGGTGCCGGCTCGTCAGGTCAGTGAGACCGCGCGGGGCGTACCGCGGCGGAACACCGTCCAGGTGCGGAACCCGATGTCGTGGAGGACCCGCACCACTTCCGGGTACTGGTCGCAGACCCGCTCGGGGACATGTGCGTCGGAGGCGAAGGTGAGGGGGACCTCGAAGTGGTGCGCGCGCTCAAGGAGATCGTGCTCGGGGTACCAGCCGCCACACATCTTGGTGCTGCCCGAGGTGTTGATCTCCATCACGGCGCCGGAGTCGCGGATCGCGCGGAGCATCTCGTCCGCCGCGGCGGGCGCCGGGACTGCGCCGAGCTTGGGGTGGTTGCCCTTGAGGGCGTCCACATGCCCCATGACCTGGAAGAGTCCCGACCGGGCACACTCCGCGATGGCGCGGAAGTACCGCCCCTTCACCGCGGCCAGTTCGCCGTCCTCGACGCTCTCCCAGCGGGTGGTGTCGAAGATGTCATGGCCCTCGAACATGTGGACCGAGCCGATGACGTAGTCCAGTGGGTAGCTGCCCAGCGCCTTCGAGTAGGGGTCCATCCGTCCCTGGAAGAAGTCCGCCTCGGTGGAGACGAGGATCTCGATGCTGTGGGCGAACTCCTCCTTGAGGGCGAGTGCCTCGGCGATGTACGAGGGGAACTCCGACTTGGGCATCGCCACCGGAGGCAGCGCATGGTCGGCCTCCTCCGCGAACATGGGGGTGTGGTCGGACAGGCCGAGGACCTTGACCCCCTTGTCGAGAGCGGCCGTGACGTAGTCGCGCAGCGAACCGGTGGCGTGCCCGCAGCGGTTGTGGTGGGTGTGAAGGTCGATCACCGGTTCACACCGCCAGGTATCCGCCGTCGACGGGCAGGTCGGTGCCGGTGATGAAGCTCGCCTCGGAGGAGAGCAGGAAGGCGATCGGTGCCGCGATCTCCTCGGGATCGGCGAAGCGCTTCAGCAGGAACTTTCCACCGTGTTCGGGGGCGGCCTCCGCGGTCGCCCGGTCCAGGCCCAGCGCCTCGCGGTGGAACCGCTCATTGTTGGCGTTCCAGACGGTGCCCGGGCTGACCGAGTTGACGCGGATCCCACGCGGGGCGAGCTCCTCGGCCGTGCACCGGGTGAAGCCGAGTACGGCGGCCTTTCCGGTGTTGTACGTCAGGTAGCCGCTCTGTGAGATGTGCGCCGAGATCGACGCCATGTTCACGATGGCGGCGTCGGCGTCGCGCTCCGGGAGACCCGCCACGAACTCACGGGTGACCAGCGAGAGTCCGATGATGGTCGGATCGAGCGCGGCATGCCACTCCGCGGCGGTTGCCTCCAGACCCTTGAAGACGAATCCGGCGGCGAGGTTGACCAGGAGCGTCGGCCGCTCCCAACCCTCGGGGAGACCGGCGAGAGCCGCTGTGACCGCCGCGGCGTCGGTCACATCGCCGACCGCGAGCCGGACCTGGTGCCCCTCGGCCGTCCAGGTCTCGACCGCGGCCCGGCCGTGCTCCTCGCTCTTGTCGTAGACCAGTACCCGGCAGCCCTCGGCACACAGCCGCTCGACGACCGCCGCGCCGATGCCCTGTGCTCCGCCGGTCACCATCGCGGTGCGTCCGGCGAGTCCACGTGACCGGCCTCTCATACTGCCAACTCCTTTTCGATGGTGACCCATTGGCCGACGAGGTGGACGACCTCGTCGCGGTCCAGGTTCTCGGTGGCGCCGTGCGGGGCCAGCGTCCGCCCCCTGCCATCGGTGAGGTCGGGGTCGGTGGCGAGCGCGGCCACCGCCCCCAGGTGCACACCGGCATCGGCCAGGGACCGGCCCAGGGAGGTACCGCCCAGGCTGTCCCCGTCCTTCGCGGAGAAGTACCGCCAGTTCTGGAACATTCCTTCCAGGTGTCCCGCGGACAGGTGCACGGCATTGCGTCCCTCCGACAGGGCGATGCCGTGCTCACGGGCCGCGGCGCCCAGGGTGCCGCGCAGTGAGTCGGGGTGGGACCGCAGCGGGTGGAGTTCGCCGAGGACGTGGTCACGCAGCTCCGCCACGGGGCGCTCGCTGTGGCACTCCAGCAGCCCGACCAACGAGCCCGGGGCGCGGTAGCCCTCGCTCAGGGCCGGCAGGAAGCCATTGAGGACCGTCACCGGCCGGTCGTTCACCTCGGTCACCGAGGCGTACGAGCCGGAGCCCAGCTTGTGGATGCCCGCGGCTCGGCAGCGTTCTTCCAGGGCGCCCGGGGACAGGTCACCATGGGCCATCGCCTCGTAGGCCGCGAGGACGTCGGGGGTGTGCGTGCGCTGCCGCAGGGCGTCGAGTGAGTCGCGGGCGTAGGAGGTGAGGGCGGCGGCGCCGTCCGCGGCCACCCGGTGCAGTCGGGGGTAGTGCAGGAACAGATCGCCGCGGGCGGCGAAGTCCGCCGCCGGGGTCACCGCGCAGCGAAGGACGGCCACTTCCTGACGTCCGAGGGCTCCGATCGCCTCCGCCAGCATGCCGGCCGCGTACCGGGCGGTCATGACCTCGGGTTTGACGACGACGGTGACATGGCTGCCGCTCACGGGGGCCGGGGTGTCCGGCCTGCCGCTGTCGGCGCGGCGCCGGGTGTCCAGCGCCAGGGTCGACAGGGCTCGGGCGCTCTCCGGGGTCACCACAGGGTGATACCCGACTCGACGAGTTCCGCGGTCAGTTCGCCGGAGCTCGTGACCGTCTTCTCCACCAGCTCCTTCAGCGCGGCCTCGTCCGCGTCGGGGGAGGTGACGACGACCTCGTCGGGGCTCTCCAGGGGCGCCTCCTTGGAGGTGAAGATATGCACCTGGGAGGGGCCGCCGAACCGTTCGTGGACCTGCCGGGCCAGCCGCATGGCCATCACGTTGTAGATCTTGCCGGTGTGGTCGAGCGGGTTCTTGCCGGCGGGCGCCTCGATGCTCATCGGGCGCATCGGGGTGATGAGACCGTTGACGCGGTTGCCGCGGCCGACAACACCCACATCGCCGGTGTCGGCCACCGAGCCGATCGCGGTGAGGTACGGACGGCCGTTGCGGTCGGTGGCGTTCATCAGCATGCGGCAGTCCTGGATGCCGAGCGAGCCGACGTATGCCTCCAACTCCTGCTGGATGACCGCCTTGCGCGCCCAGTACTGGTCCATCGACTCGATCCCGGCCGCGAGGAAGGGCATGTTGACGACGAGGCTGAACGCGTCCTCGCGGCGGCTGCCGAAGACCTTGACGTCCCAGCCGGTGTCGGCGTGGCGCTTCTTGAAGTCGGCGCCGTTGATGAGGTTCTCCAGGCCGAGCACCGCGGTCTCCAGACGCGACAGCGGAGCGTAGCCGTGCAGCAGGTTGGTGTCGTTGGAAACGAGTCCGCCGGAGTGCAGCGGCACCAAGTCCGCCGGGGAGGAGGGCTGGTAGCGGGAGACACCGCGGCCCGAGCCCTGGTGGTCGACCACACCCAGCTCGATCACCAGATGACGTTTGGGGTGGAAGCCGGTGGTGACCTCGGACAGGACATCGGCGGCGGCCCGGAACATGATGTCCCGCACCGGTATCTCGGCGGAGCCGACGCGGTAGGCGCCCTTGCCGAACACCTTGACGCGGTACGGGGAGGTGATCTCGCCCCGGCCGAAGTCGACGTCCGCGCCACCGCCGTACAGCGTGACCTTGTCGAACCAGTGGTGGGCGACGCCGCCGAACTCCTTCAGGCAGTACTGGGAGTAGTAGCGGGACATCCGCTCCGCCATGGCGTCGCACATGGTGTCGGGGTGGCCCA
This sequence comes from Streptomyces sp. NPDC048636, assembly GCF_040650655.1. Classification (NCBI taxonomy): domain Bacteria; kingdom Bacillati; phylum Actinomycetota; class Actinomycetes; order Kitasatosporales; family Streptomycetaceae; genus Streptomyces; species Streptomyces sp. NPDC048636. The sequence goes on along the minus strand of NZ_JBEZHR010000006.1, from coordinate 340,712 downwards.
CACCCTTGCGCTCGACGAGTTCGTAGGGAAGGTCCTCGACGGTGCGGGAGTCTCGTTCGATCGACAGCATGGCCATCTCTTCCTGTCCTGCTCCGGCGTGCGCCGGCGGCGGGCTCCTTGTCTGCGGCGGCCGCGCGCTCTCACGCGCCGCACAAGAGGGGTAGGGGGGTGGTGGAACAACCCGGGAGGGCGTCTGCGGACGGGGCGGACACCGCGAGCCCCTTCGCGGCCGTTGCCCGGGCCGCCCGACGGCCCTGCGGCCCGGCGCTCCGTGGACCGGGTCAGACTGTCAAGCACCGGGGCCCGGTTCAACGCGTGTTCCGGCAGCCGGAACACGGGCGGACGGCCGGTACACCGTCATGACGCGGTCGCCAGCTCGGGGTTGCGCTGCATGGCGCGGGAAACGGCGGCGCACGCGGCCTTCAGATGCGCGGCGACCATCCCCACGTCGAGCCGGTCCTGCGGCCCCGCGACGGCCAGTGCCCCGGCGGCCGCACCGGACCCCGTCAGCACCGGGGCGGCCACACCGACCGCGCCGGTCGCGATGCGGACGGCCGCGAAGCCCTGGTGCTGTACCCGGGCCGTCTCGCCCTCCCGGGTGCGCGCTCCGCCGCGCGCCACCGTGTCGTCCTCGGCACCGAAGGCGTGGAAGATCCTGGTCGCTGCCCGGTCGGAGGCCCGGTTCTCCTCCCCGCCGAGTCCATGGTCGGATCCGTGGGTCCGCCGTACGGCGTCCACCAGGGCGGTGTCCGACCCGGTGGGGTCGGCGATGTACACGAACGCGCTGCCGTGGGTGATGCGGTGCAGCTGCTTCGCGTGGGGAAGGGCGATGTTACGGAGCATCAGCTGGCGGGGGACCCGGGCGCCCAGCATGAACAGGCCCATGCCGAGCCGGAGTCCCTTCTCGCCACGCTCCAGCATGCCTTCCCTGACCAGTTCGGCGATGATGCGGTGGGCCGTGGCCTTGGGCATCTCGGCCCGCCGGGCGATCTCGGAGAACGGCAGCTCCTGCTCGCCCGGCCGGAAGGAGCGAAGGACGCAGAGACCGCGCGCGAGCATGGAGCGGGAGCTGTTCTCGACGGACATAAGGACTTCCTCCATGTCGGGGCGGTGCAGAAGCGGTGATGCGGTGGGGCGCGGGGCGCCGTTCCGGGGCCGTGGGGTGCCGGGTCCTAGGGCTGCCCGGTCGGGGCGGGGCCTCGCGCGGTGAGGGCGCCGGCGGCGTGTTGGTCGCGTAGTTCCGCCGCGTTGTCCACGACCTTGCCGATTCCTTCGGCCCAGGCGTCCATCAGGTCGGGCCGCTCGTCGGAGTACACGGGCAGCCGCAGCGCACGGGAGAGATAGGCGTCGACACCCGGGAACTCATCGCCCCGGTAGCGGCGGTAGGTGTTGTCCCCGGGGTGGTACGTACCGGGGTGCCAGGACGGGCTGCGGAAGGCGGCCTCGCGGTGCAGCGGTGGCGAGGTGGGCCTGGTCAGCGGGACGCCCTCCGCCCTGGCGGCGGCCGTGAACACATCGACGGGCAGCCCACCGAGCTCCTCGGCGATGTAGAGGGGCTGGTAGCTGACGTAGTGGGCGACGCGGTCCACATGCTTCTGCCGCACCGGCGGGGCGATGCCCGGGATGTCCCGCAGAAGGTTGCCGAGCCTGTCGTAGTTCTTCTCCCGGCCGTCCAGCACGGTGTCGAGGCGGGAGAGGGCGCCCCGGGCGAGGGCCGCACCGACCGGGTGGATACGGTAGTTGAGGCCGAAGCCCGTCCGGCCGTAGGCGCGGTACTCCTCGCTGGTGACGTCCTCCTCACCACGGTCGATGCAGTGGCCGAGCATCACCGCACGCTCGTAGACCCTGCGGTCGTCGGTGACCAGAATGCCGCCCTCACCTGCCGTGACCTGCTTCTTGGCCTGGAGGCTGAAGGCGGCGACGTCGCCGTGGCGGCCGACGGGGCGGCCCGAGCACTCCGCGCCGTGGGCCTGGGAGCAGTCCTCCACGACCGCGAGGCCGTGCTCGCGCGCGAAGGCGGTGACGCGCTCCATATCGGCGGGGAAGCCCATCAGGTGGGTGACCACGATGGCCCTGGTGCGAGGTGTGAGGTGGGCCGCCAGCCCATCAGGGTCCAGGATGCCGGTATCGGGGTCCACATCGGCAAGCACCGGAACGCCGTTGCAGGCGAACACCGGCATGGCGGTGGCGAGGAAGGTGTAGGCCGGGGCGATGACCTCGTCGCCGGGGCGCAGGTCGAGACCGAAGAAGGCCGAGTGCAGGGCGGAGGTGCCGGAGCTGACCGCGAGGGCGTGGGCGGCGCCGAGGCGCTGCCGGTAGCCGTTCTCCAGGGCCTGGACCTCACCCTCACTGCCGTTGTAGGTGATCTCGCCGCGCCGCAGCAGCGCGGTCACCGCCTCGATGTCCCCCTCGGTGATGTGCGGCCACCTGGGCCGCTCGGCCGGGGTCAGCAGGGGCTCTCCCCCGAGGAGCGCGAGTCGCGTCATACCCGTTCCTTCCTGAGTAGGTCCTGGATGTCGTGCGCGGTCCGCAGCCGCAGGCAGGGGACGGAACGGGCCCGCATACGGGTGAACAGAGCGGTGTTGGTACGCCGGACCACGGGGAACTCCCGGTGGGCCCAGAGCAGGAGCCCGACGGCGTTGCCGGGTCGCTCGCGGTTGCCGTTCCACAGCTCCTCCCGTGTGCGCAGCCGCCGCAGGGTGCGGCGCAGCAGCCGGGCGGTGGTGACGGAGCGGCCCGGGTCGACCCAGACGACGGTGTCCGCGAGCACCTCCAGCACCGGATGGGCCGCGCCGTACTGGCCGTCGGCGATCCAGTGGCCGGAACGGTCCAGGGCGGCGACGTCGGCGAGGAACTCGTGCTCGGGGCGCCGCTGCCAGCCCGGCGCCCAGAACATGGCGTCCAGCTCGTAGTGGGGGACGCCATGGGCCTCGGCGAGAGCGCGGGCGACCGTGCTCTTGCCCGCGCCCGACGGGCCGACCACCCACACCCTGCTGCCGGTCAACGGCACGGCCTTACACCCCCGTTGGGAACGGCCACGGCGGATTCCCCCAGGGGCGTCCTCACGATCCCTGCCTTTCGGGAGGTGCGGAGGTGTGTCCGGCCAGCAGCCCGGTCAGTGCGCGGGTCCCGTCTCGCAGGGCGGAGAACTCCTGCCGCAGTTCGAAGGCGGGCATGTCCGCCGCGATACGGGCGAGGAGGCCGCGCCGGACGGATGGCGGGACGGAGTCGAAGAAGGGCAACAGGAAGTCGACGTGCTTCACCGCGGTGGGCAGCTCGTTGGCCGCCAAACGGTCCAGCGCCTCGTCCGGCCCGAGGGGCACGACACCGGGCTCGGGGTGGAACCGCGGGAAGACCAGAACCCGCACCCGCGCCTCGGCCAGCAACGGCGGGCCGCCCGCCACGTCGCGCACCTCCGACGGGTGGAGCACCCGGTGGGTGTCCCCCGGCAGCCCGACGGCGGCGAAGGTGTCGCCGCGCACGGACACCCGCCGGGGCCAGCCGCGCCCGGCCCAGCCGCGGCCGTCCGCGCGGACGGAGACGTCGTCGTTGCCGACGAAGCGGTGCCCGGACCGCAGGGCGGAGAGGACGGTGGAGGTCTTCCCCGCCCGTTTCTCCCCGAGCAGGAGCGCACCGCACTCGCCCTGGGCGACCATTCCGGCGTGCAGGAAGACCTCCGGGTCCGTCGTGTGCATCAGCCGCAGCAGGATGCGGACGAAGCGGACGAAGTTGTGCCGCAGGAAGTCATGCGGCATCGCCGGGTCGAACAGCAGCTCACGGGCCGTGCCGTCGTACCAGAGCCGGGTGAGGGGTTCGGTGGCGCTGGGGATGACCACCTCCTGACCCATCGGCCGCTTCGGGTCCGCGACGCCGATCCGCCAGCGGGGTTCCGTCCCCTCGGGCGCGGGAGCGAGCTGGATGTAGGGGGCGAGCAGCGCACGGACGTACGCGGCGGTGTCGGGACTCACGTCGAGTGTCACCGCATGGCCCGGGGTGCGGCACACATACCGTGTCATCGCCCAGTCCCCCGCGGAGCCGTGACGACGATGTCCGAGAGGACGCCGCGGACCGAGGTGGCGCCCTCGGCACGCCAGCCCAGATACCACTCGAGGAAGCCCGGCGCATGGCGCGTGACCTGCCGGAGGTAGTCGGGCGACGGGATGAAGTTCAGCTCCAGAAGAGGTACCAGCGCCTCGAGTTCGTACGGGGAGAGCGGCTGGTGCGCCGTCGAGGCGGCGAGCACCGCCCGGGCCCGGTCGGGCAGGATCTGGCAGCCGCCGCGGGCTCGCCGGGGCAGGAACAGCAGTGCCCGGGCGACGTCGTACACGCGGGGCCGCAGTTGCAGCGCGTCCCAGTCGAGGACGCAGACCAGCTCCCCGCTGTCGGCGTACAGCAGGTTGGAGCCGCCGATCTCGCCGTGGGTGAGGACCTCGGGAAGGCCGTCGTACCCGGCGAGCTCGGTCCGGGCCAGGTCCAGCACCGCGGAGAAGGCGCGCCGGGCATCGGTGCGCACGGCGGCGCTGACGTGCGGGGCGGCTATCTCCTCCACTTCGTCCAGCACCGCGTCCGGGGGCCGCTCGGTGGCGAGCCAGAACTCCAGGTTCTGGGTGGAGCTGTGGCCGTCCGCGGGCAGCCCCTCGACCGGTATGCGGTGCAGCGCCGACAGGAAGGCGCCGGCCTGTTCGATATCGCCCGGCCGGGCGGAGTCGAAGGGGCGGCCCTTCCGCCAGGGCCGCAGTTGCCACACGGAGCCCTCGTGGACGGCCGAGCTGGTGCCGGTGGCCGTCGGCAGCGGTGGCGCGACCGGGATCCCGGCGGCGGTGAGCCTGGGCAGCACCGCGCTCTCGAAGGCAAGCCACGGCGGGGCCACATCCCGCCCGAGCCGCTTCAACGCGTACTGGCCGTGTGGTGAATCGACACGCCAGATCTTGTTGACGCTCTCCCGGTCGAGGGACCACACCTGGTGGGTGCCGAGGCCGTATTCCTGGGCGAGGATCCGGGTGACAGCGTTGTCATGTTCAGGCAGCCATCTGGCGGTGTCATTCACTGCGGTCGACCACCTGAAGGGCGTGGTGCTCCGCCGCCTTGCGCACGAACCCCTGGAAGTCGTGCAGCGCCTCGGACTCCTTGGCACCCGACTGGGGACTCTTGAAGAGGAAGGCGCAGACCGGGTCGAGGACACCCACCATGCCCTGACGAGCGGCGCTGTGCGCGGCACGGACGGCGTTGGCCAGCACGGCGGCGGCGTTGGGGCTGTCCTCGACCTCCAGGCGTATCTCCATGTGCACGGGGGCGCCGATGATGCTCTCCCCCTCGATGCGCAGGAAGCACACCTTGCGGTCGCCGAGGTGTTTGACGAAGCCGTTGGGGCCCGCGGCGACCTCACGGGAGTCGATACCGGCGTTGGCGAGGGCCTTGCGCTTGGAGACCTGCTTCGAACGGGACCTGGCCGGATCAGAGAGATTCAGGAAGTCGGTGTTACCGCCCACGTTCAGCTGGTAGTTGTCCTTGACCTCGACACCGCGGCTCTGGAAGAGCTCGATCAGGGCGGTGTGCAGCGTCGTGGCTCCGAGGTGGCTGCGCAGATCGTCACCGAGGAGCACGGCACCGCGCTCGGCGAACAGGGCGGCCAGCTCGGCGTCGTTGGCGACCGGCTCGGGGGTGGCGTTGACGAAGCCCGCCCCCGCCTCGGCCGCGGCCCTGGCATAGGTGGCGACGGCCTCGGTGGAGCCGGTGGGCAGCAGACAGACGACGACATCGGGCCGGGCGGCGGCCAGTGCGGCGCCCAGGGACGCCGGGGACGCGTCGGCGACGTCGGGGTGGGCACTGACAGCATCGCTCAGCGCGCCATCGAGGCCGTCGAGCAGCGGGCCCGCCTGGACGGTGACTCCCAGGTGCGGCACGTCCACGTGGCGGACCGCGGCGGTGCGCCCGGCGTACACGGCTTCGGACAGGTCCCGGCCCACCTTCAGACCGTCGACGTCGAAGGCCGCGACGAACTCCACGTCGCCGAGACGGTGCCCACCGATGTACTCGTGCATCACCCCGTTGGCGGGGCCCGGCCGTTCCCGGTCCAGAGCCACGGACTGCACAAAACTGGAGGCGCAGGAACCGACGCCGACCAGCGCGATCCTGATCGCGTTGCTACTCAAAGGTTTCCCTCCGGACGTTTACCAGACGGCCAATGCACCCTCGCTCTCGGCGCGTTGAGGCATCGCACGCAGCCGGGGATCGACACAAAGGCTGGCCCGGTTCTAACAATGTTTATCCACCTGAAGCAAACACATTGTGGGGATGACCGTTCGCCTTCTAGGGATTTACCCAGAATCTACCGGCCGCTCGAACCTCAATCCGGGCGCACGCGGCCTTTATTGAAAGAGGGATCAATCGTTCCCGTGTGCGCGAATGACCTTGCAAAATGCTTGTCGGAGCTTGGCGAAAGCCTTGCCGAGAGCTTGTCGGCAGCTCCCGGCCCAGGCGTCGTCGCGACGGAGCACACGGGAATAGCCGCAGGTGGGGCGTGCGCGCGGGCACGTTGCCGCGAAGCCGCGGGCGAGTTCGGGGGCAGGGCGCCGGGTACGGGTGCCGGGTACGGGTGCCGGGTACGGGTGCCGAGTCCGGCGCCGGGGGCGGGCGGCGGGGGCGCACAACCAGAAAGCGCCGCGCGGAGTTATTCGGCCATTGGCAAGAAAGCTCTGTCATGCACATTCAGCTAAAGCTTTATCCAAGTCCGGAACCGGAGATGTGCGACGGACATCAGAGCGGTGGCGAAAACGGACGCGACTTTGTCAGATATCTACGCGGTAAACCGATGGCGGAAGTGATGCTGAATACCCGCCGCACTACCGGGCGTTCTTACGCGTGAAATACGTCACGGCGCCGCGAAGGCCGCGGCGACCGGGGTCCCCTCAGCTACCGACGGCCTCGGGCTCGGCGGGGGCGCCATCGGTGAGGACGGCGCGCAGCCGCGGCGCCAGGTCGGCGGGCACCAACCGGTCCGCGGTGGCGTCCAGTTCGTCCAGCGTCCACCAGCGGTGGCCGGAAACCGTATCGATCTCACCCTCGGTGAAGCCACTGGTGTCGATGGTGAAATGAGGTACGTGGCAGAGGTAGATGCGCTCGCGGCAGTCGTAGGTCTTGCCTCCCCAGGAGGCCACGGCCTCCCGGTACCAGATCTGGGGACCGATCGTGAGTTCCGTGAGGCCGGTCTCCTCCTCGACCTCGCGGCGGAGGGCGTCCTCGGGGGACTCACCGTCCTTGATGCCACCGCCCACCGGGTACCAGAAGGTGCCGCCCTCGTCGACACTGGAGAAGAGCAACAGTTCGCCGTTCTCGTCCAGCAGCAGGGCGCGGGCGCTGTAGCGGATCTGAGGGGAGGTCACGAACGGGCTCCAGTGTTTTCTGCGGTGTCATCGGCGGATGAGGTCAGCCAAGCCGTCAAGGTGTCCTTCCCGTAGGTCGCCGGTGTCCACGCACCATGACGGGCGGGCACGGCGGCGGCCAGGGCGCGGAGCCGACCCATCAGGTCGCCAGCCGACTCGGGACTTGGGTCGGCGGACAGCCACCGGCCGCGGTAGACCGTGTCGGGAACGAGAAAGTGTTCGGCCAGCGCGGTCACGGCTTCGGCGGCGGCCAACGGCCTGGACAGGGGCCGGGGCGTGCCGGTGTTCTCGAGCACCACAAGCTGGTCGATCCGGCTGGACGCGGTGAACTCGACCCCGGCCAAGCGGTGTATCTCCTCATTGCTGAGGGACAGCTTGCCCCTGGGGTCCGGCCTGCGCACCGCCGCCTCGCCATGTCTGATCAGGTTGTCCCGCTCATCGGGCGCGATACCGAGGCCGAGCGCCGCCTCGCGGGTGAGCCGGGTGGACATGGGCAGCCCGACCACCGTCCATCCCCTGTCGTCGGACAGCAGCAGAGATCGGTCGGTGGCCACGCAGTAGCCACCGGCGCGGGCGATTTGGACCGCGGTGGAGGTCTTGCCTGCCCCGGAGAGCCCTGCGAGGACAAGCCCGGTGCCATTGGGCAGGACGGCCGCCGCACCATGCAGCATGAGCGCGCCACGGTCGACGAAGTGTTCGCGCACCAACTCCCGAATGGTGCGGGTGACGACGAGCCCCAGCTCGTGTTCCCGGGCGGCGACGATCTCCCACGTACGGAAGTCGGTGGTGACCAGGGCGTGCGGGAACTCGTGCCCCTCCGCCGAGACGATGACGAACGTTCCGTCCTCGCTCCGGTGGCAGTCGTACCACCATCCCGCGTATGACTCCCGGCGCTCGGTCGTCGGTAGTCCGGCCAGTTCCGCGAGCCGTGACGGAGAGCTCACGGCCTCGATGTCGAACCGGGTCCCGGCAGCGTGGGCATGGGCATCGGTGCGAGCGAGGCGATGCTGGCTGCTGAGGTAATCGACCACTCCGGGGGACTCGGCATGGACTCGGAAAGCCAGGTCGTGCCATACAAATGCGGTTTCGCAATCCGCTACCAAGTCCAACACTCTCCGAACCGCGCCTCCGCCCGGGCGGCACACGCCACACCGGTTTCCCGGAGACCCGAGCATACACACGCATATCGGAGCGTCAGATTCCACGCTCATGCCTTTGGAGCAGGGAAAGTTGCTCACTCCAGCGGGATGGCGTCGCGCTCGCCGCGCAGCACACCGCCAAGTGTGGGGTATCTCCTGGTTTCCGCTGGACTCAGGCAACGGAGGAAGCGATATCGGCATCACGTCGACCCCGTCCCTTGAGGGGGTTGGACATTCCGCTTTTCCAAGCGGTGTGCGGAGAAATGCGGCTCGGCTGGTGGGCCACCGCCCAGCCCGGGTGAAGAGCGCACCGGAGCCGCCTTGCCCCAGGCAGGTGACGAGGGGCCCCGGAAGCGCAGCGGCAGGCCGAGGCCCGGGCCGCACACGACGCCTTGGAACGGGCGGTCGAGACAGGCGACCTGCGAGGTCTGCCGCGGTGAGCCGCCGAAGCCGGGTGGTCCGCCTGCCACGCCACGTCCAGGTCCACCGTTGATACTGGTCAGGTGATCCCCACACCCGAACCACCGCACTCCCTGCCCACAGAACTACAGCCCTACCTGCGTGAACTTCTCCGACGCACCCGCGCCGTCTGCGGGCCTCACCTCGTCGGTGTCCTCGCCGTCGGATCTCTCGCGCTCAAGGACTACCGGCACGGACGCAGCGACATCGATCTGACGATCGTGGTGGAGCCGTCGCTGTCCGGGGCGGCGCTGCGTGAGCTGGCCGACGCCCTCGTCCATCCTCAGCTGCGTTGCCCCGCGGCCGGGCTGGAACTGGTCGTCTACGCCGAGGATTTCGCCGACCACCCCTCCGGGGAGGCGGGCTACCTGCTGGACCTCAACACGGGCCCGCTGCTTCCGAACAAGGCCAGTTTCGATCCGGCCCGGTCCCCGGACTTCTGGTACGTCATCGACCGCGCCATCGCCCATCAGAACGGCCTTTCGCTCTTCGGCCGCCCCGCGCGGGAGGTGATCGCCGCGCCGGAACGCCGGGACGTGCTCGCCGCGGTCCGGGCTTCGGTCGTTGAGCACGGTGGCGGCGAGGGCCACCTCGCGGACAACCGTGTGCTCAACGGCTGCCGTGCGGTGGTGTTCTGCCGTACGGGACGCTGGGTGGCCAAACGCGGCGCGGCGCGGGACATCGCCGCGGCCGAGGGGGCATTCCGGCCGCTCGTCGAAGCCGCGGTACACAGCTTCGAACGCCCCCGCGCCTCCGCGGACCCCCTGCCCACCGCGGAAGTCCAAGCCTTTCTGGCCTGGGTCCGCGAACGGGTCGACGAGACGGCCCGGACACGGGGCGACGCCCCCTGAAAACATATCGCCCGTGTGCACCTCGTCCGGTACGCTCGCGGGGTTGTTTTCGCTGCTGGGGCCCGTGACGTTCGCGTATGGCTTCCCCGGCGGTTCCCGGGCTGAGAGTGGGGTTTCGTCAATGGCATGTCGTATCAGTGAGCTCGTGCTCGGTTGCCGCGACCCCGAGGTGCTGGCACGGTTCTGGTGCGAGGTCCTGGACTTCGTCGTACTCGATCGCGAGGACGACGGCACACTGGAGATCGGGCCGCGCGAGGGGTTCGGCGGTCCGCAGCCGACGATCATCCTCAGTCGCAGGGATGAGCCGGAGCCGGGCAAGGCCCGGCTGCACATCGATGTCAACGCCACCGACCGCGATCAGGACGCCGAGCTCGAGCGCCTTCTGAAGCTCGGTGCGCGCCCGGCCGACATCGGCCAGACAGGGGAAGAGCAGTGGCATGTCCTGAGCGATCCCGAAGGCAATGAGTTCTGCCTGCTCAAGGCCCGCCTCAAGCCTCTCTGAGGCTCAGCGGTCACACGTCGCCACCAGCTACCCAGGGTCTCCCTCGAGGCCCTGGAGGCGGCGCGAGGCAACAATCGCCGAACTGGCCGGTGTGGTAAGTACCTCGGTGGCCTCCAGGGCCGGATGAGTCAGGTAGAACAGGCGGAGCTCATCCACCTCACCGCCGAAACGAGGCGGCCAATAGGGCGATGGGGTGAAGTCGTCCAGGACGAGAAGGCCACCGGGGGCGAGCAGTTCGACGACCCTCTGCGGGTCGTCACGCTTGCCTCCGCCATCGCAGAAGAAGACATCAAAGGGAGCGTGCTCCTCGAGCAGCCGCCAGTCCCCGGTGAGCACGTCGACGCGCTTGTCGTCCGCAAAGACACCGGCAGCTCGACGGGCCAGCTCCGCGTCACGCTCCACGGTAACCAGGCGTGCACCAGTGCCAAGTCCGCTGTGCAGCCAGGCGGTGCCCACTCCCGAGCCGGTGCCGCTCTCAGCGATGACCCCATGGGGCTTCGCAGCGGCGGTCAGGCTGAGCAACCTGCCCACTTCGGGGATGCAACTCTTCTCGAATCCCGCCTCCGCGGCGAGGCGCTCTGCGACCATCACGCGGGCTGGAACCGCACGTTCTGCCATGTTCACTCCCCCTTCACGGTGAGCATGACGCTATCCGCCAGCGGCGGGGTGCGCACAGGAAGTGGACCGAATTCACGCACTCCATGATGTTCCCTAGTAGCAGGCGGTCAGGAGGGACTCGGCCGCTGAGGTCCGGGCGTACAGTACACAACGGCCCGCCCGGTGGGCGCTGACCAGGCCCGCGTTGCGCAGCGCGGTGAGGAATTGGGACACCCCGGCCGGGGAGAGCCCGGTGCGGTGGGCGAGTTCGGTGGTGGAGGCCGGGGTTTCCAGTTCGGACAGCAGCAGGGTCCGGGAGCGGCCGAGGACGGCGGCGAGGGCTTCGGTTCTGGTCGTGGTGCGGGGCTCCCACAGCGAGCCCGTGCCGCGTGCCGGATAGGCCAGTTGCGGCGGCTCCGGCGGTGTCACCCGGGTGAACGGCACCGGTCCGGTGAAGACCGAGGGGATCAGCAGCAGCCCCGCGCCCGCTGTCGTACGGGAGAGGGGCTGCTGGCGGCGGGTCAGCCGGAGCGCGCTGTCGTCCCAGCTGATCGAGGGATGCAGTTCGTTGAAGAGCCGACCCGCGCCGTGCTCGGCCACCTGGCGGGCACGGTGGAAGACATCGGCCTCGAGTACCGCCCGGATCCGTGCCCAGTAGGGAGCGAGCGCCAGCTCCCAGTAGGTCTCGATCTCCTCCGTGAGCCGTGCCAGACGGGGCTGCGGCTCGGTGTGGAGGGCTTGTGCCCGGGGTCCCAGGCGGCCCTGTTCGTGTCTCAGCCGGTCGAGTTCCTGACGCACCTGGGCAGCGGGCGTGGTCCGGATCCTGACCAGCTCCTCCTCCAGGGAAGGGGCCGGTCCCGCGGGTGCCGGGTTGATGAAGTCCGGAACATACCCCACGGGCGGGATCAGCTCGGCGAGCCAGCCCCGGTCGATCCGGGCGGCCGCCAGCCGTGGCCGCACCTGTTGCGCCCAGGGCTGATGAACCGGATGCACCGCACCGGAGCGCAGCAATCGGCAGCTCGGCCCGACCTCCCACATCGGCGAGACCGCGAACCGCATCTGCGCCAGATCACTCACGGTGAAAGCCAGCTCCGTCTGCACAGACCACCTCGAGGATTCACACATACCTTAATCAATAGTCTGGCAGTCTACGGCCCGGAGATCATCCCGGCCATGACCACAACGACAGTCACCGCCACGTCGGCGGGCACCTGGCAGCTGGGCGACCTGGAGATCAACCGGGTCGGGTTCGGCGCGATGCGCCTGGCGCAGAGCGGCGAGGCATTCGCGGCGGACGCCGTCCCCCGTGACCGAAACCGGGCGATCGCCGTGCTGCGCCAGGCCGTTGAGCTCGGGGTGAATCACCTCGACACCGCGGCGTTCTACTTCTCACCGCTCCGCTCCGCCAACGAACTGATCAATCAGGCACTGGCTCCCTACCCCGACGACCTCGTGATCACGACCAAGGTCGGGCCGAGCCGCGCCCCGTCGGGCCATTGGCTGCCACACGCCACCCCTGAGCAACTACGCGGCCAGGTCGAGGAGAACCTGCGTCAGCTCGGACGGGACCACCTCGACGTGGTGAACCTGCGTATCGTCGGCACCGACTCGATCGCCGAACGCTTCGGCGCACTGGCCGAGCTGCGCGACGCCGGGCTCATCCGCCACCTGGGCATCTCCAACGTCACCCCCGCACATCTCGCCGAGGCCCAAGCCGTCGCGCCGGTCGTCTGTGTCCAGAACCAGTACGGCATCGGCGTTCACCCCGAGTACGACGCGTTCGTGCGCACCTGCGGTGAACAGGGCGTCGCCTTCGTGCCCTTTTACGCGATCGCCGGCACCGGGCGCACAGCGGGAACACGTGGCACCGAACACGATGCCGTTCTCGCCGTCGCAGCGGCACACGGCGCGAGCGCGGCCCAGGTGAAGCTGGCCTGGACGCTGCACCAGGGACCACACGTACTGGCCATCCCCGGAACCGGCAGTCCGGAGCATCTGGCCGCGAATGTGGCGGCCGGCGCACTGCGGCTGTCGGAGGACGAACTTGCCACCCTGAACTCCCTCCATCAGGGCGGCGCGTGAGCGAACGGGCGCGCACGGCTGCGCAGGCCGCGTCTCAGTCCGTCGAGCCGTGGATACGGCGGTGGGCCAGGGCCCACCAGACCTCGGCCAGGTCCGCCGGGTCGCGCAGATTGGTTCCGGTGAGCTCCTCGAAGCGCCGGAGCCGGTTGCGCAGCGTGTTGGGGTGCACATAGAGACTGCGGGCGGCGGTCTCCAGGCGCATGCCCTGGCGGAGGTAGGCGGCGGCCGCCTCCCGCAACTGTGCGCCGTCCTCGCCTCGTTCGGTCAGCGGCTCCAGGCGGAGCCGTACGAGCTGATCGCCAATGGCGGGCATCGCCACGACCGTGGCCCGCAGCCCCAGCTCCTCACGGCTGAAGACCCCGACGAAACCGGAGTCGACGGCGGCGCGCAGCGCCTGGGTGGCGCGGGTGAATTCGGTGGCGAGTGCGGAGCGGGCCGCCGGGGAGCCGAGGCCCACCACCAGGCCGCGGCAGAGCCCGTCGGGGCGTACGGTCAGCAGCCCGGCCGCGTCCCCGTCGACGGTCGTGACCAGGGGACTGCCGGTCGCGTCGTGCGCGAGCCAGGGGCGCAGCAGATCGGCGGCGCGGGCCAGGACCGCGTCCGCCGAATCCGCCGAGACCGCCGGATCCGTCGCCGGGGTGGAGTTCCCCGGGCCGGTGCGGGGCAGCCGTGCGCGGAAGGGGAGGCGCAGGGCGCTTCGGTCACAGGTGGTGTCGTCCGAGTCAGGGCCGTCCCGGCCATCCGGGTTGCCGGTGTCGGCCGGGTCGTCCCAGTGGGTCTCCCCCAGCAGCAGGGCACGCACCCGCGCCGCGGTCCGGCGGGTGGTCGGCGCGTCCCGCCGGGCCGTGGTGTGACAGCTGCGGACGATGCGCAGTGTGGTGGCGTTCGCCCAGGCCCGCAGCGTCTCGGCGATCGGCAGCAATTCCTCCGCGGTGGCGTGGCGGGCCGCCATCTCCTCACCGAAACGCCGCCACACGACGTCCGACCCGATGCGGTACGCCGAGATGATGTCCTCCACCGGCAGCACCCGGGCCAGGGCGGCGACCTCGTCGATATACCCGACGGGCAGGTCGTACGAGCGGCCCCGCCCCCGCCCTGTGCTCCACAGTGAGTGCGACTCCTCTTCGGACCAACCCTGCACCGCCGCCAGTCCGTTGCGTATCGCCGTCATCACCCGCGGCCGGATGCCGTCCGCCGGAAGCGCCGTGTAGGAGAGGAGCTGACCCCTGAGAGAGGCGATGACCTCGTCGGTGAGCGGGCCGATCCGGGCGTGCAGCGCGGCGACGGCCTCCGGCACCGTTGTGGAACCCTCCACCCGTCCCCTCCCGACTCGGTGTCTTTCTCCATGGCGAACGTGATCATTCGCCGCCATGCTACGAGGAAGCCGCCCGAACCCCTACAGATGTTCGATCCTGGATAAGTTCCGCGCTGTTGTCGGGATCCGTCGGGGTGTGGTCCGCGGCCTTGCCGGTCCCCTCTTCGGTCACCCCCAAGGATTCCCATGGCTGTTTCCTGGCGCCATATCGTGGTGCCCGCCGCCGCGCTCGGCGTGCTGGTCCCCGTTTCCCTCGGCGGCTACGCGCTGCTCACCGAGTCCCCGGACACCGGCGTCTCTGCGTCCGGGACGCGTGCCACCGGCTCCCCGAGTCCGGACACCGTGTCGGGCGCCGATGAGGCGGCCCCCGGGCCGGGAGGGGGTGCCGTCGTCGCCAAACCCTCGGGCACGCCCAGCGGTTCGGGCCGCTCGGTCGCCGTGAAACTGTCCTCGTACGACGCCCCCGGCAAGCGGGCGGTGCTCAAGACACCCGTCGGCAAGTCCGTACGCTCGGGCGATGTCATCGCCGCGGCGCCGAGCCGGAAGGCCCCGGCGGGCGCGCTGTTCAAGGTGCGGACCGTCACCGGCTCCCGGGACGGCGAGGCGCGGGTGACCACCGCGCCCGCAACGCTCTCGGAGCTGCTGGGCGATCAGAAGGTGAACCAGCGCACGGCGCTGGACAGTGGTGAACTCGGCGTCAGGCCGCTCTCCTCCGGTGTCACCGTACGGAAGCCGTCCGAGAGTGGCTCCGGCTCCGGCGCGGAGGACGATGGCGGTGGCGGTGGCGGTTCCACGGCGCCGTCGCAGGGGCCGGGCCCCGCGCCGTCCGACGGGGCGAACACCCCCGCCGGGGCCACCGCGTCCCCGACACCGTCGGCCCCCGGCAGCGGCGGTGCGCGCACCCAGCTCGGCCACCGCGCGGCCGCCACCACCCCGCGCGGCCCGCTGCCCTCCACCGCGGCGAAGGACATGGGCGCCTTGCGGCTGGGCGTCGACGTACCCCTGCCCAAGGGGGTGAAGGCGACCGGCACATCGCCCGCCCGGCTGGCCGGGGACATCACCTTCCGGCCCGAGCTGATCTTCCAGTACGACCGGCGCTCCGGCGGCCTGCTGCCGGAGCGCGCGGCCGTCGGCCTCGGCGGCTCGTACAGCTACGGCTGGCAGGTGCACGGAAAGGTGTCGGGCACCGCCGACACCGGCAAGGTCGCGGTACCGCTGGCGGCGGTCACCGGCCGTCATGTCTTCTGGGTGGGCCCGGTACCGGTGGTGGTCAGCACCGAGGTGACCTTCACCTACCGCTTCACCGCCGGGGGACGCATCGTGCTCGACGCCGACCAGCGCACCACCGGATCGTTCGCCGTCGGCGCCCGGTACGACCGCGAAGCGGGCTGGCGGCCGCTCCACAAGGCTGACCAGCGGACCAAGGGCGGCACGCCCCGGGTCCGTGGCGCGGCCACCGCGACGGCCCGTGTCGGCGTGCACGCCCAGGTGTTCCTGTACGACACCGCCGGAGTGGGCGGGGACCTCTCCGTGCACCTCACCGGACGCGCCGCGGCGGCCACCGGCGGCCGGGCCCCGGCGTGGGCGCTCAGCGCGGGCTACGACCTGAAGACCGAGCTGATGCTCCAGCTGAAGATCTTCGGAATCCGGATCGCCGACCTGAGGACCACACCGTTCGCCCTGCACGATGAGCGGAAGCTCTTCGGGCACGGGAAACTGCCCCCGGTCTGACGCCGGGGTCCGCACTCGGCCACGATCGAAGGCGCCTGCCCGGTTGAACCCGGTGCGGGCGCCTTCGACGTCGGTCATGAACTCCGCATGCGCGGGATCAGGGAGCCATCTCGTAGGCTCCGGCCAGTGCCTCGACACGCTCCCAGACGCGGGCCGAGCGGGCCTCGTCGACAACCGGGCGGCGGACCGCGCCCAGTGCCCAGCGCTGCTGCTCCGCCGTGGCGGAGTCCTTGCCGTGCAGTTCGACGGCGTAGGCGGAGAAGTCACGTACGAAGACCGCGAACAGCTCGTCGAGCACATTCTCCTCGACGCCGGTCAGCCGCCCCTGCTCCAGGATCAGCTGGCCGTACACCACCAGCGCGAACAGCTGGCCGACGGCGAGGAGGAAGTCCAGGTCCTTGCCCTGCTCCTCACCGGGGGCGGCGGTCCTGACGAACTCACACAGCGCGTCCGCCTGCTCCCGGAACCGGCCGACGTTGGGGAGGTGGGCGTACGCGTCGTAGGCGGCCCGCCAGTCGTGGAAGCGGATGGAGCCCAGACCGCGGGCCGGTCCCTGCCGGAAGAGGAACGCGTCGTCGGCCGCGTCCAGCCGGGTCGGCACGGGCTCGTAGTCGGCCGGGGCCAGCAGGTGGTTGCCCATGAACTTCAGGATCAGGGCGAGGTTGACGTGGACGGTGCCCTCCAGCTTGGGCAGGCCACGGATCTCGGACGCGGCCTGGGAGAAGTAGGTGTCCTTCTCGAAGCCCTTGGCGGCGATGACATCCCACATCAGGTCGATGACCTTCTCGCCCTCGGTGGTCACCTTCATCTTCGTCATCGGGTTGAAGAGGAGGTAGCGGCGGTCGTCGGGGCCCGCGGAGCGGAAGTAGTCGACGGCCCGGTCGCTGAAGAGCTTCATCCCGGCCAGCCGGACGTAGGCGTCGGCCAGCTCACGGCGCACATGCGGGAAGGCGGTGACGGGACGGCCGTAGAGGATGCGGTGGTGCGCATGGGTGACGGCCTCGTACATCGCGTGCTCGCAAATCCCGACCGAGGCGGTGCAGAGGTTGAACTTGCCGACGTTGACGGTGTTGAGGGCGGCGTCGAAGGCGGCGCGGCCGGTGTGCAGTACGTCGTCGGGGCCGACGGGGTAGTTCTCGAGGCGGAACTCGCTCACGTACTTCGAGGAGTCGACCACGTTCTTCACGAGGTGGTACGCGGGGTGGCGGCTGTCGGCGGCGAAGAACACATAGCCGTCGGGGCCCTCGACGTCGGCGCGCCGGCCGAAGACGGAGACGAGCCCCGCCGCGTTGCCGTTGCCTATGTAGTACTTGGAGCCGCTGGCCAGGAAGCCGCCGTCGCCGTCCGGCTCCAGGACCATGTCGGTGGAGTAGATGTCGGCGCCGTGAGCCTTCTCGGAGAGGCCGAAGGCGAACACCTCGCCCTGGGAGAGGAGTTCGGCCGCCCGGTCGCGAGCGGTGGTGTTGTCGCTCTGCCAGACGGGGCCGAGTCCGAGGATGGTGACCTGCCAGGCGTACCAGTAGTCCAGCCCGTAGAAGCCGAAGATCTCGTTGAGTGCGGCAATCCGGGCGGTGTCCCAGCGCTTGTCCGGCTGGTTGGAGGTGGCGGCCGAGGCCGGGGTGAGGAAGGTCGCGAAGAGCCCTTCCTTGGCGGAGAACGCGAGGAAGTCGGCCAGCCAGGCGCGGGTGCGGTAGTCCTCGATCAGCTGGCGCTTGCCGCGGTCTTCGAACCAGTCGACGGTGGCGCGCAGCAGCCTGCGGGTCTCGGGGTCGAAGTGCGCCGGGTCGTAGGTGCGCGGGTTGAACAGCAGTGCGTCGGCCACGGAAGGTCGCCTTTCCGGGTTGAGGGTTACGGGGGTGGGTGGTGCGGGGTGGCTGGAGCCGTTTCGGGCGGAGCGGTCGCGGTGGGTGGTGTGGCCCGGGTCGCGGGTGCTTCCGGCGGCCCCGGGGTCAGTGCTCGGGACGGAGCCGGTGGAGTGTGTCGAGTACGTCGTCCAGCCAGGCGAGCGTCATCCGCTCGTAGGCGATGCCACCGCGCAGCACGACATGCTGGAGCGACTCCCCGGCGGTGAGCGTCGCGGGGGCGTCGGGACCGGTGAAGTCCCGTTGTTCACCGGCCAGATAGCGGGTGAGCCGGTCGCTGTGCGCCCGGCGGTGCCGCTCGACCTCGCTGATCAGCGCGGCCGGGTCGTCGAAGGCCGCGCCGCGGATCTTCACGGCGAGGTCGTGACGTACGCTCTCGGGTTCGATCGGCTCGTGCAGCCACTGGGACAGGGCCGCCCGGCCGGGCCCGACGACGGAGTACTCCTTCTTGTCCGGCCGGGCCTGCTGTGGCACATCGCGGGCCTCGATCCAGCCATCGCTCTCCATGCGCTTGAGCACGCGGTAGATCTGCTGGTGGCTGGCGGTCCAGAAGTAGCCGATGGACCGCTCGAACCGCCGGGCCAGCTCATAGCCGGAGCCCGCCTTCTCCAGCAGGGAAACGAGGATCGCGTGTTCGAGCGCCATATGCGGGATCCTGCTATGCAACTCGATGCATAGCAAGGACACCCCCCGGAATGAGGCGCGGTTCACGCTCGCGGGCGGTCGGGGGCCCGGGAACGCGGAGGGCCCCGGACCGTCACCGGTCCGGGGCCCTCTGATCCGTCACCCCCAGGATGCGGGGAAGCGCCGTCGTCCTAGGTTCTGTCTGACAAACGATCATTGTTCGCGGAGCCAGAGGATGAATGAGGCGAGGCGGAGGCCGGCGAGGTAGCGGGCGGCCAGCTTGTCGAAGCGGGTGGCGACGGCCCGGAACTGTTCGAGTCTGCTGAAACAGCGCTCGACGACGTTGCGGGCCTTGTACTGCTCGGGATCGAAGGCCGGCGGGCGACCGCCGGTAGATCCACGTCGCCGGCGGCCCGCGATCTGGTCGGCCCGTTCAGGAATGACCGCCCGGATGCCGCGTCTGCGCAAGCCGGACCGGATGGCGCGCGAGGAGTACGCCTTGTCCGCGATGACCGCCTCAGGTCTGCGACGCGGTCGGCCCACGGTCTGGCGGGGCACCCGCACCGCCCCCAGGACGCTCTCGAACACGGTGGAGTCGTTGACGTTGCCCGGCGTGAGGACGACGACCAGGGGCAGACCGCGGCCGTCCGCGGCGAGGTGGACCTTTGTGGTCAGCCCGCCGCGGGACCGGCCGAGCGCCTGACCAGGCGCCTGATGTGGCGGATCTTCCAGTTCGTCCGCCGCCGGTGCCCCCCTTTCGGGCTCCGGCGGCATGCTGGTGAGCGCGGTTGATGGTGGAGTCGATCGAGATCGTCCACTCCACCGCGCCACCGCGTCGTCGCGGACCTGAACATGCTCCAGCAGCCTTGCCCAGGTTCCGTCCCATTCCCAGCGTGCGAAGCGTTCATAGGCCGTCTGCCACGGGCCATAACGCTCGGGCAGGTCCCGCCAGGGCGCCCCGGTCCGCAACCGCCACAACACGCCGTTCACCACCTGCCGGTGATCCCGCCCGCGCCGCCCGCGACCATCAACACCTGGCAGGAGCGGGGCTATCCGCCCCCACGCCGCATCCGTCAACTCACCCCGACCCACCACAAGATCAATTATCAGACACGCCCTAGCTCTGAAGAGATCCAGCCTGCCGCTAGATTGGCCACCATGGGCATGCGGGGGCGGAGAAGCGGTCCTGAGCGCCGGAGAGATGGGCTTCCGCGAGGAATCCGGGTGGTGGGTGGTCGACGAAGTCAGCAACCAGTCGACTGGCTGCTGCCCGGACATCAGCTCATGGACGGCTGTCGGGAAGGCGTTGGACCGAGCCGGCATCGCTGCCCCGGGCGGCTTCGCCCACGAGGTGATCTTCCGTCGCTGCCCCGGCTGTCAGCAGCTCAACATCGTGCGGGACGGACACTTCGTCTGCGTCTTCTGCGACACACCCCTGCCGCTGGAATGGAACGTCGACGTGACGGCCTGAACAGCAAGGTGCCCTCTAGTTCAGGGAGAGCCACATATCGACGCTCTCGATCCCTCGTTCGCGAAAGACTCCGGCCGGCTTGAATCCCGCCTTTTCGTAGGCGCGGATCGCCCCGGTGTTGGAGGACTGGGTACCGCCGAAGAGGATGACGTGCCGGCATCCGCGCTGACGCAGGACGTCGAGCGCTCCCTTGAGCAGCTCGGTTCCGAGGCCGGTGCCCTGCAGATGATCGGCGACGACAGGGGCGATACGACAGTCCGCGCCGTCCTCGATGGTCCACCCGAGATTCCGGTAGCGCGCCTTCTCACTCTCCGGGATCGTGAACTGGGCCAGTAGATACGCGACTACCCGATCGTCACGGGCATCCGCCAGTACGAAACGCAGGGCGGTCGGGTCGTCGAGAGCAGTACAGATCCGCTCCGCTTCGGTCCGGTCGAGCGGGTGTGGACTGTAGCGCTCCCTTGTCTCCGCCGAGAGCGCTTCGAGGAAGTCCCCGAAGCTGGAGGCGTCTGAGCTTGATAGGGCACGCAGGGTGGCGACAACACCATTGCACCCGGTGACCGGCCTCGCGAGGAACGGGTGCGTGATGGATTCGTCCATACCGGGCAGCGTAACCAACCTGTCCGGAGACAGCACCGTCGCGCAAGCGCCCCTTCAGAAGGGTGAGGGGCCGACGGGACCTTCGCATGTCCGTCGGCGTTCAGCAGGCTCCTTCGCCCGGCCGCACCAGCCCCGTCTCATAGGCCAGCACCACGGCTTGTGCCCTGCTCGACAGCTCGAGTTTGGTCATCGCCCGGTTCAGATGAGTCTTGACCGTCGCCTCACTGATGAAGAGCTGACCGGCGATCTCCAGATTGCTCAGACCACGGGCGGCCAGCCGCAGCACCTCCGTGTCGCGGCCCGTCAGTACGTCCAGGTCCGGTGGCGCTGCGGCAGATGACCGACCGCTGTGCTGGGCGTACGCTTCGACCAGACGCTTGGTGACGGAGGGCGCGAAGAGCGTGTCGCCGCCTCCGACAGCCGCGACCGCCGCGAGTATCCGCTCGGGGCCGGAGTCCTTGAGCAGGAAGCCCGAAGCACCGGCCCGCAGTGCCCCGTACACCTACTCGTCGAGGTCGAACGTGGTCAGGACCAGGATCCTCGGAGGGGATCATCCGACTGGGCGAGGATCCTCCCGGTGGCCGTGATACCGCCCATGCCGGGCATCCGGATGTCCATCAGCACGACATCGGGACGGGTGCGGGCCGCCAGGGCCACGGCTTCCCCGCCGTCAGCGGCCTCCCCCACGACCTCCACCCCCGGGGCCGCACGGAGCAGCCCCACCAGCCCGGCCCGGATGAGGAACTGATCGTCGACGACAAGCACCTTGGTCATGCGGCGGTCATTCCGTTGCGCCGTCTCTCTTCGGCGAGGTCTGTACGGAGACCGGCAGGATGAGCCGGACGGCGAATCCCCCCTCGCTCCGTGGGCCGATGGTGACCGTGCCCCCGTACAGCCTGGCCCGCTCCCGCATGCCGATCAAGCCATGGCCGCTGCCGGTCCGCATCTTGTCCGGATTCACGTCCTGGCCGCCGTTCGTGACGGAGACCGTCAACTGGTGTGACTGATAGTGCAGTTGTACCTGCGTGCTCACTCCGGGCGCATGCTTCAGTACGTTGGTCAGGGCCTCCTGGACACATCGGTACGCACACAGCTCGACCCCGGGCGGAAGGGGACGTGGCCTGCCGTGCACACGGAGGTCCCCGTGTGGCCGCGACCGTGTACACGGCCAGCATCGGGGCGAAGGAGTTGACCACGGGCCAGTATCCGGCCGTCACATACACGGCCCACATCACAAGGCTGGTCTGCACCAACGCGATGAGCACGTCGGCGACGAGGGTGTGGATCCGCATCGCCGCAGCCTAGTCCCGGTGGATACGCGCGGAGGCGAACATGGTTGCCCCTCACAGGAGTTGTGGACGTGGTGATCGCCCGTCCGGGGCAGGCATGGCGGGAGTCGCCGGGGCGCGCTCGCGCTGTCGGTGGTCCAGGTCGTGTGGCCGGGCCGGGTCACCTGGCAGACCCCTGAGATCATCGGAACCCTGGGCGCGGGGCAGATCGTCACCCTGTTCTTCACCCGCCCGGTCCGGTCCGTTCGGGACGCCCTGGCGGAGGAGACCATCTACCGGATGATCCTGGAGAGCCGCAGCCTCAAGGTCGCGCTCGCCCGCTTCCACGTCACCACCGCGGACGACCCCTCAGGCGCCGCGAGGACAGCGGCCGCCAGTTGAAGGTTCTGGAACAGATCGACGCGGCCGACTTCGAACGGCTGAAGGGGCTGGGGGTGGCGCCCCGCGCCTGGCGCGGGTAGCCGCGGTGCCGACCGCGGAACCCAGCACAAGCGTCTCTGCATCACGGTGCGGACAACCGAAGCAACCCGGTCGCTGGACTCCCGCAGCTGAGTAGTGCCTACTCCAGGCGCCCCGTGGCGGCGTTCCTACACTCGCGCTGCATCGCGCATCGATGAGTGGAAAGGAACGCGAATGGCTCAGCACAGAGTCCGGACATGGCCGGCTGCTGCCCTGGCGGGGCTCGTGGCGTTGACGATCGCCCTCGCCCTCGCCCTCGGAGTGACGGGTCTGATGCCCTTCGGATCATCCGCCGAGGATGAGGTTCCCACGGCCGACATGCCGCGTATCGACCATCATGACGAGGCACTGGAGCTGGCCCGTGAGTTCCGTGTCCGTCTGGACACCACGGGGACGCCCGAGCAGAGGAAGCTCGCCCGGCACGTCACCGCGGTTGTCGGGATCATCTTCAGTAAGGACGGGGACGTCCATATCGCTACGGATTTCACCGACAGCCCCCAGCCGGGGAACGCGATGGACGGGAGCGTGGACGAGTCACCGGCGAGGGCTCTGGCGCAGGCGTACGCGGACTGGAAGGAGTCGAGATCGGACGCGACCGTCAATGTCTACAACGCCGTGGGCCAGCGTCTGGTGTCCGGCGTGGACCTGTGACGAAGACTGCTCAGCGGGGGTCGTCCGCGGGTCGGATCAGGGCCCCTGCGAGGTGATTGCGGCTCTTCGCGTCGTCGGCCGCGTACTGGCGTATCAATCCGCAGTCCGCACAGGCGAGTGTGGTGAGATCGATGCGCTTGCGCCCGTAGGTGTCCCAGAGCATGACCCAGATCGCTCCCCCCCTGGTTCCGGTGGAGGTCGATGGGGAAGACCTCGGTCGAACCGCAGTCCGGGCACTGTCCCTGCTTCACGCGTGCGTTCATCGCCTCACTCTGTGAGCAGGATCCGGCGCGCGGGGAACCGGTACGCCCGGTCCATCGTCGTTCGGATCATGATCTCCGATGCGGAACAGCTGGTCGATGACTGGGACTCGATACGGCAGGGGTACTTCCTGGGGGGGAACCCGACGAGACCCTGTCGCGGTGTCTGGAGCGGCTCGGCCGGGCGCGGGCCGCGGTGCCCCGGGATCCGGATATGACAGCGTTCTTCACGCTGGGGCTGGTCCTGATGTCCGGCCACGCGACATGGGCGGCGGATCCCGCGGTGGCGGACCGGACCGCGGACGCGCTGCTGGCCGTCGCCTCGGACGCGGCGGCGGCGGACCTCCGCTGCGGCCACGGGAGCCACCCCTGCGACGACGGCGACCTCGACATGCGGCTGGAGCTTCCCCGTGCTGCTGTCGCTGCTCGGCGGGGGCGCGGAGTACGCGTGGCACGACCTCGACGAGCAGGGTGAGGACCCCGGTCCGGAGTCCCGCTGGCGTTGCCCGCGCACCTTGGCGGGGTTCGCACGGTCGGCCGCCGAGGCGATCCGTGGCACAACCGACCCCTGGTAGGACTCTGTCAGGTCTTCCTGCCCGGCCTGTTCGGGAGCACAGTAGGTGACCGCGAACTCAAACACCGCTTGGGCCTCGACCACTTCGAAGACCGTTCCTGGCCCGGCTGGCACCACCACGTCACCCTCGTGACCGCCGCCCACGCCTTCCTCACCGAACAACGCCTGGTCCCAAAAGCCCCCGGGCCAGCCTCACCCTCTACCAGATCCTCGACACCTTCCAAGACAGCTTGAGGTGCTGGACCGGCAGCCGCACCACCTACCACCAACCCCTCCCCAGCAGGACACACACGACACCAAGATCGAGAGAGATCTGACGGAGTCCTACCAGGGGTGTGAGCCGCCCCTCGTCAGTGGCGAGGGTGCGGTCGAGGTTTGGGCGGGCACTTGCCATGCGGACCGTGGGGGCAGGGGAGAGGGGGCTGCGGATCGGAGGCGCGCTCGATCGCGAATGCCTCCGCTGTGTTCACGAAGTCCGAGAGCGAGCCAGTACTGGCCTTTTCTCCGCCGACGACGTACACGCAGGGGCCGTTCGACGCCTCGGGGCAGGGTGCCGCTGCCCCTGCCGGGCCGGAGCGGGCGGTTGGCATCGACGGCAGGGTCACCCACGTATTGGTGGCTGGTGCGTATGCCTCTGCCGTGTCCAGAAAGCCCGAGTAACTATCCCCGCCGATGGCGTACACGCAGGTGTTTGTCAGTCCCGCCGGGCAGGGCGCCGCCGCCCCTGCCGGGCTATAGCGGGCGGTCGGCATCGACGGCAAGGTCTCCCACGTATCGGTGGCCGGGCTGTACGCCTCCACCGTGCTCACGATGTCGGAGCCGTCATCCCCGCCGATGGCGTATACGCAGGTGCCCTGCAGTGTCGGAACCGACGCTGGGCACGGTGCCGCCGCGCCCGTCAAAAAGGCTCGGGCGGTCGGCATCGACGGCAAGGTCGCCCACGTATTGGTGGCCGGGCTGTACGCCTCCACCGTGTCGTGGTAGTCGGGCGTACCGTCAGCCCCGCCGATGGCGTATACGCACGTGCCTTGCAATGTCGGAACCGACGCCGGGCACGGTGCCGCCGCGCCCGCCAGGAAGTCGCGGATGGTCGGCATCGACGGCAAGGCCGCCCACGTATTGGTGGCCGGGCTGTACGCCTCCACCGTGTTCAGGAAGCCGGTGTCGCTAAACCCGCCGATGGCGTATACGCAGGTGCCCTGCAGTGTCGGAACCGACGCTGGGCACGGTGCCGCCGCGCCCGCCAGAGCCCCGCGGGCGGTCGGCATCGACGGCAACGTTGCCCAGGCGTTGATGGCCGGGCTGTACGCCTCCATCGTGTCCCGATCGCCGAAGAGGCGAAGGCTCCCACCGATGACGTACACACAGGTGTTAGTCATTCCCGCCGGGCAGGGCGCCGCCGCCCCTGCCGGGCTAAAGCGGGCGGTCGGCATCGACGGCAAGGTCAACCAGACGCCCTGAGCGTGTGCGGCAGTGGCCGTGAACGCCAGCAGCGGCGTCAGCACCGCCACAACGAGCCGCCGCCACCATGAGCGCCCACGCGGGAACGTTTGACTGGCCGCCACCAGCGCGGGCACCGGCGTCAGGCCAGGGCCATCGCGATACGGCGGCACAACCTTCGCGGGCCTGTTCTTCGGCCCCGACCGACAGCTGATGCCCATCGGACACCTCTTTCATGGCGCGCGGCAGCCGCTCGCCGCGACTGTGATGACCGCTTTGCGGCTATTCATACCAACACATGAAAGCCGCCTCACCTATCGCACACCAAAAGAGCTAAAGGGCACCGCCGCCCAGGGAGGCACGCCAGGGATACTGAGGTTTCCGGGCGGGCTGACGCCATGTCGGAACTGGGAGAGTCCGGTCTCGGTGATGAAGCTGTCGAGAAGGCGGGGCTGGTACTGCATGCGTCTGAGGCGAGTGCGGGCCGGCGCGGCAAGCTCGTCGATGCTGCACGGTGCGAGGCTGCCCAGGCTGTTCTTCAGATGGGCCCACACGCCGTCGGCCGGGGTTGCGGTCGGGCGTGCAGGAGGGAATCGAAAGGTGGTCAGCCACTGCCGGGTCGCGCTCAGTTCGCGCATCGCGGCATCGACGTCGTGGGTGCAGTCGTCCCACACCAGCACGACGGGGCCTGCCCAGCTGCTGATGGGCTGCATCCAGCAAGGCAGCGAAGTCCTTCTCCCGACAGCCCTTCGTCCCGCGGCCGTGATGCACCAGCATCCGGAACTTTGGCCAGCGTCGGGTCCAGATGAGGATGCCGGCGAGGTGGAGTGCGGCCTGGTAGGCGATGGCGAGCTTGTCGGTTCGTGTGGCCGGTGCGTCACCGCTCTGGCCTGCGGTGACGGTGAAGGCCAATGGTCGCGCACCGCCGTCCGCAGCCAGGTGGACCTTGGTGCTCAGCCCGCCGCGGGACCGGCCGAGCGCCT
This sequence comes from Streptomyces sp. NPDC048636, assembly GCF_040650655.1. Classification (NCBI taxonomy): domain Bacteria; kingdom Bacillati; phylum Actinomycetota; class Actinomycetes; order Kitasatosporales; family Streptomycetaceae; genus Streptomyces; species Streptomyces sp. NPDC048636. The sequence goes on along the minus strand of NZ_JBEZHR010000006.1, from coordinate 314,441 downwards.
GACCAGGCGCCTGATGTGGCGGATCTTCCAGTTCGTCCGCCGCCGGTGCCCCCCCTTTCGGGCTCCGGCGGCATGCTGGTGACCGCGGTTGATGGTGGAGTCGATCGAGATCGTCCACTCCACCGCGCCACCGCGCCACCGCGTCGTCGCGGACCTGAACATGCTCCAGCAGCCTTGCCCAGGTTCCGTCCCATTCCCAGCGTGCGAAGCGTTCATAGGCCGTCTGCCACGGGCCATAACGCTCGGGCAGGCCCGCCAGGGCGCCCCGGTCCGCAACCGCCACAACACGCCGTTCACCACCTGCCGGTGATCCCGCCCGCGCCGCCCGCGACCATCAACACCTGGCAGGAGCGGGGCTACCCGCCCCCACGCCGCATCCCTAGCGCGGGGCGGCGGCCGCGCGCATCAGGACGCAGTCGAACTCCACCACCCGCCCCGTGGTCGCCTCGCGCGTCACCGGATACATGCCCGTGATCTCGAACCCGCTGTTCTCGTACACGGCGATGGCTTCGGCCATCCGGGGGCTCCCCTCGTACAGCGGCAGCGCCGCCACCTCCGACTGCATCCCCACGAAGTCGCCGATCCGGTCCCCGGCACCCGCGAACACCTCCAGGTCGTACCCCTGGGTGTCCATCTTCAGATAGGGCCGGGGCTCGGTCAGACCGGCCAGCGCCTTGTCCAGCACACCGTCCAGTCTGCGGATCTCGATCTCCTCGGTGCGCGTCTTGGCGAACCGCCGGTAGCGGCCCTTGCCGTAGTCGCTGGGCGGGAGCAGCGAATTCATGGTGTTCCAGTCCACGTGGATGGACTGGGTGGCGTCCTCGCGTCCGAGGCCGAAGGGGTACACCCACCAGTCGGGATCGGATTCCGCGGCCTGTCGCAGCTTCGCGAACGCGTCCTTGGTGGGCTCGAAAGAAACGATCCTGCCGGTGTAGCCGAGCCCACGCAGCCGCTTCGCGTACTGCCCGGCATTGGCCCCGACGTCGAAAACGCAGTTCACGCCGTACTTCTCCAGCAGCCCAGCCACATGGTGGGTGCACAGATACGTGGCCGCCGCCAGCTGGATCGCGCGTTCATCGGCCGAACCACCCCGGTCGAGGAGGAGCTGGGCACCGGTGTCACCGAGCGGAACGCTCTGCCACGTCCCGGGCGGATCGCCACGCCCGCGGGCCACCACCCACATGCCCCTCCGCATCCGCGCGACCGTGTACCGGCCGCCGCCGCGGGTCACCAGATCGGCCTCCCGGCCCACCGGGACCCGTGCGTGTTCGGCCCGCCGGGACAGCACGGCCGTACCGGCGCCAAGATCGAGTACATGTACCCCGAGCCGGGGAAGCATACGGAGCAGTCTTCTGTAAAGGGTCCTCATTCAGACAGCCTCGCAGGCATCAGCCGTCCCGGATCCCCCCTTGCGGCCAATTAGCGCACATGCGCAACGTCCGCCTCGCCTTGCGCACCCCGGCAGTGCCCTACCGGGGTGGCGCAGGTCTGGCCTCCGCCCGTGACGTCGGTCAGCGGGCGGCGAGGAGCTCGAGCGAGTCGATCACACGGTTCGAGAAGCCCCACTCGTTGTCGTACCAGGCGACCACCTTGATGTGGCGTCCGTCGACGCGGGTGAGGGCCGAGTCGAAGATCGACGAGGCCGGGTTGCCCGTGATGTCGGACGATACGAGCGGGTCGTCCGAGTACTCCAGGATGCCGGCGAGCGGCCCCTCCGCCGCGGCGCGGTACGCGGCCAGCACATCCTCGCGGGTGACATCGCGGGCGACGGTCGTGTTGAGCTCGACGATCGAGCCCACCGGGACCGGTACGCGGATCGAGTCACCGGACAGCTTGCCGTCGAGGTTCGGCAGCACCAGGCCGATCGCCTTGGCGGCGCCGGTCGTGGTCGGCACGATGTTGACGCCGGCGGCGCGGGCGCGGCGGGCGTCGCGATGCGGACCGTCCTGGAGGTTCTGCTCCTGTGTGTAGGCGTGCACCGTCGTCATGAAGCCGTGCTCGATACCGGCCAGTTCGTCGAGGACGGCGGCCAGCGGCGCGAGCGCGTTGGTCGTGCACGAGGCGTTCGAGACGATGGTGTGCACGTCAGGGTCGTACGCGTCGCTGTTGACCCCGTACGCGAGCGTGACATCGGCGCCGTCCGACGGCGCGCCGACGAGGACCCGCTTCGCGCCCGCGTCGAGGTGCGCGCGGGCGGCCTTGGCCGAGGTGAAGCGGCCGGTCGCCTCGAGCACGAGGTCCACACCGAGTTCGGCCCACGGCAGGTTCGCCGGTTCCCGCTCGGCGAGCACCGCGATACGACGGCCGTCGACGACGAGGGTGTCCCCGTCGGCGGTCACCGGGCGGCCGAGCCGGCCGGCCGTCGTGTCGAAGGCGAGCAGCCGGGCGAGGGTGGCGGGCTCCGTGAGGTCGTTGACGGCGACGACCTCGAGGTCACTGTCGCGTTCGAGCAGTGCGCGCAGCACATTGCGTCCGATGCGGCCGAAACCGTTGATGGCGATGCGAGTCATGAGTGGATCCCTTCGGTTCGCCACCAGCGTCGCGCGCGGTAACCGCCGGTGGCATCGGCGTGAGCGCCACGGTTCGAAAGGATCGCGCCAGGTGCCGGTGGGCTACTCACCCTGGGTGAAGGTGCGCCGGTACTCGCTCGGGGTGGTGCCCAGGATGTGCTGGAAGTGCAGCCGCAGATTGGCACCGGTGCCCAGCCCGACATCGGTGGCGATCTGCTCGACGCTCCGCTCGGAACGCTCGAGCAGTTCACGGGCCACGTCGATACGGGCGCGCATGACCCACTGCATCGGTGTGTACCCGGTGTCATCGACGAAGCGCCGCGACAGCGTGCGCGGCGACACCGCCGCGTGCCGGGCGAGTGCCCTGAGGGTGAGGGGCTCCCCGAGGCGTTGCAGCGCCCACTCGCGGGTGGCGGCGAAGCGCTCGCCGAGCGCTTCGGGCACGCTGCGCGGGACGTACTGTGCCTGCCCTCCGCTGCGGTACGGGGCCGCGACCAGACGCCGCGCGGCGTGGTTCGACGCGGCCACCCCGAGGTCGGCGCGGAGGATGTGCAGGCACAGGTCGATCCCCGAGGCGGCACCGGCCGAGGTGAGGACACTGCCCTCGTCGACGAACAGGACGTTCTCGTCGACGGTGGTGAGCGGATGCTTCTCGGCGAGTGCCCGCGCGTAGTGCCAGTGGGTCGTGGCGCGCTTGCCGTCGAGCAGACCCGTGGCGGCGAGGGCGAAGGCGCCCGTCGAGATGGCGGCGAGCCGTGCGCCGCGCTCATGGGCGGCGATCAGGCCGTTCACGACGGCCCGTGGCGGATCGTCGCGATCCGGGTGCCGGTAGCCGGGCACGAACACGATGTCGGCCCACTCGAGTGCGTCGAGGCCGTGGGCCACGTGGTACGACAGTCCGTCACCACCGGTGACGAGGCCGGGCGCGGCGCCGCAGACCCGCACCTCGTACGGCATGCTCGCGCGGGTGGTGAACACCTGGGCGGGAATGCCGACATCGAGCGGCTTCGCGCCCTCGAGCACGAGAACGGCGACGCGGTGGAGGCGGGAGGCGGGCACGGGGAACAGGGTACGAGGACGGCGGGCCCGGTCCGCTCCGACGCCCCAGGCCGGCCCGTGCCCGCTGGGGTGCCCCGGCTCGGTCCTCCGAACGGGAGGTGGGCGGGCCCGGTGACCGGGCCCGCCCCACAACGCCGTTCGCCCTGCCACGGTCGTCCCCGGCCGGGCGAACGGCGCGGCACATCAGGCGTGCGGGAACACCCGGTCCTGCTGGTCCGGGACGACGGATCCGTCGGGGCGCCGGAGCGGAGCCTCGACACCATCGGTGTTCATATGCCCCTTGGTGGCGCAGGGGTACGGTGTCTCCTGACGCGGATTCGGCTCGATGAACATGGGGTTGATGACCCACCGGTGGTCGGCGTTGTCATAGGCCCGGCACATCAGCTCGGTCTTGTTGCGGTTGATGGCCAGGTGTCCGGCCGTGGCGTCATTGACGAAGGTGACATCGGTCTCCGCGTCGCCCGCGCCGAACGCGATGCGGTGTGCGGGGTCCTGCTTCCGCCAGGCCTCGGCACCCTTGATGCCGTAGATGGCCTTGTTGACCCAACAGCGCTTGCCGTCCATGTACGTCAGGACCTCACCGCCGGTGTTGTTCCCGACATCGCCGCACCCCTCCACACCGGTGGTGAGCCGGCCGTTCTTGACGACGTTGCGGATGCCCACGACGCGGTCCTGCGGGAATCCCGCGCCCGGGGCCCAGGCCCGGACGATCGGCTCGGCGGAGGCGGACACGACCCAGACATCGAATCCGGCCTTCCGGAGGGTCCGGATGAGGTCGAGCTGCTGCTCGTAGTAGCGCACATATCCGGCCCAGCTGTGGGTGCCGACCTTCTGCTCGGTGCCGATGGGCGCGGCGAGGTTCTGGGCGCGCGCCTTGCGGGCGTAGGCGGTGAGCTGCTCGGGGGTGTGCCCGGCGAAGAGCTGGGTGATCCAGGCGTATGAGGGGACGGTCCGCCGGTGGTTCCACACCCCGCTGAAGGCGGGCTTCCCGGTCGATGTCTCCTCGTCCGCGTAGACGTCGAGGATCTCGTCGGTGCAGTCGGTGTCCGTCGAGGTCGGCAGTGGCCGGCCCACGGGTACGGAGGTGCCGCAGGCGCGGGTGAGCGCCCGGTGGGCGGCGTCGGTCAGCCACTTGTTGGTCGCACGCCAGCTGGTGGGCTGGAGGATCTTGTCGTGCTTGAGCATCCACGCGAGTGTGGCGTCGGAGATGTCGTTCTTGACGATGGTGTTGTCCCAGTCGAACGCCGCCACGGGTTTCGGGGATCCGGGATGGGAGTCCTGGCCGCATGTTCCGCGTTCGTCGATCATGTGCTGGAGTCGGGCGCGGTTATCGCCGTACCACGGCAGGTCCTTGCTCAGCTGCGGACACTCGGCACGCGGCGTACGGTGCTTCGGGGTGTCATGGGCGGTGGCGGCCACCGGGGTGCTGAGGGTGGCGGCGAGGGCGAGTACCAGACACGTCATCGCCGGCCTGAGAGCCTGCGTACGGGGCATGGGGTCTCCTGGGCGTTGGTGCGGTGTGTGCCGCCGGACCGTTGTATGGGGAAGACGTTCCGGCGCGGATCACGGACTGTACCGAGTCATGGCGGCCCGTAGAAGGAGGACCACGAAGAACCGTGCTGCGTGGCGGCGTCCGGTGAATTGCGGAGCGGTGGCGCGGATGTGTCCCCTCGGTGTCCAAGGCGGTGTGGGGTGAGGGGAGAATCAGCGCTCCGGCGCCGGGAGGTGGGCCAGACCGGTGTCGCGCATGATGCGGTCGATGGTTTCGGACAGGGCGCTGTGGGCGCCGATGACGGTTTCGGCGCCGCCGGGCAGCAGGTCGAGGGCGCGGTACCAGTCGCGCATCTCCGTCTCGCCGTACTCGTCCGCCTGGGGTTTGGTGGCGTGCCGGGCCAGCGTCTCGGCGAAGGGCACATGGAGGTAGGTTCACGGCTCCCGGGCGGTCGCGCTCGCGCAGCACAGTGCGGCGCAGGTTGTCCTGGCCCACCAGGGCAGGCCACGGCCGAACTTCTCGCGGATTCCGGCCGCGACGGACGACTTGCCGGTGGCGCTGTTGCCGCGCAGCACCACCAGCCGGGTTGCTTCGGTGCCCACCATCACGGTGGGCACGCTAACGGAGGACGTGGCTTCACGGAGTGGGCAGGGGCGCTCCGTAGCGGACCGTGACACCTGTCCGGGCCGCCCGCTCGGTGATGGTGGGGGTGGCGCGTTCGGCGAGGGCGGCGATGGTGAGGGAGGGGTTGACGGTCAGGGAGGTGGGGACGGCCGCACCGTCGGTGACGAACAGGCCCTGATGGCCGCGTAGTTCACCGGTGTCGGTGAGTGCGCTGGTGGCGGGGGCGTCGCCCATCCGCACCGAGCTGAGGGGGTGTGCGGTCACGGTGCCGGCCACGTCTTCGCTCCAGGGCCGCACCTGGGCCAGCCCGTCCTTCCCGAGGATTCCGTGCAGCGCCTGGTCCGCTCGGGACCAGCCGTCGCGGGTCCGGGTGGTGGGGCGGTACGTCATGGTGCCAAGGCCGAGGCCGGGGGCCAGCCGGGTGAAGCTGCCGGTGAGCGGGGGCACGGCGGAGAAAGTGCCCTCGTTGTCGTCTTCGGTCATCGCGAGCAGGGTGAGCCACGACTTCCAGCGGGCACGCAGGGCACGGGCCGGGACGCCGAACCAGTGGGGCGGGTCGGCGGCCTGGGCCAGCACATTGGTGAGGGACGGGAAGTAGATCTGCTGGAGTGTGAAGCGGCTGTATTCGGGGGCTTCGGCGTCCAGGTAGTCGTAGGTGGCCGCGGTGATGGGACGGCCGATCGGCAGTCCCTCGTAGGGGACGCCATCCGGGCGGGACAGGCCGAGCAGTGTGCGCACCTTGTTCTCGTCCACGTCGGCGACGCTGACGCGGTCGCCGTTGCCGGAGAAGTAGCGCCCCACGGCGGCGGGGATACCGCCGAGGAGGAGGGCGGAGCGCTGGAGGATGACGGGGGTGCCGACGGCTCCGGCGGCGAGGACGACCACTTTGGCGTGGACGGTGCCCGTGGTGAGGGTGCAGGTGTAGTCGTCGGGATCGAGGACGGTGTAGGTGACGGCGTAGCGGTAGCCGGAGCGGGGTGAGGGGCTGATGGTCTGGACTTCGTGCAGGGGGTGGATGGTGGCGCCGTGTGCCTCGGCCGCGGGCAGGTAGTTGAGGAGCATGGAGCGTTTGGCGTCGAAGCGGCAGCCGGAGAGCATCCAGTTGCAGTTGGTACAGCGGCCGGTGTCGACGGCGACGGGCACCGGGTTGCAGGTGTGGCCGGTGCGGCGGCAGGCGGCGGCCAGGACGCCGCCCGCGTAGGAGACGTCATGCCAGTCGGTGCGGGTGACGGGCAGGGCTTGTTCGACGCGGTCGTACCAGGGGTCGAGTGTGGCGCGGGTGAGGGCGGCGGGCCAGATGCGGCGGCCGAGGCTGCCGTGGCGTTCGAAGACGAACGCGGGTGCGCGCAGGGAGGCGGCGAAGTAGACGACGCTGCCGCCGCCGACGCAGTTGCCGGTGACCACGGCGATGCCCTGGCCGCGTACGACATCGACGATGCGGTTGTAGCTGCCCAGGCGCAGGGAGTGGGTGAAGTCGGCCGCGGCGAGGCGGGGGCCGCGTTCCAGGATGGTGACGCGGGCGCCTCCGGCGGCGAGGTAGTAGGCGGGGATCGCACCGCCGAATCCGCTGCCGACGACGAGTACATCCGTGGTCTGTGTGCTCATGCGGGGCTCCCCGAGGGGGTGGTGGCCGGGTGCTCGGCGGCCAGGGCCGTGCCGTAGGAGTAGTGGGGGAAGCGCCACAGCCCGTCCGCGTCGGGCCGGGGGAAGTCCAGCCAGGTCAGTCCTGGATGGTGGGTGTCCAAGGCGTGGCGGGTGTCCAGGTGGGCGGCGGTGTCGAAGGCGAGACCGGTCAGCAGGCCGAGCACCTGCCAGATGGCGCGGTCGGGCTCGTCGGCGTCGAAGAGTGTGCGCAGCAGTGTGGTGCGGTGGCGGAAGGGCAGGCCGACGAAGGCGGGGGCGGTGGGCGGCAGCAGGATCAGGTGGAGGGTGGCGTAGGCGATCGCTCGGGCGTTGAGCAGGACCGCGATCTCCGGCAGCAGAGGGGCCAGGGGCAATTCGGGTGAGGTGAGCGTCTGGACGACACCGGCCTGGACGGCGCCGGGGCCGGTGACGGCCCCGGCGATGGCCCGGTCATCGGCGGAGCGGCGTTCACCGGGGATCAGGGTGTCGGCGAACGCCTCCATCGTCTGAACCGTCCATCCCGCCGACATGGCCTCGGCGGCGGTCGCCTGGGAAGCGATGGCGGGGAATTGACCTGCCGTCAGGAGTGCGGCGGTGGTGGTGAGTGCGGTGAGGATCGCCCTACGGGTGGGCGGAGAGAGGGCGCTCGAGGGGTCGCGGTGCGGGGGCATGGGGTCATCCGGCCAGTGAGCAGCGCAGGTCGTACGGGAGGTCGGTGGTCAGGCCCGTCTCTCCGGCTTCGCTGCCGTATGCCTCGAGGACGTCGGCCAGTTCGGGATGGACGGGGCGCAGCGCGGCGACGGCGTCGCCGATACCGACGCTGGTGCCGTGGATGCGGAAGTGAGTCAGCCGGGCGCCGGCCCGCTGTCTGGTCTTGTCCCACCAGTACTGGCCGTCCCAGGTCACCCAGGGGGTTGAGCCGGTGGTGGTCTGCACGCTCCAGTGGTCCTGCTGGTAGTAGCGGCAGGTGACCATCGCGAGGGCGAAACGGGAGGGTTCGGCGACCAGGAAGCGCAGGGCGCCGCCGTTGTCGAAGGTGATGTCGCGTTTGCTGTACTCGACGCACAGCGGGTCACGGAACATCAGTCGCCATGGCGGGATCTCGCCCTCGCCGAAGCGGTGCCACTCGCAGGTGGTGGCGAAGGCGGGTTCGGCGAACGGGCCGAGTGTCCGGGATGCTGTGGCGGTGGCGGTCGCGGTCCGGTCACCGGCGGAGGTGGCAGCCGAGGCGGCCGCGGGGGTGAGGGTGGTGGCGCACACCCCCGCGGCGATCGCGAGAGAGATGGCTGATCTGCGGATGCGCGTGGAACGTGTACGCGTGGAACGTATGCGAGTCGAACCGGACATGGGGCTCCCTGCCTTCCTCGATGAGCGGGCGGCCCGGGTCGGGGCCACGTCGCACTCTGGGACGGGTGTCGGTTTCACGACGGATTCACGGCGGACCACGGACACACATCGGAGCGTGCACAGGCGACGCACGGGCATACGGACGCACCCGGTCAAGTCCGCCGGGCGGGCCGCACACCGACAGAGTGGAGCATGACTACCAGCCAGTAAAGAGGTGGGTCAGTGGCTCTTCCACTGACTCATCTCAAGCCTGCGCGCAGAGCGTCAGCATTCTTCGCGAAATGGGCCGTATCGCCCATACCGGAGGCACCACCCCACCCCGGTGGGGCCCAGCCCTCTCCGGGGTCGCGCTACGCCGACCGGGTGACTGTTCGTCAACCTTCTTGCCGCCCCTTCGCCCCTATGGGTTACTGAACGCATCCAACCGGTGGGTCGCCCATCCCTTCCCGGGGAGCTCGGTAGTCGACCCACCCGTTGTGCCTCACGCAGGCGTGCAGCGGCGACGGTCCCTGCCCCGCGGCGAGTTCCCCCCTGGAAGGGGCCGTGCCCCACCTCCGGCCCGACTCCGTTCTCGGCGAGGAGTAACCACCTCACCTCTCGGGGCGAAGGACAACTCCCCGTCCCACCCGACAGCGGACCCCGGGCCCCATCGCCCCTGCTCCAGGTGGCGGCGCCGGTACGGGCAGCCGACGCGCCCGCGTACTCGGCCGCACACAACGGCCTGCGCCGTCACCCTGGACAGTTCGACAGGAGGACATCCATGTCCCAGCAGATGCTCGCCAACGATGGCGGCCGCGCCGGCCAGGCCGGCCCCGGTGGCTGGCCCGGTCCGGGTGACCCGGGCCCGGGGTGGCCCGGCCCGGGGTGGCCCGGTCCGGGTGATCCGGGCCCGGGCTGGCCGCCGTCTTCCCCGTGGCTGCTCTCGGTCACGCCCACGTCCGGTCCGACGACAGGGGGCAACACCGTCCTGATCGTGGGCCAGGGGCTGAACAACGCCACCGGTGTCTCCTTCGGCGGCACCCCGGCGACCATCCTGATTCGCGACCCCTTCGGCCGTGCCCTGGTGGTCACCGCGCCGCCCCACGCGGCGGGCACCGTGTCGGTGACCGTCACCACCCCCAACGGCACCAGCAACGCGGTGAACTACACCTACGGTGTGGCGCCGCCCCCGCCGACCGCCACGTCGATCGCTCCGACCAGCGGCCTGGTCACCGGTGGCACCGCGTTCACCCTGACCGGGACCAACCTGGCCAACGCGGTGGTCCTGTTCAACGGTGTGCCCGCCACCGGCGTGACCGTCAACCCGTCGGGTACCTCGCTGACCGGTGTCACCCCGCCGGGTGTCGCCGGCAACGCCACGGTCACCGTGGTGACCCCGTCCGGTGCCGCCAACGTCCCGGGCGGCTTCACGTACACCGCGCCGCCCCCGACCGCGGCCAGCATCACACCTGCCTCCGGCACGACGGCCGGCGGCACCGCGTTCGTGATCATCGGCACCGGCCTGACCGGTGGCTCGGTGACCATCGGTGGCCTCCCGGCGACCGGGGTGTCCGTCGACCCCACCGGGACCCTGCTGGTCGGCATCACCCCGGCCGGCACCCTGGGCAACAAGGTCGTCCAGGTCACGACCCCGAGCGGATCGGTGAACGTCCCGGGCGGGTTCACCTACGTGTGATCCGCTGAAGCCGCGCCCCGAGCGAGTCGGCGGCGGGTGCCGGTCTCCGGGAAGTACTTCCGGAGACCGGCACCGTCACGCCTCGTCGGGGGGCGTGCGGATCGCGGCGATGTCGAACTGGAGGCGGACCTTCTCGCTCACCATGGCACCGCCCTCGGCCAGTCGGGCGCTATAGGTCAGCCCCCACTCGGAACGGTTGATCGTGGTGGTGCCGTCGAAGCCGACTCGCTGATACCCGAACGGGTCGGTGACCTGTCCGATGTAGGTGAGATCCAGGACCACGGGACGGGTGGTGGCCCTGATGGTGAGATCCCCGGTCATGCGGTAGACGTCCTTGCCGATGAGTTGTACCGCGGTGCTCCTGAAACTCATCCGCGGGTAGGCGGCGGCGTCCAGGAAGTCACGGCCCATCAAGTGGGCGTCGCGCTGCTCCACACCGGTCTGGACGCTGGCGGTGGACATCACGACCTCGGCCTGCGAGCGGGCAGGATCGCTGCCGTCGAAGTACAGACGGCTCTCGAACTCCGCGAAGGAGCCGCGCACCGTGGTCACCATGGCGTGCCGGACGGAGAACCCGATCCTGCTGTGCGCGGGATCGATGATCCACTCCCCGGTCAGACCCGCGAGGGCGGGGTCCGGCCGGACGACGGGATCGTGGGCCGTGGGACCGGCCTGAGTCGCGGTAGCGGCGTGGGCCAGCGCACGGCGGGGTGACGAACTGCGGCTGAACAACTTCATGAATCAAATAATTGGTGCAAGACATCTATTGCCGCAAGTCTTTGCGGATATCCAATGTCCTCCAGGAACTCCGGCAGCGTCGCTCTGCCCGGAAAACCGTCCGAACCGGCGAGGCGCGCAGGACCTGGGTTAATCACCAATCAGCGGGAATCAATGGATGAAACACCGCTCGACTGCGCTCGTTCCCCCTGACACCCGTCCGTGGACAGCTATGGGGGATGATGTCGGTTATCCACCGACCCGACCTCGTGTCGGTGGAGTGTCGACAGGATGATGCGTCAGGAAACATAGGGGTATGCCCGAACTCACGTTGTCGAGGGATACCGGAATCAACTGTTGCAGTTTCCATATGCAAGCACGTGCGACACATCTCTCCGCCTCGCGGGAAATCATGAGCAAGGCGCCATTTACCAGCGGGCGTTCACGTCTCACGACAGACCTGTGAATGATGACGGGATATTCGGTGGAGGCGTGTGCCTGGACGCTCACGTATGCGGGTGAGCTTGTCAGCCATGGCTCGTCTCGCCGCACCGCGCTTGGCTGGAGGCATGATGAACCACCACACCCTCCAGACCCCCGTACTGATCGCCGCCACCATCGCCACCGGGCTGAGCGCGGGCCTGTTCTACGGATACGCCTGCTCCGTGATGCCCGGCCTGGCACAGGCGGAGGACCGCACCTTCATCGACGCGATGCAGCGCATCAATGTGGCCATCCTCAACGGCTGGTTCGCCCTGATCTTCGCCGGGGCAATGTTGCTGTGCGTCCTGGCCGGGGCACTGCATCTGCGGGGCGACGGACGGCCTGCCCTGTTGTGGATCGTTGGCGCGGTCGTGCTGTATCTGGTGATGCTGGTCATCACCTTCCGGGTCAACGTGCCTCTGAACGACGCGCTCGCCGACGCCGGTCACCCCGACCGGATCGCCGACCTGGCGACGGTGCGCGATAAGTTCGAGGCACGGTGGGTGCGCTGGAACATCGTCCGCGCGGCCACCTCGACCGTCGCGTTCTCTCTGCTCGTCTGCGGCCTGGTCGCGAGCGCCCGCGGGACCACACGCGGCGGGGTCTGACCCCAGTCTCCTCGCGGTGTTCGCGCATCCGGACGACGAGTCCCAGACGGCGGGAGGCGCTCATGTGGGGTGACCGGTGCCCCGGTCGGTGAAGGCCCCGCCCGTACCGAAGGCCAGGTCGGCGAAGCGTTCGCCGATGCGGCGGTGGGTGGTGGCGTCGGGGTGGAGTTGGTCGGGCAGTGGCAGTTCGCCGAAGTCCGCCTGGCCGTAGAGCTCACGACCGTCCAGGTAGTGGAGACCGGGCTCCTCCGCCCGGCGCTGTTTCACGATCCGGGCCAGCTCGTCCCGGATGACCCCGAGGGTCAGTTTTCCGTTCGCTCGCTCCGCCGGATCACCCGCGGCCCGGAATCGGAGCTCTCCGGTGCTGAGCGCGCCGGGGTCGGGGACGCTGGGGCCCGGGGTGTCCTCGTGGATGGGGCACAGGATGGGCGAGATCACCAGCAACGGGGTGGTGGGGTGGCCCTCACGGATGGTGTCGAGGAAGCCATGGACGGCGGGGGTGAAGGCGCGCAGACGCATCAGGTCGGTGTTGACCAGATTGATGCCGATCTTGAGGCTGATCAGATCGGCGGGGGTGTCGCGCAGGGCGCGGGCGGTGAACGGGTCGAGCAGGGCGCTGCCGCCCAGGCCCAGATTGATGAGTTCCACACCGCCGAGGGTGGCGGCGAGCGCGGGCCAGGTGGTGGTGGGGCTCGCGGCGTCGGAGCCGTGGCTGATCGAACTTCCGTGGTGCAGCCACACTTCGCGCCCCCGGGAGGGTGTGGGCTCGATGGGGGCGTCGGTGCGCAGGGCGACGAGTTCGGTGGTCTCGTTGTGCGGCAGCCAGATCTCGACATCTTTCACACCGTCGGGAAGGCCGGTGAAGCGGAGGGTGCCGGGTGGGCCGGACCGGCGGGTGGCCGCTCCCGAGGCCATGTCGAGGGTCAGGGTGTTGCCGCCGGTCACGCTCGCCTGGTCGGTCAGACGGCCGTCGACAAGCAGGTCGTACACCCCGTCGGGGCGTGGCGGGGCGCCCGTGTACACGCGCTTGGTGGGCAATGTGTCCAGTTCGACGGCGGTGGCCCGGGTCCGGAAGGCCAGTCGTACGCCGGCGGGCTGGGCCTCCGCCATGGCGAGTTGGGCGTCGTCGCACTGGGCGCGGGCCCTGGCGGGCAGCCGGTGCGGCAGTACTCCGTGCGCGGTGTGTTCCAGGTCGAGGGCCCCGCGCAGGATGTCCGCGGTGATGGGTGTGCTGATCCAGTCGTGCTCGGAGGTGTGCGTCATCCCAGCCTGCCGTTCCGTGGGTTCGGGGTACGCCGTCGCGCCGCGATACGCCGCGTGGTCACCGTTCGGGCCAGTTCCGCAGCAGTGCGTCGAGCGCGTCCAGGATCCGTGTCCAGGTTTCCTGGGTGTCGGGGGCGCTGTGGCTGAACCCTCCGCCCATCTCCAGGCTGACGTACCCGTGGAAGACACTGCCCAGCAACCGGACCGCATGGGTCTGGTCCGGTTCGGTCAGGTGATAGCCGCGCAGGATCGCGCGGGTCATCTGTGCGTGTCTGCCACCGGCGCTGGCGGCGGCCGCTTCCGGGTCCAGCCTGAGCTGGGCCGCGGCGTAGCGGCCGGGGTGCTCGCGGGCGTAGTCGCGGTAGACGTTCGCCAGGGCGATCAGGGCGTCCTTGGCGGCCCGTCCGGCCAGGGCGTCGGCGGCCCGGTCGGCGAGTTCCTCCAGGGCGAGCAGGGCGATCCTGGTCTTGAGGTCCTGGGAGTTCTTCACATGTGAGTAGAGGCTCGCGACCTTGACGTCGAACCGTCTGGCCAGCTCGGAGACGGTCACCTGGTCGAAGCCGACCTCGTCGGCCAGCTCCGCACCGGCCCGGGTCAGCCGTTCCGCGTTCAGCCCCGCGTATGCCATGTCGCTCCTTCCGCCCTGACAGAACCGATTATGCAGTTGCCTAAGGGTTTTAGGCAAAATAGCCTGCCGTTATGGAACCCCTGACTGAGCAAGAGATCCGTGCCGCGTTCGTGAACTGCACGAAGGGCGAGGCGAAGCGGCTGTCCGTGCCGCGTGACCTGGCGGACCGGCAGTGGGACGATCTGGACTTCCTCGGCTGGCGTGACCCTCAGGCCCCCGACCGCGCCTACCTGGTCACCGTGGTGGACGACCGTCCCCGGGCCGTCGCGCTGCGCTCCCCCGGCACCGCGCCTTCGCAGCGGCGGCGCGGCATGTGCTCGATGTGCCTGACCTCCCACACCGGCGGTGTCTCCTTGATGGTCGCGCCAAAGGCGGGAAAGGCCAGACAGCAGGGCCACTCGGTCGGCACCTACATATGCGGCGACCTCGCGTGCTCGCTGTATGTGCGGGGGAAGAAGGACGCGGGCGTCGGTTCGCGGCCGCAGGAATCGCTCACCCTGGAGGAGAAGATCGAGCGAATGGTGGCGAACGTCGCCGCGTTCATGGCGAAGGTGACCGATGTGCCGACGACCCTGCGATCCGGGAGCTGATCACCCTGACCCGCACACCGATGCCGTCCCTCGTCCCGCTCCGGTTCTCCCCGAGCGAGATGACCGAGGTGGCCGACCTCTATGCGAGCAATCCGGAGTACTGCCGGGCCGCGGGTGAGTACGACCCCGAGTGTGTTCCCGTCGACCGGCTCGAGGACGACCTGCGCCAGGAAGCCGCCACCGACGGCTGCGAGGTGCTGTTGGCACGCGACGCCCACGGGGAGCTCATCGGTCTCCTCTGTCTGCTCGATCGCCACCCCGTCGACGGTCTCCCGTGGATCGGCCTGCTGATGGTGCACGGCCGACTGCACCGCCGGGGCGTGGGCCGGCAGCTCGCCGCCATCGTGGAAGACCGCTTCCGGCAGCGGCGCCACAACGGCGTCCGGCTCGCCGTTCTGGAGAACACCACATGGGCCCTCACCTTCTGGGAGTCTCTTGGCTGGCAGGAGATCGACCGTCGCACCGACAACCAGCACGGCCGCCCTTGTGTGGTGATGCACAAAAAACTGGCCGGGTGACCTGCCGCCACGCGCGGTCGAAGGATGTCCTGATGGTTTCGGACATCAGTGCAGCCACTCCTCCGGGAACCTCTTCCCACCCGTACTCCGGTGTGCCGACCATAAAATGACCCTCGGAGCATGTCATCGAATTCCGGCGAAACGAGAGGGAGTTGCGTCGCCATGGCTCAGCAGACAGACGCGACGGAGGAGCTTCTTTCCTATGTCAGGGACGTGTCCCTGCGGGACGACGACGTGCTGAGAGAGCTGCGGGAGGAGACCGCACAGCTCCCCGGCGGCACGGCGATGCAAGTCATGGCGGAGGAAGGGCAGTTGCTCGCCCTCCTGGTGCGGCTGACCGGTGCCCGGCGGGTGCTGGAGATCGGGACGTTCACCGGGTACAGCACGCTGTGCATGGCGCGCGCCGTACCCGCCGATGGACAGGTGGTGACCTGCGACATCACGGACCGGTGGCCGGCGGTCGGGGCCGAGTACTGGAAGCGGGACGGGGTGGCGGGGCGGATCGACCTACGGGTCGGGGACGCGGTGGACACCCTGGACGCGCTCCTGGCCGAACGCGGCTCCCGGACATTCGACTTCGTGTTCATCGACGCCGACAAGGCCGGCTATCCGGTGTACTACGAGAAGGCGCTCGAACTGACCCGCTCCGGCGGGCTGCTGGTGATCGACAATACGCTCTTCTTCGGCCGGGTCGCCGATCCTCGGGCGGACGACCCGGATACCGCGGCCGTACGGGAACTCAACGGCAGACTCTCCGGCGACGAGCGGGTGGACCTTTCTCTCCTGACGATGGCCGACGGCATCACCCTCGCCCGTAAACGCTGAATTCCGGGCGGGGACGGACAGGCCGGGAGCCCGGTACGCGGCCGGAGGCGTACCGGGCTCCCGGCTGGCTCAGACCCGGCCGGGGACGGCTTCCCCCCTTCCCGCCGCCAGGGCCACGGCGGTGACACGTATGGTCGCGGAGGCCGGGCGTGGCTCGGGGCGCAGATGGAGCCGCTGGAGGTCGGTGGGGGTGGCCGTGTGCGAGAGGGCGTCCGCGCATCCGCACGGATCCTCCTCGAACCCGGCGAACCGGTAGGCGATCTCCATCATCCTGTTGCGATCGGTGGGCTTGAAGTCGGCCACCAGATGGACGTCCGCGCCGGCCGCCTGGTCGGTGAGCCAGTTCAGCACGGTGGCCCCGACACCGAAGGACACCACCCGGCAGGAGGTGGCGAGGAGTTTGAGGTGCCAGACAGCGGGATGGCGTTCGAGGAGCAGCACACCGACGGCGCCATGAGGTCCGAAGCGGTCGGTGAGCGTGACCACCAGCACCTCGTGGGCGTCGTCGGTGAGCAGCCGCCGTAGATCCGCGTCCCCGTAGTGCACTCCGGTGGCGTTCATCTGGCTGGTGCGCAGGGTGAGTTCTTCGACGCGGGACAGCTCCTCGTCGGTGGCGCGGCCGATGCGCAGATCGAGTGCGAGTGTCCGCAGGAAGTCCTCGTCCGGGCCGGTGGCCTCGGCGCGCGCCGCCTCGCGCCGAAAGCCCGCCCGGTACATCTCGCGCCGCCGCCGGGAGTCCACCGTCCGCAGGGCGGGGCTGAACTCCGGCAGCCCCGGCAACTCCGCCACCGACTCCGCCGGATAGCAGCGCACCTCGGGCAGGTGGTGGGTGACTTCGGCGCGCTCGGCGGGCTGGTCGTCGATGAAGGCGACGGTGGTGAGCGCGAAGTTCAGGGTGTCGGCGATCCGCCGGACGGCCTCCGACTTGGGGCCCCAGCCGATCTCCGGCAGTACGAAGTACTCGGCGACCCCTAGTTTCTCCAGCCGTGCCCAGGCCATGTCGTGGTCGTTCTTGCTGGCGATCGACTGGAGGACGCCGCGCGCGTCGAGTTCGGCGATGATCTCCCGTACCGCGTCGGGCAGGACCACCTCACCGTCCTCGAGGAGGGTGCCCTGCCACAGGGTGTTGTCCAGGTCCCACACCAGGCACTTGACCACGGTAGTGGGATCGGGGGTGCGGTTCACTCCGGTTCCCTTCACGCGGCGCTGCCGAGTACGTGCCGCGCCAGCATGAGCTGGCAGATCTCATTGCTGCCTTCGATGATTTCCATCAGCTTGGCGTCCCGGTACGCGCGGGCCACGAGGTGGGAGTCGGCGGCTCCGGCGGAGGCGAGGACCTGCACGGCGGTGGCCGCGCCACGGGCGGCGTTGCCCGCGCTGATGTGTTTGGCCAGCACGGTGGCCATGACCTGGTCCGGTGACCCCTCGTCCCAGCAGCGTGCGGCGTGCTCGCAGACGCGGGTGGCGGTCTGTTCTGCGACGAGGAGTTCGGCGAGGTGGCGGGCGACGAGCTGGTGCTCCCCGAGCGGAACACCGAACTGCTCGCGCGCGGCGGCATGCCGGGCGGCGGCGGTGAGACAGCCGCGCAGGATGCCCACACTCCCCCAGGCCACCGACATCCGCCCGTAGGCGAGGGCGGTGGTGACCAGCAGCGGTAGGGGAAGTGCCGTACCGCCGAGCACATGGGTCAGCGGCACCCGCACCTCGTCGAGGCTGATGTGGGCGTGGCCCGCCGCCCGGCAGCCGAGTGGTTCGGGGACACGTTCGACGCCGACCCCACGAGTGGCGGAGGGGACGACGACGGCCACGGCCCCGCCCTCCTGCCCCTCAGGATCCCCCTCCTCCTCGAACATGCCGAACAGCACCAGCAGATCGGCGTAGTGGGCGGCGGTCACCCAGACCTTGTGGCCGTCGAGGACCACCGTGTCGCCCTCGCGCCGGACCCGGGTGGACATGGCGGCCAGGTCACTTCCGGCGCCGCGTTCGCTGAACCCGACGGCCGCCAGTTCACCACCGGTCAGCAACGGCAGGAAGACGGAGCGCTGTTCGGCGGTGCCGAAGCGCTCGACGGTCCAGGCGGCCATGCCCTGGGAGGTCATCACGCTCCGCAGGGAGCTGCACAGACCTCCGACATGTGCGGTGTACGCGCCGTTGGACGCGCTGTTGAGCCCCCACCCCCCGTAGCCGACCGGGACCTGTGCGCACAGCCGCCCGTCGGAGCCCAGCTTGCGCAACAGGTCCACCGGCAACAGTCCGGTGCGGTCCCATTCCTCGGCGTCGTCCGCGATCAGCCCGGTGACTTCGGTGGTGGCGAAGGAGAGCGGATCAGTCACCGGTTCCTCCGGCCCCCGCCTGGAGACGGTGGACCAGCTCGGTCATCGACACCACCGTGCGGAAGTTGTCGAGCCGCAGGTCCTTTCCGCGGATCGCGACGCCGAAGGACTTCTCCAGGTGCACCACGAGTTCCATGGCGAACAGGGAGGACTGGCCACCCGAGGCGAAGAGGTCCGTCTCGGGCTTCCAGGTGCGCTTGGTGCGCGT
Organism: Streptomyces sp. NPDC048636; assembly: GCF_040650655.1. Taxonomy (NCBI): domain Bacteria; kingdom Bacillati; phylum Actinomycetota; class Actinomycetes; order Kitasatosporales; family Streptomycetaceae; genus Streptomyces; species Streptomyces sp. NPDC048636. Next base: position 295,938 of record NZ_JBEZHR010000006.1, on the reverse strand, counting down.
GTGCAGGAAGCGCAGGATGTCCTTCTGCACATCCTTGTCCACGGCCGAAGTGGTCCCGGTGGTGGTATGCCCCTGGGTGTTGGTGTCCATCAGTTCTCCTCCTGGTAGTCGTAGAAGCCACGGCCGGACTTGCGGCCGAGTTCCCCGTCCCGGACCTTGCCGAGCAGCAGGTCGCAGGGGCGGCATCCGTCGTCTCCGGTGCGCTGGTGCAGTACGCGGAGCGAGTCGACGAGGTTGTCGATGCCGATCAGGTCGGCGGTGCGCAGCGGGCCGGTGGGGTGGCCGAGACAGCCCTCCATGAGCGCGTCCACGGCTTCGGCGGTGGCGGTGCCCTCCTGTACCACCCTGGCCGCGTCATTGATCATCGGGTGCAGCACACGGCTGGTGACGAAGCCGGGTGCGTCCCGGACGACCACCTGTCGCCGGTCGAGCGCGCTGAGCAGCGCACCGGCCGCCACCATGGTGGCCGTACTGGTCCTGGCCCCCTGGATGACCTCCACGGTCGGGATGAGGTACGGGGGGTTCATGAAGTGGGTGCCGATGACGTCCTCGGGGCGTTCCGCGTAGCCCGCGAGCTCGTCGATGGGGATCGACGAGGTGTTGGAGATCAGCGGGGTGCCGGGGCGGACGCGGGCCGAGACCTCGGCGAGGGCCTTTGCCTTGAGGGCGGTGTCCTCGGTGATGGCCTCGATGACGGCGGTGACCCCGGCGACGGCAGCGGTCCCGGTCGCGGTCTCCAGGCCACCGGTGGGAGTGTCCGGCGGCAGGGTGTCCATCAGCTGGGCGATGCGCAGTTCGTGGTCGATGGCGTCGCCCGCCCGGTCGAGCTTGGCCCGGTCGGTCTCGATGAGCAGCACCGGCAGTCCGTGGCCGAGGGCGAGGGCGGTGATGCCCACTCCCATCACTCCGGCGCCGAGCACGGCGATCCGCTGGGCGTGCGGCGGATGGGCTTCAGGGGCTGGCTCTGCTGTCATGCGCCTCTCCTGGGTTGGTGCGGTGTGGTGGCCGGGGTGTGGTCAGCCGCGGGCCGTGGTGTCGGCAGGCCGACCGAGAACGGTGGTGAGCCAGTCGTGGATGGCCCGTGCGGTGGTGGCGACATGCTGTTCCATCAGGCTGAAGTGGTCGCCGGGCACATCCACGACGGCGTGGGCGGTGGGCCAGGACGCGCGCCACTCCCCCGCTCCGGGGTCCGGGCAGCCCAGTGGTTCGGTCGCGCGGACCAGCAGGGTGGGTGCCTGGACGACGGGAAGTGTCCAGTCGTCCAGGATCCGGAAGTAGCGGCCCATGGCGGTGAGCCGGGTGTCGTCCATGGGCGCGGCCCGGTCCTCGCGCGCGAACATGCCGCCGATCAGTACATCGTTGAACTGGGTGATCCCTTCGTTGTGGGACAGATAGGTGTCGATGAGGACCACCGCGGCCGGTCCGGCGCCGAGTTCCTCGAGCCGGGCGGCCACACCGTGTGCCAGCGTGCCTCCCGAGGAGGAACCGGTCAGGACCAGCGGCCGGTCCCCCACCGCCTCCAGCAGGGTCCGGGCCTGGAAGTCCAGCAGCGCCGCCATATCCGCGGGCACCGGCTCACCCGGCAGGAATCCGGGGGCCGCCAGGGCGCTGACGCCGAAGTGGTCGCGGAAGTGCGAGGCGAAGCGCGCGTACTGGTGGGCGCCGCCGAGCGCCACCACGGAGCCGAGGCACACCACCTGCGGGGCGGTGTCGTGCGGACACAGCCGCAACAGCCGGGGGCGGGCCCGTGCGGTCAGCAACTCGGCTCCGCTGCGGATGTCGGGGCGCAGGGCCGAGGCGTTCTTGAGCAGTGCGAGACCGTCGTCGGTCCGGCCCAGTTCGCACGCCTGCCGGAACAGGGTGGCCACCGGCCCCGTCGCCACGGATTCCGCGGTCCGCCGAGCGGGCTCCGCGTCGCCGGGTGTGCCGTCCGCGGCCAGCTGGGTGTGCAGCAGTGCGGCGAGCCGGGCCGGGGTGCCGCTGTCGAGGACACTCGTCGGCCGCAGCCGCAGTCCGGTGCGGGCGGCGAGCCGGTTGCGCAGTTCCACGGCGGTCAGCGAGTCGAAGCCGATCGAGAGGAACGCGGCATCGCCGTCCAGGGCGTCCGCTCCGGTGTGCCCGAGCACCTCGGCCGCCTCCGTGAGGACGAGTTCGCGAAGGATCCGCGGGTGTTCCTCCGCCGCGCACACCGCGAGCCGCTGTCGCAGCGCACCGGTGTCCGCCGCCGCCCTGGTTCGGCTCGGCGTCCGGACCAGGGAACGCAGCAGCGGGGGCACCTCGCTGCCGCGGTAGGCGGCGAGATCGAGGTGGACGGGTACCAGGACGGGCTCGTCGGTGGTGAGTGCGGCGTCGAACAGCGCGAGACCCTCCTCGTCGGACAGGCCGTGCACACCGCTGCGGGCCATCCGGCGCAGATCGGTGCCGGAGAGCTCGGCGGTGAGTCCGCCGCGCCGCTCCCACAGACCCCAGGCCAGGGAGGTGGCGGGCAGCCCCTGGCGGTGGCGGGCCGTCATGAGGGCGTCGAGGGAGGCGTTGGCGGCGGCATAGCTGGCCTGCCCGGCACTGCCGAGGACGCCCGCGGCCGAGGAGTAGACGACGAACGCCGTCAGCTCCGACCGGCGGGTCAGCTCGTGCAGATGCCAGGCTCCGTCGGTCTTCGGCCGCAGTACGGCGCTCATCCGCTCGGGTGTCCGGGACTCCAGCAGTCCGTCGTCGAGGACGCCCGCGGTGTGGATGACGGCGCGCAGTGGATGCCGGGCGGGGATGTCCGCCAGAACCGCCGCCAGGGCGTGGCGGTCCGCCACATCGCAGGCGGTGGCGGTGACGCGGGCACCCGCCGCGGTGAGTTCCGCCATCAGCTCGCCGGTGGCCGGTGCGTCGGTGCCACGGCGGCTGATGAGCAGCAGATGGCGTACGCCGTGCCGGGCGACCAGATGCCGGGCGGTGGCCCCGGCCAGGACACCACCCGCACCGGTGATCAGTACGGTGCCCTCCGGGTCGAACCGTGTGGTTCTTGGTTCCGTGGTGGTGGCGGGAGGTCCTGGCTGTCGCCGGGTGAGGCGCGGGGCGGACAGGATGCCCTTCCGCAGGGCGAGTTGGGGTTCTCCGGTGGCGAGCGCACCCGGCAGGACGGCGGCCGTCGCCGTCGGGTCGTCCGTGTCGAGCAGGACGAACCGGCCGGGGTGTTCGAGCTGGGCGGAGCGCAGCAGACCCCATACGGCGGCACCCGCGAGGTCCACCGGTTCGTCCTGGTGGGAGCCGGTGGCGCCACGAGTGAGCACAACGAGCGGCACCGTGGCGGTGACGGTGTCCGAGAGCCAGCCCCGGATCCGTTCCAGGACGGCGGCGGCGGTGGTGTGGACGGCTTCGGGACCGTCCATCCCGGTCGGCGGGCAGGGCAGCAGCGCGGCGACGGAACCGGTGGGCCTCTCATCGGTACTGTCCGGGGCGGGTGCGGCGAAGCCGTCGGGCAGCAGCCGTGTGTCAGGGTCCCCGAGTAGCATCCAGCGGCGCGAAGCCGCGGTGGGTGGGGCGATCGGGGACCAGGTCAGCCGGTAGAGGAAGCGGTCGGTGGACGGTGTCCCCGCGAAGGAGGCCGTACGCGTCGTCAACGACCCGATACGCGCGACGGGTTGACCATCCTCGTCGGTGACGCTGACGGCCACCGCGTCCGCCGCGTCGGGGCGCAGTGTCACCCGCAGAGTGCGACCGGGCGTGGCGGCCAGGTCCACATCCTGCCAGGAGAACGGCAGCGGAGGGTGCTCGGCCCGCTGGCCGGGAGCCGCGGTGCGGAGACCTACCGCTTGCAGTGCGGCGTCCAGCAGTGCGGGATGGACGGCGAACCCGGCCGTCCGCGCGTCGGTTACGGAGTCGGGCAGGGCGGCCTCGGCGAAGATCTCCTCCCCTCTGCGCCAGGCGGAGCGCAGGCCCTGGAAGGCCGGGCCGTACTCGATGCCCTGGGAGTCCAGGGCCGTGTACAGGTCCTCGACGCTCAGCGCGGTGGCCCCGGCCGGGGGCCATACGGTGTCCGGCGCGGGCGACTTTGGGTGGCCGGGGACGAGGTGGCCGGTCGCGTGGGGTGTCCAGGGGTCTCCCACCGCGGCGGACACCGGGCGTGAGTGGAAGGACAGGCCACGGCGGCCGGCCGCGTCGGCCACGGAGACGGTGAGCCGCAGGTGGACACCGTCTTCCGTGGTGTCGTCGGGGAGGACCAGCGGTGCGGCGAGGGTGAGTTCCTCGATCCGCGCGCAGTCCAGGCGGTGTCCCACGTGAGCCGCCATCTCGACGAAGGCCACACCGGGGAGCAGCACCGCTCCCAGGACGGTGTGGTCGGCGAGCCAGGGATGGGTGGTGGCCGAGATCCTGCCGGTGAAGACGGTGCCGCCGTCGTCCGGCAGCTCGACCGCCGCTCCGAGCAGGGGGTGTCCGGTCGCGAACTGCCCGGTGGCGGCGGGGTCGCCGCCCCGCGGATCCGCGTCGAGCCAGTACCGCTGCCGCTGGAAGGCGTACGTGGGCAGCGCGACTCGACGGGCGCCGCTCCTCCCGAAGGCGGGTCGCCAGTCGACGGGCAGCCCGGCGGTGTACGCCTCGGCGAGGGACAGCAGCATCCGCCGCGGACCTCCGTGGTCACGGCGCAGGGTGCCGATCACCACGGTGTCCTCGGCCCCCGCCTCAGCGGCGGTGTCGGCGATCCCCCAGGTGAGGGTGGGATGCGGGCTGACCTCGAGAAAGGTGCGGTGGCCCGCGTCGAGGAGACGCCGTACGGCCGTGTGCAGGCGGACGGGTTCGCGCAGATTGCGGTACCAGTAGGCGGCGTCCAGTGTGCTGGTGTCACACCAGGTGGCGTCGACGGTCGAGAAGTACGGCACCGCGGACCGGACCGGGATGACACCCGCCAGTGAGGTCAGCAGGGTCTCCCGGACCTCCTCGACCTGCGCGGAGTGCGAGGCGTAGTCGACGGGCATCACACGAGCCGCCACTTCCTCGCCGGCCAGTCGCCGCACGATGCCTTCGATGGCCTCGGCGTCCCCCGCGAGCACCGTGGCCGACGGCCCGTTGACCGCGGCCACCGACAACCGGTCACCCCACGGCTCCAGATGCGGACCCAGTTCAGCGGCCGACAACTGGACCGACGCCATCCCGCCACGCCCGGTGAGCACGGCCAGTGCACCGCTCCGTCGGGCCACCACCATCGCCGCGTCCGCCAGAGTGAGTGCCCCGGCCACACACGCCGCCGCGATCTCCCCTTGGGAATGGCCCACCACCGCATCCGGCTCGACACCGTAGGAACGCCACAGCTCCGCCAGCGACACCATCACCGCGAACAGCACCGGCTGCACCACATCCACCCGGTCCAGCGACGGCGCCCCCTCGACACCGCGCAACACAGCCACCGGCGACCAGTCCACATGAGGCGACAGCGCACGCTCGCACTCCGCCATCCGCGCAGCGAACACCGGTGCGGAGTCCAGCAGTTCCACCGCCATCCCCGCCCACTGCGATCCCTGCCCGGGAAAGACGAACACCGCTTTGCGGCCGCCGCGCGGGGCGGTGCCGCACGCGCCGTCCGCGGGTGTCTCACCGTTCGCCACCGCGGCCAGGGCGTCGAGCAGTTCGGCCTGGGAGGTGCCCACCACCACGGCGCGGTCGGCGAACCCGGACCGGCCGGTGACCAAGGACAGCCCGATGTCGACGGGGCGGGGCCGCGGGTCCGCGGCCACATGTGCGTGCAGTGCGGCGGCCTGGGCGCGCAGCGCCTCCGGGCCCCTTGCGCACAACGGCCAGACGACTGGCCCGTGGTGCTCCTCGGACGGCATGTCGTCCTCGGACTCCTGGTCCGGGGCGGCCTCCAGGACGAGGTGGGCATTGGTGCCGCTGGCCCCGAAGGAGGACACTCCGGCGCGGCGCGGTCTGCCGGTGTCGGGCCACGGTGTGGCGCCGGTGAGCAGCCGTACGGCGCCCTCGTCCCAGTCCACCTGTGGTGTGGGCCGGTCGATGTGCAGGGTGCGGGGCAGCAGTCCGTGGCGCATCGCCAGGACCATCTTGATAACACCGCCGACACCCGCGGCGGCCTGGGTGTGGGTGAGGTTGGACTTGAGCGAGCCCACCAGCAGCGGATGGTCCGCGGACCGGTCCGCGCCGTAGGTGGCGAGGAGCGCCTGGGCCTCGATCGGATCGCCGAGCACGGTGCCGGTCCCGTGCGCCTCGACGGCGTCGATCTCGGCGGGCGACAGCTGGGCGCTGTCCAGGGCCTGGCGGATGACCCGTTGCTGTGCGGGGCCGTTGGGAGCCGTCAGACCGTTGCTCGCACCGTCCTGGTTGACGGCCGAGCCCCGGGCCACCGCGAGGACGGGATGGCCGTGGCGCCGCGCGTCGGACAGTCGCTCCAGCAGCAGCATGCCGACGCCCTCGCCGAAGCCCGCGCCGTCGGCGGCGGCGGAGAAGGACTTGCTGCGCCCGTCCGGTGCGAGACCGCGCTGCCGGCTGAAGCCCACGTACAGGCCCGGGGTGGCCATCACGGTCACGCCACCGGCCAGCGCCAGATCGGTGTCGCCCGCGCGGAGCGCCTGGCAGGCCAGGTGGATGGCGACGAGGGACGAGGAACAGGCGGTGTCCAGGGTGATCGCGGGCCCCTCCAGGCCCAGTGCGTAGGCGACACGTCCGGAGACGACGCTGGAGATGCTGCCGGTCCCCAGGAAGCCTTCGAGTTCATCGGGGACACGGGTGAGGCGGGAGCCGTATTCGCTGTAGATGACGCCCGCGTAGACACCCGTTCGGCTTCCTTTGAGGGTCAGCGGGTCGATTCCGGCCCGTTCGACCGCCTCCCAGCAGGTCTCCAGGAGCAGCCGCTGCTGGGGGTCCATGGCGAGGGCCTCGCGGGGCGAGATCCCGAAGAACGCGGCGTCGAACGCACAGGCGTCATGGAGGAATCCGCCTTCGCGGGTGTACGAGGTGCCCGGTGCGTCGGGGTCGGTGTCATAGACACCGTCGAGATCCCAGCCACGGTCGGCCGGGAAACCGGTGACCGCGTCCCGCTCCTTGACCAGGAGCTCCCACAGCTCCTCCGGGGTGCGTACCCCGCCCGGGAAGCGGCAGCTCATCCCGACGACGGCCACCGGTTCCCGGGGCTCCTCGGCGAGCCTGCGGTTCTCCCGGCGCAGCCGCTGGTTGTCGAGGAGCGAGGCGCGCAGGGCCTCGACCACCTGGTCCGTGGTCATGTTCGTCCTTTCGTTTCCCACCGGTTCAGCCACGCTCGCCACCGCCCAGCGCCAGCCGGACCAGTCCGTCCACGTCCAGGGCCCGGATGGCGCCCGGGTCGTCGCTGTCGCCTGCGGGGGCCAGCCGTCGCCGAAGGTCACGGCCGTCGTCCTGGCCGACCGGTGGTGTGGGAGGAGCCGCGGGCACGAGCCGTTCGACGAGCTGCTCCGCGACGGCGGCCGGTGTGGGATGGTCGAAGACGAGGGTGGCGGGCAGGCGCAGACCGGTGGTGGCCTTCAGCCGGTTGCGCAGGTCGACGGCGGTCAGTGAGTCGAACCCGAGGTCCTTGAACGCCCGGTCCGGGTCGATCGCCTCGGTGCCGCCATGACCCAGGACTTCGGCCACGTGCGTCCGCACCAACTCCACGGTGTGCTCGAGGCGTTCTTCGGTGGACAGCGCCGCCAGCCGGGCGCGCAGCGACGCGGTGTCCACCGCGCCACCGCCGGAGGCGGTCGGCCGGTGGCGGGCCGGGACGAGTCCGCGCAGCAGGGGCGGTACGGGGGTGGCCGGTGTCGCGGCCCGCAGCCGGGCGGCGTCGATGCGTACGGGGACCAGGAGCGGTTCGTCGAGCCGCAGGGCGGCGTCGAGGAGCGCGAGGCCCTGGTCGTCGCTGAGCGCGGCCACCCCGCCGTGTGTCATCCGCCGCAGACCGGTGGCGCCGAGTGTGCCGGTCATCTCACCACGGCGTTCCCACAGGCCCCAGGCCAGTGACTGGGCGGGCAGGCCCAGGGAGTGGCGGTGTTGGGCGAGGGCGTCCAGGAAGGCGTTGGCCGCCGCGTAGTTGCCCTGGCCCGGGTTGCCGATGACGCCCGACGCGGACGAGAAGAGGACGAAGGCGGACAGCGGGTGGTCGCGGGTGGCCTCGTGCAGATGCAGCGCCGCGTCGACCTTGGGGCGCAGGACGCGATCGATCCGCTCGGGGGTGAGCGAGGTGACCAGACCGTCGTCGAGGACACCGGCGGCGTGGACGACGGCGGTCAGGGGGTGTGGCTCGGGCACGGCCGCCATCAGTGCCATGACGGCGGCCCGGTCGGCGACGTCGCAGGCGACGAATCGGGCCTGGGCGCCGTGGGTTTCCAGGTCGGCGAGGAGGGCCGCGGCCCCGGGTGCCTCGGCACCGCGCCTGCCCACCAGGAGCAGATGGCGGACACCGTGCCGGGCCGCGAGATGGCGGGCCACGAGGCCGCCGAGGGTCCCGGTGGCGCCGGTGATGAGTACGGTGCCCTCGGGGTCGAACGGATGAGGCCGCTCGTCCTCCGGCGCCGCAACACGGGCCAGACGGGCGGTGAGCACCCTGCCTGCCCTGACGGCGAGTTGGGGCTCCCCGAGGTCGAGGGCGCCCGGCAGCAGGGCGAGCAGGGCCCCGCGGTCGTCCGTGTCGGCCAGGACGAACCGGTCGGGGTGTTCGGACTGGGCCGAGCGCACCAGTCCGCGGGCCGCGGAGGCGGCGGGAGCGGTGATGTGCTCGTCCGGGGTGGCGCGTACGGCGCCGTGGGTGATGAACACCAGGCGGGTGTCGGTGAGCCGGTCGTCGGCCAGCCAGCCCTGGAGGAGTTCACTGGTCGTGTGGACGGTGGACCGGACGGTCTCGGCGTCGTCCCCGTCGGGGACACACGGCACCAGGACCACATCGGGCACGGGGCCACCGCGCTGGATGGCGGCGATGAGTCCGGCGAGGTCGGGATGGCTGTCGGGGAGATATCCCGTGGGCGCCAGCGCGGCCCAACGGGAAGTGTCCTCGCGGTCCGTGGCGGCCACGGGCACGGCGGTCCACTCGACGCGGAACAGGGAGTCGTGTGCCGGGGTCGTGGGGGTGCGCAGGGTCGCGGTGTCGACCGGCCGGACGGTCAGTCCGCCGATGGTGACGACGGGTCGGCCGGTGGGGTCGGTCGCACGGAGCGACACCTGCCCCTCGCGGTCGTACACCAGGCGGACCCGCAGATCGGTGGCGCCGGAGGCGTGCAGGGTCACACCGGTCCACGCGAACGGCAGGCGGGCGGTGCCCGGTTCGAAGTCCGGGCCGTCCCTGCCGTCCGGCGCCCCGAGCCACAGCCCCTGGAGTGCCGCGTCCAGCAGCGCGGGGTGGATACCGAAGGCGGCGGCGTGCGGCTGCTGTTCCGGGTCGAGCCGTACGTCGGTGAAGAGTTCGCCGCCACGGCGCCATGCGGCACGCAGTCCGCGGAAGGCCGGACCGTAGCCGTAGCCGGACGCGGCGAACCGCTCGTAAAGGTCCTCGACATCGACCGGTTCGGCTCCGGCCGGTGGCCAGGCGGTCAGGGGCTCGGGGGGCTGGTCCGCCGGGCCCTCGGCGAGGGCGCCGGTCGCATGGAGGGTCCAGGGAGCGTCGGGTGTGTCCTCCGGACGGGAGAAGACATCCAGTGTCCTGCGGCCGGTGTCGTCCGGGGTACCGACGCGCAGTTGGAGCGCCACTCCGCCCGCCGGGGGCAGCACCAGGGGCGCCTGGAGGGTCAGTTCCTCCAGGACGGGGCAGCCTGCCTGGTCACCGGCGCGCATCGCGAGTTCCACGTATGCGGCCCCGGGGAGCAGAACGGTGTCCGCCACGGCGTGGTCGGCGGTCCAGGGGTGGGAATGCGCTGAGATCCGGCCGCTGAGCAGCAGTTCACCGCTGCCCGCGAGCTCGGTGGCCGCGCCCAGGAGGGGGTGGCCGAGGGCGCCGAGACCGGCGGCCGTGACATCGGCGCCCGCTGCCGCCGGGTCCGGCAGGGCCCAGTACGACCGGTGCTGGAAGGCGTATGTCGGCAGGTCCACACGTGTGGCCGCGTACCGGGTGAACAGCGGCGACCAGTCCACGGGCAGTCCGTGCGCCCATGCCGTGCCCAGAGCGGTCAGCATGCGCTCCATGCCGCCCTCGTCACGGCGGAGGGTTTCCAGGACGACCGCGTCGGTGTCCGCCGCCTCCAGGGTCTCCTGGACAGCCGTGGTCAGCACGGGGTGCGGACTGATCTCGACGAAGGTGTGGAATCCGGCGTCGGCCAGGGCCTGGATCGCGGTGGCGAAGCCCACCGCTCCGCGCAGATTGCGGTACCAGTAGCGGGCATCCATGGCGGAGGTGTCCAGCCGGGCGCCGGTCACGGTGGAGTACAACGGGACGTCGCCGGTCCTGGGCTCGATACCGTTCAGCGCGGCCACGAGCATGGTGTCGAGGGCTTCCATATGCGCGCAGTGGGAGGCGTAGTCCACATCGATCCGGCGGGCGCGGACCCCGTCCTTCTCACACCGGATGAGCAGTTCTTCCAGTGCGCCGGTGTCGCCGGAGACCACGACCGAGGCCGGGCCGTTGACGGCGGCCACCGCGAGACGGTCGCCCCATGCGGAGATACGGCGCCGGGTGTCCGTCTGGGACAGCGCGAGTGACGCCATTCCGCCGCCGCCCTCCAGGGAGGCGATGGCGCGGCTGCGCAGGGCCACGACCTTCGCACCGTCCGCCAGGGACAGCGCTCCGGCCACCACCGCGGCCGCGATCTCGCCCTGGCTGTGGCCGACGACGGCGTCCGGCGCAAGCCCGTACGCGCGCCACTGCGCGGCGAGGGACACCATCACGGCGAACAGGACGGGTTGCACCACATCCACACGGTTGAGTCCGGTGCCGGAGCACACGACGTCCAGCAGCGACCACTCCACATGCGGGGCGAGGGCGGCCGCGCAGTCGCGCATGCGGTCGGCGAAGGCAGGGGATTCGGCGAGCAGGTCCCGTGCCATTCCGGCCCATTGCGCGCCCTGCCCGGGGAACACCCAGGCGATGGGTCCACCGGTGCGTGCGATGCCGCTCACCGGGGGAAGGGCTCCGGCGGCCATCTCCGCGAGGGCGGACAGCAGCCGGTCCCGGTCGCCGACGAGGACGGCGCGGTGGTCATGTGCGGTGCGGGCCGCGAGCGACAGGCTCAGATCGGCCACCGCGAACGCCTCGGTGCGGATGAGGTGTTCGTGCAGGCGCCCGGCCTGGGCGCGCAGTGCTTCGGCGGACCGGGCCGAGAGCATCCAGGGCAGCACGGGACGGGCACCGGGAGGGTCTTCGATCGTCGCGGGCGGCTCCTGCGGAACCTGGTCCATGGGTGGCTCCGGAGCCTGTTCCAGGATGACGTGGGCGTTGGTGCCGCTCAGCCCGAACGAGGACACGGCCGCGCGGCGCGGCTGGTCCCCTTCCGGCCAGGGTGTGGTGTCGGTGGCCAGGGCCATACCGCCCGGCGCCCAGTCGACATGGGTGGTCGGCCGATCGACATGGAGGGTGGCGGGAACGGTGGCACGGCTCAGGGCCAGCACGGTTTTCATCACCCCGGCAAGTCCCGAAAGGGCCTGGGTATGGCCGATGTTGGACTTCAGCGAACCGACCAGCACGGGCCGGTCGTCCGGCCGGTTCCGTCCGTAGGTGGCCAGGAGGGCCTGGGCCTCGATGGGATCGCCGAGGGTGGTGCCGGTGCCGTGGGCCTCGACGACGTCGATGTCCACCGTGGCGAGCCCCGCGTCCGCGAGGGCGGCACGGATCACCCTCTGCTGGCTCGGCCCGTTGGGGGCGGAGAGGCCGTTGCTGGCGCCGTCCTGGTTGACGGCGGAGCCGCGCAGTACGGCGAGGACCGGGTGTCCGTTGCGGTGCGCGTCCGCGAGCCGTTCGACCAGCAGTACGCCCGCGCCCTCGCTCATCCCCATGCCGTCGGCGGCGTCGGCGAACGCCTTGCACCGGCCGTCGGGGGCCAGTCCACGCTGTCGGGAGAAACTGACCAGGGCGCCGGGGGTGGACATCACCGTGACACCGCCGACCAGAGCGAGGGCGCAGTCCCCGGCGCGCAGCGCGCGGGCCGCCAGATGCAGGGCGACCAGGGAGGAGGAGCAGGCGGTGTCCACCGTGATGGCCGGGCCCTCCAGGCCGAGGGTGTACGCCACCCGGCCGGAGACGACGCTGGGCGCGCTGCCGGTGAGCAGATGTCCCTCGGCTTCCGCGGAGCGGGCGACGGCGGTGGCGTAGTCGCCGTAGTTGACGCCGGTGAAGACACCGGTGCGGCTGCCGCGCAGGGCCACGGGGTCCAGCCCGGCGCGTTCGAGCGCTTCCCAGGAGGTCTCCAGCAGCAGACGCTGCTGGGGGTCCATGGCACGGGCCTCGCGGGGCGAGATGCCGAAGAAGTCCGCGTCGAAGTCGGCGGCGTCATGCAGGAAGCCGCCGTGCCGGGTGATGACGGTCCCCGGCCGGTCGGGGTCGGGGTCATAGAGCGCGTCGAGGTCCCAGCCACGGTTCGTGGGGAAGGCGGAGACGGCGTCGCGGCGGTCGGTCAGCAACTGCCAGAGGTCGTCGGGGGTGCTGACGCCGCCGGGGAGCCGACAGCCCATGGCGACCACGGCGATCGGATCGTCACTGCTGGGGGCGGTGGTGGCGGTGGCCTCGTGGCCCACCGCTGTCCGTCGGCCATGCTCGCCCCCGATGGCATCCGTGCCGAGCAGACACTCCCCCAGGTGGGCGGCGAGCGCGGTGGCCGAGGGGTGGTCGAAGACGACGGTCGACGGCAGCCGCAGTCCGCTGGCGGTGTTGAGCCGGTTGCGCAGCTCGACGGCGGTGAGCGAGGCGAACCCCAGGTCCTGGAAGGTCTTTCCGGGTGGGACGGTGTCGGCGGAGTCATGGCCGAGCACGGCGGCCGCCTGGGTACGGACCAGGTCGAGCAGCAGCCGGGAGCGCTCGGCGGCACTGAGCGGGGTCAGCCGCTGGCGCAGTTCCGACGCGGCCGGTGCCGGGGACGCGGTGTCCGGCGCCATGAGTGCCCGCCGGGCTTCGGGCACACCGTTCAGCAGGGGGCTGGGGCGGCTGGAGGTGAACACCTCGGTGAAGCGCGGCCAGTCGACGTCGGCGACGGTGACGAGGGTTTCGTTGTCGTCGAGGATCTGTTGCAGGGCCTCGGTGGCGGTGTCGGGGTCGATCCGTGGCAGCCCGTGTTCTTCGAGGTTGAAGAGGTCGGCTCCGGGCCCGTCGGCCGCCGGGGTTGTGGGGCTTCCGGCCTCCCAGATACCCCAGTCGATGGTGGTGGCGGTCAGTCCGCGCGCACGGCGGTGCTGGGCCAGCGCGTCCAGATAGGCGTTGGCGGCGGCGTACGCGCCGTGGTCGCCGCTCCCCCACACTCCCGCGATGGAGGAGAACAGGACGAAGGCGTCGAGTTCCCGGTCGAGCAGGGCGTCGAGGTGTCCGGCCCCCGCGGCCTTGGCGGCGACGACGTGCTCGAACGCATCGAGGGGCATGGCGTCCAGCGGGGCGAGGGCGATGTACGCGGCGGCGTGCACCACGGCGGTGACGGGGGTGCCCTGTGCCTCGAGTCCGGCCAGCAGCGCTTCGGTCCGGGCACGGTCGGACAGATCGCATACGGGCAGGGTGAGACGGGTGCCGTGGCGGGCGAGTTCGGCCGCCAGCTCCGTGGTCCAAGGCACGTCAGCACCGCGCCGTCCGGGCAGTACGAGGTGGTCGGCACCGCCTCGGGCCAGCCAGCGGGCCAGATGGGGGCCGAGGGCTCCGGTGCCCCCGGTCAGCAGGACCGTGCCACGTGGCCGCCAGCCAGGTCCGGGGCCTGCGGTGCCACGGCGGGGTGCCCGGACGAGGCGGCGGGCGAACAGGCCGGAGGGACGCACCGCCACCTGGTCCTCGGCCCCGGCTCCTGTTCCGGTGCCGATGCCGCCCAGCGCGGCACACAGCCGCTCTCGGGTCCGGGCGTCGAGCCGTGGCGGAAGGTCGACCAACCCGCCCCAGCGGCGGGGGTGTTCAAGGGCGGCGACCATGCCGGTGCCCCACACCAGTGCCTGCTGGGGCGCGGTGAGCGGCTCGGCCGGACCGGTCGAGATGGCGCCGCTGGTGGCGCACCACAGAGGCGCGGTGACACCGACGTCGCCCAGCGCCTGGATGAGGGCGAGGGTGAGGGCGGCGCCGGTGGGCAGCGCCGGATGGCCGGGGTGGGGCCGCTGGTCGAGGGCGAGCAGCGAGAGGACACCGGTGAGGGGCTGCCCGTCCGACGCGGTGTCCACCGTGGCGGCGAGTGAGGTCCGGTCGGCGGTGGCGCGGGGCTCGGCGGTGACGACGGTGGCGCCGTGGTCGGTGAGCGCGCGGACGGCGTCGAGCACGGTGGCGTCGGTGGTGTGTCCGGGCGGCGCGAGGACGAGCCAGCGGCCGGTGAGGGCGGTGGCGGGTGGGTCGGGCACCGGTTGCCAGTGGACGCGGTAGCGCCACGAGTCGGCGACGGCGGCCGTGTGCCGACGGCGGCGCCAGCCGCTGAGGGCCGGGAGCACCTGGCCGAGGGCGTCGGCGTCGACGGCCAGCGCGGCGGCGGCCTCGGTCACATCGCCCCGTTCCACGAGGTCCCAGAAGGGGGCGTCGCCATCGGCCGGCGGCGTCTGCGGAGCCACGGGCTCCAGCCAGTGGCGGCGCTGCTGGAACGGGTAGGTGGGCAGGTCGATCCGGCGGGCCCCGGAGCCCTCGTAGACCATGCGCCAGTCCACCGGTGTGCCGTGGACCCACAGTTCGGCGGCGGAGGTCAGCGCGCGGCGGGGACCGCCCTCGTCCCGGCGGAGGGTGCCGGTGACAAGGGTGTCGGCGGCGCCGGTGTCCTCGGCGATGTCCTGGACCGGCACGGTCAGCACGGGGTGGGGTGACACCTCAAGGAACACCCGGTGGCCGTGTTGGACCAGGGAGCGGACGGCGGTGTCGAAGCGGACGGTCTCACGCAGGTTCCGGTACCAGTAGGCGGCGTCCATGGTGGCGGTGTCCAGCCGCTCGCCGGTGACCGTGGAGTACAGCGGTACGCGGGCGGTGGTGGCGGCGACGCCGTCCAGCGCGGTGAGCAGGCCGTCCCGGACACCTTCGACATGTGCCGAGTGGGAGGCGTAGTCGACGGGGAGAGTGCGGGTGCGTACCTCGCGGGTGGCGCAGACGGCGACGAGTGCGTCCAGCGCCTTTCGGTCGCCGGAGACCACAACGGCGGCGGGGCCGTTGACCGCGGCGATCGACAGACGGTCCGCCCAGGGGGCGATCTCCTCCCGGGCCCGGGCGAGGGGCAGGGCGAGCGAGACCATACCGCCGTCACCGGAGAGGGTGGCGACCGCACGGCTGCGCAGGGCGACGACCCGCGCGCCGTCCTCCAGGGACAGCGCGCCCGCCACGACCGCGGCCGCGATCTCGCCCTGGCTGTGGCCGACGACGGCGTCGGGTTCGACGCCCCAGGACCGCCACAGCGCGGCCAGCGACACCATCATGGCGAACAGCGCGGGCTGGACCACATCGACCCGGTCGAGCGAGGCGGCGCCGGGCGCTCCGCGCAGCACGTCGCGCAGCGACCAGTCCACCAGACCGGACAGCGTCTTCTCGCACGCGCCGACGGATGCCGCGAACTCCGCTGAGCTGTTGAGGAGTTCACGGCCCATCCCGAGCCACTGCGCGCCCTGTCCGGGGAACACCCAGGCGATCCGGCCCGTGGGTGCCCGCTCGATGTGGCCGGTGACGACGGACGCGGCGTCATCGCGGGTCAGCGCGGACACACCGTCGAGGAGTTCGGCGCGGTCGGCGGCCAGGACGACGGCGCGGTGTTCGAAGGCCGTGCGGGTGGTGGCGAGGGAGAACCCGATGTCCACCGGGCGGGGCTCGTCGGTGTCGGACAGCCGGGCCCTGAGCCGTACGGCCTGGTCGCGCAGAGCGGTGGCGGTGCGCCCGCTGAGGAGGCATGGCACGACGGCCGGGACCGCCTCGGACGCCGTTGGGGCTGGGGCCTGGGCATCGGGGGCCTGAGGGTCGGGAAAGTGCTGCTCGGGGGCCTGTTCGAGGATGAGGTGGGCATTGGTGCCGCTCATGCCGAACGAGGAGACGCCCGCGCGGCGCGGCCGATGGTTCTCCGGCCATGGCATGGCCTCGGTCAACAGCGCGACCGAGCCCGCCGACCAGTCCACATGCGGTGTCGGCCCGGTGATGTGCAGGCTCCTCGGCAGCAGTCCGTGGCGCAGCGCGAGCACCGTCTTGATGACGCCGGCGACTCCGGCGGCGGCCTGGGTGTGGCCGATGTTGGACTTCAGGGAGCCGAGCCACAGCGGCCGTCCGGCGGGACGGCCCTGGCCATAGGTGGCGATCAGCGCGTCGGCCTCGATGGGGTCGCCGAGCGTGGTGCCTGTGCCATGGGCCTCCACGGCATCCACATCGGCGGGGGTCAGCCCCGCGTCGGCCAGCGACGCCTGGATGACCCGTTGCTGGGAGGGTCCGTTGGGGGCGGTCAGACCGTTGCTGGCACCGTCCTGGTTGACCGCCGAGCCGCGCAGCACGGCGAGGACCGGATGGCCATTCGCACGGGCGTCGCTCAGACGCTCAAGGAGCAGTACACCGACGCCCTCGCCCCAGCCGGTGCCGTCGGCGGTGGCGGAGAACGGTTTGCAGCGGCCGTCGGCGGACATGGCGCCCTGGCGGCTGAACTCGGTGAAGACGGAGGGCCGGGACATCACGGTGACTCCCGCGGCCAGCGCGAGGGTGCACTCCTCGTCGCGCAGTGACCGCGCCGCTTGGTGGACGGCGACGAGCGAGGCCGAGCAGGCGGTGTCGACGGTGACCGCCGGGCCCTCGAGCCCGAGTGCGTACGCCACCCGGCCGGAGGTGACGCTCATGGAGTTGCCGGTCATCAGGAAGCCCTGGACCGTTTTCGGGGCGTCCGCGCCGAGTTGCGCGTAGCCCTGGTCGATGGCCGCGGCGAACACACCGGTGCGGGTGGCGCGCAGCGAGGCGGGGTCGATGCCCGCGCGCTCGACAGCCTCCCACACGGTCTGGAGCAGTAATCGCTGTTGGGGGTCCATGGCGACGGCCTCGTGCGGGGAGACGGCGAAGAACCCGGCGTCGAAGTCGGCGGCGCCGTCGATGAACGCGCCTTGGCACGGCACCCCGCCCGCGGTCAGCCGCTCGGTGTCCCAGCCGCGGTCCCCGGGGATCCCGGTGACGGTGTCACGGCCCGCCACCAGCAGCTCCCAGAGCTCTTCGGGGTTGCGCACACCGCCGGGGAAGCGGCAGCTCATCGAGACCACGGCGATGGGCTCATGGCCGCGCGCCTCGGCCTGACGCAGCCGTCGGCGGGTGTCCCGCAGGTCGATGGTGACGCGGTTGAGGTAGTCGCGCAGTTTCTGCTCGCTCACCGGGCACCTCCGGCGGTCCGTCGGGCCGGCTCGGTCTGCGGATGGCTCACGAGATGCCCAGCTCCTTGTCGATCAGGTCGAAGATCTCTTCATTGGTGGCGGACGCGATGGCGTCATCGCTGTCGGGGCCGTCCGGCGTGGTGGTGGGATCCTCGGCGGACTCCAGCCGGGTCAGCGCGCCACGCAGCCGCCGGGCGAGCTCCGCACGCAGTGGCGCACCGGTGTGATCCGCGCGGGACACCTCGGTGACGAGCGTGTCGAGGCGGTCCAGTTCCGCGAACGCGAGCGGCGCCGTCTCCGCCTGCCCGGCGGACACCCGGGTCGCGAGATACCCGGCCAGCGCCTCGGGGGTGGGATGGTCGAAGACGAGTGCCGCGGGCAGACGTTCACCGGTCATGGCCGCCAGCCGGTTGCGCAGTTCGACCCCGGTGAGGGAGTCGAAGCCCAGCTCCTTGAACGGGCGGGTGGCTCCGATCAGATCCGTGGAGGTGTGGCCGAGGACGGCGGCGGCGTTGCCGCGCACCAGGTCCAGCAGGACGCGGTGGACCTCGTGGGGAGGCAGTCCCGCCAGCCTGCCGGAGAGCGAGGGTGAGGGTGCCGTGGGAACGGTGGTGGCGGCGGCGCGCCGTACGGGACGGGTCAGGCCACGCAGCATCGCGGGCAGCTCCTCCCCCGCCGACGCGACGGCGGTGAGCGCCCCCGGGTCCACGGCGGCGGCCAGTACATACGGGGTTTCGGCGCGCAGCGCGGCGTCGAAGAGGGTGAGTGCCGATCCGGTGGGCAGGGCGCCGATGCCACGGCTCGCCATCGCTCGCAGATCCGCCTCGGTGAGGTGTGCGGTCAGCGTGCTGCGCTCCTCCCACATGCCCCAGCCGATGGACACGGCGGGCAGCCCCTCCGCACGGCGTTGTGCGGCCAGGGCGTCGAGGGTGGCGTTGGCGGCGGCGTAGTTGCCCTGCCCGGGCGCCCCGAGCAGGGCGGCGCCGGAGGAGAAGAGCACGAACGCCGCCAGGTCGCTGCCGCGCGTCAGCTCGTGCAGGGTGAACGCGGCGTCCGCCTTGGGGCGCAGAGTGGTGGCGATGTGTTCTGGGGTCAGCGAGGAGAGGACACCGTCGTCGAGTACGCCCGCGGTGTGCACCACGGCGGTGAGGGGGTGCTCCCGGTCCACCCGGGCCAGCAGATCGGCCGCCGCGGCCGGGTCGGCCAGATCGCAGGCCACCACGGTCGCCCGAGCCCCGGCCGCGGCGAGGTCGCGGACCAGGTCAGCGGCGCCGGGGGTGTCCGGGCCCCGGCGTCCGGCCAGCAGCAGCCGGCGTACGCCGTGTGCGGTGGCGAGGTGGCGGGCGACGAGGGCACCGAGGGTGCCCGTTCCGCCGGTGATCAGCACGGTGCCGTCGGGGTCGAGGGGTGCGGGGAGCGTCAGGACGTTCTTGCCGATGTGGCTGGCCCGGCGGAGGTGGCGGAACGCCTGGGGCGCCTGCCGGACGTCCCAGCAGGTGACCGGCGCCAGGGTGAGCACACCCCGCTCGAACAGGGCCAGGATCTCGGTGAGCATGGCGCCGATCCGCTTCGGCCCGGCTTCCATCAGGTCGAACGCCCGGTAATGGACACCGGGGTGGGCGCGCTCGACCTCCTCGGGGTCCCGGACATCGGTCTTGCCCATCTCCACGAACCGGCCACCGCGCGGCAGCAGACTCAGGGAGGCGTCCACGAACTCCCGGGCCAGACAGTCGAGTACCACATCGACGCCTTTGCCGCCCGTGGTGTCCAGGAAGGCCGTGGCGAACTCGGTCGTACGGGTGGAGGCGATATGCGCGTCGTCGAGGCCACAGCCACGGAGTACGTCCCACTTGGCCGGGCTCGCCGTGCCGTACACCTCGGCCCCGGCGTGCCGGGCGAGCTGTACGGCGGCCATGCCGACCCCGCCGGTGGCCGCGTGCACCAGCACGGACTGGCCGGCGCGCAGTCCGCCGAGGTCGAACAGCCCGTACCAGGCGGTGAGGAACGCGATCGGGACCGACGCCGCCTGCGCGAAGGTCCATCCGGCCGGGATCGGGGCGAGGGTGCGCCGATCGCATACGGCGGTCGGGCCGAACGCCCCGCCGAACACGCCCATCACCCGGTCCCCGGGGACCAGATCGGCCACTCCGGGGCCGATTTCGAGGACGGTACCGGCCCCTTCACTTCCGAGCACCGGCTGATCGGGATCGAGGCCGAGGGAGACCACCACGTCATGGAAGTTCAGACCGGCGGCGCGTACGGCGACACGTACCTCACCCGCACCCAGCGGTGCCAGGGTGTCGGGGGCGGGGGCGGCCACCAGCCCGCCTTCGGTGCCCGCCGCGCCCGGGCCGATCCGCCACGCGGCGGTGTCCTCCGGCGGCGTCAGGCAGTCGCGGTGCGGCGTGTCGGCGAGCCGGGGCAGCAGCACCTCACCATCGCGTACGGCCACTTGGTCCTCCCCCGCCGCCAGCAGCGCGGGCAGCGCGGAGACCAGGGCGGCCGGTGAGCCGGGCCGGTCGTCGAGGTCCACCACCGCGAAGCGCCCCGGGTGCTCGGTCCGCGCGGTCCTCAGCAGTCCCCACGCGCCGGACTGGGTGACGTCGTGGGGCATGGTGTCGCCGGGGCCGGTATGCAGGGCGCCCCGGGTGACGAGGACGAGGGTGGATCCGGCGCACCGTTCGTCGTCCAGCCACTCCCGTACGAGGGTCAGACATCCGGTGGTGGTGGCGAGCAGCGCGGCGGCGGTCTCTTCGGGGTCGGTGTGCGGGTCCCTTTCCGGGCGCGGGCAGTCCACGACGACCAGTGCGGGCACCTCCGGTCCGGACTCCGCGCGCAGGGCACCGAGCTCGGGCCGGGAAACCGCCTCGGGCAGGGCGTCCCGCAGACTGTCGCCCAGCCGACCCCAGCGTGTGGCGGTGGGCGTGGTGACCGGCGCGGGCGTCCACTCCAGCCGGTGCAGCCCGTCGCGTCCGGAGCCGACCGGCCGCGGCAGATCCGCCGTGACGGGCCTCAGCACGAGCGAACCGGCCGACAGCACCTCCTGGCCCGCGAGGTCGTAGACGGTGAGCGCGATGGCGTCGGGTCCGTCGGCGGTGAGCCGTGCCCGTACGGCGGTGGCCCCGGTGGCGTGGACGGTGACATCGGTCCAGCTGAACGGCAGCCTTGCGGTGCCGTCCCGATCGGGCAGGAGCGCGGCGGTCTGCAAGGCGGCGTCCAGGAGTGCGGGGTGGACGAGGTACCCGGCGACGTCGGCGTGCTGCCCCTCGTCGAGGACGAGGTCGGCGAGGACGTCGCCGTCCGCGCGCCAGACGTCGCGGATCCCCTGGAAGGTGGGTCCGTAGCTGTATCCGGCGGCGGCGAAACGCCCGTAGAGGTCATCGGTGTCGACCGGTTGGGCACCGGCGGGCGGCCAGGTGATGAGGGCCGGACCGGGTTGCCGGGCGGTGGGCACGGCGGTGCCGGTGGCGTGGCGGGTCCAGAGGTGTCCGGTGCCTCCGGCGGCGTCGTCCCGCTCGGGGCGGGAGTAGAGGCTCAGCGCCCGGCTGCCGTTGTCGTCGGCCGCGGCGAGGCGGACCTGTACGCGTACGGCACCTTCGGCGGGCAGCACGAGGGGTGCCGCCAGGGTGAGTTCGCCGACCGTCGCACAGTCGGCCTCGGCGGCGGCGCGCAGCGCCAGCTCCAGGAACGCGGTGCCGGGCAGCAGAGTGGCCGACTGGACGGTGTGTTCGGCGAGCCAGGGGTGTGTACGCAGGGAGAGCCTGCCGCTGATGAGGATCTCGCCGGTGTCGGCGATCTCCACGGCCGCGCCCAGCAGCGGATGTCCGGTGGTGGCGAGTCCGGCGGAAGCGACGTCCCAGCTCGTTGTCGGAACGTCCAGCCACAGGCGCCGCTCCTGGAAGGGGTAGGTGGGGAGGTCGACGCGGGTGGCACCGGTCCCCTCGAACGCGGGCGCCCAATCCACCGCCACACCACGGACATACGCCTCACCGGCCGACAGGAGCATGCGCTGCGAACCGCCCTCACCACGGCGCAAGGTGCCGGTGACGACCGCTTCCGCACCCGCCGCCTCCACCGTCTCCTCAACGGCGGCGGTCAGCACCGGATGTGGACTCACCTCGATGAACGCACCGAACCCCTCCCCCACCAGCAACCGCACAGCGGACTCGAAACCCACCATGTCGCGAAGGTTGGTGTACCAATAGCCGCCATCCATCAACGAGGTGTCCAGCCAGCCACCCGTCACCGTCGAGAACAGCGGAACCTCACCACTCCTGGGCGAGATCCCGCCCAGAGCGGACCGCAGCTCCTCCTCGATCCGCTCCACCTGAGCACAGTGCGAGGCGTAATCCACCTGGATCCTGCGGCTGCGTACGTCCTTCTCCTCGCAGAACCGCAGCAGTTCCTCCAGCGCCTCGCCCTCGCCCGACACCACCACCGAGAAGGGTCCGTTGACGGCCGCGACCGACAACCGGCCACCCCACCGTTCGACGTACTCATCGGCGGTGGTGGCCGAGCACGCCAGCGACACCATGCCGCCGTGTCCGGTCAGTTCGCCCAGTGCGCGACTGCGCAAAGCGACCACCCGTGCCCCGTCATCCAAGGTCAGGCCACCGGCCACCACGGCCGCCGCGATCTCCCCCTGCGAATGCCCCACCACCGCGTCCGCCACCACACCGAACGAACGCCACACCGCCGCCAACGACACCATCACCGCGAACAGCACCGGCTGCACCACATCCACCCGGTCAAGCCCCGGCCCCGAGCGCATCACCTCGTCCCACGACCACTCCACATAGGGCGCCAGCGCCGCCTCGCACTCCGCCATCCGCGCCGCGAACACCGGCGACTGATCCAGCAGCTCAGCCGCCATTCCGGCCCACTGCGAGCCCTGGCCCGGGAAGACGAACACCGTTCCGCCGGACACCACACCACTGCCGCTCACCACCACGGGCGACGGCATACCGCCGCTCAGCGCCGCCACACCGCCGAA
This sequence comes from Streptomyces sp. NPDC048636, assembly GCF_040650655.1. Lineage (NCBI taxonomy): Bacteria > Bacillati > Actinomycetota > Actinomycetes > Kitasatosporales > Streptomycetaceae > Streptomyces > Streptomyces sp. NPDC048636. Next base: position 273,545 of record NZ_JBEZHR010000006.1, on the reverse strand, counting down.
CACCCCCTCGCGGTCCCCGACCACCACGGCACGGTGATCCAGCCGGGACCGGGTGGTGGCGAGGGACAGACCGATGTCATCGGTGCGGATGTCCTCCGCGCGCAGGGCGAGCAGCCGGGTGGCCTGGACGCGCAGCGCCTCGGGGGTCCTCGCGGACATCGGCCACGGAACAGGGGTACGGTCGTCACCGGCCGGGCGCGCCATGGCCGGTGGCGCGACCGGCTGCTCCAGGATCACGTGGGCGTTGGTGCCGCTGACACCGAAGGACGACACACCGGCCCGGCGCGGGCCCGCGGACGCCTCCCACGGTCGCGCTTCGGCCAGCAGCCGGACGTGCCCCGCTGACCAGTCCACCTCGGGCGTGGGACGGTCGACATGGAGCGTCCGCGGCAGCACACCGTGGCGCATGGCCAGGACCATCTTCATGACCCCGCCGACACCGGCCGCGGCGGAGGTGTGACCGATGTTGGACTTCAGCGAACCCAGCCACAGCGGCCGGTCCTCCGCACGCCGCTGACCGTAGGTGGCCAGCAGCGCCTGCGCCTCGATGGGATCGCCCAGCGTGGTACCCGTGCCATGCGCCTCCACCGCGTCCACATCCCGCGCCGCCAATCCGGCGTCGGTCAGGGCGGCCCGGATGACCCGCTCTTGCGAAGGCCCGTTGGGCGCGGTGAGACCGTTGCTCGCACCGTCCTGGTTGACCGCGCTGCCCCGCACCACCGCCAGCACCGGATGCCCCTGACGGCGCGCGTCGGACAGCCGCTCCAGCAGCAGGACACCGGCTCCCTCACCGAACCCGGTGCCGTCCGCGGCGGCGGCGAAGGACTTGCAGCGGCCGTCGGCGGCCAGCCCGCCCTGGCGGCCGAACTCGACGAAGAGTTCCGGGCTCGACATGACGGTGACACCGCCCGCGAGGGCGAGTGCGCATTCGCCCCGGCGCAGTGACTGCACCGCGGTGTGCAGGGCCACCAGGGAGGAGGAGCAGGCGGTGTCGATGGTGAGGGCGGGTCCCTCGAAGCCGAAGGTGTAGGCGATACGGCCGGAGACGACACTGCCGGAATTGCCGGTGCCCAGGAACCCTTCGACATCGTCGGGGATGTGCGGCAGCAGCCGGACGGCGTAGTCCTGCTGCATGAGGCCGATGAACACCCCGGCGGCGGTGCCCCGAAGTGACGCCGGGTCGATTCCGGCGCGTTCGAGGGTCTCCCAGGTGATTTCCAGCAGCAGTCGCTGCTGTGGGTCCATCGCGATGGCCTCGCGCGGCGAGATGCCGAAGAAGTCGGGGTCGAAGTCTCCGGCGCCGGAGAGGAATCCGCCCACCTGGACGGGTGAGTTGGCGGCACGGGTGGGGTCGAGGGCGCTGAAGGCGTCGAGATCCCAGCCGCGGTCGGTCGGGAAGGCACCGATGGCGTCGGTACCGGAGGCCAGCAGCCGCCACAGGTCCTCGGGGGCGCGTACCCCGCCGGGGAAACGGCAGCCCATGGCCACGATGGCGATGGGCTCCGCGGTGTCGACGGGTGCGGGTGCGCGCGGTGTGGTGGCGGCCGCGGCTCCCACGGTGGTGAGCCGGTCGCGCAAATGGGAGGCGAGGGCTTCGGGCGAGGGGTGGTCGAAGACGAGGGTGGCGGGAAGGCGCAGCCCGGTGGCGCCGGTGAGCCGGTTGCGCAGTTCGACGGAGGCCAGTGAGTCGAAGCCGAGGTCGCGGAAGGCCCGGTGGGGTTCGACCGTGTCATCGGGGCCATGGCCGAGGACACCGGCCACCTGACCGCAGACCAGACGTACCAGGGTGCGCAGCCGTTCGGCCTCGGTCAGGCCGGCGAGTCGCTCGGCCAGCGGCGGTTGCCCGGCCGGCGCGGACACGACCTCGGTGGTCTGCCGCCGGGGAGCCGGAACCAGTCCCCTGAGCAGCGGCGGTACCGGGCTGTCGGCGGTACGGGTGCGCAGGGCGCGGATGTCGAGCCGCATCGGGACGAGTGCGGGGGCGTCGACGGTCAGCGCGGCCTCGAAGAGCGCGAGGCCCTGTGCGGTGGTCAGCGGTGGCATCCCGGAGCGGGCCAGACGGCGTACGTCGGCGTCGTCGAGGTGGCCGGTCAGGGTGGAGCGCTGCTCCCACATCGTCCAGGCCAGGGACTGGGCGGGCAGGCCCCGTGCGTGGCGGTGCTGGGCCAGGGTGTCGAGGAAGGCGTTGGCCGCGGCGTAGTTGCCCTGTCCGGGCCCGCCGAAGGTGCCCGCCGCGGAGGAGAAGAGGACGAAGGCCGACAGATCCGCGTCCTGGGTGAGCTGGTGCAGATGGAGAGCGGCGTCGGCCTTGGGCCGCAGGACGGTGTCGAGGTGTTCGGGGGTCAGGGAGGTGAGGACACCGTCGTCGAGGGCCCCGGCGGTGTGCACCACGGCGGTCAGGGGGTGCTCGGCGGGGATGTCGTGCAAGAGCGCGGCGAGCGCTGAGCGGTCCGCGGTGTCACAGGCGGCGACCGTGACGGTGGCGCCCAGCGCGGTCAGCTCGTCGGTGAGGGCGGTGCTGCCCGGCGCCGCGGGGCCGGAGCGGCTTACCAGAAGCAGGTGGCGCGCCCCGTGACGGGTCACCAGGTCGTGGGCGAGATACGAGCCGAGGAGCCCGGTGCCGCCGGTGATGAGGACCGTGCCGGAGGGGTTGAGGGCGACGGGGGCCCGTCCGGTGGCCGGGACCCTGGCGAGCCGGGGCACGCGTACGGTGTCGCCGCGTACGGCGAGCTGGTGTTCACCGGAGCCGAGGGCGGCGGCCAGGGCCGTGGTGTCCGTACCGTCCGGATCGAGGTCCACCAGGGTGAAGCGGCCGGGGTGTTCGGACTGGGCGGAGCGCACCAGACCCCATACCGCGCCGAGGGCCGGGGCGGGGTCCTCACCGGTGGCCGCGGCCACCGCGCCACGAGTGGCGAGGACGAGCCCGATGTTGGCGAGGCGTTCGTCGTCGAGCCAGGTCTGGAGGGTGCACAGGGCCCGGTGGACGGCGGTGTGCGCCTGGTGCGGATCGTCCGGAGCACTGTCGGGGTCCGGGGCGAAGGGCAGCACGGCCAGGGTGGGCACCGGTGCTCCGGTGTCCAGTGCGGCGGCGAGTGCACTGATGTCCCGGTAGCGGGGTGCGGTCGCTCCGACGGTTGCTCCGGCGCTGGTGAGGGCGGTGGAGAGCGGGACATCGTGCGGGCCCAGGACCGCCCATACGGCGTCCGCGGGGATCGGCGGGCAGTCCGTGGGAGTCCATACGACCTGGAAGAGCGAGTCGTGGTGTCCGCGTGGCGCGACCGCGCCCGTGGCGGGAGCCGGGCGCAGGGTCAGGGACGCGATGGAGGCGACGGGTCGGCCGGTGGTGTCGGCGGCGTCGAGGGCGAGGGTGTCGGGTCCGGTGGGGGTGAGCCGGACGCGTACGGCGGTGGCTCCCGGGGTGTGCACGGTGGCTCCGGCCCAGGCGAACGGCATCCGGCCGCCGTCGGTGTCCGCGGCTTCGGCGGTGAGCCCGGTGGCGTGCAGGGCGGCGTCGAGCAGTGCGGGATGGAGGGCGAAACGGCCCGCGTCCACGCGCTGTTCGGCGGGGAGGGCGGCTTCCGCGTAGAGGGTGTCGCCGAGTCGCCAGACGGCGCTCAGCCCCTGGAAGGCCGGACCGTAGCGGAAACCGCCGTCGGCGTAGCGGTGGTACATGCCGTCGAGGGTGACGGGGGTGGCGCCGGGGGGTGGCCAGGCCGTCAGATCGGCGGCCGGGTCCGGGTCCGGTGGGGCGGGGGTGAGCAGACCGGTGGCGTGCCGGGTCCACTCCCCGTCCGCGTCGGGGTCGTCGGGCCGGGAGTGCAGGGTGAGCGGGCGGGTGCCGTCGGCGTGCGGCGGACCGGCGGACAGGCGCAGCGCCACGGCACCGAGCGGCGGGAGCACCAGCGGTGTTTCGAGGGTGAGATCCTCCACGCGGGCACATCCGGTGCGGCCCGCGGCCAGCACGGCGAGTTCGAGGAAGGCGGTGGCGGGCAGGAGGGCGCTGCCGTGCACGGTGTGGTCGGCGAGCCACGGGTGGGTGCTCAGGGACAGCCGTCCGGTGAAGAGCAGGCCCTCGCTGTCGGCGAGGGTGACGACGGCGCCGAGCAGCGGGTGGTGGGAGGGCAGGAGTCCGATCGACGCCGGGTCGTGCGGCGCGCCGGTGTTCTCCAGCCAGTAGCGCTGCCGCTGGAAGGGGTAGGTGGGCAGTGCGATCCGTCGGGGGCGGGGCTCGCCGAAGACCGCGTCCCAGTCGACGGCCACTCCGCGGATGTGCGCCTGCGCGAGGGACTCCATGAAGCGCCGTGGGCCGCCGTCGTCACGGCGCAGTGTTCCGGTGGCCAGCGCGTCGACGCCGACGGCGTCGATGGTGTCCTCGACCGCGGCCGTCAGTACCGGGTGAGGGCTGACCTCGAGCAGGACACGGTGGCCGTCGGCGAGCAGGCCCCGGGTGGCCTCCTCGAACCGCACGGTGGAGCGCAGGTTCTCGTACCAGTAGGCGGCGTCGAGAGTGGCGGTGCCGAGCGGGCCTCCGGTGACGGTGGAGTAGAACGGGATCTCGGCGGGCCGTGGTGTGATGTCGGCCAGGGCCGTGAGCAGTTCCTCACGGATCGCCTCGACCTGCGGTCCGTGCGAGGCGTAGTCGACGGGGATGGTGCGGGTGCGGACACCGTCCGCGTCGAGAGCGGCGAGGAGTTCGCCGACCGCCGTGGGGTCGCCGGAGACCGTCACGGACGCGGGGCCGTTCACCGCGGCCACGGCGAGCGCCCCGCCCCAGGGGGCGATCCGCTCGCGCACCCGGTCCTCGGGCAGCGCCACCGAGGCCATCCGGCCGTGTCCGGCCAGGGCCCGCAGTGCCTTGGCCCGGAGTGCCATGACGGTCGCGGCGTCGTCCAGGGTCAGGGCACCGGCGACACACGCGGCGGCGATCTCGCCCTGGCTGTGGCCGACCACCGCGTCCGGCTCCACACCGTAGGAGCGCCACAACGCGGCGAGGGAGACCATCACCGCGAACAGGGCGGGCTGGACGACGTCGGCCCGGTCGAGTCCGGGGGCGCCGGGGACACCGCGGATGACGTCCGGCAGGGACCAGTCGGTGTGCGGGGCCAGCGCCTCGGCGCACGTGGTCATCCGCTCGGCGAAGACCGGTGACCTGTCGAGGAGTTCCCCGGCCATCCCGGCCCACTGGCCGCCCTGGCCGGGGAAGACGAATGCCGTCGCCTCGCCGGGGCGGGCCGGTCCGGGCGGCGGCTGGCCGGTGCCCTCGGCCAGTGCGCCCAGCTGGTCGAGCAAGGTGTGCGGGTCATCCGCGACCAGTGCGGCGCGGTACTCGTGTGCCGCCCGGGTGGTGGCGAGGGAGTGGCCGATGTCCACCGGGTCGAGTTCCGGGTGGCGTTCCAGATGGCTGCGGAGCCCGGCCGCCCGGGCTCGCAGCGCGTCACCACTCCGGCCGGAGACCACCCAGAGCAGCGGGCCGCGGTCGCGAACGGACGGGGCCTCGGAGAGCGGTTCGCCGACGGGTTCGGCCTGTTCCAGGATGACGTGGCCGTTGGTGCCGCTGACACCGAAGGAGGAGACGGCGGCGCGCCGGGGGCGGCCGGTCTCCGGCCATGGCGTGGCCTCGGTGACCAGCAGTAACGCCCCCGAGGACCAGTCGACTTGAGGGGTGGGGTGCTGGGCGTGCAGGGTCGGTGGCACCGTGCCGTACCGCATGGCCAGCACCATCTTGATGACACCGCCGACTCCGGCGGCGGCCTGGGTGTGGCCGATGTTGGACTTGAGCGAACCCAGCAGAAGTGGCCGCTCGGCCGAGTGTTCCCGGCCGTAGGTGGCCAGGAGTGCCTGGGCCTCGATGGGATCGCCGAGCGGTGTGCCGGTGCCGTGTGCCTCGACGACGTCGACCTCGCCGGCGGAGAGGCGGGCGCCCGCCAGTGCCTGGCGGATGACCCGCTGCTGGGAGGGGCCGTGGGGGGCGGTGAGCCTGCTGCTCGCGCCGTCCTGGTTGACGGCGGAGCCCCGGACGAGGGCCAGCACCGGGTGGCCGTTGCGCCGGGCGTCGGACAGCCGCTCCAGCAGGAGCATGCCGACGCCCTCACCCCAGCCGGTGCCGTCGGCGCCGGCCGAGAAGGACTTGCAACGGCCGTCGGAGGCCAGGCCGTTCTGGCGGCTCATCTCGACGAAGGGCACCGGGGTGGACATCACCATGGCACCGCCCGCGAGCGCGAGGGCGCAGTCGCCCTGCCGCAGCGCCTGGCAGGCCAGGTGCAGTGCGACCAGCGACGAGGAGCAGGCGGTGTCGACGGAGACCGCGGGGCCCTCGAAGCCGAAGGTGTAGGCGATGCGCCCGGAGGCGACGCTGTCGGAGCTGCCGTTGCCGAGGTAGCCCTGGATGTCGTCGGGCACCTCGCCCAACCGCACGGCGTAGTCCTGGTACATCACTCCGGCGAACACACCGGTGCGGCTGCCGCGCAGGGTGTGCGGGTCGATCCCGGCCCGCTCCAGGGCCTCCCAGGTGGTCTCCAGCAGCAGCCGCTGCTGCGGGTCCATGGCGAGCGCCTCGCGCGGGGAGATCCCGAAGAAGGCGGGGTCGAAGGAGGCGGCGTCGGCCAGGAAGCCGCCCTCGGCGGCGTAGGTGGTCCCCGGACGCTCCCCGGCGGGGTCGTGCAGGGCGGCCAGGTCCCAGCCGCGGTCGCCGGGGAACGCGGTGATGGCGTCGGTGCCCGAGACCACGAGTCGCCACAACTCCTCGGGGGTGCGGACACCACCGGGGTAACGGCAGCTCATCGCGACGACGGCGAGGGGTTCCCGGTCCTTCTCCTCGGCCTCGGCCAGGCGCTGTTTGACCCGGTGGAGGTCGGCGGCGGTCCGCTTGAGGTAGTCCCGGAGCTTGTCGTCATTCACCGTGCATCGTCACCTTTTGCGCGCGGGGTCGAGGGGAGGGTGTCCTTCGGCGGACCTTCGGCGGTGTCACGGTGTGCCCAGTTCGTTGTCGAGGAAGTCGAAGAGTTCGTCGTCGGTGGCGGTGCCCACCCGCTGTTCGACGTCGTCGGCGGGGCCGGTGGCCGGGCGCAGGGTCTTCAGCAGCTCCTGGAGCCGGTCGGCCACGGCGGTACGGGTGTCCTGGTCGGTGGCGCCGTCGCGGAGCGCGGCTTCCAGCCGGTCGAGTCCGGCCAGCGCCGCCGGGTCCGGTTCACCGGACCGCGGGCCGAGTTCGCCGTCCAGGTGGCGGGCGACCGCTCCGGCCGTCGGGTGGTCGAAGAGCAGGGTGGCGGGCAGGGCGAGTCCGGTGGCGGCGCCCAGCCGGTTGCGCAGTTCCACCGCGGTCAGCGAGTCGAAACCCACTTCCAGCAGGGGCTGTTCGGTGTCGATGGCGGCGGGGTCGGGGAATCCGAGGACCAGTGCCGCGTGGCCACGTACCAGGTCGGTCAGAACGCGGTCGCGCTGTGGGGCGCTGAGGCCGGTGAGCCGCCGCTGAAGGGCCCCGGCTCCGTCCGCTCCGGTGTCCTCGCCCACGGCGGCCCGGCGGACGGGGGTCCGTACCAGGCCGCGCAGGAAGGCGGGGACGTCCCCGGCCACGCCGCGGACGGCGATGGCGCCGGTGTCCAGCCGCAGTGGCAGCAGCACCGGGGCGTCCAGGCCGGTGGCCGCGTCGAAGAGGGCGAGTCCCTCGTCGGGGGTGAAGGCGACGATGCCACCACGGGCGATACGGGCGAGGTCGGCCTCGGTCAGCCCGCCGGTCATCCCGCCGGTGCCCGCCCACAGGCCCCAGGCCAGGGAGGTGGCGGGGAGGCCGCGGGCGCGGCGCCGGTGGGCGAGCGCGTCGAGGAAGGCGTTGGCCGCGGCGTAGTTGGCCTGGCCCATCCCGCCGAAGACACCGGCGATGGAGGAGAACAGGACGAACGCGGAGAGGTCCAGTCCCCGTTCGGCGGTGAGCTCGTGCAGGTTCACCGCGGCGTCCACCTTGGGGCGCAGTACCCGCTCGAGCTGATCGGGTGTCATATCGGCGATGACACCGTCCTCGATGACACCGGCGGTGTGCACCACTCCGGTCAGCGGCCGCGGCAGGGAGCCGAGCAGATCCCGCAGCGCCTGCCGGTCGGCGGCGTCGCAGGCGACGATGTCCACTTCCGCGCCGAGGGCGGCCAGTTCGGCGCGGAGGGAGTCCGCGCCATGGGCGGCGGGACCGCTGCGGCTGGTGAGGACCAGGTGGCGGACCCCGTGCTCACGGGCCAGGTGACGGGCGGTCAGGGAGCCCAGGGCGCCGGTGCCACCCGTGATCAGCACGGTGCCGTCGCGGTCCCACACGGTGTCGCGGCCGGGTACGGACCGGGGCACCCGGGCCAGCCGGGCGGCGAGCGGGGTTCCGGCGCGCAGCGCGATCTGCGGTTCGCCGGTGGCGAGGGCGGTGGCGAGGACACCGCGAGAGGCCGTGTCGCCGTCGGTGTCGAGGAGGACGAAGCGACCGGGGTTCTCGGTCTGCGCGGAGCGGAGCAGACCCCAGACGGCGGCGTGTGCCGGATCGGGTACGTCGTCCTCCGCGGTGGCGGGCACCGCGCCGGTGGTCACCACGGCCAGTTTCGTGTGCTCGTAGCGCGGGTCGGCGAGCCAGGCCCGTACGAGCGCGAGGGTGTGGCCGGTGGTGTCGCGGACGGCCTCGGCCGGACCGCCCGCCGCCTCGCCCAGGGCCGTCACGACGACGGCGGGTGCGGACGCTCCCGTGTCGATCGCCGCGCCGAGGGCGTCGAGGTCCGGATACACCCCGCACGGGGCCAGGGCCGTGGTGAGCCAGGCGGGGACGTCGGTGCCCAGGACCGCTGTCGCCCCGAGGGCGGGTGAAGTCGAGGCCAGGGCGGGCCATTCGAGGCGGTACATGTCCTGGTGGAATCCGGTGCGCGCGCCGCGTACCCCCTCGGCCGACACCGGCCTGAGCACCAGGGAGCGGGCGGAGGCCACCGGGGCACCGGTGGCGTCGGCCACGGTCAGGGCGACGGCGTCCCGTCCGCTCGGCGTCATCCGCAGCCGCAGCACGGTGGCTCCCGACGCGTACAGCCGCACCCCGCTCCAGGAGAACGGCAGCCAGCCCTGTGCGCTGCCGTCGAGGACACCGAAGGCCAGGGAGTGCAGCACGCTGTCCAGCAGCGCGGGGTGGAGCCCGTAGTGGCCCGCGTCCGCACGGTGGTCCTCGGGCAGCCGCGCCTCGGCGTACACCGTCTCGCCCAGGCGCCAGACGGCGCAGAGGCCCTGAAAGGCCGGGCCGTAGCCGAAACCACCCTCGGCCAGGCGCGGGTAGAGGCCGTCGGTATCGACGGACCGTGCTCCCGCCGGCGGCCAGACGGTGAGGTCGCCGGGGGTGTCCGGGTCGGTCGGTGCGCCAGTGGCGAGCCTGCCTCCGGCGTGCCGGGTCCAGGGGTCGCCGGGGGCGGCGTCCGCGGGCCGGGCGTGGACGGCGAAGGCGCGGCCGCCGTCGGCGCCGGGTGGCCGCACGGTGAGCTGGAGTGTCACGGCGGCGTCGGCGGGCAGGGCCAGCGGCGCCTCCAGGGTGAGTTCCGCCACCTCGGGACAGCCCATCCGCTCTCCGGCGTGTACGGCCAGTTCGAGGAAGGCGGTGGCGGGGAAGAGCGCGCCGCCGTACACGGCGTGGTCGGCCAGCCAGGGATGGGTGGCCACCGACAGCCGCCCGGTGAACAGGTGTCCGCCGGTGTCGGCGAGCGGGGAGCCCGCGCCGAGCAGCGGATGCCCGGCCGGGAGCAGCCCAGCGGCGGGCATGTCACCGGCGGGCGGGGTGGCGGGGAGCCAGTAGCGGGCGCGCTCGAAGGCGTAGGTGGGCAGGTCCGCGGGGCTGCCGGTGCCGGTGCCTTCGAACAGTGGCGCCCACCGGATGGGTACGCCGTGGACGTGCAGCCGGGACAGCCCGGTGGTCACCGCGAGCGGGTCCGGGGTGTCCTTGCGCAGCAGCCCGACCATGGCGGTGCCGTCGCCGGGGGCGGTCAGACAGTCCTGGCCGAGGGCGGTCAGCACTCCGTCGGGCCCCAGCTCCAGGAAGGCGGTGACACCCGCCGCTTCCAGCGTCCGTACGGCGTCCAGGAAGCGCACGGTGCCACGGATGTGGCGGACCCAGTGGCCGGGGCCCGCGAGTTCGGCGGGGTCCGCGAGGGCTCCGGTCAGATCGCAGACCACCGGGATCTCCGGTGTGTGGAAGGTGATGCGCTCCGCGACGGCGCGGAACTCCTCGAGCATGGCGTCCATATGCGGCGAGTGGAAGGCGTGGCTGACGTTGAGCCGTTTGACCTTGTGGCCCGCGGCCCGCCAGTGGGCCTCGAGCTCCGCCACCGCCCGTTCGTCACCGGACAGGACGGTGGCGGCGGGACCGTTGACGACGGCCACCGTGATCTCGCCCTCGCGTCCGACGAGTTGGGGCAGCAGGTCCGCTTCGGGGACGTTGAGCGCGGCCATCGCACCGCCGGGGGGCAGTGCCTGCATCAGCCTGCCACGCGCGGCCACCAGCGCGGCGGCGTCCGGCAGGGAGAGCACACCCGCCACATGTGCGGCGGCGAGCTGGCCGATGGAGTGGCCGGTGACGAAGTCCGGCCGCACCCCGTAGGACTCCACCAGCCGGTAGAGGGCCACGCCGACGGCGAACAGCGCGGGCTGGGTGAAGGCGGTGGTGTCCAGCAGCGCGGCGTCCTCGGTACCGGCGGTGGCGTGCACGACGGCGCGCAGCGGACGGTCCAGGAGCGGGTCGAACGCGGCGCACACCTGGTCGAAGGCGTCGGCGAACACGGTGGACCGCTCATAGAGCGCGGCGCCCATCCCGGGGCGCTGGCTGCCCTGTCCGGGGAAGAGGAAGGCGGTCTTGCCACCGCTACGGGCCGGGCCGGTGAGGACACCCGGGTGGGGTGAAGCGGCGGCCAGCGCCTTGAGCCCGTCGAGGAGTTGCTCGTGGTCCTCTCCGAGGATGGCGGCCCGGTACGCCAGGGCTCCGCGGCCGGTGGCCAGCGTCCGGCCGATGTCGGCCGGGTCGAGTCCGGGTGCGGTGGTGACCCTCGCCAGCAGCCGTTCCGACTGGACCCGCAGGGCCTCCTCGGTACGGGCCGACAGCAGCCAGGGGAAGCAGACGGCCTCGGTGGTGGGCGCCGGTCCCGCGGCCGGCTCCGCCGGGGCCTGCTCCAGGATGGTGTGCGCGTTGGTGCCGCTGACGCCGAAGGAGGACACCGCCGAACGGCGCGGACGGTCGCCGTCGGGCCATGTGGTGGTCTCGCTCAGCAGTCGGACGGCACCGGTCGACCAGTCCACGTACGGGGTCGGTTCGTCGATGTGCAACGTGGCCGGGAGGGAGCCGTGGCGCATCGCCAGCACCATCTTGATGATCCCGGCGATCCCGGCGGCGGCCTGACTGTGGCCGATATTGGACTTGAGGGAGCCGAGCAGCAGCGGCCGGTCCCCGGGCCGCCCCTGACCGTAGGTGCCGAGCAGGGCCTGAGCCTCGATCGGATCGCCCAGCCGGGTGCCGGTGCCATGGGCCTCGACGGCGTCGACGTCCTGCGGGGCCAGCCCCGCCCCGGCCAGTGCCTGGCGGATGACCCGCTGCTGGGACGGGCCGTTCGGGGCGGTGAGGCCATTGCTGGCACCGTCCTGGTTGACGGCCGAACCGCGGACGAGGGCCAGCACCGGATGGCCGTTGCGGCGGGCGTCCGACAGCCGCTCCAGGAGCACCAGGCCCGCGCCCTCCGCCCAGGCGGTGCCGTCCGCGGCGGCGGCGAAGGGCTTGCAGCGGCCATCGGCGGCCAGTCCGCGCTGACGGCTGAACTCGACGAACGCGCCCGGTGTCGCCATCACGGTGACACCGCCCGCGAGCGCCAGGGAGCATTCCCCGCCACGCAGCGCCTGGGCGGCCAGGTGGACGGCGACGAGCGAGGAGGAACAGGCCGTGTCCACCGTCACCGCGGGACCCTCCATCCCGAAGGTGTAGGCGATCCGGCCGGAGGCGACGCTGCCCGCGCTGCCGATGCCCAGATAGCCCTCGAACTCCTCGGAGGGTTCGGTGACCCGGGAGCCGTAGTCGCGGTAGCTGGAGCCGACGAACACGCCGCCGTCACCGCCGCGGACGGATCGCGGATCGATACCCGCGCGTTCGAACGCCTCCCAGGCCAGTTCCAGGAGCAGCCGCTGCTGGGGGTCGATGGCCAGTGCCTCCCGGGGGGAGATACCGAAGAAGGCGGGGTCGAAGTGGTGGGCGTCGTAGAGGAATCCGCCTTCACGGGCGTAGGTCCGGCCCACCCGCTCGGGGTCGGGGTCGTAGAGCCCCGCCAGGTCCCAGCCGCGGTCGGTGGGGAAGTCCCCGATGGCGTCCTTGCCGTCGGAGAGGAGCTGCCAGAACTCCTCGGGGGTGTCTGCCCCGCCGGGGAAGCGGCAGCTCATCGCGACGACGGCGACGGGGTCGTCGTCGAGGGCCGGGGCGGCGGTGGGCTCGGTGGTGACCGTCTCGGCCGTACCGGCGAGTTCCTGGTGGAGGTGGTCCACGAGGGCGGCGGTGGTGGGGTGGTCGAAGACCAGGGTCACCGACAACGGCACTCCGGTGGCCTGGGAGATCCGGTTGCGCAGCTCGACCGCGGTCAGCGAGTCGAAGCCGATGTCCTTGAACGCCCGCTCCGGTTCGATGGCGGCGGGGTCCAGGTGGCCGAGGACGGCGGCGGCGTGCGTACGGACCAGGTCGGTGAGGTGGCGGACGCGTTCGGTGGCGGACAGTCCGGCCAGCCTGCGGACGAAGGTGTCCGCCGCCTCCTCGGCACCGTCCCGGGAGGATCCGTCGGCCAGGGCGCGGCGTGCGTCGGGCAGCTCGCCGAGGACGGCGCTCGGGCGCAGTGCCGTGTAGGCGCGGGTGAAGCGGTCCCAGGCGATATCGGCGACGGTCAGCCGGGTCTCGTCGTCCTGGAGCGCCTGCCACAGGGCGTCGAGGGCGAGTTCGGGGTCCATGGCGGGCAGACCGTCCCGCACCAGCCGCTGGCCGACCGCGCCCGCGGCGAGGCTGTCGCCGCCCCACAGACCCCAGGCGACGGAGGTGGCGGGCAGTCCGCGGTCGCGGCGCGCCCGCGCCAGGGCATCGAGGTAGGCGTTGGCGGCGGCGTAGCTGCCCTGGCCGGTACCGCCGAGGGTGCCGGCGAGCGAGGAGAACATCACGAACGCCGTGAGTCCGGTGTGGTCCCGGGTCAGTTCGTCGAGGTGGCGCGCGGCGTCGGCCTTGGGGCGCAGTACCGCGGCGACGCGCTCCGGGGTGAGGGTGGCGAGCACCCCGTCGTCGAGGACTCCGGCGGCGTGGAACACGGCGCGCAGGGGGCGGTCCTCGGGGACGGTGGCGAGGAGACGGGCGAGGGCGTCGCGGTCGGCGGTGTCGCACGCGGCGATGGTGAACTCGGCGCCGAGGGCGCTGAGTTCGGCGGCCAGCCGGTCGGCTCCGGGGGCGTCGGGGCCGCGGCGGCTGACGAGGAGGAGGTGTGCGGTGCCGCCGTGGGCGAGTCGGCGGGCCAGGCGGAGGCCGAGGCGGCCGGTCGCCCCGGTGATGAGCACCGTGCCGTCCGGGGTCCAGGGCGCGCCGTCGTGGCCGTGGGGGGCGGTGGCACGGGACAGCCGCCGGGCGAACACTCCGGAGGCGCGGAGGGCGAGTTGGTCCTCGCCGTCCTGGCGCGTCAGGGCTCCGGCGAGCCGGGCGCGAGCCCGGGTGTCGAACCGGGCGGGGAGGTCGATGAGTCCCGCCCAGCGCTCGGGGTGTTCGATGGCGGCGACTCCGCCGAGTCCCCAGATGAGGGCATGGAGGGGGGCGTCGAGGGTGTCGGAGCGGCCCACGGCGACGGCGCCGCGGGTGGCGCACCACAGCGGGGTGCGCACCTCGGCGTCACCGAGCGCCTGGAGCAGGGTGGTGGTGCGGGCCAGCCCGGTGGGGAGCGCCGACCCTGTGGTGTGGGGGGTGTCGGCCAGGGCGAGCAGGGAGAGCACCCCCGCGGCGGGCTCGTCGTCGGCGAGGGTGCGCAGCAGAGCGGCGAGCGCCGGGCGGTCGGTGGTGTGGTCGAGTACGACGAGGCGGGTGGCCGCGCCGTGGTCCCGCAGGGCGGTCGGACAGTCGGCGATGGCGGGGTGGTCGGTGTCGGCCGGGACCACGACCCACCAGGTGCCGGTGAGGCGTCGGTCGCGGTCCTGGGGCAGGGCGGTCCAGGTGACGCGGTAGCGCCAGCCGTCCAGGGTGGCGCGGCCCCGGTCGGCGCGCAGCCAGCGGGAGAGGGCGGGCAGGACCGTGCCCATCGCGTCCCGGGTGTCCTTTTCCTCCACACCGAGGGTGGTGGTGAGCGCGTCGAGGTCCTCGTCCGCCACGGCGTCCCAGAAGCGCGGACGGGCGCCCGCCGTGGTGTCCGTGCCGATACCGGTCGCGGTGGGAGGTGCGGGCTCCAGCCAGTAGTGGCCGCGCTGGAAGGCGTAGGTGGGCAGTTCGCAGCGGCGGGCGCCGGTGCCGTCGAAGACGGTGTCCCAGTCCACCGGGTGGCCGAGCACATGGAGTTCGGCGAGGGAGGTGAGGAACCGCTCGCGGCCGCCCGCGCCACGGTGCAGGGTGCCCACCGCGCCGCCGGTGCCTCCGGCCGCCTCCAGGGACTCCTGGAGCCAGACGGTGAGGGCGGGATGGGTGCTGGCCTCGACGAACAGCCGGTGTCCGGCGGTGACGAGGGCGCCGACGGCCGTGTGGAAGAGCACGGGCCACCGCAGGTTGCGGTACCAGTACGCGGCGTCGAGACCGGTGGTGTCGAGCACATCGCCGGTCACGGTCGAGTAGAAGGGGATCCCGGCGGCACGGGGGGCGATTCCGTCGAGCGCGGTGAGGAGTTCGTCGTGGACCGCCTCGACCTGCGGGGAGTGTCCGGCGAAGTCGACTCCGGGGATGGGCCAGCACAGTACGCCGTCGTCGGCCAGCCGGATGTGGAGCTCCTCGAGCGCCTCGGGGTCTCCCGAAACGGTCACGGTGGCCGGGCCGTTCACGGCGGCGACACTCAGCCGTCCGGTCCAGGGGGCGAGCCGCCGCTCCACCTCCCGCTGCGCCAGCGGGACGTAGAGCATGCCACCGCGGCCGATCAGCGCCCGCAGCGCCTTGCTGCGCAGGGCCACGACACGGGCGGCGTCCTCCAGCGACAGGGCTCCCGCCACACAGGCGGCGGCGATCTCCCCCTGGGAGTGGCCGACCACGGCGGCGGGCTCGACGCCGTGGGAGCGCCAGACCTCGGCCAGGGACACCATGACGGCGAACAGGACGGGCTGCACCACATCGACCCGGTCCAGCGGTGGCGCGCCGGGGGCTTCGGTCAGGACGTCGAGGAGGGACCAGTCGGTGTGCGGGGCGAGGGCCTCGGCGCAGGCGGCGAGGTGCTCGGCGAACACCGGTGAGGCATCCAGGAGTTCGGTGGCCATTCCGGGCCACTGGGAGCCCTGACCGGGGAAGACGAACACCGGTCGTGGGTCCCGGGCCGCGGTGCCGCGGACGGCTCCCTCGCCGGGCCGCCCGTCGATCAGGGCGTCCAGTCCGGCGAGGAGGGTGTCCCGGTCACCGCCGACGACGGCGGCCCGATGCTCGAAGGGGGTCCGGGTGGTGGCCAGCGAGTGGCCGATATCGGCGGGTGTAGGACCGGGGTGCTCGGCGAGGCCGAGGTGGGCGCGCAGCCGCAGTGCCTGGTCGCGGACGGCGTCGGCGGTGCGCCCGTACAGGACCCACGGCACACAGCGGTCCAAGGTCGCGGGCGCGGGGTCCGGCAGTTGCGGCTCGGTGGGCGGCTGTTCGACGATGACATGGGCGTTGGTGCCGCTCAGCCCGAAGGAGGACACCCCGGCGCGCCGGGGGCGGCCGTCCTCGGGCCATGGTGCGGACTCGGTGAGCAGCCGCACCTCACCGGCCGACCAGTCGACGTTCGGGGTGGGCGCGTCGATGTGCAGGGTGGCGGGGAGCCGTCCGTGCCGCATGGCGAGCACCATCTTCATCACACCCGCGACACCGGCGGCGGCCTGGCTGTGGCCGATGTTGGACTTCAGGGAGCCCAGCAGGAGCGGTCGGCCCTCGGGGCGGTCCTGTCCGTAGGTGGCCAGGATTGCCTGGGCCTCGATGGGGTCGCCGAGGGTGGTGCCGGTGCCATGTGCCTCCACCGCGTCGATGTCGCCGGGGGCGAGCCGGGCGTCGGCGAGCGCTTCGGTGATGACACGCTGCTGGGCGGGCCCGCTGGGGGCGGTCAGCCCATTGCTGGCACCGTCCTGGTTGACCGCCGAGCCGCGCAGGACGGCGAGCACCGGATGGCCGTTGCGCCGGGCGTCAGAGAGGCGTTCGAGGAGCAGCAGCCCGACCCCCTCGGCCATGCCGAACCCGTCGGCGTCGGCGGCGAAGGACTTGCAGCGGCCGTCGGGGGCGAGCCCGCGCTGGCGGCTGAAGCCGGTGAAGGTCAGCGGGGTGCCGATGACGGTGGCGCCACCGGCCAGGGCCAGTGCGCATTCGCCGCGCCGCAGGGCCTGGGCGGCGAGGTGGACGGCGACGAGCGAGGAGGAGCAGGCGGTGTCCACCGTCAGCGCGGGGCCCTCCAGACCGAGGGTGTAGGCGACACGGCCGGACAGGACGCTGGTGGAGATGCCCGCGACGAAGAGCCCTTCGAGTTCGTCGGGGACATCGCGCATACTGCCGCCGTATCCCTGGTAGGCGGCACCGGCGAAGATTCCGGTGCGGCTGCCGCGCAGGGTGGCGGGGTCGATCCCGGCCCGTTCCAGCGCCTCCCAGGAGGTTTCCAGCAGCAGTCGCTGCTGTGGGTCCATGGCGAGGGCCTCACGGGGCGAGATACCGAAGAACCCCGCGTCGAAGCGGCCCGCGTCGTAGACGAAGCCACCCGTGGCCGCGTAACTGGTGCCGGGCCGTTCGGGATCGGCGTCGTAGAGCGCGTCGAGGTCCCAGCCACGGTCGGCGGGGAGTTCGGCGATCGCGTCACGGCCGTCGGCGACGAGCCGCCACAGGGCTTCGGGAGTGTCGGCGCCACCGGGGTAGCGGCAGCTCATTGCGACGATGACGATCGGATCGTCGTCCGCGGCGGCGGCGCGGAGCACCGGTGGCGTGGGCGACGCCGCCCGCTCGCCGAGGAGTTCGGCCCGCAGATGGCGGGCGAGGGCGGTGGGCGAGGTGTGGTCGAAGACCAGGGTGACGGGGAGGGTGAGACCGGTGGCGGTGGTGAGCCGGTTGCGCATCTCCACCGCGGTGAGCGAGTCGAAGCCGAGGTCGCGGAAGGCGCGGTCGGAGGCGATCGCGTCGGCCGAGTCATGTCCGAGCACCCCGGCGGCCTCGGTGCGGACGAGGTCGGTGAGCAGGCGTTCGCGCTCGGCGCCGGCCAGTTCACGCAGCCGGGCGCGCAGCGGTCCGGCGGCCAGATCACCGTCGGATGCGTCCGTGGCGGTGGCGGGCTCCAGTACGGCGCGGGCCGCGGGCACCCCGCTGATGAGCGGGCTGGGGCGGCCGGTGGTGAACACCGGGGCGAACCGGCTCCAGTCGATATCGGCGACAAGGACCAGGGTCTCGTCGTGGTCCAGCACCTGGCCGAGGGCGGTCACACAGGTGGCGGGCGGCATGAAGACGACGCCCTGGGCACGCAGTTGTTCCTCGACGAGGTTGGCCGCCATACCGGCGCCGTTCTCGGGGCTCCAGATGCCCCACACCACGGAGGTGGCGGTCAGCCCCCGGGCCCGCCGGTTCTCGGCGAGCCCGTCCAGGTAGGCGTTGGCGGCCGCGTAGGCGCCGTGGATCGCGCTGCCCCAGACCCCGGAGATCGAGGAGAACAGGACGAACGCGTCGAGGTCGGCCCGGTCGAAGAGGCCGTCCAGAAGCGCGGCGCCGCCCGCCTTGGCGGACAGGGTGTCGGCGAACTCCTCGAGACAGGTGTCCGCGAGCGGAACGAGTGAGCCACCGCCCGCGGCGTGCATGACCGAGCGGATCCGGCAGCCATCCGCCTCCAACCCCACCACCAGCGCGGCCAGTTCATCCCGGTCGGTGATGTCGCAGGACACCACGGTGGTGCGGGTGCCCAGCGCGGTCAGCTCCTCGCGGAGCTCGGCCGCGCCGGGTGCCTCGGGCCCGCGACGGCTGATCAGCACGAGGTGTTCGGCGCCGTCGCGGGCGAGCCAGCGGGCCACATACGCGCCGAGGCCACCGGTTCCGCCCGTGATCAGGGTGGTACCGCGCGGGGTCCATGAGCGCCGGGGTGCCGCGCCGCCCAGCGGGGCGGGGACCAGCCTGCGGCCGTAGGTGCCCGTGTCGCGTACGGCCACCTGGTCCTCGTCGCCGGATCCGGCGAGCACGCCGGTGAACCGGGCGGCGGTGCGGGCGTCGAGCACCGGGGGCAGGTCGACAAGCCCGCCCCAGCGACGGGGATACTCCAGGGCGGCCACCCGGCCCAGGCCCCAACTGGCGTTCTGGGCGGGGCTTACGGCCGTGTCGGCCGCGCCGGCGGAGACCGCGCCGCGGGTGGCCCACCACAGCGGAGCGTGCGGCCCGGCCTCGTTGAGCGTCTGGACGAGGGCGAGGCCCAGAGCGGCTCCGACCGGTACCGACGGATGGTCCGGATGCGGCCGCTCGTCGGTCGCCAGCAGCGACAGGATGCCCATGGGCGCTTCCCCTGCGGTGGCGAGGGCGCCGGTGAGCTTGGCGGCCAGATGCCGGGGGGCGGTGTCGGTGTGCTCGAGGGCGATGGACGCCACGGCGGCCCCGGCGTCCTGGAGCGCCTCGACACAGGCGATGGTCCACGCGTCGTCGAGGAGCGCGGCGGGCAGCAGAACGAGCCAGGTGCCGGAGAGCCGGGACACCGGCGGGTCGGTAAGGGGTCGCCAACCGAGGCGGTAGCGCCAGGACTCGACGGTGGCCAGTTCCGCGCGCCGCTCCCGCCAGGTGGCGAGGGCGGGCAGCACGGCGCTGAGCGGTTCGTCCGGGCCGACGCCCAGGGTGGCGGTCAGCCGCGGCAGATCGCCGGTACGGACGGTCTCCCAGAACCGGTCCTCCTCGGGATCCACCGCCGGGGCCGGGGCGGCTTCGACGGGCGTGGTGTACTCCAGCCAGTACCGGCGCCGCGAAAAGGCGTAGGTGGGCAGGTCGGCCGCCGGGCCATGACCGTCGAACACCCGTGCCCAGTCGGGTGAGAGGCCACGGGTGTGGGCCTCGCCGACGGCGAGCAGGAAGCGGTCGAGTCCGCCCTCGTCCCGGCGGAGGGTGCCGAGCACGGCGACCGGGTGTTCCGTGGCGGCGGCCTCGACGGTCTGCTCGACACCGAGGGTGAGCACCGGGTGCGCGCTGGTCTCGACGAAGAAGCCGTAGCCCTGGTCCAGCAGCGCCCGTACGGAGCCCTCGAAGCGGACGGGTTCACGCAGGTTGCGGTACCAGTAGGCGGCGTCCAGTGTGCTGGTGTCACGCCACGCGGCGTCGACGGTCGAGTAGAACGCCACCGTCGAACGCGTCGGAGTCACACCGGCCAGCGAGGTCAGCAGGGTGTCCCGGATCTGCTCGACCTGCGCCGAATGCGAGGCGTAGTCCACGGGCACCACCCGGGCGGTGATGTCCTGGGCGACCAGGTGGCCCACGATGGCTTCAATGGCCTCGGTGTCCCCCGCGAGCACCGTGCTCGACGGCCCGTTGACCGCCGCCACCGACAACCGCTCACCCCACGGCTCCAGATGGGGGCCGAGCTCCGCCGCGGACAACGGAACCGATGCCATCCCGCCACGCCCGGCAAGCACCCCCAGGGCGCTGCTGCGCAAGGCCACCACCATGGCCGCGTCATCCAGGCTGAGCGCCCCGGACACACACGCCGCCGCGATCTCCCCCTGGGAGTGCCCGAGCACCGCGTCCGGCTCGACACCGTACGAGCGCCACAGCGCGGCGAGCGACACCATCACCGCGAACAGGGCGGGCTGCACCACATCGACCCGGTCCAGTGGCGGAGCGCCCGCGGCACCCCGCAGCACCTCCGTCAGGGACCAGTCCACATGACGTGACAGCGCCCGCTCGCACTCCGCCATCCGGGCCGTGAATGCCGGTGCGGAGTCGAGCAGTTCGACCGCCATACCCGCCCACTGGGCCCCCTGGCCGGGGAAGACGAACACGGTCTTGCCCGTGGCTCCGGCCCTGCCGCGGACGACGCGGGGCGAGGGGCTCCCGGCGGCGAGGGCGGCCAAGGCGGTGCTGAATCCGTCCCGGTCCCCGGCCACGATGGCGGCCCTGTGCTCGAACGCGGCGCGGGTGGTGGCCAGGCCACGGCCGATGCGCCCCTCTTCCGTCACGGTGTGCTGGACATGGGCGAGCAGGGACGCGGCCTGCGCGCGCAGAGCGTCCTCGGTGGGCGCCGAGACCACCCACGGCAAGGGGCCGGTGGCGGCGATCGCGGCCGTCGGCTCCGGTGTCCCGGGGTCCTCTTCGAGGACGAGGTGCGCGTTGGTGCCGCTCACCCCGAACGCGGACACCCCGGCCCGGCGCGGGCGGTCACTCGCCTCCCACGGTCGGGCCTCGGTGAGCACCCGCACCTCGCCCTCGGCCCAGTCGACGAAGGGGGTCGGCTGGTCGATGTGGAGGGTCCGCGGCAACCATCGGTGGCGCAGGGCCAGCACCATCTTGATGACGCCGCCGACGCCCGCGGCGGCGGACGTGTGCCCGATGTTCGACTTCAGGGAGCCGATCCACAGCGGCCGGTCCGCCGCCCGGTTCCGTCCGTAGGTGGCCAGCAGGGCCTGGGCCTCGATGGGATCGCCGAGGCGGGTGCCGGTGCCGTGTGCCTCCACCGCGTCGATGTCGCCGGGGGCGAGCCGGGCGTCGGCGAGCGCTTCGGTGATGACACGCTGCTGGGCGGGCCCGCTGGGGGCGGTCAGCCCATTGCTCGCGCCGTCCTGGTTGACCGCCGAGCCCCGGATGACGGCCAGGATCCGGTGGCCGTTGCGGCGGGCGTCGGCGAGACGTTCCAGGACGAGCACTCCGGCGCCCTCGGACCAGCCGGTGCCGTCCGCGGCCGCGGCGAACGCCTTGCACCGCGCGTCCGCCGACAGGGCCCGCTGGCGGCTGAAGGCGACGAAGGCGTCAGGGGTGGCCATCACCGCGACGCCACCCGCCAGCGCCAGTGCGCACTCCCCGGAGCGCAGCGAGCGGACGGCGAGGTGCAGGGCGACCAGCGACGAGGAGCATGCGGTGTCGACGGTGATCGCCGGGCCCTCCAGACCGAGGGTGTAGGCGACCCGGCCGGAGACCACGCTGGTGGCCGTGCCGGTGTCCAGCAGACCCTGGAGTTCGGGGAGGTGGCGCGAGCCGCTGCCGTAGTCGTTGCGCATGGCGCCGATGAAGACACCGGTCCTGCTGGAGCGCAGCGCGGTGGGGTCGATGGCGGCCCGTTCGACGGCCTCCCACGCGGTCTCCAGTACAAGGCGCTGCTGTGGGTCCATGGCGAGGGCTTCACGGGGCGAGATGCCGAAGAAGTCCGCGTCGAAGTCGCCCGCGTCGTGCAGGAATCCGCCGTGCCGGGTGAAGGAGGTGCCGGGGTGGTCGGGATCCGGGTGGTAGAGCGCCTCGGCGTCCCAGCCGCGGCCGCCGGGCCAGGTGGTGATGGCGTCGGTGGCCTCGTCGAGGAGTCGCCACAGCCGTTCGGGGGTGTTGACGCCACCGGGGTAGCGGCAGCTCATGGACACGATCGCGATGGGATCGTGCCGGGCGTCCTCGGCCTCCCGCAGCCGTCGCCTGGCGTCTCCCAGGTCCGCGGTGGCGCGCCTGAGGTATTCGAGGAGCTTGTCGTTTTCCGGCATGTGTGTCTCGGCTCCCCTTCAGGCCCCGAAGTTGTTGTCGAGCAGTGCGAAGAGTTCATCGGCGGTGGCGGTGGCGACCGTGCTGGATCCGGTCTCCCCCGCCTGGTGGGACGGGTCCGGTGGCACGCGTTCGCTCCAGGTCCGCAGCAGGTCCCGCAGCCGGACGCCGATCTCGTCGGCTCCGGGGGTGTCCGGACCTGCGGTGGCCAGGGCCCGGGTGAGCTTGTCCAGTTGGGCGAGGACCGGCCGGTCGGGTTCACGGGGCGCGCACAGCAACCCGGTCAGGTGGTCGGCGAGCGCGCCCGGCGTGGGGTGGTCGAAGACGGCGGTCGGCGGGATCCGCAGTCCGGTCGCCTCACAGAGGCGGTTGCGGAACGTCACGGCGAGCATCGAGTCGAAACCGACGGCCGTGAAGGGCTGGCCGGGCGGTACCGCCGCCCCGTCGGTGTGGCCGAGGACGGCCGCGGCATGGGCGGTGACCAGACTGAGCACCGTGCGTCGGCGATCCGCGGTGTCCAGGGGGGCCAGCCGGGCGGCGAGATCGTCCTCACCGGGTGACCGGGTCTCCGGCTCCGCCGGGGCGGGTGGCGCGGCGGCCGTTCCGTAGCGTCCCGGAGTGGGCAGCCAGTAGCGCTCGTGCTGGAAGGCATAGGTGGGCAGCGGTGGATGCGCGGTCCGGGGTCGGGGCAGGGCGGTGGCCCAGTCCACGGACGCTCCGTGGCTCCAGGCTTCGGCGAGTGCGGCGAGCATCCGGTCCGCGCCACCGTCGTCGCGGCGGAGCGTGCCCACGGCGGCCACGGACCGTTCGGAGCGCTCGGCCGTCGCCTCGACCGCGGCGGTCAGTACCGGATGCGGACTGACCTCGATGAACAGTTCGTGGCCGGCGTTCAGCAGCCGTTCGGCGGCCCGGGCGAACTCCACCGGCGCCCGCAGGTTGCGGTACCAGTACGCGGCGTCCAGCACCTCGCCGTCGACGGTGTCCGCCGTCACCGTGGAGAACAGCGGGACAGCGGCCGGGCGGGGCCGCACCGAGGCCAGGGCGGCGCGCAGTTCGTCCGCGACCTCGGCCACCTGCGGGGAGTGGGCGGCGTAGTCGACGGGGATCCGACGCGCCCGGACCGCGTCGAGCCCGCAGTCGGCCAGCAGGGCCGTGAGCGCGTCGGACTCACCGGCGACCACCACGGCGTCCGGGCCGTTCACCGCCGCGACATGGACGCGTTCGCCATAGGGCGCGAGCAACGCCCGTGCCCGGTCCTCGGACACGGCGAGCGCGGCCATCCCTCCCCCGCCCGCGAGCCGCACCAGCGCCCGGCTGCGCAGCGCCACGACGCGGGCGGCGTCGTCCAGGGTGAGGGCCCCGGCAACACAGGCGGCGGCGATCTCGCCCTGCGAGTGGCCCACGACGGCGTCCGGTTCGACGCCATGAGCGCGCCACAGCCCGGCCAGCGACACCATCACCGCGAAGAGCACGGGCTGCACCACGTCGACGCGGTCCTGTGCGGGTGCGCCCGGGGCGCCGCGCAGGACGTCGAGGAGGGACCAGCCGGTGTGCGGGGCGAGCGCGTCCGCACAGGCCGTGAGGTGCGCGGTGAACTCCGGTGAGCTGTCGAGGAGTTGGCGCGCCATCCCGGTCCACTGCGGTCCCTGCCCGGGAAAGACGAAGACGGTCCTGACGTCCTTGCGCTCCAGGCCCGTCACCGCCCCGGGCGCTGGCGCGCCGTCGGCCAGCGCCGCCACCGCGGCGAGGAGGCCGTCGCGTGTGGTGCCGGTGACCGCGCCCCGGTGCGGGAACGCGGTGCGGGCGGTGGCCAGGGCGTACGCCAGGTCGGTGAGGGGCACATCGGGCCGGGAGGTGGCGTGGGTGTGCAGCCGTCGGGCCTGGGCGCGCAGCGCGGCCACCGAGGCGCCGGAGAGCGGCAGGGTGACGGGCCCGGACGCCTCGGGGGCGTCGGAGGCGCCGGTGGCCGGAGCGGGTACGGGGCCCTGTTCGAGGATGGCGTGGGCGTTGGTGCCACTCATGCCGAACGACGAGACCCCGGCCCGGCGCGGACGGCCGGTGTCCTCCCAGGGGCGGGCCTCGGTGAGCAGCCGTACCGCGCCCGTGGCCCAGTCCACCTTGTCCGACGGCGCGTCCACATGGAGGGTGCGCGGCAGCAGACCGTGGTGCAGGGCCATCACCGTCTTGATGACGCCCGCCACGCCCGCGGCGGCCTGGGTGTGGCCGATGTTGGACTTCAGCGACCCCAGCCACAACGGCCGCTCGTCCGGCCGGTCCTGACCGTAGACGGCCAGGAGTGCCTGGGCCTCGATGGGATCGCCGAGAACCGTACCGGTGCCATGGGCCTCCACGAGGTCGACATCGGCCCCGGTGAGTCCGGCGGCGGCGAGGGCCCGCCGCAACACCCGCTGCTGGGCCGGGCCACTGGGCGCGGTCAGACCATTGCTGGCGCCGTCCTGGTTGACCGCCGAGCCACGGACGACGGCGAGGACCGGGTGGCCGTGGCGGTGTGCGTCGGAGAGCCGTTCGACGACGAGGACGCCGACGCCCTCTCCCCAGCCGGTGCCGTCGGCGCCCGCCGCGAAGGAGCGGCAGCGGCCGTCGGGGGACAGTCCGCGCTGTCGGCTGAACTCGACGAACACATCGGGGGACGCCATCACGGCCGCCCCGCCGACGAGTGCGAAGGAGCACTCCCCCGCGCGCAGCGCCTGTCCGGCGAGGTGCAGGGCGACGAGGGAGGACGAACAGGCCGTCTCGACGGTGACGGCCGGGCCCTCGATGCCGAGGGTGTAGGCCACACGCCCGGAGGCGACACTTGTCACCGTGCCACTGAGCAGATGGCCTTCGACATCGGCCGTGGGATCCTGCGGCCCGGTGCCGTACCCCTGGGAGGCGAGGCCCAGGTAGACCCCGCCGGGGGTGCCGCGCACCGACCGGGCGTCGATACCGGCCCGTTCCAGCGCCTCCCACGACGTCTCGAGCAACAGCCGCTGCTGGGGGTCCATGGCCAGTGCCTCGCGCGGGGAGATTCCGAAGAACCCGGCGTCGAAGTCCCCGGCGCCGTCAAGGAAACCGCCACCGCTGGTGGAGAAGGTGCCCGGCCGCTCGGGGTCGGTGTCATAGAGCGCCTCGAGGTCCCAGCCACGGTCGGTGGGCAGTCCGCCGATGGCGTCGGTCTCGCTGGTGACCAGCTCCCACAGATCCTCGGGGCTGCGGACACCGCCGGGGAAGCGGCAGGCCATGCCGATAATGGCCAGCGGTTCGCCGGAGGCCGTCGCGGCGACCTCCGCGGCCCGCGGCGCGGGGGCTGTGCCGGTCAGTTCCGTGTGCAGATGGGCGGCGAGCGCGGCGGCCGTGGGGTGGTCGAACACCGTACTCGCGGGCAGGGTCAGACCGGTCGCCGCGACCAGCCGGTTGCGGAGCTCGACGGCGGTCAGCGAGTCGAAACCGAGCGCCTGGAAAGGGCGTTCGGTGTCAATGGCCGCCGCGGTGTCGTGTCCGAGCGCGGCCGCCGCCTCGGTCCGTACGAGGTCGGTGAGGGCGCGAAGCCGCTCGGACACGGGCAGTTGGCCGAGTCGGGCGCGCCGGGGGCTTGTGGTGTCGGAGTCGTCGGCAGATGGCTGGGCGGATGTGGTGGATGTGGCGGCCTCGGGCAGCTCGCTCAGCAGCGCGCTCTCCCGGCCGGAACGGAACGCCGGGGCGAAGCGTGCCCAGTCGATGTGCGCGACCACGGCATCGCCCTCACCACGGCCGAGACGGTCCAGCAGGCGCTGGAGGGCGGCGAGTGCCGTCCGCGGTGCCATCGACACCAGACCGTGGCGGTGCAGTGCGGCGCCGGTCTCGCCGTGCGCCATACCCGCCCCGGCCCATGGCCCCCAGGCGACGGAGAGTGCGGTGCGGCCGCGGGCCCGCCGATGCGCGGCCAGGGCGTCCAGATAGGCGTTGGCTGCCGCGTACCCCGCCTGGCCGCCGCTGCCCCAGGTGGCGGATACGGAGGAGAACAGGACGAAGGCGTCGAGGTCGTCCCCGAGCAGGGCGTCGAGGTGGGCGGCGCCGCGCACCTTGGCCGCCGTCTCCTCGGCGAGCTGGGCGGGGCTGTGGTCCACGACCTTGGTGTGCGAGGTGACCCCGGCGGCGTGGAACACCGCCCGTACGGTGTCGCCCGCGGCCGCCAGCCCGGCCAGTGCGGCCTCCAGCGCGGCCCGGTCGGCGACGTCGCAGGACAGCACGGTGGTGCGGGTACCGGTCGCGGTCAGTTCGGCGACGAGGTCCGCGGCGCCGGGGGCATCCGGGCCGCGACGGCTCGTCAGCACCAGGTGCCCGGCGCCGTGCCGCGCCACGTGGCGAGCCACCTGGGCACCGAGCCCGCCGGTACCGCCGGTGATGAGAACGGTGCCGCGGGGTGCCCAGGTGGGGGTGGCCCGATGGGGTGTGTTCGTGGAGTGGTCGGGTGTCGGCACACCGGGGTGCGGAGCGTCCGTGCCACGGTCCCGCGTCGGCCGCGCTCGGTCCGCGCCGCGACGGTCGGCACCGTCGTGCGGAGCGTCCGCGCCGTGCGCGGCTTTTCGGAGGCGGCGGCCGTGGGGGGTTCCGTGCGGGCCGATGGCCACCTGGTCCTCGGCGTGGGCGCCCCCCTCGGCGCGTACCTGTCCGGACAGTACGGCGCACAGCTGACGCAGCGCGAGGGCGTCCGGCCACTCGGGCAGATCGACCAACCCGCCCCAGCGGTCGGGGTGTTCCAGCGCGGCCACCCGTCCCAGACCCCACACCTGAGCCTGCTCCGGACGGTCCGGACCCCGGTCCTCGACGGCGACGGCACCGGTGGTCGCGCACCACAGCGGGGCGGGTGATCCCGCGTCACCGAGGGCCTGGACCAGCAGCAGAGTGGTTTCCGGTCCGGTGTCGACGGCGAGCAGGGAGAGCACACCGGTGACACCGGTGGGGATCAGCGCGGCGAGCCCGGCCCGCTCCGTGTCTGCGGGGACGGCCAGGACCGTTACCTCGGCGCCGTGCGCGGCCAGCGCGCGCCGGCAGGAGTCGACGAGGGGACGCTGAGCGGTCGCCGCGGACACCGCGAGCAGCCAGTTCCCGTCCAGCCGGGGGACGGCAGGGGCGGTCAGGGGAGACCAGCCGACGCGGTAGGTCCACTCCTCCCCCGCGCCGGGCGGCCGTACGACAGGGACCGTGGGCCAGAACCGCTGGTGCTGGAACGGATAGGTGGGCAGCTCGACATGGCGCGCGGCCGGGTGGCAGCCGACGGACCATCCGACGGGTACGCCCCGGACGTACAGCCCCGCGAGCGCCGCCGCGAGCGACTCGGGCTCGGGCCGCCCGTCGCGGAGCAGCGGCAGGGCGCGGCAGTCGGCGCCGGCCGGTGTGGACTCCGCCACGAGACCGCACAGGACACCGCCGGGCCCGAGTTCGAGGCAGCTCGTCGTGCCCTCCGCCACCAGACGGCGGGCCCCGTCGACGAACCGCACGGTGCCGCGGACCTGGCGCACCCAATAGTCCGGGTCGCACAGCTCGGTGGCCGTGGCCCGCTCGCCGGTGAGATTGGAGATCACGGGGATACGCGGTTCGGCGTAGCTGAGGCTCGCGGCCACACGACGGAAATCGTCCAGCATCGCGTCCATATGGGCGGAGTGGAAGGCGTGGCTGACCGTCAGCTCCTTGGTGCGGCGGCCTTGTGCGCGATGGACCTCGACCAGCCGCAGCACCGCCGCCCGGTCGCCGGAGACCACGGTGGAGCGCGGGGCGTTGAGGGCGGCGATCGAGACGGCGCCGCCGTCCGCCGGAAGGACTTCGATGGCCGCGGCCACCTCGTCCTCGTCGGCCTCGAGCGCCGCCATCGCGCCGTCCCCGGGCAGTGCGTCCATCAGCCTGGCGCGGGCGGCGACCAGCGCGCAGGCGTCGGGCAGGCTCAGCACACCGGCCGCGTGCGCGGCGGCCAGTTCGCCGATGGAGTGTCCGATCAGCACGTCGGGCCGTACGCCCCAGTGCTCCGTCAGCCGGAACAGCGCCACTTCGAGAGCGAAGAGGGCCGGTTGGGTGCGGCCGGTGCGGTGCAGCAGACGCGCTTCGTCCGTCCCCGGCGCGGCGAACATGGTCTCGCGCAGCGGGACGTCCAGATGCGGAGTGAGATGGGCGAGGACATCGTCGAGCGCGTCAGCGAAGGCGGGTTCGGCGGTGTACAGCTCGGCGCCCGCCCCCGCGCGCTGGCCTCCCTGGCCGGGGAAGAGGAACGCGGTCCGGCCGGGGGTGCCGATGGCGCCGGTGAGGAGACGGCCGTGGGACACCCCTTCGGCCAGGGCGTCCAGGGCGGTGAGGACGGCGGTGCCGTCGTGGCCGAGGACCGCGGCACGGTGGTCGAGCGCGGCACGGCCGGTGGCCAGCGCGGTGGCCACGTCCACCATCTCGCGACTGTCGCCCCTACCGGTGCCGATGCCGCGTTCCGTGAGGTACGCGCGCAATCGCGCGGCCTGGTCCCGCAGAGCACGGGGGCTGCGGGCGGACAGCAGCAGCGGAAGGGCGATCCCGGTGGCGGATCCGGCGTCCGGCGTGGTCGCACGCTGACCGGTGGTGTCCGGGGCCTGTTCGAGGATCACATGGGCGTTGGTGCCGCTGATACCGAAGGAGGAGACTCCACAGCGGCGTGGGGCGCCGGTGTCGGGCCACGGGGTACGGGCGATGAGGGGCCGTACGTCGGCGGCCGCCCAGTCGACGTGCGGGTTCGGCTCATCGGCGTGCAGCGTGGCCGGCAGTTCCCCGGCCCGGAGGGCGAGCACCATCTTCATGACTCCGGCCGCCCCGGCGGCGGCCTGGGTGTGCCCGATGTTGGACTTCACCGATCCGAGCCACAGCGGGTGTCCGGCGGGCCGGTGTCCATGGACACGCTGGAGCGCCTGCGCCTCGATCGGGTCGCCGAGGGCGGTCCCCGTCCCATGGGCTTCCACGGCGTCGACCTGTTCGGGGCGGATACCGGCGTCGTCGAGGGCGGCGCGGACGACCTGTGCCTGCGCGGGGCCGCTGGGGGCGGTGAGCCCGTTGCTCGCGCCGTCCTGATTGACCGCGCTTCCGCTGACCAGCGCGAGCACACGGTGTCCATGGCGCCGGGCGTCGGAGAGGCGTTCGAGGAGCAACACCCCGGCGCCCTCGCCCCACCCCGTACCGTCCGCTTCCGCTCCGAACGCCTTGCAGCGGCCGTCGGCCGCCAGTCCGCGCTGACGGCTGAACTCGACGAAGAGCCTGGGGGTGCTCATCACCGTGACGCCCCCGGCCAGCGCCCGGTCGCAGTCGCCGTGCCGCAGCGCCTGTGTGGCCAGGTGCAGTGCGACAAGTGACGACGAGCAGGCCGTGTCCACGGTGAGGGCGGGGCCGGACAGTCCGAGGACGTAGGAGAGACGGCCGGACAGCACACTGGCCGTGGTACCGGTCAGCAGGTGCCCCTCGGACACCTCGGGGGCGTCACCGGCGAGGCTCGTATAGTCCTGGCCGTTGGTGCCGATGAACACGCCGACCCGGCCCCCGCGCAGCGCGAGGGGGTCCTGCCCCGCGCTCTCCACCGCCTCCCAGGACGTCTCCAGGAGCAGCCGCTGCTGCGGATCCATGGCGAGCGCTTCGCGCGGTGAGATCCCGAAGAACTCGGCGTCGAATCCGGCGATGTCGTCCAGGAATCCGCCCCGGGTGCAGTAGGTGGTCCCGGTGCGATCGGGGTCGGGGTCGTAGAGCGCGGTGGCGTCCCATCCGCGGTCCACCGGCCACTCCGCCACGGCGTCACGGCCTTCGGCGAGCAGACCCCACAGGTCGGCCGGGTTCCGTACGCCGCCTGGCAAGCGGCAGCCCATCCCGACGATCGCGATCGGGTCGTCCTGCGCCGTGGGATCGGTGGCCGCGCGGGCGGTGTCCACCGGGGCGCGGGCGGCCGTGTTGTCGAGCCCGCCCGGGAGAGCGGGTCCGTCGAGGAGCGGTGCGGCTTCGTCGAGGAGGTGGCTGGCGAGGAGTTCGGGTGTGGGCCGGTCGAAGAGGACGGTGGCGGGCAGCCGCACGGCGGTGGCGGCGGACAGCCGGTTGCGCAGCTCCACGGCGGTCAGCGAGTCGAATCCCATGGCGGAGAAGGCCAGGTCGGGACGGATCGCGCCCGCGTCCGTATGCCGCAGCACGGCCGCCGTGTGGGCGCGCACCACGTCGACGACATACCGGATCCGCTCGGTGGCGGGCACGTCGGCGAGCTGGTCGCACAGCGAACCGGTGCGGACACCGGAGCCGCTGCCGTCGCCCGGGCCTCGGTTTTCGGCGCGGACCGCGCTCAGCAGGGCGGTGGCGCGGGGAGCGGTGGTCGCGGCGAAACGCTCCCAGTCGGCGTCGGCGACGACCACCAGCGCGTCGTCCTCGGCGAGAGCCCGGCCGATCGCCGTGACGGCGGCGTCCGGTGACATGGAGGGCAGCCCCCGGTCCCGGAGGCGGTCCGCCACTCCGTCCCGCAACATGCCCTCTCCGGCGGCCCAGGCGCCCCAGGCGATGGCGGTACCGGACAGTCCTTCGGCGCGCCGCGCGGCGATGAGGGATTCCAGCGCCGCGTTGGCCGCCGCGTAGTTGCCCTGGCCCGCGTTGCCCACCACACCCATGACGGAGGTGAAGACGACGAACGCCGAGAGCTGGTGTCCCGCGGTGGCCTCGTGGAGTACCCGGGCGACGGTCAGTTTGGACCGGAGGCTGGCGGCGGTACGTCCGGGCGTGAGCGCGTCGACCGTCCCGTCGTCCAGGACGCCCGCCGCGTGGACGACGGCGGTAAGTGGCCGTTCCTGTGGCAGGGCGCCGAGTAACTCCGCCGTCCGGTCCGGGTCGGCGAGATCGCACGCGGCGATGGTCACCGTCGCCCCGAGCCGTTCGAGTTCGGCCCGCAGTGCCATCGCTCCGGGCGCGTCCGGGCCACGTCGGCTGACGAGGAGCAGATGCGCCCCCTCCGGCCCGGCGAGCCATCGCGCCACATGCGCGCCGACGCCACCGGTGCCACCGGTGATGAGCACCGTGCCATGTCCCAGCGCGTCTCCGGGCGGAAGGGGGGTGTTCCGAGGCGCGGGCGCGGGGAGCAGCCGTCGGCCGTACGCACCGGTCGGCCGCACCACGACCTGGTCCTCATCGGACACGGAGACCAGCACGGCGCACAGTCGCCGCAGCGTCCGCTCGTCGGGGATGAGCGGGAGGTCGATCAACCCGCCCCAGCGATCGGGGTGTTCCAGCGCCGCGGTCCGCCCCAGCCCGGCGACGGCCGCATGGGCGGCGGGCCCGGGCCGCTCCCCCGCGCCGAGTACGGCGGCCCCACGGGTGAGGCACCACAGCGGGGCGTCGATCGCGGTGTCGCCCAGGGCCTGCACGAGTGCGAGGGTGAGACCGACGCCGCCAGGCAGGTCCGGATGGCCCGGATGCGGGCGGAGTTCATCGGCCAGCAGGGACAGCACACCGGTGACCTGTCGTCCGTCGACCCCGATGGCGAGGGCGGCCGCCAGCGACGTACGGCTCTCGCCGGGACCGCCGACGGTGACGACGGTGAGGTCGAAACCGATGGCGGCCAGCCCTCCCACCACATCCCGTGAGACGCCCCCGTCGGGGCAGACGGCCAGCCAGTGGCCGGGCGGCGCGGCAGCGGGTGGCAGGGCCAGCGGCTGCCAACCCACATGATGGCGCCAGGAGTCGGCCCGTCGTGTTGCGGCCCGCGCGGAGCGCCAGGCGGTGAGCGCGGGCAGCACCTCCCGCAGCGCCTGCGGCGTGACGTGCAGGGTCTCCGCGAGGTGGGCCGGGTCGGTATGGGCGAGGGTCTCCCACACATCGTCCGCAGCAGCGCTGGACCCCCTGGGATCGAGCCAGAACCGCTCCCGTTGGAAGGGGTAGGTGGGCAGCTCGACCCGAGTGGCACCGGTCCCGTCGAACGCGGACGTCCAATTCACCCCCACACCACGGACATACGCCTCACCCAGGGACAGCAGCAAGCGCTCCCGACCGCCCTCACCACGCCGCAGCGTGCCGGTGACGACCGCTTCCGCACCCGCCGCCTCCACCGTCTCCTCAACGGCGGCGGTCAGCACCGGATGCGGACTCACCTCGATGAACGCACCGAACCCCTCCCCCACCAGCGACCGCACAGCGGACTCGAAACCCACCATGTCGCGAAGGTTGGTGTACCAATAGCCGCCATCCATCAACGAGGTGTCCAGCCAGCCACCCGTCACCGTCGAGAACAGCGGAACCTCACCACTCCTGGGCGAGATCCCGCCCAGAGCGGACCGCAGCTCCTCCTCGATCCGCTCCACCTGAGCACAGTGCGAGGCGTAATCCACCTCGATCCTTCGCGCCCGCACCTCGCGCTCGTCACACCACACCGACAACTCGTCCAGTGCCTCTACCTCCCCCGAAACCACCACCGAGGAAGGTCCGTTGACAGCCGCCACCGATAACCGGCCACCCCACCGCTCGACGTACTCACCCGCCGTGGTGGCCGAGCACGCCAGCGACACCATCCCCCCGGAGCCCGCCAACTCACCCAGAGCCCTGCTGCGCAACGCCACCACCCGCGCCCCGTCCTCCAACGACAGCCCGCCCGCCACCACGGCCGCCGCGATCTCCCCCTGTGAGTGACCCACCACCGCATCCGCCACCACACCGAACGAACGCCACACCGCCGCCAACGACACCATCACCGCGAACAACACCGACTGCACCACATCCACCCGGTCCAACCCCGAACCCGAGCGCACCACCTCACCCAACGACCACCCCACATACGGCTTCAACGCCGCCTCACACTCCGCCATCCGCGCCGCGAACACCGGCGACTGATCCAGCAGCTCAGCCGCCATTCCGGCCCACTGCGACCCCTGCCCCGGGAACACCAACACCGTTCCACCCGGCACCACACCACTGCCGGTCACCACCACCGACGACGGCACAGCCTCGGCCAACGCGGCCAACCCTCCGCACAGCGCCTCACGGCCCCCGACCACCACCGCGCGGTGATCCAGCACGGACCGTCCCGTGCACAGGGAAAGGCCGATGTCGGGGGCGGTGGTCTCGAGCCGGGTCTCCAGATGAGCCATCAGGCGTCGTGCCATCTCGTACAGGGCGGTCTCGCTCCGTGCGGACAGCACCCACGGCACAGGGGCCCGGTCGTCGGACGCGTGGCGCACCACGGCCGACGGCTGGACCACCTCCTCCAGGATGACGTGGGCGTTGGTACCGCTGACACCGAAGGACGACACCCCTGCCCGGCGCGGCCGGTCGTACGCCGACCAGGACACCGGCTCGGTGAGCAGCCGTACGTGGCCCGCGCTCCAGTCCACATGTGGGGAGGGCTCGTCGGCGTGCAGCGTGCGGGGGAGCTGGGCATGCCGCATGGCCAGGACCATCTTGATGACCCCGCCGACACCGGCCGCCGCCTGGGTGTGGCCGATGTTGGACTTCAGCGAACCCAGCCACAGCGGCCGGTCCTCCGCACACCGCTGACCGTAGGTGGCCAGCAGTGCCCGCGCCTCGATCGGATCACCCAGCGTGGTACCCGTACCATGCGCCTCCACCGCGTCCACATCCCGCGCCGTCAATCCCGCGTCGGCCAGGGCGGCGCGGATGACCTTCCGCTGCGCCGAACCGCTCGGGGCGGTCAGGCCGTTGCTCGCACCGTCCTGGTTGACCGCGCTGCCCCGCACCACCGCCAGCACCGGATGGCCCAGGCGACGCGCGTCGGACAGCCGCTCGAGCAGCAGGACACCGGCTCCCTCGGCGAGGCCGAATCCGTCGGCGGCGGCGGAGAACGCCTTACAGCGGCCGTCGGCCGCGAGGGCGTTCTGACTGCTGAACTCCACGAACATGCCCGGGGTCGGCATCACGGTCGCCCCACCGGCCAGGGCGAGGGCGCATTCACCACGGCGCAGGGCCATGACCGCGAGATGCAGGGCCACCAGCGAGGACGAGCAGGCGGTGTCCACCGTGACGGCCGCGCCCTCGAATCCGAAGGTGTACGCGATACGGCCGGACGCCACACTGGCGGCGTTGCCCGTCAGCACATGACCGCTGACGTCGGTGGCCTCGTGGAGACGGGGCCCGTAGTCCATGGTCATCACGCCCATGTACACACCGGTCCGACTGCCACGCAGCGAGGCGATATCGATCCCGGCCCGCTCGAAGACCTCCCACGATGTCTCGAGCAGCAGCCGCTGCTGCGGGTCCATCGCGATGGCCTCGCGTGGCGAGATGCCGAAGAAGGCGGCGTCGAACCGGTCGGCCCCGTACAGAAAACCGGCCTCCCGCTGGTGCGTACGGCCCGTGCCGGCCACGCTCCAGCCCCGGTTGACGGGGAACGCCGACACCGCGTCGACGCCTTCACTCAGCAGCTGCCACAGGCTCTCGGGTCCGTCGACACCGCCGGGTAGGCGGCAGCCCATCGAGACGATCGCCACCGGGTCCTCGTCGCCGCCGGGGGACGGGACACGATGTCCCGTGGTGTTCTCGGCCTCGTCCTCGGCCTCTTCATCGGCCACGAACCCTGGGCGCAGCCGCTCGGCCAGGGCTGTGGGCGTGGGATGTTCGAACACCGCGGTCACCGGGAGGTCGATCCCGGTGGCCGTGACGAGCCGGTTGCGGAGCTCCACGGCGGTCACCGAGTCGATGCCCAGACCGATGAAGGTGGTGTCGGGGGCGACGGTACCGCTGCCGAGGACAGTGGCGGCTTCCTCGCGGACGAGACGGAGAAGCCGTTCGCGCTGTCCCGTGACGGTGAGTGCGTTCAGCTCCGCGCGAAGGGCCTCGGCCGGTGTCTCGGGGCCGCGGTCGGTGTCCGCATCGCCACCCTGGTCCTGTGGCGCGTCGTCGCCGTCCCGGAGGTCGGGCGGCAGCGTGGCGGGAGGGGCGTCGAGTCCGGTGGAGACCGATTCCAGGTCCGGTGTGACGCCGTGGACATAGAGGTCGCCCAGCGAGGTGAGGAACTGGGTCCGGTCTCCGTGGTCCCGCCGGAGCGTCGGTGTGACCCGGGAGCCGATGCCCCGCGCCTCGGCGGTCGCCTGGAGCGCCGAGGTCAGGACCGGGTGCGGGCTGATCTCGACGATCGTGCGGTGGCCGTCGCGCAGCAAAGCGGCGGTGGCCCGGTCGAACCGGACCGGCCGACGCAGATTGCGGGCCCAGTAGGCGGCGTCGAGCACCGGTGCGTGCAGCAGGTCGCCGGTGAGCCCGGAGTAGTACGGGAGGGTGGCCGGGAGCGGGCTGACAGGTGCCAGATCGGAGTGCAGCCGCGGGACGATGGCGTCGATTTGCGGCGAGTGGGCGGCGAGCCCGACGGCGATCCGCCGGGCATGGACACCGGTGGCGGTCAGACGCTCGACCACCTCCCCGACGGCATCGGCGGCGCCGGACACGATCACGGACCGCGGTCCGTTCACCGCGGCGATGACCACCTCTCCGTCGAAGGGCTGGAGCAGCGGCTCCAGTTGGGCCCGGGACGCCATGACGGAGGCCATCTCACCGCGTCCGCTGAGGGTGGCCTGTGCCTGACTCCACAGGGCCACCACGCGTGCGCTGTCGTCCAGGGTGAGGGCGCCGGAGACCGCCGCGGCGGAGATCTCACCGCAGCTGTGGCCCATGACCGCCGTCGGTTCCACACCGTGGGCCCGCCACATGGTGGCCAGGCCGACACCCACCGCGAACAACGCGGGCTGCACCACATCCGGCCGCTCCATGGTGGGGGCGTCACCGGAGCCGCGCAGTACATCCATGAGCGACCAGTCGAGGAACGGTTCGAGGGCCTGGGCACATGCGTCGACCCGCGCCCGGAACTCCGCCGACTCATCCAGAAGCCGGCTGGCCATCCCCGGCCACTGGGCGCCCTGTCCCGGGAAGACGAATGCGATGCCGGTGGCGTCGGCGGGTCGTCCCTCGACCACGCCCGGCATCGTGCGCCCTTCGGCGAGCGCGTCGAGCCGTGCGCGGAAACCCTCCAGGTCGTGCGCGGTCAGGGCGGCGCGATGCCCGTGGGGGTGTGGCATACGGGCGAGAGCGCGTCCGATGGCGGCCGGGCTCGTCGGCGCCGATGAGTCGAGATGGTCTCGCAGCCGCCGCGCCTGCGCCCTGAGCGCTCCCCGGCCGTCGGCGGACAGGGTCCACAGGACGGGCTGCCCGGCAGGGGACTTGGAGGCCATCACGCCGTGACTCCTTCGCGGGTTGTGGGCGATTGGGGAGGGGATGGGCTGGCTGAGCACGGACCGCCCGAAGGCGGGCTGGAACACGGCTGGACATGGCGTACCGCCGTGCCACGAGGTGGTGAGCCCGGAGGCCGGACGCCGGACGAGCGGCCGTCAGTACAGGCCCTCGGGCGCCGAGTTCGTCACCTGGAGCGGGCGGACATCGGCCACACCGTCACATGGCCAGTCGTCGTCCACGTAGCGGGCCGCCTGGTCGCGTTCCAGGATGTTCGGCAGGAAGAGGTCCTGGTGGAGCACGGTGAGACGTACCTGTCCCGCTTCGCCGGGGGCCACTACGGAGGACCAGTCGTCCTTGCTGACGACCGCCATCGTCACCTGGGGGTAGTTCGGCATATACGGGATCGTCCGGCCGTCCGGGCGCACACCGAGGCAGGCGGCGTTGCCGAAGGTGTTGCCGTAGCTGATGCCGCAGATGCCGCCTTCCAGCGCGGCCAGGAAGTCACGGTACATGGCGGCGTTGATCTGGGTTCCGCTCAGCCGTACACCGTCCAGGCCCGCCACGGCCTTGGGACATCGCCGCCTCATGGTCTCGAACAGCGCCGGGGTGGTGTTGAGGTAGTCGACGCCGCCCCGGTCCAGGACATCGGTGATCTGCTCCAGAAGGTGCGAGGTGTAGTGCTCGACGTCCGCGAGACGCCCTTCGCGGATCAGCCGCTTGACCCACCGCGAGTCCATGTCGATGGCGTACACCTGTCCCCCGTGGAGGTCGGCGACCTCCCACACCCCGTGGCCGATGAGATGTGGTCCGGTGGGTGTGGCCTGCAACCAGGTCCGGCCGGTCGCGAATCCCTCCCGGACGAAGGACCACCGGCGCCAGACCCCCCGGTGCCGCAGCATGTCGGGTGTGTAGAAGACACGGCACGGGAGGCCGGTGGTGCCGCCGGTGTCCCAGATCCGACCGGCGAGCGGCCGCGGTACGGCCCGCGGGACGAGTTCCTCCGGGTTCCGGGTCCGCAGATCGGCCACCGGGAAGGGGCCGAAAGCGGTGAGCTCCTCGTAGCGCGTGATGTCGAGGGGATCGAAGCCGAGCCCTTCAACACGCCCCAGCCAGTAGGGACTTCCGGAATCCGGGTCGAACGTCCTCCGGATGACACGACGGGTCCATTGGTCGATATCGATGCTCAGCCATCGCGGCACCAGGGTGTCGGGGTCCACCGAAAGTATGTCGGGGTCGATTTCGCGCAGGTCTTCTCTCATGTTCACCGACCCTGTGTGCCGGAGAATTCGAGACCCAGTTCGTACACGGTGCTGACAGCCAGTTCGATATGTTCGGGACGGGTCACATGGACGACCGGGAAGGGAAAATCGAGCAGCCCTTCGGGGATGGACGGCCCCATCACCAGACCCAGCCGCACACCGCAGTCCCGCATTCCCTCGTAGAGATGGACAAGACTGATCGGCTCGGTGGAATTCCGCTGGAACATGGACCGTACGTCCTCCGCCGTCTTCATCACCTCCCGTTCCAGACAGGAGAGCAGCGGAACGCCCGGCGCGCTGAATGACATGGACGCGATATACGGCGTCATGAACTCACGGTACGGGCCGCGCAGCGGTGAGTGGACGGCGATGGTGCGGCCCGGCAGTGGCACGATCGCGCCCGGTGGCGCCGCCGCCACCAGCTCCTCCAAGGCGCTGTGGTGCCCGGCCAGCATATGGATGCGTCGCGAGCCGTCGACGGTCGGCCCGAAGTCCCCGGCCAGATGGACACCGGCCACACCCTCCCACGGCGGCGCGGCGTCGGCGGCCTGTCCCGGGACGAAGGCCAGGGCCATACCCTGGGCGATGTGCTCCGGCCCGGGGTCGGGCGCGCTCCCCGCGTGAGCCAGCATGGCGAACAGCTCCTGCCGGTCGAGCGCCCCCGCCAGCGAACTGGCGGTCATCGCTCCCAGGCTCAATCCGCCGATCACATCCGGTCTCAGGCCGGCCTCGGCGAGGAGGTCGTGTACGGCCATCGCGAGCGCCGCTTCCCGGATGCTGCCCACGCTCTGCCGCCGCTCCTGCTCCGGGGGCAGCTCCTCGCGCAGGATCTGCTCGGCGGTGAGGCCGGTCCAGCCGGATACCTGCTCGTAAAGCCGCCGCATCAGAGGAGATGTCTCATACAACTCAATTCCGTGCGGCTCACTTCCGACACCGCCGCCGAACAAGTACCCCAGGGACATGACTCACTCCAATCAAGAACACGAGGTAGCGACTGATACGCCACTTCGAACCCATAGGGCATTCCCGGCAAACGTTCCCGCCATTCACCGGACATACCCTCGAGAGAGGCCGAACCGAGGGCCGAGTCCAGAGATTGAGCAGAAAATCGAACTCATGAGCAATTCCAGACCCGGTGACGGGACGCCAGCCGGGGCGGACGGGAAGGGAATCAGTGACGATCAGCGGTGAGCCTAACATCACAAGTTGCTTAACAGATCAACACCCTCGGGATTCAGTCAGTGTTCCACCGATCCCCAAGGTGCCTTTGATATGGGGAGCTCAAGAGGTTCCGGAAGGGCCGTCGCGGGCCATCCTTACTCCCCGGAAACCATGAATTCGAGCCTCCCGGATATTCGAACTCGACAGCGAGGAGAGGCGCTGATCACGATGAACCCCGTGGAGTCGGACAGATGTCGGACGAGTTCCGGAAACAAGCGTCGAGGGCCACCCTCCGGCCACCACCCCCGAGCGGTCCCCACCGCCAGACCGATCCGCGGCAGCTCGCCACTCACCCCATCCGCGCCCCGGCAGCCCACCGGCCACCGTGCCACCACACCCGCGACCGTCTCCCTACGCTCCCGCAGACCCGGACGCGGCTGAGAACTGCCCCCGCCCGCTGGTCAGGGGAGTCACACGGTGAGATACGGGCGTCCCGCGCGCCCATCGCCTTGGCTCGGGGCTCCGCGCAACCCGAAGCAGCCCGTCAGTGCCTGGTCCGGCCGCCGGGCGCCGAGCTGAGCACGCGCCGCACCCAGCGCTTCCGCGGGAGATGAGGGTTGAGCTCACCACGCCGCCAAAGCCCGGCCCCGGCAGCCGCCCGGTGCTCGACCGCGGTGCCACGCTCGGCGGACTTCAGGCGTTCGGTCAGCACAAACGTGACACTGATCAACAGGGCCCAGGCACCGAACTTGGTGAACGCCACGGGCTGCCAGCCGCCGAGCTGATGGGGGTAGCTCCAGGCACCCGCGTAGGTGGCCGCGTTCTCCGCCACCCACAAGAAGAATCCGATCAGCACGAAGGAGAGCGCCAGTGGCATCCGGTAGCGGCGGTCGCCCACCGTGTAGCCGACCGAGGCCCGGGCGGTGACGGCCAGCATCGCGGCGGCCAGCAACCAGCGAACGTCGGGCAGCCAGTGGTGGGTGAAGAAGTTGAGGTAGACCCCGGCCGCGACCACGGTGGTCGCGTTGGCGAGGTAACCGGTGAAGCGCAGCTGGAACAGGTCCCAGGCACGGCACACATAGCTGGCGACGGCCGCGTACATGAACCCGCCGTACAGCGGCACACCGGCGATCTTCGTCACGGCGTCCTCCGGGTAACTCCAGGACCCCATGTGCACCTTCACCAGCTCGAACAGCAGGCCGACACCATGGCATACCGCGATCACCAGCGTGTCCCGTCCGCTCTCCCAGCGCAGCCGACGCGCGACGAGGGTGAGCAGCAACCCGTAGACCAGCACCAGGTCGTACCGCGCGATCGGCAGGTCCGGGAGCACCCGGGAGAGGGCGATACCGCCCAGGAGCGCCACCGCGAACGCGCAGCAACGCACCTGGAGCACCGTGAAGGTGACCAGCCGACCTATCCCACCGAAGATCTCGCGCATGTCCAGGAGGACGTCACAGAGGCCTGGGCGGTTGGCACCACCGGATCAGTTCGCCGGGTGGAGGAGAGCACTGGTGGCGGTGGGGCCGGCGGGAATCCACCGGCCCCACCGGTATGTCACCCGTGTCGCTCAGGTCCCGTGAACCGGAAACGGGCCGAGTCGTCCTCGGTGGTCCAGCGCCGGAAACCCGCCTTCTCCAGCACACGGACGGAGGCCGGGTTCGACAGCTCCACACTGGCGACCACGGTCCGGACGCCCGAGGCGGTGAGGGCGAACTCCGTCAGGGCCCGGGTGGCCTCTGAGGCATAGCCCCGGCCACGTCGGGACTCGACGATGCCGTACCCGATTTCCAGGGTGCCGTCGGTGGGCGGCCAGAACAGGCCGATCGAACCCACCACCAGACCGTTGTCCCGTTCGATGACAAGTCGGTGGCCGTGTGCTCCGAGCCAGTCGGGGTGGCTTTCGAAGAGGCTCGCGATGACGCGGTCGCCGTCGGCGGGAAAGTCCGCCGCCCAGTGCGACGACCTGGTGTCGGCGAGGACCGCGGTGGCCTCGTCCGTGGTCCAGGGCCGCAGCACGAGACGGTCGGTGGTCAGGTCGAGCTGCGTTGAGGTGCATGAGGAAGTCACGTGTCACTCCTGATGGTCTGGAATGACCGGACCGCGCTTGCGCTAGCGCGCGGGCCGGACAAGGACATGCCGATGAAGGACCACCGCGGCCATATTCATCAACCTCCTCGTCCCGCTGATCGCGCGCCTCTCGCGCCGACGCGACACTAGCAACGCCGTCACACCCCGCACAAACCCTTTATGATCACGGGTCGTTGGTTCAGCGCGGCAGGGCGTCGAGCCACTCGGTGAGCAGTCGGTTGACCTCGCCCGGACGTTCCTGCTGGAGCCAGTGTCCGCAGCCGTCGAGGATGTGCGAGGCCAAGAGGCGGGGCAGGGTGCGGGGAAACGCGTCGATCGCGTCGGCCATCCATGTCGTGGAGGCGTCCAGGGCGCCACCGATGAACAGCGACGGCTGGGTGACGGGGGCGCCGTCGAACGCGGCCAGGTCCTCCCAGTCCCGGTCCATGTTCCGGTAGCGGTTCAGCGCCCCGGTCATTCCCGTCCTCTCGAACTCCCCCGCGTAGACGTCGAGTTCGGATGAGTCGAGCCAGGACGGCAGACGGCCGGCGGGAAACCGTTCGCGCAGCGTTCCCCCGGCGCCGACGAAGTGCGGGTCCGGTGTGCCGGGTGCGGGCATGGTGTCTCCGGACAGCGCGGCGTAGAAGCCAGCCAGCCAGCCGCGCACATCGGGCTCGATCTCCGCCTCGGCGCGGCCCGGCCGCTGGAAGTAGGAGACGTAGAACTCCTCCGACGCGCCCTCCGGCCCGCCCATCCGCGCGAAGACCTCACTGGGCCGTGGCCCACCGCGTGGGGCGTACGGCACGCTCAGCAGCCCCACCGCGCCGAACACTTCGGGCCGGACCAGGGCGCAGGTGGCGGCGATCGACGCGCCCCAGTCGTGCCCCACGATCACGGCGCTCTCCTCCCCCAGTGCCTCCACCACCGCCACCTGGTCCGCCACGAGCTCGAGCATCCGGTACGCCTCCACTGCCCCGGGCGCGGCGGAGCGCCCGTAGCCGCGTACGTCCACCGCGACCGCTCGATAGCCCGCCCCGGCCAGGGCGGGCAGCTGGTGACGCCATGAGTACCAGGACTCCGGGAACCCGTGCACCAGCAGCACCAGGGGTCCGCTGCCCTGCTCGACCAGGTGGATCCGGCCGACGGGCCCGGGCACCAGGCGATGGGTGGGGTCGGCTTCGGTCGGTTGCGACATGGATTCCTCCCGGGCACTGTGCGGATGACCGGTGGCCGCGGAGGTGCGGGAAACGGCGATCGTCTTCCGCGGGCGGGCGCACCAGTACGGATCGTGCAGTACCGGGCCCGGCATCGGCGATGTCTGTTGCCGATCCGGCAAACACCGTGTGCCGGGAGGCCATCAGCCCACTTGGCTCGCCCGCGCGGTGCGGGTACCGGTCATCGAACCGTAGCCCGCGCTCGGCGCGGCACGGCGTCCTCGGACACCCTCACGGCCGACGCGTGGATTGCTCGTCGGCCCAGCCGGTGGCGGCCACCACCTCGTGAGCGATGTCCGCCACGGTCCTCCCGTCCGTCGCCACCCGTACGGTCTCCGCGGCGGCCCGCCGGTCCAGGAGCCGTGCCTTGCGCGCGCTGCTCTCGAGCTCCTGTTGCAGCTCCGAGCCGATCTCCCGGCGTACCAGGCGTTCACGGGTGGTGGTGTCGGAGGCGGTCAGCAGGACCCGTATGAGCCGCACATCCGATCCCATCGCGCGCTCGAACATCCCCGCCGTATGGGGCAGTACGCTCAACGGGTTCGTGTAGACCAGCCGGTGATATCCGTGCCGGATGAAGTTCGCCCACACCACCGTCGGATTGCTTTCGGTGATGGCGGACCGGTCGGGGTCGCCGTCCGGCGCCGGATGCACCTGTCCCATGAAGTCACCGTCAATGACCGCGTGCCGGACCGACGTGGCGCGCAGCAGTGCGGAAACCTCCCATGCCACCGTGGTCTTGCCGACTCCGGCCCGTCCTCCGAGGAGCAGTGCTTCCGCCTGATCCACGGGCGCAGCATGTCATGCCGGAGCGGCGGGCCGTGCTGAATGGGCCGGGGCGCATGGCTGGGTGAACTCCCCGTCGAACGAGGCCATATGGGGGCCGGAGCGTGTGCGTGGCGGGGTGTACTCCGGGGCGCGGCGACCGCGGCGGGCGAAGGGGGCGCCGAGCGCGGCGAACTCCTCGGCCGACCGGGCGACGGTGTCTCCGCGAGGCGGTCAGGGGCCTCATCATCCGGACGGCTCCGGTCGGGATGGACACACGGCCTCGCTCAGCTTGACGCACCGCCGTGCCCGGCGGTGCCGGTCGAGGTCACGGAGACTCCGCAATCGCGTATGCGGGCCAGTTCGTCGTCCTCGGGCGCGGCGTCGGTGATCAGGCGTCTGATGGCCCGGGTGGGGCAGATGCGCGCGAAGGTCGCCTTGCCGATCTTGGAGTGGTCGGCGACGACCACGGCTTGCGCCGTGCTCGCCAGGAAGGCGCGGTTGGTGGCCGCCTCCAGCGGATCATGGGTGGTGCAGCCGCGTTCCACGCTGATGCCGTCCACACCGAGGAAGGTGATGTCGGTGTGGTACTCGGCCAGCATCTTCTCCGCGCCCGGCCCGACCAGTTCGTATGTCCTGCTGCGGGCGTGGCCACCGGTCACCACGAGGCGTACCTCGGGGTGGGGCACCATCTCCGCGGCGATGTTGACGGCGTTGGTCACGATGGTGACGGGTCCGCGCTGGGACAGCAGCCGGGCGATCTCGGTGGTGGTCGTGCCGCCGGTGAGCCCGACCACCGCACCCTCGGGGACGAGGTCCACCGCCGCCACCGCGATGGCCCGCTTCTCCGTGTGGAACCGTTCCACCCGGCGCCGCAAGGGCAGTTCGACGCCCGCTTCGCTCGAGACCGCACCTCCGTGGGTGCGCTGGAGGAGCCGCTGATCGCTCAGGAACTGCAAATCCCGGCGGACGGTGGCACTGGACACATCCAGCCATGTCGCCAGGGCGGCCACATCCGCGCCGCCGTGCTCACTGACATGCTCAATGATGCGCAGATGGCGCTCCGTTCTGAGCTTGCGGCGATTGCGGTCCGCCTCGTCGCCGGATGATTCTCCGTGTGCTCCGGACACTGCTCCACCTCTCCGCGTGAGACCACGCGAAAGCACGCGCCCCCTGCGCGATACCGCACGGCACCGTTCAGGCACCGTCGTACTGCGGATCACCGCGCATTCCGACGTGCGCGGCGTCTGTCGAGCTTGCGGCAGCGCACACCACTCGCGGGAGGGCCTGTGGGCTCCGAAGTGCTTCGTGGCATCGCTCGGGTCACTCGATCTGAACACTCTCGAACAGAAAACACGCAGTTTCAAGCTCTTGACGATGGCTGAATCTGGCCTGTTTACTCCGTTGCACGCCG
Organism: Streptomyces sp. NPDC048636; assembly: GCF_040650655.1. Taxonomy (NCBI): domain Bacteria; kingdom Bacillati; phylum Actinomycetota; class Actinomycetes; order Kitasatosporales; family Streptomycetaceae; genus Streptomyces; species Streptomyces sp. NPDC048636. The sequence continues at coordinate 229,667 of NZ_JBEZHR010000006.1, read as the reverse complement.
AAGTCGAAGAACTTCGCGTCAGAGGTACGCCCAGCCGGTAGGTGGCCATCGCCGCCGCGAGCCCGGCCCGAGTCGCCAGGTCGCCCCACGGTCACCGAGGCGGGGACGTACCCCCGTATCAGGGAGCTCGTACGTGAGTCTTCTGAAGAGAGCCCGTTCCCGGATTTTCCTGGCCACCGGCGTGATCGCAGTGACAGCCCTCGCGATCTCCACGCCCGGATCCGCCCAGGCCGCGTCCTTCACCCCTCCCCCGGTCAACGCCGACTTCGACTACCAGATCAACGGCGGCTACACACCGCCCCCGGGTGTCACGGTGGTCAGCCGTGACTGGAAGGACTCCCCGGCGCAGGGTCTGTACAACATCTGCTACGTCAACGCCTTCCAGACCCAGAAGATCGGCGAAGTGGACGGTCCCGCGGACTGGGACCAGAACTTGCTGCTCAAGGATGCCAACGGCGAGACCGTGATCGACGAAGCGTGGCGGGAGGCGATCCTCGACATCACCACCGACGCCAAGCGCCAGGCCATCGCGAACAAGATCAACGGCCAGATCGACACCTGTGCCAGCAAGGGGTTCAACGCCCTGGAACTGGACAACTTCGACACGTACTCGCGGGATGTCGTCGCCGGCAAGATCACCGAAGACGACGCCCAGGCGTTCATGCGACTCCTGTCCTCCTACGGTCACAGCAAGGGCCTGGCCGTCGGACAGAAGAACACGGTGGAGCTCGCTCCGAACCGCGTCGCCAACGGCCTGGACTTCGCCGTCGCGGAGGAGTGCGGCGACCCCAGCTGGAACGAGTGCGGCAAGTACATCTCCGCGTTCGGCAACAACGTCATCATGATCGAGTACACCGACGCGGGCATGGCGAACGCCTGTCAGTACGCTGACCGGGTCAGCGTGGTACAGCGTGACGTCGCTGTCCTGAAGCCGGGCGAGACGGACGAGGACGGAAACACCTACGTCCGCAAGACCTGCTAGTACCGCCACCTGCGGGGCGGGCGCCGGTCCGCCTCGCACCCCCCGGACGGGTCCCGTCCGTGGCGCCACGGTGGCAAGCACCCCCCCGGCCCCACCGGGGCGCCCCGTACGGGTTTCCCCCCGTTCCTCGCCCTTCCCCCTGCACGACTCCGCGGCCGACGGCGACCGCTCCCAGGAGGCAGCCGTCCCGGCCCCCTCCCTGACCACCTGGAGGTAAACATGGCCCACCGTTCGGACAACGGTCCCTCGCGCCGCGGTGTGCTGAGCGGCGGCGGGGCGATAGCCCTCGCCGCGATGACCGGTACGACGGTGTCCGCGTGCGGCGGCGAAGACGGAACCTCCCCCGACGGCAGCGTCCGCATCGAGATGTGGCACGGACAGGCGGACACCGCGCTGAAGACGCTCAAGGCCCTGGTGGCGGACTTCCACCGGGCGCACCCCAAGATCCGGGTGAACCTCGGCGGAGGTGTGATCGCCGATGCCATGCTCCAGAAGGTGACCGCCGGTCTCGCCTCCGGCTCCGCCCCCGACATCGCCTACATCTTCGGGTCGGACCTGGCCAGCGTGGCGCGCTCCCCCAAGCTGGCCGACCTCACGGACTTCGTCGAATCGGGTCCTGTGCCGTGGAAGCGGTACTGGCCCGCCGCCCGGGACGCCGTCACGGTCGACGGCAAGGTGCGTGCCGCTCCGGCGCTGCTGGACTCGCTGGCGGTGGTCTGCAACAAGAAGGTGTTCCGCGAGGCGGGAGTGGCCCTGCCGAAGCCGGGCTGGAGCTGGCAGGAGTACGTGGACACGGCGAAGCGGCTGACCGATGGGGGCAAGAACGTGTTCGGGACGGGGTGGCCCGGTGCGGGCGACGAGGACACCGTGTGGCGCATGTGGCCGATGATCTGGGACCTGGGCGGAGAGGTCATCGCCAAGGACGGACGGCGGATCGGGTTCGCCGGGGAGCCCGGGCGACGGGCCCTGGAGGTCGTACAGGCGCTGGTGGCGGACAAGAGCTGCTACGTCGACCCCAAGCCCGGCGGTGAGCAGATGTACCAGGTGTTCGCGGGGGGACGCCTGGGCATGGTGACGACCGGCCCATGGCAACTGCCGGACATCCGGCAGGCCGGTATCGACTACCACGTGGTCCCCCTGCCGGGGTTCAACGGAAAGTCGGTCACGATATCGGGCCCCGATACCTGGGCGGTCTTCGACAACGGACCGGCGCGGATGAAGGCCGCCCGTACCCTCATCGGCTGGCTGAACCGGCCCGCGCAGGACGTGCGCTGGGCGGTCAAGGCGGGGAGTCTGCCGCTGAGCCGCCCGACGGAGAGCCTGGAGCAGTGGCGGACGCACACGCGCGAGGTGCCCGGACTCTCCGTGTTCACCGATGTCGTGGCCACCGCGCGGGTGCGGCCGGTGAACCCGGCGTATCCAAAGATCTCGGAGGCGTTCGCCGAGGCGGTCACCTCGGTGCTGCTCGGCAAGAGCAGTCCGTCCGCCGCCCTGCGTGGTTGTGCCTCCCGGGCCAACGCGGCCCTCGCCTCGGGCCGTTGAGGGACACCATGCCACGACCCACCCCCCTGACCATCGCCCCGGACGTCCGCAGGGCCCCGTCCCCGCACCGCCGTAGGCGCCGCGAGTCGGCCGCGGCCTGGGCCTTCGTCTCCCCCTCCGTCCTGGTCATCCTCGGGCTGAGCATCGTGCCCGTGCTGTGGTCGCTGATGCTGTCCTTCCAGTCCTCGGATCTGCTCACCCCCAGCCGCTGGGTCGGACTGGAGAACTACCGGCAGCTCGCGGACGACCCCCAGTTCGCTCAGGCCGTACGCAACACCCTGCTCTACACCGCGCTGTACGTCCCGCTGAGCATCGTCCTCGGGCTGACGCTGGCGCTCGTCCTCAACCGGCGCATGACGTTCACCGGCCTGTACCGCACCCTCATCTTCGTACCGTTCGTCATCTCCGCGACCTCGCAGGGCGTGCTCTTCTCCTTCATCCTCGACCCGGAGTTCGGGGCGGCCAACTCCCTGCTGCACCGGATCGGTATCGGCTCGCAGGGCTTCTTCGCCGATCCCGGGCAGGCGCTCTTCGCCCTGGTGGCCGTGTCGGTGTGGAGTGGTACGGGATTCTGCGTCGTCATCTACCTCGCCGCCCTCCAAGACGTGCCGAAGGAGCTGACGGAGGCGGCCACCCTCGACGGCGCGGCCGGGCGGCAAGTGCTGCGCCACGTCACCCTGCCCACCCTCACACCGGTGAGTGTGTTTCTGGTGCTGTGGCAGACCATCAACGCCCTCCAGGTCTTCGACCTGGTGTACGTGACCACCAAGGGCGGTCCGCTCGGCTCGACCACCGTGATCGTCTACTTCATCTGGGAGCAGGCGTTCAAGAACTTCACCGCCGGATACGGCGCGGCGGCCGCGTATGTCCTCGCCGTGGGCCTGCTGCTGGTCACGGTCGGTCTGCGGCTGGTGCGGCGGCGCAATGGAATCCGTCAGATGAAGGGAGCCAGGACATGACGCTCCTGTCCGCGGTCCGCAAGCCCGCCACCGGGCGCCGCACCGGCGACAGCGGCCGCTCCGCGTCGGCCACCGCGCGCCGCCGGGGCCGTCCGCGGCTGCCCTTCGACGCCTGGCATCTGCTGCTCGCCCCGCTGGCACTGCTGTTCGCCGCCCCTCTGATCTGGCTGGTTCTCAGCTCCGTGATGAGCAACGCGGAGATCAACCGGTTTCCACCGGCGCTGTGGCCCGCGGAGATCGATCCGGGCGGGTACCGCTTCGTCCTCAGCAACGCGATGTTCCCGCGCTGGTTCGCCAACTCGCTGATCGTGTCGGCGGTGGCCGTCGCCTCCAATCTCGTTCTCGGAACGCTCGGTGGCTACGCCTTCGCCCGGATGCGGTTCGGTGGGTCGCGGGTGCTGATGGGCCTGATGCTGGCGACCATGATCATCCCGTTTCAGCTGACGATGATCCCCACCTTCCTCGTCATGAAGGAGCTGGGGCTCATCGACACCCTCGGGGCCCTCATCGTCCCGTCCCTGGTGACGCCGTTCTCCGTGTTCCTGCTGCGCCAGTTCTTCCTGAGCCTCCCCCGGGAACTGGAGGAGGCGGCCTGGATCGACGGATGTTCACGGCTGGGGGTGCTGTTGCGGATCGTACTGCCGCTGTCCCGGCCCGCGCTGGCCACGGTGGCCGTGCTGACCTTCCTCAGCACCTGGAACGATCTGTCCTGGCCACTGATCGCGATCCATCATGAACCGCAGTACACCCTGCAACTGGGGCTGACGACCTTCCAGGGACAGCACAACGTCCAGTGGTCGGCGGTCATGGCGGGCAACGTCATCACGGTCCTTCCCGTACTGATCGCATTCCTCGCCGCACAGAAGACCTTCATCCGGTCCATCACCTCGACCGGACTCAAGGGCTGAAACGGCCACCACGCCACCGGCCCGTCCTGTCTCCTTCCTCGTTCCACTTCTCCAGGAAACCTCATGCCACGCAGCTTTGACCTGCTCGTCGTCGGGGACGCCAACCCGGATGTCATCATCGGCCCGCTCACCGCTCCGCTCGCCTTCGACCAGCGGGAACAACTGGCCGACCGCGGAACCATGACCCTCGGCGGCTCTGCCGCGATCGCCGCCTGCGGCGCGGCGCGCCTGGGTCTGCGGGTCGCCTTCGCGGGCCGGGTGGGCGACGACGACGCGGGACACTACGTCCGTGACCGGCTCGCCGCACGCGGGGTCGACGTCGACGCGCTCCAGATCGACGGCGGCCTGCCGACACCGCTCACCGTGAGCGTCACCCGGCACGACGACCGCGCCATCGTCACCGCACCGGGCACGCTGCCCGCCGTGTCGGAGGCCGATGTCCCCGAACGGCTGCTGGCGTCGGCCCGCCATGTCCACGCGGCCTCGTTCTTCCTGATGCCGCAGCTGGCGGCCGGGCTTCCCGGGCTGTTCCGTACCGCCCGCGAGGCCGGTGCCACCACCTCCCTCGACACCAATGACGACCCCTCCGGCCGATGGGACCGGTCCACGCTCGCCGGTGTCCTGGAACAGACCGACGTACTGCTGCCCAACGCGTACGAGGCATGCCGTCTGGCCGGTACGACCATCGGTGCCGAGCACGTGGCGGAGGCCGCGCGGGCCCTGGCGGGGCGGGGACGGTTGGTCGTGGTGAAGAACGGCGCCTCCGGCGCGCTCTGCCACGACGGCACGGTACTGCACACCACCGCCGGAATCCGCGTGGAGCCGTACGACACCGTGGGCGCCGGCGACAGTTTCGACGCCGGGTTCCTCAGCGCGTGGCTCAACGGCCACCCACCAGCCAGTGCGCTCGGCGTCGCCGCCGTGTGCGGTGCCCTGTCCACCCGTCGTCCCGGCGGCACCGACGCCCAGCCCACCTGGGACGAAGCACTGGCCCACCTCACGACCCCTGGAGCCGACGCATCATGATCATTCCCAAGGTTGTTCTCGTCGGCGCCGGAAGTGTCGTCTTCACCCAGGGTCTGCTGGCGGACCTGTTCACCTTCCCGGAGCTGCGCACCGCGCACATCGCCCTGCACGACATCGACCCCGAACGCCTGGCGACCGCCGAGGCGGCCACCCGGTACATCGCCGGACAGCGCGGGGCCGCACCGAAGGTCACCGCCCACGCGGACCGTCGCGCCGCGCTGGCGGACGCCGACTTCGTCATCAACCTCGTCCAGATCGGCATGGTCGAGGCCACCCGGACCGACTTCGAGGTACCGGCCCGCTACGGGCTCCGGCAGACCATCGGCGACACCCTCGGCATCGGGGGCATCTTCCGCGCCCTGCGCACGTTCCCGTTCCTGAAGGCGCTCGGCGAGGACATCGCGGCGGTGTGCCCCGGTGCCTGGCTGCTCAACTACACCAACCCCATGGCCATGAACGTCCAGTACCTCACCGAGGCCACCGGACTGCGCCGGGTGGTCGGCCTGTGTCATTCGGTCCACTGGACGGTGCACGACCTGTGCCGTCTGGTGAACGCCCCCGTCGATGAGGTCAACTTCCTCGCGGGCGGTGTCAACCACCAGGCGTGGGTGCTGCGGTTCGAGCACGACGGCGAGGACCTGTACCGGCGGCTGGACGCCCTGATCGCCGACGATCCGGAACTCCGCCGCCGGGTCCGCGTCGACATCTACCGGCGGCTGGGTTTCTACCCGACCGAGACCAGCGAGCACTCTTCCGAGTACCTGCCCTGGTATCTGCGCCACCGCAGCGAGATCGAACGGCTGCGGCTCCCCGTCGGCGCCTATCTCGACATCGTGGACGAGAACCTGGTCGCGTACGAGAAGACCCGCGACGCGCTCGCCGCCGGTACGGGGATGCCCGTCGAGGGAACCATGGAGTACGCGCCGCAGATCATCCACAGCATCACCACCGGCACGCCCCGGACGGTGTACGGCAATGTGCCGAACCGGGGGCTGATCGAGAACCTGCCCGCACACGGGATCGTCGAGGTGCCGTGTCTGGTCGACGGCTCCGGTGTGCAGCCGACCCGTATCGGCCCACTGCCTCCCCAACTCGCCGCGCTCAACCGCGCCTACCTCAGCATGAACGACCTCGTGGTGCGGGCGGCGCTGGAGGACGAGCCACGGCACATCCGGCACGCCGCCATGGTCGACCCCGCCACCTCCGCCGCCCTGCGCGTCGAGCAGATCTGGGAGCTGTGCGACGACATGGTGCGGGCCCACGCCGACCGGCTCGAGCCCGCCCTGCGCGCCACGCTCGGCACCTGATCCGCCACCCGACACCGCACATCCCGTACCCACTCAGGAGTACCCATGTCCCACACCTCCGAGGAGATCGCCTCCCAGCCCGGCTGCTGGGAGCGCGCGATCAGCGAACTCCCCTCCTACGAGAAGGCGTTGCCCGCCCCCGGTGAACGCGTCGCGGTCATCGGCTGCGGCACGTCGCTGTTCATGGCGCGGAGCTACGCGGCACTGCGCGAGGGCGAGCGGCACGGCATCACCGACGCCTACCCCGCGTCGGAGCACAAGGTGGACCGATGCTACGACCGGGTCCTGGCACTGACCCGTTCCGGAACGACCACCGAAGTCCTCACCGCACTGGGCTCGGCCGCGTCATCGGCCAGGATCACCGTGGTGACGGCCGTCGCCGACTCCCCCGCGGCGGCCCTGGCCGACGATGTCATCTGCCTCGATCACGCCGATGAGCGATCCGTGGTGCAGACGCGTTTCCCCACCACCGTGCTGACGCTGCTCCGCGCACATCTGGGGCTCTCCACTTCGGCCGCCCTCGCCGACATCGGCACGGCACTCGCCCTCCCGCTGCCGCACGGGCTCACCACCGCCGGACAGATCACCTTCCTCGGCTCCGGGTGGACCGTCGGCCTGGCCGACGAGGCGGCGCTGAAGGTGCGGGAGGCGGCGGGCCACTGGACGGAGTCCTACGCGGCGATGGAGTACCGGCATGGCCCCATCGCGGTGGCCCGCGCCGGACGAGCGGTCTGGAGCCTGGACCCCGTGGACCCGTCGCTGGGCGAACAGATCGGCGCCACCGGAGCGGCCCTGCGGCAGCCGACGCTGGACCCGCTGGCCGAACTGGTGCTGGCCCAGCGCCTGGCCGTCCGGCTGGCCGAGGACGCCGGCCGTGACCCGGACCGCCCCGCCCACCTCAGCCGCTCCGTCATCCTCGACACCGCCGTCTGACCTCCAGGACCAGGACATCCCATGCCGCTCGTCCCCACCCATGAGGTGCTCACCGCAACACCGCTGGCCGCGGGAGCCTTCAACGTCGTCCTCCTCGAACAGCTGGAGGCCGTCCTCACCGGCGCCACCCGGGCCGGGCTGCCGGTCATCGTGCAGATCAGCGAGAACGCCACGGCCTACCGCGGTTCCCTGGCCCCGCTGGCCGCCGCGGCCCGGACCGCGATCGAGGCCACCGCGGTGCCGGTGGCGCTCCATCTCGACCACGCCACCCGCCCCCGCCTCATCGAGGAAGCCGTCGTGTGCGGATTCACCTCGGTGATGTACGACGGCGCGCACCTGCCGTGGGAGGAGAACGTCACCCGCACCCGGGAGCTGACCGCGTGGTGCCACCGCCACGGTGTGTTCGTGGAGGCCGAGTTGGGCGAAGTCGGGGGCAAGGACGGCGCCCATGCCCCCGGTGTGCGGACCGACCCGGAACAGGCCGCGCGATTCGTCGCGGAGACTGGCGTCGACGCCCTGGCCGTGGCCGTCGGTACGTCCCACCAGATGACCGAGCGGACCGCCGCGGTCGACCTGGACCTCGTGCGCGCGCTGCGGGCGGCGGTGTCCGTACCGCTGGTGCTCCACGGTTCCTCCGGCGCGGACGACACCACCTTGACGGCGGTGGTGCAGGCCGGAATGAGCAAGGTCAACATGTCCACCTTCCTCAATACGGTCTTCACCGGCGGGGTCCGCGAGGCATTGGCCACCGCTCCGGGGACAGTCGATCCCCGGAGCTATCTGCGGCCCGCCCGCGAGGCGATGGCGGATCAGGTGGCCCGGCTGCTGACGCTCCTCAACACCCCGGAGCCGGTGGTTTCATCCGCCACGGCCATGCCCGCCTGAGCTGACTTTCAGCCGCAGCGACGGCCGGAGTTGATGCACTTGACGGCCTTCTTCATGAGCTTCTTCGGCATGGCGTTGATGAAGTCGCCGTGATCGGTGATGGGCTTGTGCAGCGACTCGGGAAAGCTGTCGATGGCGAACGCGGTCGAACCGGCGAGACCGTTGTAGGTGACGCGCTGGACGAGTTGCGGAATCGGCCGGAAACCCGCCGGGCACACACCGCGCTGGTCGGCGAAGGCGACGTGTGAGCGGTGGTTGGCGCTGTCGGTGTTCTTGCCGTCCCAGCAGTTCTGGAACTTGGACACTCGCATCAGCTTGCTGCCCTGCGGGCAGACGGGGTACTTGTCGCGCAGCTCGACCTTGTTCTCGAATCCGGTGCAGGTGAAACGGGCGTTCGCGTTGGCGCCGCCGTTGGCGTTGGCCTTGGCGTCACCGGTGATGATGCGCAGGAATCGCGGCATGGCGGTCACCTTGGAGTTCGGGTTGCCGATGAACTCCAGTGAGACACGGACCGGGGTGAGGATCTTGCCGGTGTTCCCCTCGGCACCGCCGCCCTGCTTGTCGGCGTCCGACTCCTGGACGCCGTCGCGGTCCCGCAGCACCGGCCAGTAGTAGGTGGACCGGTCCCCGTTGGTGCAGGTGGTCCGGGACGCCGCCAGGGCGTCGTCATCGGTGAAGGCGTCGACACCGACGGCACCGACGTAATCGTGGGTGTGATGTGCGCCGTTGCTGACGCCCGGGGCCACGATGACGTTGTCCGAGTTGAACCGGCCCGCCTTGTTGACACCGCACCGGGTACGGAACGCGCCCTTGGACGCCGCTCCGCCGTTGCGCACCGGCTGCACGTTGGGCTGGGCCCTCGTGATGTCGACGAAGTCCTCGGGCGCGGGCCCGCCGGAGGGTTGCGGTGTGCCCGTGGCGGGCGGTTGCTGGGGGCTCTGCTGCCCGTTCCCGCCCGGTGTTTTCGTGGCTGCCCCGGTACCGGCGGCCGTACAGGTCGCGAGGCTCTGGAGATCCTTCGGGCGCTCGGCGCCCGCCCGTTCGACCGCTATCTCGATCCGCTCCAGAATGGCCGCCCTCTTGGACCGCAGGGGATCCAGCACGGTACGGGAGGACACGCCCTGCTCGGAGGAGAGCCTGGTGTCCGCTGCCTCCATATCGCGTTTCATCAACTCGAGGTTTCGCTGTACCTCGGCGGACGCCGGCTGGGGGACATCGCCCAGCCGGTCCTCCACACCGGGACAGACCACACCACCGGCGCTGGGTTCACTGGAGTCGCTGGCGTTGGCACCCACGTTGATGGCCACCAGCCCTCCGCCACCGAGCACCAGCCCCGCCACCCCGAACAGGGCCTTGCGCCGTGTGCCGTTCACTTTGTGTCGCTGCCTCATGGAGTGCTCACTTCCCGCAGAATCCGACCAGGCTCCGTACGAACGCCGTACGCAACCCCGTTGGCACCAGAGTCTGGCAACACTCAGGCGGTGAAACGGTCGTGTCACCGGTGTGTGTCACAGACTCGTAAGACGTGGCGGCCGGGAGAAGCATATGAGCCGCCCACTACCGGCCGGACCTGGGGTTTTTCCCTAGGTCACCCCTATCCCGGTGCATCGTGTACTGCTGTACCCGAGCCCGTCGCACCTCCGGCCGGGGCCACCCCGGGAGCCATCGCACACCACACCGTTCATTCCTCACAGGAAAAGCGCGGAGAACAGGGACCGAGAATGCTGAAGACCATCGCACGCCACACGGTGGTGGGCGCGTCCGCCGTCTCACTGGCCATACTCACGGCTGCCTGCGGCACGGAGGAAACCTCCGGGCCCCAGGGCAAGAGCGGCTCCAGTGACGCGTCTCCCTCACCGGCACCGACCCGATCCGGTGTCGAGAAACTGCCCGCGAAGACCGTGCTGGCCAAGGCCAGGCGCGCGCTCCAGGACGCGGAATCGTTCCGGATGCGGGAGACGACATCCGAGCTGGGGTGGAGGTCGAATGTGATGATCGACATGTCCGGCGACTGCACCGGTACCGCGCGAGAGGGTGGAGAGCGGCAGAACGGACAGGTTGTTGACCGCGGAGACCTGAGCGAGACGATCAAACGGGGTGACATGGCATGGGTGAAGGCCGACCCCGGTCTGTGGGCCCTGGAGATGCCCGTGGGCCCCCAGCTGGCCGAGAAGCTCAAGGGCAAGTACGGCTATGCCAGGGCGTTCGATCTGAACACCCGGCTCGGAGGGTGCAGCAACGCCGAGAAAGTGCTCCGGGAGTCCCATGACGCCTGGGACGGCGAGGGGGCCACCAAGGGCTCAGTGGTCAAGATCGGCGGCCGGAAGGCGATCCCCGTGACGACCAATGGCTTCCGCAAGGTCACCGTCTATGTCGCCATGGAGGGCAAACCGTTGCCCCTGAGGATCCGGAACTCCGAGGACAGGCCCTGGCCGACTACCTGGAACTTCAGCGAGTTCGGCAAGCCCCTGCCCACTCGCACTCCCACCAAGGCCGAGACCGTGGACCTCAGGAAGGCATACGAGAAGTCCTGGGAGAACACCAGCTGAGACCGTGGGCACGACCCCCGGCCGGAGCCGGGGGACCGTGGGCCCGGTACGGCAAGGAACTCGGTGACGGCCATGTACGTTGCCGGGATGACACGTGACGGCACGTGTCCGGTGGTGAACGACAAGCGAAGCCGAGGTGGCAGCAGTGGCGATGTGGGACCGGCTCAAGGACCAGGCCAAGAACCTCCAGCAGCAGCGGAGCGGCCAGGGGTCGGGCGGCTCCGGGGTACCCGGGCGCTCCGGCTCGCGCGGCGGGTCCAAGGCCCAGCTCGTGGGCGTGCTCAAGACACAGCTCTCCTCACTCAAGACCGAGCTGAAGAGCGGTGCCTACCGGGACGCCAGCATGGCCGTGTGCGCCCTGGTGGCCGCGGCCGACGGACACGTCGACCCCGCGGAGCGACAGCACGTCGAATCGCTGATCCTGTCCAACGACGTCCTTCAGAACTTCCCGCCCGACCAGCTGCGCACCCGGTTCAACAAGCACGTCGACCTGATGATGAGCGACTTCGCCCGGGGCAGGACGGAGGCGCTCCAGGAGGTGGCGAAGGCGGCCAAGAAGCCCGCCGAGGCCAGAGCCGTGGTGCAGACCGGCATCGTGGTGGCGGGCGCGGACGGCTATGTGGCGCCCGCCGAGGAGCAGATTCTGCGGGAGGTGTGCGCCACGCTGGGGCTGTCCTCGGCGGAGTTCGGCATCTGACACCCGGCCCCGGACCCGTCGGCCCCGGGCCGCGCCCGCGGGGGACGGCGGGCACCGCCCTACGGGCGGCCGGGGTCAGCCGTCCTGCCCACCGAAGAGGTAGAGGTTGGCGATGTCGATCATGGACGGGCAGCTCCAGTCGGGATAGCGCTCCATGATCGCCTTTTTGTACGCCTCTCCGTCGTCGCCGAGGAGTTCCCGGGCATCGGTCAGGTACCGCGCCATCTCCGCGAACACCTCGCGGCTCGCGGGCAGACCGTGACCCGGCAGGACGAGGTCGTAGGAGGGGTCGGCGGACAGTGTCTCCAGCGCCCGCTGCCAGCCGGCGATGTCGTTCTGCGCCAGGAACAGATGGGCACGGTGGTAGACGAGGTCCTGCGCGATCAGTGTGTGCTGTTCGGGCAGGCGGATGACCAGCTGGTCGGGGGCCTCGCCGCCGGAGTATGCCTCGAAGACGAACGGAATCCCGTCGATGACCTCGGTGCCCGGGTTGATGACCACGCTCGGGATCATGTGGGCGACGGGGATGGCCGTGCCGGAGGGGTCCTGGCCGTCGCCCTGGGCGGCGATCTGCTCCCGGACCACGGCGAGGGCGTGAACGGGGGCGCGGAACCGCCCGGCACCCTGAATGTGGTCGGGGTGGGAGTGCGTCAGGATGACACGGTCGAGGGGTTTGTTCAGCCCGGTCGCGTACGCCACGACCTCGTCCGCGTCCGCCAGCGCGTACTGGGCGTCCACCGCGATGAGACGGTCCGGGGTCTCGATGAGCTGGGTGGTCGCGTGCAGCCGGTCGTCCGGGGCCATGTAGCTGTGGATCCGGACCGCTTTCCTGTCGACGACGGTGATCCTGCCGTTCACACCCTGCTCCTCTGCCCATCGGCCCGGCGGCCACTCGGCCCGCCCTCGCGTTCTTTACGATCACAGCGAACGGGCCTGCGGACGAGATGAGTTGAGGACCCACGATGGTCAGTAACGGACATCTGCCGATTCCGCGGTACGGCTTCCATCCCCCCGACACCTCGGTCCCGGGGTTCGAGGCCACGGATCTGGCCACGTTACGCCGCAGGGTCCCCGGCGCGATGCTGGCACGGGTGCACCGGGCCGACTTCCACGCGCTCACTCTCATCACCACCGGTAGTGGCAGCCACACCATCGACTTCACGGCCCACTCCTGCTCCCCCGGCACCCTGCTGTGGACCCGCCCGGGACAGGTGCAGCGGTTCGACCCGGCCGACGGCCTTGGCGGGCCGTATCTGATGTTCACCGCCGCGTTCCCCCCGGCGTTCAGTGCCGCCGACCGCCTGCTCACCGATGGATTCGGCCCCACCCGCTGGCAGTTGGGCACCTGTGGCGACCGTACGGAGCTGGCCGGCGCGTTCGGTCGGCTCACCACCGAATACCGCCGCGGGCCGGGGGCCGTCTGTGCCGAGATCCTGCAACTCCTCCTCGCCGCCCTGCTGTTGCACATCGACCGGCTCCCGCGACCGGACGCCACCGTCCCGGGAAGCGCCGCCCACCGGCTGTACGCCCGCTTCCGTGTCGAGCTGGAACGCTCCTACGGGCGCACACGCCGCGCCGACGACTACGCGCGGGCACTGGGCTGCACCGTCCGGACCCTGACGCGTGCCTGCGCGGAAGCGTGCGGGCAATCGGCGAAGCAGATCATCGACGCGCGGGTGGCCCTCCAGGCGAAGCGGCTGCTCGCCCACACCGACGCACCTGTCGCCGCCATCTCCCGCCAGCTCGGGTTCTCCGAGCCGACCAACTTCGGCAAATTCTTCGTCCGCCAGGCCGGCCTCACGCCCGGCGATTTCCGTCATGGCCAGCGGACCGAGATATGAGACGGGAATACAGAAAGGCGCCGCCCCCATGCCGCCCCGCGCCGGGAAGAGCGTATCGCTCTCCCCGGCACGGGCCCCTCGGATGACGCGGGTGATTACTTCACAGGCGCCGCGCCCACGGCACCTCGCTCGATACCCCGATCCACCTTCGTTCCAGCACAGACCTTCATGGCGACCGGCTTGACAACCTTCGTGGCACGGGGCTTCATAGCCTTCGCGTTACCAGGCTTGAGAACCGTCACGGTAGCGGGCTCGAGAACCTTCGTGGTACCGGGCTTCAGAGCCACGACCTTTCCGGCTCGCGTGACCGTTCCGGCATGTGCGGCGCAGGTGGCAGCGGTGTGCGAGGTGCCGGTGGCGGGCTTGGCCTGGCTACTGGTGGTCTTGGACTTCTGCGCGCCGGTGTTCTCCGCGGCCTGGGCGGAACCGGCCGCGAAAACTCCTCCCACCAGCACGGCGGCGGTAAGGAAACCAGGAACCATCATCTTCTTCATCAGTAATCTCCCGGAGGGTCGTTGTGGTGCGGAGCGGTTCAGCGCCGCTTCCATGGCTGAATGCAACCGAGCCAATCTGAAGGGCCGTTGAAGAGCGTCTGTGAGAACCATGAGAAACGGCACTTCAGGAGCACCACGAGGCGGGCCCGCATTCTCGCGACGCACATACCTCATAAACACAGGACCCCGGTGATTTCCCCCTGGGGAATATGCCTTGCCTCAAGCTGCAAAGACCCGCCTGCCGGCCGGAGCGACCCACAACGCCGGGGTCCGCGGGGCACACATCTTGAAGTCTCAAGAACTTCTTGGGTAGCGTCCTCACACCCCGGCCACTTGCCGCACCACGGCCGATCCCCCGCCAGGCTCACCCTCGGAGGGCTGTTTGTCATGCGCTCATCCGGCGTGTACACAGCTGCACCACCCCCCACCGTGCTGATGGACGATCAGGCGCTGACCGCGTTCCTGGCCGAAGCCAGCACCGCGTACGACCGCATCACCCCTCAGGAACCGCTGCCCTGCTTCGCCCTTCTCGTGGGCACCGCGGACGACGGCGTCATACACGTCGAACGCCTCGCCTTCGCCGCCAACGCCCGTGTCCACGACCCCGCCGCACGTCGTGAGTTCGCCGAGTCGATCGTCCCGACGTACGGGTCCATGTACGAGAACGAATCCCGCGGCTGGTGGGTCGACTCCCGCGACCTGCTGCGCGCCTCCCGTGAGGCGGAGGCCGAGGGGCTGGAGCTCCTGGGCTCGATCCATATGCATCCCGACTGGCACCGGATCGGCCCCCCACAGGACCACTCGATGATCCTGAGCGAACATCCCACGCCGATGGACGACTACGTCTTCGCGTCGACGGCATGGCCGGTCAACATCATCTGCTATCTGGAACGCCGCGGCGGAGCGCTCTACCACGCCCTCGCGGCATGGGCTCCGCCACCGCCCGGCCACATCGGTGCCGGATGTGATGAACTCCCGTTACGCGTCCGGGCCGTTCCCGGCGATCCCCGGGCCCTCGAGGAAGAGGCGGTGGTGTGCTGATGGCATTTCCCGACGAGCGCATCACCGCGCTGTGGCAGGCCATGGCCGAATGCTGGGCGCGCGGCGACGCCCCCGGCTTCGCGGCGAACTTCTCCGAAGACTGTGACTTCACCACCGTCAGGGGCGACAAGCCGCCGGGACGGGCCGGGATCGCCGATGGACACGCGGCGCTGTTCCGCGGTGCGTACCGCGGGTCGACCCTCACCGCCCACGTACGGCAGATCCGTTATCCGCACCCGGACATCGCCACGGTGAACGCCGAGTCGACGGTGACCGGGCCGGACGGTGTGCCGCTGGCGGACACCCATGCCCTCGCGGTGGTGCAGCGCGACGCCACCACCGGCCGGTGGGCCATCACCGCCTTCCACAACATGGTGCCGCTGCGCGGAAACCGCACATCGTGAACCCCCACACCGAGGAGAGCCCGCTTCCCATGAGCAAGCCCACACTCCGCCATCTGGCCATGGTCGCCCGTGACCCCGAGAAGCTCGCCACGTTCTACTCCGAGGTCTTCGACATGGAGGTCTTCCACCGGGACCCGGACGGCAGTTGCTTCCTCAGCGACGGATATCTGACGCTCGCGCTCATCGCCCATCGCCTCGACGGCGATGTACCGGTGGGGATGAACCACTTCGGATTCCAGGTCGACGACACCGATGTGATGGCCGAGCGGCTCCAGGCCGCCGGTGCGGATGCCCCCGCCGAGCGTCACACCAACCGTCCGTTCGCCGAGTACCGGGCCATGGACCCCGAGGGCAACTGGTTCGATCTGTCCGCCCACGGATATGGCGGGCCGCCGTCCCCCACGTCCTGACGGAGGAGCTGCCCGCACCCGGCCCGACGGCCCCGGAGACCGGGTGCGGCGCCCCCTGACGGACCGGTGGCGGCGACGACACGCGCCACCCGCAGGCCGTCGCCCGCCCTCGCGGGCCACGTTGGCCCGGTCTCCCGCGTCCTACAGCTCCGTCGTACCCCGCCGCGCCGCGTCCTCGTGGGCGAGGCGGCGCATCAGCGACAGGACCGGTTCGAAGAGGGTCAGCAGAATGACCATGCGCTCGGCGATCGCCATCCTGTCCTGGGATCCGGCGAGCCGGGCCGCGTCGAGCCCCACGGCTTCCTCCGCGAGCCGTGCGTAGGCGCGCAGTTCATCGGTGTCCCACTCCAGGCCGAGGTGGCGCAGCGCCCGCATCCGCCGGTCGAGCGCGTGCCGGTGCGGGGAGTCCGGGGAGATCTCCCAGCCCATCGCCGTGATGAGACTGTCCGCCCAGCCCTCCGACCGCGTGTCGCCCTCGGACTCATCCGGCTGGTCCGTATCGACGTCCGGCGCACCGGAGGACAGCGCGTAGTCGACCACACCCATGGCCCGGGCCGGGGACGACGGTCCGTCCAGCTCGGCAAGGATGTCGCGCACGGCAGTCACCGACAGGCCACCGAGACGGGTCAGCGCGCGGATGAGGTTGAGCCGTCGCAGGTAGGCGTCGTCGTAGTCCGCCTCGGTGGCGCTCAGGGTGCGGCCCGGTGGCAGCAGGCCCTTGCGCCGGTAGAACTTGATGGTCGCGATCGGGATCCCGGATCGCTCGCTCAGCTCCGACAGCTTCATCGCTTCCCTCGCCCGACCACGCGTTTGCTTCATTGGATACTTCGAGTATCTTATGTTGGATACTCGAAGTATCCAAAGTTGCCGGGAAGGATGACCATGCCCGAAACCCCTGAGGCACCCACGCCCCGGGTCCTCGCCACACATGCCCTGCGCTCGCGCGGACTGTGGCTCCCCGCGGCGGTCGTCCTGGGACTCGTCGCCTTCCTGCTGTCCATGGCGTACATGGGCGGTGTCGTCAATCCCCGCGGGGCGATGCGCGATCTCCCGGTGGGCGTGGTCAACAACGACCGGGGAGCCACGGTCGACGGTGGCCGGGTGGCCTATGGCGAACGGATAGCCGACGGCATCCTGAAGGGGCCGAACGACGGCAAGGTGTCCTGGCAGAAGCTCAGCGAGAAGCAGGCCAGGGAGCAGATGTCCCGCGGCAAGCTCTACGGAGCCCTCGTGGTGCCCGAGGACTTCTCGTCCACGCTCCTCGCCCTGCCCCGGACGGCCTCGTCCCCGCCCCACCGGCCGACGCTGACGGTGCTCACCAACCCGGCTTCCGGCAGCTCCGCCAGCTCGATGGCGAGTTCCGCGGCCACGGAGGCCGGGCGCGCGTCGTCCGCCACGCTCGGCAAGGAGCTGACGGAGCGGACCACCGGGCGAGGTGGGCCGATGAGCGCCGCACAGCAGTTGATGCTCGCCGATCCCCTGGCCATCAGGACGGTCGCGGGACATCCCCTGGGCAGCCACAGCGGTATGGGGCTGACCGCCTTCTTCTACGCGATGCTGCTCACGCTGTGCGGTTTCCTGGGCGCCAACGTCATCACCGGCCTCGTCGACTCCGGCTTCGGTTTCGCTGCCAGCGACATCGGGCCCTGGCGCACCCAACAGCCCGCCCTTCGCGTCGACCGGCGGCACACGCTGATGACCGCATGGGGGCTGATGGCGGGCCTCGCCGCCATCATGGCGACCCTGATGATGGTCGCGTGTGTCGGCGTCCTCGACATGGACGCGGACCACCTCGGCCTGCTCTGGGTGTTCTCGTACTGCGCCATCGCCGTGGTCGGTCTGGGCTGTCTGTCGATCATGGCGGCCATCGGCACCCCCGGCATCCTGGTGTCCACCTTCGTCTTCCTGGCCCTGGCCCTCCCGTCCTCGGGTGCCACCATCCCGCTCGAGGCGGTTCCCAGCTTCTACCGCCACCTCGCCGTGTTCGAGCCCCTGCGCCAGATCACCGACGGGGTCCGCTCCATCCTCTACTTCGGCGCCCGTGGGGACGCCGGGCTGGACCGGGCGTGGCTGATGATGGGCATCGGGCTGGTTGTCGCGCTCGTGATCGGATACGCCGCCACCGCCTTCTACGACCGTAAGGGGCTGCGCCGCGCCCATGCCCACCCGGCTGCGACCGCGACGACGACGGCCGCGTAGCGGGTCCGGCACTCCTGGCCACTGGCGGAAGGCGGTGGCCAGGAGCGCCGCCACGAAGACCGATCGCTCAGCGAAAACACCACTTGTGTCAAGCGGCGCCGACGGGATCTCACCATGCGGATGGCACACCGCCCCGAAGGTATGCGTGGGATAACGATCTCCGCAGATGGCTTGCCCCACGCCGCTGCGCTCATAGCCTTTTGATCATGCCACTGTTTTCTCTTCGCCGTAATGGAGCGCGCCTCACTCCTGAACTCGACGACGGGGAGCTGGCCAAGCTCGTGAAGATGCTGCGCGACTCGAGCGCCTGGGGGACGATCGGCGCGGCGGAGCTCGGCGCGGCCCGGGTGAGCGGCGTACTGAAGCGGAGCCCGGGCGACTGGGACCGCCGGGCACATCGCGTCTCCGTGCTGGCCCATGCCCTGTCCGACTCCAACCTCCCGGCCGACTGGGCCGCCCGTGAACCGGACAACGCGGACGCCCTGACCCTGCACGCCTGGGTCCAGCTGGTCCGCGGCCGCGGGCAGGGCGGGATGTCCGATGCCGCCGCGGTGGTCGCGGCCTGCCACCGCGCCGCCGAGGCCAACCAGCATGACCCCACTCCATGGCTGGTGCTGCTGGGCGTCTACCGCCTGGAACGCTCTCCGCGCAACGATGTGTTCACCCTGTGGCAGGAACTGCTGTCACGGGACAGGTGGCATCGCGAGGGCCACCTGAGCATGCTGGGCTTTCTCTCGCCCGACGAGGGCGGCTCCCATATGCACGTCCTCGAGTTCATCGACGGTATGCGTGCCCAGATGCCGGCGAACGCGCCGTGTGCCGGAGTGGAGCTGACCGCGCATGTCATGCAGTACCACTCGGTGCTGGACAGGGGCGGGATGGAAGCCCTCCTGGCCCGTAACCACTGGGCCCAGCCTGCGGTCTCCCAGGCATTGGACCGGGCCTACGACACCTGGCGGGAGCCGGGCTTCTTCCACCACGCCGCGGCCCTCGCCGATCTGAACCTCCTGGCGTACGCCCTCATCACCGCCAACCGGAAGGAGGAGGCCGGTCAGGTCTTCCGGCTGCTGGGCGGACGGGTGACCCACTGGCCGTGGCGGCGGGACGGGGATCCGGTGGCCGAGTTCCGGCGGTGGCAGGAGCGGCTGAAGATCTGACACGCGAGGCGCGTGGCCTCGGCAGGGAGGCAGTGATCCACGAGCGCGACGGCCACGTCCTAGCCGTGTGCGATCGCCTCCAGCAGCTCCGCGGTCCGATCGGGCTCGGCCAGCATGACGTCATGTCCGCAGGCGATCTCTCGGATGTCCCAACCCGCCCGCACCGCGCGGGCGTACGACAGGTCGAGGCTTTCCAGCGGTGGCCGGGTGTGCCGGAGGTAGGTGAGGGGCAACGCCGTGAGGGGAGCCGGGGCGTAGTGCACGGGTTCGGTCTGGCACCGCAGCGGGAACGCGGTGAGCCGCTCGCCCACGTGTGCGCGCCGGTCGTCCGGGATGCCCCACTGCTCGAGGAAGGCCGGGGCGGGCGGGAGGAACCACCCCTCGCCCTGGTCCCGGGCGAGCTGCCGATAGCGGTCGGCGACCCGCGACGGCTCGACGTCGAGCAGACACTCCCCCGGTTCCACGACGAACCCCGCGAGGTACGTCAACGAGGCCAGTCGGCCAATGGCGGCCTCGGCGAGCGGACCCGCGAGCACACCGGCGTAGCTGTGCAGCACCATGTGCACATCGGTGAGGTCCTCGAACCACAGCAGATCGGTGAGGTCGCGTACGTGTGTGGCCGGACCGACCTCGCGGGTGAGCGCGTCACGCCGCTCGCCCTGACCGGTCAGGCTCGGTGTGAACACCTCGTGCCCGGCCGCGGTGAGCCGACGGCGTACCTGGGCCCAGCACCAGCCACCATGCATCGCCCCGTGCACCAGCACAAACGTCGCCACCGGCCACACCACCCGTCCGTCCCGCGCCACCGTGGGTCAGCATACGAACGTTCCGCGCCGGATACGCCGCACCGCCACCGCCCGGGTCTGCCCCATGCCCCGGATGACCGTGTGCCACCTCGGCCGGTCGTACGGTCACGTGGACGGCCCGCGAGACCCTCGGGTACCGGGCCGCCCTCTACAAACGGCCCAGCGACCGCAGGATGTCGTCGCACAAGGCCATCGTCGCGACGTTGTCCGCGGCGGAGCTGATGGGCGTCCGGGACGTGCTCACGCAGTCGAGGAAGTGCGCGACCTCACCGGCGAATCCCCGGAGGTAGAGGTCGCGATGTCCGCCGCTGGCGGGGGAGTTCGCGGCGCGGCGCACCACCGTCTCCTCCGCCGGGCGCTGCCATGCGTCGGCCGCCACATCACCGGGTGCGTGGTGATGATGCACCAGCTCCGTGAGGTTCTCCACGCGGGCGAACCCGGTGCGGCCGGTGACGGTGAGCTCCTCCTGCTCCCGGCTCCAGGACGGCGCCGCCGCGAAGGTGAGGGACCCGATCGTACCGGTGTCGCAGCGCACGGCGCAGGTCATGCTGATGTCGGCGCCACGGGAGTTGTTGTAGCCGGTGACCTGCTCTACGTCGCCGAAGAGAAAGCGCACGAGGTCGACGATGTGCACGGCGGCGAACTTGAGGCCGGTGTCGTCGCGGAGTTCGTCGGTCCACGGGCTGAAGCCGAAGAACGAGGTGAAGGACATCACCGGGCCGAACCGCTCGGCGTCCCGCAGAAGCTCGGCCAGAGCCGTGTAGGCGGGCGCGTGGCGTTTCATGAAGCCCACCATGACCTCGCGCCCGCACCGTTCGGCGGCCTGCGCCACCTGCCTGGCCTCGTCCTCGTTCATGCCCAGTGGCTTCTCGACGAACACGTGGACACCGGCTTCGAGGCAGTCGATGGTGACGGCCACCTGGTCCGCGGGGTCGATGCTGATGAAGACCGCGTCGAGTTCCTCTTCGGCCAGCATGCGGCGGTGGTCGCCGTAGCCTCGGTCGGCTCCGTGCAGCGTCGCCGCCGTCTGGGCCCGTGCCGTGTCGCGGGTGGCGATGGCGGTGAGGGTGTGACCGGCCAGCGCGATGGCCGGATAGAGGTTGGCCCGGGCGTGGCGCCCGTGCCCGATAAAGCCGAGGCGGAGTTTCCTGGTTCGCGCCGTCATCACGATCCCTTGTGTGCGCCGACAGGTGCCGCGCCAGGTTATACGTAAAACGTGAGGGACGGAACGGGTGCGGCCGCGCGGCCGCGGAGGCGGCCCCTCTTCCGGGGCCGCCTCCCGGCCACGTTCAGGGCCTGATGTAGGGCCGGGTCATGATCTCCATGTTGTGGCCCTCCGGGTCGTCGAAGTACGCGCCCCGACCGCCGAAGAGGGTGTTGACGCGTCCCGGTTCGGTGTGGCCCGGGTCGGCGTAGTACGTGGTCCCGGCAGCCTCCAGCCGGGCGATCATGGCGTCGAACTGCTCCTCGGGCACGAGGAACGCGTAGTGCTGCGGCTGTACGGGCTCATCGGCCAGCTCGTAGTAGTCGAGAGTGACACCGTTGCCGAGGTCGATGGGCAGGAACGGCCCGAAAGGGGCGCCGACTTCGAGACCCAGGACGATGGCGATGAACTCGGCCGACCGCTGCCTGTTCCGCGCGTGCACCACGGTGTGGTTCAGCTGGACGGCGGTGGCTGAGGACGGCGCATTGTTCTGCTGAAAGAGCGTCATCAATGTTTCCTTCTACGTGACTTGGGGTTCATGGAAACGAGGCGCCGTACGTCGGCGGCGGGCAGGGGCGGGCCTCTGGCCCGCCTCGCGCTCACGTCGAGGCCGGGCGTCTCACTCGTTCATGGCCCATGGCCGACCCGGCAGTCACGCGTCCGATCCTAGGGTCCGTCCGCGACAGCGGCAATGCGCACGGGGGATGGCGGATTTGGACACCCTGAACCGTGTCGGCACACCTCCGGCGCCGTCGTGGCGGTGCCGCCGTCCGGGGGAGGTTTGGGGGTGGCGTGGGCGGGGTTCGGAGGGTGTCGTGAGTGGTCGCGCATCATGCCAGGAGCGGCCTCGCTCTGAACACGTCCGGCCGGTGTTCACGCCCTCTCACACTGCTTCGGAGGATCCTGTGCGCAACGCCAGTCCGTTGACGGGACGTCTGGCGGTCGTGACCGGCGCGGCGCGGGGTCTGGGGGCGGGGGTGGTGCGTGAGCTGGCGCGGCGGGGGGTGCGGGTGGTTCTGCTGGGGCGGGAGGAGAAGACCCTCGCGCAGGTGGCGGAGTCGCTCCCCGGTGAGACGCACTGCTTCGAGGTCGATGTCACCGATGACGCGGCGATGGCCGAGGTGGCCCGGCGGATCCATGACGATATCGGCCCGCCCTCGGTGGTCGTCGCCAATGCCGGGGTGGCGGAGGGCGGTCCGTTCGGGGACTCGGACCCGGCGGTGTGGCGACGGGTGATCGAGGTCAATCTCATCGGCAGCGCCGCGACCGCGAGGACGCTTCTCCCGGGACTGCTCGCCACGCGCGGGTACTTCCTCCAGATCGCGTCCACGGCGGCCTTCGGTGCGGCGCCCATGATGAGCGCGTACTGCGCCTCGAAGGCCGGTGTGGAGTCGTTCGCCCAGTCGTTGCGGGCCGAACTGGCGCACCGGGGAGTCGGGGTCGGGATCGCCTATCTGAGCTGGACCGGCACCGACATGATCCGTGACGCGGACCAGCACCCGGTGCTGAGGGAGCTGCGGTCCCATATGCCGCCTCCCGCGAGGCGCGTCCACTCCGTGGAAACGGTGGCCGCACGCATGGTGGCGGCCATCGAACGGCGCGCCGTCACGGTCTACGCCCCGCCGTGGCTGCGGCTGGCCCAGCCGGTCCGTCCCGTCCTGCCGGCGCTTGTCACATGGTTCTCGCGGCGCGAGCTGCCCCGGCTGGCAGAGCGGACGCGGTTCGAAGCGACCGGACTGCTCGGTGCGGGTGGCCACGCGGACCAGGCGGCCTGGTTGCGCAAGGCGCGCGGGGACGGGTGACGGCTCCACCCCCGCCTCTACCGCTTGGGCCAGTACCACAGGGGCTCGTCGAGGGTGCCCTGTCCCTCCACCACCGTCCGGCCCACTTCCTTGACCAGTTCGATGGTGTTCACCCCGGTGCGGGACCGCCCGGCGCCGTCCGCGAGGGCGGTGGCCAGCGGGCGGGAGTGGGTGACCACCACGATCTGGGTCTTGTCGCACGCGGTCAGAATCAGACCGGCCAGCGCCTCAAGCAGTTCGGGGTGCAGGCTGGTCTCGGGCTCGTTGAGCACCAGCAGTTCCGGGGGGCGCGGGGTGAGCAGGGCGGCCGCCCACAGCAGATAGCGCAGGGTGCCGTCGGACAGTTCGGCGGCGCCCAGCGGGCGGAGCAATCCATGCTGGCGCAGGGCGAGTTCGAAGCGGCCGCCACGGTCGGCGACCTCCACCCGGCTGCCCGGGAAGGCCGCGTCGACGGCGGCGTCGAGTGCGTCGCCGTCGCCGATCTCCCGGATGGTCTGGAGGGCCGAGGCCACGTTGGCGCCGTCGGAGGCGAGGACCGGGGAGCGGGTGCCGATCTGGGCGGCACGGGCGGGGGCGTGGGCGTCGGTGCGTACGTGGTCGTAGAACCGCCAGGACCGGATGTGTTCCCGGACCGCGAGTACGTCGGGGGCGCGCTGCGGATCGGCGAGTTCGCTGAGCATGCTGTCGTACGGGCGCACGGCACCCTGGGTGCGGTTCCACTCGCCCTGCGCGTCCCGGGTGCGGACGGCGGGGCCAGCCCGTTCCGACAGCAACGTGGCCGGGCGCAGTACGGCGCCGCTCCACACGCTTTCCCGTTTGATCTCCGGATCGAGGTCG
Source organism: Streptomyces sp. NPDC048636 (assembly GCF_040650655.1). Classification (NCBI taxonomy): domain Bacteria; kingdom Bacillati; phylum Actinomycetota; class Actinomycetes; order Kitasatosporales; family Streptomycetaceae; genus Streptomyces; species Streptomyces sp. NPDC048636. The sequence continues at coordinate 205,684 of NZ_JBEZHR010000006.1, read as the reverse complement.
AACATGGAGCGCGACGGTGCGGGGTGGCCGAAGTCGACCGCGTAGCCGAACTCGTCACCGGCGAAGCCCAGGCGCAGGCTGACCGGTTCGGACCGGACGGTGCCCTGGATCGGGTGGCGGCCCTCCCGTACGGCCCGGGCCGAGGTCTCGGGTCCGGCCCACAGCGCGGAGGGCAGTCCGCCCTCCCGGGCGAGGGCGGCCACCGCTCCCCCGCGCGCGGCGTCGGCGAGCAGGCGAAGGGCCCGGTAGAGACTGGACTTGCCGGTGCCGTTCGCGCCGGTGACCACGGTCAGCCGCCCCAGGGGGACCACGAGCCGGCGCAGCGAGCGGTAGTTCTCGACGGCGAGTGTGGTGATCACATCCCCAGGCTATGCCACCCCGCCTCGGCGGTTCGGGCCGGGTGATCAGCTGAGGGCGAGTTCACCGCCCCGGGCTTCGAGGACCGTACCGGTGAGATAGCTGGAGCGCGGGGAGATAAGGAAGACGACCGCCTCGGCGATCTCCTCGGGCTCGGCGGGCCTGCCCAGGATCGTGGTCCGTCCCAGTGCCTGGAGGATGTCCTCGCCCATCTCCACGGTGCCGGGGGTGCGGGCGGGTCCTGAGCGCACGGCGTTCACCCGCACTCCCTGGGCCCCGAACTCATCGGCCCAGATTCGGGTGAGCAGTTCCAGCGCGGCCTTGGAGGCGCCGTACACCCCGGCGCCGCGCGCGGGGGTGGTGGCGGCCACGGTGCTCATATTGACGATGGTTCCGTGGCCACGGGACGCCATACCGGGGGCGAGCGCCCCGACCAGCAGCAGGGGGGCACGGGTGTTGATGGCCATGTGGGTGTCGAACATCTCGGTGGTGCCTTCCGGGGTGCTGGCGAAGCGGTAGATGCCCGCGTTGTTCACCAGCACATCGATCTCGCCCGCCTCGGCGGCCAGGCGGAGGACGGCGTCGGGGTCGGCGAGATCGGCCGCGAGGAAGCGGGCCCGTCCGCCCACGGCGTGGATGTCCTCGACGACGGCGGCGCCGCGCTGTGTGTCGCGGCCGTGGATCACCAGCTCCGCCCCCAGCGCGGCAAGGCGCAGGGCGACCGTACGCCCGATCCCCGCGGTGCCGCCGGTGACCAGGGCGGTGGACCCGCTCAGTTCCGTACTCATGCGCACACTCCTCGACATGGCCGTCACACGGTGGTGGGTGGCGGGGGCGAAGCCGACGGTCGAGATCTACCGCACACCGCCACCGCGTGGCGGACGGCCCGCCGCCCTGGGGCCGAACGGGCCACGGCGCACCGACCCGGAGGCGCCCGTGCGGGTCTTCGACGAGGTGGAGGGCGGGCCGGGCGGTGTCACCGCCCTGGTGATGTGTCACTGCGAATCGGTCGACTCGGGGTTGCTCGACACCACCGTGGAGAGCTTCGACCGGCACTTCGCCGTCAACGCGCGCGCCACATGGCTGCTGATCCGTGAGTACGGGCGGCGCTTCCGCGGTGTGCAGGGCAGGGGTCGGATCGTCGGTCTCACCAGTGACCACACCGTAGGGAACCTTCCGTACGGTGCGAGCAAGGGTGCACAGGACCGCATCACCCTGGCCGCCGCCCAGGAGTTCGCACACCTCGGCGTCAGCGCCAATGTCATCAACCCCGGGCCGGTGGACACCGGCTGGATGTCCGACGAGGTGCGGGCGGGCTGTCGGGACCGGACACCGCTGGGCAGGCTCGGCACCCCGCGCGACACCGCCCATCTCGTGGACTTCCTCTGTTCACCGCGCGGCCAGTGGGTCAACGGCCAGCTGCTGACGAGCAACGGTGGCTTCGTATGACGGCGTGAGCCCACGGGGAACACCGCCTCGGGGACGCCGCCGCCCGGCTATCTCCCGGCCATCCGCGCGGTGGCCTGCTGACCGGCCGGGCGGGGTTTGACGTTGTGGTTGAACCGGAAGACGTTGTCGGGGTCGTACCGGGCCTTCACCTCGGCCAGCCGCTGGTAGTTCTCGGGGCCGAAACCCGCGATGACACGCTCCTCGCCCTCGGCGCCGATGAAGTTGAGGTACACCGCGCCGCTGGACCACGGCTGGACGTCCTCACGCATGGCACGTACCCACCGGCGGACGCGGTCGTCGTCGGCCGGGTCCTCCCACAAGCCGAAGGGGTGAACGATCCACGGCGACCTGCGCCATGGCAACGGACAGTCCACGGCGCCCCTGGCCACCGCACCGCCCTGGGGGAACAGGACGTGCTGGGACGGGGAAGGGACGACCATGTCCGTGGCGCGGGCGCAGAAGAGGTTCACCGCCGCGTCGGGGAACGCGTCGAGGTATTCGGCGGACCAGTAGTTCCGGTAGCCGGGCGGGTCGTCGAGCATGCACTGGAGATCCGCGTACGGCAGCTCCGTGATCATCTCGGCGTCGTGGCCGAGGCGCAGCAGCGGAGCGGCGACGGAGCGAGCCTGCTGTTCGCGGCCGGTGTAGGTGATGACGGCGGCGCAGGCGAGCTGGTTGACCATGTCGGTGGGGACAAAATCCTCCGGCGGGGCGGTCAGGTAGAGGAAGCCGCCGCCGAGCTCGTCCGGCGCCGACTCCAGGAAGTCGCGGTAGGCACACACCACGTCCCGGCCCGCGACGGGGCGCCACAACAGCAGCATCGCGGTGACGACCGGGAGCGGATGCAGCCGGAGGGTGAGGGAGGTGGCCACACCGAAGTTGCCGCCGCCTCCGTGCAGGGCCCAGAAGAGGTCGGGGTGCTCATCCTCACTGGTGTGCAGCGCTTCGCCGTCCGCGGTGACGAGGTCCACGGACAGGAGGTGGTCGCAGGCGAGGCCGAAAGTGCGGTCCAGCCAGCCGGTGCCGCCGCCCAGAACGAAGCCGCCGACGCCCGTGGTCGACACCCGGCCGCCGGTGGTCGCCAGCTCATACGGCTCCGTCGCCCGGTCCAGATCGCGCATCACCGCGCCGCCGCCCACCTGTGCCACCCGGGCTCCCGGGTCGACGGTCACCGCCCGCATGCGGTGCAGATCGATGACGAGGCCGTCGTCGCACAGGGACATACCGGCGACGCTGTGGCCGCCCCCTCGGACCGCGATCGGCAGTCCGTGGGCGCGGCCGAAGGCGATCGTACGGGTGACGTCGTCCTGGCCCTCACACCGGACGATCGCCGCCGGCCGTCGGTCGATCATGGCGTTGAAAATGGTGCGGGCGTCGTCGTAGGCCGGGTCACCCGGCACGATCACCTCACCCGTCAGCCCCTCACGGAGACCGGAGAGGGCCGTGCCGTCGATACCGCCGGGTGTCATGGAGCCCCGCTCTCTCCCCCCGGGGTGCCGCCCGGCCTCCCGTGGGGCGCCGGGCCCTCTTCTTCGATCGTAACGTCGGGGCGGACACGGGGCACGGCCGCTCGGACCCCGTGCCCGTCGGTCAGGGCAGGGGGTCCTGCTGCGGCTCCCGCACAGCCCGGTCACGGTCGGCCGTGTCCCGTTCCGCCGTGGTGTGGTCCGTCGTGACGGCGTCCATGGTGAGGTGGCCCGCGGTGGTTGGGGGCATGGGCACGCTTCCGGTCGCCACTGCCGGATGGCCGGGGCGGGGCCGGGGGCGGGAGTAGCGGCGCATCATGGGCAGCTCGACGGTGCGCCACAGCACGAGGGAGGCGAGGACACACACCGTGGCCACGCCGAGGGCGAGGGCCGTGGCCGCGAAGGTGCCGAAGGTGCGCTCCCCGAGCAGCAGACGGATCGCGTACAGGATCGGAAAATGGATCATGTACAGGGCGAAGGAGGCCTCGCCGAGCACCACCAGTCCGCGCACACCGAGCCAGGTGGGACGACGGTCGATATCGCGGCTGGCGAGTGCGGGAATCAGCGCGGCGAGCGGCAGACAGGTGGCCGCGCCCCAGACGTACTCATCCGGCAGCCGGGGCTGTGCCACGAAGAGCCCGATGAGGACGAGGAGCGGCCAGCGCATCGGGAGCGCGGGCCACCGGCCCTGCCGTACGGCGAGGGCGAGCAGGATGCCGAGGACGAATTCCAGCAGCCGCACGGGCGGGAAGAAGTAGATGACCCACCAGCGCTCGATGGACAGCGGAGACCAACTCCCGGCGGTGGCATCCTCGGTGACGAGCGTGACCAGCGCGGGCGTGGCGAGGATCAGTGCGGCGATCAGGGCGATGACGGGCCAGATCCGCCGGCCGGGCAGGGCGCTCAGCGGTCGGATCAGGAACGGGAAGAGCAGGTAGAAGAATGCCTCGCAGGAGATGGACCAGGTCACCGGGTTCACACTGCTGAAGTCCGCCATATCGGGGGCCCAGGTGTGGACGAGCAGCAGATTTTTCACGGCCTCGTGGAAGGCCGGGTCCGGTACGGGCAGCAGCGTGGCCGTTCCCGTCGCCATGAGCAGGACCAGCATAAGGGCCCAGGTCACCGCGTGGTTGGGGAAGATCTTGACGAACCGGCGCCGCCAGAAGCATCCGGCGGTGTCGTCCGGGCGGAGGGTCCAGGCCAGAACGAAGCCGCTGAGCATGAAGAAGGAGGAGACGGCTCCGGCGCTGAGCATGTGGGACCTGCCCGCCGCCTCGTAGATCGCCTCGTCCGCGAACAGTCTTCCCAGCGTCAGGACATGGCCGAAAAGAACCGCGCACGCCAGAAGAAAACGATAGCCGGTGAGCGAGGGAAGCCTGTCCGGAGGCGGTAAGGCGCTGGCCATGGGATGCCTTTCCGTGATGTGGGGAACGAACCGGAAATCAGCATGCCCGGAACAGTCCTCCGGAGCACCGCGCACGGGCGGAGAATGTATTTACGAGCAAGGGCCGGAAAGGCCGTCGGGCGCGCACAGCTTCATCGCCGGTCGCGGAAGCCCGCACCGCCCGGCCCGGCGCACCACGGGGCCGGATGACGAGCCGCCAGGTCATGGTGGTGGGGGCGGGAGCGGGGCGCTGAACGTGGTGCGCCCCTCCCCGCGCACACCGCTGGGGCACAGCCATGGAATCGGGGCTTCCGCGTGCGCCGGGGTGCGGTGGGACAAGCCCCGCGCCCGGTACGCGCTTCCGGTAGCCGAGGTACGCGCCGGATGGACGTACCAAGGGCTTCAGGGGTGGGTGACCGGCTCGTTCAAAAAGTCGGACAGGCCGTTGAGCAGCCGGTCCACATCGTCGGCGCTGGTGTAGGGGGCCAGCCCGACCCGGAGTCCTCCGGTGTCCCCGAGCCCCAGCCTGCGGGATGGCTCCAGGGCGTAGAAGGAGCCTGACGGGGCGTCGACACCGCGGGCGGCGAGATAGCGGTAGGCGTCGGCCGTGTCGCGTCCGTCGAGGGTCAGCAGCAGGGTCGGGGTGCGGTGCGCGGCCCGGGAGTGGACCGTGACCGCGGCGAAGGAGGCGAGGCCGTCCTCGATACGCGGCCGCAGGGAGTCCTCGTAGGTCTCGAGCGCGGCGAAGGACGAGGCCAGTCGCTCCCGGCGGCTGCCCCGGGCCGCCGGGTCCAGACCCGCCATGAATTCCACCGCGGCACGCGTTCCGGCGAGGAATTCATAGGGCAGGGTGCCGAATTCAAACCGTTCGGGGACGGCGTTGGTCGACGGCAGCAGTTTGTCCGGGGTCAGTTCTTCCAGGATTTCCGGACGGCTTGCCAGAACGCCAAGGTGAGGGCCGAGAAATTTATATGGGGAGCAGCTGAAGAAGTCCGCTCCGAGCCTGCCGATATCAACATGGGAATGCGCGGTGTAGTGCACCCCGTCGACGTAGAGCAGCGCTCCGGCGGCATGGACCATCCGGGAGATCTCGGCGATCTCCGGACGGGTGCCGATCAGGTTCGAGGCGGCCGTGACCGCGACCAGCCGGGTGCGCTCACTCAGTGCGGCGCCGAGGTGATCGGGGGTCAGCTCGCCGGTGGCCGGGTCGAAGTCGGCCCAGCGCACGGTGGCCCCCGCTCGGGCCGCCGCCTGTACCCACGGGCGGATGTTGGCGTCGTGGTCCAGCCGGGACACCACCACCTCATCACCCGGCGCCCAGGTCTTGGCGAGGGTGCGGGAGAAGTCGTACGCCAGCTGGGTGGCGCTGCGGCCGAAGACGACCGCGGCCGGATCCGCGCCGAGCAGATCCGCCATCGCCAGACGTGCCTCCGCGACGATGGTCTCGGCGTTCCGCTCCCCCGCGGTGAGTCGGCCCCGGTTGGCCAGGGGACGGGCCAGCGCCTCGGAGATGGCAACGATGACGGGCCGGGGCGTCTGGGTGCCGCCCGGTCCGTCGAAGTGCGCCCTTCCGGCTTCGAGGGCGGGGAACTGCGCGCGGACGGCGGCGATGTCGTACGTCACGGGCGACTCCTTGGACGGGTGATCGATTATGCGGTCACCCGCGGGCGGGAGGGAACACCACGGCCCGCTCCTAGGTCGGTGGGCTCCCTGAGCTCCGTCCGCACCGCGACAGGCGGGACCCGCCGCGGCCGGTGCGATGCGCCGCGCCCGAGGAGAGGTGTTCCGCGCCCGGACATCCACCCTGCTTCAATCAGTACATTCAGAACCAATCGGATGTATGACCTGAGTCCGGACCCTTGTCCTCGCGCAGGGCCGGGACGCGGAAAGCGGTGGCGCCGACGTGAGCAGTGGGCCTGTCCCCCCGTCCGACGGACCGGCGCGCGAACGGACGGCGGACGGCAGTGAGCACCCCGGCGGGGCGAAGGGGGGTGCGGCGCGGCGTTCGCACCCTGTGCACCGGGCGGCCAGTGGCCGTCCATGCCGTGCCTCGCGGGCCGCGCTGGCCCGCGCCCGCTCCGGATCCGCGGCGGTCGCGGCGGCCATGCGCGGGGCGAGCGGAGAGGGCGGGCTCGTCCATCCGGGCCTGCGGCTGGCCGCGGCGTACGCATGGCGGATCCTGATCGTCGGAGCCGCCGTCTACCTGGCGTTCACGGTGCTGGGGCGGTTCGAACTGGTCGCGATCGCGGTGTTCCTGGCACTGGTGGCCACGGCACTGCTGCGCCCGCTGGCCGATCTGCTGGCGCGGGTGGTACCCCGGCCACCGGCCGTGGCGCTCGCGGTGTTCGGCAGCCTCTTCCTGGTGCTGGGGCTGCTGGCGCTGGTGGGCAACGCGGCAGCGGGTGAGGCGGGCAGACTGGTGGGGGAGGTCCGCGGCGGCATCGGCCACATCGAACGCTGGTTCGAGGGGCCTCCGTTCAACCTCCGGCCCGGCACTCTGGCGGGGCTGCACGACCGGATCAACTCGTTCGTCTCCCGGAACCGCGGCGCTCTCATCAGCAGGGCGCTGAGCGGCGCGGGCCGCGCGGTGGAGGCGCTGACCGCGGCGTTCCTCGCACTGTTCTGCTCGATCTTCTTCGTCCACTCCGGCGACCGGATGTGGCGGTGGTTCCGCGGTCAGCTCCCGGAGGCCGCGCGGTCGCCGTGGGACCGGGCGGGGCGGGCCGCCTGGAGCACCTTCGCGGGATACACCCGGGGCATCATCCTGGTGGCGGCCACCAACGCGGTCATCGTCGGTATCGCGCTGTTCCTGTTGCGGGTGCCACTGGCCCTGCCGCTGGCCCTGCTGGTGTTCTTCGCCACCTTCATCCCCCTGATCGGCTCACCGATCGCGCTGGCGGTGGCCACGGTGGTGGCGCTCGCGGGGCGGGGGCCGGTGATCGCGGCGGTCGTGCTGGCGCTCATCGTGATCGTCGGGCAGTTCGAGGGGCACGTACTGCATCCGCTGGTGATGAGCTGGGCGGTGCGGCTGCATCCGGTGGTGGTCGCCATCTCGGTCATCGCCGGGAGCATTGTCGCGGGGGTGGTCGGGGCGGTGGTGGCGGTACCCATGGTCTCCGTGGCCTGGTCGGTGACGCGCGCGCTGCGCGAACCTCCGCCGGAGGGCAGCTGACTGCCCGTCTGTGTACCTGTCAGCCCGAGTGGTCCGCGCGGTGACTCGGCGGGGGCCGCCCCTGCCGCGATGAGTTCCGGCCGGGTGGGGAGTCTGTTCTGGAGACGCCCATGGGGCGACGTACGACGCGACGTTCGACGCCGCCCGGCACAAGACACCACGGAGGACACCATGACGACCACGCCGAGTGACCCGACCACCCCGCTGCCCGGCCGCCCGCCCATCGTCGACCCGGCCACCTGGCAGGCCGCCCGTGACGAGCTTCTGATCCGCGAGAAGGCCCACACCCGCGAGGGCGACGCCATCGCCGCGGCCCGCCGCCGACTGCCGATGGTGGAGTTCGACGGAACGGTCGAGGTCGTCGGACCCGACGGCCCGGTCCCGTTCCTGGACCTGTTCCAGGGCCGCGACGAGCTCGTGGTCTACAAGCACATGTGGCACGACGGCGCACCGCACCAGGGGCAGTGCGAGGGCTGCACCACCACGGCCTGGCATATGAAGGACGCCGTCTACCTCAACGCCCGCGGTGTCTCGTTCGCCATCCTGACCACGGGCCGCTGGGACGAGGTGGCCCCCTTCGTCGAGTTCATGGGCTACACCCAGCCCTGGTACTCGGTGCGCGACGTGGAAGAGCCGGTCGGCGGCGAGATGGGCTACATCAGCTGCTTCCTGCGCGACGGCGACCGGGTGTTCCTCACCTACTCCACGACGGGCCGTGGCAACGAGCCGGTCAACGGGTCCCTCGGCCTGCTCGATATGACGCCCTACGGCCGCCGCGAGGCGTGGCAGGACAACCCCGAGGGCTGGCCCGAGGCCCCTCAGGCCAGCTCGCCGGCCGGTGGTCACGGCACGCCGATCTGCTGGTACTGGCGCACGGACGCCGACGGCGTCGCCACCTGGGGCCCGACCGGCCGCCCCGTGCCGCAGTGGACCCGCCCCGGCGCGACCCCCGTGGAGACCCTCGGCCGGAACGGCCACCACGGCTGACGCCTCGGCGGGCAGCCGTGTGGCTCTCAACGAGACATTCGTGGCCGGTAGTCCGGATCCGCCGGCGTCACCTGCAACGACTCGGACGCCACCGTCAGGCAGCCCGCGGGCCGGACGAGGACGGCCACCGCCGACTCCGGCGGCGCGAGCCTCTCCGCCGGAGGGTAGGGCCTGGTGTGCCGTGGCCGACCGGATGAGCCGGTACCGTCCGCCGAGTGGAGCCGGGACGAGCGCCTGCTCGCCGCGTGGCCTCACCGGCATCTGATGGGGCTTCAGACAGCTGGTGCCGCGACCGGTGAAGGGCCTCGACGGGGGCCGCCGCCATCCGCATAGGGTGGCAGCGACCGGTCCGTAGCGCGAGCGCACGACCGGGGTCGGACCTGTCGTCAGGAGGCTTGTGATGTTGGTGTTCGCTCAGATCAGTGATGTGCACCTGGGGCAGGACCGCGGGGACGGTGGCGCCAGGGCGGCCGAGCGCACCCGCCGGGTGATGGCCTATCTCAACGGCCTGCCCGGACAGCTCGACGCCATCCTGGTGACGGGCGATATCGCCGACCACGGCACGGAGGAGGAGTACCGCGAGGCGGCCGCGATCCTCACCTCGCCGCTGCCGGTCCTGACCTGTCCGGGCAACCACGACGAGCGGGCCGCCTACCGGCGCCACTTCCTCGGCGAGGATGTCTCGGACGCGGATGCCACCGCCCCGGTGAACCGGGCACACCGCATCCCCGGCGCCACCTTTCTGATGTGCGACTCCTCGGTTCCCGGGCGGGGCGAAGGGCTGCTGGACGAGGACACACTCACATGGCTCGACCGTGAGCTGGCCGACTCCCCCCAGGACGTCCCGGCCTTCGTCGCCTTCCACCACCCGCCGCTGCCGCTGCACATCCCGTACGTCGACGCCATCCGGCAGTTCCAGGCCGAGCGGCTGGAGAAGGTCCTGACCCGGTACGACCATGTCGTCTCGCTGCTGTGCGGCCATGCGCACACCGCCGCGACCACCACCTTCGCCAGCCTTCCGCTGCTGGCCGCACCGGGGGTGGTCTCCACACTCACCCTGCCCTGCGAGGGGAAGGACGAGAGCGGGGAGGGCACCATCGACTACGACCTGCCGCCGATGGTCGCCTTGCACGTCCTCGACGACAGCGACCGGGTGACCACCCACTTCCGCGCCGTCCCGACCGACGCCGGGTAAGTTGCATCTCAGATTCGCATTATCTACTCTGCTGCCATGCGGCTGACGAAGTCAACGGATCTGGCCCTCCGGGCGATCATGCGCCTCGCGGTGACCGGCGAAGAGCCGTGCACCGCGCGGCGGATCGCCGAGGAGATGCAGGTTCCGTACAGCCATCTGGCCAAGGTGGCCGCCCGGCTCCAGCATCTCGGCCTGATCGAGACGCGACGCGGGCGCGGCGGCGGGCTGGCGCTCACCGAGACCGGGCGCACCGCCTCGATCGGCCAGCTGGTGCGGGAGCTGGAGGGGGTCGGCGATGTTGTCGACTGCGAAGGGGACACCCCCTGTCCGCTGCGACAGGGGTGCCGATTGCGGATGGCGCTGCGCCGGGCACAAGAGGCGTTCTACGCCTCCCTCGACCCGCTGACGGTCGACGATCTGGTCGCCTCCCCCACCGGTCCGGTGCTGCTGGGGCTGGTGGGACGCGACCCCGGCCCGTCCCGCTGATCCCAGGAGCCCGCCATGGCGGACTTCTTCACGCCGTTAAATGCGAATCTCATATACCACTTAGGAGCCTTCCATGCTCTCCCCGAAGTCGGCTGAGACCGTCCGCGCCACGCTGCCCGCCGTCGGCGAGGCCATCGGCACCATCACCGACCTCTTCTACCGGAGGCTCTTCGAGGCCCACCCCGAGCTGCTGCGACATCTGTTCAACCGCGGCAACCAGGCCACCGGAACACAGCGGCAGGCCCTCGCCGGGGCACTCGCCGCGTTCGCCACCGCCCTGGTGGAACAGCCCGGCGTCCGCCCCGACGCCCTGCTAGGCCGGATCGCGCACAAGCACGCCTCACTGGCGGTGGCACCCGCGCAGTACACGATCGTGCACCGCCATCTGACCGGGGCCATCGCGGAGGTGCTCGGCGACGCGGTCACCGAGGAGGTGGCCGCCGCCTGGGACGAGGTCTACTGGCTGATGGCCAACGCCCTCATCGAGATCGAACGACGGCTGTACGCACAGCAGGGCGCGCTGGCCGGGGGCACATGGCGGCCATGGACGGTGGTGGCACGGGTGGCGGAGACAGCGGATGTGGTCACCTTCCGGATCCGGCCCGCGGACGACCGCCCGGCCCCGGCGTTCCGGGCCGGACAGTATGTGTCCGTCCAGGTCGGACTGGCCGACGGGGCACGGCAGATACGCCAGTACAGCCTGACGAACGCACCCGGTTCGACGGTGCGCTCCTTCACCGTCAAGCGGGCGCAGGAGGAGCGGGGACCGGTGGGCGAGGTCTCCGGCCATCTGCACGACCGCGTGCGGGTGGGCGATGTGCTCAGCGTCTCGGCTCCGTACGGCGACGTCGTGCTCGACACCACCGACACCGAGACCCCGCTGCTGCTGGTCTCGGCGGGCATCGGATGCACTCCGATGGTCGCCATGCTGGAGGAGTTGGTCGACCGGGGGCACCAGGGCCCGGTGACCGTCATCCACGCCGACCGTTCCGCCGCGGTGCACGCGCTGAGCCTCGACCAGAAGCGGCTGGTCACCAAACTGGCGTACGGCGCGGCCCACTTCTGGTACGAGCGGCCGGAGGGCGACTGGCCGAAGCCGCGCACCGGTCTGGTGGACCTGTCCGATGTCGCGGTCCCCGAGGACGCGGAGGTCTATCTGTGCGGACCACTGCCCTTCATGCGGACCGTACGCGCGCAGCTGCTGGAGCGGGGTGTACGGCCCTCCGCCGTCCACTACGAGGTGTTCGGCCCCGATCTGTGGCTGGCCGCGCAGGACTGACGGTCCGCGCTCGGGAGATGGCGGGAAGTACTCGAACAGCCCAGGGCGCGGTCGCCTTCGCCAGGGAAGACGTGGGACTGTACGTACACGGACGCGGACACTCCGTGCCCGATTCCACTTCAGGGCCGCCGGTACCCCCCATCGACCGAGGAACCATGGATCAGGAAAAGATCACTCTCAGCGGCACTCAGGAGACCATGCTCGCCACGCTCTACGCCAGGGCGGTGGACAGTCGCTCACCGGACACCGTCCTGGGCGACACCGCCGCCCAGGCGGCGGTGGAGCGCGTGGCGTACGACTTCGGCAAAACGGGGATGACGGCCACGACGGCGGTGGGCGTGGCGCTACGGGCGAAACAGCTCGACGACTGGACCACCGAGTTCCTGGCGGGGCATCAGAAGGCCACCGTGCTGCATCTGGCCTGCGGTCTGGACACCCGGGTCCAGCGGCTCGATCCACCGCCGTCGGTGCACTGGATCGACGTCGACTTCCCGGACGTCGTCGAGCTGCGACGGCGGCTCCTGCCGGAGCCGTCCGGCGACTACGAGATGGTCGCCTCTTCGGTGACCGACGAGGAGTGGCTGCGCGAGGTGCCCGACGACCGGCCGACCGTGGCGGTCTTCGAGGGCCTGACGATGTATCTCACCAAAGAGGAGGGCAAGCGGCTGATCCAGCGGATCACCGGCCGCTTCCCCAGCGGACAGCTGCTGTTCGACTGCTACGGCTCACTGGGCATCAAGCTCCAGAAGTGCGTTCCTGCGGTGCGCAACGCGGGGGCCACGCTCCACTGGGGGCTGGACGACCCGTATGAACTCGAGGGCTGGCACGACGGGCTGACCTGCTTGGACACGGTGCGCAGCGTGGATATGCCGGGGCTGGAGAAGATGCCCGCCTCGGGGCGGATGAGCATGAAGGTGATGGCCCATCTGCCCGGCTTCCGAGATGTGGGCCGCATCCTGCGCTACCGCTACTAGCCATTGTCCGCCGTCCGGCACCGGATGTTCCCGGCGTCGGACGGCGGGCCGCGGTCAGGGGCTCAACGTGTCCGGTCGCCGCGGGCCGGTCGCCCGTGACAAGCGGGCATACCGACTCCCGGAGCCCACTCCTCATGGCTCGAACCAGCGAGCGCAGATGGCTCTTGGGAGGGAGGTGGACCGAACTGCCCCACGGCTACTGTGCGGTCCATGCACACGTTGATCCGTCCGCTGTTCACCGCGGCGACCTACCGGGGATGGGCCCATGCGCTGGCCGGGGCGGCCTTGAGCGTGCCGCCGCTGACGACCGCCGTGCTGTCGGCGCCGCCCCGGTGGCCGCTTCCGGCGCGTATCGCGGGCTTCACTCTCGCGCTGGTCGTCGTGGTCACCGCCCTGGGCGCCCCGCGCGCGGCGCGCGGCGGCTCCGTACGGCTGGCCAACCTCCTGCTGGGCACGGGACTTCCGCTCCCGGCCACCGAGCCGCCGCGGTCGTGGTCGCAGTGGGCGAACCGGCTGCGCACGGCGGGATGGCTGGTGCCGCATGTGGCGGTGGGCATGGCGGTGACCGCCGTGACAGGTCTGCTGGTCTTCGGCGCCGTGATGTTTCCGGCGGTGTGGTGGAGCGGTGGCGGTGAGGTCGCCTTCTTCGGAGGGCGGATCACCGTACCGGCCGGCGGCCAGGGGCTGTGGACACCACTTGTCCTCGTGGCCTTCCTGCTGCTCGCGGTGCACACCGTAGCGGTCGGCACGGCCGCGCTGCGGCTCCTGGCCCCGGCCTTCCTCGACCACCGGCCCGCCGACCGGCTGGCCGCGGCCGAGGAGCGGATGAATCTGCTGGCGGAACGCAACCGGCTGGCCCAGGAGTTGCACGACTCGATAGGTCACACCCTTACGGCGTCCACCATCCAGGCCGCGGTGGCCGGGGAGTTGCTGGAGCGCGATCCGGTCGCGGCGCGGCAGGCGATCACCAGTATCGAGGAGACGTCGCGGGCGGCGATGGACGACCTGGACCATGTGCTGGGCGCACTCCGCGACGAGCGGGCATCGAAGGCGCCGCAGCGCACCCTCGCCGATCTCGACGCGCTCGTGGAGTCGGTGCGGCGGGCGGGCGCGGAGGTGCGGTGGGAGTGCGGCGGCGATCTGGGGCGGATTCCGGCCGCCGTGTCCCGGGAGGCGTACCGCATCGTGCAGGAGGGCCTGACCAACGCGTTGCGGTACGGCGAGAAGACGGGGATCCGGCTACGGGTCGAGGTGCGCCGGAAAAGGCTGGAGGTGGAACTCGTCAACCGGATCCGTCCGGGAGGCGATGGCCCGGCGGACCGCGGCGGCACTCGGTCCGGTCAGGGGTTGCGGGGGATCACCGAACGGGTGCGGCTGCTGCGTGGCGAGGTGTCCTCGGGCCCCGTGACCGACGAGACGTCGGACGGAGGGGCGGCCGGTGCGGAGTCGTGGCGCCTGAGGGCACGGCTGCCCCTGGGATCCGGACGATGAGCGCGACGGGGGCGTTGGGTCCGGCGGACAGCGCGGTGCGGGTGCTGGTCGTCGACGATGAGGAGCTGACCCGGACCGGGCTGCGGACCCTGCTGTCGGCCAAACCCGACCTCACCGTGGTGGGTGAGGCCGCGGACGGTTCCGAAGTGCTGCCACTGGTCGTGGCGTCCCGCCCGGACGTCGTGCTGATGGATGTGCGGATGCCCACCCTCAACGGGATCGAGGCCACCCGGCAGTTGCGGGCCACACTGTCCGAGCCGCCCAAGGTCATTGTGATCACCACCTTCGAGAACGACGAGTACGTCTACGACGCGCTGGAGGCGGGAGCCGACGGCTTCATCCGCAAACGGGCCCCGTCCCAGCAGATCGCCCATGCCATCCGGCTGGTGGCGACCGGCGACTCGATGCTCTTCCCCGACGCCGTACGCCGTCTGGCCACCGGCCGTCCGGTGCGGCCGGAGGCGGCGGCGCGGGCGGCCGCGCTCACCCGCCGGGAGACGGAGATCCTCCGGCTGATGGCGCGGGGGCTGGCCAATCAGCAGATCGCGGACGAGCTGACGGTGAGCCTGGAGACGGTCAAGACGCATGTGGGCAATGTGCTGACCAAACTGGGGGCCGAGAACCGGACCCAGGCGGTGATCCTGGCCTTTCAGGCGGGGCTGGCCCCGCACTGAAATCCGAACGCGTGTGTCAGTGGCGGACAGTACGGTTCAGGTATGGGGGACATCGTGTACATCCGCGGGGACGCCACCTCACCGCATGGCAAGGGGCAGAAGGTCATCGCTCATGTCTGCAACGACTTGGGCGGCTGGGGCAAGGGCTTTGTGCTGTCGGTCTCGCGCCGCTGGCCGGAGCCGGAGGCGGCGTACCGGCGCTGGCACCGGGAGCGGGCGGGGAATGACTTCGGCCTGGGCGCGGTGCAGTTCATACGGGTGAGCCCGTATCTGACCGTGGCCAACATGATCGGTCAGCGGGGAACGCGCCGCGGCAGCAAGGGAGTTCCGGTGCGCTACGAGGCGATCGACACCGCCCTGGGCACGGTGGCGGCCAGGGCCGCCGAGGAGGGCGCGTCGGTCCATATGCCGCGTATCGGCTGCGGGTTGGCCGGTGGCCACTGGTCGCGTGTCGAGCCCCTGATAGCACGGCAGTTGGTGGACCGGGGTGTCCCGGTGACGGTCTACGACCACGACGGCTGAGGCGCGCGCGAGGCGCTAGCCTTCGATGGGCCTGCTGGGCCTGCTGGGCCGATGGGAACCTCAGCTGTTCTCGGCGACCGCTCCGCAGCGTGCGCAGTGGTCGTAACGGGCGGTGTCCTGGAGGGCACCGCAGGCAGGGCAGACCCGGTCCAGCCAGCAGGCGGGGTCTCCGCCCTCGGGCTCCGCGGGCAGCCGACCGTCCTCGGGCTCCTCCCGTCGGCCGCCGCCGGGCTCAGCCGTGCCGGTCATCGTCCGCATCCCCTTTCACCGCTCTCGCAGGCCACCTTCCGGACGGTACCTCCTGGCCGCCGCTTACGACGACACTCCGTCCAGCACACCCGTCCACAGCCCGATCGCCGGAAGACATGTGGCGATCGCGAACACACAGACGGCGGTGACCGCCCGGGTGAAAGGGGCCGGATGCCCACCGGTCCACCCCTGGGTGAGCGCGGAGAGCCGGGCAGCCTTCTGGGGAGTCGGGCTCTTGGCCTGCTGAGGGGCCAGGAACGCGGCGAGGAGCCGCGCCGACGCCGGGTCATGGGCCGCCGCCTCGGCGTCCGCCCGCATCTCCATCAGCGTCTCCACCAGTCGGCGGGCCCGGCTGTTGGCGTAGAGGCCACCGCTGAGGGCGGCGGCGAAGGCGGCCATGGAGAGGAGGGTCTGAGCGGAGGTCTCCACCGGTGTGACGGCGAGGGCCGCGATGGAGTCGAAGCACACGGCGAGCTTTCCGACGGCCGGGACATGGCGCAGATAGCGGCGTCGCATCGGATCGCCGTGGCGCAGATGGGAGATCTCGTGGCGGAGCAGCACCGCGCCGACGGGGCTCCGCAGCAGCGCGCGCCAGCTCTGCGGAACGGTGACATGGACCGTGGGCTTGCGGACGTTGAGCGAGAAGGCGTGGTAGAGGAAGACGCCCGCCGCGGCGACGATGACCACGACCGTGACCGTCAGCGGGACGAGGAGGGTGTTGTCGTCGACCGGCGGGGCCAGCCGGTCGCCCAGCAGCGCAACGGCGCATCCGGCGGCGGCACTCACGGCCCACACGGACCTACGGCGCTGGAGTCTGGTGCCCCAGTCCTCCATCCGGCCGAGGAAACCCGGTGAGGGCTGCGGGATGTGCAGCACCTTGAGCCTCGAGACCGGCGACCAGCTGGAGACGGCATGGAGCCGCGCGGTGTCCAGCCCGGCCGCGTGGAAGGTGTCCCGGATACGTTTCCAGCCCTTCGAGGTCCAGTCGATCTCGCTCAGTGCCTCCTCCGCCTCCCGGCCGCTGAGGGAGTCGGAACGCCACTCGTTGATCAGCGGGACGAGGAAGAGCGCGGCGAGGACCACCAAGGCGAGCAGTGCCGTCCCGCCGATCGCGGCGGGCACGCTCAGCGGGTCGTCGCCGGTGACCGTCACACTGGCGCCGGTGAGGGGTGCGGCGCACACCGGACCGAGGAGGATCAGCCAGCACAGCCGCTCGGCGCGGCGCAGCCTCCGGACCGGAGAAACCGTGGTCACGGTGGGCGCTACCGGGCGTTGTTCCCGCCGTCCGCGGACCCGGGTTCGGGTTCCGGCCCGGGGTCGGGAACTCCCGGGGGGTCGGACGGTTCCGGGGCGTCCGACGGCTCCGCCGCGGCGCGGACGAGTGCTTCCGCCTGGATCCGGACGACAGCCCGTACCGTCTCCGGGTCCACCTCCGGGGGAAGCCTCAGTTCGACCGTCACCCGGTGGGCGAGTGCCGCGGTGCCGTCGTCCCCGCGGTCGTCACCCTCACCTCCGTCGCCACGGCTCAGACATCGCCTGAGGTAGCCGACGGCGTCCCGCAGCCCGTGCTGGATGGCCATGTCGGTCGCCGTCGACAGCACCTTGAAGGCGATCTGGCCGAGCACGGACAGCCCGATGGCGAGGTACACATGGGTGTCGACGGCCGGTGCCCCGCTGGTGTCGTCGAAGAACTCCCCCGCACCCGGCACCCGCCGGCCGGCGCGCAACTCCTCCGCGAACTCCTCGAAGAGCTCCTCGCGCTCCTCCTCCGCGACGGCGAGCGCGGAGGCGTCGACCATCGTGAGGATCCGCTCGATCGTGATGTCGCCGAGCCCCGTCATGTCCGTCATACGTCCCCCCGGTGCGCCACGCCACGGACGGGCGTGGGCGACGCATTCACGGTAGCCCGGCAGAAGGGGCCGATGTAATGACTTACGGCACATAGGTGAACTCGCCGCGCATTTCGCGTATGGCCCACGGGGTCTGCCCGCTGTGTCCGGCGCATGATCGGTCCGGGGCGACCGGAGCGGATCACACATCAGGATGCGGATCTCACATCAGGAAGTGGATATGGCAGTCACCAGATGGTTCTTCGAGCCCGGCCACACCGGCGCGGAGTTCAGGGCACGGCACATGATGGTCACGCATGTGCGCGGGCAGCTCAAGAACATCGAGGGGTTCCTTGAGGTGGACCCGGAGAACCCGGAGAACGCCCGGGTGGAAGCGAGGATCGACGCCACCCAGGTGTACACCGGCCAGCCGCAGCGCGACGCCCATCTGCGCAGCGCGGACTTCTTCGACGTCGAGAACCATCCGATGTGGACCTACTCCGGTACCGGTGTCACCCAGCTGAGCGAGACCGAGTTCGACGTCGACGGGGAGCTCACGATTCGCGGCGCCACCCGTCCCGTGCCGCTGCGGGTGACCTATCTGGGGCAGTGGGACACGCCCTGGTGGGAGGGGGACAAGGACCTCGGGCCACGTCGGCGCGCGGGCTTCCTCGCCACCACGCGGATCAACCGGCAGGACTTCGGGGTGTCCTGGAACGACACGGTGGACCGGGGCGGTGTGGTGGTGAGCGACATGGTCGACCTCACCATCGATATCGAGGCGGTGCTCGACCCCGCGGGCCCGCGGTCCTGAGGTTCCGGGCGGTCACTTCTCCCCGGCCGTACGGCGGGAGGCGCCACGGCGCGCGGCCGCGCGGCGCGGGGCCTTGCGGCTGCGCGTCCACTCCAGGAGCTGCTGTTCGGTCCAGGTGGTGATGATCCGTTCCGCCGGCACCGCACACTCCACCGCCCGTGCGCATCCGTTGATCTGCCAGTCGAGCTGGCCGGGCGCGTGGGCGTCGGTGTCGATCGAGAAGAACGTGCCCGCCGCGACGGCTTCGCGGAGCAGCCGCCGCGGCG
Organism: Streptomyces sp. NPDC048636; assembly: GCF_040650655.1. NCBI lineage: Bacteria > Bacillati > Actinomycetota > Actinomycetes > Kitasatosporales > Streptomycetaceae > Streptomyces > Streptomyces sp. NPDC048636. Next base: position 187,090 of record NZ_JBEZHR010000006.1, on the reverse strand, counting down.
GATCCAGCCGCTCGGGACGGCAGTTGATCTCCACGGCGGTGCCCGACTCCGCGCAGGCGCCGAAGACCTCGGCCGGGTCGAAGACGGACTCGGGACGTTTACCGCCGAGCAGTCGCCCGGTGCAGTGGCCGAGTACGTCGACCCGCGGATCGCGGACCGCGGCCACCATCCGGCGGGTCATGGGGTGGGCGTCCATCCGCAGCTTGGAGTGGACCGAGGCGACAACGACATCCAGCCGCTCCAGCAGCTCCGGCTCCTGGTCGAGGGAGCCGTCCGGGAGGATGTCGACCTCGATACCGGTGAGCAGCCGGAACGGGGCGAGGGCCGCACGCAGTTGGTCCACCACGTCGAGCTGTGCCCGCAGCCGTTCCGCCGACAGGCCGTTGGCCACGGTCAGCCGTGGTGAGTGGTCGGTCAGCACCGCCCACTCATGTCCCAGCCGCGCCGCCGTACGGGCCATCAGCTCGATCGGTGAGCCGCCGTCGGACCAGTCGGAGTGGAGATGGCAGTCACCCCGCAGCGCGCCGCGCAGCGCGGTGGCCGCCGCGGAAGGGGATTCCCGGGCGGTCTCGTCGGCACCGGCTTCGAGATCGGTCAGGTACCGCGGCGCCTCGCCGCGCAGTGCTTCCCGCACCACCTGGGAGGTCTTGGGGCCGATCCCCTTGAGCGAGGTGAGGGTGTTCGCCTCGGCCCGGCGCCGCACCTCCTCCTCGGGCAGCGCGGACAGGATGGCTTCGGCGGTGCGGAAGGCGCGTACCCGGTAGGTCGGCGCCTGGGCGCGTTCCAGCAGGAAGGCGATGCGGTCCAGGGCGGTCAGCGGGTCCATCGCGCCCGCCTCAGCCACGCCGGTCGGGTCGGCGGCCGGGGGGCTGACGTGGTTCGGGGCGGGCGGTGTGCTCCGGGATCTCACAGGTCTTGGGCGACTTGTCGGAGACAGTGATCGCCCGGCCGTAGTGTCTGATCTCCATCGGGGCGCCCTCGACCAGGGAGTAGGTGGCGGAGGCGTTGGTGATCTCCACCTTCAGCTGACGTCGCAGCACCTGCACGGTGAAGGAGAGGCGGGCCAGTTTCTCCGGGAGTCTGGGCGCGAATTCCAGGCTGTCCGCGAAGTGGCGCATCCCGCCGAACCCTATGACCAGGGCGATCCAGGTGCCCGCGAGGGAGGCGATGTGCAGACCGTCGCGGGTGTTGTGCTCCAGGTCCTTGAGATCCATCAGCGCCGCCTCGCCCAAGTAGTCGTAGGCCAGCCGCAGATGTCCGACCTCGGCGGCGATGACGGCCTGACAGCAGGCGGACAGGGAGGAGTCGCGGACGGTCAGCGGCTCGTAGTAGGCGAAGTTGCGGGCCTTCTGCTCCTCGGTGAAGCACTCGCCGCGCAGATACATCGCCAGCACCAGGTCGGCCTGTTTGATCACCTGTCTGCGGTACAGGTCGAAGTAGGGGTAGTGGAGCATCAGCGGGTAGTCGTCGGGGCGGGTGTTCTGGAAGTCCCACTCCTGGTGGCCGGTGAACCCGGTGTGCTGTTCGTGGACGCCGAGGGTCTTGTTGTAGGGGATGGTCATGGACTCGGCGGCGTCCCGCCAGGCGGCGGCCTCCTCGTCGTCGACGCCCAGCTCAGCACCCTTGGCCGGATGGCGTTCCACCACGTCCGCCGCGCACCGCAGGTTCGACTGGGCCATGAGGTTGGTGTAGACGTTGTCGTCGCCGAGGGCGCTGTACTCGTCGGGGCCGGTCACCCCGTCGATATGGAAGCGGCCGTGGTGGTCGTGGTGGCCGAGGGAGCGCCATAGCCGGGCGGTCTCCACCAGCAGCTCCACACCGGTCTCGCGTTCGAACTCCTCATCGCCGGTGGCGGCCACGTAGCGCACCACGGCGTCGGCGACATCGGCGTTGACGTGGAAAGCCGCCGTACCGGCGGGCCAGTAGGCGGAGCATTCGGAGCCGTCGATGGTGCGCCAGGGGAAGGCGGCGCCGTCGTGGCCGAGCTGACGGGCCCGGTCGCGGGCGGCGGTCAGGGTGGACTGGCGCCAGCGCAGCGCCTCGGCCACGGCTTCGGGAAAGGTGTAGGTGAGCAGCGGCAGGACGAAGGTGTCGGTGTCCCAGAAGGAGTGTCCGTCGTAGCCGGAGCCGGTGAGTCCCTTGGCGGGGATGGCGCGTTCCTCGGCGCGGGCGCCCGCCTGGAGTACGTGGAAGAGGGCGAAGCGGACCGCCTGCTGGATCTCGGCGTCGCCCTCGACCTCCACATCGGCGCGGTCCCAGAACTCCTCCAGCCAGCCGCGCTGCTGCTGGACGAGTCCGCTCCAACCGGTGCTGGTGGCCCCGGCCAGTGCCGCCTCGACCTGGTCGCGTACGGCGGGCAGGGAGCGGACGCTCGACCAGCCGTAGGCGACCAGCTTCTCCAGCCGCAGGACCTCGCCCGGTTCGAGGACGGAGGTGACGGTGAGCCGGGCCAGGTCGTCACTGCTCTCGCTGGAGTGGCGGGTCGGCGGCGGCCCGGTGATCAGGTGGTCGGCGGCGGCCGCGACCCGCAGCCTGCTGGCCTCGGTGCAGTGGATCAGCCGCAGCCGCTTGCCGGTGGCGTCGTGCTCCTCGGGCAGCAGCGGGGACTCCAGGGCCTGGGCCACCCGGGGGTCGCCCGCCTGGCCGGGCAGCTGTTCGTTGGCGACCAGTTCGGACTGGACGACCACGCGGACGCGGGCGTCCAGCGCCTCCACCTCGTAGGCCACGGCGGCGATGGCGCGCTGGGTGAGGGAGACCAGCCGGGTGGAGCGCACCCGGACACTGGTGCCCGACGGCGAGCTCCACTCGCAGCTGCGGTGCAGCAGACCGCCGCGCAGATCGAGGACGCGTTCATGGGAGCGCAGCCGTCCATAGCGCAGGTCGAAGGGCTCATCGTCCACCAGCAGCCGGATGATCTTGCCATTGGTGACGTTGATCATGGTCTGACCGGCCTCGGGGTAGCCGTACCCGGCCTCGGCGTACGGCAGCGGACGCCGCTCGTACACCCCGTTGAGATAGGAGCCGGGCAGCCCGTGGGGCTCGCCCTCGTCCAGGTTGGCGCGCCAGCCGACGTGGCCGTTGGAGAGCGCGAAGAGCGACTCGCTCTGGGGCAGCACATCCAGGTGGAGCTCGGTCTCGCGCATCAGCCAGGGGTCGACGGCGTACGAGGCGTCGGTGATCACGAGGCGCCCTCCTCCAGCAGTTCGGCGAGGTCCTGGACCACGATGTCAGCGCCGTGGTGGCGCAGCGCGTCGGCCTGACCCACCCGGTCCACGCCCACGACATGGCCGAACCGGCCCGCGCGCCCGGCTTCCATGCCCGCGAGCGCGTCCTCGAAGACGGCGGCCGCGTCAGGGGCGGTGTTCAGTTCCCGGGCGGCCTCGAGGAAGGTGTCGGGGTGGGGCTTGCCGGGCAGTTCGCGCTCGCGGGCGACCACTCCGTCGATCCGCACCTCGAAGAGGTGCTCGATCCCGGCGGCGATCAGTACGTCGCGGCAGTTGGCGCTGGAGGAGACGACCGCTCTCCGCAGCCCCGCGGCGCGCACCGCCTCGACGAAGCGCACCGATCCGGGGTACGCCTCGACCCCCTCTTCCCGGATCTTGGCCAGGACCAGGACGTTCTTCCGGTTGCCCAGGCCGTTCACGGTGTCCTTGTCGGGAGGGTCGTCCGGTGTGCCCTCGGGGAGCTCGATGCCCCGGGAGGCCAGGAAGGTGCGGACACCGTCGGCGCGCGGGCGGCCGTCCACGTACTCGTCGTAGTCGGCGACCCGGTCGAAGGGGCGGAAGGAGGGGCCGTCACGGCGCTCGATGAAGGCGTCGAACGTCTGCTTCCACGCTGCCGCGTGCACCACGGCGGTCCGGGTCAGGACCCCGTCGAGGTCGAACAGGCAGGCCCGGATGCCCGTCGGCAGGCAGGGCTTTGTCATGGGCTCCGAATCCCCCGCGAGCGGCGGAATATGCGGAAGTGCACGCGAATGTACGCATGGCGCGGGCGATGCCGTCCGGCTGCCAGGGGAGGTGCTCCCGGCCGCCGGACGAGGGAGCTTTCGGCCACCAGGTGCGAGAGCTTTCGGCTGCCGGGCGAGGAGGGGTTCGGCCGCCGGTGGTACGCCCCTCACCTGCTTGGACGTCGGCGGATGCCGGTGGCGGCGGGCGGTGACAATCTTGGGCCACCGCCCACTGTGGTCCGGGCAGCGGCCGCGGTCCGCTCGACCTGCCGGAGTTCACCGCTGGAGGAAACCGTGGCCAGTGGCCCGCCCCACCGCTCCCCCGCGCGCCGCCGCCCCGTGGTCCGGGCCGCCGTGGCCCTGCTGCTGTGTACTGCCGCCGTCCCGGCCTGCGCGTCCTCCAGTGACCACGGCCGGGACCGGGACCGGGCGACCCCCCGGGCCAGCCGTGCGGCCCATCCCTCGGCCGCCGCGAGGAAGGCGGCCCGCGCCAAGCTGCTGCCGGGCATGCCCGCACCGCTGGATCCGCACGACCTGTACGCCGCCGACCGGCCGGGCAGGCTGGCCAAGGCGGTCAAGCGCTTCCCGTCGCGGGTATATGTGCCCAACACCCTGTCGGACACGGTGAGCGTCATCGACCCGAAGACCTTCAAGGTGATCCGGACGATCCCGGTCGGCAGCCAGCCGCAGCATGTGGTCCCCTCCTGGGACCTGAAGACGCTGTGGGTCAACAACGACCTGGGCAACAGCCTCACCCCGATCGACCCCGCCACCGGGCGGGCGGGGCGCACGGTGGACGTCCACGACCCGTACAACCTCTACTTCACCCCCGATGGCAAACACGCCGTGGTGATGGCCTCCAAGGACCGGCAACTGGTCTTCCGGGACGCCCACACCATGCGCGTGGTGAAGTCGCTTCCGGTGAGCTGCTTCGGGGTCAACCACGCCGACTTCTCCCCCGACGGGCGCTACTTCATCGTCTCGTGCGAGTTCTCCGGCGAACTGCTGAAGGTGGACACCGCGCGGATGAAGGTGATCGGGCAGCAGCGGCTGCCACTCGCGGGCGCCATGCCACAGGACGTCAAGATCTCACCGGACGGCCGGAAGTGGTACGTGGCCGACATGGTGGCGAACGGGGTGTGGGTGCTCAACGGCGACACCTTCGGCCGTCCCCGGCTGATGCCCACCGGCAAGGGCACCCACGGTCTGTACGTCAGCCGCGACTCACGCCGGATGTACATCTCCAACCGCGGCGAGGGCAGTATCTCGGTGCTCTCCTTCGACTCCGGGAAGCTGGTCGACCGGTGGCGGCTGCCCGGCGGCGGCAGCCCCGATATGGGCGGGCTCTCCGCCGACGGCAAGGTGCTGTGGCTGTCCGGCCGCTACAACGGCGAGGTGTACGCGATCGACACCCGCACCGGGAAGCTGCGCGCCCGGATTCCGGTCGGCGGCGGTCCGCACGGGCTGGCGGTCTATCCGCAGCCCGGCCGTTACTCCCTCGGCCACACGGGGATCTTCCGCTGAGGCGCTCCCCCGCACCCCGCGGCCGTCGCCCGGGCAGCTATATGGACCACCTATATAGGGCCGTGATACAAATATAGATGTGGAGTACATGCAGCAGTCCGGTTCCGGTGCGCCCGATGCCCCCGCGGCCCGTGAGGACGTCGCGGAGGCCCTGGAGCAGCTGGCGTTCCTCGCGGTCCGCCATCTGACCAACCGGGACATCAGCTTCACGGCCGCCTCGACGCTCGGCCGACTGAACCGGGAAGGGCCGGCCCGGCTGACCGCACTGGCATCGGACGAGGGTGTCACCCAGCCCTCGATGACCCAGCTGATCCAGCGGCTTGAGCGGCAGGGTCTGGTGACCCGGATCGCCGATCCGGCCGACGGACGGGTGGTACGGGTGGCGATCACCGACGACGGGCGCGCACTGCTCGCCGCCCGCCGCCGCAGCCGCACCGCCCAGCTGGCCGAACTGCTCGCCACACTGTCCCCGGAGGACGAAGAGGCACTCGCCACCGCCGTCCGCGCCGCGGGCCCCGCCTTCCAGCGGCTGGTCGAGAGCGCGGCACGGGCGCGCAGATCTCCGGGGAGCAACGCTTCCTGACCACCGGCACCCCGCCGCGCCACGACTCGTCATGTCATGTCGTCACGGCCCGGGCCCTGACCCGACGGAGCCCTTGTTGTCCGCTCACCCCGAGATATCCACCGACCCCGCCTCCGGCTCCGGCCACCTGACCCCTCCCCGCGCCCAGAGCCCGTTCAGGCAGCCCAAGGCGGTCTGGGCGGTGGCCTTCGCCTGTGTGATCTCGTTCATGGGCATCGGTCTGGTGGACCCGATCCTGCCCTCGCTCTCCGCCGAGCTGCATGCGACGCCGAGCCAGGTGTCGCTGCTGTTCACCAGCTATCTGGTGGTCACGGCCGTCGCCATGCTGGTCACCGGCTTCGTCTCGAGCCGCATCGGCGCCAAGCGCACCCTGGTGGCCGGACTGGTGCTCATCGTGGTCTTCAGCGCGCTGGCCGGGACGGCCGGTGGCATCGACGGGATCGTCGCGTTCCGTGCGGGCTGGGGGCTGGGCAACGCCTTGTTCATCGCCACCTCGCTCGCCGTCATCGTCGGCTCGGCCAGCGGTGGTTTCACCGGGGCGATCATCCTCTACGAGACGGCGCTCGGCATCGGCATCGCCGTAGGGCCGCTGCTCGGCGGCGAGTTGGGCCGTTTCAGCTGGCGTGGTCCGTTCTTCGGCGTCGCGGTCCTGATGACCATCGCGCTGGTGGCCACCATCGTGCTGGTCGAACCCACCCCGACCCCGTCGCGCCGGGCCTCCCTGGCCGATCCGCTCAAGGCGTTGCGCCACCGCGGGCTGCTCACCATGGGCCTCACCGCCCTCTGCTACAACTGGGGCTTCTTCACGGTGCTGGGCTACGCGCCCTTCCCGATGGACCTGGGCACACATCAGCTGGGCTATGTCTTCACCGGCTGGGGGCTGCTCGTCGCCTTCTTCTCGGTCTTCGGCGCACCCTGGCTCCAGACCAGGCTGGGCATCGCACGGGCGCTGTATCTGAACCTGGCGCTGTTCGCCCTGGACATCCTCGTCATCGGCCTGTTCACCACCTCCCGTACGACGCTGATCGTGGCGGTGATCGTGGCCGGTGCCTTCATCGGGGTGAACAACACCATCACCACACAGGCCGTGATGACCGTCGCAACCGTGGAACGTCCGGTCGCCTCCGCGGCCTATGGCTTCGTGCGCTTCATCGGTGGCGGTCTGGCGCCGTACGCCGCGGGCAAGATGGCCGAACACGCGGGAGTCCACCTGCCGTTCTACATCGGGGCCGCGGCGGTGGCACTCGGTATCGGTGTGCTGGCGACCGGCCATTCGCTGCTGGCCGAGGCCGAGCGCGCACAGGCGGCGGAGGCGGCAGGGCACGGCCCGGCCGAGGAACGACGGGAAACGCTGGAGAAGCGGGCCGTCGCCGAGGAGTTCGGCTCCGCGGGCTGATCCCCTCACCCGCGCCGCACACCGGGGCGCCCCTGTAACGCCGTGGTCAGATGCGCCAGCAGCGGATCCGGCCCGCCGCGTCGAACACATCGGCCTTGCTGGCCAGGATGTCCCGCACCAGGTCGATCAGCGCGCCGTACGGCGGGTCGATGCCCTCGCCCGAGGCGTGCATATAGGCGACCGCGGTGGCGCTGGCGAACCGTGCGTTGCTCGCCGGCAGCGGTCGGAGGGTGGCCAGGGTGTGCAGCAGCGCCGCGGCCCGCCACGCCGGATCGGGATCGACGCCCAGGCGCGGCGGATCGACCCGGTGGCGGGCCACGGCGGCGACAAGACCGGAGAAGTCCGAGATGGCCGGCTGTTCGGGCAGGACTTCCTCATGCCGCTGCAACAGCCACGGCACATCGATATGCAGAAGGGGGGCCATGGGTCAGGCGGCCCGTCCCCTGGGGCCGTGTTCATCCTCGGGGAACGCGTCGGCGAAGGCGTCGGCGTTGTCCGCGAAGAACCGGCGGAAGACCTCGGCGCCCTCCTGGAGGGCGCGGTGCCGGGCGATATCGGCCACGGTCGCCTCGCGGACGAGGGCCTTCATCGTGGTGCCGCGCTCCTTGGCGATCTCGCGGAGGTCCTCAAGTTCCCGATCGCTGAATTCCACGTTCAGTGCTGACATGCGGCACACCCTACTTGCCGGGTACCCCGTCAGCAATCGCCCCAGCTCAGATGATGTTTTTGTAGGTACTTGACAAGCCCTGCACAGCCGGACGGAAAGGGATTTTCGCCAGGTACCGGCAGGAGTACGGTTGAAGATCGTTGATGATCCGCCCGCAGGAGGAAGAGGTTCATGGAGCAGCGAGTGTGCGGCCGCACCGGCCGGAAGGTCTCCGTCGTCGGCCTGGGGACCTGGCAGTTGGGCGCGGGCTGGGGCGATGTGACCGAGGCGGACGCGCGGGGCGTGCTGGACGCGGCCGTCGAGGCGGGTGTGACCTTCTTCGACACCGCCGATGTGTATGGGGACGGGCGCAGCGAGCAGCTCATCGGACGGTTTCTGCGCGACCGTCCGGACGCCGGGATCTTCGTGGCGACGAAGATGGGCAGGCGGGCCGAGCCGCATATCGAGGAGAAGTACACGCTGGACAACTTCCGTATGTGGACCGACCGTTCACGGTCGAATCTGGGGGTGGACATCCTCGATCTGGTGCAGCTGCACTGTCCGCCGACCCCGGTGCACTCCTCCGACGCGGTGTTCGACGCGCTGGACACACTGGTGGCGGAGGAACGCATCGCCGCGTACGGGGTGAGCGTGGAGACCTGTGACGAGGCGCTGGCGGCGATCGCGCGGCCGGGTACGGCGAGTGTGCAGATCATCCTCAACCCGTTCCGGCTGAAGCCGCTCGAGGAGGTGGTTCCGGCGGCGCGCGAGGCCGGGGTGGGGATCATCGCCCGGGTTCCACTGGCGTCCGGGCTGCTGTCGGGGAAGTACACCAGGGACACGGTCTTCGCCGCCGATGACCACCGTTCGTTCAACCGCCACGGCGAGCAGTTCGACCAGGGCGAGACCTTCTCGGGCGTGGACTACGAGAAGGGTGTCGAGGCGGCCGTCGAGTTCGGGGAACTGGCGCCCCAGGGGGCCACTGCGGCACAGACGGCGCTGCGCTGGATCGTCCAGCAGCCGGGGGTCACCTCGGTCATCCCCGGCGCGCGCTCACCGGAACAGGCGCGGGCCAACGCGGAGGCCGCCGCGCTGTCCCCGCTGTCTCAGACCACGCTGGACGCCATCGGTGAGCTCTACGACCGGCGGATCCGGGCCCAGGTGCACCACCGCTGGTGACCGTGCGCGCCCGTGCGGCCGGTATCCCGGCGCGGGCGATTTCTGAGAATGTCCTGTGAAGTACCGGGGGCCGCCACGCGGCGGACCGGGCGGTGTCGCGCCCGGCCGTGCGTGAGCGGCCCCTTCGCGCGGCCCGCTCGTGGCCCGTCTCCCAGAAAGCTCCCAGGAACTCTCCGAAAGTGGCCGGTGGCGACTGTCAGGCTGCCATGACAGAGCGGATCTGCCAGGTCCCGGAGGGATCGGCGACACGGCGGTCCGGACCAGGGTCCGGGCCCCGTCCGCTCACCGCACCGTGCGGTTTCCGCCCATTGAGCCACGATCCGACCGGGAGCCATGTCTGTGGCCACTTTCCTGTCCGCGCTGGGACGCCTCTCCTTCCGACGGCGGTGGTACGTCACCGTCCTGTGGACCGGTCTGCTGGTCCTCGCCGGTGTGCTGGCCGCCCAGGCGCCCGCCGCCCCCCACACCGACTACTCCATGCCGGGCACGGAGGCGCAGCGCGCCTATGACCTGCTCGACGAGCGGTTTCCCGGGCAGAACGCCAACGGGGCCGCGGCGCGTGTGGTGTTCCGAAGTGACGACGGCCGGGTGACCGAGCCGCGGCACAAGGAGGTCATCGCCGAAACCATCCGGGAGTTGGCGAAGGATCCGCAGGTCGGCCAGGTGACCGATCCGTTCGCCACCCACTCGGTGAGCAAGGACGGCTCCACCGCCTACGCCCAGGTCACCTATGAGGTGTCCAGCTCGGAGGTGGAGGAGGACGCGCGTACCGCACTGCTGGACACTGTGGAGGACGCCCGGTCTTCCGGGCTCACGGTCGAGGTGGGCGGCAACGCCCTGTCCACCACGGCGGGTGGCCACGCCTCCGAGGCCATCGGACTCGGGGTGGCCGCGGTGGTCCTCGTGATCACCTTCGGCGCGCTGCTGGCGGCCGGGCTGCCCCTGTTCACCGCCCTGTTGGGGGTGGGCATCGGAACGAGCGTCATCAAGGCGCTGTCCAGCGCACTCGACCTGGGCTCGACCACCTCCGTACTCGCCACGATGCTCGGCCTGGCGGTGGGCATCGACTACGCCCTGTTCGTGGTCTCCCGGTATCGCGCGGAGCTAGCGGAGGGCAGGGATCGGGAGGAGGCGGCCGGGCGGGCGTTGGGTACGGCGGGGTCGGCGGTGGTGTTCGCCGGACTGACCGTGGTGATCGCGCTGGTGGGTCTGAGCGTGGTGCGGATACCCGTGCTGACGCAGATGGGGCTGGCCGCGGCCGGTACCGTCGCACTCGCCGTCCTCATCGCCATCACACTGGTCCCGGCGCTGCTGGGGATCGCCGGGCGCCGGATCCGGCCCGCCGGACCGCGCCGCGGCAAGCGTTCCGCCGACACCCCTGATGAGACCGACATCGACGCCCCTGAGCAGCGGTTGGCGCCCCGCCCCGGTATGGGGGTGCGCTGGGCCCGTTTCGTCACCCGGCGCCCGCTCACCGTCCTCCTCGTGGGAGTGGCCGCCCTGCTCACCGTGGCGGTGCCCGCCGCCTCCCTGGAGCTGGATCTGCCCGACGACGGCAGCCAGCCGACCTCCACCACCCAGCGCCGGGCCTACGATCTGCTGTCGGAGCAGTTCGGCCCGGGCTTCAACGGCCCGCTGCTGGTGGTCGTACGGCCCGAGGGCGAGGAGAGCGCCAAGACCGCGGCGGAGAGCGCCACCGCCCAGATCCAGCGGATGGACGGCGTCGCCCGGGTCAATCCGCCCCGTCTCGACGACTCCGGCGACACCGCCGTACTCACCGTGGTCCCCACCACCGCACCGAGCAGTCAGGCGACCACCGACCTCGTCCACGCACTGCGCGACCCCGGCCTGGAGACCGAGAGCGACGCGCGGATCATGGTGTCCGGCACCACCGCGATGAACATCGACGTCTCCCGGAAACTGGCCGACGCCCTGCTGCCCTATCTCTCGCTCGTGGCGGGCCTGGCGCTGCTGCTGCTGATCGCCGTCTTCCGGTCCCTTCTCGTCCCCCTCAAGGCCGCGCTGGGATTCGTGCTGTCCATCGTCGCGGCGCTGGGCGCCGTTGTCGCGGTCTTCCAGTGGGGCTGGTGTGCCTCACTGTTCGGGGTGGCAGAACCGGGGCCGGTGGTGTCGCTGACGCCGATCTTCGTGGTCGGGGTGGTCTTCGGACTGGCCATGGACTACGAGGTGTTCCTGGTGACCCGGATGCGGGAGGCGTACGTCGGCGGGCAGTCGCCCCTCACCGCGATCACCACCGGTTTCGACCTCGGGGCACGGGTCGTCACCGCGGCGGCCATCATCATGATCTCTGTCTTCGCGGCGTTCATGGGATCGGACGAACTGATGGTGAAAACCATCGGCTTCGGCCTGGCCGTGGCCGTCTTCCTGGACGCCTTCATCGTCCGGATGACGCTCGTACCGGCCGTCCTGGCCCTGCTCGGCCACCGGGCGTGGTGGCTCCCCCGATGGCTGGACCGCTGGGTGCCGGACATCGATGTGGAGGGCGCGAAGCTGGGCGGCCCGGAGCGGACAGAAGCGGACGAGGCCGTCGGCGCGTCCGCCGGTGCCGCCCGGCTCGGCTCCTGATCCACCGGAAGAACGAAGGGAAGGATCAGTGATGTCCGTAGCGTCGCAGTCCACGGCCGTACGACATGGTGGTGCCCCGCGCCATGCCCTCGAAGGCGCGCTCGCGGTGCTCGCCGCGGGTGCGGTGATGGTGGCCACCGCGTATCTGGCGCTCCTCGCGCTGGGCGCCGGTGAGATCGCGCCGGTGTCCCGGCTCACCTGGGCGGTCACCAGTATGGCCACGGGGAGCGGGGTCACCCTCCGGTCCGGCTCCCCGGTAAAGCTCGGGGAGGGCGGCGGACCTCTGGGCGGTCTCACCGACGGGCTGAGTCTGGAGATGGCGGGCCAGGCGGCGGCGATACCACTGGGGCTGACGCTCCTGGGCGCGGTGGTGCTGGGGTACGGCTTCTTCCGCCCGTTGCGCTCACCCTCCCGTCCGGCCCCCGCGCTGCTGCTGGCCCGGGTCTGCGGTGCCCTGGCGACGGCCGCGGTGCTGTTCCCGTCGTTCGCCCTGCTGGCCCGGGGCACGCTGCGGCTGCCCAAGGACGTGGCCACGGAGCTCGGTGACGGCTCCGGGCAGCGGGCCCTCAGCCGGTTCGGGGACGGCGGTATGGCGGGGGGCGCGTCCGCGCTGCGCTCGGTGCGCTTCGAGGCCGACCCCGCGATGGCGGGGCTCCTCGGGGTGCTCGGAGTGGCCGTGCTGCTGGGTCTCGGCTGTGTGGCGGCCCGCCGGACGACACTGCCGAGTCCCGTCGCGCTGAGCCGACTGCGGCTGAAGTGGCATCCGGTGGCCTCGGCGCTGGCCGGTGTGGTCACCACCCTGTGCTGGCTGCCCCTGGCCGTCGGGGCGCTGGCGGGTGGCGCGGCGCTGGCCGGGTGGGACCGGGCGGCCAAGGCGGCCGGGGCGCTGCTGCTGGCCGGACCCAATCTGTCGGCCGTCGCGCTCACCTCCGGCCTTGGCTCATCGTGGGAGGCGGGCGTCCACCGGCAAGAGGGCGAGCTCGGCGGGATGCTGGGAGCGATCGGACAGGGCGGCCGGGACGGCGGAATCACCGACCGGACCACGGCCGTCGCCGACCGTTCGGTGGCCGGGGCACCGCTGTGGCTGATCGGGTTGCTCGTCCTCGTCGCGGCCCTCGTGCTCACCGGCTACCTGGCCACGGCACGCACCCCGGTGCGTACGGCACGCGAGGAGGCCAACGCGCCACTGAGCCGTCATCTGGAGATCGCGCTGCGGACGGGGTTCGCGGTCTGCGCCATGGCGATGCCGCTCGCCCTGGTCTCCCGGATGTCCTTCCGGATCGATGTGAGCGTCATGGGGCGGGAGCTGCGCGGTGTCAGCGGCGCTCTCGACGGCGCGGTGGGTCTGGCCGGGCTCAGCGGCCTCGTCCTCGCCGGGCTCGCGGCATACTGGGGGAGCCGGCTCCACGGAACCCGCACGGCGCGCCGGAGCCCGGTGCGTCCTGACGGTCCCGCGAGGCCCGTGGCCGCCCACACCGCCGGTCACCGCCCGCGGGGCGATGTCGACGCGGCGTCCTGACCACCCGTGCTGTGCTGCAAAGACCCGGTTCCCAGTCCCCCGAGGCGGCGCCCCAGACCATGGCAGAAGCGACAGACCCGCGGCGTACGGCGGCCCCCCGGGCCCATCTCCTCGTCGTCGACGACGAACCCACCGTCCGGGAGCTGCTGCCCGCGGCGCTGCGGTACGCCGGGTTCGACGTCGACGCGGCCGCGAACGGGCGGGAGGCGCTGGACATGGCCGCCCAGCGGCCCCCCGATCTGGTCCTGCTGGACATCATGCTGCCGGACATGGACGGCTTCGAGGTGATCCGCAGGCTGCGCGCACAGCCCCGGTCCTCCGGTCCCGGACACGGCGGCGCCGTACCGGTGCTGTTCCTCACCGCGCGCGACACCGCAGCGGACAAGGTCAACGGGCTGCGGCTGGGCGGCGACGACTACGTCACCAAGCCCTTCGACCTCGAGGAGCTGATCGCCCGGATCCAGGCGGTGCTGCGCCGCACCAAGGGCGAGCCCGCCGCCAGTCTGGTCGTGGACGATCTGGAGCTGGAGCCGGAGGGACATCTGGTCACCCGGGCCGGTGTACCGGTCCGGCTGTCGCCGACCGAGTTCCGGCTACTGCACTTCCTGATGGCCAACGCCGGGCGGACGATGTCCAAGGGGCAGATCCTGGAGAACGTATGGGCCTACGACTTCGGCGGTGACCCGAGCATCGTCGACACCTACATCAGCTATCTACGACGGAAGATCGACCAGGTGGAGCCCAAACTCCTGCACACGGTGCACGGCGTGGGATACGTCATCCGCGGACCGCGGAAGCGGGGCGGCCACCCGTGACCCGGGTGGGCCGCGCGCTGTCCCGGCTGTCACTGCGCACACGTCTGCTGTGTCTGTCCATGGCCCTGGTGGCGGTGGGGCTGCTGGCGGCGGGCGTCGTCGTCAGCACCGCGCTGCACGACTACCTCCAGGACCGGATGGACTCCCGGCTGGCGCTGACCTCGCGGATCGCCGCCCGGGTGGCTCCTCCCGTGGACACTCCGCACAGCATCCGGCTCCTCGGCTTCTTCGAGGACACGACGGTGACCTACGTGGACGACCGGGGCACCCCGGTCAGGGAGTTCGGCGCGAGCACGGCTCCGCCCGGCGGCGGACCCGCGCTCCCCCGGCTGGACCGGGAGGCCGTCCTGACCGCACACGGGCGGCCGTTCACCGTGCGCGCGCACCACGGCGACCACACCTGGCGGGTCATCACCATGCCCCGGGCCGAACCGCGGGTCGGGCCCCTCGCGGCCGCCGAATCGGCGGACACCTCGGCCAGCTCCGGGAGCGTGATCGTGGCGACATCCCTGGACGCGGTCGACGCCACCGTGACCAGAACGCGGAACGTCTCGCTCATCGCCGGTGCCTCACTGGTCGCGGTGCTCGCCGTGGCCGGATGGTTCGCCGTCCGCTCCGGGCTGCGCCCGCTGACCCGGATCCAGGAGACCACGGCGGCGATCACCGCGGGCGACTACTCCCGGCGGATCCCCCAACTGGCGGGCCCGCATACCGAGGTGGGCCGTCTGACCGAGTATCTGAACCGGATGCTCACCCGTATCGACACCGCCTTCCGCGCCCGGGCCGAGGCCGAGGCACGCATGCGGCGCTTCTTCGCCGACGGCAGCCATGAGCTGCGCACCCCGCTCGTCGGCATCAAGGGCTATACGGACCTGTACCGGATGGGCGCGCTGCCGACCCGTCAGGACATCGACCACACCATGCGGCGGATCGCGGAGGAGTCCGAACGCCTCACCCAGCTCGTCGAGGACATGCTGCTGCTGGCACGGCTGGACGAGGACGCCCATCGCACCGCGGCCGACGCCCACCAGCCGCTCGCCTTCCCGCTGGAGCTGGCCCCGATGGACCTGCGCACCCTCGCGGCCGACGCCCTGCATGACGTACGCGCCCTGGACGCCACCCGTGCGGTGACCCTCACCGGGCCCGGCGGCGGGCGTCCGGCGACCGCACCGGCGCTGGCCGACGAGGCACGGCTGCGGCAGGTGGTCACCAATCTCGTCGGCAACGCGGTGGCGCACTCCCCGTCCGGCACCCCCGTCCGCATCGGTGTGGGAACCGAGGGCGGGTACGCCGTGCTCGAGGTGGCCGACAGCGGTCCCGGTCTGTCACCGGAGGAGCGGCAGCGGGTCTTCGAACGCTTCTACCGCGCCGACGACTCCCGCAGCCGCGGCGAGGGCGGCGGTTCGGGGCTGGGGCTCGCCATCGTCCACTCGCTGGTCTCCGCGCACGGCGGGCGGGTGGCGGTGGAGACGGCGCCCGGCGAGGGCTGCGCCTTCCGGGTGCTGCTCCCGCTGTCCTCCCCGGCCGACGAACCGGACCGGGCCGACCGGAGTGAGCGGGCGGCCGGTCCGGAGCGGACCGGGGAGGACTGAGCGCGCGAGGGTGAGGGCTTACCTCTGGAACTCGGTGCCCAGGGCCGCGTTCGGCTCGGAGCCGCCGAGCGCGGCGGGGCCGAAGGAGACCGCACCGTCGGTGGTGAGGCCGCCGGTCTTGCCGCGCAGCACCCAGGCGGCACCGCTGGAGGTCTGGGCGCCGTCCTCCTCGGGGGCGCCCACGGCCAGCTCGGCCTTGCCGTCACCGTTGGTGTCGCCGAGGCGTACCGCGGCGCCGAAGTGGTCGCCCGTCTCCCCGGCGCCCGGCACTCCGGCGGTGTCCTGGGTGAACGCCTGGGCACCGGTGCCCGACAGACCGCCCGCGCCGCCGTAGAGCTGGACGGTGCTGCCCGCGTCCTTACCGCTGTCGATGTCCTCGTACGGGATGCCGACGGCGACATCGGCGTAGCCGTCACCGTTGACGTCACCGGCGCTCAGCTCGTAGCCGAACTGGTCACCGTCCTCGTTGACACCGGGCACACCCGGGGTGTTCTGGTCGATCACCTTGGTGCGGGTGGTGCTCGGACCGGACGCGGTGCCGTAGAGCACCTTGACGGTGCCGTGGTCGTACGGCAGGTTCTCCACGACGTCGCCGGGCACGGTGCGCACGATCAGATCGGCGTGGCCGTCCTTGTCCACGTCGCCGATGGCCGCCGAGGCGGCGTCGTCGAGCCGGGTGGGCGACTTCACCAGACCGTCCGTACCGCCCTGCCAGAACTGCGTGGGCTCGGACATCTCCTCGAAGGCGTGGGTGCTGACCACGTCGTCCCTGCCGTCGCCGGTGACGTCGCCCACGGTGAGGGTGGTCGGAACGAAGATCTTCCCGGTGTCGGCGGTGGCGCTCGCCGCGGCGGCGCCGTCCCGGGTGAACGGGCCGAACCGGACGCGCAGCGCGGTCGAGGTCTCGTCCTGTCCGGTGCTGACCTGGGTGACGTCGACCAGATCGGCGTGACCGTCGCCGTTGATGTCACCACCGGCGATGGTGCTGGCACCGAAGTTGTCGCCCTCACCCTTGGGCAGCGCCGTGCCACCGCTCAGTCCGTTCGCCGAGCCCCACAGGACGGTGACGTCCGGGGTGCCGCTGGACTGGACGGCGAGATCCGTATAGCCGTCGGCGTCGAAGTCGCGGGCGACCGTGCGCTGCCCGAACCGGGCGTCCGCCTCGGGGTCGCCGGGGACCCCCTCGGCGTCCTGGCCGATGACCTGCCGGTGGCCGGTGTCGGTACCGGAGGCCGAGCCGTAGACGACGGCGACGTAACCCGCCTTGGCCTTACCGCCCACCGTGCCGGCCGGCGCGGAGACAGCGAGGTCGGCGTATCCGTCCTTGTTGAAGTCCGCCTCCGGAGTGGCGGCGGCCGCGGCGGCGCGGGCGGGTCCGGCCGCACCGGCCGACGGGGCGGCCAAGATGGCCGGGGTGGTCACGAGTGCGACCACCGTCGCACAGCGCGCGACGGTGGAAAGGGAACGGGAACGCACACATCCTCCTGCTCGTTTGCAAGCGTTTACCTCATGTACACCCACCATGACCCCTGGCAACGCTGAACAGTTGTGCGCTTTGCCGCAGGGATTTCCCTAGAACCGCACATTGACGTCGGCCGCCCCGGCCTCATCGGCCGCTTCGGTGGCTTCGGTGACTTCGGTGACTTCGGTCGGCACATAGCGCAGGACGCCCATCATCTGGCGGTCGTCGACCTCGTCCGGCGCGGTCTCGACGCAGTCCGCGAAACGCTTGGTGAGCATGTCGGCGTCGATGCCGGTGCCGATCATCACCAGCTGGGTGATGCGGGATTCACCGCGCTCCCAGGGCACGGGCCGGAACCGGAGGAAGGAACCGACCGCGTGCAGCCCGTACTTGTGGTCGCCGCCCGCGCCCGCGAAGTACAGAAAGCCCTTGATGCGATACAGGCCCGCGGGCCTGCTGTCGAGGACGTCCATGACCCGCCGCGGGTTCAGCGGTTCGGAGGAGTGGAACTCCACGCTCTCGTAGGCGGCGTGGAGATGGCGGCTGTGGTCGTCGTGTTCGCCGTTGCACAGGTCCGCGAAGGAGAGCTGCTGGAAGCGCTCCTCGGCGGTGGTCCGGGGCCGGTGGTCGAAGAGCACGGCGGGGTCGACCCGGCCGTGCTCGGCGGTCAGGACCGGGACGCCAGGTGCGATCTCCCCCACCGTGTCCAGGACGGCCCGGCGCTCCTCCTCCCCCACCCGGTCGGTCTTGTTGAGCACCACGAGATCGGCGGCGCGCACATGGCGGTCGAGCTCGGGATGGCGCTCCCGGGTGCGGGGGAACTCCGCGGCGTCCACCACCTCGACCAGCCCGCCGTAGACGATCCGTTCGCTGGTGCTGGACAGCAGCGAACGGATCATGCTCTGCGGTTCGGCGAGACCGCTTGCCTCGATCACCACGACATCGATGCGCAGGGCCGGGTCGGTGAGCCGCTGGAGCATGTCGTCCATCTCGGAGGCGTCCGCGGCACAGCACAGACAGCCGTTCTCGATGGGGATCATCGAGTCGACCTGTCCGGCGACGGCCAGGGCGTCGATGTTGACGCTGCCGAAGTCATTGACGATGACGCCGATACGGGTGCCCGCGCTGTCCCGCATCAGATGGTTGAGCAAGGTGGTCTTCCCGGAGCCCAGGAAGCCCGTGAGGAGGATGACGGGGATCCGTGGTGTGGCCAAGGGTGCGTCTCCGTACGGCGTGGTGGGGCGGTCGCGGGCGACCGGATTGCATAGCGCGGCTCGGTCAACTCTATGACCCGGTCACATTTGTCTTCGTACCACGCTCGTTCCCGGGGCAGTGGTCCGAGGCGGACGTGACGTTCCTGGGTCAGGCGTAGGGGGTGAGGCCCGAGCGGAGCATGGTGAAGGCGCGGTCGGCGGCGGCGACCGCGTCCGGCTGGGCACCCCAGGCGGTGGCTCCGGTCTCGACCCGGCGCCAGTTCTCCTGAGCCAGGATCCGCTGGACGGCGATGATCTGGCCCGCGGCCAGCCGGGCGGTGATGCCGACCGCCCCGCTCCCCCCAGGAGCCGTCCCCTCAGGGACCGCCTCCGCGGGAGCCGCCTCCGCGAGGGCGCGGGCCAGGGCGTCCTCGGAGCGGCCGATATACGCGAAGAGCCGCGCGACCAGGCTGGGGGTGCCGTACAGCAGCCGGTGGAAGGCGAGGACCTCCGCGTCGTCGTTGAGCCCGGTCACCGGATCGTGGCGCTCCAGCCCGTCCAGGAAGTGCCGCCGCAGCGCCTCCAGGGGCGGTTCCACCGCCGTCCGGTCGCGCACCACCCGGGCCGACTCGTCCTCCTGGTCGGCGAACCGGTGGAGCGCCAGGTCCTCCTTGGCGGCGAAGTAGCGGAAGAGCGTGGGCTTGGACACCTCGGCCGCGGCCGCCACATCGGCGACGGACACCTCGTCGAAACCCCGCTGGAGGAACAGCGAGATCGCCGTCTCGGAGATCGTCCGGTACATCCGCTGCTTCTTGCGTTCCCGCAGGCCCGTCTCACCGCTCATGGATGAACCGTAGCCGCCGCGCCTCCCCGGCGGACGCCCGCCGGGGAGGTAGCCACGCCATCAGGGGATCTCCACCCCGGCCTCGGCGGAGAGCCGGTCGATCTCGGCGAGTTCGGCGTCGGTGAAACCGGGCGAATCCAGCACGGCGACATTCTGCTCGAGCTGGGCGACGCTGCTCGCGCCGATCAGCACCGAGACCACCCGTGGATCCCGCAGCACCCACGCGAGCGCCATCTGGGCGAGGGTCTGACCGCGCCCCTCTGCCAGCTTGTGGAGCGCGTGCAGCAGCGTGAGGCGCTCCTCGGTGAGGGCGTCACGGGTCAGGAAGTGACCGAGCGCCATCCGGGAGTCGGCGGGCACGCCATGCAGATAGCGGTCGGTGAGCTGGCCCTGGGCGAGCGGTGAGAAGGCGATGACACCGGCGCCCGCGCGCGCCGAGGACTCCAGCACCCCGCCCTCGACCCCGCGCTGGAGCATCGAGTACGGATGCTGGCTGATCAGATACGGAGTGCGCAGCTCGGTCAGGATCGCGGCCGCCTCGTCGATCGCCTCCGGCGGGTAGTTGGACAGGCCCGCGTAGAGCGCCTTGCCCTGCCGTACGGCACTGTCCAGCGCGCCCATCGTCTCCTCGAGGGGCGTATCCGGGTCGAAGCGGTGGGAGTAGAAGACATCGACGTAGTCCAGGCGCATACGGGACAACGACTGGTCCAGGCTGGCGAGGAGGTACTTGCGCGAGCCCCATTCGCCGTACGGGCCGGGCCACATGAGGTATCCGGCCTTGGTCGCGATGAACAGCTCATCGCGGTAGGGGCGGAAGTCCTGGGTGAACACGGTGCCGAAGTTGGTCTCCGCGCTGCCGGGCGGCGGGCCGTAGTTGTTGGCCAGATCGATATGGGTGACGCCGAGGTCGACGGCGCGGCGCAGCACCGCGCGCTGGTTCTCGAGCGGGTGGGTGTCGCCGAAGTTGTGCCACAGGCCGAGCGAGACCTTCGGCAGCAGCACCCCGCTGTGTCCGCAGCGCTGGTACCGCATGGAGTCGTAGCGGTCGTCCGAGGCGAGATGGACCATGCGCGGCTCTTCCTTGTCCTCGACGGAGCGTTCGGGCCGAGCCTGTCAGGTCTGCGCCGGGACCGCGACATCGCGCCCGGTGGGTCATCCGTATGTGTCGCCCGCCGGTAGGACACGGGTGCGCATGGGCAAGAGGCCAGCAGTGTGGGCCTCACTGCCGGCGCTCGTCACGGCCTCAGGGTGCGCGATGAGGCCGGTCGCGGTGGGGTGGCGGTCAGACGAACGTCTGGCGCTGGAGCCAGAGGTCCCTGGCGACTCCGCTGCCCTGGAGGAACACGTACAGCAGATTCTCCTCGTTGAGGATGGGGACGCCGATGCCCGCGGATCCGATCGATCCGCCGAGGGACTGGAAGCCGGTGTAGGTCACGTCGTTCTCCGCCGACTGGACGGCGACCCACAGGGCGTTGTCGGTGGCCTTGATGAACACATTGATCCGGCCGTCCTGACCGAGACCGCAGGTGGGGCGCCAGACGATCTGCCCGCCGAGCTGGACGGGGGCGTTGAACGAGTCGTAATTGTCGCTCTGGCCCACCCGCCACACGGCGGCGTCGGATCCGCGGAAGAAGATCTGCACCCGCCCCGCCGCGTCCAGGCACACCGACGGCCTGCTGGTGACGTTGTTGGAGCCCAGGGTGAAGGGCTCCCACGTGTTGGCGTTCGGGGCGGTCTGCTGGGTGGTGTGGAGGGTGTCCCCGGCGCCCTTGATCGCCACCACGATCCGTCCCCCGCCGTCCAGGATGGGTGAGGGGGTGGCGTGGACGCTCCCGCCGAGGGAGACCGGTCCGGTGTAGGTCTCGTACAGCAGGTCCTGATTGCGGACGTACCACAGCGCGCCGTCGGTGCCGGGGAAGAACACCTGGATGCGGCCGTCGGCGTTGAGCACCGCGGCCGGGTCGTCCCCGATACCGGTGACCAGCACCTGGGGTCCGCTGTACCCGCCGTTGAGACTGGTCTGGGTGATGACTTCGAGGTTGTTGCTCGGGGTGCGGTAGAAGACGCGGATCTTGCCGTCCTTGCCGCGGATGGGAGCGGGGATGCCGTCGATCGACACGCCGGTGTACTTGAACCAGCCGAGCCAGCTGCCGTCACGCCCCTCGACCCTGCTCCACAGGGCGTTCGACCCGCCGCGGATGAAGACCTGCACCCGGTCGTCGGCGAACAGGACCGGGGCGGGCTCGGAGTGGATACCGCCTTCCAGGTTGATCCAGGTGCCCCACACGGTGCCGGGTGTGGTGGATATGGACATGAGGAACCTCCCTCTTCTCGTGAGACCACGAGAACGCACAGGTGTGCACGGATACACCCTCAGTGCCCGGGGAAAGCATGGTGAATACCTAAAGAAGGGAACATGCAGGTATATGACTGGTTATTAACAATCAGACAGCTATATCGGATTGAACCGTTTCGCTTTCTTACTGGTCTGCCTCCTCACGGCGAGAGAGGCTGATCGCCTCTCGTCTGTGCCACCAGGAGGCCACGGTGCCCGACTGCCCCGCCGCGCTGTTCGTGATGGACCCGGTCCATCTCCCCAGGCTCTTCCCCGCACCGCTGCTGGACCGTCTCACCGCATCCGTGACGATCCCGCCCGGCGCCGCCGTCCGCCCGGCGGAGGTGACCGGCGCCGATCCGGCCGCCGTGGAGGTGCTGATCACCGGCTGGGGCTGCGAACCGCTGACCGCCGGGGTGCTCGACGGCCTTCCGAAACTGCGCGCGGTGCTGCACGCCGCGGGCAGCGTCAAGGGACACATCACCCCGGCCTGCTGGGAGCGGGGGCTCCTGGTCTCCTCCGCCGCGGCGGCCAACGCCCTGCCCGTCGCGGAGTTCACCCTCGCCACCATCCTGCTGGCGGGCAAGGACGCCCTGCGGCTGCGTGCGCTGTACGCCGCCGAGCACCGCTTCCCCTCCCCCGCCCGGACCGCGCATATCGGCAGCTTCCGGCGCCGGGTGGGGATCGTGGGCGCCTCCCGGATCGGCCGCCGGGTGATCGAGCTGCTGCGCCCCTTCGATCTCGAAGTGGCGGTGTACGACCCGCATCTGACGGCGCCGGAGGCGGAGGCGCTCGGCGTCCGCGCACTGCCCCTGGACGAACTCGTGGCCACCAGCGAGGTACTGAGCCTCCACGCCCCGGCGCTGCCCGCGACCCGGCATCTGCTCGACGCCCGTGCCCTGGGGTCGATGCCGGACGGCACCACGTTGATCAACACCGCACGCGGTGCGCTGGTCGACACCGACGCCCTGGTGGCCGAGTTGTCGACCGGCCGGATCTCGGCGGTGCTGGACGTCACCGAACCGGAGCCGCTGCCTCCAGGATCACCGCTGTTCACCCTCCCCAATGTGCTGCTCACGCCGCATATCGCGGGTGCCCTCGGCCGTGAGCTGGAGCGGCTGGGCATGGCGGTGACCGACGAGGTGGAGCGGCTGATGGCGGGGGCGCCACCGCTCCACCGGGTACTGCCCACCGACCTCGACCGGATCGCCTAGCCGGGCGGCGACGCCCCGGGCGACCCGCCGCTCGTCGACCCGGGCCCGCTCACATCCGCCCGGGCCGATCCGTACCCCTCCGCCACTCAACCCTCGTGTGACGTAAGGCGGTTGGGCCGATCCCGGAACGGTGCGGGGCCGGTCCTCGCGGAGTTGGGGACTTGTCGTGGGCAAAGCGCCTGCTTATGCTCACCGCGGCGACCGGTTCCCATGGCTGTGACCAGGACACCCGGCAGGATCACCGGCGGTCCGCCGTAAGGGGAAAGCACATGTCCGCAGGACCGATCCGCCTCTCGCCGGAGGCGCACACCGCGCTGCGCCCGGCGACCGCGGCCCGTATCACCGGTGGCTTCTGGGCCACCCGCCGCCGCATCAACGCGGAAGTCAGCGTTCCGCAGGGGTGGGAGCGGCTCGCGGAGGCGGCCGAGGTGGACCGCCCCCGGGGTGGGGAAGAGCATCTGTGGCTGGAGGCGGCCTCCTGGCAGCTCGCCGAGGGAGGCGGGGGCGGCGAGGGCGGCCGGGGCACGGCCTTCGAGGAGCTGGCCGAGCGGGTCGCGCGGCTGGTCGCGGCGGCACGGGCCGAGGAGGACCACCGGGAGACCTCCGGCCCGGCCCGGCCCATGAACCGCGGGTGGCCGGCGCCCGTCCCGGAAGACGAGCCATCGGCCCCGGGCACCGAGCTGACCGGCGCGGTCCCGCTCCTCCAGGCCGCGGTCGCGCACCGGCGGGCCACCGGTGAGAGCGCCCTGCTCGATATGGCCCAGCGCCAGGCGGACCGCATCGGCGCCCTCTTCGACGCGGGCGCGGACATGGATCCGGTGTGCGGGCCCCCGGGGATCGGCACGGCGCTGGTCGAGCTCTACCGGGAGACCGGGGAGCGTCGCCATCTCGAGTTGGCCGAGTATCTCCTGGACCGGCGGGAGAAGGACGGTCTGGACGGCGATCCGCCCGCGGAGCGGCCCGGCCGCCCCGGGGCCGCCCCGAGCCCCACGCCGGGAGGGGACCGGATGCCGGTGCGGGAGGCGTCGGAGGTCACCGGACACCCGGTGGACCGGCTGCGGCTGCTGACCGGGGTCGCCGACCTGGCGGCCGAGACCGGAGACCGGGGGCTGCGGGAGGCCCTGGTGCGGCTGTGGGAGGACATCACCACGAAGACCCATGTCACGGGCGGGGTGGCCGCCCGGGACGCCGGGGAGTCCTTCGGCGACGCGTACGAGCTGCCGCCGGACCGGGCGTACGCCGAAACCTGCGCGGCCGTCGCCTCGATCGGGTTCGGCTGGCGGATGGCGCTGCTGACCGGCGACGCCCGCTACAGCGATCTCATCGAGCGGACCCTGTTCAACGCCTTCGCGGCCGGGATCTCGCTGGACGGGGAGCACTGGTTCACCGTGAATCCGCTCCAGGTCCGTGGCCGCCCCGGCGGAACCCCGGACGGGCGGCCGTGGCGTGCGCCGTGGTCCCGGGGCGCGTGCTGCCCGCCCCGGGCGGTACGGCTGCTGGCCTCGCTGCCGCACTACATGGCGAGCGGCGACGCCGACGGTCTCCAACTGCACCAGTACGCCTCCGGCTCGTACGCGGCGGGCGGCGGGGCGGTGCGGGTCGGCACCGCCTACCCCTACGAGGGCCGGATCGCGGTGGTCGTGGACGAGGCCCCCGAGGACACCGAGTGGACGCTGTCGCTGCGCATACCGCACTGGGCGCGGGAGTACGAGGTGACCGTCGGCGGGGAGCCGCAGGCGGTGCGGGCGTGGGACGGCTGGCTGCGGCTTCGGCGGCGCTGGCACCCCGGTGAGGTGGTGGTGCTGACCCTGCCGCTGTCCGCCCGGCGTACCCGGCCGGACGCGCGCATCGACGCGGTCCGCGGCTGCGTGGCGATCGAGCGGGGGCCGCTGGTGTACTGCCTGGAGGAGCCGGACCAGCCGGACGGGGTACGCCTGGACGACCTCGCGCTCCACCCGGGCGCGCCGCTGACCGCGGAGCACCGGCCGCGGCTGCTCGGCGGGGTAACCACGATCACGACCCGTGGGGTGCGGCGGGCGGTTCCGTCACGCGCCTGGTGGCCGTACACGGACGGGGCCGACCCCGAGGGCGGCCCGGAGGAGCCCGCCGACCCGGTGCCGGTGCGGATGACCGCGATCCCTTACTACGCCTGGGCCCACCGCGGGGACGGTCCGATGCGGGTCTGGATCCCGGCGTAGCCCGCCCGCGGGCTCCCGGGAGCCGGACCGGAACTCGGCCGATGCCCCGCACGTTCCCCGGTCAAGGAGGGTGCCCGAACGGCACCGGCGGACGGGAGGTGCCCCGTGAGCACCGGATCCACGGATCGAGGACGGGACAACGACGCGGACGATGACGCGGACGACGCGTCCGACGGCGCGGACGGCTGGGACGATGTTGTGCTCGACGAGGACTTCGTGCGCGGAGCGGATGTCTCCGAGCCCGCCGCACGGACCAGGATGCTGAGCGCGCGCTGGCGGCGTGGTGGCCCCGAGCCCCAGCCCTGGCGGGCGGACGAGCCGCCGGCGGGCTGGTTCTGGAGCAAGCGCCGCCGCAGGTGGCGGCGGCCCCGCTAGCCGGTCCGGCCGTTATCCGCTCGCAATGCACACGGCGGGTACAACTGGACGCCACCGATGGCAGGATGCGGGCCACCTCACTGATCACGCGTTCGGTGGGGTCGTCCCCGACCATGTCCGGAGGTGCCGTGTCCGCTCGCTCCGCACTGCCCGTCACAGCCATCGCCGCAGCTTCCGCCCTGCTGGCCGGGTGCACCAGTACCGCGTCGTCCGGTTCCGGCGGCTCGGACATCAGCCTGGTGCAGTCCGGGAAACTCACGACCTGCACCCACCTGCCGTACGCCCCCTTCCAGTCGAAGGAGGGCGACAAGATCGTCGGGTTCGATGTGGATCTGGTCGACTTCATCGCCTCGGCGCTGAAGGTGAAACAGGAGATAGTCGACACGCCTTTCGAGGGCATTCAGTCCGGTGAGGATCTGAACGCCAACAAGTGCGATGTCGCCGCCGCCGGAATGACCATCAACGAGGTGCGGGAGAAGAACCTCGACTTCTCCGACCCGTATTTCGAGGCCACCCAGGCGCTCGTCACCAAGAAGGGCAAGCCCTACTCCTCGCTCGGTGACCTGGACGGCCGGAAGCTGGCCGTCCAGCAGGGAACCACCGGCGAGGTCTACGCCCAGAAGCATGCCAAGGGCGCCAAGCTGGTCCAGTTCGAGGACCTCGCGCTGCTGCTGACCGCCGTCAAGACCGGGCAGGTCGACGCGGGCGTCAATGACAACGGTGTGCTCTACGACTACGTCAAGGACAACCCCGACACCGAGGTCACGGCCGAGTTCAACACCGGTGAGCAGTACGGGATCGCCGTGCGCACGGGCAATGACGCCCTCCGGAAGAAAATCAACAAGGTGCTGAAGCAGGCCCGTTCGGACGGCCGTTACGACCGGATCTACAAGAAGTGGTTCGGCACCGCGCCCAAGGGGCCCGCCAAGAAAGCCGCAACGGAGCCCGCAGCGAACTGACGCCCGCCAACCGCCATCGGAGCTGAGGAGTCCGCACAGTTATGGCAATGACCCGTCGGCAGCGGGCGCGGGCGATACGGGCGGTGCAGTACGCCGTGCTCGTCGCCGTGCTACTCGTCTTCTTCCTGGCCGCGGACTGGGGTGAACTGCGCCGCGCGTTCTTCGACGCGGAAGTCGCCCGGTCCCTGTTCCCCGACGTCATCACCACCGCCCTGGTCAACACCATCATCTACACCCTGCTCGGCTTCGGTTTCGGGCTGGTGCTGGGGCTGATGCTCGCGTTGATGCGGCTGTCCCAGGTGCCGCCCTATCGGTGGCTGTCGATCGCGTACATCGAGTTCTTCCGCGGAGTTCCGGCGCTGCTGGTCTTCATCGCGCTGGGCTTCGGGGTGCCGCTCGCCTTCCAGGTGGCCCTGGACCGCTATGTCACCGTGATGCTGGCGCTCGGACTGGTCGGCGCCGCCTATATGGCGGAGACGATCCGCGCGGGCATCCAGGCGGTGCCCAAGGGGCAGATGGAGGCGGCGCGTTCGCTGGGTATGTCCCACGGCCGGGCGATGGTCTCGATCATCATTCCGCAGGCGTTCCGGATCGTACTGCCGCCGCTCACCAATGAGCTGATCCTGCTCACCAAGGACTCATCCCTGGTCTATCTGCTCGGTCTCTCCCTGGACCAGTACGAACTGTCCAAGTTCGGCCGGGACGCGCTCAATCAGCACCGCAGCCTCACCCCGATCCTGGTGGCCGGGGTGTGCTACCTGCTCATCACCGTTCCCCTGGGGCATCTGGTGCGGCGGCTCGAAGCCCGTACGGCGAAGGCGAGGTGAGCGGAGTGAACGGGATGGACGGGATGGACGGGATGAGCAAGGCGGAGGAGCCGGAGGAGAGCGCGCGGCCGGACGGCGTCGCCATCCGGGTCGAGAACCTGCACAAGTCCTTCGGCGAGCTGGAGGTGCTCAAGGGCATCGACCTCACGGTCCGGCGGGGCGAGGTGGTGTGCGTGATCGGCCCCTCGGGATCGGGCAAGTCGACCCTGCTGCGCTGTGTGAACCTTCTGGAGGAGCCCACCTCGGGCTCGGTCACCGTGGCCGGTGCGGAGGTGACCGATCCGGATGTGGACATCGACCGGGTACGGCGCCGGATCGGCATGGTGTTCCAGGCGTTCAACCTCTTTCCCCACCTCACGGCGCTGGAGAACCTCACCATCGCCCAGCGCCGGGTGCTGCGCCGCGACAAGGCGGAGGCGCGGCGCGTCGGCCGGGAGAATCTGGGGCGGGTCGGTCTGACCGCCAAGGAGGACGTCTACCCCGCCCAGCTGTCGGGCGGGCAGCAGCAGCGGGTGGCCATCGCGCGGGCGCTGTCCATGGACCCGGAGCTGATGCTGTTCGACGAGCCGACCTCGGCCCTCGACCCGGAGCTGGTCGGCGATGTTCTCGCCGTCATGCGCACCCTGGCCGACGAGGGGATGACGATGCTTGTCGTCACCCATGAGATGAGCTTCGCCCGGGAGGTCGCGGACCGGGTCGTCTTCATGGACGACGGGGTGATCGTGGAGGAGGGCGGACCGGAGCAGGTGGTGGCCGATCCCCGCCATCCGCGCACCCGGGCGTTCCTCAACCGGGTCCTGGACCCGGCCGCGGCCCATGTCGGCGAGGTGCCGGACGCCGGGCCGCACGACGACCGCGTCGACCGCTGAGGAGCGACGTGGACCGCTGAGGAGCGCGGGGCCGCCGGGATCGCTCTCGCGCGGCCCGGCACCGTGTCGCTCGCGCCCGGATGACTCCCGCGGCGCCGCCGCGGCCCGCGGGACCTCTTGACCGGCGATTCCCCCGCTGATCGGATACCCGGACAGCCACCGGTGTACGGCTACCACGGAGGTTCATCCGCGTGTTTGTCGATCTGCCCCTGGAGCAGCTGCGCGCCTATCGTCCTCCGCTGCCCGAGCCCCAGGGCTTCGACGCCTTCTGGGAGCGCACCCTCGCCGCGACGCGCGCGGTGGACCTGGACCCGGTGTTCACCCCGTACGACGCGGGTCTGACCCGGGTGCGCACCGATGACGTGGAGTTCACCGGCTTCGGCGGAGACCGGATACGGGGGTGGTTGCTGGCGCCGCGGGACGTGCCGGGCCCGCTGCCGTGCGTGGTGCAGTACATCGGCTACAACGGCGGACGGGGGCTGCCGCACAACTGGCTGCTGTGGCCGTCGGTCGGCTACGCGGTCTTCGTGATGGACACCCGCGGCCAGGGCTGGTCGCAGCAGACGCCCGGCGCCACCCCGGATCCGGCGGGCGGCACCGGGCCCGAGGCACCGGGCATGATGACCAAGGGCGTCCTCTCCCCCGACGACTACTACTACCGGCGGCTCTACACCGACGCCGTGCGCGCGGTGGCGACGGCCCGGACCCATCCGCTGGTGGACCCGGAGCGGATCGTGGTCAGCGGCGGCAGCCAGGGCGGCGGGCTGGCGCTCGCCGCGGCCGGACTGGTTCCCGGTCTGGCCGGAGCACTGGTGGATGTGCCGTTCATGACGCACATCCGGCGGGCGATCGAGATCACCGACGCGGATCCCTACGGCGAGGTGGTCCGGTTCTGCGCCGGTCAGCGCGATCTGGCTGATCAGGTACTCAGTACCCTCGACCACTTCGACGGGCTCAACTTCGCGGTACGGGCCCAGGCGCCCGCGCTCTTCTCGACCGCGCTGCGCGATGAGATCACCCCGCCGTCCTGCGGTTTCGCCGCGTACCACCACTACGCGGGCGAGAAGGAGCTGAAGGTGTGGCCCTTCAACGGTCACGAGGGCGGCGGCACCCATCAGCAGGCGGTGCAGATCGCCTTCCTGCGGCGGCTGCTCGGCTGAGCCGTGCGGGGTGGCGGTGTTGGGCCGCCACCCCGTACGGGGAAGAGTCGCTTATCCGCGTCCGAAGGAGTCATCCGTGCCCGCACAGCCGCTGGACGGCATCACCGTCGTCGCCCTGGAACAGGCCGTCGCCGCCCCGTACGCCACCCGCCAGCTCGCCGACCTGGGCGCGCGGGTCATCAAGGTCGAGCGGCCGGGCCGGGGCGACTTCGCCCGCGACTACGACCGTGCGGTCAAGGGGGCCTCGGCCTACTTCGTCTGGATCAACCGCGGGAAGGAGAGCGTGGTCCTCGACATCAAGGACGACGCCGACCGGGCCGTCCTCGACGCGCTGCTCGCCCGTGCGGACGTCTTCGTGCACAACCTGGCGCCCGGTGCGGTGGACCGGCTCGGCCTGGGGTCCCCGGCGCTGCGGGACCTGCACCCGCGTCTGATCACCTGTGCCATCTCGGGGTACGGCGACAGCGGGCCGTACCGGGACAAGAAGGCGTACGACCTGCTCATCCAGTGCGAGACGGGGCTGCTGTCGATCACCGGAAGCCCCGCGGAACCGGCCCGTCCAGGGATCTCGATCGCCGATATCGCGGGCGGGATGTACGCCTACAGCGGGATCCTCACCGCGCTGTACGAGCGGGAGCGCACCGGTGAGGGAGCGGATCTGAGCGTCAGTCTGCTGGACGCGCTGGGCGAGTGGATGGGGCATCCGTACTTCAGCCAGGAGTACGGCGGTACGCCCGTCGCCCGCAGCGGCGCCCGCCATCCCTCGATCTCCCCGTACGGCGCCTACCGGTGCGGGGACGGGGCCCAGGTGTTCCTGAGCGTGCAGAGCGACCGTGAGTGGGTGGCCCTGTGCGAACGGGTACTGCGCCGCCCGGAGCTGATCCGTGATCCGCTGTTCGCGGACAATCCGCTGCGCCGCGCGCATGACGAGAAGCTGACGGCCGAGCTGGAGGAGTGCTTCGCGGGGCACACCGCGGAGGGGCTGATCGCGCTGCTGGACGGGGCGGGCATCGCCAACGCCCGGCTGCGGGACGTCGCCGGGTTCGCCGCGCATCCACAGCTGGCGGCCCGGAACCGCTGGGGCGAGTTCGACTCGCCGGTCGGCCCGCTGAGGGGCCTGCTGCCCCCGGTCGAGGTGGCGGGGCGCCGGGCGCCGATGCGACCGGTGCCCGGACTCGGCGAGCACACGGAGGCGGTGCGCGCCGAGTTCACCTGAACCGTCCGCCGCCGCTGCCGGGCGGCTCCGGGCGCCGCCGCCCCATCCCCCGCCGCTCCTAGACGACCGGAGCGGGTGACGGCTGGGCGTCACGGCGCACCAGGGCGGCATAGCGGCCGTCCCGCGTCATCAGTTCCTGATGGGTACCGCGCTCGGCGATCCGGCCGCCGTCCAGCACCACGATCTGATCGGCGTCCCGCACGGTGGACAGCCGGTGGGCGATGGTGATGGTGGTGCGTCCGGTGGACAGGGCGTCGATGGCCTGCTGGACGGCCTGTTCGGTGCGGGTGTCGAGGGCGCTGGTGGCCTCGTCGAGGATCAGCACCGGCGGATCCCGCAGAATCGTCCGGGCGATGGCGAGGCGCTGCTTCTCACCGCCGGAGAACCGGTAGCCCCGCTCGCCGACCAGGGTGTCGTAGCCGTCGGGGAGGGAGGCGATGTGGTCGTGGATCTGGGCGGCCTCGGCGGCGGCCACGAGCTGTTCGTGGGTCGCGTCGGGCTTGGCGAACCGCAGGTTGTCGGCGATGGAGGCGTGGAAGAGATAGGTCTCCTGGGAGACGACGCCGACCGCGCGGGCGAGGGTGTCGAAGTCGAGCTCCCGTACGTCGACCCCGTCGATCAGTACCCGGCCGCCGGTCACGTCGTACAGCCGGGGCACCAGATAGCTGAGGGTGGTCTTGCCGGAGCCGGTGGGGCCGACGACGGCCAGGCTGCCGCCCGCAGGAACGGTCAGCTCGATACCGCTCAGCGTCCCCTGGGCGGAGTCGGGGTCCTGGGTGTCGTAGTCGAAGTCGACGCCGTCGAAGCGGACTTCGCCGCGTACGGTCGCCAGTCGCCGGGGCTCGGCGGGTTCGGTGATGTCGATCGGCAGGTCGAGGTACTCGAAGATGCGGGCGAACAGCGCCAGGGAGGACTGCACCTGGACACCGGTGGACAGCAGGCTCACCGTGGGCCGGAACAGTCCCTGCTGGAGCGAGACGAAGGCGACGAGGGTGCCGATGGAGACCGACGGGCCGCCCGACTGGAGGGTCATTCCGGCGGCCCAGTAGATGACGGCGGGCATGGCGGCCATGACGATGCCGATGGTGGACATCCGCCAGCGTCCGGCCATATTGGAGCGGACCTCGAGGCCGACCAGCCGGTCGGACTCCCGGGCGAACTCCTCGGTGAGCGAGTGGGACCGGCCCATGGTGCGGCCGAGCAGGATGCCGCTCACCGACAGCGACTCGGTGACCATCGCGGACATCGCGGCCATCTGCTTCTGGCGCTGTGAGGTGATCTTCTTGCGCTCGTTGCCGACGCGGCGGCTGATCCAGACGAACAGGGGCAGCAGGAGCAGTGAGACCACGGTCAGCCGCCAGTCGAGGGCGAGCATGGCGACCACGGTGGCGACGACGCTGGTCAGGTTGGAGACCAGCGAGGTCGCGGTGGAGGTGACGGTGGCCTGCATCCCGCCGATGTCATTGGCGATCCGGGACTGGACCTCACCGGTGCGGGTGCGGGTGAAGAAGGCGAGCGGCATCCGCTGGAGCCGGTCGTAGACGGCGGTGCGCAGATCGTGCATCACGCGCTGGCCGACGTTGGTGGAGATGAAGGTCTGGAGCACCCCGAAGCAGCTGTTGACGACCGCCGCGGCGATCATGCCGAGGGCCAGCAGGGTCAGCAGTCCGGTGCGGCGCTCGGGGATGGCCGTGTCGAGGACCTCGCGCAGCAGGAAGGGGGAGGCCACCGAGACCAGCGCGGAGGCGGCGACGAGCAGGCCGACCACGGTGAGGCGGCTGCGGTAGGGGCGGAAGAGCCGGAGGATGCGGCGCACTTGGGCGGGGCGCTCCGGTTCGGCGGTCGACGGGGTCCATGGCGAGTCGTCGCGGTGCATGGGCTCCTTCTGGTGGCAGGCTCCGGCGGCGGAGGACTTACCGCGGCCGGGACCGGACGGTCCGGTCGGCGAAGCTATCGGAGCATAGCTCATTGTTACCTAAGCTCACAATGTACACCGTCCTGATAGACTGCCGATCATGCCCGAGTCCGAGACCTCCGGCCTCCTGGCGGAGCAGCTGCTGCATCTGACCCGGAAGCTGCACCGTGCCCAGAAGCGCCATATGGAACCGCTGGGCATCACCCCCGCCCAGTCCCGGCTGCTGCGCACCGTCGCGCACACCGACGAGCCGCCGCGGATGGCGGACCTGGCACGGCGCCTGGAGGTGGTGCCGCGTGCGGTCACCACCCTGGTGGACGCCCTGGAAGCCCATGGCTCGGTGCGCCGAGTACCGGATCCGGCCAGTCGCCGGGTGGTGCGTGTCGAGCTCACGGACGCCGGCCGCGCGACGCTGCGGGCGCTGCGTGACGCACGCCGGACGGCCGCCGAGGACATCCTGGCGCCGCTCAGCGCAGAGCAGCGGCAGGTCCTGGGCGGGCTGCTGGACACCCTCTCCACGACGTACGACCACCGCTGCTGAGCCGTTCGGACACCACTCGCGCCCCGCGTACACGAGGTCGTACGCGGGGCGCGAGGGCCTGAGGCGCGGGGCGGGCGGAGTCGGCGGGGGGCGATCAGCCCTTGGCGCCGGTGTGCAGGGCGAGCGCGCTCCTGGCCGGGAGGGTGGCGCGCACGGTGCCGTCACCGGCGACCGTCACCGTGTCGCCGTCGCACTTCTCAGCTGACGCCTTGGCGACATTGCAGTAGGTACCGGCCGGAAGCGAGGTGCGGAAGGTCTCGCTCAGCTCGCCGTCCCCGTTGTTGAGGGCCACGAATCCCTTGTCGCCGCGGCTGAAGGCGAGGGCGCTGCCGCCGTTGTCCCACCAGCCCTTGAGCTCGGCACCGGCGACCTCGTTGCGGAAGCCGACCATGCCGGTGATGTCGGTCCTGGCGTGGGTGCAGGTCCAGCCGCTTCCGTTGGCGCAGCTCGCCGCGCCGCCCGAGGGCGGGCCCGCGTCCTTGTCGGTCCACTCATAGCCGGAGTAGACGTTCGGCGATCCGTAGGGAGAGGCGAGCATGAAGACGTTGGCGAGGGTGTAGGACGCGCCGTCCTTGTAGGTGAGGGTCGAGCCGTTGCGCTCGGTGTCCCAGTTGTCGACGAAGATCCGGGCCTTGTCACCGCTCAGCTTGCCGTCGGCCACCGACTTCAGCTGGGCGATATCGCCGCCCTGGAACGCGCTCTTGAGGTGGCCGCCGTAGCGGAACTCGTCGACGTCGCCGAGCCCGGTGTACTCGTCGGGCGAGACGGCCTCGCCCGCGCCGTAGATGACCTCCGAGACCCATATCCCCGGGTCGGCCATCTTGCCCTTGATGGCGGCCAGGTCATCGGCGGCCATGTGCTTGGCGGCGTCGATGCGGAATCCGTCCACGCCGAGCGAGCGGAGGTCGCCGAGGTAACCGGCGATGGCGCCGCGGACATAGTCGCTGCCGGTGTCGAGGTCGGCGAGGCCGACGAGTTCGCAGTTCTGGACGTCACCGCGGTTGCCGTAGTCGGCGATGTCCTTGCGGCAGCCGTGGAAGTCCTGGTCCTGGTAGGTGCCCGGGTAGGTGTACTTGGAGTACGACGTACCGCCGGTGCCGGTGCCCGAACCCGAGGACAGGTGGTTGATGACCGCGTCGGCGATCACCTTCACCCCCGCCTGGTGACAGGCGCCCACCATGCTCGTGAACGCGTCCCGGTCGCCGAGTCGTCCGGCGATCCGATAGCTCACGGGCTGGTACGAGGTCCACCACTGGCCGCCCTGGATGTGCTCGGAGGCGGGCGAGACCTCCACATAGCCGTAACCCGCCGGGCCGAGCGAGTCCTTGCACGCCTGCGCGACCGCGTCGTACTTCCACTCGAACAGGGTGGCGGTGACCGTCTTGTCACCCGGCGGTGTGGCCTGCGAGGACCAGGGGGCGACGGTGGCGATGGCGGCTGCGGTGAGCAGCCCGGCCAGCGCTCCGCCCAGCAGACGGGAACGGTGTCGCATAAAGCGGCTCCTTCGGGATCCGGGCACCGGAGTGCCCACGAAGGCAGCCACGCGCCAGGCCACCGTGGGGGGAAGCGGAACTGCCGCACCGGGTGCGGCGGTTCCGCACGGCAGCCTGCCCTTCTGACGATGAACACGCAAGAGTTGGCGCAAATGTTTCCAGTCACTTGCAGAAACATCTTGCGCGAAGGGCGCGGCGATGACGGCTCGGTGTCAGCCGAGCACGGCCTCAGGCGGCCAGATGCGCGCCGTCCCCCATGACCACCACCGGACGCTGCTTGGGGTCGAGGTTCTTCAGCAGGTACTCCATGCCGGACTTGGAGAGGCTGACACAACCCGAGGTGCCACTGCCGTGATCCATGTGCAGCCAGATGGAGCCGCCCTTGCGCTGCCCCTCGGGCCGGGTGGGATCGAGGGGCGAGGTGCCCTTGACGCGGTTGTAGTCGATGGCGATGACGTAGTTGAAGTCGGTCCAGTGCGACTTGGGCCAGTAGTGCGGCGCGGCGAAGGATCGGGTCGCGGAATAGGGCAGTCGGGCACCGGGGTCGGGCAGCACCCCGCCCGCGTCGCTGAGCGTGTAGACGCCCACCGGGCTGCGCTTGTCGCCCTCGTGGTGGCTCGTCGTCCAGCCGCGCTTGCCGTTGTGCGCCGCCCAACTGCGGGTGCGCTCCCAGGACTTGCCCTGCTTGGTGTACAGCACGACCGTGGAGTCGGCGGAGTTGACCCCCTTGCCGTAGACCGCGACGACCTGACGGGCGGTCGCCGGGATCCGGGACTGGAGGGCGCCGCCGACCTTCGGGATGCGGGTGGGGTCCGGCGCGGACGCCCCGCTGTGCTGTGTCCGCTTACCCTCGCCGCCCTTGTCGCCGCCGCTGTCGCCACCACCGCCGCAGGCGGTGAGGAGGAGCAGGGCGGCGGCACCCACGGCCGCCGTACGCATGGACATCGTGCCGGACATTCGCATGTCTCCCATCGTCCCATCCCGGCGCGGAAGCACCGCACGCGGATTGGCGTGTTCCCTGCTCCTCATGGAAAAACCAGTTGATTTCGCATCTCGCGAAAGGCGAACCTGGCTCGTCCGTCTGCCAGCCCGCGCACCGCCCGAGACCTGGGGCCCCATGCACATTCGCGATCTTCCGTACACCGATCCCGGCCGACCCGACGTACGGTCAGGTGCCCGGTTCCTCTTCTGGCTGGGCAGGAACCAGCTGGACGGGCAGATCAAGGCCGCACTGTGGGGGCTGCTGCATATGGCGGCGCTGGTGTGCTTCCCGGTGGCGATCGGCTTCGGTGTGCAGGCGGTGGTGGACCGCTCCGGTGGGCGGCTCGCGCTGGCCGGGGCGCTGATGGTGGGACTGACGGTGCTCACCGCGCTCGGGGACGCGATGCTGCACCGGGCGGCGGTCACCAACTGGATCACCGCCGCGGCGCGGGTGCAGCAGCTGCTGGCCCGCAAGGCCGTGGAGCTGGGCTCGGCGCTGACCCGGAGGGTGGCGGCGGGTGAGGTGGTGGCCGTCTCCACCGGCGATGTCGAGAAGATCGGCTGGTTCGTGGAGGCACTGTCCCGTTTCACCGCGGCCGTGATCACCACCATCGGTGTGTGCGTGGCCCTGGTCATCTACCAGCCCGCGCTGGGCGCGGTGGTGGCCCTCGGTGTGCCCGCGCTGGCACTGGCCGTACTGCCGCTGCTGCCACCCGCGGCCCGACGCGCCGATGAGCAACGGGAGAAGGCCGGACGGGCGACCGAGCTGGCCTCGGACACCGTGGCCGGACTGCGGGTGCTGCGCGGGATCGGCGGCGAGGAACTCTTCCTCGGCCGCTACCGGCGCGCGTCGCAGGAGGTGCGGGTGGCCGCGGTGCGCAGCGCGCGGATGTGGGCGCTGATCGCGGCCGTCCAGGTGGCGCTGCCGGGACTGCTGCTCATCGGCGTCGTCTGGTACGGCGCGGCGTTGGCCCAGGACGGCCGGATCGCGGTGGGCGAGCTGGTCACCGTCTACAGCGCGGTCACCTTCCTGCTCTTCCCGCTCCGCCACTTCGAGGAGATCGCCATGGCGTACTCCTTCTCCCGGCCGTCCGCGCGGCGCGCGGCACGGGTGCTGGCCCTGGAGCGCCCCTCCCCGGGACGCGGCGGGGACGGCGAGGGGGCCGTCCGGGATGCCTCGCCCGGCGGCGATCTGTACGACCCGGCGAGCGGCATGCTCGCACCGGTCGGGCGGCTGACCGCGGTGGTCTGTGGTGATCCGGACGCGGCGGGACGGCTGGCCGACCGGCTGGGCGGACATCCCCCGGAGCACGGCACGGACCTCGAGGGCTCCGGCGGGGCGCCGTCGGCGCTGCTGGGCGGGGTCGCGCTGGACGAGCTGCCGCTGGCCACGGCGCGCGGTGCGGTGCTGGTGCAGGACAAGGACCCGGTGCTGCTGTCGGGCACGCTCACCGAGCTGCTCGATGTACCGCGGTCGGGCCGGGTCGGCGCACAACAGGCGCTGGACGCCGCCCAGTGCGGCGATGTGCTGGAGGCGCTGGCGCAGGCGTCCCTCGACGAGGCGGGCGAGGCGGACGCGCTGCGCACCCGGATCACCGAGCGCGGCCGTTCGCTCTCGGGTGGCCAGCGGCAGCGACTGGCGCTGGCCCGTTCGCTGGTGACCGACCCGGAGGCGCTGGTGCTCGACGAGCCCACCTCCGCCGTGGACTCGCACACCGAGGCGCGGATCGCGGAGGGGCTGCGGAGGCTGCGGAAGGGGCGGACGACGGTCGTCCTCACCTCCAGCCCGCTGCTGCTGGACCGGGCCGACCGGGTGGTCTTCGTACACGAGGGCCAGGCGGCCGGGGCGGGGACCCATCGGGAGCTGCTGGCCCACGACGCCGCGTACCGCGCGGTCGTCACCCGTGAGCCGGACGGCGCCGGTCCCGAGGACGTCGAACGGATCGAGGAACAGATCGAGGAGTCGGCATGATCGGCGTGGCACCCCCCGCGTACGACCCGGCCGCGCCGGAGTCGGCGACGACCCTGCCCGTCGGCACACCCCCCGCCGTGCGGGCCTATGTGCGCGAGCTGCTGCGGCGGCACCGCGGGGCGTTCACCGTACTGATGGTGGTCAACGCCACCGCCGTACTGGCCTCGATGGTCGGCCCGTATCTGCTCGGCGGTCTGGTCGAGGACCTCTCGGAGGGCCGGGAAGATCTGCGCATCGGACGCACGATCGCGCTGTTCGCGGTGGCGCTGGTGGTGCAGACCGTGTTCGTGCGGATGGTGCGGCTGCGCGGTGCGGTACTGGGCGAGCAGATGCTCGCCGATCTGCGGGAGGACTTCCTCGTACGGGCGGTGGGGCTGCCGCCGGGTGTGCTGGAGCGGGCCGGGACCGGTGATCTGCTCTCCCGGATCACCACCGATATCGACCGGCTGGCGAACGCGATGCGGGAGGCCGTGCCGCAGCTTGCCATCGGCGTGGTGTGGACCGGGCTGCTGCTGGGCGCGCTGACCGTGACCGCCCCACCGCTGGGGCTGGCCGTCCTTGTCGCGCTTCCGGTGCTGGTGGTCGGTTGTCTCTGGTACTACCGCCGGGCGCCGAGCGCCTACCGCTCGGAGGCCGCCGGATACGCGGCGGTGGCCGCGTCCCTCACCGAGACCGTGGACGCCGGGCGCACCATCGAGTCCCATCGGCTGGGCGACCGCCGGATCGCCCAGTCCGAGCTGCGTATCACCCAGTGGACCGTATGGGAGAGGTACACGCTCTGGCTGCGGTCGGTGCTGTTCCCCGTCATCAACGTGTCCTACACGCTGATCACCGGATCGGTGCTGATGATCGGCGGCGTCTGTGTGATGCGGGGCTGGATGTCCATCGGGGAGCTGACGACGGGGGCGCTGTTGTCGCAGATGCTCGTCGAGCCGATCGGGCTGATCCTGCGCTGGTACGACGAGCTCCAGGTGGCCCAGGTGTCGCTGGCCCGGCTGGTGGGAGTACGGGAGATCGAGCCGGGCCCCGGGGACGACGGGGTGACGCCCGAGGGCCGGGAGGTGCGCGCCGATGAGGTGCGCTTCGGGTACCGGACGGGCAGCGACGTGCTGCACGGGGTGTCCCTGAGGGTGCGGCCGGGGACCCGGCTGGCGCTGGTGGGGCCGTCGGGTGCGGGCAAGTCCACCCTGGGCCGGCTGCTCGCCGGGATCTACGCGCCCCGGGTGGGCGAAGTGACCCTCGGCGGTGCGGAGCTCTCGCGGATGCCCGCCGAGCGGGTGCGTGAGCAGGTCGCCCTGGTCAACCAGGAGCACCATGTCTTCGTCGGCTCGCTGCGGGACAACCTGCTGCTGGCCCGCACCTCCGCGCAGGACGCGGAGCTGTGGGCGGCGCTGGGGGCGGTGGACGCCGACGGCTGGGCGCGGGCGCTGGAGAGCGGCCTCGAGACCGAGGTGGGCTCGGGCGGGCGGGCGCTCACTCCGGCGCAGGCGCAGCAGATCGCGCTCGCCCGGCTGGTGCTCGCCGATCCGCACACGCTGGTGCTGGACGAGGCGACCTCGCTGCTGGATCCGCGAGCGGCGCGCCATCTGGAGCGCTCGCTGAGCCGGGTGCTGGAAGGCCGGACCGTGGTGGCCATCGCCCACCGGCTGCACACGGCGCATGACGCGGATGTGATCGCCGTCGTCGAGGCGGGCCGCATCAGCGAACTCGGCAGCCATGACGAACTCGTGGCGGCGGACGGGGCGTACGCGGCCCTCTGGCGCACCTGGCACCAATGAGTCCCCGGCGCCGAGGCTGAATCCCCGGCCCGGCCCGAACCGGCCCGCTTCGATCCGGCTCGGGGTGGTCAGATGATGCCGAGGGCGCCCAGCCCGCCCACACCGCCGAGCACCATG
Source organism: Streptomyces sp. NPDC048636 (assembly GCF_040650655.1). Classification (NCBI taxonomy): domain Bacteria; kingdom Bacillati; phylum Actinomycetota; class Actinomycetes; order Kitasatosporales; family Streptomycetaceae; genus Streptomyces; species Streptomyces sp. NPDC048636. Next base: position 147,855 of record NZ_JBEZHR010000006.1, on the reverse strand, counting down.
AAGACCGGCATCAGCACCTTCAACTCCACCCAGCTGCCGGCCCGGAAGCGCATCGCCTTCGGCGGGCCGATCGGATACCACCGCTTGCGGCCGATCGGGATGGGCCACAGGATCGGGCAACCGGAGACGGTCAGGGCGTCGCCGATATCGTGCACCAGCGCGCCGAGGATGATCGGCACCCCCAGCCAGAGGTACTCCTGACCGGGCGCGCTGAACAGCCAGTCGGCACCGTTGCCCGGCTTGTCCAGGATGTCGGCGAGGATCCAGGCGCTCGTCGCGCCCAGCAGCCAGACCAGAACATCGCTGGACACCCGGGCCGCACGCCACAGCAGTCCCTCGACGGCCAGCACCATATGGACGAAGAGGATGCCGAGGACGGCCCAGCGGCCGCCGACCAGGGCGAGCACCGAGGTACCGGCGCCGATGAGGACGGCCCAGACCCAGGTGTGGGTGAGAGTGCGATGGCCTCCCGTGCGCCGGGCGTCTCCGGGCTTCCTGGTCGCCTTGTAGACGGAGTACGAGATCTTGTCGATCACTTCGCACAGGCCCCGGGAGATCGGCCCGAAGGCGCGGGATATCGTCGCCGCCTTGTGGTCGAGATCGGGGGCGAGCGCCGCTCCGGCGCAGATCAGCGCGCCGACGACCAGCACCGGCCAGGGCATCTCGTGGCCGGCCGCCGTGACCGCCGCCCCCACCCCCAGCCAGGCCGCCGCTCCGGACAGCGAATGCGCCGGTCCCATCATGGTCGTACCCCGCCCCTGTTCGTCCCCCCGCCCAGGCGGGAGTTGGTTGCTTCGGCCCGGCACAGCCTAGCGGCGGACGATCTTCGTACGTACAGCCGGTTCCCGTCCCGCCCGGGAAACCAGGCAGTATAGGGACGTGACTCTTATCGATCAGCTGCCGAGCGACGCCGACCCCGACGCCCTCTTCGAGGCCTTCTCGTCCTGGGTCGAGGAGCGGGGCATCTCGCTCTATCCCGCCCAGGAGGAAGCGCTGATCGAGGTGGTGTCGGGCGCGAACGTCATCCTGTCCACCCCGACCGGTTCGGGGAAGAGCCTGGTGGCTGCGGGCGCCCACTTCGCCGCCCTCGCCCGCGACGAGGTCACCTTCTACACCGCGCCGATCAAGGCTCTGGTCTCGGAGAAGTTCTTCGAACTCTGCAAGATGTTCGGCACCGAGAACGTCGGCATGCTGACCGGCGACGCGTCGGTCAACGCGGACGCGCCGGTCATCTGCTGTACGGCCGAGGTCCTGGCGTCCATCGCGCTCCGGGACGGCGAGGACGCCGATATCGGCCAGGTCGTGATGGACGAGTTCCACTTCTATGCGGAGCCGGACCGGGGCTGGGCCTGGCAGATTCCGCTGCTGGAGCTCCCGAAGGCACAGTTCATCCTGATGTCCGCGACGCTCGGCGATGTGAGCCGGTTCGAGGAGGATCTGACCCGGCGCACCGGACGGCCCACCGCGGTGGTGCGGTCGGCGACCCGGCCGGTACCGCTGAGCTATGAGTACCGCACGACACCGCTCACCGAGACACTGACCGAACTGCTGGAGACCCGCCAGGCGCCGGTCTATATCGTGCACTTCACCCAGGCCGCCGCGGTGGAGCGGGCCCAGGCGCTGATGAGCATCAATATGTGCACGCGCCAGGAGAAGGACGAGATCGCCTCGCTGATCGGCAACTTCCGGTTCACCACCAAGTTCGGCCGGAACCTGTCCCGTTACGTCCGGCATGGGATCGGAGTGCATCACGCCGGGATGCTGCCCAAGTACCGGCGGCTGGTGGAAAAGCTGGCGCAGGCCGGACTGCTCAAGGTCATCTGCGGTACGGACACCCTGGGAGTGGGTGTCAATGTGCCGATCCGCACCGTGCTGTTCACCGCGCTGACGAAGTACGACGGACAGCGGGTGCGGACCCTGCGGGCACGGGAGTTCCACCAGATCGCGGGCCGCGCCGGGCGAGCCGGTTTCGATACCGCGGGCTTTGTGGTGGGGCAGGCGCCCGAGCATGTCATCGAGAACGAGAAGGCGCTCGCGAAGGCGGGGGACGATCCGAAGAAGCGCCGCAAGGTGGTCCGCAAGAAGGCTCCGGAGGGGTTCGTCAACTGGGGCCAGAACACCTTCGAGAAGCTGATCGCCTCCGACCCCGAGCCGCTCAACTCCCGCTTCCGGGTCACCCACGCGATGCTGCTGTCGGTCATCGCCCGACCGGGCAACGCCTTCGAGGGAATGCGGCGGCTGCTGGAGGACAACCACGAACCGCGCAAGAACCAGCTGCGGCATATCCGCCGGGCCATCGCCATCTACCGCTCGCTGCTGGACGGCGGGGTCGTCGAGCGGCTCACCACACCGGACGCCGAGGGCCGTATCGTCCGGCTGACGGTGGATCTCCAGCAGGACTTCGCACTCAACCAGCCGCTGTCCACCTTCGCGCTCGCCTCGTTCGAGCTGCTGGACCCCGAATCGCCGTCCTACGCCCTGGACATGGTCTCGGTCGTGGAGTCCACCCTCGACGATCCGCGGCAGATCCTGGCCGCGCAGCAGAACAAGGCGCGCGGCGAGGCGGTCGCGGCGATGAAGGCGGACGGGGTGGAGTACGAGGAGCGCATGGAGCGCCTCCAGGACGTCTCCTATCCCAAGCCGCTGGAGGAACTGCTCTCCCACGCCTACGGCCTCTACCGCAAGAGCCATCCGTGGGTCGGGGACCATCCGCTGTCCCCCAAGTCGGTGATCCGCGACATGTTCGAGCGGGCGATGACCTTCACCGAGTTCACCTCGTTCTACGACCTCGCGCGCACCGAGGGGATCGTGCTGCGCTACCTGGCCAGCTCCTTCAAGGCGCTGGACCACACGGTGCCCGACGACCTGAAGTCCGACGACTTCGAGGACATCATCGCCTGGCTCGGCGAGATGGTGCGCCAGGTCGACTCCAGCCTCCTCGACGAGTGGGAGCAGCTGGCCAATCCGGAGGAGGAGTCCGCGGAGGAGGCGCAGGAGCGCGCCGACCAGGTCCGCCCGGTCACCGCGAACGCCCGCGCCTTCCGCGTGCTCGTCCGCAACGCCATGTTCCGACGGGTGGAGCTCGCCGCGCTCGACCATGTCGCGGAGCTCGGCGAGATGGACGGCGAGGCGGGCTGGGGCGAGGACGCCTGGGGCGAGGCGATGGACAAGTACTGGGACGAGTACGAGGAGCTGGGCACCGGCCCGCAGGCGCGGGGGCCGAAACTGCTGCGGATCGAGGAGCACCCCGAGGACGGGCTGTGGCGGGTGCGGCAGACCTTCGACGATCCGAACGGCGACCACGACTGGGGCATCGCGGCGGAGGTCGATCTCACCGCCTCCGATGAGGAAGGCCGTGCCGTGGTCCGGATCACCGATGTGGGTCCGCTGTAGCGGTAGCCTCCTGAACCCCGCCCCCGCCGCGAGCCACCTCGCGGGCACCCTCAGCGAAGGAACGCCGCCGATGACCAATCCCGCCGAGCGTCTGGTGGATCTGCTCGATCTGGAGCGGATCGAGGAGAACATCTTCCGCGGTCTGAGCCCCGACGAGTCGCTCCAGCGGGTCTTCGGCGGCCAGGTGGCCGGGCAGGCGCTGGTGGCCGCCGGGCGGACCACCGACGGGCAGCGCCCGGTGCACTCGCTGCACGCGTACTTCCTGCGCCCGGGGCGGCCGGGCGTGCCCATCGTGTACCAGGTGGAGCGCGTCCGGGACGGACGCTCCTTCACCACCCGCCGGGTCATCGCCGTCCAGCAGGGTCGGACGATCTTCAACCTGACGGCCTCCTTCCATCGTCCGGAGCCGGGTATCGAGCAGCAGCTGCCGATGCCCGATGTGCCTGAGCCGGAGAGCCTGCCGAATCTCGCCGACGAGATCCGCGCCCATCTGGGGGCCCTCCCCGAGGCGCTCGCGCGGATGGAGCGCCGCCAGCCCTTCGACATCCGCTATGTCGAGCGGCTGCGCTGGACCGACGAAGAGCTCACGGGCGCGGAGCCGCGCAGCGCCGTCTGGATGCGGGCGGTCGGCCCACTCGGGGACGATCCGCTGGTGCACACCTGCGCGCTCACCTACGCGAGCGACATGATGCTCCTGGACGCGGTGCGGGTGCCGGTCGAACCGCTATGGGGCCGCCGGGGCTTCGACATGGCCTCGCTGGACCACGCCATGTGGTTCCACCGGCCGTTCCGCACCGATGAGTGGTTCCTCTACGACCAGGAGTCTCCCGTGGCCACCGGGGGCCGGGGGCTGGCGCGCGGCCGGATCTACAACCGCGAGGGAAAGCTGTTGGTCTCGGTGGTGCAAGAGGGACTCTTCCGTCCGCTGGCTTCCGCCACCGGAACCACGGGCGCCACCGAAGCCACCGGATCCGAGGGTGCGGCGGGAGACTCCGGCGCCACGGAGAGCCGCTGACGCCATCGGCGCGGACCGAGGCGGCGCTGCCCATCATGGCTCAGCGCCTGCCGGTCAGTCTGCGCCACAGCCCCCGCGGGCGGTCCGTGGAGCGGTGCCGGCCTCCCCGCTGCGGACTCTCCTCCGCCTCCGCACCCGGTGCGGACCGCGATGCGCGGGCAGCCCGCAGGGCCTCGGTGAGCGCGGCCCGGTAGCGCCGGACCTCCCGTGCATCGTCCGCCGTCACCGTCTTGTCGATCACCTCGCGCACCGGTCCGCTGTCGGGCCGCATCTGGACCAGAGCGGGGCACAGCTCCCGCAGATGGCCGCGCTCGTGAGGATCAGCGACGACGGAGGCGAGGTCATCCGGCCCGAGCGCCGCGGCGAGGACCGCGGCCCGGGCCCAGGGCTCCTCGGCCCGCGCGAGCAGTTGCCCGATCCGGCGGCCGCGCCAGGTCTCGGCGCGCCAGTCCTCCCCCGCGGCCAGCGCCGCGCTCAGCCCCGGCGGGGTGCGGCCGGACAGCAGCTCCGGCCGGCGTGCGGCCAACTCGGTGAGATCCGCCGCCAGATAGAGCCACACCACGGCCCGGTAGCGGTTCACATAGAAACGGACCGGGGCGAAGAAGCCGCCGCGGGCGAGCCGGGTGAACCGCCCCGGGCTGATGCCCAGCAGCTCGGCCCCGTCCGCCGTGCCGACCACCCGCATCCGGGCAGCCAGCGCTTCCGGGAAGCCCTCGGCAGTGGTCAGCCGCGTCAGCTCCGCTCGCTCCACGCGCGGGCCCGCCCCGGTACTGACGGTGCGCACCTCTCCCAACTGCACGGCGAGCTCGAACTCGCGCGGCCTGAGCCCCAGAGCGCGGGCCGCCGCACCGAACGCGAGCCCCTCCCCCGGCCCGGACGAGCGACGCTCCTCCGATAAGCCGGGCTCCGGCCCCGCCGGGCCACTCGCTCCCTGACGCTCCTTCAGCCCCACATCCATCCGCACGGTCATGGCGATGTCCTCCCCCGCGACCCATCAATCACTGACAGTGACGACGATAGCCGCATGGCACGACACTGCGTCAGGGCTGTGGATAACTTCCTCGAGGCGCAGGTCGACGCCTCATCAGTACCGCCGAGGAGCCGTGTGCCGGGCCCGGGTCAGCCGGGTGTGCCGCTCTCCTGCCTCACCTCGACGCCCAAGTGCTCCCCCACCCGGTTGACCAGCAGCGTCATTTCGTAGGCGACCTGGCCCACGTCGGCCTCCGGCCCGGTGAGCACGCACAGGCAGCTGCCGTCACCAGCCGCCGTGACGAAGAGGACTCCCTCGTCGAATTCGACCATCGTCTGGCGCACCCGGCCGGTCCGGAAGTGCGTACCGGAGCCCTTGGCAAGGCTGTGCAGCCCGGAGGCGACCGCCGCCAGGTGCTCGGCGTCCTGGCGCTCGAGCGTGGCACTCACCCCCGTCACCAGCCCGTCGTTGGAGAGCACCAGCGCATGCTGTATCTGCGCGATCCGCTCGGTCAGGTCGTCCAGTAACCAGTCGAGCCCCTTGCTGAGTGCCATGTCATTTCCTCCCCGATTCCCCAGAGCTGCGTGCCAGCCTTTCTCACTGCCGCCGTCTGGGCAACCCGCCCTGTCCGTCATCACGGGGATGTGGGCTGTTTGACGCAGGATGGAGACATGGCACAGAAAATGACCAAGGATCAGTGGCAGAAGTTCCTCTCCGAGGGCACCCGCACCGGGAAGCTGTCGACCGTACGGGCCGACGGCAGCCCGCATATCGCACCCATCTGGTTTCTGCTCGACGGCGACGATCTGGTCTTCAACACGGGGCGGGACACGGTGAAGGGGCGCAACATGGCCCGGGACGGCCGGGTCAGTCTCTGCGTGGACGACGACCGGCCGCCGTTCTCGTTCGTCACCGTGCAGGGCCGGGCCGAGCTCACCGACGAGGTGGGGCAGGTCCGTGACTGGGCGACCCGGATCGCCGCGCGGTACATGGGCCAGGACCGCGCCGAGGAGTACGGGGCGCGCAACGGTGTGCCCGGCGAGCTGCTGGTCAGGGTGCGCATCGAGAAGGCGATCGGGGTGGCCGACATGGCCGACTAGCCACCTGCTGGCGACATTCGACCGAAATCCTTCGCTTCGTGGCGGAGTGTTGCCCACCCACCGTCAGGGTCGCCTCAGAACTCCCACAGGGCCGTACCCCTCAGGGGCGCATCAGGACTTTGATCGCCCCGTCCTCCTTGTGCTGGAACAGCTCATAGGCGCGGGGCGCCTCGTCCAGCGGCATACGGTGGGTGGCGAACCCGTCGACGTCCAGCGGATCCTCGTCCGTCAGCAGCGGCAGGATGTGGTCGACCCAGCGTCGTACGTTGGCCTGACCCATCCTCAGCTGGATCTGCTTGTCGAACATCGTCATCAGCGGCAGCGGATCGGCCATGCCTCCGTAGACGCCGCTGAGGGAGACCGTGCCGCCGCGCCGTACCAGCGCGATGGCCAGGTTCAGCGCCGCCAGGCGGTCGACCCCGGCCTTCGAGGTGAGCCGGGCGGCCCAGCCCCTCGGGAGGAATCCCGCGGCCCGCTGGGCCGTCCTGCCGAGCGGGCTGCCATGGGCCTCGGTGCCCACCGCGTCGATGACCGCGTCCGGTCCACGGCCCTCGGTGAGGGAGACGATCGCCTCGACGAGATCGTCCTGACGGTCGTAGTCGTTCAGGTCGAACACCTCCACCCCGTCGGCGCGCGCCCGCCGCAGCCGCTCGGGCACGAGGTCCACCCCGATCACCCGCCCGGCTCCCTGCACCGTCGCGACCCGGCAGGCCATCCCGCCGATGGGGCCGAGTCCGAGCACCGCCACCGTCCCGTCCTGCGGGACGGCCGCGTACTCCACCGCCTGCCATGCCGTGGGCAGCACATCGGAGAGAAACACGAAGCGGTCGTCGGGTGGACCTTCCGGCACCTTGATCGGTCCGTACTGGGCCTGAGGCACCCGCAGATACTCCGCCTGACCGCCCGGGACCGCGCCGTAGAGCCTGCTGAAGCCGAAAAGCTGCGCCCCCATGCCCTCCTCGACGACCTGGGTGGTCTCGCACTGCGTCGGCAGGCCGGAGCGGCACATCCAGCAGTTTCCGCAGGCGATCTGGAAGGGCACCACGACGCGGTCGCCAGGGCTGAGGTTGGTCACCTCGGGTCCGGTCTCCTCCACGATGCCCATGGGCTCATGGCCGAGGATGTCCCCGGGGGTCATGAAGGGCGTCAGCACCTCATAGAGGTGGAGGTCGGACCCGCACAGCCCGGTGGTGGTGATCCGGACGATCGCATCCGTCGGCTCCTTGATGATCGGGTCGGGGACCGTCTCCACGCTCACCTCACGCCGGCCCTGCCAGGTCACCGCTCGCATCGCCGCGTCCCTTCGCCGTAGTGTTCGGCAGACCCGGCCGGGTACCCCCGGAGAACCGGCCGAAGCGGCGCCGGGGCCACGATCCGCGACGCCCGGGCGGCCGCGCGTGCATCCGCTCCACCAGCCGGGCCGTCTCGGCAGCGACGGCGCCCGGGTCGGCTCCCGGGGCACCCAGGAGGGCCAGACAGCCGCCGTCGCCGAGGGCCACGACGCAGAGGTGGCCCCCTTCCGTCTCGATCACCGTCGGGCGCGCCCGGTCGACGCGGGCACGGCGCCCAGCGCTCCCGGCGAGGCCGTGGAAGCCGCCGGCGACCGCCGCCAGATGCTCGGCCTCCGGGCGGGAGAGTCCCCGGGAGGCGCTCACCGTGGCCCCGTCGCCGAAGAGGATCACGGCATGGCGTACAGCGTCGCCCCGGTCCACCAGATCGTCCAGAATCCGGTCGAAGGCGATCAGGGAGCAGGCGTCGGTGCCATGGTGCTTGGTCATCAGCGGTCTCCCTCGGTCGGCGTCCACCGCACCGGGCGGCGGTCCCGCTACCCCCTGGGGCAGCTGCCCCTGGACCGGTTGTCCCCTGGGCCAGGCGGCGTCCCCCTTGGGTGAGGGACGCTAGTCCCGCTCGGGACGCACCAAGGGGGTGGGTTACGGAAGGTGTCTGATATTGACAGTGTCAGATGCCAGAGCGATCGATCGATGCCTGAATGTGCACGTAGATGAAGGTCGGCCATGGCTTCCCCTTCACGGAGAGTGGTTCACCCTGCTGGTCCGTCAGAGGTGATCCACCGGATACGGTCCCCCCACGGTGATCCGCCCACAGCGAGGAGCGTCATGCCCCAGGACAAACGCCAACAGCACGACTACGGCCCGGGCGCGGGCAGCGCGGCCGAGGTGCGGGAGTTCTTCACCCCCCGGGCCGCCGACTGGGACAGCCGCTTCCCCGACGACGGACCCGCCTACGCGGCCGCCGTCACCGAACTGGGGCTGCGTACCGGGGACGCGGTGCTCGACGCGGGCTGCGGCACGGGCCGGGCGCTGCCCGCCCTGCGCGCCGCCGTCGGTCCGGAGGGCACCGTCCTGGGAGCCGACCTCACCCCCGCCATGCTGGAGGCCGCCATCCGCGCGGAGCGGGACGGCGCGGCGGCGCTCCTCGTGGGCGACGTCGCCCGGCTGCCCCTGCGGGACGGCAGCCTGGACGCGGTGTTCGCCGCCGGGCTGATCTCCCATCTCGGCGAACCCGACCCCGGACTGCGCGAACTGGCGCGCGTGGTCCGCCCCGGCGGACGGCTCGCACTGTTCCATCCGGTGGGCCGGGCCGCGCTCGCGGCCCGTCACGGCCGTCAGGTCACCCCCGGGGATCTGCGGGCCGAGCCCAACCTGCGGCCGCTGCTCGCCCGTTCCGGCTGGAAGCTGGAGTCGTACACGGACGAGGACACCTGCTATCTGGCGCTGTCGGTACGTCAGGACTGAGGGACGTCGGTGGCGCCTCGGTCAGAGCGCGGCCAGGACCGCGTCACCCCTGTGCGACGAGCGCCGCGATGAAGCCGGACGCGTTGTCGAACATGACGTTGTGCCCGGCACCGGGCACGGTCCGCACCTCCACCCCCGCCGCCGTCAGTTCCTCGCGCCCGCCTATCTCGTCGCCGTGCTCACCGACGAGATAGGTGCGTGGGATCTCCAGGTCCAGGAGCATCCGGCGCATGGTCGGCCGGGTGCCGCGGATCAGACCCACCGCGCTGCGGTGCAGCGCGGTGGGGTCCGCGAGCCGCATGGTCGCCCGCCACACCGGGCCCACCCGTTCAAGTGTCTCCGCGAAGCCGCCGCCCCGGACGAACTCCTCCTCGCTGTACGAGGCGATCCCGCTGCTGCCCGCCGTGCGCGGCGGATCCGGGTCGAGATTGGCCTCGGTGAGCACCAGACGGGAGACCAGTTCGGGGCGGCGCGCCGCGAGCACGATGGCGACCGCCCCGCCCATGCTGTGCCCGACCAGCTCCGCGCCCCGCACCCCGGCCGCGTCGAGCGCCGAGGCGAGCGCGGCCGCGTGGTCGTCCAGGGTGTAGCCGAAGTCCACCGGGCGGTCGCTGATCCCGTGGCCGGGCAGGTCGACGAAGAGCCAACGACGGCCGGCGAGGGGTGCGGCGGCCGCGATATGCGCGTGGTAGACGGCCGAGGACGCGCCGAGTCCGTGGACGAAGACCAGGGGCGCGCCCGCGTCCCCGTCCTCCGCCGTCCCGGTCCATCTGATGTGCGCCCCCGCTGGGCCGAATGGCGCGTGCCACATGGTCGTCCCCTCCCGTGCCTCTCAGCTACGACGTTTCCCGCGACCGACAATACATCGAACTCGATGTATTGCGTGAGCGATGTACAGCCGCGATGGGGCAGAATGCGCGCATGCTCGAACTCGCCATCCTGGGCTTTCTCCACGACGCCCCACTGCACGGCTACGAGCTGCGCAAACGCATCGCCGCGCTGACCGGACACATCAAACCCGTGGCAGAGAGCACGCTCTATCCGGCGATCAAACGGATGGAGAAGGCCGGGCTGCTGGCCCGCGAGACGCGACCGGGGGCGGGCGCGGCACCCCGGCACGTCCTCACGCTCACCGACGACGGCCGGGCCGAGCTGCGACGCCGTCTCATCGATCCGGCGGACGCCGACATCACCGACGAGAACCGCTGGTTCACGGTGCTCGCGTTCCTCGGGCAGCTGGCGGATCCGTCGGCGCAGGCCGCGGTGCTGGAGCGGCGACTCGACTTCCTGAGCCGCCCCTCCAGCTTCTTCTACGAGGACGACCGGCCGCTGCACGCCGAGGAGATCGCGGATCCGTTCCGGCGCGGGATCCTCACCATCGCCCGTGCCACCAGCCGGGCCGAACTGTCCTGGCTGCGGAGCACCCTGGCGACGCTGCGCGCCGCTCCGGGCGACTGACCTGGTCGCAGCCATCTCGACGCCGTGGCTACCGGCTGGTTAGGGTGCGCCGACGACGGATCGCGCATCGGATCCGGGACCGCAAGAGGAGGCTGCCGTGCCCGCCACGGAGGAGTCAGGCGACGACGCGCTCTACGTGCTGACCGCGGTACTGCTGACACCCGCTCAATTTCCGAGCGTGCTCGGCGACGACTACCCCGAGGCGTGCGCCGCCCTCGGCCTGGAGCCCTACCAGCTCGGCTACGGGCTGGTGCTGGGGCAGGACGGCCGCGGCGCGCGCTGGACGGTGGCCACCGACGACGTCTCGCTCGTGGCCTGCGCCATCGCGACGTGGGACTGCGGGATGGAGTACGACCTGTCCCTCAACGAGCGCACCATCGTCGCCTCCCTTCCCGGCTGGCCGCTCGCGGTGGCCGTGGCCGCCCCGGGCGTACCCGCACCGCATGACCCCGAGCCCGACCCCGGACTCGGGGACTCCGTCCGGCCTCCGCTCGCGCCGCCGGACGCCGAGCGGTGGGGCCCGGCGCAGCGGCGGCTCGGCGCGGACGAGATCGCCCTTCAGTGGGCGATCTGGCGGGAACAGGTGGACAGCGACGTCACCTTCGTCGCCCCGGGCGAGAAGCCGCACGGAGGGGTGCGACGGGTGCTCGAGGAGGTGCGCGGCTACCTGGACACGCCCCCGCCGCTCGGCCGGATCCGCTCCGCGTTCGCCGCCGGTGACGCGCGGACCCTGCGGGCCGACGGGCCGGGCTGGAGCATGGTCGCGCGCACCGACGACATCGCGTTCGTCCTGCTCGACGACGAGCCGGGCGAGGTCCTTCCGGTAGGGCGCGGCCCCGAACTCCCCGGGCTGCTGACGGCGCTGGACGAGCTCGCCGTACGCCCCCACTGAGCGCCCGGCGCGCACCTTCGTACGCCCCGTCGTCCGCCACGGCTCGTATGAGCGACGTGGTGTCGTCCGGCGATCGGAGGTGCCGGAGCCACCGTGACCCGGCCGGTACGGCGATGCGCCCCCGCGTTGCCGTACCGGCCGCGGCCATCCCTCTCCCCCGGCTGGCCGGGTCCCGCGTGGGGGCTCCGAGCGGCCCGCGACCGGTGCTGCACGGTCACTCCCAGGTGCGTGTCGCCGCGGGCCCCGGGCCCGGCCAGCGGTCCCGGGCGGCCGGGATCAGCGGCCGAGCTGCTTACGGGACACCCGGCGCAGCCGGCGGCGCTGGGAGGGGTCCAGCAGCAGATAGGCCGCCACAGGCACGCCGACAATCACGAGCAGGCCCACCCAGAAAGGCAGCAGCCACATCAGGATCACACCTGCCGCCACACCTCCGGCGGCGACCTTCGCGCGCGTGGACATATCACCCGCCTCCTCTACGGCTGCAAGCCGAGTGCTTCACGGCCCTGAGCCGCGTTCACCCTTCACAACGCACACCGACGGCCTCCGGTTCCTCATTCTTCGCGCCACTCCTGTACCCTCGGCCGCCCCGTCCTGCTAGTCAAATTTGAGGAATAGACGAGCGCTGTGACACCACCCCGCGCGGCGACACCCTCCGAGGTCGTCGAACTCAGCCGTTCCACGACGGTCTTCCTGCCCGCCGACCCGGCACGCACCAGCCGGGTCGCCTTCTGGTCCCCGGACGGTCCGCCCCCGTCGGGGCCCGGCTCCGTGGAGGAGCTGACCGTCGTCGTTCCGCAGGCCCCGCACCCTCCTCAGGCGCCCGACGACCGTGACGGCGGCCGCGGCGTCCACACCCGTACCGTCCCGGCGCTCGTACTGCCCTTGACCGCCGCGCTGCCGGTGCTCACCCGCGCCCGCGCCCGGGCGGCCGCGCGCTCGGCGGGCGGTGCGGACGGTACCGACCCCACGGCGGCCTTCTGGGGTGCCGCCGCCGTGCTCGCCCTCCAACTGGCCGCCCGCGGAAGGCTGCTGCCCGGTCTCACCGCCACCGATCATGACGCCTGGCGGGTCGGCCCGCTCACCCCCGAGGATCTGGAGCGGCTGCGTGAGCTGGCCGCCGCCATGCCGCCCGCCGCGTACGCGCTGCCGTTGCCCGGCACCGACCCGGTTCTGCTGCCCGAGCCCGAGCGGCAGCTGCGCGCCTTCCTCGACGCGGTGGCGGACGGGCTGCCGCGCTCCCCCGCCGCCTCCCTGGCCGCGGGCGCCCCCGCGTTCGCCGCCGCACCGCCCGTGCGGCTGCCCGAACAGCGTGGCTGGGCGGCCGACGTGGCCGCGGGCCATGACGCGGGAGTACGGCTGTCGCTCCGTATCGAGGTGCTGCACGGCGACATCCGGGCCACCGACGACGACCCTGCGCATCCGGCGGGGCCGGACTTCCGCGCCGTCCTCCAGCTGCACAGCCTCACGGATCCGGCCCTCGTCGCGGACGCGGCCGATATCTGGGCGGGCACCTCCTCGGTCGGCGCGGCCCTGGGCCCGCGCGCCCGGATGGACGCGCTGCTCACCCTGCGGCGCGCGGCCCGCGCCTGGCCCCCGCTGGCCCCGCTGCTGTCGGCCGCCGTGCCCGACGCGATCGATCTCGCCGACGAGGAGGTCACCGAGCTGCTCGGACCGGCGGCGGAGGCGCTGGACGCCACCGGGGTCCAGGTGCACTGGCCCAGGGAGCTGGTGCGCGGGCTCACCGCCCGCGCCGTCATCGGCCCCGACGAGGACGGCGGCCCCGGGGACGACCTCGGCCCCCGGATGCCGTCCTTCCTCTCCGCCGACGCGCTGCTCCGCTTCAGCTGGCGCTTCGCCATCGGCGACCAGGACCTCACCCGTGCCGAGCTCGACCGGCTCGCCGAGGCCAGCCGCCCGGTGGTGCGGCTGCGCGACCAGTGGGTCGTCCTGGACCCGGAGTCGGCCCGCCGCGCACGGGACCGTACCGACCGCAAACTCACCCCGGTGGACGCGCTCGACGCCGTCCTCACCGGCCGTACGGAGGCCGACGGCAGCGTCGTGGACGTCGAGCCCACCGGCTGGCTCGCGGCGCTGCGCGACCGGCTCGCCGATCCGGAAGGAACCGCCCACCCCGAGCAGCCGCCGGTCGCCCAGCCCGCGGCGCTCGCCGCCCCCCTGCGCGACTACCAGCTGCGCGGTCTGGACTGGCTGGCCCGGATGACCTCACTCGGTCTCGGCGGCTGCCTCGCCGACGACATGGGGCTCGGCAAGACCATCACGCTCATCGCGCTGCATCTGCACCGCCAGGGCGTCCCCGGGGCCGCCGGACCCACCCTCGTGGTGTGCCCCACCTCCCTGATGGGCAACTGGCGGCGCGAGATCGAGAAGTTCGCCCCGGGCACCCCGGTGCGCCGCTTCCACGGCACCCACCGCGCCCTGGACGATCTCGCCGACGGGGAGTTCGTCCTCACCACCTACGGGACGATGCGGCTCGACACCCGGCGGCTGGCCGAGGCGGGGCCCTGGGGCATGGTGGTCGCGGACGAGGCCCAGCACGTCAAGAACCCGTTCTCGGCTACCGCGAAGCAGCTGCGCACCCTCGGTGCGAAGGCCCGCGTCGCGCTTTCCGGAACGCCCATCGAGAACAATCTGTCCGAGCTGTGGGCGATCCTCGACTGGACCACCCCGGGGGTGCTGGGCAGCCACGGCGCGTTCCGCAGGCGCTACGCCCAGCCCGTGGAGAGCGGCAGCGATCCGGCCGCCGCCGCCCGGCTGGCGAAGCTCGTCCGGCCCTTCCTGCTGCGCCGCCGCAAGTCCGATCCGGGCATCGCCCCCGAACTGCCGCCGAAGACCGAGACGGACCGCGCCGTCAGCCTCACCACGGAACAGGCCGGGCTCTACGAGGCGGTGGTGCGCGAGATCCTGGCCGAGATCTCCGGCACCGCGGGTCTCGTCCGGCGCGGGCTGATCGTCAAGCTGCTCACCGGCTTGAAGCAGATCTGCAACCACCCCGCCCAGTATCTGAAGGAGGAGCGCCCCACCCTCCCCGGCCGCTCCGGAAAGCTGGAGCTGCTGGACGAACTCCTGGACACGATCCTCGCCGAGGACGCGAGCGTGCTGGTCTTCACGCAGTACGTCCGGATGGCCCGCCTCCTCGAAACCCACCTGGCCGCGCGCGGGGTGGCGACCCAGCTGCTGCACGGGGGCACCCCGGTGGCACGGCGCGAGGAGATGGTGCGGCGGTTCCAGGACGGCGAAGTGCCGGTGTTCCTGCTGTCGTTGAAGGCGGCGGGCACCGGGCTGAACCTCACCCGGGCCGAACACGTCGTGCATTACGACCGCTGGTGGAACCCGGCCGTCGAGGCGCAGGCCACCGACCGCGCCTACCGCATCGGACAGACCCAGCCGGTGCAGGTCCACCGGATCATCGCGGAGGGCACGGTGGAGGACCGGATCGCCGCGCTGCTGGAGCGCAAGCGGGAGCTGGCGGACGCGGTGCTCGGCACCGGCGACGGAGCGCTGACCGAACTGACCGACGCCGAGCTGGCGGAGCTCGTGCAGCTGAGGGGGACCGAGCGATGACTCTTGAACGGAACACGGGTGGCACCGGCGGCTCGGCCGGTGCCGCCGCCTCGCCCGCGGAGCGGGTCTTCGACGCGCTGCCGCCCGCGGGCGGCCGTGGTTTCGCCCGCACCTGGTGGGGTCAGGCGTGGCTGAAGGCCCTGGAGGACACGGCACTCGACAGCGCACAGCTCAAGAGCGGCCGTAGGCACGCCCGCGAGGGCGCGGTCGGCGCGGTGAGCGTCCGGCCGGGCCGGATCACCGCGGTGGTGCGGGACCGGGACCGTACGCCCTACCGCTCGGATGTGCTGGTCCAGGAGTTGAGCGAGGAGGCGTGGGACCGGCTGCTGGAGGTGGTGGCCGACCGATCGGGCCATATCGCCGCGCTGCTGGACCGCGATATGCCCCCGCAGCTGGTCGAGGACGCGGCGGCCGCGGGGGTCGACCTGCTGCCGGGGATCGGCGATCTGGAACCGGAGTGCGCGTGCGGGGGGTGGGACCACTGCCGCCACACCACCGCGCTCTGTTACCAGCTGGCGCGGCTGCTGGACGAGGATCCGTTCGTGCTGCTGCTGATGCGCGGGCGCGGGGAACGGGAACTGCTGGACGAACTCCAGGTGCGCAGCGTGGCGCGGGCCGCCCGGCGCGCCCCGGCCGAGGACAGCGCCGCGGGGCCGGGCCCGGTGCCCGTTCCTGCGGGCGTACCGGCCCTGGAAGCGTTCGCCGCGGCCGGTCCGGTGGCGCTGCCCGCGCCCCCGCCCGCCGTGGCCTCGCCCGGCCGTCCACCGGCGCTGGTGGGCAGCGCGGAACCGGCGCCGGGGCTGGATGTGGCCGCGCTGGAGTTCCTCGCCGCGGACGCGGCCGTACGCGCCCAGCGGCAGTTGGCCGAAGCGCTGTCGCCCGGCCATGCGAGGGCGCCGGTCGCCCCCGTGGTGCCGGAATCGCTCACGGTGTGGCAGGACGCGGTGCGGCTGATGGCGGCCGGGCCGCCGGACGGGGTCGTGGCACGGCTGGCGACGGGCTGTGGCCGCGACCGCACCGAACTGGCGCTCGCCGTAAGGGCGTGGGGCCACGGCGGACCCGCCGCACTCGCCGTCCTGGAGGAGGAGTGGGCTCCGGACGCGGCGGCGCTGGCCCATGCCCGCGCCCGCCTCCGCGCCGCCTGGGAGGACGGCGAACGGGCGCCGCGGCTGCGGATGGCGGGCAATCGGTGGACGGTGGCGGGCGCCGACGCCCAGGTGCGTCTGGGGCGTGACGGCCGCTGGTGGCCGTACCGCAAGGAGCGGGGCCGCTGGTGGCCCGCCGGTCCCGCCACCGACGACCCGGCGGCGGCCCTGGCGGCCCTGGAGCCGTCCGACTGAGCCACGGCGCTCGGTGTGCCCCGGGTGATGCCCCTCGTCCGGGGGCCACCACCCGGGGCGGTACCGCTCAGCCCCGCGCCCCCAGCAGATGGTCCATGGCCAGCTGGTCCAGGCGCTCGAAGGCCATACCGCGTTCGGCCGCCGCCTCGGCGTCGAACTCCTCGAAGGCGGAACGGTCCGCGAGCAGCGCCGCCGGGGTCTCCCCCTCGTCCAGGGTGGGCCGGGACAGCTGGTCCAGGCGGGAAGCGCGCAGCGCCCGCTGGACCTCGGGGTCGGCGCGGAAGGCCGCGGCCCGCTCCTTGAGGATCAGGTAGTTCCGCATGCACCCGGCGGCGGAGGCCCAGACGCCCTCGTCGTCCTCCGTGCGCGGCGGTTTGAAGTCGAAGTGGCGCGGGCCCTGGTATCCGGCCGTCTCCAGAAGGTCGACGAGCCAGAAGGCGGCCCGCAGATCGCCCGCGCCGAAGCGCAGGTCCTGGTCGTACTTGATACCGGACTGGCCGTTGAGGTCGATATGGAAGAGCTTGTCCGCCCACAGCGCCTGGGCGATACCGTGCGGGAAGTTCAGCCCGGCCATCTGCTCATGGCCGACCTCCGGGTTCACTCCGAAGAGTGCGGGCCGCTCCAGCCGCTCGATGAAGGCGAGGGCATGGCCGACGGTCGGCAGCAGGATGTCGCCACGCGGCTCGTTCGGCTTGGGCTCGATGGCGAAGCGCAGATCGTAGCCCTGCTCGGTGACGTACGCGCCGAGCAGGTCGAACGCCTCCTTCATCCGGTCCAGCGCGGCCCGTACGTCCTTGGCGGCGCCGGACTCCGCGCCCTCGCGGCCGCCCCAGGCCACATAGGTCGTGGCGCCCAGTTCGACGGCGAGGTCGATATTGCGGAGGGTCTTGCGCAGCGCGTAGCGGCGTACGTCCCGGTCGTTGGCGGTGAAGGCGCCGTCCTTGAAGACCGGATGGGTGAAGAGGTTGGTGGTGGCCATGGGGACGGTCATCCCGGTGGCCTCCAGGGCCTGCCGGAAGCGTTTGATCCGGGCTTCGCGCTCGGCCTCCGACGCGCCGTGGGGGATCAGGTCGTCGTCGTGGAACGTGACGCCCCAGGCGCCGAGTTCGGCCAGCCGGGTCACCGCCCGGACGGGGTCGAGCGCCGGGCGGGTGGCCTCGCCGAACGGGTCCCGGCCCTGCCAGCCGACGGTCCACAGGCCGAAGCTGAACCTGTCCTCGGGAGTGGGGGTGTAGCGCATCGCGGCTCCCTCGCCTATTTCGTCATGGCACTTTACAAATTAGTATGCGCAAGCATTCCGGGGAAGCCCCGGCGGCCGCACACCCCGCACCACCCGCAGCACACCCGCACCCCAGGGACGCAGAGGGAGAGCCCGAGATGGCAGCAGCAGCCGTGCCCGTGCCGGAAGGACCGCTGGTCGTCGGCGTGGACAGCTCCACACAGTCGACCAAGGCACTGGTCGTGGACTCCGCGACGGGGCGGGTCGTCGCACGCGGCCAGGCCCCGCACACCGTCACCGGCGGCGGTGACGGCACCGGTAAGGAGTCCATGCCGGAGCAGTGGTGGGAGGCGCTGACCGAGGCGCTGCGCCAGTGCGGAACCGCCGCGCACGAGGCGGCCGCGGTCTCCGTCGGCGGCCAGCAGCATGGCCTGGTCACCCTGGACGCCGCCGGCCGCTCGGTGCGGCCCGCGCTGCTGTGGAACGACGTGCGGTCGGC
This sequence comes from Streptomyces sp. NPDC048636, assembly GCF_040650655.1. Lineage (NCBI taxonomy): Bacteria > Bacillati > Actinomycetota > Actinomycetes > Kitasatosporales > Streptomycetaceae > Streptomyces > Streptomyces sp. NPDC048636. The sequence goes on along the minus strand of NZ_JBEZHR010000006.1, from coordinate 129,631 downwards.
GCCGCAGCGCGACCGGCTGGTGGCGGAGCTGGGCGGCCCCGAGGCGTGGGCGGAGCGGATCGGCAGTGTGCCCGCGCCCGCCTTCACCGTCACCAAATGGGCCTGGCTGAGGGAGAACGAACCGGAGGCGGCGCGGACCACCGCGGCCGTACGCCTCCCCCACGACTACCTGACCGGACGGCTGACCGGCCAGGGCACGACCGACCGCGGGGACGTCTCGGGCACCGGCTGGTGGGCGTCGGCGGCCGGGGCGTACGACGAGGAGATCCTCGAGCGGGTGGGGCTGGCGCCGGAGCTGCTGCCGCGGGTGTTGCGCCATGGCGAGGCCGCCGGGACCGTACGGGATCTCCCGGACCTTCCGCTGCCCGGCGGCGCCCTGGTGGCCACCGGTACCGGCGACAATATGGCGGCCGCCCTCGGCCTCGGGCTGCGCCCGGGTCAGCCGGTGCTGAGCCTGGGGACCTCCGGCACGGTGTACGCCGTCTCCGCGCGGCGGCCCGCCGACCCCACCGGGGTGGTCGCCGGGTTCGCCGACGCCCGTGACGCCTGGCTGCCGCTCGCCTGCACCCTCAACTGCACCCTGGCGGTGGACCGGATCGCCGCACTGCTCGGCCGGGAGCGGGAGGCGGTGGAGCCGGGCGGCTCGGCCGTGCTGCTGCCCTTCCTGGACGGCGAGCGCACCCCGAATCTGCCGCACGCGTCCGGTCTGCTGCACGGGCTGCGCCATGACACCACTCCCGGTCAGGTGCTCCAAGCCGCCTATGACGGCGCGGTGTTCGCGCTGCTGACCGCGTTGGACCGGGTGCTGGACGGGGATGTCGCGCCCGATGCGCCGGTGCTGCTCATCGGCGGCGGCGCCAAGGGCACGGCGTGGCGGGAGACGGTGCGCAGGCTGAGCGGCCGTCCCGTACAGGTGCCGCACGCCCAGGAGTTGGTCGCCCTCGGCGCCGCGGCCCAGGCGGCGGGACTGCTGCTGGGCGAGGACCCGGCGGCGGTGGCCCGGCGCTGGGCAACGGCGCGGGGGCCGTCCTACGATGCGGTGCCCCGTGACGACGCGACGCTGGAACGTGTCGCGGGGGTGCTGTCCGACGCCGACGGTCTGCTCCGCCGGGCCTGACGCCCCACGAGAGGAGACCACGACGGTGGCAGCGCCACATCCCAACACCCAGCAGGCGATGCGCCGGCGCAACCTGTCCCTCGTGCTGCACGCCGTGGCCGGACGGGGCCCGTTGTCCCGGGCGGCGGTCGCCGGTCAGGTGGGGCTGACCAGGGCGGCGGTCTCGACCCTCGTCGACGAGCTGATCCGGGACGGGCTGCTGGTCGAGCTGGGCCCCTCGCGGCCCGGTACGGTCGGCCGCCCGGGCAGCGCGCTCCAGCTCGACGAGCGCGGTCCGGCCGGGCTCGGCGCGGAGCTCGGGGTGGACCGGCTGGCCGTGTGCGCGCTGGACCTGCGTGGCCGGATACGGGCCCGGACCGAGATCGCGGCACGGAACCGGGACCGCGACCCGGAACCGGTCCTCGGCCAACTGGCGGATCTGGTACGGCAGGTGGCCGCCGAGGCGGAGGACGCGGGGCTGCGCCCGGTGGGGTTGACGGTGGCGGTGCCCGGTCTGGTGGCCCGCGGGTCGTCCCTGGTCGTACGCGCCCCCAACCTCGGCTGGGAGGACGTGGACATCGGTCCCGGACTGCGCGCCGAACTGCCCGGCCTCCCCCTGACGGTCGGCAACGAGGCCAATCTGGGCGCGCTCGCCGAGCTGTGGCGCGGTGGCCACGATCCGGAGCTCCGGGACTTCGTCCATGTCTCGGCCGAGATCGGCATCGGCGCCGCGGTGGTGCTCGACGGTCAACTGCTCCGCGGCACCCGCGGTTTCGCGGGCGAGCTGGGCCATGTGCCGGTACGGCCCGAGGGGGCCGAGTGCCCGTGCGGCGGACGCGGCTGTCTGGAGCGGTACGCGGGCGAGGAGGCGGTGCTCCGGGCGAGCGGCCTCTCCCCGGAGGAGGCCGCCGCCGAACATCCCGGCCCCGGCGGCCGGATCTCCCTGCTGGCCGTACGGGCGGCCGCGGGCGACCGCCGGGTGCGGCGCGCGCTGCGCGACGCGGGCGCGGCCCTCGGGATCGCGCTCGCGGGCACGGTGAACCTGCTGGACCCGCAGAAGGTGGTGCTCGGCGGGGCGCTCACCCCGCTGGCACCCTGGCTGCTGCCCGCCCTGGAGAGGGAGTTGGGGCGGCGGGTGGCGGATCCGGCCCGGCCCGGCCCGGAGACGGTCACCGTCTCCCGCCTCGGCGCGGAGGGCCCGCTGCTCGGCGCCGCCCACTCCGTCGTCCGGGCGGTCCTCGACGACCCCGTGGCGTTCAAGGACCCGGGACGTGCTCCGGTCCGGTGAGCCGCGGGTCCAGGATGCGGTGCAGCCGGTAGGCGGCCGGTCGGAAGCCCCGGCGCGGCCAGAAGACGGAGGACAGCGGATTGGCCGCCCGCCAGTCGCTGGCGCAGACGGTGAACCCCCGCCGGGCCGCGTCCGCCAGCGCCCACCGGGTCAGCCGGGTCGCCGCCCCGGAGCGGCGGGCGTGCGGGGCGGTGGAGGCGAGCAGCAGTTCCACCGAGCCCCGGGGCTTGACGAGTGAGGACTCCTCCACCGGCACGGGGCGCATGACGAGGAAGGCGTCGACGGCTCCGCTCCCCTCGGCGATCCAGTACGCCACCTCGGGGTCGCTCAGCAGCTCCAGATGGCCGGAGCGCAGGATGTCCCACATCGGCTGGTCGGTGAAGGCGAACACCGGCGGGGCCGCGTGGGCCGCGTTGATGAGGCCGACCAGCGGCTCCAGGGCGTCGATGTCCGAGGGGACCGCGCGGCGGACCCCGCTCGGCGGCCGGTCCTCCCCCGCGCCGCCGGGTACGGTCAGCAGCGCGTGCACCTGCTCATGGGCGAAGCCGAGCCCGAGCCAGCAGGAGAGATCGGCGGCGGGCGTCACCGTGTAGTGGTGCAGTCTGCCGTCCTCGACCCATGGCCCCGACAGCTCGGTGTAGAGCCGCTGGAGCACGACGGGCCCCTCGTCCGGCGCGTACGCCGCGTCCTCCGGCCGGGTCCAGCAGTGGCGTCCCCGCTGCCCCTCACCGGTCCGGGCCAGCAGATAGCCCGCGACCGCACCGCCCCGGAGGGCCACCGCACCGCGCGCGCCGTCCTCCCACGCCTGGCGCAGCAGGGCGAGGCACGCCGCGTGGGTGGTGTGGTGCTCGTCCAGGGCGGGCTCGTGCCCGCGGTCGCGGCGGTGGCGTGCGGCGAGCAGTTCCGCGGCCGCCTCGAGCCGTTCCGGGCCGAACGGCTCGACGGCCGGGCCCGGTGATCCGGTGGCGCTCATAGGTACCGGTGCATGATGTGGAGACCGACGAAGCCCTTCGTCGGATGTGCGAACGCCTCCGGCACGGTGCCCACCACCTCGAAGCCCAGCGAGCGCCACAGCGCGACCGCCCGGGTGTTGCTCTCCACCACGGCGTTGAACTGCATGCCCCGGTAGCCCTCGGACCGCGCCCACTCCACGACATGCTCCCCCAGGGCCCGTCCGACGCCGCGCCCGGCGTGCTCGGGCGCCACCATGAAGCTGGCACTGGCGATATGCGCACCGGGCCCCATCTGGTTCGGGTTCATCTTGGCCGTACCGAGCACGGTGCCGTCCGGGTCGGTGGCGACCGCGGTACGGCTCGGGGCCGTGAGCATCCAGAGGTCGCGGGCGCGGTCCTCGTCCAGGTCGCGGGGGTAGGTGTAGGTCTCGCCGGCGGCGACGATGCGATGCAGGAACGGCCAGATGGCGGGCCAGTCCTCGGGGGTGGCGGTTCTGATGAGCATGGGGGCCAGCATGACGGCGGGGACGGCGGGTCGCGACTGGTTTTCACGGTCGGGCGGCCCGCCGTCCCCGGGTCCGGTCGGCTGTCCGGTCGGCTGTCCGGTCGGCCAGTGGGTCAGCGGGTGCCGCGCAGGAAGTCCTCGAGCCCCGCGAGGTCGTCGGTGTTGAGGTGATCGACATCGGCCGCCAGCAGTTCGCGCCACAGCGCGTCGCGCTCCGGCCCGGCCGTGTCGAGTGTGGCCCAGAAGCGCACCCGCTGGCGGGCGCGGTGCGCCGCGCCGACGATCCGGCGCAGCTTCTCCCGCTCCGCGGGCGGTATGGCGCCCGCGCCCTGCCAGGTAAAGGTGCTGTTCCAGTCGGCGCTGATCAGCGGGGCGAAGGAGGCGGGCGCCCCGGTGCCCAGGTCCTCCAGACGTCCGTCGTAGAAGGCGTGGCGCACCTTCTCGGCCTCCATGGGGGCGCGGGCGCCGCGGTCGCCGGAGATGACGGCGGTCACCGGGCCGCGGCGGACCCGGCCGTCGACCCCGCCGTAGGCGGCGCTGAACATCGGGCCGTAGCGGCGCAGCCGCTTGGCGAGTTCGCGGTAGGTGGCCTCGCCCGGGGTCTTGAGGTCGATGAGCAGCTGGAGGGAGAGGGCGGAACCGCGGTAGACCCGGCCGCCGTTGGCCTTCACCCGCCGGGCCAGCGGGTCGAGGTAGAGCGATTCGAGGGTGCGGGTGGGGTCCAGGTCGCTGGCGTCATGGGCGACCAGCAACGCGCCGTCCACCAGCCAGATGTCCGCCTCGACACTGCCGAAGCCGTGGGAGAGCGCGTCGGTGAGCGGGCGGGGGTGCTCGTAGTCGTTGTGCGCGTGGGCTCTGGCCAGAGGCGGCGCGGGCCTGCCGCTGGCCGTCGTACCGGCGAAGGCGGGTGTGGCCACCCCGCCCGCCACGGCTGCTCCGAGGGTGACGACAAAGGCGCGGCGTGTACGGGGTTCCATGGGGCCTCCCGGCTCTCGTCCCGGCGTGGTGCTCGGCTGTGATGCGCGGTGAACGCCAGTGAGTATCGGGGCGCCGGGGCTCCAAAGGGCAGAGCCGTGCGAAGAGTTCGACGGTCGGACTCCGGCCATTTCCCCGGCGTTCCCGCGCGGCCGGGGAAGCGGCCGGGGAAGTGGCGTGCGCCGTCGGCCGCATGAGGGTCGCCCGGGGTCGCATGAGGGCATTCCCCCAGGGGTGCGATGCGATGTCCCGGTGCGATGTCCACCGGACGTGGACCGTCCGGTCCTGGCGCCGCCGCGGCGAGGCCATCCGAGGCCCCGGCGGAACCGGAGTATTTACCCATTCCTTGCCTTCATCCGAACCCTCGAGGCGGCCACACTTTTGAGTGAATGCACAGGTCCAAAGGCCGCTGATAGCTTGGGAGTTGCTCAGGGGGAAAATCTCTTGGGGTCCGTACAGGGGTGGGTGAGCATTCACGATGACGACGTCCGTTGAACCAGGTTCCGGTACCGATAATTCGCAGCCGCTGTCGAGTCTCGGCACGGCGGCCGCGCGGAATCTGGCGACGACGACCAAGTCCGTTCCGCAAATGCAGGGAATCAGCTCGCGATGGCTGCTGCGCATGCTGCCGTGGGTGCATGTACCGGGCGGCACCTACCGGGTGAACCGGCGGGCCTCGCACACCCTCGGGGACGGCCGGGTGGAGTTCACCACCACCGGCGCCGAGGTCCGGGTCATCCCGGTCGAGCTGCGCGAGCTTCCGCTGTTCCGCCGCTTCGAGGACACCGAGGTCCTCGCGGCGCTCGCGGACCGGTTCAGCCAGCGGGAGCTGGCTCCCGGCGATGTCCTGGTGGAGGCCGGGCGCCCGGCCGATGAGCTGTATCTGATCGCCCACGGCAAGGTCGACAAGCTGGCCGAGGGCGCCTTCGACGATCCCTCGGTGGTCGGCACGGCCGCGGGCGGGGACCACCTGGGCGAGCCGGAGCTGGCCTCGGCCGACGGCTCCACCTGGGGCGTCACCGTCAAGGCGGTCACCTCCTGCACCGTGCTGGCGCTGTCCCGCCAGGAGTTCGAGGAGCAGATGGACCGCTCCGCGGCGCTGCGGGAGCATGTGGAGGCGGTGCGGGCGGCGCCGGATTCCCCGCGGAACGAGCACGGCGAGGCATCCATCGAGCTGTCGGCGGGCCATGCGGGCGAGCCGCTGCTGCCGGGCACCTTCGCGGAGTACGAGCTCGCGCCCCGCGAGTACGAGCTGAGCGTGGCTCAGACCGTGCTGCGGGTCCACACCCGGGTCGCCGACCTCTACAACGACCCGATGGACCAGGTCGAGCAGCAGCTCCGGCTGACCATCGAGGCGCTGCGGGAGCGCCAGGAGCACGAGCTCATCAACAACCGGGAGTTCGGTCTGCTGCACAACGCGGACCTGTCCCAGCGCATCCACACCCGCAGCGGTCCGCCCACCCCCGACGACCTCGACGCCCTGCTGGCCACCGTGTGGAAGGACCCGGGGGTGATCCTCGCGCATCCGCGTGCCATCGCCGCGATCGGCCGGCAGTTCAACAGCCGGGGCATCTCCCCGCAGCACGCCGAGGTGAACGGGCATGCGGTGCCCGCATGGCGCGGGGTGCCCATTTTCCCGTGCAACAAGATTCCGGTGACTCCCAGCGGAGTCACCTCCGTTCTCGCCCTGCGCACCGGCGAGGAGAACCAGGGAGTCATCGGACTGCATCGGACCGGAATTCCCGATGAATACCAGCCGAGTCTCTCCGTGCGGTTCATGGGAATCAGCGAGCAGGCCATCATGTCGTATCTCGTCAGCGCCTACTATTCCGCGGCCGTTCTGGTTCCGGACGCGCTCGGAATCCTGGAGAACGTGGAAATCGGTCTCTGACGGCCCGCCACGGCTTCCGGTGGTCCTCGTCAACGTTCCCGAAAACCTACCGAAATGAGTGATGAGCACAGATGACCACTTCCGTGGAGTCCGGTGAGCAGCCGCTGAGTCTGGGCACGGCCGCCGCACGGAATCTGGCGACCACCACCAAGTCCGTTCCGCAGATGCAGGCCATCTCGTCCCGGTGGCTGCTGCGGGTCCTGCCATGGGTGCAGGTGTCGGCCGGTACCTACCGGGTGAACCGGCGGCTGAGCTACACGGTCGGTGATGGGCGGGTGGAGTTCGTCACCACCGGGTCGCGGGTGCGGGTCATCCCGCCGGAGCTGGGCGAGCTGCCGACGCTGCGCGGCTTCGAGGACGCCTCCGTACTGGAGTCGCTGGCCGACGCCTGCGTCCAGCGGGAGTACGCGCCGGGCGATGTGCTGGTCGAGGCCGGGCGTCCGGCCGATCAGGTGTACCTCATCGCGCACGGCAAGGTCCGGCAGATCGCACCGGGCGCGTATGACACCGATACGGCGCTCGCGGTGCTGGCCGACGGGGAGTACTTCGGCGATTCCGCGCTCACCGGCCCCGAGGGGACCTGGGACTTCACCGTCCGGGCGGTGACCCGCACCACGGTGCTCACCCTCCCCCGCCGTGCCTTCCAGGAGGCGGCCGACCGCTCGGGGGCGCTGCGCGGCCATCTCGAGGAGCGGGAGAACCAGCCGGAGCCCGCGCGGAACCGGCGCGGTGAGGCCGATATCGCGATCACCTCGGGCCATGCGGGCGAGCCGGTGCTGCCGGGCACCTTCGCGGAGTACGAACTGAGTCCGCGGGAGTACGAGCTGAGCGTGGCTCAGACCGTGCTGCGGGTCCACACCCGGGTCGCCGACCTCTACAACGACCCGATGGACCAGGTCGAGCAGCAGCTCCGGCTGACCATCGAGGCGCTGCGGGAGCGCCAGGAGCACGAGCTCATCAACAACCGGGAGTTCGGTCTGCTGCACAACGCGGACCTGTCCCAGCGCATCCACACCCGCAGCGGTCCGCCCACCCCCGACGATCTCGACGAGCTGCTGTCGCGGCGCCGCAAGACGCAGTATCTGCTGGCCCATCCGCGCACCATCGCCGCGTTCGGGCGGGAGTGCAGCAGCCGGGGGCTGTATCCGCAGGGCGCCGAGATCGGCGGAGTGGCGGTGCGGGCCTGGCGCGGGGTGCCGCTGCTGCCGTGCAACAAGATCCCGGTCAGCGACTCCGGCACCAGTTCCATCCTGGCGCTGCGGACCGGTGAGGAGAGCCAGGGTGTGATCGGCCTCCATCAGGCCGGGATCCCCGATGAGTACGAGCCCAGCCTGAACGTCCGGTTCATGGGCATCAATGAGCAGGCCGTGACCTCGTATCTGGTCAGCGCCTACTACTCGGCCGCGGTGCTGGTGCCGGACGCGCTGGGTGTGCTGGAGGACGTCGAGATCGGCCGCTGACTCTCGAGGTCGGCCGCTGAGCGGTGCACGCCGTCACCGCGGGCGGGTCAGGGGCGGACGCTGCTGACCACGTCCGCGGTGGCGGCGAGCCCTTCGGAGATGGTGGGCGCCACGCTGCTGCTGGCCAGGTAGAAGCCGAGCGTCACACAGACCAGGGCATGGGAGATGCGCAGACCGCCACTGCGCAGAAAGACCACCGCCAGAATCAGGAGCAGCAGGACCACGGAGATGGAAATGGCCATGGGGAGCCTCCTCGGCCGCTACGGAGGATCGGAATCCGGCCGTCAGTGTGGCCCAGAATCGCCTGTGATCCGCCGAACCATGGTGCTCCGAACGGGTGCCGATCTGCTGTTCGAAGCCTGTTCGGGAGCTGTTCGGCTTCGCTGCCGTGGAGTCGAGGTGCAAAAGCGGTGCACAAGCGGTCCGCCCCGGCGTGCAGACGCCGGGGCGGACCGTGCTCGCGCCGGGCGGTCAGCCGGTGGGTGCCGGGAGGTCCACCTGCCCGGCCAGGAGCTGACGGTGACGGCCGGGTGTGCCCAGCGCGATCTCATCGCTCTTGGCCCGCTTGAGATAGAGATGGGCCGGGTGTTCCCAGGTCATGCCGATACCGCCGTGCATTTGGACGCACTCCTCGGCGGCGTGCACGGCCACCTCGGCGCAGTACGCCTGGGCGACGGCCACCGCCACCGGGGCGTCGGGGCTTTCGGCGGCCAGGGCGTCGGCGGCGTACCGGGCGGTGGCGCGGGCGGAGACCAGTTCCAGCCAGAGCGCGGCCATCCGATGCTTCAGCGCCTGGAACGAGCCGATGGGACGGCCGAACTGGTGGCGTTCGGCGGTGTGGCGGACGGCCTCGGTCAGACACCATTCGGCCACCCCCAGCTGCTCCGAGGCGAGCAGTCCCGCCCCGGTCAGCAGCGCACGCCGGACCGCGTCCCGGGCCCGGTCCGCTCCGGCCACCCGCCGTGCGGGCGCCCCGTCGAGGGTCACCGTGGCGAGGGGCCGGGTGAGGTCCAGCGAGGTGAGCGGTGCGATGGTGACGCCGGATTCGGTGGTGGGCACGGCGTACAGCCCATAGCCGTCCGGTCCTTCGGCGGGCACGAGCAGCACCTCGGCGCCCCTCGCGCCCGCGACACCGCGGACCTCGCCGCTCAGGGTTCCGTCGCCGCCGGTCCGTACGGTGGCGGACGGGAGCTCCTCGCCCGGTGTGCTGGACAGCGGAAGGGCCAGGGCGCCGGTGGTCCGGCCCTCGGCGAGCCCCCGGAGCAGCCGCGCCACGCCCTCCTCGTCGGTGTCACAGCCCAGCAGGGCGGTCACGGCGAGGACGGCGCTGGTGAGGAAGGGCACGGGGGCCACGGCGCGGCCGAGTTCCTCCATCACCACCGCGGCCTCACGTGCGGTGGCGCCCTGTCCGCCGAGCTTGTCGGGGACCAGCAGCCCGGCCGTGCCCATCTCGGCGCCCAGCGCCTGCCAGACGGCGGGGTCGTACGGCTGGTCGCTCTCCGCCTGGGCGAGTACGGCCGGGGCCGGGCAGCGGTCGGTGAGCAACGACCGTACGGCGGCGCGCAGATCGTCCTCGGCCTCGGAGTAGAGCAGGTCCGGGGTGCTCATCGGGGCAGGTCCTTCCACGGGACGTCCTTGTCGGTCCGCGGCTCGGGCGGCAGGCCCAGGACGCGTTCGGCGATGATGTTGAGCAGTACCTCCGAGGTGCCGCCCTCGATGGAGTTGCCCTTGGCGCGCAGATAGCGGTAGCCGGCCTCGCGTCCGGTGAAGTCGACGTGCTCGGGGCGGCGCAGGGTCCAGTCGTCGTAGAGCAGGCCCTCCTCGCCCAGCAGTTCCACCTCCAGTGCGCTGAGCCGCTGGTTGAGGCGGGCGAAGGCGAGCTTCATGGCCGAGCCCTCGGGTCCGGGCTGGCCGAGGGCGAGTTGCTGGCGCAGCCGCTCGCCCGCCAGCCGCGCCGCCTCGGCCTCCACCCACAGCCGCAGCAGTCGCTGGTGGAGGTCATGGGTGCGCAGCTCGGGCCGGTCCCGCCAGGCCGTGGCGACCAGACCGACCATGCCGCCCTCGCGGGGGATCCGGCCGCCGCCGATGGCGACCCGCTCGTTCATCAAGGTGGTCTGGGCGACCCGCCAGCCCTCGCCGACCTCACCGAGGCGTCGGCTGTCGGGGATGCGCACCCCGGTGAGGAAGACCTCGTTGAACTCCGCCTCACCGGTGATCTGCCGCAGCGGCCGCACCTCGACTCCGGGGTCGGTCATATCGCAGATGAAGTAGCTGATGCCGCGGTGTTTGGGCAGGTCGGGGTCGGTGCGGGCGATGAGGATGGCCCAGCGGGCGAGATGGGCGCTGGAGGTCCACACCTTCTGGCCGTCGACCACCCAGCTGTCGCCGTCGCGTACGGCGCGGGTGCCCAGGGCCGCGAGGTCGGATCCGGCCCCGGGTTCGCTGAACAGCTGGCACCACACCTCCTCCCCGGTCCACAGCGGGCGCAGCAGCCGCGCGCGCTGCTCGTCGGTGCCGAAGCCGAGGATGGTGGGGGCGGCCATGCCCAGGCCGATGCCGATGCGGCGGGGGTCGTTGTCGGGTGCCCCGGCGGCCTCGAGTTCGGCGTCCACCACGGCCTGGAGGGAGCGCGGGGCGTCCAGGCCGCCGAGCCCGGCCGGGTAGTGCACCCAGGCGAGGCCCGCGTCGAAGCGGGCGCGAAGGAAGTCCAACCGGTCGGTGGTGGCCGGGGGGTGGGCGTCGAGGAGCTCCCGGACGCGACGGCGCAGTTCGGGGGCGTCCACGGCGGTACGGTCGCGTGCGGTGGTCATCGGGGGTCTCCCGCCGTCAGGCCGGGGACGACCACCACTCGGCCGGTGGTGACACCGTCGGCGACGCGCTGGACGGCGTCGGCCGCACCGGCGAGCGGCACCCGCTCGCTGACCAGGGGCCGTACGGTGCCCTGGGCGGCCAGCTTGGTCAGTTCGTCGTGGCAGGCGCGGACGGCGGCCGGGTCCTTGGTGTTGTACAGGCCCCAGTGGAGGCCGAGGATGGCGTAGTTCTTGACCAGCGCGTGGTTCAGGGCGGCCTGGGGGACGACGCCGCTGGCGAAGCCGATGACCACGATGCGGCCTTCGAAGGCGACGCATTTGATGGACTTGGCGAAGGCGTCGCCACCGACCGGGTCGTAGATCACGTCGGCGCCGCGTCCGCCGGTGGCCTCCTTGACCGCGGCCACGATGTCGTCCTGACGGCGGTCGAGCACCAGGTCGCAGCCCACCTCACGGGCCACCCGCGCCTTGTCCTCACCGCCGACGACACCGATGACCCGGGCCCCGGCCGCCTTGCCGAGCTGGACGGCGGCGGTGCCCACCCCGCCCGCGGCGGCGTGCACCAGCAGGGTCTCGCCCGGCCGCAGCCCCGCCCGGCGGTGCAGACCGAACCAGCCGGTCTGGTAGCCGATGTGCAGCGCCGCGGCCTGGGCGTCGTCCAGTGCGTCGGGGGCGGGGAGCGCGTTGGCCGCGTCCACGGTGACCAGCTCGGCGAAGCCGCCCGCGGGCAGGTCGGGGGTGGCCAGGACCCGGGAGCCCACCTCGCCCTCGGCGCCCTCACCGACGGCGACGACCTCGCCGCACAGCTCGACGCCCGGGGTGAACGGCAGCGGCGGCCGGACCTGGTACTGGCCGCGGCACAGCAGGGCGTCGGGGAAGTTGATGTTGACGGCGAGGACGCGCACCAGCAGCTGTCCCGGCCCCGCCACCGGATCGGGCACCTCTTCCAGCCGCATGACCTCGCGCGGCTCGCCATTGTCGTGCACTCGCCATGCCTGCATCCGGTGGCCTCCACAAGCTGTCGGTAGCGGCGTTCTCCACGCCCGTGGCGGAACATACTAACCAGTCGGTACGAGGCTGGAAACCGCCTGGTCCCGGCCCGTCAGCCATCCTGCCGCTCCCGTCCGGCGCGGTGGGAACTCCTGTGCAACTCTGGAGGCACTCTTGAGCCCGGCACGTCCGCAGGTAAAAGTGGGCGAGATATCGGTTCGCAGCACGGCGGGCCGATAGCCGGAACGGGACGGGAGAGACGACAGTGCCCGACAGTAAGGCGATCAGCGAGGCCGAGATGGAGGCCAGGCTGCACGGCATCTGTTTCAAAACAGGACCGCCGCGCCGTATCGGTGTCGAGCTGGAATGGCTCGTGTACGACCCGCAGGACCCCACCAGACCCGTGGAACCGCCCAGGCTGGAAGCCGCGGTCACCGCGCTGCGCGGACTCCCCCTCCGGTCCGCGGTCACCTTCGAACCCGGCGGCCAGGTGGAGCTCAGCTCCCTGCCGGCCGACTCCCTCACCGCGTGTGTGGAGTCCGTCGCCGCCGATCTGGTTCTCGTCCGCTCCCTTCTCACCGGACTCGGCCTCGGTATCGCCGGGCACGGCCATGACCCCTGGCGGCCGCCGCGCCGGTTCCTCAGCACCCCCCGCTACGAGTCCATGGAGACCTATTTCAACCGCCGGGGCCCGGCGGGGCGGTCCATGATGTGCAACACCGCCTCGGTCCAGGTGTGTGTGGACGCCGGACAGGAGGAGCCCGGTCCGCTGGGTCTGGGACGGCGCTGGCGGCTCGCCCACCTCCTGGGCGCCGTGCTGACCGCCGCCTTCGCCAATTCACCGCTGCGCGAGGGACGTCCCACCGGCTACCGCTCCACCCGGCAGGCGCTGTGGGCGTCGATGGACCCCGGCCGCGTCCTCGCCCCGCCCGACGGCCGGGAGCCCCGCACCGCCTGGGCCCGCTATGTGCTGGACGCGCCGGTGATGGCCGTCCGGGCCGAGCACGGGGCCTGGACCGTACCGGACGGGCTGACCTTCCGGCAGTGGGCGCGGACCGCGCTGCCCCGGCCGCCCACCCTGGACGACCTCGACTTCCATATCTCCACCCTCTTCCCGCCCGTGCGGCCGCGCGGGCATCTCGAACTGCGCATGATCGACGCGCAGAGCGGCGACGACGGCTGGATCGTCCCGCTCGCCGTCACCGTGGCGCTCTTCGACGACCCCCAGGCCGCGGAAACGGTTTACCGCGTGGTGAAACCGCTCGCCGAGACCGCTGGCGTCCGCCCCGCCCCCTGCAATCCGCTGTGGCTGAGCGCGACCCGGGACGGCCTGGCCGACCCCGAGCTGCGGAGCGTCGCCGCCGTCTGTTTCGCCACCGCGCTGGAGGCACTGCCCCGGCTGGGCGCCTCCCCCGCCATCACCTCCGCCGTCGCCGACTTCACCGATCGCTATGTGGCCCGTGGCCGATGTCCCGCCGACGATCTGCTCGCCACCGTCCCCGGACTCGCCACCGTCCCCGGGAAGGAGGAACGGCCATGACCGATTCCGACTCCGACCTCCTCGCTCTCGACCCCGAGGCGCTGCGCCGGCGCGCCGAGACCGCGCTGCGCACCGCACGCGCACGCACCCACACCCTCACCAGCTGCGTGGACGATCACGATCTCACCGCCCAGCACTCCCCTTTGATGTCCCCACTGGTCTGGGACCTGGCCCATATCGGCAACCAGGAGGAGCAGTGGCTGCTGCGCGCCGTCGGCGGACGGCAGGCCATCCGGCCGGAGATCGACTCGGTGTACGACGCCTTCGAGCATCCCCGTGCCGCGCGGCCCTCCCTGCCGCTGCTGGCACCGGCGGAGGCCCGGGGCTATGTCTCCGAGGTGCGCGGCCGGGTGTTCGACATCCTGGAGCGGATCGAGCTGCGCGGCGCCCCGCTGGTCGACGCGGCCTTCGCGTTCGGGATGATCGCCCAGCATGAGCAGCAGCACGACGAGACCATGCTCATCACCCACCAGCTGCGGCGCGGGCCCACCGCGCTGACCGCCCCGGAGCCGCCGGACACCGCCGACGGGGCCGCGCTGCCCGACGAAGTCCTCATCCCCGGCGGCCCGTTCACCATGGGCACCTCCACCGAGCCCTGGGCGCTGGACAACGAACGGCCCGCCCACCGGCGGCTGGTGCCGCCCTTCTACCTCGACACCACCCCGGTGACCAACGGCGCGTACGCCCGGTTCATCGCGGACGGCGGCTACACCGAGCGCCGCTGGTGGACACCGGAGGGCTGGGCGCACGTGCAGGAACACGGCCTGAGCGCCCCCCTGTTCTGGCGGCGTGAGGGCGGGCAGTGGCTGCGCCGCCGCTTCGGGGTCACCGAGCCGGTAGCGGAGGACGAGCCGGTGCTGCATGTCAGCTGGTACGAGGCGGACGCCTACGCCCGCTGGGCCGGGCGCCGGCTGCCCAGCGAGGAGGAGTGGGAGAAGGCCGCCCGCCACGACCCGGCGACCGGCCGGTCCCTGCGCCATCCGTGGGGCGACGAGGACCCCACTCCCGACCACGCCAATCTCGGCCAGCGCCATCTGCGGCCCGCGCGCGCCGGAAGCTATCCGCGGGGCGCCTCCCCGCTCGGCGTCCGGCAGCTGATCGGCGATGTGTGGGAGTGGACGTCCAGCGACTTCCTGCCCTATCCGGGGTTCAGCGTCTTCCCGTACCCCGAGTACTCGCAGGTCTTCTTCGGGCCCGCGTACAAGGTGCTGCGCGGTGGCTCCTTCGCGGTGGACCAGGTGGCCTGCCGGGGCACCTTCCGCAACTGGGACCTGCCGATCCGGCGGCAGATCTTCTCCGGGTTCCGCACCGCCCGCGACGCCTCCCCGGAGGCCGTGTGAAGGGCATAGCCGGACGCGCCGCTCCCGCTGATCGGGGGTGGCGCTGATGTGCCGGCATCTCGCCTATCTGGGGCCGGAGACCACCATCGGCGAGGTGGTGAGCGCTCCGCCGCACAGCCTGTTCTCGCAGTCCTGGGCGCCGCGGCGACAGGCGCACGGCACCGTCAACGCCGACGGGTTCGGGGTCGGCTGGTACGCGCCGGACGACCCGGTGCCCGCGCGCTACCGGCGCGCCGGACCCATCTGGGGCGATCTCTCCTTCGCCGATCTCGCCCGGGTGGTGCGCACCGGGGCGCTGATGGCGGCCGTGCGCGACGCCACCGAGGCGAGCGGGGACGGCGAGGCGGGCGCCTCGCCCTTCGCCTCCGGGAACTGGCTGTTCAGCCATAACGGCGCGGTGCGCGGATGGCCGCACTCCCTCGCGGAGGCGGCCGCCGCACTGCCGCCCGCCGAACTGCTGAGCCTGGCGGCGCGCTGTGACTCCGCGCTGGTGTGGGCGCTGGTGCTGCACCGGCTGCGGCTGGGGCACGCGGCGGGCGAGGCGCTGGCCGGGGCGGTCGAGACGGTGGCCGCCGCCGCGCCCGGCTCACGGCTGAACCTGCTGCTCCTGGACGGATCGACGATCGCCGCCACCGCCTGGGGCGACACCCTGTGGTACTGGGCCGACCCGGGCCGCGCGGTGGTCGTGGCCTCCGAACCGTACGACGACGATCCGCGCTGGACGGAAGTCCCCGACCGCACCCTGCTGACCGCCACCCGTACCGAGGTTCTCCTCTCCCCCCTCAAGGAGGCTTCCGCGTGAGCCCGTTCACCATGACCCGGACCCTGCCCGTGGACACCACGACCGCCGCACTGCGCGAGGACGTGACCGACGGCCTGACCCGCACCCCCAAGAGGCTGCCGCCAAAGTGGTTCTACGACGCCCGCGGGAGCGAGCTCTTCGAAGAGATCACCCGGCTGTCCGAGTACTACCCGACCCGCGCGGAGCGGGAGATCCTCATAGCGAGGGCGGCGGAGATCGCCGACGCGACCGGGGCCAGAACCCTGGTCGAGCTGGGCTCCGGCTCCTCGGAGAAGACCCATCATCTGATCCGGGCGCTGCCGGACCTGCGGGCCTACGTCCCGGTGGACGTGAGCGAGAGCGCCCTCGAACTGGCCGGGCGCGCGCTGCTCACCGAGCATCCGGAGCTGACGGTGCACGCCATGGTGGCCGACTTCATGAACGGACTCACCCTGCCCGACACCCCCGGACCCCGGCTGCTGGCGTTCCTCGGCGGCACCATCGGCAATCTGCTGCCGTCCGAACGGGCGGAGTTCTTCACCGCGGTGAGCTCCCTGCTGTCACCGGGTGACGCGCTGCTGCTCGGCACCGACCTGGTCAAGGACGAGGCCACGCTGGTCGCCGCGTACGACGACGCGCAAGGGGTCACCGCGGCGTTCAACAAGAACGTGCTCGCGGTGCTCAACCGTGAGCTGGGCGCCGACTTCAACCCGGCGGACTTCGACCACCTGGCGGTGTGGAACGCCGAGGAGGAGTGGATCGAGATGCGGCTGAGGGCCCGCAAGGAGCTCACCGCCAAGATCCCCTCGATGGACCTCGCGATCCACTTCGCGGCCGGGGAGGAGGTCCGTACCGAGGTCTCGGCGAAGTTCCGGGAGAAGAAGGTGCGGACCGAACTGGCCGCCGCCGGGCTGGAGTCACGCCGTTGGTGGACCGACGCCCAGGGCCGCTTCGCGCTGTCGCTGGCGGTCCGTACGTAACGGCGCACGCTGTATCCGGTGGCCGCCACCCGGGCCCGGGTGGCGGCCACCGCCGGTCCGGGGGGGGGGGCGGGTGCGGGGGTAGACCCCGTGGGCGCGGCGGCCGGCGCGGCGCCCCCCAGCGGCGCGGC
>NZ_JBEZHR010000006.1:0-112881 GCF_040650655.1 Streptomyces sp. NPDC048636 | reverse complement strand
CCCGTAGACAGCCCCCCCCGGTGAGCGGGGGGCCCCCCCCGGGGCCCGGGCGGCCCCCCACCGCCGTACCGGGGCGCGGGCCCTGTCCGGCGAAACCCGTCGGGCCCGCGACGCCCGGCACCGCACCGCACCTCGCCGAGGCGCCGGAGCGGCCCGGGTGCGCCCGGGTGCGCCCGGGTGCGAGGGCGATCCCCCGCCGTGCGATGCTCCCGGACCCGGTGCCCCCGCGCCGGACGCCGCGGACCGCTCCTCGGATCCGCCGTACAGGACCTAGCGCGGCGGGGCGGTGCTGCCGCGGGGGGCCAGCCGCGGGATGTCGTCCTGGACCCGTACGGCCGCCTCCCCGTCGAGCAGCGCGATCAGCCGCTCGGCGGCATGCCGCCCGAAGGCCGCGGTGTCCCGCACCAGTGCGGTCAGCGAGGGGTGGGTGCTGCGGCACAGGACGGAGTCGTCCCAGGCCACGATGGACAGATCGGCCGGGACGGCCAGCCCCCGCTCGGCCGCGGCGGCGAGTCCGGCCACCGCCATCACATCGTTGTCGTAGACCAGGGCGGTGGGCGGCCGGTCCCGTGCGAGCACCCGGCGGGTGGCCTCGGCCCCTTGGGCGTCGGAGTAGTCGGTGGTCACCGAGTCCACCTCGGTGAGTCCGCGGCGCTCGGCCTCGGCACGCAGCGAACGCATCCGGCGCCGGGTGTGGGCCAGTTCGGGCAGTCCGGCGATATGCACGATCCGGTGGTGACCGAGCTCGTGGAGATGACCGACGATCGAGGCCATCGCGGCGGCGTCGTCCGCCCAGAGGTTGGAGATGCCCGGGTGGGCGGTGGGCTCGGCGGCCGGGTCGTCGGTCATGGAGCCGATCACCACGGCGGGCAGGCCCAGTTCGTCGAGGAGTGCCGGCCGGGGGTCGTCACGGCATGGATCGACCACCAGCACGCCGTCCACCCGGTGCTCGGCCCACCACCGGCGGTAGGTGGCGCACTCCGCGCCCAGGTCCTCCACCACCTGGAAGAGCAGTCCGAGACGGCGTGGGGAGAGCGCTTCCTGTACCCCTGAGACCAGTTGCAGGAAGAACGACTCGACACCGAGGGTGCTGGCGGGCCGGGCGAGCACCAGGCCGAGGGTGGCCGAACCCTCTCCGGACAGGGCACGGGCGGCCGTACTGGGCTGCCAGCCGAGCTCCTCGGCGACGCGCCGCACCCGGTCACGGGTGGCCGCCGAGACCCCGGGGCGGTCGTTGAGCGCGAAGGAGACCGCGCTCTCGGAGACCCCGGCGCGGCGGGCTATGTCCTTCATCGTGGGGCGTCGGGCCGGTGTCCGGCGCATGGGCTTCCTCCCGCTCCCCGGGCGGTGCCCTTCGGGGAGATCACTAAAGCGCTTGAGCTGGATTCAGACTAAAGCGCATTAGTTGGCGACGGAAGTCTTGACGCAACTCCTGTTCCGGGTGCAGTTTTTGATCCGCCCCCTCCCGCACTCTCCCGCTCCCACCGGACTCACGCCGGCTCATCGAAGGAGCTCGTCGGCCATGCCCATATCCCGTAGAGCGACCGCTGCCATCCTCCCTCTCCTCCTCTCATCCATGGCCCTGACCAGCTGCGATGGTGGCGACAAGGGAGGCGGATCAAGCGCGGACGGTGCCATCGAGGGCGAGATCCGCTTCCAGACCTGGAATCTCCGGGCCAACTTCAAGGACTACTTCAACGATCTGGTCGACGCTTTCGAGAAGAAGTACCCGGACGTCAAGGTCACCTGGCTGGATCAGCCCGCCGAGAACTATGCGGAAAAGCTCAGCGCGGACGCCGGATCGGACAATCTCCCCGATGTGGTCAATGTGTCCCCGGATCTCGCCCATCCGCTGGCCAAGGCCGGTGTGCTGATGAACCTGGACCAGGAGAAGGCCAGCTCCCGGTACCGCCCCGAATACACCCCAGAGGCATGGCGGGGCAACGCCCTCCCGGGCCTCGACGGCACCTATGCCTTCCCCTGGTACCTCAACACCGGGCCGATGTTCTACAACAAGGCGCTCTTCCGGAAGGCGGGGCTCGATCCGGCCGACCCACCGCGCAGCTACGACGAGTTGTTCAGCGCCGCCGACACGATGGCCGAGACCTCCGACGGCGAGGTGGCCACGCTCGCGGGCACCCCGTCCATCGAGGACTTCGGCCGCTACGGCGTGAAGCTGATGAACGGCGACGCCACCGCCTTCACCTACAACGAGTCCCGGGGCGTCGAGCTGCTCACCCGGTACAAGAAGCTCTATGACAAGGGCGGTCTGGACGGCCAGGCGCTCACCAACACCCCGGAGAAGGCCGGGCAGAAGTTCCTGGAGCAGAAGGTCGCGATGAACCCGGGCAGCGCCCATGACCTGGAGACCTTCAAACGGGACGCGCCCAGCCTCTACAAGAACCTGGGCATCACCGAGGCGCCCAACAACACCGGTAAACCCAACATGTATGTGATGGGCCTGGCGGTGAAGGAGAACAGCGCGCACAAGGCCGCGGCCATCGCGTTCGCCCACTTCGTCACCGACCAGAAGAACCAGGAGTCCTTCGCGCACAAGGTGGCGATCTTCCCCAGCACCAAGGGGTCGCTGGAGAAGCCCTACTGGACCAAGGACGACGGCACCGACGAGGGCCGGGTGCGGGTCGCCTCGGCGAAGCTGCTCAAGGGCGCGGTCAACTACACCCCCGTCGTGATGAGCGACGAGATGAAGACCGTGCTCCAGAACGAGGTGGCCAAGGCGCTCCAGGGCAAGAAGTCGCCCAAGAAGGCGCTGGACGACGCCGTGGCACAGAGCAACAAGCTGCTCCAGCAGGGTTAGGGGCACCGATGCGCCGCCGCCCCGCCGCTCCCTCCGTGAGGACACACCGGGCCGCGAGCCCCTGGCTCTTTCTGCTCCCCGGGCTCGCCGTGGTCACCGCGTTCACCCTCTATCCCTTTCTGACCACCATCCACCTGGCGTTCACCGACACCCGGACGCTCACCGGCGGCTCCTGGGTGGGCCTCGCGAACTTCCGGACCATGCTGGACGACGAGCAGTTCACCGTGGGGCTGCGCAACAGCCTGCTGTACGTGGTGTTGGTGGTGCCGTGCACCGTACTGCTGCCGCTGCTGCTGGCCCTGCTCGTCCGAAGGCAGATCCCCGGTGTCACCTTCTTCCGGGCCGCCTTCTACACCCCGGTGGTGGCGTCGGTCGTGGTGGTCTCCCTGATCTGGGGGTGGATGCTGGACGACCGCGGTCTGGTCAACGGCATCCTCACCTTCCTCGGCGCCGGCCCCGTGGGCTTCCTCGGCGACCAGTGGCTGCTGCTGTTCAGCGCCATGGCGCTGACGGTGTGGAAGGGGCTCGGCTACTACATGATCATTTACCTTGCCGCGCTGGCGAACGTACCGCCCGAACTGCACGAGGCCGCCGCCGTGGACGGCGCGGGCGCGGTCCGCCGCTTCCTCAGCGTCACCGTCCCCGCCGTCCGCTCCACCATGGTGCTGGTCGGCGCGCTCTCCTCGGTGGCCGCGTTCAAGGTGTTCTCCGAGGTCTATCTGCTGGCCGGGCCCACCGGCGGCCCGGCCGGGCAGGACACCACGCTTGTCATGCTGGTGCAGCGGGTGGGCACGGGTCTGAACGGACGGGTGGGCTATGCCTCCGCGCTGTCGCTCGTGGTCTTCGCCCTCACCCTCGTACTGATGCTGCTGGTGCTGCGCGCCGACCGCCGGGAGGAGCCGCGGTGAGGCGGATGTCCGGCTGGGAGAAGGCGCTGCGCTATCTGCTGCTGCTCGCCGTGCTGGCGCTGACGGTGGGGCCGTTCCTGTGGCAGCTGTCCACCTCGCTCAAGAGCACCACCGAGGACATCTACACCTCGCCACCCGCCTTCCTGCCCGAACACCCCACGCTCGACAACTACTCCGGGGTCGCCGACATCGTCCCGGTGTGGGACTACGCGCTGAACTCGCTCAAGGTGGCGGTGGCCAATGTGCTCACCAACTGCGTGGGCGCGGCGATGGCCGGATACGCGCTGGCGCGGCTGCGGTTCCGCGGCCGCAGGGCGGCAGGGCTCGCCTTTGTGTTGGCGCTGCTGGTGCCGCTGGAGTCCATCATCATCGCCCAGTTCACCACCATGCGGGAGCTGGAGCTGAACAACACCCTCACCGCCGTGGTGCTGCCGGGCGCGGTCAGCGCGCTGAACGTGCTGCTGATGCGGAACGCGTTCGCCAACCTCCCGTACGAGATCGAGGAGGCCGCGGTCATCGACGGGGCCAATGTGTGGCAGCGGTTCGTACGGATCGCGCTGCCCGCGGTGAGGGGCACCCTGGCGGTGGTGGCCATCTTCGCCTTCATGGGCGCCTGGGACGACTTCCTGTGGCCGCTGATCGTGCTCTCCGACTCCGACAAGTTCACCCTGACCGTCGGCCTCAACTATCTGCACGGCACCTTCGCCAACAATCCGCGGCTCGTCGCGGCGGGCACCATCATCGCGGTCGCCCCGCTGATCGTGATGTTCGCCTGTCTCCAGCGGTACTTCTTCCGTGGCGTCGGCGAGGGCGCCATCAAGGGCTGAAGGGATCGATTTCCGTGCGCTTCGGCGTCAACTACACCCCCACCCGCGGCTGGTTCCACCACTGGCTGGACTTCGACCTCGACGAGGTCCGCGCCGATCTGGACTCCATCGCCGCCCTGGGCCTGGACCATATCCGGGTCTTCCCACTGTGGCCGGTCTTCCACCCCAACCGCTCCCTGATCCGCCCGCGCGCGGTCGAGCAGCTGGTCCAACTCGTCGACGCGGCGGCGGAACGCGGTCTCGAGGTGAACGTGGACGGTTTGCAGGGCCATCTGTCCAGCTTCGACTTCATCCCCTCGTGGACCACCACCTGGCACCGGCGCAACCTCTTCACCGACCCCGATGTGGTGGAGGCCCAGGCGGAGTATCTGCGCACGCTCGCCGCCGCCCTGGCCGACCGGCCCGCGTTCCTCGGGATGACCGTCGGCAACGAGATCAACCAGTTCTCCGGCGCGCCCCATCCCGACCCCGACCGCATCACCCCCGCACAGGCCGGGGCGTGGCTGCGCAGGATGCTCGACGCCTGCGAGAAGGGCGCACCGGGGCGGCCGCATCTGCACGCCTCCTACGACGCCGCCTGGTACCAGGACGACCATCCGTTCACCCCCGCCCACTCGGCCCGGCTCGGCGCCGCCACCGCGGTGCACTCCTGGGTGTTCAACGGCACGGCCCAGCGCCACGGGGCGACGGGCGCCGCCACCGGACTGCACGCCGCGTACCTCATCGAGCTGTCCAAGGCATGGGCGACGGATCCGCACCGGCCGGTCTGGTTGCAGGAGGTCGGCGCGCCCGCACCGCATATCCCGCCCGAGCGGGCCGCCGCCTTCACCGAGACCACCGTCGCCCAGGCACTGGACTGCCCTGATGTATGGGGGGTGACCTGGTGGTGTTCGCACGATGTGGACCGCGGGCTCGCCGACTTCCCCGAGCTGGAGTACGGGCTCGGGCTGCTGACCAACGACCGCCGGGTCAAACCGGCCGGGCGGGCGCTGGCCCGGATGGTCCGGGAGCGGCCGGGGCGGCCGCCCGCGCCACGCGGTACGGCGCTGGTGGTGGACGTCGGCGGCGAATCCGCTCGGGAGCGGTCGGTGTGCGCACCGGGCGGGGTGTTCTTCGAGGCATGGATGAGGGCCGCCGCAGGGGGGACGCGACCGGCCGTGGTACTGGCCGAACGGGCCTCGGACACCACGCACTTGGCGGCGCGCGGCATCACGGAGGTACTGACCGTCGACGCCCTGCGATGAGCCGCCCTCCGATGGGGCGTCCTCCCACCACCTGACCTCCCAGCGAAGGAGTCCAGCGTGTACGACAGATCCGCAACCCGACGTACGGTGCCCGCCCGCCCCGGACGCCGCCATGTGCTGGCCGCGGGCGCGGCCACGGCGACAGCCGCCGCCCTTCCCCCGGGCCTCGCGGCCGCCGCGGGCCGGACGCCCACGGCGGCCACCGCCATCGACGATCTGCGGCCGTATGCCTCGTACTGGTTCCCCGACAGCCTGCCCTCGGGCAGCCCGGGGGACGGTGTGGTCTGGCGGGCGCTGAAGTCGTGGACCCCGGAGTCCGATCCGGATCTCGCCTTCAACTCCGCGACGGTTCCGCTCGCGTCCCGCTTCGCTCCGGTGGCGCCCAACACCACCGCGCGCACCGGTCAGGCCCGGGTGTCCGCCCTGGCCGCCTTCGCCCCCACCGCCGGTAATCCCTCCCAGGGGGCCGCGACGGCCGACTTCTACGCGCTCACGCACTGGGCCTATCTCGATGAGCTGGTGTTCTGGGGCGGCTCCTCCGGCGAGGGGCTGATCCTGGCGCCCAACGCGCCCGTCGTGGACGCCGCCCACCGCAATGGCGTACCCGTGCTCGGCACGGTCTTCCTGCCGCCCGTGGCGTACGGCGGGCAGCTGCGCTGGACCCGCGAGCTGGTCCAGCGCGGCGGTGGCGGGTTCCCGATCGCGGACAAGCTGATCCAGGTGGCGAAGGCGTACGGCTTCGACGGCTGGTTCATCAACGCGGAGACCGATGGCGGGGACGCTCAACTGGCCACCGATATGCGGGACTTCCTGCGCCATCTGCGCGACCACGGTGAGGGGCTGCGGATCACCTGGTACGACGCGATGGTGGACAGTGGCGCCGTGCGCTGGCAGAACGCGCTCAACGACCGCAACGCGGCCTTCTTCCGCGCCTCCGACACCATGTTCCTGAACTTCGACTGGAGCCGGTCGGGGCTGGTCTCCTCCGGGCGGCTGGCGCGGGATCTGGACCGCGACCGCTATGAGCTGTGGGCCGGGATCGACGTGGAGTCCGAGGGCTATGAGACCTCGGTGGACTGGGACGCCATCGTCCCCGCCGACGCCCCGCACACCACCGGCTACGGTTTCTACCGCCCCGAGTGGACCTGGACCAGCCTGCCGTCCGGGCAGCGCACCCCGGCGGCCTTCCACGCCCGCGACGACCGCTTCTGGACCGGCGCCTCCCTCGATCCGTCCACGCCGGGCAGCGGCACCGGGGAGTGGCGGGCGCCGGCCCTCTCCGTGGCGGACCGTTCCACCGTCACCGCGCTGCCCTTCGCCACGTCCTTCAACACCGGCCATGGCCTGCGCTGGTACGAGGAGGGCACGGCGGTCTCCGACACCGCCTGGAACCATCTGGGACTCCAGGACCGGCTGCCCGGCCGCCGCTGGGTGGTGCGGACGAACGGTGCCCGCCCCGCCGTCACCTTCGACTTCGCCGACGCATGGCGCGGCGGCAGCAGTCTGCTGGTGGACGGCGCCCTGGACGCGCCCACGACGGTCGAGCTGCACTCGGTCCGGCTGCCGCTGTCGGCCGCCACCGTGGTGGAGCTGGCCCATCGCGCCGACGCCGGGTCGGCCGCGGTCCGGGTCGAGCTGGCGGTGGCCGTACAGGAGCCGGACGCGCCGGGCGGCGCCTACGACTTCGGCTACGTCCCGGCGGGCACGTTGCGCGCGGGAAGTGGCTGGACCACCGCCACTCTGCGGATCGGCCGACGGCGGCACGGTCTCCGGGCGGAGTCGGTGCGGGCCCTCGGGATCCGGCTGACCGCGCCCGGCGCTGGCACCGTGCGCTGGCGGCTGGGGGCGCTCGCGGTACGGGACGCGGCCCCCGAGGCTCCGGACGCGCCCGGACCGCTGACGGTGACTGCTTCCCGGCCCGGCGCCGAGGCCGGGACGGCCGCGCTGCGGCTGTCCTGGGGGCGCTCGTCCGGCGCGGTACGCCACTACGAGGTGCACCAGGCGCTGCCGGACGGCGGCCGGCGGTTCCTCGGCGGCACCTGCGGCACCGCGTACTACGTACCCGCGCTGCGCCGGGTGAACGGTGAGCGGTCGTCCCGGATCGACGTACGGGCCGTGGACGAGCTGTTCACCTCCTCCCCGCCCGCCTCGGTCTCGTTCCCCTGGTAACACCCCCACCACGCCCGGCGGTCAAGACCGGCCACCTCCGTCAGTCACCTCCGGCAAGCAAGGAGCTCACACCCCATGCACAGCGACCGTGCCGTCACCGAAGCCCGGCTGAAGCGCGTCCTGGAGGAGCGCATCCGCCCCGCGGTGTATCCGGAGTCCATACCGCTCGAGACCGGGATCTGGAACGCCCCGGGCGAACCCGTGCCCGTGGCCGAGGGGCTGGCCGCGCCCCGCACCCCCCTCGCGGTCGGCGCGGCCTGGGGGCCGCCGTGGGGCACCAGCTGGTTCACGGTGCGCGGCACGGTCCCGGCGCGGTGGGCGGGCCGGACCGTGGAGGCGGTACTGGATCTGGGCTTCGACGAGAACATGCCGGGCTTCCAGTGCGAGGGGCTGGTCTACCGCCCGGACGGCTCCCCGGTGAAGGGGCTCAATCCGCGTAACCAGTGGGTCCGGGTGGGGGACCCGGTCGCGGGCGGCGAGGAGGTGGTGCTGCATATCGAGGCCGCCTCCAACCCGGTGCTGCTGGACTACCACCCCTTCCAGCCGACCGAGCTGGGCGATCCCCTGACGGCGGGCAGCGAGCCTCGGTACCGGCTGGCCCGGATGGACCTCGCGGTGTTCGACCGGACGGTGTGGGAGCTGGTGCAGGACCTGGAGGTGCTGGGCGAGCTGATGGCGGAGCTGTCGCCCGAGACCCCGCGCCGCTGGGAGATCCTGCGTGCGGTCGAACGGGCCCTGGACGCCGTGGACTTGCAGGACGTGGGCGGTACGGCGGCCCGTGCCCGGGAGCCGCTGGCCGAGGCGCTGGCGGCCCCCGCCCATGCCTCGGCGCACCGGATCAGCGCGGTGGGCCATGCCCATATCGACTCGGCGTGGCTGTGGCCGCTGCGCGAGACGGTGCGCAAGGTGGCCCGCACCACCGCGAACATGACGGCGCTGCTGGAGGACGAGCCGGACTTCGTCTACGCGATGTCGCAGGCGCAGCAGTTCGCCTGGATCAAGGAGCACCGGCCGGAGGTGTACGCCCGGGTCAAGAAGGCCGTGGCGGAGGGCCGGTTCGTGCCGGTGGGCGGGATGTGGGTGGAGTCGGACACCAATATGCCGGGGTCGGAGGCGCTGGCCCGGCAGTTCGTACACGGCAAGCGGTTCTTCCTCGAGGAGTTCGGGATCGAGACCGAGGAGGTGTGGCTGCCGGACACCTTCGGCTACTCCGCCGCACTGCCGCAGCTGGTCCGGCAGGCGGGGGCGCGGTGGTTCCTCACCCAGAAGATCTCCTGGAGCCAGACCAACGCGTTTCCGCATCACACCTTCTGGTGGGAGGGGCTGGACGGCACCCGGGTGTTCACCCACTTCCCGCCGATCGACACCTACAACGCACAGCTGTCGGGGAAGGAGGTCGCGCACGCGGTCCGCAACTTCCGGGAGAAGGGTTCGGCGGGGCGTTCACTCGCGCCGACCGGCTGGGGCGACGGCGGCGGGGGCACCACCCGCGAGATGGTGGCGCGGGCCAAGCGGCTGGCGGATCTGGAGGGTTCGGCCAGGGTCGCCTTCGAGCGTCCCTCGGCGTTCTTCGAGAAGGCCCGGGAGGAGTACGGACATGCCCCGGTGTGGGTGGGCGAACTGTATCTGGAGCTGCACCGGGCGACGCTGACCAGCCAGGCCAGGACCAAACAGGGCAATCGACGCAGTGAGCATCTGCTGCGCGAGGCGGAGCTGTGGGCGTCGACGGCGGCGGTACGGGCCGGATTCCGCTATCCGCATGAGGAGCTGGACCGGCTGTGGAAGACGGTGCTGCTGCATCAGTTCCATGACATCTTGCCGGGGTCGTCGATCGCCTGGGTGCATCAGGAGGCGGAGCGCACCTACGCACGGGTCGCCGAGGAGCTGGAGCACATCGTCGCGGCGGCACTGGCCGCCCTGGCGGGGGGTGTCGACGGCGGCGGTGCGGAGCTGGTGTTCAACGCGGCTCCGCATGAGCGGGCCGGAGTTCCGGCGGGTGGCGCCGCACCCGTGCGTCAGGGCGCGGGGGCGCCGGTGACCTCCGCACCGCGCGAGGGCGGTGGCTTCGTGCTCGACAACGGCCTGCTGCGGGTCGGCATCGACGGCCGCGGTCTGGTGGTGTCGGTCTACGACCTCGTCGCGGACCGCGAGACGGTGGCCCCCGGACAAGCGGCCAATCTCCTCCAACTGCACCCGGACTTCCCGAACATGTGGGACGCGTGGGACGTCGACCACTTCTACCGGAACACCGTCACCGATCTCACGGAGGTGCGCGAGCTGGCCTGGGCGGACGGTTCGGTACGGGTGGTGCGGACCTTCGGCTCCTCCCGGGTCGAACAGCGGCTGACCCTTCCGGAGGGCGAGCGGCGGCTGGAGATCGACACCGAGGTGGACTGGCACGAGACGGAGAAGTTCCTCAAGGCCGCCTTCCCGCTGGACGTGCGCAGTGACCGGATCGCCGCCGAGACCCAGTTCGGCCATCTCCACCGGCCCACCCACACCAACACCAGTTGGGACGCGGCGAAGTTCGAGGCGTGTCAGCACCGCTTCGTCCAGGTCGAGGAGCCGGGCTGGGGTGCCGCGCTGGTCAATGACTCCACCTACGGCTACGACGTCACACGCACCGCGCACACCACGACCGTCCGGCTGTCGCTGCTGCGCGCCCCGCGCTTCCCGGATCCGCACACCGATCAGGGAACGCACCGCTTCCGTTACGCGCTGGTGCCGGGGGCGGCGATCGGGGACGCGGTGCGGGAGGGGTACCGGATCAATCTGCCCGAGCGGCGGGTGCCGGGGAGCGCGGCCGTGGCCCCCCTGGTGTCGGTCGAGGACGACGCCGTAGTGGTGACGGCGGTCAAACTGGCCGATGACGGCGGCGGCGATGTGGTGGTGCGGCTGTACGAGTCGCGCGGCGGCCGGGTGCGGACCCGGCTGACCGCCGGATTCCCGCTGTCCGGCGCCGCGTTCTGCGATCTGCTGGAGCGGCCGACCGGTCCCGTGGAACACGAGGGCCCACACTGTCCGCTGGTGCTGCGCCCGTTCGAGCTCGTCACCCTGCGTCTCTCCCACACCACCGAGTGAAATGATGTGACACACATCACATCACCTGAGGAGGGTCGCAGCACAGCGCACTGCGGCCCTCTTTCCGGGGCAACTCCCTCTTGTTGTGGCCGAATCGGGCCCCTTATCTTTGGCGCGCCCGGCAGCGCGCCGCACCGGCAGCAGGAAAAGGAGCCGTCCATGCCCTTACGGGGACGCCACCGCCGTCCGAAGCCCCCTCGCATCTCCCGTGCCTCGCTGAGCGTCACGGCGGGCGGCGCCGGACTCGCCCTGCCACTGGTCGGCGCCACGGGCGTGCACGCGGCCTCGGAGGGGACCTGGGACAAGGTCGCCCGGTGCGAGTCCACCGACAACTGGGCCATCAACACCGGGAACGGCTTCTACGGCGGGCTCCAGTTCACCCAGAGCACCTGGAAGGCGTACGGCGGAACCGCCTATGCGGCACGGGCCGATCTGGCCACCAAGGACCAGCAGATCGCCGTCGCGGAGAAGGTGCTCGACGCCCAGGGACCCGGGGCCTGGCCGGTCTGCTCCGGCAAGGCGGGGCTGAGCCGGGAGGCGTCAGCGCCCCGGGGCGCGCCCGAGGCGGTCAAGGCGTCCGCGCAGCGGACCCGGGAGACCCAGCGGAAGCAGACCGAGCGGAGCAAGCCCACACCCACCCGGCTGCCCGGCCAGGCGCCGTCCGGATCCGGCCGCTATGTGGTCGTCAGCGGTGACACGCTATCCCGGATCGCCGATGACCAGAATGTGCGGGGCGGTTGGCGGACCCTGTACGAGACCAACCGGCAGACCATCGGCGGCGATCCGGATCTGATCTACCCCGGTCAGAAACTGGCCCTGAGCGGCAGCGGCAGGGCTGCGCCGGAGAAGACCACGCCGGAGAAGAGCGCCCCGAAGGCGGACACCGCGCCGAAGGCCAGGCCGAAGCCCACGCCGGAGACTCACCACAAGGCCAAGCCGAAACCGCGGCCGCAGCCGGAGAGGCAGCACTCCAGCCGCCACAAGTCCGCCTCGAAGCCCGCCACCGGCGCGGGATTCAGCGCACCGGTCAGCGGGGTCAGCCCGACCACGGCCTACCGGGCGGCCGGTTCCAGCTGGTCCAGCGGCCATCACACGGGCGTGGACTTCCCCGTGGGCGTGGGCACCTCGGTCAAGGCCGTGGGCACCGGCCGGGTGGTCTCGGCGGGGTGGGCAGACGCCTATGGATACGAGGTGGTCATCCGCCACCCGGACGGCAGATTCAGCCAGTACGCCCATCTCTCCCAGCTGTCGGTGCGGGCGGGGCAGAGCGTCAACGGGGGTCAGCAGATCGGCCGTTCCGGTTCGACGGGCAACGCCACCGGTCCGCATCTCCACTTCGAGATCCGGACCGGCCCCGGCTACGGCTCCGACATCAACCCGCTCGCGTATCTGCGCGCCCACGGCGTCGGTATCTAGGCGTCAGACCCCGTAGACCGGCTCCGGCGGCTCGGCCGCGGTGAGCAGTTTCGCCACGGCCTCCCCCGCCTCGGCCGGGGTCCAGCGGGCGCCCTTGTCCGCGGTCGGCCCCCGGCGCCACCCGTCCATGACGGTGATGCGCCCGCCGTCGGCCTCGAAGACCCGGCCGGTGACCCCGGCGCAGGCGGCGGAGCCGAGCCACACCACGAGCGGGGAGACATTCGCGGGGGCCATGGCGTCGAAGGCGCCCGGCCGGTCGGGGGCGGCCATGGTGGCGGCGAAGGTGGTCTCCGTCATCCGGGTGCGGGCCGCCGGGGCCACCGCGTTGACCTGCACGCCGTAGCGCTCGAGTTCGGCCGCGGCGACCAGGGTGAGACCGAGGATCCCGGCCTTGGCCGCCGCGTAGTTGCCCTGACCCACACTGCCCATGAGCCCCGCGCCCGAGCTGGTGTGAATGACGCGGGCGGCCGGTGTGCGGTCGGCCTTGGCCTCGGCGCGCCAGTGCGCCGCGGCATGCCGCAGCGGCAGGAAGTGGCCCTTGAGGTGGACCCGGACCACCGCGTCCCAGTCGTCCTCGGCGAGGTTCACGAGCATCCGGTCGCGGAGGAAACCGGCGTTGCTGACGAGGGTGTCCAGCCGTCCGTAGGTGTCGAGGGCGGTGGCGATCAGGGAGGCGGCACCGTCGGCGGCGGCGATGTCCCCGCTGTGGGCGACGGCTTCGCCGCCCGCGTCCCGTATCTCCGCCACCACCTCCTGAGCCGGGTCGGCCGACCGCCCGGCGCCGTCCGGGCCCGCGCCGATGTCGTTGACGACGACCTTCGCGCCCTCGGCGGCGAAGGCGAGGGCGTGTGCGCGGCCGAGACCGCGGCCCGCTCCGGTGACAACGGCGACACGTCCGCCGCACAGTCCGCTCATCTCACTCCTCCTGGGTGGTGGGGTCGTTCGGGGTGGCGCCGTCGGCCGCGTCGGCCGTGGCGGCGTCGAGAAAGGCAGGGCGCTCGCCGCCGCCGTGCACGGCGAGGCTGGCGCCGGTGATATAGCGGGCGAGACCGGAGGCGAGGAGGACACAGGCGTCACCGGCCTCGGCGGGTTCGGCCAGCCGTCCGAGCGGTACGGTGCGGCCGACGGCGGCGATCCCGTCGGCGTCCCCGTAGTGCAGATATGACAGTTCGGTGCGGACCATGCCGAGGACAAGCGTGTTGACCCGCACCGCCGGGGCCCATTCCACGGCCAGGGTGCGCGCCAGATTCTCCAGACCCGCCTTGGCCGCCCCGTAGGCGGCGGTGCCCGGGGAGGGCCGGGTTCCGCTGACGCTGCCGATCATCACGATGGCACCGCCGCCGTCCTGATGGCGCATCACCTCGTGGGCGGCCAGGGCGACGGTCATCGGCGCGGTCAGATTCAGCTCCAGCACCCGGGCGGCGCGGCGCGGGCCGGTGGCGGCGATCAGCCCGTAGGGGCTGCCTCCCGCGTTGTTGACGAGGAGGTCGAGACGTCCGTAGGTGTCGCGGAGCCAGTCGAAGAAGCCGTCGACGGCGAGGGGGTCACGGACGTCGAGCGGCCGGAAGCGCGCGGTGCGCCCGGCGGCCACCACCGGGTCGCCGGGGGCCCGGCGGGCGCAGATCACCACCTCCGCACCGGCGGTGAGCAGGGACCGGGCGATGCCCGCCCCGACGCCGCGCGTTCCTCCGGTGACCACGGCGACCTGTCCGGCGAGGTCGATGGTGACGGCCACACAACACCTCCCGCTGCGCGGTGAGCGCTGCTACCTTCTCACCTAACAAATGTTTGGTGGAAAGGTAGCGGATCTGCTCATGGGTGTCTCCACCACCGCCCCGGAAGCGGGCGTCGCCGTTGTCACCGTGGACTTCCCGCCCGTCAACGCCCTTCCCGTGCACGGCTGGTACGCACTGGCCGCGGCCGTGCGCGACGCGGGCGCCGACCCTGAAGTGCGCTGCGTGGTCCTCGCCGCCGCGGGCCGGGGGTTCAACGCGGGCGTGGACATCAAGGAGATGCAGCGGGCCGAGGGACATGAGGCGCTCCTCGGCGCCAACCGGGGCTGTGCGGAGGCGTTCGCCGCCGTCTACGACTGTCCGGTGCCGGTCGTCGCCGCCGTACAGGGCTTCTGCCTCGGCGGCGGTATCGGCCTGGTCGGCAACGCGGACGCGATCGTGGCGAGCGAGGACGCGGCCTTCGGACTACCGGAGCTGGACCGCGGCGCGCTGGGCGCGGCCACCCACCTGGCCCGGCTGGTACCGCAGCATCTGATGCGGGCGCTGTACTACACCGCGCGTACCGCCACCGCCGAGGAGCTGCACCGGCACGGTTCGGTGTGGCGGGTGGTGCCGCGCGCGGACGTGCGTACCGCCGCGCTGGAGCTGGCGCGGGAGATCGCCGCCAAGGACGGGGAGCTGCTGCGGCTGGCCAAGGCCGCCATCAACGGTATCGATCCGGTGGATGTGCGCCGGAGTTACCGCTTCGAGCAGGGCTTCACCTTCGAGGCCAATCTCGGCGGGCTCTCCGACCGGCACCGGGACGCCTTCCTCGCGCGGGGCGGTGAGCGGCGGTGAGCCCGGGCCCGGACAAGCGGATGAGCGCGGCCGAGGCGGTCGGCCGGATCGAGAGCGGGATGACGGTCGGAATCGGCGGCTGGGGCTCGCGCCGCAAACCGATGGCCCTGGTGCGGGCCCTGCTGCGCACGGACGTGACCGATCTGACGGTGGTCTCCTTCGGCGGCCCGGACGTGGGGCTGCTGGCCGCCGCCGGGAAGATCCGCAAACTGGTCGCCGCGTTCGCCACCCTGGACTCGATCGCCCTGGAGCCGCACTTCCGGGCGGCGCGCGAGGGCGGCACCCTCGAACTGGTCGAGCTGGACGAGGCGATGGTCATGTGGGGGCTGACCGCCGCGGTGCACCGGCTGCCGTTCCTGCCCGTGCGCGCGGGGCTCGGCTCGGATGTGATGACGGTCAACCCCGGGCTGCGGACGGTCCGTTCACCGTACGCGGACGGCGAGGAGCTGGTGGCGGTACCGGCCCTGCGGCTGGACGTGGCGCTGGTGCACCTCAACCGCGCGGACGCCGCGGGCAACGGCCAGTACCTCGGGCCCGACCCCTACTTCGACGACCTGTTCTGCGAGGCGGCGGAGCGTGCGTACGTCAGCTGCGAACGCGTGGTCGACACCGCGGAGTTCACCGCGGCGGGCGGCCCGCAGACGCTGCTGGTCGCCCGGCACAGTGTGACCGGTGTGATCGAGGCGCCGCACGGCGCCCACTTCACCTCCTGCGTCCCGGACTACGGCCGCGACGAGGCGTTCCAGAGCGCGTACGCCAAGGCCGCCGCCGACCCCGGGGCATGGCGGGAGTTCCAGACGCGCTTCCTCTCCGGGGACGAGGACGCGTACCGGGCCGCGGTGGCGGACTTCGGAAGGGAGCGCCGATGACCGGGGACATCAGCCGGGCCGAGTACTGCGTGGTGGCGTGCGCGGAGACCTGGCGGGGCGATGGAGAGGTGCTGGCCGCGCCGATGGGCGTGGTGCCCCGGATCGGCGCACGGCTGGCCAGGCTCACCTTCACGCCGGAACTGCTGCTGACCGACGGTGAGGCGATGCTCATCGGCACCGACGACGACGGGAAGGTGGTGGTGGAGGGCTGGCTGCCGTACCGCCGCCATCTGGCGCTGGTCAGCGGCGGCAAACGGCATGTGATGATGGGCGCGAGCCAGCTCGACCGGTACGGCAACCAGAACATCAGTTGCGTCGGCGACTGGAAGCGGCCCCGGCGGCAGCTGCTGGGGGTACGCGGAGCGCCCGTCAACACCCTGAACAACCCCACGAGTTACTGGGTACCCCGGCACTCCCGGCGGGTCTTCGTGGAGCGCGTGGACATGGTGTGCGGGGTCGGCCACGACCGGGCGGCGGCGGCCGGGCCCTCGGCCGGCCGCTTCCACCGGCTGCGGCGCGTGGTGACCGATCTCGCCGTCCTGGACTTCGCCACCCCCGACCGCACCCTGCGGGTGTGTTCGCTGCACCCGGGGGTGACCGCCGACCAGGTACGGGAGTCCACCGGCTTCCCGCTGACCATCGCCGACGACGTGCCGTACACCCGTGCGCCGAGCGGGGCCGAGCTGCGGCTGATCCGCGAGGTCATCGATCCGGAGGGGCTGCGCGAGCGGGAGGTGCCGTCCTGATGGACACCGCGCTGACCGCACTCGTCGGTGTCCGCCATCCGATCGTCCAGACCGGTATGGGCTGGGTCGCCGGACCCCGGCTGGTGTCCGCCGTGGCCGACGCGGGGGCGCTGGGCATCCTCGCTTCCGCCACCATGTCCCCGGACCGGCTGCGGACGGCGGTGCGGGAGGTCGCCGCGCGCACCGACGCGCCCTTCGGGGTCAATCTGCGGGCCGACGCGGGGGACGCCGCGGAGCGGGTGCGGATCATCATCGAGGAGGGCGTACGGGTGGCGTCCTTCGCGCTGGCCCCCACCCGCGAGCTGATCGCCCGGCTGAAGGACGCGGGCGTGGTCGTCATCCCGTCCGTCGGTGCGCGGCGGCATGCGGAGAAGGTGGCGGCCTGGGGCGCGGACGCGGTGGTGGTGCAGGGCGGCGAGGGCGGCGGCCACACCGGTGAGGTGGCCACCAGCGTGCTGCTCCCACAGGTCGTGGACGCGGTGGAGATCCCGGTGGTGGCCGCGGGCGGTTTCCACGACGGACGGGGTCTGGTGGCCGCGCTCGCCTACGGCGCGGCCGGGATCGCGATGGGCACCCGCTTCCTGCTGACCTCCGACAGCACGGTGCCGGCGGCCGTGAAGGCCCGCTACCTGGCCGCCGCGGTCACCGATGTCACCGTCACCACGGCCGTGGACGGGCTGCCGCACCGGATGCTGCGCAGCGAACTGGTCGACGCCCTGGAGCGCTCGGGCCGCGCCGCCGCCCTCGTCCGCGCCGTGCGCCACGCCGCCGCCTTCCGACGGCTGTCCGGGATGGGCTGGGCGCGGATGGCACGCGACGGACGGGCCATGCGCCGCGGCCGGGAGCTCACCTGGAGCCAGGTGCTGCTGGCCGCCACCACCCCGATGCTGCTCAAGGCGTCGATGGTCGACGGCCGCACCGACACCGGGGTGATGGCCTCCGGTCAGGTGGCGGGGGTGATCGACGATCTGCCGTCCTGCGCGGAGCTGGTGGACCGGGTGATGGCGCAGGCCGAGGAGGTACGCGCCAAGCTGCCGGTCGGGTAGCCGCCGCGGCGCGCGAACGGACCGCTCGGCCCGGCCCGTGGTGGCCGCCCCGCCCCGCCGTACGGGACCCCGCCACGCCGTACGGGACCGGTCGTACAGTGGGGAGAAACGCGTGACGGCGCCGCGTACCGCCGCCGCTCCGGAAGCCCGGTGAACGACCGGGCCCTCCCTGACCGGATCATGACACCGGCCGGGACCATGTACCCGGGACCATGTACACGGGTGACGGAGGCCGTCATGGCCGACCCGAAGGGCTTTCTCACCACACCGCGCCGCCTTCCCCCGCGCCGCCCCGTGGCCGAGCGGGTGCGGGACTGGGACGAGGTCTACGAGCCCGGCGGGCTGCTGCCGATCATCAACGCCCAGGCGGACCGCTGTATGGACTGCGGGGTCCCGTTCTGCCACCAGGGCTGCCCGCTGGGCAACCTCATCCCCGAGTGGAACGACCTGGTCTCGCGGGACGACTGGCTGCGGGCGAGCGAGCGGCTGCACGCCACCAACAACTTCCCGGAGTTCACCGGGCGGCTGTGCCCGGCCCCGTGCGAGAGCGCGTGTGTGCTGGCCATCAACCAGCCCGCGGTCACCATCAAGAACGTCGAGGTCGCGATAGCCGACCGGGCGTGGGAGAGCGGCCGTGTCCCGCACCGGCCCCCCGATCGGCTGACCGGCCGGACCGTCGCGGTGATCGGTTCGGGCCCGGCGGGTCTCGCCGCGGCCCAGCAGCTGACGCGGGCCGGCCACACGGTGGCGGTGTACGAGCGGGACGACCGGGCGGGCGGTCTGCTGCGCTACGGCATCCCCGCGTTCAAGATGGAGAAGCACCACCTGGACCGGCGGCTGGCACAGATGAGCGCGGAGGGCACCAAGTTCCGCACCGGGGTGGGCGTGGGCACCGATGTGGACGCCGCCGAGCTCAGATCGCGCTATGACGCGCTGGTGATCGCGGTGGGCGCGCGGGCCTGGCGGGAGCTGCCGGTACCCGGACGGGAGCTGGCCGGGATCCACCAGGCGATGGAGTTCCTGCCGATGGCCAACCGGGTCCAGGAGGGCGACTACCTCCGGCCGCCGATCACCGCCGAGGGCAAGCACGTGATCATCGTCGGGGGCGGGGACACCGGCGCCGACTGTCTGGGCACCGTCCTGCGGCAGGGCGCCGCCTCGGTGACCCAGCTGGACATCCATCCCCGGCCGGGCGACGAGCGGGACGAGGGCGAACCCTGGCCCACCTACCCCAAGATCTACCGGATGTCCGCGGCGCACGAGGAGGCGCGGGAGCTGGCGGCCGCGCCGGAGGCGGACGTGGACGCGCGGGTGTTCTCGGCCACCACCGTCCGCTTCGAGGGGACCGCACCGGACGCGGCACCGCCGTACGGCAGCGTCCGGGCGCTGCGGCTGGTCGGGGCGGAGTGCGAGGGGCGGCCGGAGCCGGGCGGTGAGCGGGTGCTGCCGGCCGATCTGGTGCTGCTGGCCCTGGGATTCCGCGGTCCGGAGCGCGACGGTCTCTTCGACCAGCTCGGGCTGGAGGTCGACGTCCGGGGGAACATCGCCCGCGACGCGGACTTCGGAACCGGGGCGGACGGGGTCTTCGTGGCCGGGGACGCGGGCCGTGGCCAGTCGCTGATCGTCTGGGCGATCGCCGAGGGCCGGTCGGCCGCGGCGGCCGTGGACCGCTATCTGACGGGCGCCACGACGCTTCCGGCGCCGGTCGAACCGGCCGACCGGCCGCTCACGGCGTGATGCCGCCGGACTCCTATGGCGCGATGTCTCCGTCGAACGGAGAGACCCCTGAATACCCGGCCCCATACTGGCCTCCATGATCTCGCAGCCGCCGCTCATCGCCCTCGCCGACGGAGTCCACCTGTGGTCCCCCACCCCGAGCACCGGATGGGGGCTGGCCAACTGCGGTCTGATCGTCTCCCCCGACGGCTCGGCCGCCTGGGTGGACACCCCCTACGACCGCCGGATGGCGCTGGACTTCCTGGAGCGGAGCCGGACCCTGCTGCCCGAGGGCGGCCGCATCGGGCGGGTGATCGTCACCCATGCCAACGGTGACCATCTGTGGGGTGCGGAGGTGCTGCCGGACCCGGAGGTCGTGGCCACCCGTGAGGCGCTCGGCCATATCGCCTGGGAGCCCACACCGCGGCAGTTGCACGCCCTGGTGCACGGCAGCGATCCGGAGACCCCGCTCGGCTGGTACCTCCAGCGCCACTTCGGACGGTTCGACTGGTCCGCCACCGATGTCGTCGAGCCGACCCTGACGTTCACCGGTGAACTCGATCTGCGGGTCGGACAGGTGCCGGTCCAGCTGTTCGCACTGCCGTCGGCGCACACCACCGGCGATCTGATCGCCTATCTGCCGCGGCAGCGCGTGGCGTTCACCGGCGATGTCATCTTCGCCTCCGGCCCGGAGGACCCGGGCGACCACCCGGTGCACTGGGCGGGCCCGCTGAGCCAGGTGATCGCCGCGTGTGAGCGGGTGCTGGCCACCGGTGCGGAGATCATCGTTCCCGGCCATGGCCCGGTGCTCGACCGGGAGGGTGTCCGCGGCCATATCCGCTACCTCGAACACCTCCGCGACCGCGCCCACCAGTTGCACACGGCCGGGGTCCCCGCCCTGGACGCGGCCCGCACCCTCATCGCCGAGAACACCTTTCCGCTGCTGGGTCTGGCCGAACGGATGGTCATCACGGTGACCACCGAATACCGCCATCTCGACGGCGCGGCGGACGGTCCTGACCTCCTCGCGGTCATGGCCGATCTCGCCCAGGTCGCCTGGGAGCGCCGGGATATGACGGTGGCGGAGTAGCCACCCCCCTCGAACGCACCGAGCGGTGGCCCGATGGGCGGATCACATATTGACCATGTGTCCCGCCAGCCCATGGACCGCTTCCTTGACGGCCTCGCTGAGCGTGGGGTGCGCGTGGATGTTACGGGCCACCTCGTGCACCGTCAGATCCCACTGCTGCGCGAGGGTGAGCTCCGGAAGCAGCTCGGTGACCTCGGGACCGATGAGATGGCCGCCGAGCAGTTCACCGTGGCGGCCGTCGCTGATGAGCTTCACGAACCCGATGGGGTCGCCCAGACCGTGGGCCTTGCCGTTGGCGCTGAACGGGAACTTGGCCACCCGTACGTCGAAGCCGCGCTCGCGGGCCTGGGCCTCGGTCCAGCCGAAGCTGGCGATCTGCGGCTGACAGAAGGTGGCGCGCGGGATCATGACGTAGTCCAGCTCCATGGTCTCCGCGTCGGCGATGGACTCGGCCGCGACGATGCCCATGGCCTCTGCCGCGTGCGCGAGCATCAGCTTGGCGGTGACGTCCCCGACCGCGAAGATATGCGGCACATTGGTACGGCAGTGGCCGTCGACGTCGATGGCGCCGCGCTCGGTGAGCCGGACACCGGTGTGCTCCAGCCCGTATCCCTCGACCCGGGGGCTGAACCCGATCGCCTGGAGCACCTTCCCGGCCTGGAGGGTCTGCCGCTGACCGCCGGTGGTGACCATGACCTTGACGGCGGGGCCCGAGTCGTTGATCGCCTCGACCCGGGTGGAGGTCAGGACGTGGATGCCCAGCTTGCGGTAGCGGCGTGCCAGCTCGGCGGAGACCTCCTCGTCCTCCAGGGGGACGATCCGGTCCAGGAACTCCACCAGCGTCACCTGCACCCCGTAGCTGTGCATGATGTACGCGAATTCGACGCCGATGGCGCCCGCGCCCACGATCAGCACACTGCCGGGCAGCTCCGGCGAGAGGATCTGCTCCTCGTAGGTCACCACACGGTCGCTCAGCGAGGTGCCGGGCAGCAGATTGGTGGACGCGCCCGCCGCGATCACACAGTGGTCGAAGGTCAGGGTCTCGACGCGGCCGTCGGCGAGGGCGACCCGCATGTCGTGGGAGCCGGTGAAGGTGCCCCGCCCGTCGTACTGGGTGATCTTGTTCTTCTTCATCAGGTAGTGGATGCCGCGCACCCGGCCGTCCGCCACCTTCCGGCTGCGGTCGAAGGCCGCCTGGTAGTCGAGGGTCACATCGCCGGTCATCCGGAACCCGAAGGTCGCCGCCTCATGGGTGAACAGATGGGCCAGCTCGGCGTTGCGCAGCAGCGCCTTGGAGGGGATGCAGCCCACGTTCAGACAGACGCCGCCCCAGTAGCGTTCCTCCACGATGGCCGTGGTCAGACCGAGCTGCGCGGCGCGGATCGCCGCGACATAGCCGCCCGATCCCGCTCCCAGGATCACGACGTCGAAATGTGCGCTCATGCGTCGCACCTTAGACATTAGAGTCGGACTATGGCTTCTGATGAGGGGTCCGTACGGGTGGACAGCTGGATCTGGTCCGTGCGGCTCACGAAGACGCGTTCGACGGCCGCCTCGGCCTGTCGTGCCGGTCATGTGCGCGTCAATGGCGAGCGGGTCAAGCCCGCTCACGCGGTACGCGCCGGGGACGAGGTCCGGCTGCGCCACGGCGGGCGGGACCGGATCGTGGTGGTGTCGCGGATCGTGCGCAAGCGCGTCGGAGCGCCCGTCGCGGTGGAGTGCTACATGGACAAGAGCCCGCCTCCGCCGCCGCGCGAACAGACGGTCCCGATCGCGCTGCGTGACCGTGGCACCGGGCGGCCGACCAAGCGGGACCGGCGGGATATGGAGCGGCTGCGCGGTCTGTGAGCGCGCCGGGGTGCGGCCGACCGCCGCTCACGGGCCGGGGCACTCCCGCCCGCCGGGTCTCGCGGCGGTCAGTCCACGGTGATCAGCACCGGCCCGCCGCGCGGATCCGCCGAGACGATCCAGTCGGCGCCGAGGTATAGCGGACGGGTGGGTACCGCGGTGCGCGCCACCCGCCGCCGGTGCAGCGTACGGCCGTCCTGACGGACGGTGAGGTCCGGCCGGGTCAGGAACGCGGCGGTCCGCAGGGTGAACCGGTCCAGTGGCGGACGGGGGCCGTCGGGGTCGACGCGGTTGGGCGCGATCCAGCGCAGGGGCGCGGCGACGCGCACCGGCAGCGGGTCCGCGGGCCATCGTCCGTCCGTCAGATGGCGCAGCACCGGTCCGGCCGCGAACCGGCCGTCGAGGGCGGCCATATCGGCTGTCTCGACGGGGTGCAGCAGATTGCCCACGGCGAACACCCCGGGCTCTCCGGTGCGGAACTCGGTGTCCGCCGCGGGGCCGCGGGTGCCGTGGTCCAGGGCGATTCCGGCGCTCCGGACGAGTTCGTGGTCGGGGATCCAGTCGCCGGTGAACACCACGGTGTCGCAGGGGATGGTCGCGGTTCTGCCGTCGCGGTGGCGCACCCGTACCCCGGCCAGCCGTCCCCGTCCGGTCAGTTCGGTCACCGTGGTGTCGGTGAGCAGCGGGAAGCGGTGGCGCAGCCGGGCGCCGAGG
Organism: Streptomyces sp. NPDC048636; assembly: GCF_040650655.1. Lineage (NCBI taxonomy): Bacteria > Bacillati > Actinomycetota > Actinomycetes > Kitasatosporales > Streptomycetaceae > Streptomyces > Streptomyces sp. NPDC048636. Next base: position 89,819 of record NZ_JBEZHR010000006.1, on the reverse strand, counting down.
TCGAACGCCCGGAAGGTCTGGTGGCGTGGCAAGTCGGTGACCATGGCGGCAACATCGGCCCCGGCGTGGCGGAGGGTGAGAACGGCGGAGTAGCTGATGTGTTCGGCGCCGATCACCACCGCCCGGCGGCCGACGGTCTGGTGGTGGAGGTGGACGGCCTGCTGGAGCTGGCCCGTGGTGAGCACACCGGCCGGGCGGTCACCGGGCACCAGCCGCGCGGCGCGCGGTCGTTCACGGGCTCCGGTGGCGAGGACCACGGCCCGTGCGGTGATCCGTTCCAGGCCGCCGGGGCCGGTGGTGTCCAGGGTGCGCGGTCCCGCCCAGCCGGTGGCGGTGACACCGGTGCGCACACCCGCGCCGGCGCGCAGGGCGGTGGCGAGGTGGTGGCGGGCGTAGTCCGGGCCGCTCATCATCCGCCGCAGATCCCGCAGTCCGAATCCGGTGTGGTGGCAGTGGCGGGTGACGCCGCCCGCGTACCGCTCACGCTCCAGCACCTCCACCCGCACCCCCGCCGCGGCCAGCCGCGCGGCGACGGCGAGTCCGGCCGGTCCGGCGCCGACGACCAGTACGTCGACGCTGCGCGGGCGGCGGCCGGACGGGGCGGTAGCGGGGTCGGTCGGGTGGGTCATCGCCGTGCCTTCGTCGGTGGTGTGCCGGGGGTGCGGAAGGGTGCGCCGGACGCGAGGTGCTCGTCGAACTGGGCGCGTACGGCGGCTCCGCAGGCGAACCCCTGGCAGCGGCCGCCCAGCGCGCGGGTGCGGCGCTGGAGACCGCCGAGGGAGCCCGGCGGCACGGTGCTGTTGAGCGCGTCGCGGATCTCACCGCGGGTGACGCGTTCGCAGTGGCAGACGACGGTGCCGTAGGCGGGGTCGGCGGCGATGAGGTCGGCCCGCTGGTAGGGGCGCGGGAACGCCTCGCCGAGGGTGGGCATCCGCAGCGGTTCGAGCTCCCGCGCGGGACCGGGGTCGAGTCCGCATCCTGTGAGGAGTTCGGCCACATGGGCGGCGATGGCCAGCGAGGCCGTCAGCCCGGTGGAGCGGATGCCGCCGACGGACACATAGCGCTGGGCGGGGTGGGCGCGGATCTGGTAGTCGCCGTGTTCGGTGGCGGCGCGCAGTCCGGCGTAGACCGCGGTGATCTCCTCGTCCAGCAGCTCCGGCATGATCCGCGCGCCCTTCTCGCGGAGGAGGGCGAGCCCGTCGGCCGACGAGCCGGTGGCGCACTTGTCGCCGAGGTCCTCGGCGGTCGGGCCGAGCAGCACATTGCCGTAGACGGTCGGCGCGACCAGCACCCCCTTGCCGAGTGCGGTGGGCACCGGCAACAGGATGTGGTTCACCAGTCCGCGGGCGAACTTGTCGAAGACGATGAGCTGGCCACGGCGCGGGGTCACCCGGAAGTCGCCATGGCCGAGCAGCCGGTCGATCTCGTCGGCGTACAGACCCGCCGCGTTGACCAGGTGGCGGGTGCGCAGCACACCCCGGGTGGTGGCCACGCGGTGGGGTTCGCCGGGGGTCACGTCCCGTACCGCGCAGTGGAGATGGAGGTGGACACCGGCGCGCACCGCCTGTGTGGCGTAGGCGAGGGTGGTCGTCCAGGGGCAGATGATGCTCTCGCCGGGGACGTCGAGCGCCCCGAGGGCACCGGGTCCCAGCCGCGGTTCGCGGGCGTGGACAGCGTCGGCGTCGAGGATCCGGGTCTGGTGGCAGCCGTTGCGCACCGCCTTCCCGGCGAGTGCCGGGAGCGCGGTGAGCTGTTCGGCGTCCCAGGCCACCAGGAGTGCGCCGAGCCGCTCCACCGGGATGCCCACCTCGGCGGCGTAGGTGTTCAGCCGCTGGTAGCCGTCGCGCACCAGCCGGGCTTCGAGGGTGTCCGGGGTGGCGTCGAAACCGGTGTGCAGAATCGCGGTGTTGGCCTTGGAGGTGCCGTTGCCGACGTCGTCGGACGCCTCGAGGAGCGCGATCCGCAGCCGGTGCCGGGCCAGTTCGCGGGCGATGGCGGTGCCGACCACCCCGGCGCCGACGATGGCCACGTCATAGACCTCGTCCGGGAGGCCACCCGTGGTCGTGACGGTCATGCCGCGGCATCCGGCAGCGCGGCCACGGCCGCCCGGAAGCGCGCCAGCCGCTCGGCGGCCCGGTCGGGGCCGATCCGCGGTTCGTAGACGGCGGAGGGTTCCCAGTCGGGGACGGCCCGTTCGACGGCGAGGCCGGGGTCGAGTCCCAGCCGGGCGGTGGCGGCCACGCCCAGCGCGGTGACGTCGGGCAGCGCGGACACTTCCACGGGCCGTTGCAACAGGTCGGCCTGGGTCTGCATCAGGAGGGCCGAGCGGGTGAGTCCGCCGTCCACCCGAAGGCTCGTCAGGGGTGCGCCCAGATCGGCGGAGGCGGCGGTGGCGATCTCGGCCACCTGGGCCGCGATGCCCTCGCACAGCGCGCGCACCAGATGGCCCGCGGTGGTGTCCAGGCCCAGCCCGGTGAGCGAGCCCCGTGCGTCGCCGCGCCACCATGGCGCGGCGAGTCCGGCGAGCGCCGGTACGAAGGTGACTCCCCCGGTGTCCGGCACACTTCCGCCGACGGGGTCGAGGTCCTCGGGTCCGCCGATCACCTTGAGGTCGGTGAGCCAGCGCACCGCGGAGGCGGCGGTGTACACCTGCCCGTCCAGGCAGTAGTTGGTGCGCCCGCGGAGTCGCCACGCCACACAGCTGACCAGGCCGTGGGTGCCGCGGCGGGGCCGGGGGCCGGTCTGGGCGAGCAGGAAGGCACCGGTGCCGTAAGTGCATTTGGCGGCACCGGCCCGGGTCACCCGCTGGGCCAGCAGTGCGGCCTGCTGGTCGACGAGCAGCCCGGTGAGCGGGATCCGGGGGCCGAAGGCGGTGGTGGTACCGACCGCGGTGTCGGAGTCGACGACCCGCGGCAGCCGCTCGGCGCTCAGCCCGAAGAGGTCCAGTGCCTTGGGGGACCACTCCACCCGGTCCAGGTCGAGCAGTTGGGTGCGGCCCGCGGTGGCCGCGTCGGTGACGAACTCTCCGGTGAGCTGGTGGACCAGCCAGACATCGCTGGTGGTGACCACGCCGTCGCGGGTGCGGTGGCGGCGGATCCACGCCATCTTGGGCGCCGCGAAGTAGGGGTCGAGCGGGAGTCCGGTCAGTTCGCGCAGGGTGTCCGCGTGGGGCGCGAGATCGGCGCACACCGTCTCGGCCCGCCGGTCCTGCCACACCAGGGCGTCGGTCAATGGGGTCCCGGTGGCGGGGTCCCAGGCGAGCACGGTCTCGCCCTGATTGGCCAACCCGACCGCCACCACCGGTTCGCCCGCCGCGGCGAGCGCCCGGCGTCCGGCGTCGATGACCGAGCCGAGCAGCGCGGCGGGGTCCACCTCGACCAGTCCACCGGGCAGGAAGCGGGGGCGCACGGTGGCCGTACCGGTGCCGAGCACACCACGCTCGGGACATACGACCAGCGCTTTGGTGCCCGAGGTGCCCTGGTCGACGGCGAGCACCGGGCCGCTCAGGGGGTCGGCCGGGGTGGGTTCGCGGCGCTCTGCTGACAGCATGTCCCGTTCTCCGCAGGGGAGTTCGTCGATCGTGTTCGCTCGATCGAGGGGTGTCGATCGGAGGTCGGCCGGTCGTGGTGGTGTCGATGATCGCGTACAGAAGCCTGCTGGCAGCGTCCACGCGGCGTCAAGGGCGGCTCCGAACCGGCGCCATTTCTCCACACCACCGGCCGTGGGCGGCGGATTGGCGGGAGACGCGGTCGTGTACCCGACACGGACATGCCCTAGGATCCTCCACATCCACCAGCCAGCCAGCACGCCCGGAAGCGGCATCCCCGGCGTACCCGCATATATGACGCTCCATCAGTAGTCGCTCATCAGCGACCCGCGCAGCCCGAGCAGCCCGAGCAGCCCGCTCCCCGTCCGGTTCGTGTCACGTCAGCACCGCAGGAAAGTCATCCGATGGCCGAGGAAGAGTTCCGCCCCGTCTACCACCCGGCGGGTCATGACGATGGGCTGCGCATCGCCGTGCAGGACCTGCGGACCGGCCGCTGGATCTCGATGCGCAACCTGCTGGCGGAGACCCCGACCTGGGCGCTGTGGACACAGCGCACCCAGGTGCTGGCCGCGGTGGCCGCCGGATCCAATGTGGTGGACACCTGGCGGACCGAGGAGCCGCGCAGTGTGGCGGCGCTGGTGATGCACACCCGGGTCATGGTGGAACGGGCGGTCCGCGCCCACCGGGAGGGACATCAGCGCACCCGGGAGCTGTGGCAGGAGGCGTGGGAGTCCTGCCGGATGGCCGCGCACAACTCCGCGGCGGACCCGGTGCCCTGGGTGTGTCTGCTGGCCCTGGCACAGCTGGACGGCCGGCAGCGGATGGCCGAGCACCGGGTGGATCCGCCGGGGCCACTGCTCTTCCCCGGCCCCTGGGGGCTGCTGGCCGAGGCCGACCGGCGCGATCCGTACAACCGCGAGGCGTACCACCGGATGCTCCAGTTCGTGTACATGCGGCGGGCGGGTGGTTCGCTGGCCGAGGCGGTCAACTTCGTGCAGTGGGTGGTCTCGGGCGCGCCCGAGGGATCACCCCTGTATGTGCTGCCGCTCTATGTCCATGTCGAGCGCTACCGGGAGGAGCGCGGTTTCGAGAAGGCGCTCGACCTGCACTGGGCCACCGAGGACGCGGCCCGGGACGCCAACCGGGCGCTGCACGGCTGGTTCGAGCGGGCGGACCCGATGACAAGTTCCCTGCTGGACCTCAACCACCTGGCACACGCCCTGTGGGGAGGGCTGCAATTCCCGGACGCGGCCCGGGTGTTCAAGGCGCTGGGACCGTATTTCACCACGCTCCCCTGGGCCTGTCGCACCACCGACCCCGCGGACCGCGCACAGGCCGAGGATACCTTTCTGCGCGCCCGGACCCGCTGTCTCGCGGGCGCCCGCGGGCCCAGACCCGGGCCGAACGGCTGAGCGCCGCCACTCGGCTCCCCCTCGCCCCGCGCCGACCCCTCGCGTTGACCCCCTCATGGTGAACGTTCTCCGCTTTCCGATTCCGGAGGTACCTTCATGTCCACGGCATGGTCGCAGTCAGGGCCCGCCCCACGGCCGGACGAAGAGCAGCGGCTGCGGGAACTGGGCTATCAGCCGGTTCTGGCCCGCCGGATGGGCGGCTTCGGCAACTTCGCCATCAGCTTCTCGGTGATCTCGATCCTGTCCGGCTGTATGACGCTGTACGGCTTCGGAATGGAGACCGGCGGTCCCGCGGTGATGCTGTGGGGCTGGGCCGGGGTCGGTCTGTTCGTCCTGTTCGTCGGGCTGGCGCTGGCGGAGGTGACCAGCGCCTACCCCACCTCCGGCGCGCTGTACTACATGGCCGACCGGCTCGGCGGCCGGGCCTGGGGCTGGTACACCGGCTGGCTCAATCTGCTGGGGCTGCTGGGCGCGATCGCCGGAATCGACTACGGCGCCGCGCTGTTCACCGGGGCGCTGTTCCAGCTCCAGTGGGGCTTCGATCCCACCCCCGGATCGACCATGGTCATCTTCATCTGCGTCCTGCTGCTGCACGCGGTGCTGAACCTGTTCGGGGTGCGGCTGGTCAGCCTGCTCAACTCGATCAGTGTGTGGTGGCACCTGGCGGGGGTGGCCGTGATCGTCGGGGCGCTGGCGATCGTTCCGTCCCACCACCAGTCGCCGGAGTTCGTGTTCACCGAGTTCGTCAATGACACCGGTTGGTCGAACCCCCTGTACGTGGCGGCGATCGGGCTGCTGCTCGCGCAGTACACCTTCTCCGGGTACGACGCCTCCGCGCATCTGTCCGAGGAGACCTCCAACGCCTCGGTGTCCGCCGCACGCGGGATCGTCCGCGCCATCTGGGTGTCCTGGGTGGCCGGTTTTGTACTGCTGGCCGGGCTGACCTTCGCCATCCAGGACTACGCCGGGGCCCGGAACAGCGAGACCGGGGTGCCCCCGGCGCAGATCCTCATCGACGCCCTCGGCACCGGCGGCGCCACCGCCATGCTGCTCATCGTCATCGTGGCGCAGCTGTTCTGCGGCAACGCCGAGGTGGCGGCGGCCAGCCGGATGGTGTTCGCGTTCAGCCGGGACGGGGCGCTGCCCGGGTCCCGGCTGTGGCAGCGGGTCAGCTCCCGCACCCAGACCCCGGTGCCCGCGGTGTGGCTGGCGGTGGCGGTCGCGTGTGTGCTGGCGCTGCCGTCGCTGTACTCCGAGACCGCCTACGGCGCGGTGACGGCCATCAACGTCATCGGTATCACCCCCGCCTACGCCATCCCCATCTTCCTGCGGCTGCGCGCCGGGGACCGCTTCCGTCCGGGGCCGTGGCACCTGGGCCGCTGGAGCAAGCCGGTCGGCTGGGTGGCGGTGGTGTGGGTGGCCTGTGTGACCGTGCTGTTCTGTCTCCCGCAGTCCAGCCCGGTGACGGTCGGCTCGATGAACTACGCCTCCCTCGCACTGGCCGTGGTGCTGCTGCTGGCCACCGTCTGGTGGTTCGTCGCCCGCCGCTCGTACCAGACCCCCACCGGCTACGGGACCGCCCGGGAGCAGGCGGAGATCGCGGAGGGCATCATCTGAGCAACCCGGCTTCAGCCCGGTCGGCGCAGCGACGCGGCGGGCGGGCGCTCGCGCATCGCGCCGTAGGCGAGGAAGTACGCGGGGGCCCGCTTCAGCCACGGCGCCCGGTTCAGCAGATCGGCCATCCGCAGGGCGCCCACCGCCTTGCCGACCGGTGAACGCCCGCTGAGCAGCGGTTCGATGACGCGGGCATGGGCGAGCCGCTGGAGTGCCTGGGTCGCCGCCGTGGTCGGCCACCGGCGGCGCTGGACGGCGCGGACGTCGTGCAGTCCGACGGTGCCCGCACGCAGCGGCCGGACGAGATGGCGGGCGGCGGCGACGGCGTCCTCGACGGCGAGATTGATCCCGATCCCGAAGACGGGCGACATGGCGTGCGCGGCGTCGCCGATGCACAGCAGCCCGGGGCGGTGCCAGCGGCGGAGCCGTTCCATCCGTACGTCCAGCAGCTTCACCTCGTCCCAGGACTTCAGCTCCGGCTCGCGGTCGGCGAGCCACGGGGCCACCTCGGCGAACTCGGCCAGGAACCGGTCGAGACCCGCGGCGCGGCGTTCCTCGTCGGCGCCCTTGGGGATGAGGACGGCGCACTGCCAGTAGTCACCACGGTCGATCATGGCGGTGAGGAAGCGGTCGCCCGCGTTGCCCACCACCCCCTGCGGATCCGACGCACGCCGCGGCAGCCGCAGCCACCAGGCGTCCATCGGGCAGGGGAAGGAGCGCAGCCCCAACTCGGGCAGGGCCCTGGCCAGGGAGCCCCGGCCGTCGCAGGCCACCGTGAGGGTGGCGTGCAGTTCGCCGGTGGCGCCGTCCGGGGTGTGCTCGCGATAGCGCACCCCGGTGATCCGTCCGCCCTCCCGGAGGAAGGAGGTGGCCTCGGTGTTCAGCCGCAGCCGGAACGAGGGCTCCCGCGCGGCCTCGTCGGCCAGCAGGTCCAGCAGGTCCCACTGCGGCACCATGGCGACGTAGTTGTACGGCCCGGAGAGGGCGCCGATATCGCCCACGGTGACCAGGTCGCCGTCCGGCCCGATGGGCAGCTGGACGGTGCGGACGTGCCGCTGGGGCAGGGCGGCGAACCGCTCGGCCAGGCCCAGGTCCTCCAGCAGCGCCAGGGTGCTGGGGTGCACCGTGTCACCGCGGAAGTCGCGCAGGAAGTCGCCGTGCTTCTCCAGGACGGTCACCTCGACGCCCGCTCTGGCCAGCAGCAGCCCGAGGACCATCCCGGCGGGACCACCGCCCACCACACAACACGTGGTCCGTTCCATCGCTTGCGCTCCCTTCGCTATGTCAGGAGACAGGGCAACACCTCAGAATCGGTACCCCGGGGAGCCACGCCCTATCACCACCGGTGCGGGGAGCGGAGGGACCAGTGGGGTCACTGATCCGGGGTGCTCGGTGTGCCGTCCCCTTGAGACGTCCCGGACTTCCGTCCGTATGACCGCTTGACGGTGTGGGGCGCAGAAGGAGGTCGTATGGCAGCCGAACACGATCCCGGCCGGCGGACCGGACGCCGGACGGTCCAGCCGACCGGCAGCACCTTCCGCACGGTGCCCGCGCCCGGTCCAGTCCCGGAGCCCGGTGCGGCGCGGGGACCGGACGCGCCCCCGGGGCCTCCGGTCGAGGAGTGGATGGAGGAACTGCGTCTGTTCCGCCCGCCCGGTGCTCCGCTGCCGCCGGTGGCCCATCAGATGGCCGAGGCCGACACCCAGGAGATGGAGCCCCGTCCGGGGGTGCCGGGCTCTTGGGACGCGGTGCCCCTGGCTCCGGCCTCCGGCGCCTTGCGCGTACCCGGCCCGCTGGTACGGCGCCGCTCCCGGGCCGCGGCGCTGCTCATGGGCGGACTGGGCGCGGGAGTCGCGCTGACGCTGGTCCTGGTGCTGCCCCGGGACGCGGCGACGGGTGCGGCCGCCCCTCCGGTGACGGGCGGGGTGAGCGCACCGCCGTCGGCCGGGGGCGCCATCACACCCACGGAGCCCGCAGCGCCTCCGTCACAGCCCCGGGAGCGGACGCCGGACGGGGAGTGGCAGCAGAACGCGCATCCGAACATCCTGACGCTCGGGGACAGCGGTCCGCAGGTCACCGAGCTCCAGACGCGGCTGCTGCGGATCCCGGAGGTGTACCGGGGCGGACAGGTCAACGGCACGTACGACCAGACCCTCGCCGAGGCCGTGTCCCGCTTCCAGGTCTGGTACGGGATCCGTGGTGACGCCAACGGGGTGTACGGGGACGCCACCCGGCGCGATCTGGAGTCCCGCACCTGAACGGCCCCCGCACCGTCCGTCGGACCCGGACCCGGACCCGCCGCGGCCGTCAGACGCTGCCGAAGACCTGGGTCCAGTAGGTACCGGCCCGGCTGCCGGTGGCGTAGCCGACGCCGATATGGGAGAAGTCGGGCTTGAGGATATTGGCGCGATGGCCCGGGCTGTTCATCCAGCCCTGGACGACCTCCGCCGCGGAGCGCTGCCCGCAGGCGATGTTCTCCCCGATGCCCCGGTGGGTGGCTCCGGCGGCCCGGGCCCGGTCCCAGGGCTGCTGCCCCTCGGGCGCGGTGTGGGAGTAGAAGTCACGGGCGACCATGTCGTCGCTGTGCCGCTGTGCGGCCGTGGTCAGCCGCGGTTCGGCGGTGAGCGGGGCGAGCCGGGCGGCGGCCCGCTCGGCGTTGGTGAGCGTGATGACCTCGGAGGTGAGCCGGTTCAGACCGTCCGGGGTGAACGGCCGGGCCCACACCGCCGTCCAGTAGACGTCACCGCCGGGGCCGACCGCCCGGCCGAGGCCGAGGTGGACCACGGCCGGATCGCCGAACGGGCCGCGGCGCTCCCCGCCGGACAGGCAGTACTCCACGAACTCCTCGGGCGTGCGCGGACCGGAGACCAGGTGCTCTTCGACGGTCAGACAACGATAGCCCGAGGTGGCGATCTGCTGAAACAGTGAGACCCCGTCCGGGCCCTCCACGGCGAGCCGGCCGACGGCGGCCATGGACCCGGCGTGTTTCCGCGCTGCCGTGCTCAGCCGGAGGTCGAGGGTCAGGGGCGGCGCTCCGGCCCGCGCCCGCGCGGCGTTCACCACGGCGAGCGATCCTTCCGGCGCGGGGCAGTGCCCCTGCCGCGGGAGCGGGGAGGGTGCCGGGGCGGCGGGCGGGGCCGGGGCGTCCTCGGCCACCTCGACTCCGAAGTCCCGCGCCACTCCGGCCAGTCCGTCGGCATACCCCTGGCCGAGCGCACGCACCTTCCACCGGCCGCCGCGCCGGTAGACCTCGGCGAGCAGCAGCACGGTCTCCTGGGCGGGGCGTGGCGGGGTGAACCGGGCGACCGGCGCGCCGCCGCCCGCCAGGACGGTCAGCACGGGCACCGGCAGCCGCCCGAGCGGGGTGGCGGGGTCGCCGGGGCTGACGACGACGGTGATCCGCTCGGCGGCCGGGCGCAGCCGCCGGGGGTCGAGGGTGAGGGTGTCGCCGTGCAGCCGCGCGCCGGGGGCCGAGGGCTGGTTGAAGAAGACGAAGTCGGCGTCGCCCGCGACCTTTCCGTCCGCGCCCGTGATCAGCGCGGACAGGTCGAAGGGACCGGGCACCCTGATCGTCAGCGCGCCCTCGGGCAGCGGCAGGTTGCCGCCGGGGACCAACTCGCCCATGTCCGCTCCTCACCACCGCGTTCATGGGGGCAACGCCCCGGCCGGGCCGGTGGTTCCGGAAAACGGGTCCGCGCCCGCCCCGGGCCGTGGGAGCCGGGGCGGGCGCGGTTCAGCCGGGCGGCGCGGTCAGACCGGGACCGCGACGTACTTGTACTCCAGGAACTCGTCGATGCCGACCCGGCCGCCCTCACGGCCGAGTCCGGACTGCTTGACCCCGCCGAAGGGGGCCGCCGGGTTGGAGACCAGTCCGGTGTTGAGGCCGACCATGCCGACCTCGAGCCGTTCGCTCATCCGCAGCGCCCGGTTGAGTTCCTGGGTGAACACATAGCCCACCAGCCCCCATTCGGTGGCGTTGGCGGTGGCGACGACCTCGTCCTCGTCGTCGAAGCTGAGGATGGCCGCGACCGGTCCGAAGATCTCGGTCTCCATCAGCCTGCTCGCGCGGTCCACTCCGGTGAGCACCGTGGGCGGGTAGAAGCAGCCGGGTCCGTCCGGGGTGCTGCCGCCGACCAGGACCTCGGCGCCGCGGGCCACCGCGTCGGCGACCAGCTCCTCGACCTTCTCCCGGCCCGCCCGGTCGATCAGCGGGCCCACGTCGACACCGGGGCGGCTGCCGGGGCCCACCTCGAGCGCGCCCATCCGGCGGGCGAGCCGCTCGGCGAACTCGGCGGCCACGGACCGGTGCACGAAGAACCGGTTGGCCGCGGTGCACGCCTCCCCCATGTTCCGCATCTTGGCCATCATGGCGCCCTCGACCGCGACATCGAGGTCGGCGTCGTCGAAGACGACGAAGGGCGCGTTGCCGCCGAGTTCCATGGAGGTGCGGACGACGGCGGGCGCGCACTGGGCCAGCAGGGTGCGCCCGACCTGGGTGGAGCCGGTGAAGGAGAGCTTGCGGATCTGCCCGCCGGTCAGCAGCGGCTCCACCACCTCTCCCGCGCGTGAGGTGGTCACCACGTTCAGTACGCCCGGCGGAAGACCGGCCTCCTCCAGGATCCCGGCGAGGGCGAGGCTGGACAGCGGCGTCTGGGGCGCGGGCTTGAGCACCATGGTGCAGCCCGCGGCGATCGCCGGGCCGATCTTGCGGGTGCCCATGGCCAGCGGGAAGTTCCACGGGGTGATGAGCAGACAGGGGCCGACGGGGCGGCGCATCAGCAGCATGCGGTTCTTGCCGTCCGGCATCGTGGCGAAGCCGCCGTCGATACGGACGGCCTCCTCGGAGAACCAGCGGAAGAACTCGGCGGCGTAGGCGGCCTCACCGCGCGCCTCGGCGAGCGGTTTGCCCATTTCGGCCGTCATCAGGGCGGCGAGCGCGTCGGCGCGCTCCAGGATCAGTTCATAGGCGCGGCGCAGGATCTCGCTGCGGGCCCGGGGCGCGGTGGCGGCCCACTTCTCCTGGGCGTCCTCGGCGGCGGCCAGGGCCCGCTGACCGTCCGCGGGGCTGGCGTCGGCGACCTCGCACAGCGCCTCACCGGTGGCCGGGTCGTCGACCGGCATGGTCAGGCCACCGGCCGCGTCGGACCAGGATCCGGCGATGTAGAGCTTCTTGGGCACCGTGGCGAGCACATCGGCCGCGGCGGGGAACGAGGGGGTGGACATGGCGGCAGTCTCCTTCGGGGTGCGGTGCGTCAGGAGCCCGCCGTGCCGGCGCTCACGGCGGCGGACCAGGCGCGCAGACCCTCGTCGATCGCCGCTTCGTCGACGACCAGGGCGGGGATCATCCGGACCACATGGTTCCAGGCCCCGCACAGCAGCAGCAACAGCCCTTCGTCGATCGCGGCCTTCTGGACCCGGGCGGCCGTCGCCGGGTCCGGCTCGCCGTCCTCGGTGACGAACTCGCTGGCCTGCATCAGACCGAGGCCGCGGACATCGCCGATGGCCGGGGTCTTCGCGGCCACGTCCTCGAGCCCGCCGCGCAGCCGCGCCCCCATGGCCGCGGCGTTGGCGACGAGGTTCTCCTCGCGCACCACGTCGAGGGTGGCCGCCGCGGCGGCGCACGCCACGGCATTGGCGCCGTACGTACCGCCCTGGGAGCCGGGCCATGCCTTGCTCATCAGCTCCTCGGAGGCCGCGATACCGGACAACGGAAAGCCGCTGGCCAGGCCCTTGGCGGTGACCAGGATGTCGGGGCGGGTCCCGAAGTGGTCATGGCCCCAGAACTTTCCGGTGCGCCCGACGCCGGTCTGCACCTCGTCCAGGATGAGCAGGAAGCCGTGGCGGTCGGCCCGTTCGCGCAGCCCCTGGAGGAAGCCCTCGGTGGCGGGTACGTAGCCGCCCTCGCCGAGCACCGGTTCGACGATGATCGCCGCGGTGTCGTCGGGGTGGGAGATGCTCTGGAGGACGTAGTCCAGCTCGCGCAGGGCGAACGTGGTCGCGGTCTCCTCGTCCCAGCCGTACCGGTAGGCGGTGGGGAACGGGGTCACCACCACACCGCTCATCAGGGGCGAGAAACCGGAGCGGAAGCGGGTGCCGGAGGTCGTCATGGACGCGGTCGCGACGGTACGGCCGTGGAAGCCGCCGTGGCAGACCAGGACATTCGGCCGTCCGGTGGCCTGACGGGCCAGCCGCAGGGCCGACTCGACAGCCTCACTGCCCGAGTTGGCGAAGAACAGGCTGTCGAGCCCCGGCGGCAGCACCTCGCCCAGCTTCTCCACCAGCCGCCGCAGCGGCGGGTGCATCACGGTCGTGTACTGGCCGTGGATGAGGGTGCCCACCTGCTCCTGCGCCGCGGCGACGACCCGCGGATGGCAGTGTCCGGTGCTGGTGACGCCGATGCCCGCGGTGAAGTCGAGATACCGCCGGCCGTCCTCGCCGTCGACGTGGACGCCCTCTCCACGGACGGCGACCACCGGGGTGGCCTGGCGAAGCTGCGGCGACAGATTGGTCATGTTCTCTCCCACACCCAACAGGTCGGCGTTTCCACGGACTCTTCGAGCGTGCCGGAGCGGACCGGGCGAAGACAATGATCATTGTGTCGCTCTGTGGTGATCGGTATGGACGATCTGTCAACGGCTCCGCACCGGCACGGTGTCAAGGGGGCCCGTTGCGCACGGGACGGGAGCTTGTCAGAGTGATCCGCATGAACGGCTCCGGCGGTATCGCGTACGAGGCCGACGGGCCGCTCACGCTCGACGCCGCGCTGCGGCTGCCGGTGCTGGCGGCGGGGCTGCCGGAGGTGGTCTCCGGCCAGGGACAGCTGTCCCGTCCGGTGCGCTGGGTGCATATCACCGAGCTGCTCGACCCGGCCTCGTTCCTCAAGGGCGGGGAGCTGGTGCTGACCACCGGGATGCCACTGCCGGAGGAGGACCCCTCGCAGGTCCGGCGCTATGTGGAGGAGCTGGCGGACATCGGCGCGGCGGGGCTGGTGATAGAGCTGGTCCGGCGCTACCACCGGCCGCCGAAGGAGCTGGTGCGCGCCTGTCTGGACCGGGATTTCCCGCTGGTGCTGCTCTCCCGGAGCGTGAACTTCGTGGAGGTCACCCAGATCGTCCACTCCATGATCATCGGCAGTCAGATCGAGAGCCTGCGGCGGGCCCATGACGTCCATGACACCTTCACCGCACTGACCCTGCGCGGCGCCGAGCCCGATGAGGTGGTGGGCATGGCGGCCGAGATGAGCGGCCATCCCGTGGTGCTGGAGAACCTGGTGCACCAGGCGGTGATCTGCGGCCCGCCGGGGCCGGGCGTCGAGGAGGCGCTGACCGGCTGGGAGCGAAGGTCCCGCGCCACCCCCTCCCCCGACCGCACCGAGCTCAGCGGTCCGGAGCACTGGCTGGTGACGGCGGTGGAGTACCGGGGCGAGCGCTGGGGACGGCTGCTGATGCTCCCGGACGCCTCCGGCGCCCCGGCCACAGGGCCCGAGCACGCGATGGTCCTGGAGCGCACGGCCACCGCCCTGACCATCGCGCGGCTGACCCAGCACACCCGGTGGGAGCGGCGGGCGCAGCGCACCCTGCTGCTGGACCTGGTCGAGCAGCGCTGCCGGTCCGCCGGGGAGGCCAGGGCGCGGGCCGAGGCGCTGGGCACACCGGTGCGCGGGCGCCGGTTCCTCGTCGCCCTGGTCACCCTGGCCCGGGGGCCGGGGCCCGAGGAGTCGGCGGAGCTGGCCGACCGGCTGACCGCCGAGCTGGCGACGGACGGGACGTCCGTGCTGGTGGGCGCGGTGCCCGGGGACCATATCGGGGTGCTGCTCGGCTTTGCGCCCTCGGTCTCCTGGCGTCCGCTGGTGGAGCGGCTGAGCCGCTCGGTGCGGGAGTCACGGCCGGACGCGGTGGTCAGCGCGGGCTCGGAGGTGGCGGATCTGTCGCGGCTTGCGCGCTCCTTCCAGCAGGCGGCCCGGGTCGCGGACGCCGCCGTCCCCGGACTTCCGGACAAGCCCTTCCATGAGCTGTGCGATATCGGACTACGGCAGCTGCTGTACGCGCTGCGGGGCGATGTACGGGTGCAGGAGTACGTGGAACGGCAGCTGGGGCGGCTGGTCGACTACGACGAGCGGCATGGCACCGATCTGCTGTCGACGCTGCGCGCCTATCTGGACGCGGCGGGCAACAAGACCGTGGCCGCCAAGCGGGCCAACCTGTCACGTCAGGCGTTCTACCAGCGGCTGCGTTCGATCGAGCGGCTGCTCGGCTGTGATCTGGAGTCCGGCGTCCAGCGCACCGAGCTCCATGTCGCGCTCACCGCCTTCCAGGTACTGCGGCTGTCACAGGGTCCCTCCTCCGCGCCCTGAGCCGTCCGCGCCGCCCGGCGGGTCCCAGCGGACGGCGAGCCGTTCGGGCGGCCGCTCGGCGGAGCCCGCCCGCGGCACCGCCTCCGTCGGCGCCATCGCCAGCCGCAGCCCGGGGAGGCGGGTGGCCAGCGTGCGCAGGGCCGTCTCCAGCTCCACCCGGGCCAGCCGGGCGCCGGGGCAGTAGTGCGCGCCGTGGCCGAAGCCGAGGTGGCGCGGGGTGCGGCCGGGCAGCAGCTCATCGGGGGCGGTGAAGACGGTCTCGTCACGGTTGGCCGAGGCGAGGGAGACCAGCACCACGTCTCCGGCGGGCACCACCACCCCGCCCATGGTGATGTCGGCGGTCGCGCGGCGGGAGCGCAGCGCGTCGCCGAAGGTGCCGAGCCGCAGCAGTTCCTCGATCAGCGCCCGGGAGTCGGCGGGCCAGGGCGCGGGCAGGCCGCCCCGGGTGAGCAGGGTCAGCACCGCGTTGGCCACGGCGGCCACCATCGTCTCGTAGCCGGTGACCAGGAAGGTGGCGGCGAGGGAGACGGCGGTGGCGTCGTCGCCGTCGCGGGCGAGCGCCGAGACCAGATCGTCCGCGGGCGCCGCGGCGCGGGCGGTGACCAGCGCTCCGGTGTACGCCATGAGGTCGCGCTGGGCGCGCTCGACCTCATCGGGGCTGTGTCCGTCGACCGCGAGCACCGTCTCGGCCCAGTGCGCGAACCGGTCGCGGTCGCCCAGGGGGACGCCCAGCAGCCGGCACATCACGCGCATGGCGAACGGACGGGCGAAATCGGCCACGAGGTCGGCCTCGGCACGGGCGGCGAAGCCGTCCACGAGCTCCTCCGCGATCCCGGCGACCGCGGGGCGCAGCCCGTCGATCCGGGTGCGGGTCAGCGCCGCGGTGGCCCGGGTGCGCAGCGCGGTGTGCTCGGGCGGGTCGGTGGTGAACAGCAGGCCCGGCAGCAGGACCCCGGGCCGGATACGGGGTGCGCCGGGTGCGGTGAGCGCGGCCTTGCTCAACCGGCTGTCGGAGAGCGCGAACCGGGCGTCCTTGTACCGGGTGACCAGCCAGCCGAGGTCGCCGGACGGCATCCGGACCCGGCTGACCGGGCACTCCCGGCGCATCCGCGCGTAGCACGTGGGCGGTTCCGCCGGGTGGTCGCCGGGGAACGGCAGCCGTGGCGGCCCGGCGGGGGCCCGCGGATCGCTCACGGGACGTCCCCGGGCGCCGTGCCCCCGGCTCCGTCCGCGCACAGGGCCTCCCGGAGGGTGATCGACCACCCGGTCCGCAGCAGCCGCCGGGCGGTCTCGTCGGCGACCGTGTCCAGCCGCCCGGTGAAGACGGCGACCGGGACGGACTCCGGGCCCAGAGGTAAGGGCGGGGTGACCGCACCGGCTCCGAAGACGGGGACGACGGCCCCGGGAGTGATCCCGGTGAAGGCGATCCGCCGCAGCCGGGAGTGCACGCTCCACCACAGACACGCGGCGTGGGCCAGCGCGGTGGCGACCTCGGTACCGCGCCGTCGCGGCCGTACGATCTGCCGGGCGAACATCAGCAGTTCACCGTCGCCGAGCGTCTCCTCCAGCGGGCCGAAGTCCTCGTAGAGCTCGCCCTGTCCGGCCCGGCCGACGGTGACCCGGAGCGCGCCGGCCACCGCGTCGCCCTCCGTGCACAGCAGATGGACGGCCCGCTCGTCGTCCTCGTCCCAGACCGGAACGCCGAGGCGGTGCAGCGTCCGCCCGTGATGGGCCCGGCGCAGCTGGAGGATGTCGGCGCGGAGGGGGGTGGTGCGGGCGATCCGTACGGTGCGGACGGCTCCGTCGCGGGTGTAGTCGGCGACCGCTGGATCCAGTCCGGCGAGGGCCCGGGCCGCCTCATGGGTCCTGGAGTGGCGGCGCGGCCACAGCCGGTCCGCGCCGGACCGGCTGTGGCCGCGTGTCGCCCACCCCTCGGGCGGGGTCACTTGACGAAGTCCTCGACGACCTTCGGGGGCCAGGAGCCCACATTGAGGATGCCCATCGAGTAGGCACGGGAGACCAGGGCCGCCCGGTTGGGCACCCGCAGCTTACGGAGCAGCCGGGTCACGTGGTACTCGACGCCCTGGCGGCTGAGGTAGAGCCGCGCGGCCAGGGGGATCGTCGACAGACCGGCGGCGATCCCCTCCAGGATGCGCGCCTCGATCTCGGTGAGCAGTTTCTTGCGTTCGGTGACCATGTCGACCTCGCCGTCGCCCGCCGCGGGGCGCAACAGCACGAGGATGGAGGCCACATGGGAGCGGCCCTCGCGTACGGCCACGGCCGTGAGCACACTGGTGAAGGCCGAACCCTGGGGTCCGACGAGCACCGTATGGGCGGCGACGCGATGACGGGAGCCGTCCACGAGCCCGGTGAACTGGCGCCGCAGGGTCTGCTGAACGCTGGGGTGGACCAGATCGCAGAAGTCGCGGCCACAGACATCGGCCGACGCGTCGTCGAACTGGCGGAAGAACTCCCGACTGGCCTGCTGGACCGTCAGGGACGGGTCGAGACATACGACACACACCCCTGGCTGCTCGAACTGGCGCAGGAGGTCGGCGTACTCGGCCTGTTCACATCCGAGCTCGTGGGGGGTTGGCCGAGCCGAATCTGCTAGTGCGGACATTGCCAAGGGACTGCCATCCCTTCCTGAATTCTGAATTTACCGGGGGGAATTGCGCGCGCAATTGTTTTTCGAATGTGATTTCACAATGGAGACTAGGGAGGAGTGGCTGATCCAGTCAACGTCAACTGCGGCGTTGCCGCCCAATCCCGTGGTCGGCGGGGTCCGGGGGTTCGGTCCGCACCCCCGGGTTTCGGTGGTTCGGTTCGGTGGTTCACCCGGGACGCCGATCGTCACTCAATTACCGCCGTTAACTGCGGTTTTGCGGTTGAAGGCGGGGCAGCAGACCGATGAGTTCGCGGCGACCGGAGACCTCCAGCTTCCGGTAGGCGTGGGTGAGGTGCTTCTCGATCGCGCGCGTGGTCACGCCGAGTTCACCGGCGATCTCCTGGTTGGTGAGCCCTCGGCCGACGAGGGCGATCACCGTGTGTTCGGTGCGGGTGAGACCGGTCTCCGGCCGTGCGGCGGGCGCCGCGCGGCCGTTCCGGGTGCGGGCGCGTTCGCCCAGCCAGGGCGCGCCACAGGCGGCGGCGAGGCCGGCCGCCTCCTGGAGTACGGCCTCCGCTTCGGTGCCGCAGCGCAGCCGTCTGCCCAGGGTCAGCAGGGCGCGTGCGAGTTCGAGCTCATTGGCGGAGGCGCGCAGGACATCGACGGACTCCCGCAGGAGGTTCACCCCCCGGTCGCCGCCGTGCAGCCGTCCCTTGAGCCGCAGGGCACGGCCGACCGCGACCGGCGCGCCCCATTCCACGGCCCGCAGATGCTCCTCCTCGGCGAGGGCGAACGCCGCGCGGGCGTCACCGACGCGCACCTGGAGGGCGGCCGCGCAGGGCCGCCACGGGAAGAGCACGGGGTTGCGCCAGCCCGACGCCTCCAGCTGCCGTCCGCAGGCGAGCAGGGTGTCCAGCGCGGCGTTCCACCGGCCGTGCCCGGAGTCCTGCACCGCCTTGAGGAGCTGGAGCGCGGCGGTCAGCGCCAGGCTGGCGGAGCGGCGCCGGCCGAGCCGGTCGAGGATCCGCTCGGTGAGCGCGGGGTCGCGCAGTTCGAGGGCGACACCGGTCAGGGCCACGGTGGAGATGACCCCGATCTCCTGCCAGTGCGCCTCGGCCAGCCGTGCGGCGCGCTCGGCGTGGTCGAGCGCCTTGGCGGGCCGTCCTCGGGCGGTGAGCACCATCGCCTGCTCGAGGTGGACGAACGCGTCGACGACGGTGGCGTCCTGCCGCACGGTGTGGCGCTCGGCCGACAGCCAGGAGCGGATGTCCCGCACCGAGTCGGAGGCGACCAGGGCGATCACCACCAGGGGCAGCGCCGAGTGCACACGTGCGGAGGTGGCCGGTTCGCGCTCCAGGATGCGGTGGGCGATTCCGGTGATCCGGGCGGTGGGCAGCCGGGCGGTGAGCGTGGCCGCGGTGAGCAGGACCGCGGTCAGCTCGCGTTCGGCGGCCGAGCCGAGCGGTGGTTCCTCCCCCATACCGCTCAACCGGGCCACGGAGGCGGCCAGTTCGGCCGGATCCTCGTGCCCGGCGTGCCGCAGCCGCGCCTCAAGCCGCAGGGACAGGTCGCGCGCGGTGCCCTCCAGTCCGGCCACCGGGCCCAGGTCCTCGGCGACCTGGTGCAGCAGATCGAGGACGGAGGGCGGGGTGAGTCCCACGATGGTCGGCGAGATCCGCAGCGCGGCGGCGGCCCGGTGCCGGGCCGAGGGCAGCAGGGGTATCGCCTGGGAGATATGGCGTTCACAGGCGGCCGGGTCGAATCCGCGCTCCGCGGTGGCCAGATCGATCAGCAGCCGTGCCCGCCCCTCGCCCGAGAGGGAGCCGTCCAGCAGGGCACGCCGCAGATAGCGGGCGGCGATATCCGGCGCGCCGCGGCGCAGCGCGGTGTCCGCGGCGGCCCGCAGCACCTCCACCGACCAGGGGTGCCGGGAGGCGGTGACGGCCATCAGCTGGGCCGCGACCAGCTCCGCGGGACATCCGTTGCGGTACAGCAGTTCGGCGGCGGCGTCGTGCAGCCGCTCGCGCTCGGCCACGGTCATGGAGGACTCGACCGCGTCCTGCACCACCCGGTGGACGAAGCGCGGCTCCTGTTCGGTGGCGGTCAGTCCCAGTTCGTGGACGGCGCGCAGGGCGGCGGTGTAGCCGATCGCGTCCAGTCCGGCGAGCCGGGCCATCAGATCGGGTTCGCCCTGGTCGCCGAGGACCGCGATGGCCGCGGCCAGGTCCCGTACCGGCTGCGGCTGGGTGCGCATACAGCCCGCGAGCCGCTCCCGGAGCTGGGAGGGGCGCAGTTCGCGGGCGGCGTCGGCGTGGCACGCGGTGGGCAGGTGGCCGCCCACGGCGAGGCCGAGCAGCACCGACAGCAGGAACAGCGGATTGCCGCCGGATATCTCGTGGCAGGCGCGCGCGAACTCCTCATCCCCCCGCTCGCCGAACTGCTCCCGGATCATCTCCTGGGTGCCCTCGAGGGTGAGCGGCGCGGGGCTCAGCACCCGCGCGGCCCCATCGGTGACCTCGGTCAGCAGTGGGTGCTGGGCGCGCGGATCGCCGTCCCGCAGGGTGCACACCAGGACGACGCGCAAGCCGTGCAACCGCTTGACCAGATAGGCGAGCCAGCGCAGGGAAGGGGTGTCCACCCACTGGAGGTCATCGACGAGGATCAGCAGCGGGCCGTCGGCACAGACGTCGGCCAGCAGGGAACGCAGACCGTAGAGAACCGCCTCGCTGGCGGCGGCCGCCCGCCCCTCCCCCGCCGGGACGGCGTCGTCGGCGAAGACGGTGCGGGTGAAACCGCCGTGCTGCCGCAGCCAGCGTTCGCGAAGCTCCTCGGGGGCGCCGGTGAGCAGACTGTCGAAGAGCTGGCGGACCACACCGAAGGCGAAGTCCTGCTCCATGGGGGCGGCGTTGGCGCGCAGCACCCGTACGTCGTCGTCCTCCGTGGGCGCGGCCAGCTGTTGCAGCAGCGCGGTGCGGCCGATCCCGAGCTGGCCGGTGAGCAGCAGCAGTGACGACTCTCCCGCGCGGGCGGCCTTCACGGCCTCGGCGACCTGGGCCCGCTCGGCCTCGCGCTCAAGCAACATCCGTCCCGTACCCCTCTGTCGCCCGGATCAGCGTGCGCAGTTCCGCCCGCCCGCGGATCCGCAGCTTTCGGTACGCGCCGCTGAGCCGGAGCTCGACGGTGCGAGTGGTCACCGACAGCAGTTCGGCGATCTCGCGGTTGCCGCGGCCATGTCCGGCCAGGGTCGCGGTGCGCCGTTCGGCCTCGGTCAGCGTGGCCCACGCCGGATGCGGCACCACACCGGACGCGGCGGACCGGCTCAGTCGCCCGGTGAGGACGCGCACCCGCGCGGCCAGCCTGCTGGAGGGCCGGTGGGTGGTGGTGAACGTGGCCAGTTCGGCGAGGAGCGCGGAGGCCGCGCGGTGGTCCCCGGCGTCGAGTTCGGTCCCGGCCAGCTCGGCGAGCGCCCCGGCGAAGGCCAGCAGGGAGGGGGTGCCGCGGAGGGTGCGCACGGCCTCGCGGAGCCGTTCGGCGCGGGCTTCGCGGGCCACCCGCCCGGCACCGAGCTGGGCCCAGCCGAGGGCGCTCGGCGCACCCCACCGCCGGGCCAGCGCAAGCTCCTCCTGCGTCAGCCGCTCGGCCTCCTCATGGTCCCCGGCCCGCTGGCAGGCGCGGGCGGCCATCGAACGCCAGGGCATCAGCGCGGGGTTGAGGTGACCGCGGCGCAGCAGCCGTCGTCCGGCGGAGCGGAAGCGCTCTCCGGCGTCGGTGACGCGGCCGTCCAGCAGGTCCACCATCCCCTGGGCGAAGAGCAGATACGCCCAGGCCGTGGCCTGCCGCTCCCCGGTGGGCGGGGCGGTCGCGGCGAGCGCCCGGGCCCGGTCGGACTGACCGCTCTCCAGGGCGACGATGATCTGCACGGCGGACAGATACGGGGCGGTGTCGGGATGCCAGCGGGCGTGGGGCAGACAGCGTTCGGCGGCGGCGGCGTCCCGCTCGGCCATGTCCAGCCGTCCGCGGCGCAGATGGAGTTCGCCGCGGACGGCCAGGACGAGCGCGGAGGCGGCGCGGGCGTGGCGGCGGCGCAGTTCGGTGTGGAGGACGTCCAGCCGGGTTTCGGCCTCCTCCACGTCGTCGGTGAGAAAGAGGGCACGGGCCGCGGCGAGCCGGGGCAGGATCAGCGCGCCGCCGCCTTCCTGGCCGGTGACCGCGCGGCGGGCCAGCTCCCGGGTCAGGGGCAGGTCCTCGGCGCGCAGGGCGAGCTGCCAGGCGCGCGCCCCGGCCTGCGCCGGGCAGGGTGGCCGGTCGGGCAGCGGGGGGACATCGGCCAGCGTCAGCGCGCTGTCACCCTCCCGTTCCTCCTCGGAGAGCCAATACAGGGCGGCCAGTTCGGCCCGCTCGGCGTCGTGGGCGGCGGGCAGCGCGCTCAGCACCGCGCGGCGCAGCCCCTCGACATCGCCGCGGGTCAGCCCCAGGTCGGCGGCGCGGGTGCGGGCCCGGGCGAGCTGATCGCCCCCGGTGCGGATGATCTCCTCCAGGCGGCGGTCCCCTGCCTCGGGTGCGGCCAGCACCTCGATGGCGGCCAGTTCCAGTCCCAGCCGGGCCCGCGATCCGGGTTCCATGGGCTCTTCCAATGCTCGGGTCAGACAGGCGATGGCCTCGGCGGACCGGCCGGCCCGCAGTGCGGCGGCGCAGGTGCGGCGCAGGGTGTGGACGGCCCAGGGCTCTCCGGCGGGGCGGGCGGCGAGCAGCAGACGGGTGATGTCCTCGTCGGGCACGGCGGCCCGGTGCGCCAGTTCGGCGGCCCGGGCGAAGAGGTCGGCGCGCTCGGCGGCGGTCATCTCCTCCAGGACCCGGGCCCGTACGTCGGCGTTGCGCAGCCGAAGACCGGTGCCGGTGCCGGTGCCGGTGGCGGTGCCGGTGGCGGTGCCGGTGCCGGTGCCGGTGGCGACGGTGAGTCCGGTCGCCTCCAGGGTGGCGCGCAGCCCCGGCTCCCGGGCCGCTCTCGGCCCGGCGAGGGCGTACAACAGGGGCAGATCGAGCAATTCACCGCAGACCGCCAGCGCCCGCAGCACCGCCACGGCGGTGTCCGGCAGTCCGCTCAGCGCCCGGGTGGTGTGCTCACCGGTGACCGAGGTGATGAGCGCGCGCAGCTCGGGCACGCGCGAGGCCAGCGGCCGGAGGCCGCGCCCGGCGAAGCGGCTCAACGCCTCGTGCGCCACCGCGGGATTGCCCGCCGTGGCCTCCGCCGCGGCCGCGGTGAACGGTTCCTCGCCGGGCTCACCGCAGAGCATCGCCACCGCGGTGGCGATGTCCCGGTCGGTCAGTGCGGACAGAGTGAGCTGGGTGACGGGTACCGGGTCGGCGGCGGAGACGATGCCGCTCCAGCCCGCGTGATGGTCACCGGTGCTGCTGGCCAGGACCGCCGTCGGGGTGCCGGGCAGTCTGCGTATCAGGGCTCCGAACCAGCGCAGCGAGGCCGGGTCCAGTCGGCCCACGTCCGCCACGGTCACCAGCGTGGGCCGGTCACGGGCGGTGCGCAGCAGTTCGGCCAGTCCCGGTAAACGGCTGTCCGGGCCGTGTCCGGACAGGGCCCGCCGGGTGCCGTCGCCGAGCCCGTCCACCGGGGTCAGCAGCTGGTCGACGGCGCCGTAGCGCAGGCCGCTCTCGCTGGCGGTGGCCTCGGCACGCAGGACGCGCATTCCGCGGTCGACGGCGAGCCGGGCCGCCCATCCGAGCAGGGCGCGCTGTCCGAAGCCGGGCCGCCCGGCGATCGTCACGATCGCCGACCGACCCCTGCCGAGGTCGGTGATGACCCGCGACAGCGCGGCCTGCTCTCGTTCTCGCCCGGGGAACGGGAGCCCGTTGAACTGCATGGTGTGACTATATGTCCGGGGCGTTGCCCGGGAGCCGACCCGGGTCGTCACATAGTGGTCAGTGTCGTCCGCGCGAGACGGAGACCCAGGCCGGGGCGCGTGGATCGGGAACGCTCGGGGTGTGCAGGACCGAGGCGAGCTCGGTGCGCTGGTTCACCCCCAACTTGCGGTAGACGCTGGTGAGATGGGTTTCGACGGTGCGCACCGTGACGAACAGCGACTCGGCGATGTCCCGGTTGCCGGCGCCGCGCGCGGCGAGTCCGGCGACGGTGCGCTCGGTGCCGGTGAGCAGGTCCACCGGCGAGGCGGTGATCTCCCGCATCCGGCCGCCCGCGGCGACGAGCCGCCCCCGGGCCTCCCGGGCGAGCGCGAGGGCGCCACAGCTCTGGGCCAGGTCCGCGGCCGTCCGCAGACGCTCCCGCGCCCCGCGCGGATCGCCCGCGTCCAGCAGCGCCCCGCCGAGCAGCAGTTCCGCCCGGGCGTACTCGGCCCGGGCCGGTGAGCCGGACAGCTGGTCGACGGCCTCGGTGAGCAGTTCGATACCGGACGCCCCGGGGGTGATCACTCCGCGGGCGAGGGCGGCGAGACCCAGCGCCCGGGGGGTGTTCCAGCGCCGGGCCAGTTCGGTGCCGTGGTCGACGGCGTCCCGCACCCGGTCGGGGCGCTTCTCCGCGGCGCAGAGACAGGCCGCCTCGGCCCACCAGGGGACGAAGACGGGGTTGGTGAGCCCGGCTTCGGCCAGCGAGGCTCCGCAGTCCAGCAGCAGGCGCAGCGCGGTGTCGCCGTCGCCCAGCGCCCACCGGGCCCGTGCGCGGGCCATCAGATACCAGTGGTACTCCATGGCGAACCCGTCGATGTTCGGCCGGGTGACCCGCGCCAGCAGCTCTTCGGCGCGCTCGGGTTCACCGCGGTCGATCAGGACGGTGGCCAGCGCGGTCTGCGGCATGGTCACGTTGGTGCACCACCGCTCCTCGCCGATGATCTCCACGGAGGTCTGGGCGTCGGCGAGCGCGTCGGCCATCGCGCCGATCCCGTGCAGCACCAGGGCGCGGCTGGCCAGGGCGATCACATACGACCACACCGCGGCGTTGTCCTGGCTGAGCCGCAGCGAGCGGTCCAGCGCCTCCAGCGCGCCCTCGGTGTCGTCGGCCAGGCTGAGGCTGACCGAGGACAGCAGCACCGACCAGTTGTCGACCGCGACCCCCGAGGAGCGGAGGGTGTGCCGGGCCCGGCAGACCGTTCGCGCGGCGGAGCTGCCGCCCAGCGCGGAGTGCAGCGTCATCACGGCCAGGACCTGGCGCTGTGCGGGGGTGTCCCCGGGCGGCTCGGGCAGCCGCGCGAACCGCTCCCGGACCGTGTCGATGGTCGCCTTCTCATCGGAGCCGGTGATCAGCAGCGCGGAGCGGACGAGGGTGAGCAATTCGGCGTCGGCCGGGTCGGGATCGGGTCCCGTCGCCGCCTCGAGCGCGTCCAGTACGCAGGTGAGCACCCGGACGGCGCTGCGGGAACGCTGCACGGGCAGACAGGTCATGCCGTACTGCACGGCGATGGGCGCCTTGGCGCGGACGTCGGAGGTCAGCGACAGCGCGTGCTCGAGCAGCCGGACGGCCTCCACCGGATTGATCTCGGCCAGCGCCCGGGCGAGTTGGACCCGGACCGGAACGCTGTCCGGCTCGGCCTCCAGGACCCGGTACAGATAGCGGGCGGTCGCCTCGGGGGCGCCCCGGTGCTCGGCCTGCGACGCGGCCTCGCGCAGCACCATGCGCATCCATGGCTCGGGGGTGCCGGGAACCAGCAGCACCTGGTTGGCCACTTCCTCGGCGGGCCGTCCGATATCGCTCAGCAGCAGGGCGGCCCTGGCGCGCAGCGCGGCCAGCGCCGGGGCCCCGGCGGTCTCGAGCACCGCGGAACGCACCACGTCATGCGCCAGGTCCGGGCGGTCCGGCGCCATCACCTCGGCGTCCCGCAGCAGTGCGACGGCCTCCTCGACCCGGGTGGCGGGGACACCGGCGAGCGCGCCGATATGTCCGGTGTCCTCGTCGCCGAGAACGGCGATCGCGGTCGCCACGTCCCGGACCCAGTCGGGCCGGTGGTCGAAGAGCGCGCGCACGGACAGCGCGACCACGTGCTGGCCGACCTCGGCGATCTCCTGGATACCGCGCTCGTCCGGGGATACGCCCTTGGCGCGCAGCTCGCGCAGCAGCCGGGCCACGGTGAGCGGATTGCCGCCGCAGACGGCCGCGGCGCGCTCGGCGAACGTCGGCGCGACGGGGGTGGGGAAGACCAGCCGCGCCATCTCGCCCACGTCCGTACCGGTGAGCGGGTCGAGGCGGAGCACCGAGGTACGGGGGTGGGCGACGATATCGGCCAGGGCCGCGGGCGCGGTGGGCTCGGCCTCGGTGCGCTGGGCGAGCACCACGAGCAGCGGGAGGTGGTCGGCGCGCCGCAGCAGGAAGTCGATCCAGCGCAGCGACCGTTCGTCGCACCAGTGCACATCGTCCAGCACGAGCACCAGCGGGCCCTGGCCCATCAGATTGGCGGCGAGCCAGTACAGCCCGTGCAGCACCGGATAGGCGGGCGCCGCCGCGCACGGCTCGTCATGCCCGGGGTCGGGGGTGAGGGCGGGGAGGGCGCGGGCGGCGCTGCCGCGCAGCAGCGGGGAGTCCCCGGCGTTCGCGTGGTTGAGTCCCAGGGTGGCGAAGAGGGCGCGGACGCCGCCGTAGCCCGTACCGGCGGCGACCTCACGGCAGGTGCCGTGGAGCACGGTCAGCTTCCGGCAGGCGTCGCTCTCGAGGAAGGCGCTGAGCAGACTGGTCTTGCCGATTCCGGCCGGGCCGGTCAGCAGCACGAGTCCGGAGCGTCCGGCGACGGCGGACTCGGCGTGGGCGGTGAGCGCCGCGAGTTCCCCGGTGCGGCCGACGAGAGCGCCGGAGGGGCCGGAGGCCGTGGTCCGCTCGTCCACCACGACAGCCCCCTCGGCCCCACACACGGCACTACTACAAACTGCGAAAAACTCGAAAACTACGCTACTCGGAGCGATCGTCAGGCTACATGAACGGTATGAGGACGATCAATGACGTGCGCAGAGGCTGAAGGGGCCCGGAGGCGGGCGGTGTGGGTGAGGCTTACACCGGTCCGCACCCCGGGCCGTGCGGTTTCACCGTGTGGGTACGAGGTGTGGAGTTCTCTATGGCGTCTCCTTTCGTCGCGTCACGAATCTGATCGAGTCACGTTTCTTACGGAGTCACGCCTGATCGGTTCGGAGTCAGCGCGTGGAGCTCGAACCAGACGACCTTGCCCACCGCCGTGCTGGTACTGCCCCAGCAGCGGGAGAGCAGTTCCAGCAGATGGATCCCGCGTCCCCCTTCGTCGTTCTCGCCCGCCCGGCACAGCCGGGGCTTTCCGCAGTCCTCGTCGGCGACCTCGCACCGGAAGGCACGGTCGGTCGCGCACAGGGAGAAGGTCAGCCGGATCGGGCCGCAGGCGTGCCGCACCGCATTGGTCACCAGCTCGCTCACCAGCAGTTCGGCGTCGTCGATGTGATCGCTGAGGGCCCAGGCCGTCAGCTGCGCGACCGTGAGACGGCGGGCCTGGGACACCGAGGCGGGTTCGGACGGCAGCAGCCACGAGGTCCCACCGCTGGTGGCCGGGGCATTGCGCACCGGACGCCGGGCCGCGCTCATCGGGGCCGGCGGGGCGATGGTGAGGGTCGGGACGTTCATGCCGACTGGTCGGGGCAGGCCCGGGGCGCGGGGATGACGCGCCCGTCGGGGAGCAGTTCGCCCGTGTCCGCGAAGATCACCACTCCATTGCAGAGCAGGCTCCAGCCCTGCTCGGGATGGGTGGCCACCAGACGCGCGGAATCATGGTCGGGCGCGTCCGCAGAGGGACAGGTGGGCTGATGGAGGCACATAACTGAACCTTCGCTCTTCCGCCGACGGTCGGCGGAACTCTTCCAACGTCGTCAGCATCGGTCCGGGCGCGGGTCCGCGACGAGGGGAGATATCCCCGCATCGGTACCCGATCCCACCCATCGACCCCCGGGGAGGTCACACCCGGCCACCACCGCTCACCACCGGTACACAGACCCGCACCCCTGGTCGTGGAGTGCGGACACAGCGTCGCCCCGAGACCGTCCGACGGGGTGTGCGACGGCCTCGGCGGAGGCATAGCCTTGGTGGTATCGGCTGGGTCCGCGTGAGCGGGGTCCCGCCCACGCCACCGAGCCGGGTTCGAGGCATCGATGGGTACGGTGGCAACGGACATCTCGACCGGACGGCAGACCGGCAGGCTGCCGTCCGAGGTGACGAGCTTCGTAGGGCGTCGGCATGAAGCGGCCGAGGTCAAGAGGATGCTGTCGGCTTCCCGGCTGGTGACCCTCACCGGTGTCGGCGGCGTCGGCAAGACCCGGCTGGCCCTGCGGGTCGCCGAGGACGCGCGCCGGGCCTTCCCCGACGGCGTCTGGCTCGCCGAACTCGCCGAACTCGACAGTCCCGCGCTGCTCGCCCAGAGCCTCACCGAGGCCCTGGAGATCCGGGACCACTCCTCCCGCCCGCCGATGGACGTGCTGATCGATCATCTGCGGGACCGCCAGGTCCTCCTGGTGCTGGACAACTGCGAGCACCTGCTGCACGCCTGCGCCCTGCTCACCGACCGGCTGCTGCGCGAGGCCCCGCTGCTGCGGGTGCTGGCCACCAGCCGCCAGGTGCTGGGCATCGGCAGCGAACAGACGCTGGCCGTCCCCACCCTGCCGCTGCCCGACACCGCCGGGCCCCGGCTGTCCCTCGGGGCGTTCGCCCAGTGCGACGCGGTACGGCTGTTCACCGAGCGGGCCCGTGCGGTGCTGCCCGGCTTCACCGTCACCGAGGCCAACCGGGACGCCGTGGAGGGGATCTGCCGGCGGCTGGACGGGATTCCGCTCGGTATCGAACTGGCCGTCGTCCGGCTGCGCGCCCTGTCCGTGGAGCAGTTGCTGGACCGGCTCGACGACCGCTTCCGGCTGCTGACCACCGGCTCCCGGGCGGTACTCCCCCGCCACAAGACGCTGCGGGCGCTCATCGACTGGAGCTACGACCTGTGCACCGAGCGCGAGCGGTTGCTGTGGGCCCGGGTCTCGGTCTTCGCCGGAAGCCTGGACCTGGAGGCCGTCGAGGCGGTCTGCTCGGGCGACGGCCTGGTCCGTGAGGAGATCCTCGACCTGGTGACCGAGCTGGTGGACAAGTCGGTGCTGCTGCGCGAGGAGCACGACGCGGCGGTGCGCTTCCGGATGCTGGACACCCTGCGCGCGTACGGCCGGGAGCGCCTGGAGGAGTCCGGCGAGGAGGCCACCCGGCTGCGCTGCCACCGCGACTACTACCGGCAGCTGGCGGCGGACGCGCGTGCGGCGCTGTTCGGACCGGCCCAGGTGCAGTGGTTCTCCCGGCTCCAGCTCGAGCACGCCGATCTGCGGACCGCGCTGGAGTCCTGCTACGACGACCCGGGCGAGACCGTATGCGGTCTGGGGATCGCGGCCGATCTGCTCTACCACTGGATCACCAGCTACTACCTCAGCGAGGGGCGCCGCTGGCTGGACGACGGCCTCGCCGCCTGCCCCGAGCCGACCGATGTCCGGGCGCGGGCGCTGTGGACCGACAGCTGGCTGGCCATCATCCAGTCCGACACCGACGCCGCCTCGGACATGCTCGAGGAGAGCCGGGCCATCGGCGAGCGGCTGGGTCTGGAGCCGGTGCTCGCCTATACCGCGCTCTACTCGGGCATGGTCGCGATGTACCGGGGCGACGCGGACGCCGCGATCGCGCTCTACGAGGAGGCCGTCGACCGCCACCGCGCCACCGGCGACCCGGTGGGGCTGACGCTGTCGCTCATCCGGCTCTCGCTGGCCCACTCCTTCATCGGTGACTCACCGCGCGCCATCGCGCTGGGCGAGGAGTCGCTGGCGGTGTGCGACGCCTACGGCGAGGGATGGCACCGGGCCTACACGATGATGGCGCTGGGGGTCGAGGTGTGGCGGCAGGGCGAGACCGAGCGCGCCGCCGCCCTGGAGCGGGAGAGCCTCGACTTCAACCGCTCACTGGACGACCCGCTGGGGGTCGGGGTCAACCTCGAGGTGCTGGCCTGGATCGCCGCCACCGAAGGGGACGCCGAGCGGGCGGCCCGGCTGCTGGGCGTGGTCCGTACGGTCTGGCGGGCGGTGGGCGCCCCGCTCTCCGGCTACGGTCATCTGGTCCACTATCACGAGGAGTGCGAGGCCGCGGTGGGCCGGGCCCTGGGGAAATCGGCCTTCAACGCGGCGGTCAAGGAGGGCTCCCGGCTCTCCTACGAGGAAGGGCTGGTCTTCGCCCTGGAGAATGAACTCCCCACGGAGGAACCGGTGGTGGCCGAACGGCCGTCTCCCTTGACGCGCCGGGAGTCCGAGATCGCGCAACTGGTCGCCCAGGGGCTGAGCAACAAGGAGATCGCCGCGTCCCTGGTGATCGCCCAGCGCACCGCCGAGGGCCATATTGAGCACATTCTGAGCAAACTCGGTTTCACCTCGCGTGCGCAGGTGGCGGTGTGGGTAGCGGAACAGGGCCGGAGCGCACTCACCGACGGGGAAGACCGGTCCGACACCGCGCCCTGAGGGTCGAAACCGCCGCGTTCCCGGTGAAACCACCCGGTGAGGCCGGTTGAGACAGGCCCGAAAGAGCGGCAGGGGGCGGAATTTTATTCGAACCAGGCCCAGTTGTCCTCAGTTTCTTCACAGCCGACACGAAAATCGTTACCTGGCCCAGGTTCGAGGGATCATGCGTCAGGCTCGAGGGACGAGCCGCAACGGTCGTGTCCGCACGACCGACGCGACCGAGGAGGTCCCGCCGTGACTGTAGCCGCAGTCGGTCCTACCGGTGATGCCACGGAACTCTTCCGTGGCACCGCCCACAGCCCGTCGTACTTCGCGCTCAACCGCGCCGGAGTCATGGGCGGCGGACAGGAGCTCGTGGACTTCTGCATCCCCTGCAACCCGTACTTCCCCACCCCCGCCATGTTCGCGGTGATGGCGGTCCGGCTGCGCGACATCCTCACGTACTACCCCAGCCCCGCCGACACCATCACCGCCGAACTGGCCGATGTGCTGGGGCTCCAGCCGCAGACCATGGCGATGGGCAACGGCTCGACCGAGCTCATCACCTGGATCGACCACCTGCTGGTCAAGGAGAGCCTGGCGGTGCCGATCCCCACCTTCGGGCGGTGGACCGACCAGCCGATGGAGACCGGTAAGCGGGTCGACATGTTCCAGCTCCCCGAGATGAACGGCTTCGCGCTGGACCCGTCGGCGTTCGTCTCCTTCGTGCGCTCCCGGGGCTCGCGGGTGGCCGTCATCTGCAACCCCAACAACCCCGACGGCGGGCTGCTGTCCCGGCAGGCCGTGATCGGCATGATGGACGCCCTCGCCGATCTCGACCTGATCGTGATCGACGAGTCCTTCCTGGAGTTCGCGGACACCGAGGCCTATCCGAGCGTGGTGGACGAGGCCGTGCTGCGGCCCAATGTCATCGTGCTGCGCAGCCTCGGCAAGAACTTCGGGCTGCACGGCGTCCGGTTCGGCTATCTGGTGGCCAACCCGGCACTGGCGGTGCAGATCCGCTCCCGGCTGCCGAAGTGGAACCTCAACTCCTTCGCCGAGGTCATCGTCTTCATGCTGAAGCGGTACCGGCAGGAGTACATGGACAGCCTGCGCATGATCAGCCTGGACCGACAGCAGATGATCACTCAGCTGGCCGGGCTGCCCGGGGTGACGGTCTACCCCTCCCAGGGCAACTTCGTCTTCGTCAAACTCCCGGCGGGCCTGGAGGGCACCTGGGTCCGGGATCAACTGCTCGCCCAGCACGGGGTGCTGGTCCGCGAATGCGGCAACAAGCTGGGGAGCAGCAGTCAGTTCATGCGGCTGGTGGTGCGTTCACAGCCCGATGTGCAGCGGCTGCTGACCGGGCTGAGCACCGTGATGTACGGGACGTCCTTCTACGCACCCCAGGTCGGCTGGGAGCAGCAGCTGCCGCTCAACCCCGCCCCGCAGCAGCACTTCGACTATCTGTACCAGCAGACGCCGCAGCTGTCCGCCGCGCCGATGGCGCCCGAGCCGCAGCAGATGTACACCCCGGCCGCCCTGCCGATGGGCGGCGGAACGGCTCCCGGCTACGCGCAGGCGGGGGGATACGGCACGGGCATGACGGGGTTCGGGCAACAGCAGCCGATGGCGGAGCTGTCACCGGCCTATGTCGCCACTCCGCCGGTGCAGACGGCCCAGTACCAGGCGCCCCCGATGCAGTCGGCGCGCAGCCAGCTCGCCCTGCTCCAGGCGCAGTTGCAGGCCGAGCAGCAGGCCCAGATCACCCAGCAGCCACAGCCCCAGTCCGCCGCCCAGACCTCGGTGATGCCCATGGTCCAGAGCCGGGCCCCGTCCGCGGCCTATGCCACACAGGGCGGCCGGGAGGACACCACCATCGACCAGATCCCGGTCTACGGGCAGCAGCCGGACACCACCGCGGCGGAGCCGTCCCCGGTGGAGCGGACCCAGGCCATCGACTACGACCCCGCGGAGCTCAGGGCCACCGTCCGGCCCGTGGTCGACGACGACCCCGACGGGCTGACCCCGGCGCTCCAGCGCTATCCGCGCCCCGCCGCGTACCTCCGGACCGATGACACCCTGACCTGAGCTACGGCCGCCGGTCCTCGCGCGGCCAGGCCGGGGCCACCCCGGCCACCGCGCAGACCGCGATATGCAGCAGCAGCGGATGGGTGTACGGCTCGCGGTCGTCCGGCGAGTGCACCACACGGGGCTCCTCGTCCGCGCCACCGGAACGGCCCTCGGATCCGCCGGACACCATGCCGCCGACCGCGTACAGCGCGATCGGCGGCCACTCGACCCCGACATCCGACTGCGGGGGCACGATCCACCACCAGCGGCCCCCATGAGCGAGCACACATCCCGCCCGGGGCAGCAGATCCATCACCCGGCGCCCGTCGCGCTCGACCAGCCCGACGGCGTCGTAGTCGCGTCCCGCCCGCAGCGCGGGCGGCAGCGCCAGCCGACGGCGGCCGCCCGGTTCCGGACGGGATTTCCGCGGCCGGAACCGGCCGCGGGCGAGGCCGGGCAGCGCACCGGCGAAGGCGTGAGTCATCTACGGGCACATCGCAAAGGTCGGGCCGCTTGCGCCTGCGCGGAGTGCGGCGGCGTCACGGCCGCGGTCCGGGGCAGGGCCCGGCCACGGCTGCGCTAACGGGATCATGACGCCACTATGCGCACCGCCCCTCACACTTGGCAAGGGGCACTCTGAAATGTGCAGAGTCGCAAGTGCAGTGTGTCTGCACCGTACTGAGCATGGCACACTGCGAACATCAGCAAGGGGGAGGTCAGGGGAGGTATCTGGTGAGCGAACCGCGGTCGGCCCCGACCGTGGGCCAAGTCGTTCTCGGCAGGCGGTTGCAGGACCTGCGGGAGAAGGCGGGGCTCAAGCGTGAGCAGGCGGCCAGGGTGCTGCGGGTCGCGCCCGCCACGGTCCGCCGGATGGAGACCGCCGAGGTCGCGCTGAAGGTTCCCTACGTACAACTGCTGCTGGACGCCTACGGGATCGGCGGTGCGGAGCTCGAGGCGTTCATCACCCTGACCGAGGAGGCCAACCGGCCCGGCTGGTGGCAGCGGTTCCACGACATCCTCCCGGACTGGTTCAGCGTGCATGTGAGCCTGGAGGGGTCGGCCGAGATGATCCGGGCCTATGAGCCCCACTTCGTCCCCGGACTGCTCCAGACCGAGGAGTACGCCCACGCCGTGATGCAGACCGGCGCCGTCGGCCGGGCGGCGCAAGGGAACGCCGAGCGCCATGTGGCGCTGCGGATGGAGCGTCAGACGCTGCTCACCCGCCCGGATCCGCCACGGCTGTGGGTGGTGATGGACGAGACGGTGCTGCGCCGCCAGGTCGGCGCCGACGGAGCCATGCGCCGCCAGGTCGACCGGTTGCTCGAGTCCACCGAGCAACCGCACATCACGCTCCAGATCACGGAGTTCGCCTCCGGCCACCACCCGGGCACCTACGGTCCCTTCGTCCTCTTCCGCTTCGCTGTCCCCGAACTGCCGGACATGGTCTACGTCGAGTACCTGACCGGCGCCGTCTACCTCGATGAACGTATCGAGGTGGCCGCCCATCTGGAGGCCATGGACCGCATGGCCGCACAGGCGGCAACCGCACGACGCACAAAGGAAATCCTGATGGATTTCCGCAAGGAGCTCTGATCTGGATGGATCGCATTCACAACGGCATGCGCGCGTCCGACCTCGGCAGCGAGGGCTGGCACAAACCGTGGAGCGGTGGCAACGGCGGAAACTGCGTCGAAGCCCTGAAGCTGGACGACGGGCGGGTGGCGCTGCGTCAGTCCACCGACCCGGACGGTCCCGCGCTGATCTACACCCGCGGTGAGATCCTCGCCTTCCTCCAGGGCGCCAAGGCCGGCGAGGCCGACTTCCTCGTCGCCTGACCCGCACATCGTCCACCCGTACAACTCCGCAGATCGCGCCGACCCCCATGGAGCGCAGCATGACGGAACTGGAGCCAGGGCCCAGCCGGATCGACACCAGCAGACCACATCCCGCCCGCGTCTATGACTACATCCTGGGCGGCAAGAACAACTATCCCGTGGACGAGGAGCTGGCGAAGCGGATGCTCGCCATCGACCCCACGGTCACCACCTCCGCGCGGACCAACCGCGCCTTCATGCGGCGCGCCACCGAATGGCTCGCCCACACGGGCATCCATCAGTACCTCGACATCGGCACCGGAATACCGACCGAGCCGAATCTGCACCAGATCGCCCAGGCCATCGTCCCCGACGCCCGGATCGTCTACACGGACAACGACCCCATCGTGCTGTGTCACGCCGAGGCGCTGCTGCGCAGCACACCGCAGGGGGTCACCCACTATCTCGAGGCCGATGTGCGCGAACCGGAGCGGATCGTGCAACAGGCCCGTGAGGTACTGGACTTCGACCGGCCCATCGCCCTCTCCCTCATCTCGCTGATGCACTTCATCGAGGACGAGGACGGTGCGTATGAGCTGGTGAGCCGTCTTGTGGGCGCGCTCGCGCCGGGCAGCCATCTGGTGCTCTCGCACGCCACCTCGGATGTCGACACGACGGCGGGCGAGGAGGTGGTCGAGCTGTACCGACAATACGGTGTGACCCTGCGGCCACGTTCACACACCGAGGTGGCGCGGTTCTTCGACGGGCTCGAACCGGTGGGCTCCGGACTGGTCCGGGTCTCGGACTGGCGACCGGACACCTCCGAGAACACCCTGCTGACCGAGGGTGAACAGGTCACCGTGTACGCGGGACTCGCGCGCAAGCCGTAGCCGGGGATCCGGCCGCCGTGGCCGCCGTCGTTTCCCTGCGGCGGCGGCCACTGCCCACTAGGCGCTCTCCGGAGCCACCGCCAGGGCCCGCAGCAGGCCGACGGTGAGCGCGGTACGGGCCGGGACGGGGGCCAGCACCGTGTGCTCATGGCGGGCGTGGGCACCGGAGCCGAGAGCGCCCAGACCATCGAGCACCGGCCGTCCGAGCCCGGCCACGAAATTGCCGTCGCTGGCGCCGCCGACCGCCGTCTCCTCCAGTGCCCAGCCCTGCTCGGCGGCGACATCACGGGCCAGCTTGTACAGCCGCCGGGATCCGTCGTCGGGCACCATCGGGGGCCGGTTCCACTCACCGGTGACGGTCAGCCGGACCCGTGGATCGGACGGGGTGAGAGCCCGCAGCGCGGCGTCGATCCGCTCCATCTCGGCAGGTGCGGCGATCCGGACGTCAATGCCGCAGCTCGCCCGCGCGGCGATCACATTGCGGCCCGTACCGCCGCTGATCAGTCCCACGTTCACGGTGGTCCCGCGCTCCGCCGAGCCGAGCGCGGCGATATGCGGGATGACCTCGGCGAGGGCATGGATCGCACTGGCCCCGGCGAACGGGTCGAGCCCCGCGTGCGACTCCACACCGTGGGCGGTCACATCGAACAGCCCGACACCCTTGCGCGAGGTCTTCACCGCCCCGTCGAGCGACGCCTCGAAGACCAGGGTGGCCAGCACGTCCTCGCTCAGCCGCTCGATGTGGCGCCGGGAGGCGGGGCTGCCGATCTCCTCGTCGCCGGTGAGCAGCAGCCGCACCGAGGGGTGCGGAAGCGCCAGCTCACGCAGCAGCCGCACGGTCCACACCGCCTGGACGACGCCGGTCTTCATATCGAACACACCCGGTCCGCTGGCCCGGCCGTCCGCCACCTCGAAGGGCCACTCGGCGAGCGTCCCGGCGGGCCAGACCGTGTCGTAGTGGCACAGCAGCAGCACGGTCCCCGGTGCGGTGCCGCGATAGGTCACCGCCAGCACATCGCCGTACTCCCCGCAGTCGTGCCGCTCGGTCCCGTCCGGTTCGCCGAGCCGCTCGTCGATCCAATCGCTGATCGCGGCGAGTCCGGCGGCCAGCAGCCTCTTGTTGTTGCTCGGCGTCTCCAGCTCCACGAGGGTCCGGAGGTCTTCGATCATCTCGGGGAGTGCCCGCTGAGTGGCGGCGGCGAGCTCGGTGGGCGTCATCGAGGAGATCCTTCCCGGAAGGGGCGGCGGTTGTCCATGAGAGAAATCATGACGGAACGGGACGAACGCCGGGGGTGAGCCCGGGCCGGGGAGGACGCCGCTCAGCCGCTCGGCACCTTCGCCACGGTGGTGGCGGAAGGGCCGGCCGGTCACCGGGCCGGGGGCGGCCCGTCCCAGCTGCCGACGGCCAGCGTGTCCCCCACCGCCATGGTGCCGGTGCGGGTCACGGAGAACTTGGCGCCGAAGACGGTGCCACCGCCCTCGGGGGCCCTGCGGTAGCGGGCCAGGGTGCGCAGGGGCTCCGGGCCCGCCTTGATGCCCTTGGCCTGGTCGACCATGGTGACCAGACACCGTACGGCCAGCTTGGCGAAGCCCAGCTCGGTGTCGCCGATGGTGATCTGACGGGCCCCGTCCTCCGTATGCGGCTCGGTCCATCCGTCGACCACCACATTGGGGCGGAAGCGGGCCATCGGCAGTGGCTCACCGCCCTCACCGGTGATCCGCCGGTTGAGCTCGTCCAGGCTGGCGAGGGAGACGATATGCACCGCGTTGCTGTCGGCGTAGCCCGAGGGGCCGGGGATGAGTCCGTCCGCCACCCGGTCGTGCTCCGGTGGCACCCGCACCAGCCGGCAGGCCACGCCCAGCGTGTCCGACAGCCATGCGGCCACCTCGTCGCCCTGGTCGATGCCCTGGAACGGCGCGCCGAACAGCACGACATCGCGCCGGGCGGACACCGTGTCGATGGCGACGGTCAGCTCCTCGGCGCCGGGCGCGGACAGGGTGAGCCGCTCACCGCGGGGGTCCACCTGAGGGCGGATGAGCGCGAGCCCCGGATCCCGCCGCTGGGTGCGGAAGACCCCGTCCTCGTTGGTGACCATGAACGCCCGGTCATGCGGCAGACCGGCCTCCGTCAGCGACGCCTCGGCGAGGGACACTCCGGCGCATCCCTTGATGGGATACGTGATCAGCTCAACGACTTCAGCCACATGGGCACTTTACCCGCCGCTCCGGCCGGGGCGGCGTGGCCCTGATCACGGAGGGCCGCCATCCCGGCCGGGCCGTCGGCGGGTGCGTCGGACGCCACTGCCCGGGGTTCGGCAGGCGTGTCACGGCAAGCTCCGACGCCCTGTGCGCCCCCGGGGCCGCGTCCACCCACAGGACGTAGCGCCGGATACGACAGGTGGCAGACAGCGGAGACCCATGATGACCGGCGCACGTCGTAGACGCGCTACGCATCCCCGGTGTCGAGATCCCAACGGCGCACGGTTTCGCGGAGCGATGGACGGGCCGTACGGAAATCACGGCACCGGTATCGCTCGGCTCCCGATCGCGCGGGGCGAGGGGACGCAATTCTCGGGGCCGCTCCAACGGGCGGTCCCCGGGATGACGGGGAGAAGTGGATGTGAGGCAATGATATGACCGGCGGCGCGGTTCCCGCCATACACGGACCCTGTGATTCTCCGCCAGTTCCCACCTGCCTTGCCGACAGGCGGCTTTCCGGAGAAGGGACGCACGCGCGCGGCCGGTACGGGAGACGACGCACGGCCGGACGTTTTGGCGAACGGGACGTCACGTCACCAATCCCACCTGGGCTTTGACGGTGAGCCCGATGCCCGGACCACCTTCCTCTCCGGCCTTGGCCCGGGGTACACCGACACAGTGTCGACGGCCGGTTCCCTGGCATCGGCCCGCGATCCCGCCCGGCCCGCCGCAGGATCCAGTCCGCAGGC
Source organism: Streptomyces sp. NPDC048636 (assembly GCF_040650655.1). Taxonomy (NCBI): domain Bacteria; kingdom Bacillati; phylum Actinomycetota; class Actinomycetes; order Kitasatosporales; family Streptomycetaceae; genus Streptomyces; species Streptomyces sp. NPDC048636. The sequence continues at coordinate 52,086 of NZ_JBEZHR010000006.1, read as the reverse complement.
CCACTCAGGCTCCGGGAATGGTGGGATCCCGCGCCCGGTACAAGTCACCGGGGCGCTCGTCCGCCCGGCCCCGGTCACCTGCCCGGCCGCGAACTCCGCGAGCGGCCCGCGCGCCCGGCGCCGCCACCGGGTCCGGCCCCGCTCTTCTCCCGCCGCGCTCGCCTCCTCCTGCCGCACGGCCGTCACCCTTCCCGGCACTCCCCCTCTTCCGCACTCCCCGCCTTCTCCACGTCCTCGGCTTCTCCCCCTTCTCCTCATCCCGCCCGCTTTCGGCGGCTCCGGGACTGGGCACGGAACGGTCGGCTCCGCCGCCGCTCGCAGTGGTGACGGACGACCGGCCGACCCGGTCCGCCAAGCGACCGATCTTGTCCCGCCGAGCGCGGCAATAGCACCGCGGAAGATCCAGCCCCTGAGGAACGCCCCATACCGGGCACCGCATTGGACGCCGAACTCCGAACCGGGGGCCCAACCGCCGCCACAGGACAGTGAATTAGCCCGGCAGTTCGCGGACATCCGCGATGGATCACCGGGAATCCGATGCGGCGGAATAGCATCCCCACCCGAAGCCACCCGAAAATCATTTTCAGTGGCTCCCCGGACCGCCCGCCGACCGGAGATCACCGGCGCCGCCGAGCCCCGTCCCCTCCCCCGCCGCCGCGACCGTGCGCCCCCACCCCTCCACGCGCCCGCTCATGCGCGACTGAGGGAGCATCAGCCACAGAACGGGTGGAACCCGGCGGCGCACGGCGGTTCATGAGGCCCCCTGCGCCTTGTGACCGCCCGAGCCCGGCTGCGCTACTCGTATCGCCCACCGGGGCCTCCGGAGGGCGAGTCGAGAGCCGTTGTGGAGAGGAACCAGCCCCATGGCCGTACGAGGAAGTCACCGTCGCCCCACGGCGCCCGGCCGGGTCACCCCGCTGCGCGCCGCCCTGACCGCGGGCAGCGTCGGCATCGTCCTGCCGATCCTGGGCACCGGCGTCGCCACCGCGGCACCGGCCGACGCCTGGGACCGGGTGGCCACCTGCGAAAGCGGAGGCAACTGGCGCATCAACACGGGCAACGGCTACTACGGCGGGTTGCAGTTCTCGCAGCACACCTGGGCCGCGTACGGCGGCCTCGCCTACGCTCCGCGGGCCGATCTGGCCACCAGGGGCCAGCAGATCACCGTGGCCGAGGCGGTCCTGGCCGCACAGGGTCCGGGCGCCTGGCCGGTGTGCTCGGTCCGCGGCCGGCTGACGCGCTCCGGCCCGCCCGCCGCGGTGGCGAACCGCGGCGGCTCCCGGAGCGCCCAACCGCCGTCCGGACACCGTGCCGGGCGTCCGGCGTCGCCCCGTCACCAACCGTCCGCCGCGGCCCCCGGAAAGAGCTCCGCGAAGGGGTCCGGAAAGAGCTCCGCCACATCGTCCGGGAAGGCACCGGGCAAGGGCATCGGGAAGCCACGCGCCAAACACCCCGCCAAGCGGACCGCGTCGTCGGGGTGGTACGCGGTGGTGCGCGGCGACACGTTATCCGGCATCGCCCGGCGGTCCTCCGTCAGCGGTGGTTGGCGGGTCCTCTACCAGGCCAACCGCCCGACCATCGGCGCGAATCCGGATCTGATCCGCCCGGGTCAGCGGCTGGCGCTGTCCTCGGCGTCGGGCCGCACGCACAAGGCCGCCCCGACCCGGCGCGCCGCGTCGGCCGCCTCGCGCCACTCGGCCGCCTCACGTCACTCGGCCGCGCGGAAGTCCGTCACCCACCGCCGTGTATCCCCCGTCAGCGGCCCGGTCAGCGCGGCCTATGGCACGCGCGGCGGACGCTGGTCGAGCGGCCACCACACGGGCGTGGACTTCGCGGTCCCGATCGGCACCCCGGTGCAGTCGGCCGCCGGGGGCAAGGTGGTGGCCGCCGGATGGGGCGGCGCCTTCGGCTATCAGGTGGTCATCCGGCACACCGGGGGCCTGTACACCCACTACGCCCATCTGTCCTCGGTGAGCGTACGCGCCGGGCAGACCGTCGAGGCGGGGCGGCGGATCGCCCGCTCGGGGAACACCGGCAACACCACCGGACCGCATCTGCACTTCGAGGTGCGCACCGGTCCGGGCTACGGATCCGATGTCGATCCGCTCGCCTATCTGCGCGCGCACGGCGTCGGCGGCTGATTCCGGCGACACCCGCACCCGCACCCGTGACACCGCGGCGACCGCGGCCCCAGTGACCACATCCCGGGGGTGGGGGAAAGGGAGGCCGTCCGAGGCACGGCTCGGGCGGCGTCCCACCGCCGTTCGCTCCCCCGCGGCCAGGGCGGGTCAGTACCAGATGGCCACGGGCAGTTCGGCGTCCGTCAGCTCGGGCGGATCCGGCAGGCTCCGCGCGGTGCGCCGTACGATGCGGTGGGCGCTCCAGGCAGCGGCGGCGGCGTCCAGCAGGTCGTCGGTCGGCACCCGTCCGGCCGGGCCGAGATCGTCGGGCAGGGCGATGCCCTCGGCCACCAGCAGCCCGCGGCGCACCGCCTGGCCGTTCCAGCTCTTCTTGCTCCAGGCCACCGGCTGGGAGTCGTTCATGGCGGCGAAGGAGACCTCCGGATGGACCTCGTGCAGCCGGTAGTCACCGCCGTCGCGACAGGCGTTGGCCTCACGCAGCTTGACCGCGAGACCCCAGGTCTGACGGCTCATACCGCGTCCGGTGATCCGTCGGCAGGATTCATTGGCCGCGGCGTAGTCCTCCTCCTTCCAGACCTCGCGCGGGGGCACCGGGAAGACCCGGGACCGGTGCGGGGCCATCATCGACACGGCCAGTGTGTCGGCCTGGCGCAGACCGGTCTCCAGCAGTCCCAGCGGCATGTCGACGGCCACCACGGCCGCGTCCGGCACCCGGGAGACCAGTTCTGCCAGTCCACTGCCGGTCTCGGCACCGGCGAACGCGCCCGCGCGGAGCGTCACGGCGACCCAGCCGGTGGGGCAGGCGTCCACCCCCACGACGGTCGGGGCGGCACCACCGCCGGGGCCGGGGGCCGGCTGCGGGACATCACGTCGGGAACCCATGGGCCGTATCCGACCACGCCGACGGGGCATGGGGGCGATCAGCACGGCCCATCTGAGCCGTGGCGTCGAAATTCGCTGGCCAGGCGGTGCCGGACACGGCGACCCTGGGACCCATGGAAGAACCCCAGCACCAGGGGCCGGAAGAACAGCGGCACCCCCGGCCCCGCCATGAGATCCGCGCACTGCACACCGCCTCCACGGTCACCGTGTACCAGGCGTACGGACCGCACATCGGCCGACCCGCGGCCCGCGACGGCCGCTTCCCGGCCGCCTGGAAGCGCGACCGGATGACCTGGATCAAACCGTCGTTCCTGTGGATGATGTACCGCTGCGGCTGGGGCGAGAAGGAGGGTCAGGAGACCGTCCTCGCCGTCGAGATCACCCGCGAGGGCTTCGAGTGGGCACTGCGCAACGCCTGCCTGTCGCACTACGCGCATGGGCTGCACCCCGATCAGGGTTCCTGGAAGCGGCAGTTGAGGCAGGCGCCGTCCCGTGTCCAGTGGGATCCGGAGCGCGATCTGCGGCTGCGCCCACTGCCGTACCGCTCCCTTCAGCTCGGGCTCGCGGGCGAGGCGGCCCGCCGCTACGCGGACGAGTGGACGGTGGCCATCACCGATGTCACCCCGCTCGCCCAGGAGATCCACGCGCTGGTGCGCAAGGACGAGCTGGAGGCGGCGGCCGCGCTGCTGCCCGAGGAACGCCCCTTCCCGGCGGACGAATCCCTGCTTGCCCCGCTACGCGCCTGATCGTGTCCGGGCCCCGGGGCCCGGGCCGGTCGATCTCCTCGGGCCCGCGACGCCCGGCACCGTTACCTCGCCGCATTGTCGAGAAGACCCACCGGACGAGGCCCGGACTCCTCTCCCCTCACCCGCCCCGCACCGCCGCATCAACAGGCTCCCCAGCGCGGTGCGTTGGTGCAGTACCGCCCGCCCGGCGCGCACCGTGGTGATCAGCCCCGCGCCGCGCAGCGCGGCGGCGTGCGCCGAGACGGTGGCATTGCTGACGCGCAGCCGCCGGGCCAGCCCGGTGGTGGTGTGCTCCCGCTCGAGCAAGGACAGCATCTCGACACGGGTACGGCCCACCACCGCGGCCAGCGCGTCCTCGCCCACCCCGGCCACCTGTGGCGACAGCGGAACACCCGGCCCCGCCGGGTAGGTCAGGGTGACCGGACGGTCGGGCAGTTCGGAGAGGAGCGGGCCCCCGGTCCAGTGGAAGGTGGGCAGCAGCACCAGACCACGCCCGCCCAGGGTGATGTCCCGCTCCACCGGCGCCTCGATCACCCAGCCGCTCTCGCACCAGCGGGCGCCGGGCACGAGGGCGGCCAGCGCGATGCCGACCCCGTGTTCGGCCACGGCCAGGGCATGACGGCTGAACTCCGCCCGGTGCAGATCCTGGACCTGCGACCACACCGGGCGCACCAGGCTCTCGAACGCCTCCCGCTGGGCGCGGCGCAGCAGTTGCCAGGCCCCGGCCCGCCCCCGGTGCAGATCGTGGAGCCATACGGGCGCGGGGCGCGGATGCGGAGCGTAGACCCGCTCCAACTCGGCGCGGACCAGAGCGCGCGGTGTGGCCCGGACGCTCGCCAGACCCTCGTCCAGATCGTCGCTGAACACATCGAGGAAGCCAGGTGCGATGGCCGCCGGAACCAGGTCGCCCAGTGGCTGGACGGCGGCCGGAAGACCGCGCAGGGCCCGCCGCCGCCAGCGGCCGAAGAGCAGTTCCCCGTCCGCCCGGCACATCATGGCCAGGGCCACGTTCAGCTCCTGCAACGGAGCCGGCCGGGGCGCGAACCGCACCCGGGCGACATCGGCGGCCGTGGCGTGGATCCGGATCACGTACTCCCCCTGACGGCACCGCACCACCTTTGAGGCCAGGGCCTCAACGATCGCCCGTCGCACCCCGCCGCGGCCAGGATTCAGCTCACCGCCCGACGGCGCAAGGGCCGGAATCACACCGGATCAGCCACAGGGGACACCGAAGGGGAGCGAGTCATGTCGTTCAGGAATGTCATCGACGGGGAGAGCGGTGGAGTGGGCCGACGGGCCGTCACCACCTCGGCCGTACTGGCCACCGCGGCACTGCTCAGCGGAGGTGGGGGCGCGGCCCGGGCCCGGGCCGCCGGCCGCGGCGGCGGGCTGACCGTGCGGCTGCCCGCGCCGACCGGACCGCACCGGATCGGCGTCACCACCCTGTATCTGGTCGACCGCACCCGGCGCGACCCGTGGAATGCCAGGATCCCGGTCCGGGAGGTGATGGTGACGGCGTGGTACCCGGCGCGGGACGGCCACGACCGCCCGCCGGCGCGCCACATGACCGCGCGCGCCGCCCGCTCGTTCGGTGAGATGGCGCCGCTGCTGCGTCCGGGGCTGCCGGCGGAGGGTGTGGACTGGGCCGCCACCCGGGCCCACGCGTACATCGACGCGCCCGCGCGGCGCGCCCCTTGCCCGGTGCTGCTGTACAGCCCCGGCGGCGGTGACCCCCGCACCCTGGGCACCGGGCTCGCGGAGGACCTGGCGAGCCACGGCTTCGTGGTGGTGGCCGTCGACCATCCCGGCGACGCCAGCGAGGTGGTCTTCCCGCGTCCTGCCGCGTACCGCAGGAAGCTGCTGCGCCGGACCGTCTTCCGCGGAGACCCCCGGATGGACACCCATCAGTTCCACACCGCGATCGCCACCCGGATCGCCGACACCCGGTTCGTCCTGGACCGGCTGACGGCCCTGGCGGCGGGCCACCACCCCGACGCGGAGCGCCGCCCCCTCCCGGCCGGGCTGCCCGGTCTGCTGGACCTGGAACGCGTGGGCGTCTACGGGCATTCGGCCGGTGGCACCACAGCGGCCGAGACGCTGTACCAGGACCGGCGCATCGCCGCCGCGGTCAACCTCGAAGGGTTCCTGGACGAGGCGCCGTCCGCACCGGACCGGCCCGGGGAACTGCTGCCCGTCGCCCGCCACGGCACGGACCGGCCGCTGCTTCTGTTGCAGACCGACGGCTTCACCGAGCGAGCGGCGCTGGAACGTTCCTGGTCCGCCCTGCTCGCACGTTCACGCGGATGTGCCACGCGGGCGGGGCTGGACGACGCGGCGCACTGGGTCTTCACCGACTACGCGGCCCTCGTACCCCGGATCCAGACCGCCGGACTGATGTCCGTGGCGGCCCGGACCCGGCTGATCGGCGCGGCGGACCCGGTGTGTTCGGTACCGGCCGTACGCGAGCGGGTCCGCGCGTTCTTCACCCGGCAGCTGCCGCGCCGCTGACTCTGGGACGCCGTCCCGGGCCGGGGTGCCACCCGGGACGGCCCCACCGGTCCCACCCGTCACAATGGGCCCATGTCCCGACGCAAGCGACCGTCACCGCCGCCTCGCCGCACCACCCCCACGGCCTGCCCCTGCGGACTGCCCGCCGCATACGGCGACTGCTGCGGGCGGTTGCACCGCGGTGAGGCCCGGGCGGCCACCGCGGAACAGCTGATGCGCTCGCGCTACAGCGCCTTCGCCGTGGGGGACGAGGCGTATCTGCTGCGCAGCTGGCACCCCACCACCCGGCCGCCGCGCGTGGTCCTGGACGCCGGGACACGCTGGACGGGTCTGGAGATCCTGGGGACCACGGACGGTACGGCGTTCCACTCCACCGGCACCGTGGAGTTCCGCGCGCACTACGCCGAAGGCGGCCATGCGGGTGAGCTGCACGAGAACAGCCGGTTCGCGCGGCACGAGGGCGCCTGGGTCTATCTCCACGCCCTGACCAGCGGCTGACCCCCACGCACCGGCGGCGAACCGGGGTGGCACGGACAGATGTTCCCCAGGATGTCGCCGACGCCTTCTGGTGCCCGGTCAACTCCACCGCGATGCTGGGGCGCTGTGCGTGGGAACCACGCGAGTCCCATGGCCTCAGGGAGTTGCCATGCGTCCTGTCGCGTTCGCCAGACCCCTGGCGGTTCTGGCCGCGGTCTCCGCCCTCGTGGCGGGCGCCGCGGGACCGGCCACCGCCGATAACACCCCCGCCCCTGCCCCCGAACCGCTGGCCCGCGACGCGGCCGAGATGCTGCGCCCGGTGGCGCCACCACCGCCCGCCGCCGCCGAGGGCGAGAAGGGCGCCGCGGACACCGCGTCCGTGGCCGACGGGGACGGTCTACAGACCGCCCGCGCCGAACGTCCCGTCGCCCCCGGGATCAAGCTGACCTCGTACGACCGCCTGGAGTCCGACAAGTGGCTGCGGGTCGACTCGCTGTCGGTGGACCTCAACGGCGGGTCCGAGGTCGACTATCTGCACCCGGACAAGGTCGCCAAGCGCGCGCCCGTCTCCGAACTGGCCGCCGGACACGACCCGGGGCCCGGCCGCCGCACAGTGGCCGCGATCAACGGCGACTTCTTCGACATCAATCAGACCGGAGCCCCCGAAGGCATCGGCATCGGCGGCGGCCACGTGGTCAACTCCGCGTCCGCCGCCGGTCCGGGCAGGGCCGTCGGCATCGGCCCGCGGGCGGCGGGCCGTCTCCTCCAGCTCTACTTCGACGGCACGCTCACCCTCCCGGACGGCGACCATCCGCTCGCCGCGCTCAACGCCGCCAACGTCCCGTCGGGCGGCATCGGCGCCTACAACGCCCAGTGGGGCGAGGCGGACCGGGCCCAGACCGTCGACGGCGCACGGCGCACCGCCGAGGTGGCCGTGGTGGACGGAAAGGTCGGCCGGGCGGCCTCGGCTCCCGGCAAGGGCGCCGTCCCGGCCGGTACCACCCTGCTGGTGGGCCGGGACCAGGGAGCCGACGCCCTCACCTCGCTGGCCGTGGGCGACCGCGTGGAGATGACGTACCGGCCCCGCGCGGCCGACGGCGATCTGCCCCGCACCGCCGTCAGCGGCCGGGAGCCACTTGTCGTGGACGGCAAACCCATCGGTCACGAGGGTGAGGGCAACAACCTCGCCGCCCCCCGCACGGCCGTCGGCTTCTCCCGGGACGGCCACCGTATGCAGGTCATCACCGTCGACGGACGGCAGGCCGACAGCGGCGGCGTGACCCTCACCGAACTGGGCCTGATGATGAAGGAGGCGGGCTCCTACGGCGCGCTCAACCTGGACGGCGGCGGTTCGTCCACCCTGGTGGCCCGCGAACCCGGCAGCGACCGGGCCCAGGTGGAGAACAGCCCGTCCGACGGCAGCGAACGCATCGTGCCCAACGGACTGGCCTTCACCGCCCCCGACGGCAGCGGACGGCTCAAGGGCTTCTGGGTGGAGACGGCTGCCGACGCCGCCGACACGCCCACCGTGGACCCGGTCCGCGGTGGCCACCCCGAGCGCGTCTTCCCCGGGCTGACCCGCCGTCTCACCGCCGCCGGTTACGACGAGACCTACGGCCCCGCGAAGGGGGCGCCGCACTGGCGGACGGCCGATCCGGGCGTCGGCCGGGTCTCCGCCGACGGCACCTTCACCGCCCGCCACGGCGGTACGACCGCGGTCACCGCCCGGCACGGCACCGCCCATGGCGCGCTGAAGCTCACCGTGCTGGACCGCCTCGACCGGATCCGGCCCACCACCCGGCTGCTCGGACTGGCCGATGCCCGGGCCACCGGGCGGTTCGGCATCGTCGGCCTGGACGCGCACGGCGCCAGCGCCCCCGTCGAGCCGTCCGATGTCCAACTCGACTACGACCACTCGCTGTTCACCATCACCCCGGACCCGGCCACCGGCACCTTCACCGTCACGGCGCACGGGGCGGAGGCCGCGGGCCGGGTGACGGTCCGCGTCGGGCACACCAGCACCGTGCTCGCGGTCACCGTCGGACTCCGCGAGCAGCGGGAGGCGGCCTTCGACGACGCCGGACAGTGGACCTTCAGCCAGGCCCGCGCCTCCGGTTCGGCCGAGGCCACGCCCGACGGCCACAGCGGCACCGGGCTCAAACTCACCTACGACTTCACCCAGTCGACCGCCACCCGCGCCGCCTACGTCACCCCGCCGCGGCCGATCGACGTGGAAGGCCAGCCGCAGTCGTTCGGCCTGTGGATCAAGGGGGACGGCAAGGGCGCGTGGCCGACACTGCACCTCAAGGACGCGGCGGGCTCGGACCAGCTGCTGCGCGGGCCGTATGTGACCTGGACCGGATGGCGACATGTCGACTTCACCGTCCCGGCCGGGGTCGCCCGTCCGCTGACGGTCAGCCGCTTCTATCTCGCCGAGACCGGCCCGGCCCGGCAGTACAGCGGCGGCATCGTCATCGACGACCTCACCGCACGGGTGCCACCCGCCGTCGACCTGCCCGTGGAGAAGGCCGACCCCGATCCGCTGATCGACAGCGCGGCCCGGACCGGGCGACGGGACTGGCGGTTCGCGGTGATGTCGGACGCGCAGTTCGTGGCGCGCGAGCCGAACAGCCCGATCGTCGCCCAGGCCCGGCGCACCCTGCGGGAGATCAGGGCGGCCCGGCCCGACCTCCTGGTCATCAACGGTGACCTGGTCGACGAGGGTTCACCCGAGGACCTCTCCTTCGCCCGGACGGTGCTGACGCAGGAGCTGGGCGACGCCGTGCCCTGGACCTACGTCCCCGGCAACCACGAGGTCATGGGCGGACGGATCGACAACTTCACGGCCGAGTTCGGGCCCGCGCACCGCACCTTCGACCACCGGGGCACCCGCTTCATCACCCTGGACACCTCCAGTCTCGGGCTGCGCGGCGGGGGCTTCGACCAGATCGAGGAGTTGCGCGCCCAGCTGGAGGCCGCCGCTCACGACCGGAGCGTCGGCTCGGTCATGGTGGTCGAGCACGTACCGCCGCGCGATCCCACCCCGCAGCAGGGCAGCCAGCTGAGCGACCGCAAGGAGGCCGCGCTGCTGGAGAACTGGCTCGCCGACTTCCGCCGGACCTCCGGCAAGGGCGCCGCGTTCATCGGCAGCCATGTCGGCACCTTCCACGCCTCACGGGTGGACGGCGTCCCGTATCTGATCAACGGCAACTCGGGCAAGTACCCGGCCACCCCGGCCGACCGGGGCGGTTTCACCGGCTGGTCGATGGTGGGGGTGGACCATGTGTCCGCGAAGGAGCAGGCGCGGGCGCGTCATACACCGTGGAAGGGCGGGCCCGACTGGGTGTCGGTCCAGACCCGGCCGCATGTGGACGGGCTGACCGTGACCGCCCCGGCCGAGTTGCGCGCCGGGCAGGACGCCACGGTGACGGCGGACGTGATCCAGGGCGAGGGCCCCAGCGCCCGTCGGGTGCCCGTCCGCTTCCCGGTCAGCGCCGACTGGAGCGGATCGCCCCATGTGTTCATCGGTGATCCCTCCCACGCCGGGCGCCGCCATGTGGCGGCGTACGACCCGGTGAGCGGCACGCTCACCGCACTGCGTCCGGGGATCGGCACACTGACGGTGAAGGTCAACGGCGCCAGCGCACAGGCGCGGTTCACGGTGACCGCGCGGGCCGTGGCGGGGGCGTCGGCCGCGTAACCGGCGGCGGGGGCGGGGCCGTACGGACGGCCCCGCCCCGGCCACGGGAGTTGGCGTCGCCCCGGCCACGGGAGTTGAGGCGTCGCGGAGCTCAGGTGTCCCAGGCGCGGCGGACCTGTTCGAAGCGGGTGGGCAGCGGGGGCCGCCCGGCCGCGTACCGGGCGTTGGTGCGATGGGCGAACCGGCGCCAGGAGAGCACCAGCCCCTGCCGGGTGATGGGCAGTCCGGCCGCCACCGTCACCCCGTGGTCATGGGTGTGGTGCACCGTCAGCAGCAGCGCCTCCGGCACCGAACCCTCCAGCTCCGCGCAGAGTTCCTGACGCACCCGCAGCCAGCGGCGCAGCACCAGGACCGTGCCGGGGTCCAGGCCGTGGCGGCGTGGCACCCGGTGCTTACCGTGCTCGAGCGTCACCGATCCGGCATCCAGGTCGAGCGCCCGGACGGTGCAGCGCAGCAGGCCCCCGTACCGAGCGCCGCTGGCCCGGGCGAGCCCCACCACGACCGCGAGCCGCACCGTCTCCGGTCCGGCTCCCTCCTCCAGCGCCTGGACGGACAGCAGCCGCCAGACCCATTCGGCCTCGGCTGCCGTGACCGGTGGCCGGGGATACCGGTCCCCCGTGGTGTCCGCCATCGCCGCCTCCCGCGCGCCGGTGTCCGCTTGGCACACTATTTCACATCTGTCGGACACCGCCGGGAAGCGCCGGGGGCGGTTACGCGAGGTACGGTCACCCCGTGCGTCTCCTCCTGATGTCCGACACCCATCTGCCCCGGCGCGCCAAGGCCCTGCCGCGGGAACTGCTCGACCAACTGCCGCACGCCGATGTGGTCTTCCACGCGGGCGACTGGGTCGACACCGCCACGCTCGATCTGCTGGAGTCGCGGTCGGCGCGGCTGATCGGCGTGTACGGCAACAACGACGGTCCTGACCTGCGGGCGCGGCTGCCCGAGGTGGCCCGGGTGGAGCTGGACGGGCTGCGGTTCGGTGTGGTGCACGAGACGGGGGAGGCGCGAGGGCGGGAGCGGCGCTGCGCCGAGCGGTTCCCCGATGTGGAGGTGCTGGTGTTCGGCCACAGCCACATCCCGTGGGACTCCACGACCGACGACGGGCGGCTGCGGCTGCTCAATCCCGGCTCCCCCACGGACCGGCGCAGACAGCCGTACTGCACGTTCATGACGGCCACGATCGAGGCCGGGCGGCTGACCGCCGTCGATCTGCGCCGGCTCCCACCACGCCGCTGACCAGTTGATCACGGCCGCGGCGGGACCGGGCACGACGCGGCAGCAGGACGTCGATCTCCCCAACGTCATCCCCATCGTCTCGGCAACGGCGGCCGACGGCCACTTCGAGCCCGCTCGCCGGGCGGGCGACCGGGCCCGGGTTGAAGCCACCCGCTTGGTGGAATAAAAAGAACTTAAGGTGCATATCGCACATCCGGCTCGGCGAGCCCGCCGGGCCCGACCAGACGAGGGCGCCATGTCTTCTTCTCACCGCGACAACGCCGCCTCACCGGAACCGGAACCGGACGCGGGCCGCGGCCACTCCCACGCCTCCCGGTCCACCGCAGCCGTGCTCACCGCCCATGACGTCGGTCTGCTGGTGCTGCGTCTCGGCATCGGCCTGACCGTCGCCGCGCGCGGCGCACAGCATCTGTTCGGCTGGTGGGGCGGTCTGGGGATCGACAAGACGGCCGTGGCCTTCGAGCAGTTCGGCTATCCGGCGCCGAAGGCGATGGCCGTCATCGCCGGGCTGACCGAGACCCTCGGCGGTCTCGGCCTGGCGATCGGGCTGATCACCCCACTCGCCGGAGCCGCCGTCGCGGGCACGATGGCCAACGCCGTGGCCGTGGCCTGGGAGCTCGGCTTCTTCGGCGGCTTCGAGTTCCCGATGCTGATCGGCGTCGGCGCGGCCGGTCTCGCGCTGACCGGAGCGGGCCGGATCTCCGTCGACGCGCTGCTCCCCGTACTGCGCTCGCAGCGGCTGATCTACGGGGTGGCGGCGCTGGTGCTGGCGGCCATCCTGGCGGCGATCACGATCGTGCTGAGCAAAACCTGATCTTTTTTCCGGCTCGGATACGTCACGCGGATGAACGGGACGAGCCGTTTCTCCGTATTCCTGGGTAGGCGCGGTCCTGGCACCGGGGCGCGCGCCGCGCCGCGCAGGACCATCCGAGACCGGAGGACCGCACATGAATGACCGGTTCAACTCGAACGACCGGTTCACCCCGCCCATCCAAGCCCTCCCCGACGGAGAGGCCGAGGTCCGGCTGGAACTCCATCTGCCCTGGGAGGTCGTCGCCGCGCTCGGTCAGGAGGCGGGTCGGCTCGCTGCCCAGCTGGGGCGTCCGGTGAGCCTGGACGAGTCGGTGAGCCACCGGCTGCGGAACCAGTTCGGCGGCGGCGCCCACGCCAAGCACGCGCAGGAGCGCAGCCAGCCCGCGGCCACCGCGGGCCACACCCCGCCACCGCTCGCCGCCCGCTCCCCCGGTGAGCAGGCCCGGCAGGCGATAGAGAAGATCAACGGCTCGACCTCGGCGCCCGGCGGCGCCGGGCCGCAGTCCGCGGAGACCCCGGCCGGACCGCAGCCGGTTCCGGTCCGCGAGTCGGCCCCCGCCGATGCCCGGGGCATCCTGGAGCGCCCCACCCGGGCCACCGGAACCGTGAACGGCGCCTCCTCCGAGATGCCGAGATAGCACGGCCCGTCCACCGACGGATACGAGGGCGGCCGTCCGCGGGGGACGGCGGCCCTCGTAGCCGTGGTCCGGGGCCGTGCCGGTTCCGCGTCGTGAGTGGCGCCCGGGCGGGGTACCCGGGACGCTGTGCGCACGGCGCGTTTCCGAGATGACGACGACTGACACAGGCAGGAGTGGCCAACCATGGCGGAGCAGGCTCACATCGGAGTGACCGGACTGGCGGTGATGGGCAGCAATCTGGCCCGCAACTTCGCCCGGCACGGCCACACGGTGGCCGTACACAACCGGACGCCCGCGCGGACGAGGGCCCTGGTGAAGGAGTTCGGCGACGAGGGCCACTTCGTGCCCGCCGAGACGGCCGAGCAGTTCGTGGCCTCGCTGGAGCGCCCGCGGCGCCTGGTGATGATGGTCAAGGCGGGGGCGCCGACCGACGCGGTGATCGAGGAGTTCGCCCCGCTGCTGGAACCGGGCGACATGATCGTGGACGGTGGCAACGCGCACTTCGAGGACACCCGGCGCCGTGAGGCGGCGCTGCGCGAGCGCGGACTGCACTTCGTGGGCAGCGGGATCTCCGGTGGTGAGGAGGGCGCGCTGAACGGCCCGAGCATCATGCCGGGCGGCTCGAAGGAGTCGTACGAGGCACTGGGCCCGCTGCTGGAGGACATCTCCGCCAAGGTGGACGGCACCCCCTGCTGCACCCATATCGGCCCGGACGGCGCCGGACACTTCGTGAAGATGGTGCACAACGGTATCGAGTACGCCGATATGCAGCTGATCGCGGAATCCTACGACCTGCTGCGGCGCGCCCTGGGCATGGCGCCCGGCGAGATCGCGGAGGTGTTCCGCACCTGGAACAGCGGGCGCCTGGAGTCGTATCTGATCGAGATCACCGCCGAGGTGCTGGCGCACACCGACGCGGTGACCGGCAAGCCCTTCGTGGACGTGGTGCTCGACCAGGCCGAGCAGAAGGGCACCGGACGCTGGACCGTACAGACCGCGCTGGACCTGGGCGTTCCGGTGAGCGGGATCGCCGAGGCCGTGTTCGCGCGCTCGCTGTCGGGCCACGCGGATCTGCGGGACGCGGCGCAGGGGCTGCCCGGGCCGTCCGCGAAGGGGCTCACCGGCGCGGCGGCGGAGCGGTTCGCCGACGATGTCGAGCAGGCGCTGTACGCGTCGAAGATCGTGGCGTACGCGCAGGGCATCCACCAGATCCAGGCGGGCAGCCAGGAGTACGGCTGGGATATCGACCCGGGCGCGGTGGCGCGGATCTGGCGCGGTGGCTGCATCATCCGGGCGCGGTTCCTGAACCGGATCACCGAGGCGTACGCGCGGGAGCGGACCCCGGTCACCCTGCTGACCGCCGACTACTTCGCCGAAGCCCTGGGCGCGGCCCAGGACGCCTGGCGGCGGGTGGTCGCCACCTCGGCCGAGCTGGGCGTACCGGCTCCGGGGTTCTCCGCGGCGCTGGCGTACTACGACGCGCTGCGCTCCGAGCGGCTTCCGGCGGCGCTGGTCCAGGGGCAGCGGGACTTCTTCGGCGCGCACACCTACCGGCGCACCGACCGCGACGGCACGTTCCACACGCTCTGGGGCGGGGACCGCGGCGAGCACCCGGCCTGAGCGGCGCCGGTCGTGCGCACCTCCGCGGCGCGGGCGTGCGCACGGCCGGGACCGGCCGTGCGTCCGGCTGCGCCGGTGTGCGGCTCAGGCCGTATAGCGCCGGAAGGACGGTACGGCGGCGGCCAGACCCAGGGTGCCGACGGCGACGAGCAGTCCGCCCGCGGTGACCGCGGCCCGCGGGCCGATCAGGGAACCGGCGGTGCCGTGCAGCAGATCGGCGACGCGCGGGCCGCCCGCCACCACCACGGTGAACACACCCTGCATCCGGCCGCGCATCTCATCGGTGGCCGCGGACTGGAGTATCGCTCCGCGGAACACCATGGACACCATGTCGGCCACGCCCGCCAGCGCCAGGAACGCCACCGCCCACCACAGGTTGGCGCTGAGCCCGAATCCGGTGATGGCCACGCCCCAGGCCACCACGGCGGCCGTCACCATGAGGCCGTGCCGGCGGGCCCGGGAGAAGGTGCCCGACATCAGTCCGCCGGTCACCGCGCCCAGCGGGATGGCCGCGAAGAGCAGACCCAGGGCGAACCCCTCGCCCCAGGGCGCGTAGGTGTGCGCGGCGAGCTGCGGGAAGAGCGCCCGGGGCATACCGAAGACCATGGCGATGATGTCGGCGAGGAAGGACAGCAACAGGATCCGGTGGGCGGCGATGTAGCGGAAGCCGTCGGCCACGTCCCGCCATCCGGCCCGCCGCCTCGTCCCGTCGGCGCCCTCCCCCGCGGGCTCGGAGAGCGGCGGCAGGGCGGGCAGCCGCCAGACGGCCCACAGCGCCGCGCAGAGCGCGATGGCATCGATCAGATAGAGCACCGGCAGCCCGAGCACGGGGATCAGGGCGCCCGCGAGCAGCGGCCCGACGATCATGCCGGTCTGGGCCACGGTGGACTGGAGGGCACCGGCCGCGGGCAGCTCGTCGGCGGGGACGAGACGGGCGATGGACGCCTGCCGGGCCGGGGAGTTCATCCCGAAGAAGCCCTGCTGGGCGGCGAGCAGCACCATGAGCAGCACCACCGAGTCCAGTCCGGCGAAGGACTGCGCCCAGAACAGCAACGACGTGACGGCGATGCCCGCGTTGGTGATCAGCATCAGGGTGCGCCGGTCCATCCGGTCTGCGATCACCCCGCCCCACAGCGCGAAGACCACCAGCGGCAGCAGTCCGGCGAAGCTGGCGTAGCCCACCCAGGCCGAGGAGCCGGTGATGTCGTAGATCTGCTTGGGCACGGCCACGGCCGTCAGCTGGCTGCCCACGGCGGTGACCGTCGTGGAGCTCCACAGCCGCCGGTAGGGGCGGTGGCGCAGCGGCCGGGTGTCCATCACCCAGCGGCGCCAGCCGGTCTTCGGCGGGGCGGGCGGGGCGGTGGCGCGGTCCTCGGGGGAGCCTGTGTCGTCGTCGGTGTTACGCGCGGTCTCCACGGCGGTGGTGTGTCCTCCTGCGTCCAGGTGCCCATCGGTCGGGGACCATTGTGACCACCGGCCGGGGCGGCGGGGACACCGTCTCAGCCACCGGCCGCCGAGGACATCGGATGGTCGCCGTGGATGCGGCCGCCGAGGGAGGTCAGCCGGGTGCCGCTGCCGCCCCAGCGGTCGGCGATGATCTCGGCGGCGATGCTGACCGCGGTCTCCTCCGGGGTCCGGGAGCCCAGGTCGAGACCGATCGGGGAGGCCAGCCGGGCCAGCCGGTCCTCGCCGAGTCCGGTGGCGCGCAGTCGCCGGAGCCGGTCGTCGTGGGTGCGACGGGAGCCCATGGCGCCGACGTACGCCAGCGGCAGCCGCAGCGCCTCCTCCAGCAGCGGTACGTCGAACTTGGGGTCGTGGGTGAGGACGCAGACCACGGTGCGCCCGTCCACCCGGCCCGCCTCCGCCTCGGCGCGCAGATAGCGGTGCGGCCAGTCGGTCACCACCTCGTGGGCCTCGGGGAACCGGCGCTCGGTGGCGAACACCGGCCGGGCGTCGCAGACGGTGACGTGGTAGCCGAGGTAGACGCCCATCCGGGCCATCGCGGCGGCGAAGTCCACCGCGCCGAAGACCAGCATCCGCGGCGGCGCTGCGTGGACCGACACGAACAGCGTCAACTCCTCGTCGGTGCGGGTGCCGTCGTAGCCGTAGGCCAGGGTGCCGGTACGGCCGCCCGCCAGCATCCCGCGGGTGTCCTCGGCGACGGCCGCGTCCAGCCGTGCCGAACCGAGTGAGCCGGCGGAGCCGTCGGTACCGACCACCAGCCGCCGCCCCAGGCGCCCGTCCGGGTCGGGGCCGCTGACGGCCACACAGGTCACCTCGGCCACCGGCTCTCCGGCGGCCACCGCCTCGGCCACTCCCCCGAACTCGGGGAAGCCCTCGGGGTCGACGCGCTCCACGAAGACGTCCATGACACCGCCACAGGTCAACCCCACAGCGAAGGCGTCGTCATCGCTCACCCCGTAGCGCTGGAGCACCGGGGTACCACCGGCGGTGACCTCCTGGGCCAGTTCGTAGACGGCCGCCTCGACACAGCCGCCGGAGACGCTGCCCACCGCGGATCCGTCGGGTCCGACGAGCATGCTCGTACCGGGCGGCAGCGGCGAGGAGTACCAGGTCGCGACCACCGTGGCGCGGGCGAAGGGCTCGCCCTCACGCCACCACCGGTGCATCTGAGCTACAACGTCTCGCATGGAACCCCATTCTCCTCGCACTGGATGTAAGAGGTTGATACATTCAATGTATGAGGCTCTCACATCACTCACCGAGCAGCGACATCACCTTGCGGATCAATGGCACGGACCATCCTCTGACCATCGACAACCGGACGACCCTGCTCGATGTGCTGCGCGAGCGGCTCGGTCTGACGGGCACCAAGAAGGGCTGTGACCACGGCCAGTGCGGTGCCTGCACCGTGCTGATCGACGGCGAGCGGGTGAACAGCTGCCTGATGTTCGCGGTGGCCGCCGAGGGGAGCGAGATCGTATCGATCGAGGGCGTGGCGGAGCTGGACGGCGGCTCCGGACTCCACCCGGTGCAGCGGGCGTTCCTCGACCACGACGGGCTCCAGTGCGGCTACTGCACCCCGGGCCAGATCTGCTCGGCCATCGGCGCCCTCGGTGAGGCCCGGCGCGGCTGGCCGAGCCATGTCACCGAGGACACCGCGGCGGGCGTGGCCGACCCGGCGGAGCTGGACGGACGGGAGGTGCGTGAGCGCATGAGCGGCAATCTGTGCCGCTGCGGCGCGTACAACGGCATCGTGGAGGCCGTCCTGGAGGCAGCGGGCGCGCCCGGCGACGCCACCGCCACCGCGAGCACCGCCGGGGGTGCGCGATGAAGGAGTTCGCGTACGCCCGCGCGGGCGACGCCCAGGAGGCGGCCGAGCTGATCGCGCAGCACCCGGACGCCACCTATCTCGGCGGCGGCACCAATCTGGTGGACCTGATGAAGCTGGGGGTCACCGACCCCGGTCTGCTGGTGGATGTGTCCCGGCTGCCGTACGACCGGATCGACCACCGCGACGACGGCTCCGTGCTGATCGGCGCCACGGTGCGCAACGGCGAGCTGGCGGGCGACGCGGGGATCCGGGCCCGCTACCCGATGCTGTCCCAGGCGCTGCTGTCGGGCGCCTCCGGGCAGCTGCGGACGGTCGCCACGGTGGGCGGCAACCTGCTCCAGCGCACCCGCTGTGTGTACTTCCAGGACATCACCAAGCCGTGCAACAAGCGCGAGCCGGGCACCGGGTGTCCCGCGGTCCAGGGCGCCCACCGCGATCTGGCCGTACTGGGCACCTCGGACCACTGTGTGGCCTCCCATCCGTCGGACATGGCGGTGGCCCTCGTGGCGCTGGACGCGGTGGCCCATCTGCGGTCGGTGGACGGCGCCACCCGCACGGTGCCGGTGGCCGAGCTGTATCTGCTGCCCGGTGACACCCCGCAGCGGGAGAACGTGCTCGAGCGCGGCGAACTGATCACCGCCGTCGAGCTGCCCCCGCCACCGCCGGGCGCGGCGATGCGCTACCGCAAGGTCCGGGACCGCTGGTCCTATGCCTTCGCCCTGGTGAGCGTGGCCACTTCGGTGTCGGTGGCCGACGACGGCTCGCTCGCGGACGTCCGGATCGCGCTCGGCGGAGTGGCGCCGCGGCCGTGGCGCGCCGTCGTCGCGGAGGAGCGGCTGCGCGGGCGGCGGCCGGACGAAGAGACGCTGCGCGAGGCGGCGCGGGCCGAACTGGCCGCCGCGCGCCCGCTCCCCGACAACACCTTCAAGGTCGATCTGGCCGTGGATCTCATCGTCGCGGGGATCCGCGACCTCATCGCGAGGAAGGACCGCGCATGACCACCATCGAGCGGACGGTCGGCGCCCCGATGACCCGGGTCGACGGCCTCGACAAGGTGACCGGGGCCGCGCGCTACGCCTATGAGTTCCCGATCGGGGACGTCGGCTATGTGTGGCCGGTGCAGGCCACCATCGCCCGCGGCCGGGTGACCGGGGTGGACCCCGCTCCGGCGCTGTCCCGGCCGGGTGTGCTGGCGGTGCTGGACTCCGGGAGCGCCCCGCGGCTGAACGCGGAGGCGGAGGTGAGCGCGGACCTGTTCGTGCTCCAGTCCCCCGAAGTGGCGTACCACGGCCAGATCGTCGCCGCGGTGGTGGCCACCTCGCTGGAGGCGGCGCGCGAGGGCGCGGCGGCGGTGCGGGTGAGCTATGAGCGGGAGCCGCACGATGTGGTGCTGCGCGCCGACGACGAGGCCGCCGAGATCCCCGAGACGATGACGGACGGCGGTCCCGGCTTCGAGGAGCGCGGGGACACCGACGCCGCCTGGGCCGCCGCCCCGGTCCGGGTGGACCACACGTACACCACTCCGGTGGAGCATGTGAGCCCGATGGAGCCGCACGCCACCATCGCGGTGTGGGACGAGGACCGGCTGACGCTGTACAACTCCGACCAGGGTCCGTTCATGAGCGCCCAGTTGCTGACCGGGCTCTTCGGGCTCGCGGACGGCGCGGTGGAGGTCGTGGCCGAGCACATCGGCGGCGGTTTCGGGTCGAAGGGCATTCCGCGGTCCCCCGTGGTCCTCGCGGCGCTGGCCGCGCGTGCCGTGGGACGGCCGGTGAAGATCGCGCTGACCCGGCAGCAGATGTTCGCGCTCATCCCGTACCGGGCGCCCACCATCCAGCGGGTCCGTCTCGGCGCCGAGCGGGACGGCCGGCTGACCGTGCTCGAGCACGAGTCGGTGCAGCAGCGCGCGCGTCTGGTGCCGTTCGCCGACCAGACGGTGAGCTCCTCGCGGATGATGTACGCCGCGCCCAGCGCCCGGACGACGGTGAAGGTGGCGCCGCTCGATGTGATGACCCCGGCCTGGTTCCGCGCCCCCGGCCACACACCGGGCATGTTCGCGCTGGAGTCGGCCATGGACGAACTGGCCGAAGAGCTGGGCATGGACCCGATCGAGCTGCGGATCCGCAACGAACCCGAGGTGGACCCGGGCACCGGCAAGCCGTTCAGCAGCCGCAGCCTGGTGGAGTGTCTGCGCCAGGGAGCCGCCCGGTTCGGCTGGGAGCGGCGGGACCCGGCGCCGGGCGTCCGGCACGAGGGCCGCTGGCTGGTGGGCACCGGGGTGGCCGCCTCGCACCACCCCGACTACACCTTCCCCTCCTCCGCGTTCGCGCGGGCCGAGCCGGACGGGACGTTCCTGGTGCGGATCGGCGCGGCCGACCTCGGCACCGGGGCCCGTACCGCGATGACACAGGTGGCGGCGGACGCCCTGTCCATTCCGCTGTCGCGGCTGCGGCTGGAGATCGGCCGTGCGTCGCTGGGCATGGCCCCGTTCGCCGGCGGCTCGCTGGGCACCGCGTCCTGGGGCTGGGCGGTGGACAAGGCGTGCCGGGCGCTGCTGAAGGAGCTGGACGCCTTCGGCGGTGTGGCCCCGGACAGCGGTCTGGAGGTGCGGGCGGACACCGGCGAGGACCTGGGCAACCGGCCGGAGATGTCCCGGCACACCTTCGGCGCCCAATTCGCCCAGGTGCGGGTGGACCGTGACACCGGCGAGATCCGGGTGGACCGGATGCTGGGGATGTTCGCGGCCGGACGCATCATCAACCCGCACACGGCGCGCTCGCAGTTCCTCGGCGCGATGACGATGGGTCTGTCGATGGCCCTGCTGGAGATCGGGGAGGTCGATCCGGTCTTCGGCGACTTCGCCAACCACGACTTCGCGGGCTATCACATCGCCGCCCACGCCGATGTGCCCAAGCTGGAGGTGGCATGGCTCGAGGAACGGGACAACAGCCCCAATCCGCTCGGCGGCAAGGGCATCGGTGAACTGGGCATCGTGGGTGCGGCGGCGGCGATCGCCAACGCCTTCCACCATGCGACCGGGCAGCGGGTGCGCGATCTGCCGATCCGTCTGGAACGCTCGCGCGAGGCCCTGCGGGCGCCCCGTCCGGAGGACGGAAAGCCCAGGCCGGCGCGGGGTGGGCGGCCGGACCGGGTCGGGTAGGGTCGGCCGGATGACAGGGATGACGGGCGCCGGGAGACGACAGGGATGACGGGCGCCGGGAAGGGACGCGACACCTATCACCACGGCGATCTGGCAGCGGCGCTGGTGCAGGCCACCCTGGAGATCGTGGAGGAGGTCGGGGTGCGTGGCTTCTCCGTCGCGGAGGCCGCGCGCCGCACCCGGGTCAGCCCGGGTGCGCCGTACCGTCACTTCGCCGACCGTGACGCCCTGCTCGCGGCCGCCGCCCTGGAGGCCTCGCGGCGGCTGCGGACGATCCACGAGGAGGCCCTCGCCACCGTCGACACCCCGCGGGAGCGGCTGGCCATGGTGGCGGGCAGCTATGTGCATGCGGCCGCCCGCTACCGGAGCGCCTTCGCCATCCTCAACGTCCCCGGACTGCTTGCCGCCCGGCCCGAACTTCAGAATTCCACCAGGGAGTTCGTCGATCTGCTGCTGCCGAGCGCGTTCGAGGTGCTGCCGCCCGGCCGGGGGGCGGAGACCGCGGTGGCGCTGCTGGACGCGCTGCACGCACTCGCCCGGGGCTATGTGACCCTGCTGCTCGACGGCAAGTTCGGTGAGCCCGGCGAGGTGGCGGAGGCCATCGCCACCCGCGCGATCCGGGCGGCGCGTGCGCTGGTGGCGGGCTACTGCATACCGGACGGCCCACCGGCGGCCGGCATCCAGGACGGCTGAGGGATCCCCCACTGCCACGGATGGCGGAACATTCCGCGAAATTCTCCGACCAGCAGGTGATTTCACGGTTTCGCCACCGCATAGCGGTCATTGCTCCCCCGCCCACCCGGTGGAGTCCTACGGAAACCCCTCGTTCACGGGCCACGCCCCGCGACCGGCTTCCCTTCCGCGGATCTACGCGCGTACCTTCGAATGCGGAACGGAGGAACACATGTCCTTGAGATCCGGTAAGGGCGCACACCGGGCCGCGTCCCGGCTGCGCTCGCCCTACGCCCTCGGCGGACTGGGAGCCGCGGTCACCACCGCCGTCCTCGCCACCCTGGCGCCCGCCATGGCCTCCGCGGAGCCCCCCGGGCCCGGGCCCGCCACCGGGTCCTCGTCACCCGCACCCCTCGCACATCCCGGGCGGGACTGGATGGGCTCCACCATCGCCGAACACGAGGCCACCGACCCCGACGCCGCCCCCAAGGCCACGCTCGCGGGCGGTGTGGAGGGTGTGGACGTCAGCAACTATCAGGGAACGGTCGACTGGGCCGCCCTCTGGAACTCGAATGTCCGGTTCGCCTATGTCAAGGCCACCGAGAGCACCGGCTACAAGAACCCCTCGTACTCCGCGCAGTACAACGGCGCGGCGGAACAAGGCATGATCCGCGGTGCCTATCACTTCGCACTGCCCGACCGGTCCAGCGGCGCCGCCCAGGCGGACTACTTCGTGAGCAACGGTGGCGGCTGGGCGGACGACGGCATCACCCTGCCACCCGTACTGGACATCGAGTACAACCCGTACGGAGCGGAGTGCTACGGGCTGACTCCGGCCCAAATGGTCGACTGGATCAAGGACTTCAGCCAGACGGTGGCGGAGCGCACCGGGCGTACCCCGGTGATCTACACCACCACCAACTGGTGGGCGAGCTGCACCGGAAACAGCCCGGACCTGGCGGAGAACCCGCTGTGGCTGGCGCGTTACGCCGCCACCCCCGGGCCGATGCCGGCCGGATGGCCGTCGCACACCCTCTGGCAGTACACCGCGACCGGGCCGGTGGTGGGCGACCACGACCAGTTCAACGGGGATCTGGACGCCCTCAAGGCCCTGGCCGAGGGGTAGACGTCGGCCCGCCGCGGACACCTCTCGGCGTCGACCGCCGGACACACCTCGGCGTCAACCGCCGGACACAGCCGGACGTCAGCCGCCGAGCACACCGCCGATGCCACCGATGACACCGTCCAGGGTGTCGCCGACACCGTCCACCACACCGCCCACGACACCCTTGCCGTGCTCGCCGTCGTTCTGCGGCGACTTCGACGGTTCGCCCGGCTCGTCCGAGGAACCGGTCGGAGCGGCGCTGGGCTCCTGGCTCACATCGGTGTGCTCGGTGGGCACCTGATCGGCCCGCTGGGCCGGAGGGGTGGCGGCGTCCGACGGCGTGTGCTCCGGGGCGCTCGTGGACGGGGTGGCGGGCCTGGCGTGCCGTCCTGAGCCACCGTCGGTGTGGGTGCCACGGGACGACGCGGTGTCCGGGGTGTCCGGTGCGCCCGGGGTGTCCGGTACCGGCTTGGGCTCTTCGGAGGCGGACGGGCTCACATGGCTGCCGGAGGGCGTGTTGTCCTCCACCGGGTCGACGTCCGGGGACTGCTTCTGCGCCGAGTTCACATCGGAGCGCGCCTCGACGGACCGGTCACCCCCGATCGACGAGTGAAGACCGAAGGCGATGGTGCCCGCCACACCGAGGGCGGCGGCCGCCTTGAGCGTATTGGCACGCGCCTGCTGCGTTGGTGTCGTTCGGCTGTGTCGGCCCATTGTGTCGCTGTCTCCCCGTTGTGCGTGGCTTGTGCACGGTGGTGCGCGTGGCTGTTGCGGCGCACCAGTAAAGCCTGATCACAGCGGTGAAGGACAGCCCGATGCGCAGTTGTTACATGCTGAACAACTTCGCGGATGGTATCCCGTGGCGACACCGCTCCGCAGCGGGCGGGGAGGACATGGTGTGCGGTCCCCGGTGTGCGACGGGCACACACCGGGGACCGCGCGTTCATGTCCGGGCGGTCGCTTCCGGGTAGAACTCCCGCGGACGGCCGCGGGAGTCCTTCAGCCTCGCCAGCAGACTCGCCGGGTACTCGATGGCCCAGTAACTGAGCAGCGCCACCGGGACGGCCACGGCCAGCACCACCACCACGGCGAGGGGGAAACCCTCCTGGCCCGACGGAGGCAGCAGCCCGCCGCGGTAGAGCGCGAGCATGATCGGCTCATGCCAGACGAAGAGGCTGTAACTGGCCAGTCCCACCAGGGTCAGCCAGCGGGTCGTCAGCCACCTGCTCCACCGTCCGTGGCGTTCCACATGGACCGTGCTGAACAGCAGCAGGGCCCACAGCAGGGCGGCCAGCGGATGGTAGAAGGTGGTGGCGGGGTCCTCCGCCTCCTCACCGGTGAGGGACAGTGTGTACAGCCCCGCCGCCGCGGCCAGCCGCAGCGTGACCGCCAGCCGCGGGCCGAGCTTTCCGCGGTCGCCGAGGGCGACGGCCGCCACCGCCAGCCCCATGCCCGCCGCGAACCCGCCGAAGCGGGCCTGCGGCCCGAAGTACACCGGCCATTCGGTATGCGGCACGTGGAACCCGTAGCGGGCGACCGCGATCCAGACGAACGGACCGATGTACAGCAGCGCGCATCCCGCCGCGCACACCGCCACCCGCGCCGACCTCCGGCGCAGGGGCCGGGTGGCGCGGGCGGCCAGCGGGCCGAGCACCACCAGCGCGAGATAGAACATGATCTCCAGCGACAGCGACCAGGTGGGGCCGATGGTGTAGAAGATCTGCTCCTCGTCGAACACCTGCGTGAAGGTGAGGTGGCGGACCAGGTCCGTCCACTCACCGGGCAGGGTCGGGTTGCGGGTCGCCCAGACGAACGCGACCGCCAGGAAGTACAGCGGCACGATCCGCACCGCCCGCCGGAAGAGGAACGTACGGCCGGGCCGCGTCGATCCCCCTTCGATCGCCGCCTTCGCGTACGACAGCGTCAGCAGATACGCGGACAGCACGAAGAAGAAATCGATCACCTCCAGCGAGACCAGTGCGTTCGCGTACCGGTTGGTCACCGGTGGGTGTGAACCGTCCCGGTCGTAGATGAAGTACTGCTGCCAGACATGGAAGACGACCGTGGAGAGAGCGGCCAGCCCGCGGAACCCCTGGATCTCGCCGTTGCGGTCGCGGGCGGGCGTCTCCGGCCGCTTCCGCGGCTGGGCGGTCGCATTGCGGCGGACCGGCGCCGTGGACACCGTGCTCACGAGCGGCTCACCGCCTCCTCGTCGGCGGACGGCGCCTTGTCGTCACCGAGCCGCGGGGTGACGCGCCACTGACGGTCCCGCAGCACCTCCTTCAGCAGCGCCTGCCGGGCCACGATGTTCTTGAAGTGGCTGTAGAAGAAGGTGGACACCAGCAGGTACTGCCAGAACCACGCCTTGCGGCGGCGCAGTTCGGGTACGGCCAGCCGCCAGGCGAACAGCGCCTGCACCACACCCGCGGACAGGGTCAGCAGGGTGGCCAGCAGACAGATCGGCACCGTCCAGTCGAGCTGGTCCACACCGCCCGCGCGCCACGCCGAGTACAGCAGCACCGGCAGGATCTGGAGGGTCAGCCAGGGCTGGATCTCACGCCATCCGAGCAGCACCAGCAGTCCGGCCTTCTGACGGGCGGTGAACGCCTTGGAGCGCAGCGCCCGGGACAGATACTTCAGCGACACCTGGAGCCAGCCCTGCGCCCAGCGGGAGCGCTGGTTCCACAGCGCCTTGACGGTGGTGGGCGCCAGCTCACGCGAGACGAGGGTGCGGTCGGTGGCGATCCGGGCGCCCTCGTGCAGCGCGCGCATGGTGGAGTCGATGTCCTCGGTGAGCATCGTGCCGTGCATACGGGTGCGGGCGAGCAGATCGGTGCGCCAGAACCCGTTCGAACCGCCGAACACACCGAAGGTGTAGAGCCGGGTGCGGCCGGGGTGGCTGACGGCGTAGATCGCCTCGAACTCCACGCCCACCAGCTTGGCCACCCATGAGCTCTCGCCGTTGCGGACCACACAGTGGCCCTGGACCACGTCATAGCCGTTGGAGAGCCAGTGCCACGCGTGCTGGAAGGCGTCGGGGGCCGGGTGGTGGTCGGCGTCGAAGATACCGACCACCTCACCGCGCACCCGGGTGGCCGCCGCGTTGATGTTCTGGGCCTTGGAGGTGCTGCCCGCCACGGGCAGCAGCACCAGCCGGGGATCGCGCCGGGCCATCTCCCGCAGGGTGTCCTCGACGGGCATGGGGTGCGGCGTGTTGTACGCGAGCACGATCTCCAGCTCGTTGGGGTACTCCAGGCGCAGGAACGACTCGACGGTGTCCACGAGGGTGGCCGCCTCGTTCGGCAGGTACGCGGCGATGACCGCGCTGGCCGGAGGGTACGGCTGCGAGGGGCGCTCGGGGCGGGGGGTGGCGTCGAGGGAGAAGAGGCACTCCAGCACGATCATCCCGGCGGAGAGCACCAGGCCGGACACCACCACCCAGTACGCGGCCGAGCCGATGTCCCAGCCCAGTGTCGCGTACGCCTGCTGGTAGACCAGGAACGGGATGCCGACTCCGAGCACCAGAACCAGTAACGGCGAGAGCGCGGAGAGCAGTCCGCGGACGGCCTCGGCGAAAGCGCGGCGGACACGGGGGGCGCCGCGCATCCACGGGGCGTATTTCACCGGACGCAGATCGCGGTGGCGCATCGCCTCGTTCACCGCGTCCCGGGCCCACTGCACGGCCAGGCCGTGGTCGGAGCAGTCGGCCAGCGGGACCCAGCCGATCGCCGGGGTCAGCCGGACGTTCTCGTCGGCCACGACGAAGCGCGTGCCGGCCACCGCGTTGGCGAACTTCTGCAACCTGCCACGTGCGGTGTCCTCGTCGACACCGGGCATCAGGATCAGCAGTCGGCCTTCCTCGTCCCAGCCGAGCCGGTCACAGAAGTCCTCGAGCTTCTCGGCCACTCCGGCCAGCCGCTCGGCCACTTCACGGCGCACCCGCGAGCCCAGCCGGGCTTCGAGGGCGGACATCTCGGCGACGGCCACCATGGCCACCACACCGCCGGTGCGGCTGGTCTCCACCCGGCGCAGCTCACGGTCGAGTTCACCGAGGAAGTGGCGCTGGGAGTACAGACCGGTGCGCGGATCGAGCAGCAGGTTCTCGACCGGCACCGGGACACGGCGGAGTTTGGCCTCGATCCGGGCGGACAGCTCCACGGGGTCGGAGCTGTCGGGTACGCAGTCGTCGGCGCCACCGCGCAGCAGGTCCGCGACATCGTCGGGACCGCGGGTGGTGGTCACCATGACCAGCGGGAGGGCCCGGCCGGCGGGGGCGGCGCGGACCTCGCGTATCACCTCCAGACCGTGCCGGCTGTCGTCGAGGGCGACGATGGCGTCCGGCGGCGACTGCCGCACCTGGCGGACGACATCGCCGGGCGCCGCATGGCTCACCTCATGCCCGGTTGACCGCAGGGTGCGGGTCAGTTCGTCGAGCCGTGGCCCGGGAGTGCCGACGGCCAGTACGTGTCCGCTCTGGCCAGGTGTGCCGTTTCGGGGGGCGGGCACGGCCCGTGGGGACGATTCGCGTGTTCGTGGCTGGTGCGAAATGAGCACCGTTCCGTTCCTTTCTCACAGATGTGCGTCACCGAACGGCCGCGGGCATGCGGAATCACCGGCCGGGCGGGAACAGACCGCCGGGCCCGTCGTGGCTGCGGACGGGCGGGCCGGATATGGCATGGCCGAAGAGGCCGACGCGCCGGGGGTGGGGGGCGGCGGACACATCGAGGTGCCGCCGCGGCCCGGACGGTGCCGGTCTCGCGGTGAATCTGCCGTTCGGCAGGGACTTCGCGGCGGCTACGCCGTGGCCATGACCGATCCGCGCGGGGAGAGGTGAGCTCTCCGGCGGGGTCTGGGATAGGCGAGCGCCGCGGCGTCAGGCCCTCGGGACACGCGAACGTGCTCCAGTGAAATCATCATGTGGTCCCATCCTGTTCGGATCGTGGGGGGCGGACCGAACATCACCAGTGCGACCGTACCGGCGTTTTTGGGCTCGCCGGTCGGAAAGCCAAGTCTCATCGATCACAGGGGACCCACACAACACATCGACGTAACACTCTCATTAATGGCTCACTTCCCCATGATGTCCCCACACGCCACCGTGTGCGTTTCCAACTCCGTTGTGCGGGTGGTGTGTCGAGGGTGTGGAAGGCGTGTCGGTGAGGTGTCGGCGCCACGTCGGTGGGAATCGGCGGACGTCGGCCCGACGTCGGTGATCTGTCGGTGTGTTTCCGCAGCCTTCGGGGACCAGGGAAAAACCCTGGGCCGAGACGGAGGAACACATGCACGGAACCAGGGTTCTGATTTCCGGCGCCAGCATCGGCGGACCGGCGCTCGCCTATTGGCTGGACCGCCATGGATACGAGGTCACCGTGGTGGAACGGGCCGCGGGGCTGCGCCCGGGCGGGCAGGCGATCGATGTGCGGGGTCCGGCACTCGACGTGTGTGCACGCATGGGCGTACTCCCCGAGATCCGCCGCCGGAGCACAGGGCTGCGCGGGATGTCCGTGGTCGACGACGACGGCAAGGAGCTGTTCAGCACCACCGAACGGACCGCCACCGGCGGAGATATCGACAGTCCCGATGTGGAGATCCTCCGGGACGATCTGGCCTCCATCCTCTTCAGCGCGGGTGGCAGCGGGATCGAGTACCTCTTCGACGACTCGATCGCGTCGATCGCCCAGGGCGGCGACGAGGTGGCGGTCACCTTCCTGCGTGGCGCCAGGCGCTCCTTCGACATCGTGGTGGCCGCGGACGGTGTGCACTCCGGCACCCGGGCGATGGTCTTCGGACCGGAGGAGGACTTCCTGCGCCACCTCGGTGTCTATCTGGGCGTGTGGACGGTGCCGAACTACCTCGAGCTGGACCGCTGGCAGGTGATCTACCGGACCCGTGGCAATACCTGGGGCGGGATGGTGATGAGTGTCCGGGACAACACCGAGGCCCGTGTGTTCATCGGCTTCCACTCGGACGAGCCGCCCACCCGGCTGCTGCGCGACTCGACGGTGTCGGACCGGAAGCGGCTGGTGGCGGAGGCATATGCGGACGTGGGCTGGGAAATGCCACGGATGCTGGAGTACATGTGGGGCGCACCCGACTTCCACTTCGACTCGGTGTCCCAGATCCGGATGGACTCCTGGACACGCGGCCGGGTGGCGCTGCTGGGCGACGCGGGCTACTGCGGCTCACCGCTGTCGGGCCAGGGCACCAGTATGGCCCTGGTGGGCGCGTACGTCCTGGCGGGAGAGCTGAAGGCCGCGGGCGGCGATCACACCGCGGCCTTCGCCGCCTATGAGCGGGAGTTGCGTCCGTATATGACGGCCAACCAGGACTTCGCGCTGTCCAACAAGGAGCGGATGGACGCCATGATGGAGCAGGATCCGGCCACGGCGGGCGCCGAGGCGCTGGTGGACGGGCCGGCCGACTTCCAGGAAGTGATCAACTCGCTCACCCTGAAGGACTACTGACCGGCCCCACGCTCATGACACCACGTCCTTGCGGGCGAAGCCACGGAAGGCGAGGGCGAAGAGCACCAGCGCATAGGCCACGGACACCGCCGCCCCCTTCACCATGCCACCCCACTCCAGATGTGGCTGGAGGGCGTCCACCCAGGCGAACTGCCAGTGCGCCGGGAGGAACTCGCGCCAGGAACCCAGCGCCGTGACGGCGTCCAGCACACTGCCGATGATGGTCAGCCCGACCGCCCCACCCACCGCGCCCAGCGGTGCGTCGGTGACGGTGGAGAGCCAGAACGCGAGGGCCGCGGTGACGAGTTGGGACACGAAGAGATACGCCACCACCAGCCCCAGCCGGGCCAGACTGTCCCCGACGGCCAGTTCGCCCCCGGTGGGGAGCCGTAGCGGTCCCCATCCGTAGGCCGCCGTGCCCACCACCAGCGCCACGAGCGGCAGCAGCACCATGGCGGCGGCGCTGAACACGAGGCCGATGGTCAGCTTGCTCGCCAGCAGCCGCGCCCGGGGTACCGGGGCCGCCAGCAGATAGCGCAGTGACGACCATCCGGCCTCGGAGGCCACCGTGTCCCCGCAGAACAGCGCCACCGGCAGTACCAGCAGAAAGGCCGCGGACACGAACAGCGCGGTGGCGGCCAGATTGGCGCCGGAGGCGGTCGCGGTGGTCATCAGGGTGATCCGGTCGTTCCGCCCCTCGGGCGCGCCACCGACGGCGAACGCCGCCACGAGGACGAACGGCAGCGCGGCCAGCACCGCGCCCATCACCAGGGTCCTGCGCCGCCGTAGCTGCCGTACCGCCTCGACCCGCAGGGGCAGGGTGTGACGGGCCCGGTAGCCGGGAGCCGCTTCCGTCGCGGAACTCATGTGGTTCCTCCTTCGATCAGCGTCAGGAACGCGTCTTCCAGGCGCCGTTGGGGCCCGAAGCTGGACACCGGGATCTCCAGTCGCACCAGTTCGGCCAGCAGCCGCGCGGGGGCGGCCCCGTCGAGCAGCACCAGCAGTCCGGCGCCGGTACGGCGGGCGGAGGCGATGCCCGGCAGCGCGGCCACCTTGTCCACGAGGGCGTCGCTCAGCTCCCCCTCATGGCCCACCAGCACACTGCCACCGGTGCCGGTGATCTCGCCGACCGGCCCCGCCTGCACCAGCCGCCCGCGGTCCATGACCACCAGATGGGTGCAGGACTGCTCTACCTCGGCCAGGAGATGGCTGGAGACGATCACCGTACGGCCGGCGGCCGCGTACCGGATCATCACCTCGCGCATCTCCCGGATCTGCGGCGGATCGAGACCGTTGGTGGGTTCGTCGAGGATGAGCAGATCCGGCAGGCCGAGCATGGCCTGTGCGAGGGCGAGCCGCTGGCGCATGCCCTGGGAGTAGGTCCGTACGGCGCGCTCCAGGGCGCTGCCGAGGCCCGCGATCTCCAGCGCGTCCTCGAGGTGTGCGTCGGCGGCCGGGCGTCCGGTGGCCCGCCAGTAGAGCTCGAGATTGGCCCTGCCGGTCAGATGCGGCAGGAAGCCCGCTCCCTCGACGAACGCGCCGACCCGGGAGAGCACGGGGGCTCCCGGCCGGATGGCCTGGCCGAAGACCCGGATCTCACCGTCGTCGGGGGTGATCAGCCCCATCAGCATCCGCAGCGTGGTGGTCTTGCCCGCGCCGTTCGGCCCGAGGAGTCCGAGCACCTGTCCCTTCTCGACCCGGAAGGACAGGTCCCGTACCGCGTACCGGTCGTCGGACCCGGCGTAGCGCTTGCTCAGACCGGTGATCTCCAGGGGCACATCGGCCCGTTGGGCGTCGGGGGCGGGCGCGGCCGTCCGGCGCCTCCCGGTGACCAGCAGCGCCAGCGCCACCACGGCTCCGCCGAGCGGCAGCCCCCACACCCACCAGGGCAGCGGTGCGGGCTGGGTGTGCACATCGGGCGCGGTGGGCACCGTGAGCCCGCGGCCGGACAGCGCCACGGTGTACGTGGCGGGCTCGGCCGGGGAGGCGTAGCCGAGGTCGGTGGAGGCGAGCACCAGCCGCAGCCGGTGGCCCGCGATGACCTCGTGGTCGATGGCGGGCAGCCGCACGGTGACGGTACGCCCGTCCGTGGCGTCGGAGACCCGGACGGGGGTGACGAGCTGCGAGGGCAGCACCTGCTTGCCGTCCGGCCCGACGTCGTACACCTTGGCGAAGAGCACGGCGTCGTCCGTGTCCGCTTTCACCCGCAGGGTGACCTCCGGCGATCCGGTGATGCGCAGGCGCCGGTCCAGCGGCGCGGAGTCGAAGCGGGCGAACTGTCCGGGGGTATCGCTGGAGAGGCCGACGCCCAGGGAGGCCGCCTGCGAAAGACCGGCCACCCCGGGCACCGTGGACACCGACGGCGGACCCGCACCGGGCGGGTTGGCGAACGACTGCTCACGTCCGCGCAGCCCTACGGTCCGTGGGCCGTCCATGAGACCCGGATAGCGGTCGCCGGTGGCGCCGCGCATCTGGACGGAGCCGTTGGTGGAGTCCACACCGCCGGTCCTGGTGACCCGGAAGGCGGGCCCGGTGTCCACGCTCCGGTCGTTCTTGAGGTGGCGGTCGAACCAGGCCCGGACACGTCCCTGGACACGTGAGACCTCGCTGTCACCGCCGTCGTGTCCACCGGCGATCCAGTCGACGGCGACCGGTGCGCCATGGGACTTGACGGACTTCGCCATGGCGTCGGCGTTCCCGAGCGGAAAGAGCGAGTCGGTCTGCCCCTGGAGGATCAGTGTGGGGACCTTGATCCGGTCGGCCACGGCGGACGGGCTGCGCTCCTCCAGCAGCCGCCGGGCCGCGGCGTCCGGCTTTCCGGCGACCGCGACCCGCTCGTACATCTCGCACAGCCGCTTCTCGAACCGTCCACAGCCCCCGTCCCCGCCGCGCGCCGGACCTTCCTGGCCCGGCCCGCCGGGTGCCGCCGGGCCGTCCCCGGTGCCCTGTCCGCCCCGCTCCCGCGACTCGCCGTCCCGGTCCTCGCCCCCGTCCTCGCCCCCGTCCTCGCCGGGCCCGGAGGGGCCGGCCGAACCGGTGGTGAAGAAGAGCCCGGCCCACAGCTTCTTGAACACCCCGTTGGGGAAGAGCGCGTCGGCCAGATTCCAGTAGGTGATGGCGGGCGCGATGGCATCGACCCTCCGGTCGTACCCGGCGGCGAGCAGGGAGATCGCCCCGCCGTAGGACGCACCGGCGACACCGACCCGCGGATCGCCCCGGTGGTCGAGCCGCACATCTCTCCGTTCGGCGAGCCAGTCGACCAGCCGACGCACATCGGCCACTTCACCGTTTGGGTCATTGAGCCCGATCTTCCCCGTGGAGCGGCCGAAGCCACGCGCCGACCAGGTCAGTACGGCGTAGCCGTCGCGGGCCAGCTCCTCGGCCTGCTCACGGACGTCGGCCTTGGAGCCACCGAAGCCGTGGGCGAGCAGTACCGCGGGCCGGCGTCCGCCGCCCTCGGTGAAGTAGGAGGTGTCCAGGCGCGCGCCCGGCATGGTCAGCACCCGGTCCTCGCGGTGCACGGACGGCTGGCCACCGGAGGCGGCGACCGCGAAGGTGCCCGCCGCCGCGAGAACGGTGACGGCCGCCGCCGAGGCGAGCAGCCGTCGGCCCCGCGGCCGGGCCGGCCGGCGCCACGGTAGCCGCAACCGGGTCTTTCGGAGATCCATGTCTGCACCCTAGGCATGTGAGGCCGTCGGCGGAGCTGACACCGGTCGGATTCTCACCCCCTCCCGGGGGAGTATCCGGACACGCGCCGTACACCCGACGCGGTACGGGCCGTGGCGCCACCGCCCCCGCGTCACGGCTTTTGGAGCAGTCATATGATGCTCCATAGGATGCCGCGGTGATCATAAAGAAACGTCTGGTGACAGGCGCTGCCGGGCTGCTCGCGGCCCTCGCCTGCGGCCTGATACTCCCACCCACCGCCACCGCCGACGAACCGTCGCGCCCCTCCCCCAAGGTCGAACTGGTCCTGGACGTCAGCGGCTCCATGCGGGCCCGCGACGTCGACGGCGCCTCCCGGATGTCGGCGGCGAAGCAGGCGTTCAACGAGGTGCTGGACGCCACGCCCGAAGAGGTCCGGCTCGGTATCCGCACCCTGGGCGCCAGCTACCCGGGCAAGGACCGCGAGGTCGGCTGCCGGGACAGCAAGCAGCTGTATCCGGTGGGCCAGGTGGACCGTACCGAGGCCAAGGCCGCCGTGGCCACGCTGCGCCCCACCGGGTGGACCCCGATCGGTCTGGCGCTGCGCGGGGCGTCCAAGGACCTCGCCGGCGACGACGCCACCCGACGGATCGTGCTGATCACCGACGGCGAGGACTCCTGCGGACAGCCCGACCCGTGTGATGTCGCGCGTGAGCTGGCCGCCGACGGCACCCACCTGGTCGTGGACACCCTGGGGCTGACCCTGGACCGCAAGGTCCGTGAGCAGCTGAGCTGTATCGCCGAGGCCACCGGTGGCACCTATACGGCGATCCAGCACACCGATCAGCTCTCGTCCCGGATCAAGCAGTTGGTGCGCCGCTCCGCCGAGACCCCGGTGCAGACGCCCACGGGGGTGCGGGGCGCGGCACAGTGCGCCAAGGCCCCCGAGCTGGGGACCGGTCTGTACAACGACCGTGAGCGGTTCGGCGAACACCGCTGGTACCGCATGAAGGTGGCGCCCGGCAAGGAACTGCGGGCCTCGGTGAGCGTGGCCGCCGACCGTGCCGTCGACCCCGACTACGGCATCCTGCTGCGCGCGGTGACACCGGGCGGCCGGGAGCTGGTGCGCGGCAGCGAGGCGGGCAGCGGCCGTACGGACGTCATCTCCACCGGGCTGCGCTATCCCGTCGCCGACGCGGATGACGACGAGGACACCACGGCACGGACGGTGTGTCTGGAGCTGAGCCAGTCGTTTTCGGCGCCCGCGGGCGTCAAGCGCACTCCGGGGCTGCCGGTCGAGCTGGCCGTGGACGTGGTCGACAACGACGAGCCTCCGGCGGATGTGGCCGCCTTCGGTCTCGGCCGTGGCTGGGTGCTGCTGGGTGTGCTCGCGGTGACCGGCCTGGTCGTGGGATTGATCTGGGGCTGGGTGGCCCGCTGGCGTATCACCGTCTGGAGGTCCAACTGATGCGAGCCCTTCGTAAGGCGGGCGCCGTGCTCGCCCTGTGCGCGGCGGCGCTGCTCACCGCCGTCGCCCCGGCCGTCGCGGACGGCGACGGCGGCAAGGACGACCGGGGCGGCAAGGACGGTCTGACCGAGGCGGGGACGAACTTCCGTACCGCCACCGCGCTCGAGCAGGGTGAGAAGGCCACCGCCCCGGCCTCCACGGGCGACTATCTGTACTGGGTGGTCCCGGTGGCAGCCGGGCAGATCCCCGCCGTCGAGGCGAAGGTGAAGCTGCCGGACGGCTCCGCCCGGCACGGCGGCGCCACCTGGCAGCTCGACGTCTACGACGGACTGCGCCGTCACCAGCCGTGTGCGTCGGGCGGCCCGACGCACCGCGCGGACCAGCAGGACACCTCCGTGAGCCTGAGCTGCACGGTGCGCCAGGTGCGGTCGTGGTCCGAGCGCTGGGCCAACGATCCGCTGCCCGGCGCCTATTACCTGCGGCTCACCGTGGTGGACCTGCCCGAACAGGACCTCGGACTGCCCATCGACGCGGAGGTCACGGCGACGGCGCGGGACGCGGGCGGCAAGCACGCGGACGGCGGCGAGCTGGCCGAGCCGCTCAACCCGTCGCTGCGGGCGGGTACGGTCGGCACCGACGATTCCACGGATGCCGATGATTCCGGCGATGCAGACGCTTCCGGCGCTTCCGGCGCTTCCGGTGAGGAGCCGCCGCGGGCGGTCGCCGAGCCGGAGGACGGCT
Organism: Streptomyces sp. NPDC048636; assembly: GCF_040650655.1. Lineage (NCBI taxonomy): Bacteria > Bacillati > Actinomycetota > Actinomycetes > Kitasatosporales > Streptomycetaceae > Streptomyces > Streptomyces sp. NPDC048636. The sequence continues at coordinate 16,772 of NZ_JBEZHR010000006.1, read as the reverse complement.
GGGGCTCCGGCTGGTGGTCCGACCGCTGGGTGTGGACCGCGAGTGGCGGGGCGCTCGGGGCGCTCGCCGCGGTGGGCGGCTACACCCTGACCCGGGGGCCGCGCGCCGCGGGCACGGGCTCGGGCCGCCCACCGGCCGACGGCTGACCGGATCTCCCGTACGTGCCGCTGTTCCGCCTGTGCCGGGCGGAACAGCGGCACCGCCACTTTTCCCGCTCTCCCGCGTGACCGCCCTCGGCATCCACGACGCGAACGCCCCCCGGACGGCGGGGCCATGCGAGGTGGCGCCGAGGCGTACGCCCCGCACCGGGCGACCCACACGCTGCGCACCCAACCGGAATACCAGGCACCGTGGTTCCGGGCGTCAATGATTCCTATCGGACCGTGAGGGCGACCGGGCGAGTCGTCGCTCAGGAATAATCCTTGCCCATCAGCCGCGCGAATTCCCCCGGCTCGGTATCGAAACCGCGAATGGTGCTGCGCATTACCCATTCCCCCGCGTCGTCACGGGTGAATACGGCGACGGTGGCGGCGGTGGCCCCGGAGACACCGGAGAAGTCGCTCTTTATCAGCTCGGTGTACCCCTCGGCAATGCGGACGCTGGTGCTCGCGACGTCGCCGAAGGTCTTCCGCCCGGCCCCCTGCTGGATGGCCACGCCCACGACGACGCGGGAGTACTCGGCCGACAGCCGGTCGAGCTCCAGGGTCATGGCCTCGTCCACACCAAAGCCCTGACCGGTACGGCTGTCCCTGTTGAGATTGATGGTGCCGTCGGGAGAGCGGCTGTCGAAGTGGACAAGATAGGCGGGCTCGCCGAACGGATCGGCGGCGGGGTAGGTCGCGGCGACGATGTCGAGATCATTGGGCGCCTCACCCGTGGGGCTCGGATCCCACTTGAGTGCCACCTCGATTTTCCGGAGACCCTTACTGAGACCAGTCACCCAGACTTCCCTTCCTCGGATCGTTCTCCGATGTCGCGTACGGATCCCGTCAATCCTATCGCGCGGCAAGGGGAGTTGAGCATTTCCGGGAGCCGCCCGCAGGGCGCCGATGAGGGGTCTCTACTATGGAGCTGCGTACAAACGGAGGAAGGAAGCGGCCATGCGAAGGTTGGGGGAGCTCGAGGCGGAGATCATGGACCGCCTCTGGGCATGGCGGCGTCCCACGACGGTGCGGGAGATCGTGGATGACATCAATGAGCACCGTCCCGTCGCCTATACCACAGTGATGACGGTGGCCGGCATCCTCTACAACAAGGGCTGGCTGCTGCGCGCCAAGGAGGGCCGCGCCTGGGTGTACTCGCCGGTGCGCAGCCGCGAGGAGTACACCGCCGCGCTGATGGAGGACGCGCTCGGCACCAGCGACGACCGGACGGCCGCCCTCGCCCACTTCGTGCGGCAGATGGGGCCGGAGGAGGTCAACGCCCTCCGCAAGGCGCTGCGGGGCACCGGACGGCGGCCGCAGACGTGACCGACGCGCTCGCGCTGGTCTGCTACGCGGCGGTGGTCGGCGTTCTGACCCCGAGAGCGCTGTCCCGCGGCACCTGGTCGTATCGCTTCCCCGCCCTGGCTGTCGCGATGTGGCAGGGTCTGGCCGCCTCGTTCACTCTCGCGGCGTCATTGGCCAGTTACCACCTCATCGCCCCAACCGGGCATCTTCATAATGGAATGTCCGGCTTGCTCCGCTTCTGTGGTCTGGCACTGAACACATATGTCCCTGTTTTCACGGGCGTTCCGGCCATCGCCGTACCGCTCGGCGTGACTCTTCTCCCACTGCTGTGCTTCGGCCATCACCTCCTGCGGGCCCGGCGCGCCCGCACCCGCCACCGCGGCATGCTGGACCTGGTGGGCCGACGCTCGGCGCGGCTGGGTGCCACGGTGCTCGACCACGAGACACCGGTGGCGTACGCGCTGCCGGGCCGCCGCCCCCGGATCGTCGTGAGCTCCGGCGCACTGCGGGTGCTGTCACCCGCCCAGCTGGACACCGTGCTGGAGCATGAGCGCGCACATGTCGCGGGCCGCCACCATCTGGCGCTGGCCGCGGCCGAGGCGTTCGCGACGGTTTTCCGGTGGCTGCCCCTGGCGCGCGTCGTCAGGGAGCAGACGGCGTTGCTGCTCGAGATGGCCGCGGACGACCGGGCGCTGCGCCGCCATCCACGCGAGGTGCTCGCGTCGGCCCTGTACGCCATGGCGGAGGGCCGAGCGCCGCGGGGCGCGTTCCCGGCCGGGGGCGCGGACGCCGTGGTCCGGCTGCGTCGGATGCTGGCTCCGCGCGGACCGGTGCATCCGGTGGTGCGGGGAGCGGTGGCCGCCGGGGCCGGGGCCGTACCGCTGCTTCCGCTCGTGACCTGCTGCCTTCCGGGCCTCGGCTAGGCCACGAATCCGCGACCGCGAGCGCCGTCGCTCCGGACCCGGTGGGCCCGGAGCGACAGGGACGATGTGGTTCAGATCCGGTCGAGGAGGGTGCGCAAGGTCGCCACCTCCGCGGACTGACCGGCGATGACGTCACCGGCGAGCTTCGTGGCCGCGGCGCTTCGCCCCTTCCGCCGTTCGTCCTTCGCCATCGCGATGGCGCCCTTGTGGTGCTCGATCATCAGCCGGGCGAAGGTACGGTCGAAGGCGACGCCGTCGGCCGCCTTGAGCCGGTCCATCTCCTTCCGCGACATCATGCCGCCCTCGCCGTGCGCGCCGCCCGAGCCGTGGTCCATGCCCGGCATACCGTCCCCGGCAGACGGCCGCGGAGCGCCCCAGGACTTCAGCCAGGACCTCATGGTCCTGATCTCCGGCCCCTGAGCCTTCTCGATCCTTCCGGCCAGGCGCCCGATCCGCGCGTCCGACGTCCGGCCGCGCGCCAGCCGGGCCATGTCCAGGGCCTGCTGATGATGCGGAATCATCATCTGTGCGAAATGGACATCCACGTCATTGAAGGCGTCCTTCGCGGAGCGGGGAGCCGCCGAGGAGGACGCCGAGGGGTGTGCGCCCCCGTGCCCGGCATCCTCCTTGCCGTTCTGGCCGCCACATGCGGCAAGGAGCAGCCCCGCCGTGATGGCGGCGCCAGCCACCGCGACACGGCGGCGGAGCGGCCGTCGGCGGGCATGGGTGATTGCGGTCATGTCGAGGTACCTCGTCTGTCGGTGAGGGTCGGTTCTGTGGCTTTTCCGGCGGGGTGACGCGATTCGGCCTATATCCGCAGAACTGACAGGGCGACGAGGTCGGGCCCGGGTGAAGGAGGGCGGGGTCGCACGGCGACGGAGGGCGGGGCGGAAGGCCCCGGGGGAGACCCACGGCGGCGCGTGAGGGCCGCGCGCAGCAGCCCCATGAGCACCCAGGCACCGAGCACCGCCACACACAGCGAGGCCATGTCCATCACGGCCATGGGCTCTCGGGTCTCGGCCACGGGCCCACGCGGCTCCGCGGCCACGGGCGCCGCGCCATGGCCTCCGCCCTGGACGGCCGCGACGTGGCCGTGACCACCGTGCTCACCGCGACTGAGGGCCGCATACGAGGCAGCGGTGACATGATGCGCCGAGCCGCCCGTGCCCGAGCCGGATCCACCATCGGGATGGCCCACGGTGTGCATCACAAAGACGCCCATGGCCAGCAGGACCACCAGCAGAAGCCGCGGGACCACTCCCCCGCGCACCCGTCCGCCGATGTTCACTCCTGTCCCCTCCGCTACCGGCACGTCCCGCCCCGGAGGGACACCGTACTCCTAAAGCGATTAGTACGTACGAGCGGGGTGACACAAGGGCGGCCGGGGCCGGTCAGCCCTCCCGCCAGTCGAGTTTGATCAGCATGTTCTTCGCCTCTTCGGCCACCTCGGTATCGGCGACCACGTCGTACCTGGCGGCCACGATCTGACTGCGCGAGGCGAAATCGCGCCGCCCCCCGCTGAGGGCGTGGCCCACGAAGCCGAAGATCGCGCCGAACACCGCACCGTAGACGAGACCGCTGATGATCAGCACGATCACGTTGTGCTCACCGGCCGCGAACACCGACAGCAGCAGCCCGATCAGCAGACCGAACCAGGCACCGGTACCGGCACCGGCCAGCGCGGCACGGCCACGGGTGAGCCGTCCGAGCACCGTTTCGATCATGCGCAGATCCGAGCCGATGATCGCCGTGTGTTCCACCGGGAACTTGCTGTCGGACAGGAAGTCGACCGCGCGCTGGGCTCCGGCGTAGGTCGCGTACGAGCCGACGACAGGACGGTCGACCACCGCCGAGGGCGGTTGCTGGGTGGTCATCGCAGGACTCCCTCCGTCAAGGAGAGCCTGCGTCCACACCGCTCCCCTCGCAACGGGAAGCGACATAGCGGCATATATCACCTACAATGCCTCGGCACTCGAAGCAGCGACACGGCTCGCCACCGCCTTCCGGTATCCCGTTGCCGACGGAATTCCGGGGCATTCCCCCGCGCGTCGTCTCCCTGCGTTTTTCTCCCCTTGCCGGTCCTCGCGGAATGGCCTCCCCGCGGAAAAGGCATCTCGCGCGCCCCGGTACATTGCCCCTCATGATCGAGAAGACAGGGGCTGAGACGGATTCACGGTCACGGGGGAAGCGGGCACGGAGACGGCACGCCGCCCGGACCGGAGGCGGGGCCCCAAACGGGCTGATGCGGTCGTCCCTGCTGATGGCGCTCGGCACGATGGTGTCCCGGGCCACGGGGCTGATCCGGCAGGTGCTCCAGGCCGCCGCGCTCGGCACCGGTCTGCTGGCCAGTACGTACAACACGGCCAACACCGTGCCGATGAGCCTGTACACCCTGCTGATCGGCGGGGCCCTCAACTCCGTACTGGTGCCCCAGCTGGTGCGCGCCCGCGCCCAACAGCCCGACGGCGGCCAGGCGTACGAGCAGCGCCTGGTCACCCTGGTCCTCTGTGTGCTCGGGGTCGGCACCCTGCTCTCCGTATGGGCCGCTCCGGAGATCGTCAGCATCTACCGGCAGGACTCCCCCGAAACCCACGCCGCCTTCGAGCTGACCGTGGTCTTCGCACGCTTCCTGCTGCCGCAGATCTTCTTCTACGGCGTGTACTTCATGATGAGCCAAGTCCTCAACGCCCGGGGCAAGTTCGGGGCGATGATGTGGACCCCGGTGCTCAACAACGTGGTGCTCATCGCCATGTTCGGGTGGTACGTCGGACTGCTCGCCGTGCCCGAGCGGGTGGAGGACATCACCGGGGCGCAGGTACGGCTGCTGGGGGTCGGCACCACCATCGGCATCGCGCTCCAGGCCCTGGCACTCGTTCCGTACGTCCGTGCCGCGGGCTTCCGCTTCCGGCCCCGCTTCGACTGGCGGGGTACGGGGCTGCGCAAGAGCCTGGTGGCGGCCCGCTGGACGCTGCTGCTCGTGGTGGCCAACCTGGTGGCGCTGACGGTGGTGACCAACTTCGCCAACGCGGCCGACCAGCGGATGCCCACCTCCGGGGTGGGCTACTCCGCGTACTCCTATGCGCAGACCATCTGGTTGCTGCCACAGTCGATCGTGACGGTATCGCTGGTCACGGCGCTGTTGCCGCGGATGAGCCTGGCGGTGGCCGAACACCGGCTGGACGACCTGCGCCATGACCTCTCCCGCGCGCTGCGGACCAGTGGCGTGGTGATCGTGCCCGCCGCCTTCTTCTTCCTGGCCTTCGGTCCGCAGATCGCCCAACTGCTGTTCGCGCACGGCTCCTCGGACGCCGCCAACGCCCTGCCACTGGGCCAGATGATCCAGGCGTTCGGCCTCGGGCTCATTCCGTACTCCGCCCAGTATCTGCTGCTGCGCGGCTTCTACGCCTTCGAGGACACCCGCACTCCGTTCTGGATGGCGGTGTGGATCAGCGGGGTGAACATCGCCCTGGCCGTGGCCTGCCATCTGCTGCTCCCGGCACGCTGGTCGGTGACCGGTATGGCGGCGGGCTACGCCGTGTCCTACGCGGTGGGGCTGCTGTTCACCGCGCTGCGGCTGCGCCGCAGGCTGGAAGGACGGCTGGACGGCAAACGGCTGTGCCGCACGTACGGCAAGCTGACCGCGGCCGCGGTGGCGGCCGCCGGGCTCGGCTGGCTGGTGGCCCACACCTTCGCCACCGCCGTGGACTCCCCGGCCTGGGCTCCCGTACTGGGTCTGGCCGGAGGGTGCGTCACCATGGCGCTGCTGTTCGTCGTGCTGGCCCGGGTGCTGCGCATCGGCGAACTGCGGAGCCTGCCGGGGTTCGGCTGACCCCCGGCGCGGGTGCTGGCCCGCCGGGGTCCTGCCCGCCGCTCCCGGGAGGGGCGCGGCGGGCAGCACGGGTGGTCAGCGGTTGTCGTGGCGGATGAGGGAGCGCACCATCCGGCAGGTGGTGTCGGAGGGCGGATGTACTCCGATCCGGACCGCGGTGGTGCGTATCCTGCGGTTGGGCGCCTGCTCGGCGCGGTACACCCCGGAGTTGAGCAGGGCGATGGCCAGGCGCATGGCCTTCAGCCGACGGTTGTGGGACTCGTACCACTCGCGCGGACGGCCCGCGGGCATCCGCTTCCTCGGCAGGGTCGGAAAGCTCGGCAGGTCCGGAAGAGGTGTTGCGGCAGTGGCCATCGGCATCCTCCTGAGACAGTGGGGAACCTTCCCTTTCACTGCCTCCATTCTACTGCCGGGCACTGACAAGCGTCCTGGTCAGACCGGCTCTTGGCGGTCTCGCGGTACGGTGTGCGGTATGGAGATCTGGATCAACCCGGCGTGCTCGAAGTGCCGTAGCGCGCTCACCCTGCTCGACGCGGAGGGCGCGGGTTACACCGTCCGCCGCTATCTCGAGGATGTGCCGAGCCAGGACGAGATCCGGGCGGTGCTCGAGCGGCTCGGGCTCGAGCCGTGGGACATCACCCGGACCCAGGAGGCGGCCGCGAAGGAGCTCGGGCTGAAGGACTGGCCACGCGAGGACGGCGCGCGGGACCGGTGGATCGCGGCGCTCGCGGAACACCCCAAGCTGATTCAGCGGCCGCTCATCACGGCGGACGACGGCTCGGCCGTGGTCGGGCGTTCGGAGGAGGCGGTGCGGGAGGCGCTGGCACGCTCCCGGTCCTGAAGCGGGTGGCCTGTCCCGGTCGCGGCCGCGCACCCGTGGAAGCGGCCCCGGCTCGCGTGCGGTGTACGGCAAGCCGGGGCGGCGGTCGGGCTCCGGTGGCTCAGCGGCCCCGGCCGGAGCTCTGCTGTGGACGCAGCAGGAAGCGCTGTGTCTTGCCGCTGGAGGTCTTGGGGAGTTCCGCCACGAAGTGGATGGCCCGCGGGTACGCGTGCTTGGCGAACCGCTCCCTCACCAACCGCTGGAGCTCGGCGGCGAGCGTGTCGCCGGGCTCCGCGGCGCCGGGGCGCAGCACCACGAACGCCTCCACGACCTCGCCGTACTCCTCGTGGGGCACACCGACCGCGGCCGCTTCCGCCACCGCCGGGTGTTCCAGCAACACACTCTCCACTTCGAACGGGCCGATGCGGTAGCCCGCCATGAGGATCACATCGTCACCGCGTCCGGAGAAGAACAGGTCGCCCTCCTCGTCGCGCGCGGCGGTGTCACCGGTGTAGAACCAGCGTCCGTCGGGGCTGAACTTCTCGGCCGTCTGCTCGGGGGCCTCCCGATAGCCCTGGAACCACATCAGCGGGCTGGCGGGGATATCGATCACCACGCGCCCGGGGACATCCGTCCTGGCCAGAGCGGAGTTGGTGTCCTCGCGGAGCACCTTGACCTCCCAGCCGGGCATCGGACGGCCCATGGCTCCGGGCTTGATATCGGTGCGCAGGGCCGGATGCCACGCATGGCAGACGGCCATGCCCAGTTCGGTGGAGCCGTAGTGGTCGCGCACCGGGACACCGAGCGTCTCCCGCGCCCACTCCACGACGTCCGGGGGCAGCGGTTCACCGGCCGCGGAGCAGCAGCGCAGCCGCAGGTCATCGGGGACGGGCAGGTCCGAGGCGCGCAGCTTACGGTAAACGGTCGGTCCGGCGGCGAAGTTGGTGACGCCGAAGCGGGAGAGCACCGCCCAGGTGGACTCCGCGGAGAACAGGCTGTTGAACAGCAGGCTGCGCCGGCCGAGGGCGAGCGGTCCGATGAGGGCGTAGTAGAGACCGTAGGCCCAGCCCGGGTCTGCGGCGTTCCAGAACACGTCCTCGGGCCGCTGATCCAGGCCGAATTCCTGGTACATGGCGAAGCCCGCGACGGCGCGCAGTGGGATCGGGACGGCCTTGGGGTTGCCCGCGGTACCGGAGGTGAACAGCTCCACGATGATCGCGTCACCGCCCAGGGCCACCGGCTCGGCCTGCGGGTCGTGTGCCGCCTCCAGCTCGGCGAAGCCCAGGTCGTCCCCCTCGACCGGACCGGCGGTGACGATCCGCCACGGCCGCTCCGCGGTGAAGCCGGACTCCGGGTTCAGCTTCGCGCGCTGATCGGTATCGGTGATCACGACCTTGGTGCCGTTGCCCGTGGTGCGCAATGCGATGGCGGGCGGTGCGAAGGCGGTGAACAGCGGTACCTGGACGGCTCCGAGGCGCCAGATCGCGAGCGTCGCGACCAGCAGCTCGGCGGACTTGCCCATCAAGGTGGCGACGCGGTCGCCGACCCCGACGCCCAGACCGGCCAGCGCGCTCGCCATGCGCGCCGAGCGGTCGCGCAACTCACCGAACGTCATGTCGTGGCCGGTCAGGTCCTTGCCCACCAACGTGAACGCCACGGCGTCGGCGGGGTGCCTGTCGCACAGCAGGTACGCGGTGCTCGCCGCTGGCTCACCGAAGGTCTTGAGCAGGTCAGCCATGCGCTGTTCCGGGCTGGTCAAGAGGGCTCCTAGTGCTGGTATCCACGAGTCGCGCCGGACGGGAAGCCGGTGGGTGAGACCGCCCGGACCGGAGGGGCGCGGGCGCACCTCGCCTCCCGGGTGTGCTGATCCCGGGTGGGCGGGACCGCGTTCCCGGGCCGTTCGGCAGCCTCCCGTTGGCTTGTACACGCTATCGCGCTTTATGAGCTGCTCGGCAGCGGTCTACGGGTAGCGGAAGGCCATATGACACCCATCAGCGTCCGCTTCGCCCCCAACGCCCGCAAGGCCCGGTCTCATCGGCGGACATCCCGGTACGCCGCACCGCTCACGGCGTGGGTAGCGTGTCTCCCATGTGCATCTCGATGGCCCCCGCCAGGTTCTCCGGCACCACGGTGTACACGGGGCGCCGTCACCATCCGGAGCACGGTCTGATCCATGTCCTGGGTTATCAGAACACTTCGGCCAATCTGGCCACCGGGCCCAACGCGATGCTGCTGCATCTGCCCGCCCTCCCCATGACCCGGGAGAACTTCCTCTCGGCGGGGAGGTCCGATGACATCCTGGAGCGCATGGTGGAGGCGGTGCGTCCGGTCCCGGTGGCCACGCGCTCGACGATCGACTGGATGGGCGCGGACTCGGCACCTCAGGTAGAGGTGTTCGACCACGACGTCTACACGGTGCTGCTCGCTCGCGATGCCACCGCCATCCCCGAGGCGCTGTACCGGGTGGAGCCCCGCAGACGGCCCCGGCTCGATCCGCGGCTGCTGGAGTTCTACGCGGAGCGGTATCCGTGCCACACCATCGCGGTGTGCTGCTTCGACAACGCCGACGCGCAGCGCGCCAAGCCCCTGTTGATGTGGTACGAGCCGCTGGAGCCGGACCAGTTGACGCTGCCCGCGCTGGACTGTCACACCGGCGGGCCCCCGGATCTCGACGCCGAGGTGCCGGTGGACCACTGGGTGCTGTTCGGCACCGACGAGGCTCCGGAGGGCTGGGGCGAACCCGTCGACTATCCCGCGGATATGCGCCATGAGCTCCGCGGGTTCCTCCCCGACACCGTGATGGGTGCCTACTACGGACAGGACGCCCTGCCCAATGGGGACTTCACGCTGGCGCACGAGGATCTGCTCGCGGGGGACCTGGACCGCGTCCGGCGGCTGCGGCCGGTGTGAGCCCGCGGCGGGTCCCCCGGGGTCCGCGGCAGGGTCCTTCGGGTTCGGCGGCCGGATCCCTCGGTTCACCGCGCGCGCCCGCCACAGCGGCACTCTGGCGCCACCCCTTCCCCCGGCTTACCTTGGCAGCGGTAAGGCATACCGTTCGCATGGCTTGTCATGTCTGAGCCCCAAGCCGCACGACAAGAGGTGAGCCTTGTTCCTCCGCCGAAGACGAGCCCGTCGCTCAGCGCTCGTCGCCACCGTCCTCGCCACCCTGGCGGCAGTCGCCGCCGGACCCGCCCGCGCCACCGCCGACAACGCACCGTCGGCCCGGCCCGCCGGGACACCGCTCGTCCAGCCGATCGACCCTCAGAACTGGCGCAATCCGGACGATATGACCTGGGCCGACTACCGCGCGGTCCCCGGCACCGACTGGGCCGACCCATCGGTCGAACCCACCCAGCGCACCTTCAAGGGCGCGCTGGTGCTCCTGGACTATCCCGATGAGCAGTTCACGGTCAGCCGGCCCGCCGGATCGAACCGGTTCGGCAATCCGCAGCCCACCGCCGCCGGGATCCCCCGTGACCGCCTCCCCGCCTTCTACCGGGACTTCCTCAATGAACCGGGTCCGCTGAACCACGGTCACACCATCAACGAGTACTGGATGGAGGACTCCGGCGGCCGCATAGGTGTCGATCTGACCTCCTTCGGTGTGTACCGCATGCCGTCCAAGTCGTACCAGTACGGCGTCGAGGGGTCGATGAACCCGGGCGCCTGCCCGGCCGGGGACACCTGTGGCAAGGACATCCGCGCGGACGCCAAGGCGGCGTGGACCGGCGATATCGGCTCCGGCGAGGCGGGGAAGTTCGACTTCGTCTTCTACCTCACGGCCGGGGAGGACGAGTCCGCCACCTGGCAGGAGTTCGGGCAGATGAAGTTCGCGAGCGCGGGCGACGTCCCCGCGGCGTGGGGCCCGCCGATCCCCACCGGGAACAACACGGCCAGGACCCGCTATGTCCCGTGGACCTCGTGGCAGGCCGCCGCCCGTATCTGGCCGAACGCCGCGGACGGCTCGTCCCTCCAGGCCGAGAGTTCCGGTATGGCCGTGTACGCCCATGAGTTGAGCCACATCCTGGGCATCGGGGACAACTACAACAACCCGTACGGCACCCCGCTCAGCCGCTCCTACACCGGTATCTGGGGCATGCTGTCCCGGGGCTCGTTCAACGGTCCCGGAGGGCCGCACACCCGCTGGCGGATACCCGCCACTGCGGGTGGTTCCATGGGCGCCCAGCACGTCCTGCGCGACAAGCTGAAGCTGGGCATCGTGGACAAGGACAACGTCCTGAGTCTGGACCGCACCACCCTCAAGGATTCCGGGCTCGTCACCGCCCGGGTCACCGCACGCTCGGCGCCACCGGGCAAAGAGGGGCTGTCCGGTGTCACCGTCGCGATGGACAAGGATCTCTCCCCGTCCTGCGACCGCGGCACCGATCCGCTGTGCGACGGCGGCGGCTACGACCACTACACGCTCGAGGTCGTGGACCGGATGGGCATGGACTCCTTCACCCCGGACAACGGAGTGCTGCTCAGCAAGACCAAGGAGCAGGACCGGGCACCGTTCGCCTGGGTCGTCGACGCACACCCCGAAGACATCGACCTGGTGGACTTCGAGCGCCCCGATGGCACCCAGCAGAAGATCACCATGGGGGACTACCGCCAGCTCAGCGATGCCCTCTTCCACGCAGGGGCCGACTCCGGCAGCCAGTACGAGTACATCGACAAGGCGAACCGGCTGCACTTCTACGTCCTCGATCCGCACCGCAGCCGGTCCGGGGTGCTGTCGTACACCGTGGCCGTCCGCTCCCTCGACGGTGACGGGGCGCAGCGGCGGGGGCTGACCGTCGGCCGTGGCCAGGCGACGGGCGAACCGTCCGGCGGCCGGGCCCGGTGCACCTTCGACCTCGCCAACACCGGCGACGCCACGTCCTCTCAGGGCGACCGGCCGGGGAAGGCCAACGCTTCCACCACATCCGATGTGTACCGGCTGTCGGCCACGGCCACCGGGCGCGGCTGGTCCGCCTGGCTGCCCAGCCGGCTCGCCACCGCCGAGGCCGGGGCCTCGACGGATGTGGAGGTGGCCGCGACCGCGAAGAAGGGGGCCGCCCGGCACGGCACGGTGGTTCTCACCGCGCGTTCCGAGAGCGACCCGGACAAGACCGCCACGGCCCGCTGCGCACTGACGGCGTCGGGCGGCCGCTAGCCGCGCCGGCACAACGGAGGACGGCCCGCGGGGTCTTCGGCGGGCCGTCCTCGCACGCTCTCCGCCGCTCCCCGCGCGCTACCCCGTCGCGTCCTGGGCGTCCGTCGTGGCCTGCGGGCCCGTCGGGGCCTGCGCGTTCTCGATCGGCACCCGTAGGGTGTCCGGTTCGCAGCCGACGGTCCCGGCGATGATGCGCGCCGCTCCCATGGTGAGCGGCACCAGGCTCTGCTGATCGACCTTGTCCGGGGTGTCCCGTGGATCGAAGATGTACATCGGTGTGGTGATCAACTGCACCAGTGGCACACCGGTGTAGTAGAAGTACGCGCCATCGGTGGCGGGGTTGGGCGCGAAGGCCGTCGGCGACAGGATCCATGAGCGCCGCAGGTCCTCCGCCGCGATGGACTCGGCCACCAGCTGCTCCAGCTGAGGCGCCTGGGTGGTGAACCACCACCGCACCTCGGGATCGTCGGTGGGTACGACCTCCCCGTCGACCACCACCGCTTCGCGCGCGGCGTGTTCCAGATGCATCTCCAGGACGACGTCCGGAAACAGCTCCGGATGCGCGGCGATGAAGGCCTGGGTGCCCGCGGCGCCCGCCATATGGCCGGACGTCAGCACGAACAGCATGTTGTGCGGCCGCAGTTCCCGCGGCACCGACGCCCAGAACCTGGCCTGTGCCAGAACGAGGGCGACCCCGGAGGCGTCCTCGACCGCCGAGGCCCACGGACCGTCGTGGTGGGAGCCGACGATGACCCAGTGGTCCGAGGCGCCGGGAAGTGTTCCCACCACGTTATGGGTGGTCTCCTCGGTGATCGTGGCATCGGAGACGATCCGCCCCTCACACGCCCCGGACGCCATCAGCTCACGGACCTTCGCCCCGTCCTGGCCGCTCAGCCAGATACCGGGGATCGACCGCCGCTCGGCGTCGTACGGCCAGTAGAAGTCACTGGTCTCCCAGGGCAGTCCGGTGAGCAGACCGACATAGGCGGTCGCGCCGTTCTTGATGGCGATGTCGAAGTCGAGCACATGGGGAAGGTCGAACGGGACGGTCTGGACGAGATCGGGGAACACGCCCTCGGGGTCGTAACAGTCGGTGGCGCGGGCCTGCACCTCCGTCTGCGGGAGCCGGGTGAAGCCGATCTCCTGTACGGCGATGCGCCCGCGTACCTCCCCCTCCTCCATGCGGACGAGGTGGCCCTCGGTCCCCTCGGTGGGGGTGGTGTACGGCAGGGCGAGCCCGGAGAAGCGGGTGATGTCGTCGGGCCGGTCAGTCGGCCAGATCTCGAAGGTGGCGGACCGCGGCCGCCAGATCGGCGTGTCCAGCGGCTCCAGCCGGACGTCCTCGAGACCGGTCTCCCGGAACTGGTCGGCGGCCCACTGCTCGGTCCAGCTGTCGGCCGGATATCCCGCCCGGCGAATGCCCTGGCCGACGATCAATTCGATCCAGCTCATCATCTCCTTCGAGCTGGGTGCCCGGTCGATGTACTTTTCCAGGGCCGGCCAGCCGTGTGTGACCGAGGACTCGCCCAGTCCGCCAGAATCGCCCATCGCCATCCTCCTCATCGCGAACGTCCGGTTCATGGTCGGCGATATCACTAAAGCTGGGCTAAGGCCATGGACCTAGCCGCGCGTTAGCTCACCTTTAGTGACGACGCAAATGATGGTCGCGGTATCGGCACTCCGTGGGATCGCGGGCGCCGGACCGGAGGTCAGGCCCCGATTAATGGTGGAGTTGAGTGTGCGTACCCACAGAACAGAAGGACAGGATCCGCATCACCCGGCCCGCGGGGCGAGGTGGATCCGGCGGCATGTCCCCGTCGGCGTGGTCGGCCTGGCCGCCGTGAGCGTGGTCGCGCTCACCGTGAGCCCGGTGAACGCCGAACCCGACAGCAAGCACAAGAAGCCGCCGCGGTCCACCAATCCGCTGCCCGCGCCGCCCCAGATGCGCGATCTGGACTTCCTGCTCGGCACCTACACCTGTGACTACACCCCGCCGCCGGGCGGAAAGCCCGCGGTGTTGCGCATGACCACGAAAAAGGCCATGGGCGGCCATTACTACTACACGGACGCCACATTGGAACCGGGAAAGGTTGTCGGGCGTTCCTCCTTCGGCTGGAATCCCGTCGACAAAACCTTCCTCAACCAGTACCACGACAACTGGGGCTCCTCGGGCAGTTACACCTCCGCTGGCTGGAAAAACGGTCACCTCATTTTCAAGGGCCCGCTCAACCAGGTGGTGACTCCGGATGCCAGCGGCAGCACCGAGGGAATCAAACTGGGGCTGGTCGACGACTACCAGATCCTCGGACCGGGACATTTCAGGGACAACACGAGCTTCACCTTCCCCGATGGAAATGTGCTGCGGGGCAGCTACGACTGCCGCCGCGGCTGACGCGGCACAGGGGCCGGGCGCACGGCCCTGACCGGGCGCGTTCCGGCCCCGCCCGGCCCCCGCACCACCGCGTTCACCGCGTTCACCGCTCGGTCCCGACAACACGTTCCGCCGGTTCTCGTCGAGGGAAGTGGGTACGCCGCCAATGGCGAACAACGAAGAGAGGCTTCTCGACTACCTGAAGCGCGTCACGGCGGACCTGCGTCAGACTCAGCGCCGTCTGAAGGACGCGGAGTCGGCCGGGCACGAGCCGGTCGCCATTGTCGGGATGGCCTGTCGATTCCCCGGGGGCGTACGGTCCCCCGAGGAACTGTGGGAGCTGGTGGCCGCGGAGCGGGACGCCATCACCGAGCTGCCGGCGGACCGCAATTGGGACCTGGACGGCCTCTTCCACCCCGACCCGGAACACCCCGGCACCAGCTATTGCCGCGAGGGCGGTTTCCTCGACGACCCGGCCGGATTCGACGCCGCCTTCTTCGGCATCAGCCCGCGCGAGGCGCTGGGGATGGCACCGCAGCAGCGGCTGGCCCTGGAGGCGTCCTGGGAGGCCATCGAGCACGCCGGTATCGACCCCGAGTCGCTGCGGTCCAGCCGCACCGGCACCTTCATCGGCTGTGACCACCTCGACTACTGCTCCGATGCCTCACAGGTGCCCGAGGGTTCGGCGGGCTACTTCACCATCGGCAACTCGGCCAGTGTGGTATCCGGCCGGGTGGCGTACGCCCTCGGTCTCGAAGGAGCCGCGGTGACGGTGGACACCGCCTGCTCCTCGTCGCTGGTGGCCATGCATCTGGCATGCCAGGCGATCCGGCAGGGCGAATGTGAACTGGCCCTGGCGGGCGGTGTCGCCGTGATGTCCTCGACGGCACCCTTCATCGGCTTCAGCGAGCTGCGGGGCCTCGCCCCGGACGGACGGTCCAAGGCGTTCTCGGCCGACAGCGACGGGATGACGCTGTCCGAAGGCGTAGGGGTGCTGCTGCTGGAGCGGCTGTCCGACGCACGGCGCAACGGCCACCGGGTACTGGCCGTGATCCGGGGCACGGCCGTCAACCAGGACGGTGCGAGCAACGGTCTGACGGCGCCCAACGGGCCCTCGCAGCAGCGGGTGATCCGACAGGCACTCGAGAACGCCCGGCTGTCCCCCTCGGAAGTGGACGCCGTCGAGGCGCACGGCACCGGGACCCCCCTGGGCGACCCGATCGAGGCCCAGGCGCTGCTGGCCACCTACGGCCAGGAACGCCCCGACGGGCAACCGCTGATGCTGGGGTCCATCAAGTCGAACATCGGCCATGCGCAGATGGCCGCGGGTGCGGCAGGTGTGATCAAGATGGTGATGGCGATGCGGCATGAACTGCTGCCCGCCTCACTGCACATCAACGAACCGACTCCGCACGTGGACTGGAGCGCCGGGGACATCCGGCTGCTCACCGAGGCCGCACCGTGGGCATGGACCGGCCATCCACGCCGGGCGGGAGTGTCCTCCTTCGGGATCTCCGGTACCAATGCCCATCTGATCCTGGAGCAGGCACCCGAGCCGGAGGTGTCGGCCGAGGTGTCCGGGGTGGGGGACGGACCACTGCCGTGGGTGGTGTCCGCGCGAAGCACGGAGGCGTTGCGCGGACAGGCGGCCGCACTGGCCGGTCGTGTGAGCGGCGACGCGGAGCTGTCTCCACTGGACGTGGGCTGGTCACTGCTGACCTCACGGACGCTGTTCGACCACCGGGCCGTGGTGGTGGGAGCCGACCGCGAAGAGCTGACGGCGGGCCTGGCGGCGTTGGCCGCAGATGAACCGCACCCGGGTGTGGTGGGGCCGGGCGACGCCGCGGCCGGCGAAGGCCGGACGGTGTTCCTCTTCAGCGGCCAGGGCAGCCAGCGAGCGGGCATGGGCGCCGAGCTCTACGAGCGTTTCCCCGTCTTCGCCGAAGCCTTCGACGAGGTGTGCGCACTCCTCGATCCGCATCTCGAACACCCGCTACGGCAGGTGGTATTCGACCCTGATGCCGAGCGGACCGGGTTGCTGGATCACACGACGTATGCGCAGGCAGGTCTGTTCGCGCTGCACATCGCCCTGACCAGACTGCTCGCCTCCGTAGGCGTCCATCCCGACGCGGTCATCGGCCACTCCATCGGAGAAGTCGCCGCGGCCCATATCGCCGGAGTCTTCGACCTCCCCGACGCCTGCCGACTCGTCGCCGCCCGCGCCAC
>NZ_JBEZHR010000005.1:0-574111 GCF_040650655.1 Streptomyces sp. NPDC048636 | reverse complement strand
CTCTCCCGCGCACACACTGGCCCTCCACGCCGCACTTCCGATCGGCCCGGCGCGCGTTGCCGCCCCCCGATCCGCAACGCGGAGCGGGTAACCCAGCGCTGCGCGCTGGGAAGTGAAAGCGCCCCGCGTTGCGGGGCGCAACCGATCCGCGTTGCGGATCGGGGCGCGGCAAGCCGCGCCGGGCTGTCTCCGCTTCGCTTCAACAGCCCAAAGAAGCGGCCCGCGTTGCGGGCCGCCCAGTGCTAGGTATCCGCGTTGCGGATACCGGACCAGGTTCGCTTCGCTCTCCTGGTCCTGAGCTCTACGGCTTCGCCTTCGAGCTCTGGCCTGCTGCCGCAGGCCTGGCTGGCAACGAGGGGCGGCTTGCTCGGCGGGCTGGTTGGGCAGGGTGCTCCTTGTGGCTGATCAGATTCGTTTACGGTTCACGGACTCATACTCGATCCGAGAGATCCGGACGTCATGCGGAGGGCCATGGAGTTGGAGGTAGACGTCCTGACGTTTGAGGGTGGCTCAGTTACATTCTGGCTGCGAGGCGTTGAAGTTGGCGTCTTCTCTTGGGATGCGGTGGGTGCGGTGGAACTGACCTCGGACACTTCCTCGCCGGCTTCTCGTGTCTACTCGGTGGACGAGGTCAGGAAGCAGCACGGCAACGCTTACCAGCGGTGGTCGAAGGAGGACGAGCAACTGCTCGTCGAGCTTCACACGGCCGGTCAGGGTGTTGATGCTCTTGCGCGGCGGTTCGCGCGTCAGCCGAGTGCGATCCGTTCACGGTTGGCGAAGCTTGGCGTGGAGGAGTCTTCGCGTTTGGGTCAACAGAGCGCTTCTCCCCCGTTCTGACAGGTGCTCGGCTAGTTGCCGGGCGGATCTCGAAACCCCCGAGGAATGGGGCAGTGTCCCAGGTTTGCTTCTTGAGTTTGAGTGTGTTCTGTCTGGTTCCGCTATGGGTCCTGAACGGTTCCTGTTCGGTGGTGAGGTGTGCGCTCGATGGAGCGCCGGGGCTGCTCGATCAGAAGGGTGCATCATAATGATCCGGGATAGAGTTTCTTCTCGGGGCCCACTGCCCCCGGCGGCTGGGAAGGCAGGTGGATTGCGTGGCGGGTCGGCAGCGGCTTCGTGCCCATCAGGTTGAGGCAGTGGACGCGGTGGTCCGTGCGCTGGGGCAGCCGGTGGGGGCGGTGCTGCCAGGGGGCGGACTACGGGCCCAGGTCATCGCTGCTACCGGATCGGGCAAGACGCTCATTGCGGTCCACGGGGCGCAGCAGTTGCGTGCTGGGCGGGTGTTGGTGTTGGTCCCCACTCTTGATCTGCTGGGGCAGATGGTTGGCTCGTGGTGGGCAGCTGGCCGTCACGGGCGGGTGTTCGGGGTGTGCTCGCAGCGTGAGGGGGCGGGGCTGGGGGTTCCGTGCTCGACGGATGCTGTCGAGTTGGTTCGGTGGTTGGCGGATTTGGATCAGTGCACGGTGTTCGCCACGTATGCCGCGGTGGGGCTCGGAGTGTTGGAGCGGGCTCACCGGGCTGGGCTGGGCCGGTGGGACCTGGTGGTGGTGGATGAGGCGCACCGGACGTCTGGGGCTTTGGGAAAGCCGTGGGCTGCGGTGCATGACAACGGTCGGTTGCCGGCGGTGCGGCGGCTGTATATGACGGCGACTCCGCGGTTGTGGGAGGTGTCGGCGGAGGAGGTGTCCTCTGGTGCCGGTGGGCGTGGGCCGGTGCGGTTGGTGGCGTCGATGGACGACGAGGAGGTCTTCGGGCCGGTGGTGTACCGGCTGACGATGTCGGAGGCGGTCGAGCGGGGGCTGATTGCGCAGTACCAGGTGGTCTGTGTGGACATTGCTGACCCTCAGGTCCAGGCCGTCCAGCTGGTGGGTGGTGAGGGGCGGACGGATGTGGTGCGTGGGATGCGGCTGGCGGCGTTGCAGACGGCGGTGCTGAAGACCGCGGCGGAGCACCGGTTGCGCAGGTTGCTGACGTTCCACCACCGCACCGGTGAGGCGGAAGCCTTCGCCGGCGGGCTGCCGCGGGTGGCGAAGGCTCTGTGGGAGAGCGATCAGGTGGCATATCCCGAGCCGGAGGCGGTGTGGGCGGGCTGGTTGTGTGGGGAGCATAAGACAGCGCATCGCCGCCGCGTGCTGGAGGAATTCTCGACCGGTGTTGTGGACGAGATCGTGAGGGAGTGCAGTGTGCTGTCTTCGGCGCGTGTGCTGGGCGAGGGTGTCGACACGAAGAACTGCGACGCGGTCGTCTTCGCCGACGTCCGCGGCTCCACCCCCGACGTCGTCCAGGCGGTCGGGCGGGCTCTGCGGATGCAGCCGGGGGAAGGCAAGACGGCCTCCTTGGTCGTGCCGGTGTTCCTCGGGGCTGGTGAGGAGCCCGACGGGATGCTCGTCTCCAAGGCCTACACGGACCTGGCCAAGGTCTTGACCGCGCTGCGTGCGCACGATACCGAAGCCGTCGAGCAGCTCGCCGTCCCCCAGGCCGCCGGACGGCCGACCGGCGGGATCACCCAGGCGGCAGGGGAAGGAGGGGTCAGCGGGCTGGCCCGTGGGCTGCTGTCCTTCTCCACGCCGCGGGATCCGGCGGCACTGGCAGCGTTCATCACCGCGCGAGTCCTCAAGCCCGAAGGCGAGTATTGGCGTCGCGGGCTGCAAGCCTCGCTTGCCTACCACGGCGATCACGGTCATTTGAACGTGCCCATCGGACACACCGCGCCCGATGGTTTCCCTTTGGGAGGGTGGATCGCGCGGCAACGGCACGCGCACCGGCAGGGAGAGCTCGGCGAGGAGAGGGTGCGGCAGCTCGAGGAGCTGTCGATGATCTGGTCCCATTACACGGTGGCCTTCGAGGAAGGTCTCGCAGCGGCCCGCGGCTGGGACGCCGAGCACGGACACCTCCTCGCCCCCGTCGAAGCCACCTGGCAGGGCCACCCCGTCGGCGTCTGGCTCAAGAACCAGCGCGCCGCCGCACGACGTGCTGTCGGCGGCAGGGCCGGTGAGCAGCCAGCCGGAGGGCTGAGCGCTCAGCGGCGTCAGGAACTTGAGGACATCGACCCGGCCTGGTGCCCCGTCTGGCCGATCGCGTGGCAGCGCTGCTTCCGTCTCGCTCACATCCACCAGAGCGCCGGCGGGACTCTGCCCGAGGAGAGCGGCATGCTCATCATCCAGGGCGAGGACATCGGTCAGTGGGCCGTGGCGCAGCGGGCCGGGTGGCATACCTTGGTGCCGGCGCAGCAGTGGCTGCTCGGCGAGGTGCTCGGTCTCTCCCCCGCCGATGAGCCGACCGTCGAGAAGGCGGCTGTACCGCGGCGAAGCCGCGCGGCGATGTGGGCGGCGAATCTCGCCGCCGCCCGCCAGTACGCACACCGCGAAGGACATCTGAACGTCCCTCGATCACACATTGAAACCGTTGATGGCGATGACCATGCTCTTGGAGTGTTCATCGCCAACTCCCGTGCCCGACGGGACAGGCTCGTGCCCGAACGAGTCACCGAACTCACCGCGATCGGCATGAGGTGGAGCTGAAAAAGGTCGTGGAGTCGTCGCAGAGCGCGCGGCACGTAAGCGTCTCTTCCTGTCGTCGGCGTCCGGTCCGGCGGTCCGGGCGCCAGAGCGGATCGCCGGTGGACACCACCCTTTACAGGCTTCGGATGGCGTCGCTGGCGCTCTCCACGTGCCTCTCGGTCCCGGAAGCCTCACATCTTCTACTCGCCCGCGGCGGGCAGTGGGTGTGTACGTGAGTACCGGCTCTGGTCCACTTGGTGTGGTCGCGTGCACAGGGTGACTGTTGGTCTTCGCCTCCTGGTGGTTTCAGTGGTCGTAGGTGGTCGGTGCGCGCATGGCTGGCTGGCCACGCGTGGACCTGGCTCTCCTCTTCAGGCTCCTTGGAATCGGCCATCTAGGCTGGCGCGGTGGCTGATGAGCGGGAGCGGGTGCAGCCGTCGGGGGTGTGGGCCACGGCGGTGGGGGTGGCCAGGGTGCGGGCGTTGGAGAGTGAGCGGGCGAACGCGCTGTTCCGCGACCCGCTGGCACAGGCCTTCGCCACCGCCGGCGGCCTGTGGCCCTCCTCGCCGCTGCCCGATGACGAGGCCGCGGCGACGCCGTCGGATGGCCGTGTCGTTGTCCATCGTCATCAGGACGAAGTTCCTCGACGACCTGTTGCAGCAGGCTTCCGCGTCCGGGGTCCGGCAGGTCGTACTGCTCGGCGCCGGCATGGACAGCCGGGCCTTCCGGATGGACTGGCCCGAGGGCACCCGGCTGTTCGAGGTCGATACCGCCGCGCCGCTGGACTTCAAGGCTTCGGTGCTGCGTCAGGAGCGGGCCGTCGCACGCTGCGAGCGGATCGCCGTCGCGGTGGATCTGTGTGAGGACTGGCCAGGCGCGCTGGCCGCCGCGGGGCACGACCCGGCGGTACCGACCATGTGGATCGCCGAAGGGCTGCTGATCTATCTGCCCCAGGACGCGGTGGAGCTACTGCTGGCCCGGATCAGCGCGCAGTCGGCGGCAGGCAGTCGGATGGGGCTGACATTGGGCTCGCGCGGCGTGATCGAGCGCTTCGGCGCGGACGCCGGGCCGGGATCGGCGGCGTCCATGTGGGTCTCGGAGATGCCCGACGACCCGGTGGGCTGGCTGGTCGGGCACGGCTGGGAAGCCGACAGCCACACCCTGCACGAGCGCGCTGCCGCCTACGACCGCCCGATCAGCACCCCTGCGCAGCGCGCGGAGCGGCCCGGCGGACTGATCTCGGCGGTCCGCCGGTCGAGCGCCTCCCGTTCCCTAGATGATCGATTCCAGGGGGGCCTGATGAGCGGAGCCAGATTCGCGCGCGGCCAGCCAGTCATGCGCGTACTGATCACCCACGACTACTGAAGTTCGCCCGAAAATCCTGACTGGATGGTGGTGCGGTCGACAGTCCCTCGCCGTGAACGCAGTGCTGTCGCAAGCGAACGAGCTGCTGTCCTCTTCGGTCGAGGGCGTGTGGGGGGTATCGGCCGAGGTGATCGCCGCGGTCGTCCGGGCCGAGGCCCGTACGAGGCCCGTACGACCACAGGGTGGGCGGTCTGGTGGTGTCGTTGCGGGTGCGGAGGTTCGTCTGCGAGGAAGAATCCTGCGAGCGCATGACCTTCGCCGAGCACGTACCCGCTCTCACCCGCAGGTTCAGGCGACGGACCAAGCGGCTGCGGTCGACGCCGGAGTCGGCCGGTTCTTGCGCTCGCGGGCCGGGCTGGCGCCCGGATGAGGCGCGGCCGCTGCTACGGCTCATACGGCATGGTCTGGGCTGGGACAACTCTCGCTGCCCACTCGCCGGAACCTGCCTCTTTGCATACAGTGCGTCTCTCCTCTGGGACACCGCCTTCACCGACCCGCACCGCGCCGACGACGAACTCGCCCACCACTACCTTGCCCGGCTCGACCAGCGCGCCGCCACCTTCTACGCCGCCGTCCCAGCCCTCGTGCGCGACGCCGGCACCGACCGCGCCACGGTCCTGCACGCCTAAAGCACCGCCGCCGGCCTCCCCTGGCTCACCCCGCTCATCCACACCGCCGTTGGCCTTCCACCACGCCGTACGCGGCGCACACGACGACCTGACAGCCACCACCGACCGCCTGCGCCAGGCAACTGCAAACGGCGACTTCGCCTACTACGTCGACATCACCACCGCCATGAGCGACCTGCCCCCACCCGCTGAGAACGCCATACAGCGGCTTGACGATGCACACACCGTCCGAGAGCGCTGCCGCTACTGGCCACCGCCCGCCAAAACCACCTACGCGACGCCCAGCAGCGGCAGACCCAGCAGCGGCAGAGAAGATACGGCGACACATACGGCAGAGTTCAGCCGGCGTTGGGGTCCCGGCCGACCAGCTGGGTCAGGAGACGGCTTCGGGGTCGATGCCCTGCGTACAGGCGAGAGCGAACAGGACACGTTCGATCGTGTCCAGACGCTTGGTGATGGACCGCTCCCCCGGGGTGGTGGTTGATCCAGTGGGGGGAACTTGCTCCTGCTGTAGCCGGGACGGGAGCATGGCGGTGGGGTTCGGCCTTCGAGTGTCATCGCTCTCCGGGAACCAGGGCACCGGTAGCAGAGTAGTCAAAGCTGAGGGGCCGGAAGCTGAGCGGCACGGTGCCCGTCCGCGCGGAGCAGCCGGGCGCCGTGCCGCCGATCAGCGTCGGGTGATCAGCGGCTCCCACTCCTGGGAGCTGTTGTCGTACCGGTAGCCCGTGAGCGGGACCTTGATACGTTTCGCTGGGTCGGTCAGAACCAGCCGCTCGCCCATGCCACGCGCGCAGCGCCGATTCGGCGGGCAGTCCCAGCGCACCAGGCGCCCGCTGTCGGCCCACGCAAGTGTCATGCTCCCGAACGACCCACTGACCGTCCGGTGGTTCCGTGTCTCCTTCACTGTCGCCGTCCAGCCGTCGCCCACCGTGTAGTAGCGGCCGTCCGGTGACAGGCCTGAGGGCGCCGCGTCCAAGCCCTCGTACAAGGGAGTCTTGTCGCTCGCCCGCCCTTCCAGGTTGTACCAGGTCTCGATGGCGCCCGGCGGTTTCGGAACCACCAGCAACGTGCCGTCCCGGCTCCACCGCACGTCGATACGGCCGACCCCGACGAACCTGTCGTCCATGTCGACACCCATCGGACGGTATTCCTTCCGGCCTGAGTCGACGTTGACCAGGTAATAGCCGGTCCTCGCATGGGAGGTGAACCGATTGCGGGCGCTGGTCTCTATATCCGGGTATCCGCGGTAGGTGGTCACCGCCAGCCGCTTCCCGTCCGGCGACCACTGCACCCCGCCCGCCTTGTGCTCCAGCGGGATCCACTTCGTCACCTTCCCGGTATCAAGGTCGAGGATCCCGACCCGGGACGCGGGCAGTGTCTTCTCCAACACGGCCGCCTGCCGCATACCGGGGGCGACATCCAGCCAGCCCCAATGCGTCTTCTCGTACTGCTTCGTCCTGCGGTCGTACAGATTCCAGGTGTAGGTCGACCGCTTGACCCCGTCCTGCGTCTGGGTCTTCCGGTCCGCCTGGTACGCGGAGACCGCGACGTCCCCGGCGGCGATCAGATGGCGCGGCGGAGATTCGCGCGGGTGTGCAGACACCTTGTTGTCGATCATGCGTCCCGGCCTCGAGTGTTCCGGCTGGTCGCTCTCCGCCAGCACCGGCACCGCCACTCCGCCCGCCAGCAACGCGAAGGCGGCGACCGCGACCGTCAGCGAGGTCGCCCGGCGCCGACGGCGCCGCAGCAAAGCCCGGCCCGCCAGGTCCGGGCCAGGCGGGGGCGGTGTCTCCTCGGCCCATTCGCGCAGGGTGTCCCGCAACAGCCGGTCAGCGTTCATTTCCACACCTCCGAGGGTGAGTTGCCGAATTCGGGGCCGCGGGTCGCGGCGCCGGGGTCCAGCTCCGGCACGAGCCTGCGCAGTTTGGCCAGCGCCCGGTGCGTCGTGCTGCGAACCGTGCCCACCGAGCAGCCGAGCAGTTCGGCCACCTCCCCTTCGGGCCAGTCCTCGAAGTAGCGCAGCACGAGCATGGAGCGCTGACGTGCCGTCAGCCGGGTCAGCGCCCGGCGCATCTGGATCCTCAGCTCGGCCGAGCCGGTGGGGTCCTCGCGCCCGGCGGCATCGGGGAGTTCGGCGACCGTGGTCTCGCGGCGCGTGCTCAGCAGCCGCCACAGACTCACCTGCTGTCGGTAGAGCACCCGCCGCAGATATGCCTCGGGGTTCTCCATCCTGCCCCAGCGGCCCACCACCTTCGCCAGCGCGGTCTGCAGCAGGTCCTCGGCGGCGTGGGTGTCGCCGCCGGCCAGGAGGGTCGCCGTGCGCATCAGCGCAGGCGAGCGCGCCGCGACGAATTCGCGGAAGCAGCGCTCTTCCTCATCATTCATGGTTCCCCGTGATCGGTCGACTTCATCTCGCGGTCGTCTGTCACCTCCTTGGACGTGTGCGGGGGCGCGCCGCTATGCCGGGTCCGTCAAAAAAGGGTCGAGCTCGGGGCGGCGCCCCCGCGCCTCGAGTACGCCGTAGTGTCAGGGCATGCTGGGCATGGTCGGGCTGTGCTTCATCCCGGCCGCCTGCTCCCGCCAGGTGCCGGACGTCATCCGTCGGTGCCGGCGTGCGACGGGTGCGCCAGGTGAGGCGGACTCGCAGTGGCCACACCATCCCACCCGGCCCGGCCGCCCGATTGAGCGGGGTACCCACGCATGTTATGCGCTGAACGTGGCGGGGTGGTCACCTTGACGCGGCTGCGCCAACGGCGGACGCGACGCCGAGCATGGCCGCCAGCGCCGGTTGAGGAAACCGGGCTGCACCGCAGCAGACAGGGGGGCGGTACAGCTACCGATCAGCACACGGAGATCACTGAGGATCCATGCGACGCGGACGGCTGTCCCACGTCGCCTTCAGCACTCCCGAACACCTCATCCAGCGCATCCGACGCGGCCTACGGCACATCCGGTACCGCACCACCTCATAGACGGCTGCCTCGCCGAGACCGGCCTGACCATCAGACCCGCCTGACCAAGACACGACATCACAGTTCAATCTCAGTAACCGCACCCCCCCCGGGGGGCAGCACCCTGGGCCAACACCCGCCGTATCGACAGCGGCAACCCGAACTCCCCCGCTGCCCCAACTCCCGTCCGGACTAGGGCCGTCACTGTGCGGCGCGGCAGAATCGCGGGCTCGGAGAGTCGAGGCGCGCGGTCCCGCGGCGCGGCGCCCGTCGCGTACTCGGGGCCGACGGTGACGACCCGGTCAGCGGGCAGACACTCCTTCGGCGCCGCGGCCGCTTTCTGCTGTGTCCGTGAGTTCACTGTCACGGCCACCTCCATTGGGAATGACGGCATTAATCCGGGACAACACGGATGCGTTGCGGACTAATTAGCGATCTGCTTGGCTCCCGATAACTCGATTCGAGTTCCTGGGCAAATACGCCAGGCAGAACAATTTCGATCCTCAACGAGAAAGTGGTATCGATACATGCGCACTAGCATCAAGGCAGCAGTGGGCGTCAGCGCCGCGGGCCTGCTCGCGTCCGTGGCCTTTCCCGCGGTGGCGAACGCCGAAACCGTCGGCACGGTGACCGTCAAGTCGTGCAACCACACCTCGAAGCAGGAGTACATCGGGTTCCCGTACCGCAACGGGCTCACGTCCACCATCATCCCCCCCGGCGATTGCTGGAAGGGGTCGCTCCGCAGCCGGACTCCCGATGAGGCAGTGGGCTACCAGAAGGTCAACGGGCACTGGCTGGCCGTCGCCACCAAGCCCCTGGGCCGCTCCGGCACGATCCAGTTCAACTTCTGATATCCAGCCCGCCTGACCGGCTCCGGCGCGCGATGCCCACATCGCGCGCCGGAGCGGGGAGCGGTGCCAGTACCTGCCCTCTGCGAGGGATCCATCCCACGAGGACAGGCCCTGGCACCGCCATCGCCGGCGAGCCGCTACCGCAGCAGTCCGGCTCCAGCCCCCTTCGGCACCGCTTGCGGCCGCCACCCGAGCGGTGGCCCCGCGGCTGGGAAGGTGGGCAGCGTGGCCGAAGCGCACCAGCCGGGTGGCACGCTGGGGAGTGAGGCCGGTCCGGGACCGGAAACGGGACACAGCCGCTTACGGCTCCATCCCACCTCGTTCGCCAGGCCGCCGACCCGCGCCTGTCCCCGGCCGTTGAGCATCCGCACCAGGCAGCAGTGATCTCCCGATCGAGCGGCGGGCGGGCGTGCAGCCGTCGGCCAAAGACATCCGCCGCGATCGTGAACCATTCGTCTCACGACGTGGCGACGCGCAGCCCGCCCCCGGCCCGCACGGCATCGCGACCCCGGACACCTTCCAGGCAGAACCACGGTCCCGACGAGCTCGGTCGATGCGCTGAGCACTACAGCCGCCACGACCGGCGACAACCGAACCCGGAGGCACTGGCCTGCCTCGGCCGTCCGGCCGCTGATCCGAAGGTCACCCGGGATCAGCCCGACGACCACGCTGCCGCGTTCGCGCCGGCCGTGGGCGTCGCAGGCGAGGCGGTCTCCTTCGCTCAGGTCCACGAACAGGGTGACCGATGGGTGCGCGACCATGGCGACGTCCACGAGCGCCGGGATACGTTGGCCGAACCCGGCCATGCTGATCCCGGACAGTCGCTCTGACTGCCGCGGGATCGCGACCTCCCTCGACGTCCCGTCAGGTGGTGGCCCTGTCGCCCACACACCACCAAGGTAGCGATCAGTGTCAGCGGCCTGCCGCCGCGAAGGCCGGCAGCAACTTGCCGGTCCTCTCCGGCGCTTCGAACATGGGGAGGTGTCCGACGTCGGGCAGTTTCTCGACGCGCGCGTTCGGCACCGTGCCGTACTTGATGTGCTGAAGACGGGTCCCAGCGGCGGTCGGCAGCGCCGAAGATCACCAGGACCGGGACGTCGAGGGCGGTGAGGCGGTCAGGCACGCTCCGCTCGGCGATGTACGCGGTATTCCGGCGCAGCGTGTCCAACACGTGCGATAGCCGATGCCCCGGACTTCGACGACCAGGTCGTCGGGGACATCCCCAGTTGTGACAACCGGCTCCGCGCCGCCGGAAATCGGCGGCGCTGTCGGCCTCGGGCAGGTGGTCGACCGGCCCTTCCCGGGAGACCCCCGAAAGGGATGCGCTGGACTTCCTCGGCTTCGTCGAGCCCCTCGGGGAACGCACCGGCATCCGCATCGACGACCAGGACACGCCGAAACCGACCACACTGTCCGGCAGCGCCGACTTTCCCGTCGCGCGCACGGCGTGAGGTGCGGACGGTCCGCGCGTCGAGCGCAATCGGCGGCAGTGGTGCGGAACACGGAGGTCGACCGGTACGGCGCCGCTGTCGTTGGCCGCGAACGCCGCCCCCGTAGTGGCGGGGGCGACGATCGGGACACCGGTGACCGCCGGTACGACCGGGCTTACCCGGAGTCCGGCGCTGCCGGCAACCGCGTCCTGCCCGATCACGTGGCAGGGGGCAGGGGGCAGGGGGCACCATGCCCGGTCCTCACCACCACGGCATACGGGACCGGTCACGCCTGCCTTCGCCGTCGGCACGTCCCGGGGCCGCGCATCGGGAGAAGACCGGCGCACCCCCTCCGGTCAGCCGATGCAACCGGGAACGCTGCCGGTCGGGGCGCAGTTGTTGGGGGTGTTGGCGGTGACCGAACTGCCCACCAGGTTCACCGTGCTGTCGTTGTAGATTCCGCCACCGTCGCCGGCGCTGTTGCGGGTGATGGTCGTGGTGCGCAAGGTGGTGGAGCCGGCGTTATAGATTCCGCCGCCCTGGGAATCGGGGTCGGTCGCGGTGTTGTCCGTGATCCGGGTGTTGGTCGCGGTGAGAAAACCTCCGGTGTAGATCCCGGCTCCGGCACTGCCGGAGTCGGTGGCGGTGTTGTGGTCCAGGGTGACGTTGGTCAGGGTCGCGGTGCCCGAGTTGCGCAGTCCCCCGCCGAAGAGTGCGGTGTTCTGACTGAGGACGGTGTTGGTGAGCGTGACGGTGCTCTCCGACCAGATGCCGCCTCCACTGTTCGCGGAGGTGTTGCCGGTGATTCTGACGTTGCTGAGGGTGGCGACGCTTCCACTGTTCAAGTCCAGGCCCGCGCCGAACTCACCGGTGTTGTTGCTGATGGTGCTGTTCAGAATGGTGATCGTGCCGTCGGTGCTCTCGATACCACCGGCGCCGTCGTCGGCGCCCTTGTTACCGGTGACGGTGGAGTTGACCAGCCGCAGCGTGCCACCGTCGTTGAGCCAGATCCCGCCCCCGGCCGTGTCCGACGTCGTCACATCACCGTTGCGCACCGTGACTCCGGTGAGGGTCAGGTTGCCGTCCGGGGGGTCGATCTCGAAGATGCGGAACTCCGGCGTCCCGGGGGCCGTGGACCGCTGGATGGTGCTGTTGACCCCTGTGATGGAGATGTTCTCCGTGATGACGGGCAGTCCGTTGGGGCTTCCGGAGGCGGAGTTGTTCACCGCGGCGAGGGTGTAGGTGCAGTTCGCCGCCAGGGCAAGGGAGTCGCCACCGGCGGTGTTGGCGTTGGTGATGGCGGTGATCAGCGCGGAGGTGCTGCAGGGCACGAATGTCGCCGCGTGAGCGGTACCCGGGACGACGGTCAAACCGGCGGCGGCCAGCACAGCGGCGCCGAGAGCTCGCAGGGCAGGGGTGAATCGCATGGCGCTCCTCGGGTGATGACGAAGGAACGGGCCCTGGCCCGAGCCCGCGCAGCGACCGGGGCAGAGCACTGGCGCTGCGCCAACGAACTCACGGGAGTAGCCCATTGATCCACCTCAGTAGTCCACCCGAGCAAGTGGCTGCTCAAGAGGGCGACCGGGAAAACACCTCTTTGGCCCAGTCGTCCCATCACCACATATACAGATCAGTGCACAGATCCAAGCGCCGTTGGTCGCACGGACCCTCAGGACGACGGATCGGCCCGGCTCCAGCCCCCACTCGTCCGCAGGCGCTCCCCCCACGATGACCAGTCGGCGAACGGGCCGGTGCGCCGGGTGCCAGCGAGGATCGCGAAGCCGGACGGTACGACTGCTTCGGCCCTCCCCCCTCCATGCCATCCACCATCACGGCCGCCCGGTCGTCCGGCACTGCCGTATCAACATGGCCTACCTCCGCGGCGCGTTGGGGCGAGAAAGCGCGGATGGTCCCCGACACGAAAGCCAGCCAACGCGAGGCCCTTCCTGCCCCTCTCACACGCAAGTGCCGCCACACGAGCCAGCAGACGAGGAACGTCGCTCCGGCCCACGGAGGCTCCGTGGACGGATCAGGCTGGCAGGGGGTCTACGAGATCCTCAAGCGCGACGGGTACAACGTGAGCATCGTGCAGAATCCGACGCTGCCCCTGGCCAGGGATGTCGCCGCGGTGCGGATCGCCCTGGACGTGCACGACGGCTGCCACCACGGCCACGCAGGCCGTCGGCAATTCGACTACATCCCGGGCAGTGGGTCCGCTGGCAGTTGAACTACCGGTTCACCAGCGCCCGGGGAATCCGACCGGTGCTCGAACGCGCCCGTATCGCCCGTACCAGCGGCGGCCATCCGCGCACCCGGCCAGACCACCTCGTGGCCAACAATGCCTGTTCTTCCCGCAGCAACCCGGTAACCTGCGGCGACGGCACATCAAGCACACCATCCGCGAGCCGAAGGGCCAAAGGGCCGACCGCCAGCGCCGCCGCAGCAAAGGCGGCCAGCTCATCAGCTTCGACAAGGCGCTCTACAGGTGCCGCAAACGAAGCCGAGCGGACCATTAACCGGCTCGAGAACTCCCGGGGGCTAGCTACGAGGAACGACGAGACGGGCCTACGTCTTCCACAGCACCTTCACCCTGGCAGTCATCCGGTTGGGCTCCGGAGACGATCCGCCGGACAGGCATCAGCTCCCGCTGATTTCGTCGGCGGACAGCTCCGCGAGCGCCCGCAGGGCGTTCAGGAAACCGCGCCGATCCTCCTCCGACAGCCGCGCCAGCAGCCGCTCCTCCCGCTGTTGGATCGCCGACTGGACCGCGTCGCGCACCCGGCGCCCCGCGGGAGTGAGCGAGAGAACACGCGCCCTCCGGTCCGCCGGGTCATGCTGCCGCCGGATCAGTCCACGTTCCTCCAGGTCGTCGAGGATGCCGATGATCCGGGTCTTGTCCGCACCGATGTCCCGCGCCAATGCGGCCTGTGTCCGCACCGGTTCGTCGTCGAGCCTGAGCAGTACCGAGTACGCCCACATGGCCAGCCCGTGCTCGCGCAGCACCGGCAACTCCGCGGCCACCAGCGCGCGGCCCAGCGGGACGACCATCGCCGCCAGGTCAGGGCGCCCTTCGGATGTGGTGTTCCTAGCCATGGAAAGAAGATACTCGTTGACCTATGGTACGCACGCGCTTATCGTAAGCCTATGCATATGACCTTGGGTGTCATCAACGCCCTCAACGCCCGTGCGGTACGCGAGAGCATCGCCGTGGTCCGCCGGGTGAGCATCGAGGACCTCGCGCGTCCGACTCCCTGCTCGGCCTGGAACCTGGGCGAGCTGCTCGCGCACATGACGGCCCAGCACCGAGGATTCGCGGCGGCGGCGGGGGCCGAAGGTGCCGACCTGGCGCACTGGAAGACCGAGGCGCCGGGGCCGAACGCCGTCGCGCGATACCTTGCCGCCGCAGAAGCAGTCCTGACCGCATTCGCCGAAGTCAGCACAGAGGAACAGGAGTTCACCCTCCCCGAATTCGGCGCAAACGCATCCTTCCCCGCGATCCAGGCCATCGGCTTCCACTTCATCGACTACGTGGTCCACGCCTGGGACGTCGCCCGCGCCCTCGATCTCCCCTTCACCCCGCATACCGACGTCCTTGATGCCGCCCTCCCCATCGCGCTGGCCGTCCCTGACGACGCCCGCCGCATACAGCCGAACGCCGCATTCGCCCCGAGCCTCCGCGAACCCACCAAGACCGACACCCTGACCCGAATCCTCCTTCACCTGGGCCGCTCCCCCTTCTGAAGCATGTTGCAGAAGTCGGTGTTCCGGCAGGTCAGAGCCTGGTTCTGGGCGTTCTGGCCATGCGGCGAGGGCGAGGTTGTCCATGTGGACGATGGCTTGGACGGCGTGGTGGAATCCGTCGCCATGGCGCCGGCAGTGGCGGGGATCTTGTAGTTCCTCATGCGGGCGAAGACGTACTCGACACGGACCCGGCCTCTGCGGTGCTCCGCGCTGCCCTCTTCCCCACCCGCCAGAAGCGGGCCTGCCGGGGCGTTTGCGGTGCGGCACCACCAAGCCGGTATTGATATAGGCACCGTCGCCCAGCACAGTGACTCCCCGGCAATAGGCGGGAAGGCCGGAGTTCCACCAAACCTGCGCCTCGGCCCTGTTCCTCGGAGCTGGCCGAGCGATGGCCACGACGACCTTGCTGTCAGCATCGATGACAACCTGCACACTTGCTGAGAATCGGCAGCCGCGGCTGAAGGCACCGACCCTACGGTCACGGACCGGGAACAGGGTGCCGTCCACGACCCACAACCGACCCGCACCACCAACTCGCCTAGAAGCCAGCTCGAGAACCAGGAGAGGACACAGCCGCAGGACCACCCGGCACACCATCGCCGGCGAGACTCCGAAAAACGGCGCCAACTGCCGCATGGCCAGGCTGGTGCGATAAGAGCTCCTAACAGAATGGACCGCCTTCCGATCCGCGCGCGATGAGGCAAGGCGAGCGCGAAGGAAGATCACTACTCTGCATGGGTGCTCTCATACGACGAGTTGACTTCACCGGAGCGTGAACTGTGGGATGCGTTCCCCGAGGGACGCCGCGTGGACCTGCGCACGGGTGTGCCCGAGGACGACCGTGTCTTCGAGGGTGGGCAATGGGGCCCCGAGCGGACGGTCCGGGCTGCCGTGATCGTGGCGCTCATCCAGGGCGCGAACACCGGGCAGCCGGGCGCCGTCGCGCGCCTGAGGCTCGCCGGGGCGCGTATATCCGGGCACCTTAACCTGGCTGGCGCGCAGATCGCTCACGCCCTCTCGCTCGAGGACTGCTGGTTCGAGGAGGGCGTGGACCTCTCCGGAGCGTCGACCCAGTCCATTGCGATCGTGGGCAGCCGAGTGCCGGGCGTGGAAGCCGGCTTGATCCGTATCGAGGGACGCCTCGACCTGCGGCGCTCTCGCCTGGAAAGCGGCTCTGGCTCGCCCTTCCACCGCAGGGTCACCGCCTTGTCGCTCATCAACGCCCACGTGAGCGGCGCCGTGAACCTCAGCGGCGCCGAGATCACCGCACCCGAGGAATGGGCAGTGTCCGCTGGCGGACTGGTCGCGGAGGGCGGCGTCTACTGCAATGGATTCGTCGCGCACGGTGAAGTCCGTCTCATGGGGGCACAGCTGCCCGGCGGACTGCACATGCGGGGCGCACGGCTGGAGCGCCCCGGCCAGCGTGGGGTGGCGCTCGCCCTGGACAACGTCGTGGCGTCGACGCTCGACTTCTCCGGCGGGTTCACCGCTCACGGGACCGTACGGCTGCGGGGTGCCCGGGTCTCGGACAACCTGACCTTTGAAGGAGCCGTCCTCAACGGGCCGCCCGACGGCGACGGCCCGGCCCTGGTCGGCCTGCTGATGCAGGCCGTCGACTTCGACTTCACCCTCGCCCGGCCCCCGTCCGGCACCGTGCACCTGCGGGGCGCGCAGGTGTCCTACCTCCACGACAGCGAGCTCAGCTGGCCGGACGTGGTGGAGCTGGACGGCTTCGTCTACGGCTCCATCAAGATGGACGAAGCAGGCGGGCGGCGGGAGGCAGTGGGGCAGCGGGACTCCGTGGCCCACCGCGTGGCGTGGATACGACGCAGCCCAGGCTACAGCCCGCAGCCCTATGAGCAGTTGGCGAGCTGGTACCGGAAGGCCGGCCACGACGGCGACGCCCGCCGCGTACTCCTGGCCAAACAGCGCCATCGGCGTCGAACTCTTCACCCGGCCGCGCGCGTGTGGGGGCACCTGCTCGACGCGACGGTCGGCTATGGCTACCGCCCCTGGCTGGCCGGCGTCTGGCTCCTCGCGCTGACCTTGCTGGGCACGCTGTCCTTCGGCACTCACACTCCCAACCCGGTCAAACAAGGCGAAGGCGCCCCGTTCCAGCCCCTCGTCTACACGCTCGACCTCTTGATCCCCATCGGTGGTCTGGGTCAGCGCACGGCCTGGTACTGGTCGAACGGCAGCCTCCAGTGGCTGGCCTACCTGCTGATCGCCTTTGGCTGGGTGCTGACGACCGCCGTCATCGCGGGTGTCACCCGCACCCTGCAGAAGAACTAACGGGCGACAGCTGAGTTCAGGCGTCACCAGCAGAGCAGTGCGCATCCGAGGGTGAGGAAGGCTTCGTGGATGTCGTCGCGTATCTCCCAGCGGATCCGCAGGCGGCGGACCAGCGCAGGTGGGCGAATGCGCGCTCCACGACCCGGCGGTGGGCGCCGAGTCCGGAGCCGTGCTCGGTGCCCCTGCGGGCGATCAGTGGCTTCACGCCGAGGGCGCGGACCAGGCTGCGATGCTTGTCGTGGTCGTAGCCGCGGTCCCCGAGCACGATGTCGGGGCGGCGCCGTGGCCGGCCACGCTTGCCCCGCACCGGCGGTACCGCCTCAAGCTCAAATCCTGCCGCTGTTGGATGCGGTCCCGCCAGTTCGGGGCTTGCGAGGACGGCCGCGGAGGAAGCCTCGGCGCCTGTACGCCGACCGGGGCTACGACTTCGACAAGTACCGCCGGCTTCTTTGAAAGCGGGGCATCAAGCCGATGATCGCCCGACGCAGCGTCGCCCACGGCTCCGGGCTTGGCAAGGTCCGCTGGGTGGTCGAGCGTGCGTTCGCCTGGCTCCACCAGTTCACACGACTCCGTCATCCGCTACGAACGACGGACCGACATCCACCAGGGCCTGCTCGAACCGGCCTGCAGTCTCATCTGTCTCAGCGCCTGTTTTCAGCGACTTACGCGTAACGCTCGAACAGAGCTTGGAGGTACTCCTCGAGTCTGCTGCTCAGAAGAGCGGGGTCTAGATCCGCCCGGCCGAGCTCGCGCCAGGGGACGGCGACCTTCTCTGCGTTCGGGGCGAACGCCAGGGCATCGATGATCCGCCAGTACAGGTGCGCCGCACCCTGCTCGGCGAGACGTCCGCCCGCGGCGAGGTACCGGTCCGCGAAGGTCATCCCCAGGGAGACCCCATGGAGCAGGGACAGAGCCGACGAGCAGTGGGCCACATCGAGGTCGGCCGGTCCCCATGAGGTCTCCACCCAGTCGACCACACCGCTGATGCGGAGGTCGTCCCCCTCGCCCTCGAAGAGGACGTTGCCCGGATGGAAGTCCCGGTGCAGGAAACAAGGTCGCAGAGCGGGCGGATCGTGCCGGATGACGTCGACGGCACGCTGCCAGAGCTCGGGCCGCGCCGTGTGCTGCGGGAGCGTCACCCGCTCCGGCGACGTCCATGCCTGCCAGGTCCGCGGTCGCGCGTCAGGGGAGACCTCGACCTGATGGATGCGCACCAACTGCTCGGCCAAGAGATCGGCCCGGCGCTCAGCGTCTCGGTCGTCCAAGCGGACGTCGCCAGGCAACAACGACATCAGCAGGGACGGGTGGTCGCAGTGCGTCGCGGTCGCGTCCACGTCCAGGAGTGTGGCCGCAGGCACGTCCGTCGCCCCGAGCACACGCAGGATCGCGGCTTCGCGGGACAACAGACCGTCCGCGTGCTGGACGTAGAAGGGCTTCACGAAAGACCGCAGCACCAGGTCTCGCCGGCCGCCCGGCCCCACGACGCGGAGCCTGCGCATCTCCGAGGTCCAACCACCGCGCAGACGCTCGGCAGCTTCTATCCGCTCCTCATCAGCGAGTCGCTTCTCCGCCCATGCCCTCGTGGCGCCCCAGCCTTGCACCCCAAGATCGCCATCAAGTCGCTCTTCGCCCCCACCTGTGATCACAAAGGAAGGCTACCGGCACTACGACGACACATCCTCCGAGTCTGGTGATCCACACGCATGAGGACCCGCACTCATGGAGAAACGAGCATTAAGTAAGAGTGAAGGCATCAGTCGCGTGATCAAGCTCGTCACCGGATGCCCACGGCTTCCGCAACCTCGCCAATCAGCGCCTGCGCACACGCGATCGGGCGCCGCTACGTTCTCTAAGCTTGTCATGCAACCCCATCAGGGAGTGACGTGGTCGCCCCAGCCGAACGTGGCGACGCAAACCCGTCGAAGGCGTCTCCGCCACGTCCGGTGGTCGGCGCCGATATCCGTGCTGGACCTGCCGCCGCGTGTCATACGAGTCCCCCGCCCAGAGCTCGCCCTTCTGCACCAGAGCAGACTACGAGGCTCTGCCAACGGTGTCAGTGCCGCTTGCGTGACGGGGTTTGGTGCCCTTCTCGTGGTGGGCGGGTGGGGTGTACGCCTGGGCGGCCGGTGAGCCGGTCCAAGCCCGCCTCGCAGAGCCCACCTGCGAGGTTGGTCAGTACAGGGGCCGCTCCGCCTCGGGCCGGATGCCGACGCAGCCGGCGGGTGACATCAGCGCCTGGTAGGACCGGAACGGCGGCTCTGCGTCACCGTGGAACGTGTACTCGGCCTCGAAACGTTGGTCAGCGACGTCGTGGGGCGAGGCGAGGAGCAGCGGGCCTCGGTCCGCCGGCGCTTGCAGGGCGAGTTGGCCATCGGCTGTCTGGATCCGGTAGGAGGAGTACCGGATCCAGGAGTCAGTGGGTTCGTAGGTGCCGTCGCCCCTCACGAGTTGGATGATGAACCGCTGAGAAGGCCCGTCGTGAGGTTCGGCCCGGACGATGCGGGCGTCGGGTCCGCTGCCGACCGCCTCCCACGCCATGCCGGTATGACGGACGAGGATACGGTGTCCGCCGTCGGCCCCGGCCTCCAGCGCGTGCCCCGCCCACGGTGTCCCCCACCCACCGAGCGGGATGTCTGCCACGAGCGGCGCTCCCGCCCCCGGCAAGCACGTCCTGGCGCGAGAACCGTCCTGCGGGTAGCCGATGGCTTCGGAGAGTACGGTCGCGTCCTCCAGGTGGAGGGTGGGGTTGAGTGCCTGGACCACCTCCTCGGTCAGCGGGCGGAGCGCCATGATGTGCCGTATGGCCCCGGCCTGCGGCACCCCTGCCCCCAGCCACGGGCCCTCATCTCCGGAGTCGTGCTGCGTGTGCATCTCGCCGAGGACGATCTGGTCCGGCGAAGGGCTGATCAGATCCGACAGCAGTTTGATCACCGAGCTCTCGTCGTCCTCGATGCACTGTTCCTCCCTGAGAGCGTCGTTCAGCACGAGGCGCTGGCCGTCGGCGTCATCGGACCCCTCCCGCCACAGAGCGAAGGTGAAGTGAGTCAGATCGCCCTCGCCGGTCCTTTCGCCGGGCCAGTGGATCCAGGGGCGGAGCGGGTTGCCCAGAAGAAAGCAGGGACGCAACGCTGCGGGGACCTGCTCCTGCACCAACGGCATCAGCTCGTTGCTCGGCATGAGCGACCCGTCGTCGACGTCCCAGTCGAGCACGAACACCCCGCCTGAGGGGTGGGCGGCCGTGCCGGGACAGAGAGGACCCACCGGTCAACGGGCCGCTGCGCAACGCCCTGTCTGCGACCAACCACAGGACCTCGCGCGTGGTGGTCTGCCCGGTGTGCTGAGGACCGTCAACTTCGGCAGCAGGGTGGGTACGGGCCTCGCCGCGCTGCGTGAGGTCCAGCCGACCGGCCCACTGCTGTGCACGGAATTCTGGATCGGATGGTTCGACCGCTGGGGAGGCGTCCACGTCGTCAGGGACGCCGAGCCCGCGGCGGAGGCGCTGGACGAACTACTGGCGGCCGGCGCGTCGGTGAACTTCTACATGCTGCACGGGGGCACCAGTTTCGGCTTCAGCAACGGCGCCAACGACAAGCACACCTACCACCCCATCGTCACCTCCTACGACTACGACGCGCCACTCGACGAGGCGGGTGATCCGACCGGGAAGTTCCACGCCTTCCGGGACGTCATCTCCCGCTACGTCCCGGTTCCGGACACACCGGTGCCCCCACCGTCGAAGAAGATCTGCCACTTGGGCATCGAGCTCGGCGCAGCGGGACCGCTGTTCGACCATCTCGACACCCTGGGAACGGCGGTCGCCGCGGAGCGTCCGCACACCATGGAAGAACTCGGTCAGGACTTCGGTTTCGTCCTCTACGAGACCGCTCTCACCGAGTCCGGAACCGTTCTCCTGGAGGTCGAAGCGGTCCGCGATCGCGCTCAGGTCTTCCTGGACAACCAGCCGGTGGGCGTCCTGGAACGCGAACGGCACGAACACGCCCTCGGGTTCCACGTCCCCCGGCCGGGAGCGGTCCTCCGGATCCTGTTGGAGAACCAGGGCAGGGTCAACTACGGTCCCGCCAGCCACGACCGCAAGGGACTGATCGGGCGGGTGACGCTCAACGGCACCCGGCTGACCGGCTGGACGAGCCGACCACTGCCCCTCACTTTCCTGGACGCCCTCACCTTCGCCGTCCGCACTGCTCCGTTCACCGGTCCCACCTTCCGGCGCGGCACGAGGACATCGAGGAGCCCGCCGACACCTTCCTCGACACCACACGGTGGACCAAGGGCATCGTCTGGAGCAACGGCTTCGCCCTGGGCCGATACTGGTCCCGGGGGCCCCAGCGCTCCCTGTACGTCCCCAGCCCCGTCCTGCGGACCGGCCGCAATGAGATCGTCCTCCTCGAACTGCACGCCGTCCCGAGTCCGACCGCGGCTGCCGCGCCGCGGACCAGGAGACAGGCAGCCAGCCCCGCACTACCAGTGGGCTGGCTGCCGGTGTCCCCGGGCTCAGCCGGTGACGACGCCACTCTCCTCGATGACGACCTTCTTGGCGGGCGCGCCGGAGCGGCTGCCGAGAGCCTCGACGGCCTTGACGACGTCCTCGCCTTCGACGACCTCGCCGAATACCACGTGCTTGCCGTCCAGCCACGGCGTCACCACGGTGGTGACGAAGAACTGCGAGCCGTTGGAGTCCGGGCCGGAGTTGGCCATGCTGAGCAGGAATGGCCTGTCGTGCTTGAGCTGGAAGTTCTCATCCGCGAACTTCGCACCGTAGATGCTCTTGCCGCCGGTGCCGTTGCCGTTGGTGAAGTCACCGCCCTGCAACATGAACTCGGGGATGACGCGGTGGAAGGGTGCGCCCTGGTAGCCGAACCCATTCTGACCGGTGGCCAGCTCACGGAAGTTACGTGCCGTCTTGGGCACCACGTCGTCGAATAGACGGAAGACGATGCGGCCGAGGTCCTCACCGTTGGCCGAGATCTTGAAGTATACGTTGTCGCTCATACCCCAGATTCTCCACAACGGATCAAGCAGAGCCGCAACAGCCCCTCCGTACCAGTCGACGGTGGTTCCGGCCGTCCGAGCGGTGCGCCCCTCACGCGCCCGTAACGGGACGCGAGCGGGGGCGGGCCCGGGACACGAAGTGCGGGCCCCGGGCGGGGCGGGCGGGGCCGCCCCGCCCGTCGGCTCACCACGTGGCGGTCACCGCTCGATCGGCTCTATGGAGATGATCCTCTCCGCATCGCGGGAGCCGAGCACCACCAGTTTGGTCTCGGTGCCATCACCCCAGGTCAGAGTAGTGACAGCGGAGTAGTTGTTGCCGTTTCCGTTGTCGGTGACGGTGACGGTCCACTTCACCGGCACGTTCTGCGAGCGCAGCACCCCATCAGCGTTGTGACGCCGCTCCCAGTCCATCAGCGTCTTGTCCAGCCCCGTGGACAGGTAGTGCCTGCGGAGCACGGTCGACGGCGCGCCACTGCCCTCGTCGTTCCTCGCGTCCTTCCTTGCGTCGATGTAGGCGCCGAAGAAATCGCTCACCCTGGTCAGCGGAGAGGTGGGGCTGCCGGACACCTTCTCCGGGAACGCCTGCTTCGTATTGCCCTGGGCAGCCTTGGTCTTGGCTTCGGCGGCCTGCGCCGCCACCGGCTGCCGGTTTGCAGCGGTCATCAGCTTGACGCGGGTCATCCTCTTGCTCATCCCCATGCCTTCCCGCCCCTGCCGTGCGGTCCCATGGACCGTCCCGCCTGAGGTGAAGCCCACAGTTGCGTGAGGCTGCCGGACCGACTCCGGCAGCGCTTGCTCTCAATGGGTTCACGCCCGGCGGCCCAGGAACATTACCGATCATTTTCACTGTTCCCGGGGACAGCTTCCGGGGACTCGCGTGTGCTGACGGGGCGCCCGTGCCGCCCACGACGAGGCGCGCCACGGCGTCTCCCGCCGGAGCACCGCCACATCCCAGTCGATCTCACCCGCCGCGTCGGCCACGCCCTGTGCCTGTCGCAGAGGACGCTCCCAGGTGCCCATCCGCCTACCACGGCCGGTGGCATTCGTAGACCGTCTTCCACGCCCGCACCGCTCCGACAGGTCACGCTGTGAAACGTCGCTCCGTGCCCGTCATCGGCGCGCGTACCCGGGCTCGCGTCGTGGGCGTGCATTCGGGCAGGGCGAGAGCCGAACGGGCCGGTCGTCCCTCCGTGGGGGGCATGGCGCTGAGATTGCGCAGCATGGCGTTGCGCTGCTCCAAGGCCCGAGCGGTGGTCGGGAAGAGTGTGGCATCGCCCTCGCCGACCTGCTCCTGGTTCACGGTCACGAACTGACGGGTGTGGTGTTCGTAGGCGGCGAAGCCCTCGGTGTGGTCCCGGTCGGCCAGGGATCCGGCGAGCATGTAGGCGCCGACGAGTGCGAGGCTGGTGCCTTGTCCGGTGAGGAAGGAGGGGGCGTATGCGGCGTCGCCCACGAGTGCGGTCCTGCAGCTGGACCAGCGGGGCATGCGGATCTGGCTCACCACGTCGAAGCACAGGTCGCCCGCGTCGCTCATGGCGGCAAGCATGCCCGGGACTTCCCATCCCGCGTCAGCGAAGGCCGCGGCGACCAGCTCCTGTTGGGTGCCGTCGCCGGAGGGGACCAGGCTGCGTTGGCCACCTTCTACCACCGGCACGCGGGCTGGCTCTTCGCCCGGCTGTCGCGGCGCTGTGCCGACCCCGAGACCGTTCGGGAGGTCCTCCAGGACACCTTCCTCACCGTCCTGGCGGTCCGCCGCCTCCTACCGCGGCGCGGAATGCGGTGGCTGGCTGTGGGTGATCGCCGCCCGGCGGCTGGTGGACGCCCAGCGGGTCCAGGCGCGCGCCGAGCGGGTGGAGTACACCCCGCCGCCGGTCGCCCCCTCCGCCGAGGAACGGGTGCTGGACGGACTCGAGTTCGGGGACATGGGGGTCGCCCTCGACGCGGTCCGGTACGCCTCCGGGGCCGGGCGAGCGGCAGGAGAGTGGCACGTCGACGAGGCGATGAGTGTCCGCTACGCGGCGGGGGCCGTCAACGAGGCCGTGGCATGGTCGCTGGAGAAGCACACGGAAGTCTGCGGCAACTGCGCGACCGCCGTGTCGACCGCCGTGCGCTCGCGGGGGGCCCGCCTCCGTCGCATCCTCCAGGACCCCCTCCTGGTCCGGGCCGGACAGACCATGGTCCCCACCCCACGCGCCCAGTCCCTGCGCGACGAAGCCGCCGCAGTGGTACGCAGCCTCGGAGCACTGCTCAGCCCCGGCGCAGGCGTCGACCCCGCCGACCTGCGCAGCACCTTCACCCTCCAAGCCGCCGACTGGTCGGCGCGGCACTGGCCCCGGGCTGCTGCGACTGGCCCAGCGGGAAGCACCGGGCGTCTCGTTCCGGCTCCGGGCCGAAGAGTTGGAGGCCGGAACCGCCCTGCGCGACGGCCGGATCGACCTGGAGATCGGATCCATCGACCACGTGGACCCCGAGACCCAGACCGAAGAACTGGTCAACCTCCGCATGGAGGAAGCGCCGCGCCTCAGCCACATCACGGCCGACCGGGCCGCCCGCAGGCCGTCCAACGGACGGGCCGGTCACGTGGCTTCACGTGCCACGCGGCACTGTCAGAGTTTGCGCGCGACCCCGCCGTAGGCGGCGATGTCGCGCACCCCGGCCAGCTCAGGATCCGGTCGGCGCCAGTGCGTGATTTTCCCGAAACCCGGCTCGAGCAGCTCGAGCCCGTCGAAGACGGCGCGCAACTGGTCCTGCGTGCGCGGGATATACGGCACACCACCAGACTTGGCGTACTCCTCACACATCCGCACGTAGTACGGGCTATCGGTGGTGCCGTCCCAGTAGACCAGATGACTGCCCGGCGGTACCGCAGCCAGCACCGTGCTCGTGATGCGCAGCAGGTCGTCGTAGGTCTCGGCATGTCCGAGCACGCCCATGAACATCACGCCGACCGGCTGAGTGAGGTTGAGGATGGTTCTGACCTCCTCGAGGATGTGCTCGGGGTGGTTGAAGTCGGCCTCTACGTAGGTGGTGACACCCTCGTCGGTCGTGCTGGTCAGCAGGGCTCGCGCGTGAGTCAGCACCAGGGGGTCGTTGTCGACGTAGACGACGCGAGCATCGGGGACGATGTCCTGAGCCGCCTCGTGGGTGTTTCGCATGGTGGGCAGACCCGTGCCGATGTCGAGGAACTGCCGGATGCCGACCTCGCCGGCCAGGTGATCGACGGCGCGGATCAGGAATTTGCGGCTCTCGGTCGCCATCTCTCCGATGTCGGGGTCGATCTCCAGGGAGGCGTCGCCGACCTGACGATCGATTTCGTAATTGTCCTTACCGCCCATCCAGTAGTTCCAGATCCGCGCGGAGTGCGGGATGTCGGTGCGGATCTCGTCAGCCACGGCGGTGGTCCTCCAACGTTGTCGATCACGGACACCCATCATCCAACTACCCTGCGCGCACAGCCCGCAACAGCCGGACACAGGCCTGAGCATCCAAACCTGGCCAGCGTCACGACAGGTCGACCACCGCCCACTGGGCGACATCCTGGCGAATGCGATCTCCGAGACGACCCACCCCTCCCTTCACCGCGTGGCCGGACCTCTCGCACCAGCGTCTTTCGAGGAGCGGTTCGAATTCGGGGTGGCTACGATCCTTGCCGGGGGGGGAGGGGGAGGTTGGCAGCGGTCCGCACCGAGGCACTGAGCCCGTAGTGGCCGCGGCCGGCGTGCGCGAGCACCTCGGCTGCCGTCGGGAGCCCGTCCACAACCGAACGGGTGTCGATCCGGTCCCGCTCCGCGCAGCCCAGCCGCACAGCGGCCATCGCGCCATGGTCGTTGTGGCCGCGATACGGCCGGAAGAAGCGTCCTTCGAACTCGCTGCCCGGCTGGAGGACTGCGCAGCGTGTCCGTGGTCCAAGAAACCGGCGCCGCGACCACATGTGGGGCCTGCACGCCCCCCGCCGGGTCCAGGAACTGCGCAAGGGCGTACGCACCGCCATCCAGGAACTCAGCCGCTCCGCGGACGACCGCTCCCCCAGCGTCAGCGCCCTCACCCAGCACACCGGTATGAGCGAGGAAGACGTTCTGCTCGGCACCGCGCGCACTCGCGGTCAGCAGACGTCTCATCGAGGGGGAGCCCCAGCTCACGGCGGCGCGCGATGACGTCGGCGACCAAGGTGGTCTTCAGCGCCCCATCGATCGCGGCCTGAGCGAGCCGGTCGCCGGAAGTTCGGTGTCGAGAATAGCCTGGGCCCGGGCAGAGCCCGGCGGACGTGACCGCGTCATCGTGGTCAGTGCAGCGCCTTGGCCAGACGGCGCAGCCCTTCGGCGATCTCGTCCGGGGTGTGGGTCACGAAGGACAGCCGCATCGTCGCCGGATCCGGATCCGCGGCGAAGAACGGAGCGCCGGGGACGAACGCCACATCGTGCTCCACCGCCACCCGCAGCCGCTCCGTCGCGTCGTACCCCTTGGGCAGTGACACCCATACGAACATCCCACCCTCCGGCCGGTTCCAGCGCGACCCCTCGGGCAGCGCGCCGGGCAGCTCCTCGAGCAGCGCGTCCCGGCGTTCCCGGTAGGCGATCCGCACCCGCGACAGATGGGCGTCCAGATCCGCGTCGGTCAGATAGCGCGCCGCCGCGAGCTGGTTGACCGTCGGGCAGTGCAGATCCGCGGCCTGCTTGACGATCACACAGGCGCGGAGCAGTGCCGCCGGGGCGCGCAGCCAGCCGAGCCGAAGCCCCGGAGCCATGATCTTGGAGTAGCTGCCCAGCAGCACGGTGCGGTCGGCGGCGCGCGGACCGGCCGCGATCCACGGCACCGGCTCACCGGCGAACCGCAGCTCCCCGTACGGGTCGTCCTCCACGATCCACAGACCGTGGCGCTCGGCCACCGCCGTCACCGCCTCCCGGCGGCCGGCGGGCAGCGTGCGTCCAGTGGGGTTCTGGAAGGTGGGGACGGTGTAGAGCAGCTTCGGCCGCTCACGCCGGACGAGTTCGGCGAGCGCGTCGGGGTTCAGTCCCTCGTCGTCGCCGGGCACCGGCACCACCCGCGCCCCGGCGAAGGCGAAGCACTGGAGCGCCGCGAGATAGGTGGGGCTCTCCACCAGCACTGTGTCGCCCGGCTCCAGCAGTGCGGTGGCCAGCAGGGTCAGCGCCTGTTGTGAACCACTGGTGATGAGCAGGTCGTCCGCCCCGGTGGGCAGTCCGCGGGCG
This sequence comes from Streptomyces sp. NPDC048636, assembly GCF_040650655.1. Taxonomy (NCBI): domain Bacteria; kingdom Bacillati; phylum Actinomycetota; class Actinomycetes; order Kitasatosporales; family Streptomycetaceae; genus Streptomyces; species Streptomyces sp. NPDC048636. The sequence continues at coordinate 547,138 of NZ_JBEZHR010000005.1, read as the reverse complement.
GTCAGCCGGGCGGCGGTCGCGGTGCGCAGCTTGGGATCACCCTCGGTGGTCGAGTACTGGAGGGCCGTGCCCGGTGTCTCGGCCAGCACCCGCCCGAAGGCGGCGGCGATGCCCTCGCTGTCGAACAGCTCGGCCGCGGGCATCCCGCCCGCGAAGGAGATCACCTCGGGGCGGGCGGTGAGCGCGAGGATGTCGCGTACCGGCGACCCGGCCACGGACGCGGCACGGGCGGCAAGTGCGGGGACATCGGCGCGCATGGGGCTCTCCTGGCTCCTCGGCTCGGGACGGTGCGCGCAGCCTACGGCGGAACGGTCGCCGACGACCGAACTGTCCGCATTGCGGTCGTACCCCCCTCCCCCGGGGCCCCTCCACAACTGATGTCATTCAGCTGAACCTGGAGAGGACGGCCTCGGGGAACATCTGCAGCCGTTGGCGCCCCGGAACTCCGCGGGCCTCGCGGCCCGCGCCGGTGTCCTGACCCGGCCCCAGAGTCTCTTGGTGCAGCAGATCGTTGACGTCGGCAGGACGGCCGGTGCGGGTCAGGGCCGGTGTCTCTGCATGAGCCGCACGTCGGCCAGGCAACGCGCCACGGTCGATGCCCCGGGCCGCTCGTCTAGATGATCAAGCCCGATGTGTTCGATCGCGTGCGGCGGCCGCCTGAAGGGCGGGCGTGCCGGGAACTCGAACTAGAGCGCGGGAACCTCCGGCACAGGCCCCGCGTTTCTCCCGCATACTGGCTATGTGGGGCGCCGCGCTTCCGGCGCTGGCCTTTCTCCTGATTCGTCTGCGGCGCGGCGGAGTTGATGATGCGGCGATTCAAGCGGCGCAGCGTCCTCCGCTGCGGCCGTGGTCCTGCGCACCGCCCCTTGACAGGATCCGCGTTCAACGAATTCGACCTGCTCTTCAACGGCAACAAATCGATCGAGATCGAGCAGCAGCAACATGAGGCGAACCGCCGCGACGACCGAGACGACGGTGCCCCGCCGCACACGCGTATCGACCTGGCCAGTGGCACGGCTCGCATCGTCCTCCCGCCCGACCGCGAGGCCGATCACCGGCCGAGCGGGGGTGTGCAGCAGCCCTGAGGAGCCCCCCATGGCAAGCTCCGGTGCCCCGGCAGCGGTGAGACCAAGTGGACGGCCCCTCGGGCGGGTCTCGGGAGGGCGCACATGCGACGGCCGTCAAGCCGCGTGACCGACCACATGTCTGCCTACCGGTCCGGAGACGTGTCGAGTGCTGCCGCTCCGCGCGCCCGGTCCGGTCACACCCCCGGGCCCGTCGCGGTCGTGTGCCTGGCGCGCCCGCCGCTGCTGGTGGCCCGCGCTGCCTGCGGCCTGCGGACCGGGCCGGCCACCCCGGACGGCTGGAAGGTATGAGCCCGGGCCCGGACGGGGCAGGCACCCGGCTGCCCGGTCAGGCACCGCATGTGATGAGCTGCCTCCTATGGGGGAATCGGCATCCGGTCGGCCACGGTCCGATGGCCGCGGCAGCGCGTCCCCCTCCACACACCGCACACTGGGATCGCACCCACGGACGCAAGGGACTCAGTCAGTGACATCGGGCCGCACCACCCCCTACAACAAATACGGCGCGCAGCTGCTGGCCCTCCTGCTCGACGGGGCTGCCCCCGGAGACGCCGGGCGGCTGCGCCACCGGCTGGAGGAGGCCGAGCCCCGCTACCTCACCTGGGTGGAGCTGACCGACCAGGCCCGCGCACACGCCCTCCGCGATCCCGATACGCAGGTACGGCGCGCCATGGTCCGCACGAACGCGCTCACGGCGGACGACCTGGCCGTCCTGCTGGAGCGGCCCGATCCCGTCGTCGACCAGGGCGTGTACGAGCACACCGCGGCCCTGCCCTGGATGCGCCGCCGGATCCTCGCACCCGGGCGCTACCCCGGCTCCACCGCCCTGACACCCCTGTTGGACCGGATCCGCGCCACCACTCAGGACCCGCCCGGCCTCGACCACTTCATCGCCGCAGCCGTGGTCAGCGACGTGCCCGAGGTGGCCGAGCACGCCCTGCGCACCTGCGGCACGGTGCTGACCACCGCCGAGCAACTGCGCAGTGTGCAGAGCCTGCTACCGCATCCCGAGCGGCTGCGCGCCCTCCTCGATGCCGCAACCACACTCCTGCACCCGGAAGTCGGCGAGATCGCCCGCGCCGCGCTCACCGGCACTGACGGCGCCTCCCGCCTGCGCGCCGCCGTCACAGCCGCCGAAGGAACGGAAGGTCTGATAGCCGGTCTGCGGGCCGGCGAGGCCGAGCCGGGCTGGCGCCACACACCGGACTGGCACGCCCTGGCAGCGGCCCATGACACCGATCCACTGCCGGACGCCGCCGTACGGATCCTGGCCGCCCGCTCCGACTGCCCCGAGCCGCTGCTGGCCGACTTCTACCGCACTCACCCCGCCACCGTCGCCGACATCGCCCGGCCCAGCACCGCCGTACTGTGCGCCGCCGCCCGCACCCCCGGCCACCCCGAACTCCTCCGGCTCGCCGCCGCCCTGGGCCCGGCCGACCAGGACACCTGCGCGGCCGTCCTCGACGCCGTCGCCCCCGCCCGCACCGCGGCCGCCGCCCTCGCCGAATGCGGCAGCGGCGCCGCGGCGGCGCCGCTGCGCGTCCTGCTCCACCGCCACCTGGGCGCCGACCCCCGCCGCTGGGCCTGCCTGCGCGCCACCCTGTCCCGCTACAAGGGCACCCTCGCCGGTCTTCTGGCCGACATCGCCGACGGTACGGTTCCCGAGCCCGTGCCCACCGCCAAGGTGCCCGCCCTCACCAAGGCGTACCGCGCCCTGCTGTACGCCGCCGAGCCCGACGACCTGCGCGATCTCCTTCCCCATCTGCCCGACGAGCTGCTGGCCGCCCTTCTCAGCAAGGGCGCACTGCCCGCGCACGCCCTCGGCACCGCGCTCGCGGCGGCCGATCCGCGCGCACGCGCCGCCATCGGGCGCAATGTGGCGCTCGGCGCGCGGGAGTTGCGTCGGCTGACCGAGTGCGACGAGCCCGCGGTCAACGGCGCCGTGTACCGCAACCAGAAGGCGACCCTGACGCTGCGGCGCGCGATCGCCTCCGGCATCCCGCGCACCCCGGGCCGTACCGAGCCGCTCCCGCTCGACGCCGGGCTGCGCGCCGAACTCCTCGCCAGCGAGGACAAGTTCCTGTGCAGCCCGCTTGTGACCAGCGGGGACCCCGAACTCGTCGCGCACGCCTGGCGGTTGTTCCCCACCGACGAGATGCACCGTTTCGCCGTGGTCCGCGTGTGGGAGCGCGGCGGCCCCGATGCGGTGCGCACGCTGATCGCCCTGCTTCCCAAGGGCGCCTGGCACCGACAGCTGATCGAGGACGCCCGAGCCGCGCTCGACCAACCCGACGGCATGGAAAACTTCCGCGCGGACATGGAGCCGTACGAGGACCCCGACCGACTGCCCTGGGAATTTGCGTACTCCGGCGGCCGCAACGCCACCCGCCGGCTGATGCGCACCATCATTCACGAGCCGTACACCTACGACTTCCCGCGCCTGATCGCCGCTCACCACGAGCACACCTTCGAGCCCGAGCCGATCGCCGAACTCCTGCGTCACGAGGACGTCGACGAGGAGGTCCGAGTGGCCCTCACAGCGTCCCGGCCGTACGGGGTTGCGGGCGCGGAGGCCCTACGGGACGGAGTCTTCGATCCGCTGGTCTATCTGCGGACCGAGAGTTGGCCCCGCCACAGCCACTGGTTCGACGACGCGGTGCGGCGGGGCACCCTCTCCGCGGAACGGCTCATCGACACCGCCCATCCCGCGCCCGCGGTCCTGGCAAGCCTCTTCAAAGACGGGGACCCGACCGTGCGCGCCGCGGCCCAACGGCACGTCAGGGAGCTGGTGCGGGAGCATCTGGCCGGTCATCCCGAGGGATGGGTCATCGCGCTCCACCTCGTCGAGAGTTTCACCGGCACCCTCGCCGAACTGCTCACCGCCGCCGCGCAGGCGGCCGGCCCCCGGCCGGACGCCGAAGCGCTCGCCCGCCTCGACGCGAGCCGGCAGCACGCCGCGGCCGAGGCGGCGGCCCACGAGCCTGCGCCCGCACCCCCCGAGAAGAAGCTCCACATCGTCGAACGCGGGCGCCTTAACGAGGCCCTGGACACCAGCGCCGCGGTGGCCGCGATCGACCTGCTGCGCAGCCTCGTCCCCGGCGCCCCGTTGCCCACGGACCCCGACGTCCTGGAGAAGCTAGCCGACACCAGTTCCTTCCACATCCCCGGGCACGCACACCCCGACTGGCTCGACGAGGCGTGTCGTACCCATGGCACCGCGCAGGCCGTGCGGGTGCTCGCCTCCCGGCGGGGTCCTGCTCACGCGGGCTTCACGGGGCCCACATGGGAGGTCATCAAGGAGCTGGCCGCCTGCCGCAACGGCCATATCGCCCCGAGCGAGATGGTCGCCCGGCAGCCCGCCGCGCGGCTGGACCCGCTGCCGGCCGCCTGGCGCGACCGCGGTGGTGCCGACCAGTTGCGTGCCGTGCGCCGTCTCATCGCCGACCGGCTCGGCGCCGACCCCGGCCGCTGGCTGCGCGCACTCGCCGCCATGGACACCGAGCGGGCCCAGCGGCCGTTCGGCGAGTTGCTCGACCACGCCGCCACCGACAACGGCCCCGAGGCGCCCACGGCCCTCACCCCGGCGGCAGCCGGGCTGCTGCTGCACGCGGACGCGGACGCGCTGGCGGCCATTCTGCCTCAGCTGGACTCCCGGGCGACGCTCACGCTGATCGAGAAAGCCTGCGCGCGCAACCACCTCACCGACGCGGTCCTCGACCATGTGTGCACGCATGACGATCGCGCGGCGTTGCTCGTCCTCGCCAAGGACCCGGATGCCGCCAGGCAGCACCCGGGGCTGTGGCGGCGGCTCCTGAGCGCCGACGACCCCGCCGTCAACGAGGTGCTCTACGGCCCGACCACCCACAGCTCCACGCCCGAGATCCGCCGGACCATCCTCTCCCGCCGTCCCCAGGGCCGCCCCGCCACCGGCCCGGACGACCTTCTCCCGCTCACCCCCGAACTGCGCGCCAGGCTGCTCGAGAAGTTCGTCTTTATCGGGCGGGACTACCTGCACCACTACCGCGTCCTGGCCGAGGCGGCCGACGCCGAACTCGTCGAGCACGCGATCGTGTCATGGGGCAAGTGGGTCCCGCTCATGGACCATCTCCTCGTCGCCCGCAACTCCCTGCGCCACGGCGGCCCGGACCATCTGCGCTCCCTGGTCGACCGCGACCTGCTGAGCACCGCCGCCGCCAAGGTCGCCACCAGAGCGCTGGCCTCGCCCGACCCCGACGCCGTCCTCACCGCCCGCCTCGACCTCGAACTGAGCACAGAGCGACTGGTCACCAAGTTGCGGGCATGCAAGGAGTACGAGGAGGGAAAGATCCTCGACCTGCCCTACCGCCGTGACTGGGACGTCCTGGTCCGTGCCCACGAAAAGGAACCGCTCCCGGAACGGGTGTGGAGCAAACTCGTCCGGCTCCCGGACGCCCCGCCGGAGGTGGCCGAAGGCGTCACGGGACGCTGGTCACCCGTCCCCGCCCGCGCCCTCGCCGAACGCAGCCACGAGCTGGCCCGCGCGGCCATCGCGGCCCCCGCCCTGCCGGGCGGTGGCCGCGAGAAGTTCGGTGCCACGCTGGATTCCCTCCTTGAAGCATCCCTGCTCACCGGCGCCGACCTCCTCCACCACGCAGAAGGCGCCAACCGCGTCCTGCACTATCTCCGCGAGGCCGCCCTCCGACACGAACTGCCCGCCGCGCTGGAAGACACCGTTCACGACGCCACCAAGGAACTCGCCGCCCTCGCCGACCGGCACCTGGGCGACAATCCCGCGGCCTGGCAGCGGCTCTACGCCGCGCTGACCCGCAAGGACCGCAACTGGCCGCGGCCCGGCGCGCCGGTCACCGTGGCAGCGCTCCTGGAGCACGCCGCCAAGGCGCCGCTGGTCTGACGTCCGGTCCGGGGGCGCAGCACTCACGCAACGGGCGCCGCGCCCCCGCACCACCGGCACAGCCGCCCCGCGCACGGAGCAGGTCCACAGGCACCGGTTCAGCCGTCCAGGGCCCGGCACTCGGCCGGGGTCCCCAGGCATCCCGCACCGCACGGGCCTTGCGGATCCTCAACGGGGGAACAGTTCGTCAGCGCTGCCGAGGGCGGCCTCGAGCAGGAGGGGGTTGCGGCGGGGCGATGGCCCGCCTCACACGTCGCGGCCTTGGCCGAGTGGCGGGTCACGCGGAGCGGGTCGGCGTGCCGGGATACCCGAAGAGGTGCCGTTCGCCACCACACCCCGCCCGGCCGGCCAAGTGATCGCACCTGGGAGCGGTTCAACGTTCGGCGCCTGACTCATCGAACAGGCCATCTCCTGGGGCGCATCGCCTGCCCTTACTCCCGGCAAAACGCGGTGCGGAGTCGTCGCCAGCAGATGAAGGCGCGGCCGGAGGGTGACGAACGTGTGGTGGATGTCGTCGCGGATCAGCGGATGCGCAGGCGGCGGAACCAGTGCAGCAGCACGATCGCTCCTGGGTGTAAGTCCCGCTGAGTCCCCTCGATGGGCAGGAGGCCGTGTTCACCTGCTCACCCCTGACGACGAGAACTTCGTCGTCCAGACGGCCATCACCCGCCCGACCGTCCCGGGCGGGCCTTCCCGCTGGTCAATCCGCAGGCTCGCCGAGCACCTGCGCCGGAGTCGCCCGTCCCGTGCGGATCGGCTGGGAGACCCTGTGCTGCATGCGGTCGCGGGCCCAAGCGGAGGAACACCGGTCCGGCCGGAGTTGCCCGCGGGTGCGCCCCAGCTGAAGCGGCCGTCAGCCGATGCCGGAGGCTTGCGCCTCGCCGGTCTCCCGGGCCCGGGTGACGATCTCCTGCAGGGCCGAGACGTGGCCTTCCAGAGCCGTGCGGCCGGCCGGTGCGAGGTTGATCCAGGTGCGGCCCCGCTTCCCGACGTAGCCACGTCGGACCTCCACGTAACCCCGGTCGTTCAGCTTGCCGACCTGTTTCGACAACGCCGAATCGGACAGGCCGACCGTGTCGCGGACGAAGGCGAACTCCGCCCACCGCGCCGTGCTCAGCAAAGCCAGGATCGACAGCCGCGTCGGGTCGACCAGGAGTGGATCGATGGACGTTGCAGCCACTACACCCCTCGCTTCGAGGTCAGCTTGAACAGCCACGCCCGGAACCGCGACTCGAGCGGAGCCAGAGCGATGGTCACCACCATCAGGAGCAACATTCCCATCGTGTGCCAGTAGGGAACATGGTCATCCAGGTACGCCGTGTGGGGCGCGACGCTGAAGTAGCCGATGGCCATCACAAGAGCGACCACGCAAAGCACTCCCAGGATGTACCCCGGCGGCCGGTTGCGGACCCCCGTCGTGTGGTACCCGAGCAGAGCAGCTCCGCGCGGAGTCCTGGAAACGAGCAAGTGGGCCCAGGACACAGCGGCCACCACCAGGACGGGGGCCGAACCGGGGTTGTCGAACACGTCGTAACACATGCCAAAGGCCAGGCCCGTCAGAGCGAACGCGATCTTCAACCTCAGTGGCTCCTGGCGCGCCGCCAACGCCGCACCCTGATGCTCCCGCGTGCCCCGCAAAGCCAGAGCCGCCTGCTCCGCACTCGGCTGATACGTCACATGAGCTCCCGCATTCCGTAGGAACAATCTCTTGCCTGGCAGGAAAGTTACTATCCATTTTCCTGCCAGGCAAGGACTTTCTTGGAAGGCCCATCTATGCCGGAGCCTCCGAGCGCCGACGTGGCAGGCAACTTCTGCTTGCGCGGCCACGTGGTGAAGTCGAGCAGTTCAGCGTGGTACGGCGCGCACCACACCACGATGCCCAGCATCAGCAGCCGGCCCCTGGTCGCTGTGCCGTCATCGCCGCGTCTCCTTCGCATCGGGCCCGCCCGGGACTGGGGTGGGGATCGACGCAGCGGCGTGCCGGAGGCCGACGGCTGCTACAAAGTCCCGCGCCGCGAGCCCATGCGGGCCTCCGGATCTTCATCTGGCAGGAGTTCACCCGTATGCCCAAGGACGAGGTACGGAAGACGATCCCCGCCTTGCCCCCCGTCTGGGCAAAGGCGGACACCGCGTTGATCGACGCGATCGGCAAACGGAGCGCCCACCGCCCTCGTCCACGACGTGCTCTACACCTTGGGTGAACGGTCAGGCCCTGGTGTACCTGCCGATCGCCCTGTGAGGGCGCCGGGAATAGCAGGTGCCCTCGCGGAGCTGATGATCACATGCCGTCAGGCACTGGCGGCCGAATCGACCTATGGCCCCGTCATCGGGGCATGACGCAGGGCCTGTTGGCCCGTGACCCACGGGGGATACCGTGAGTGAGACCCGCACTGTCGTCAACGAGTTCTACCGCCTGCTCGGCAGCGGCGAAATCGACCGGCTGGGCGAACTGTTCGCCGACAAGATCGACTGGGACATCTACGGTGCCGAGGAGGTCCCGTGGACCGGCCGGCGCACCACGCGCGAGCAGGCCATCGAGTTCTTCCGGGCGCTGCCCGGCCACCTCCAGCCCGAGGACTTCGCGGTCTCGCACATCCTCGTCGACGGCACCGATGCGGTCGCCCTGGGCGCCATGCGCCACATAGTCAAGGCCACGGGCAAGACGTTCGCCTCCCCCTTCGCCTTCCACTTCACGGTCGAGAACGGCAAGATCACGCGATATGTCACCTTCGAGGACAGCCTTGCCCTGGCGCAGGCGTTCGAGGCGGTCTGAGCCGACGCGGAGGCCAGGGGAAGCCGATGACGGCGAGCGGACCGTCATCGCTGCCCACCATTTGTTTCCGGCCGGATGCCCTTCGGCAGGTGGCCCGGGACACAACTGCTGCTCGGTGTGGCGTCATCGCGGTGACTGCTTCGTGTCGGGCACCGGGTGGGGCGGTGATCGAAGGAGCAGCGTGCCGGGCGCTTCTTGTCGCGGTCTGAGGGGGCGCGGACAGCATGGCACCGGGGACCAACCCCGGGGGCGCGCGGCCAGATGAGGTCTCCCGAAAGCGTGTACGGACCAGAACTCTGGTCCCCACCAGGGGGTTGATCCCATTGGCCATCGACCGGCTCCGAGTCCATCACCGCTCGCCGCGTGACCGTCGCTGTCCTGAGCGCCGGCGCTCTGACTGCGGCCCTCGCGGTACCGGCATCAGCGGCCCAGCACCATCCGCGTCGGCCGAACGTCGAATCAGCCGAGCCCAGTACGACTCCCCCGGCCGTGACGCCGACCGCATAAGACCCCGTATCGCGCGACGCCTGACGTGGAAGTCTGTGTCTGTGTGCTTCGAACGGACCCGCTTACTGGGACCGGCCACGATCGGACCGATCCTGGCCCTGCCAGCCTCCACGGTGCACCGCATCCTCACGCGCTACGGCCTGCACCGTCTGGCCCGGCTCGACCGGCCGACCGCAGAGCCCGTCCGCCGCTACGAGCGTCCCCTGTCCGACGGGTCGCATCACGAATGACCAGCTCAGACCCACGCTTGGAAGGTAGAACAAACTCGGCGTCGCCACGTTGTCAGTGGCATCGCGCACCATCGGATACGACAGGACCCGACAGGCCGGAGTAAGGGGCGGGCTGTGACCAAGAGGAGGACCCCCGTGCGCACAGTGCTGGACGACGAAGTGGACGTGTCCTACAGCCAGATCTACGTGAAGAGTGAGGAGTCGCCCGACTTCGGCGGCATGGACGACACGTTCGGCGGGCAGAGCAACGGACTGTGCGGCGCAGCCTGGCCCGGGACACTGTGGCTGGTCACCGGACTTCACTACGGCGGGGTCGGCGTCCGGGTCGAAGTCCATGACAAGCGCCCGGAGTTGGACGACAGGTGGGAGGAGATCGTCGAGGCGTCATACCGTCCCCTCGGGCGCGTATCGCTGGCGGAATGGGGTGGCGGGGACTCCTGGGAGCTGGGCCTGGAGGACGTGGACTACCGGGTCCGATACTCGGCTTCCGGGATGGACCTGGCCTTCGAGGAGCACACCCGGGAAGAGGATGCGCCCGTGATCGACCGCTACCTGCTGCAGTTCTGGCCCTGCCCACCGGAGCCGGACCAGGTGGTCAAGCAGACCGGCGGGACCGATGCCTACTTGCACGAGACGGTCACAAAACTGCCGCCCCCGAACCTGCCCGACCCGGTGGAGGAAACACGGTTGAAGGCCGAACGGGAGGAATGGAATCGGGAGGCGGAGCGAATACGGACCGAGGTCGTTCCCGAGGCCGTCCACTGGGGCGGGACACTACCCAGCCCGGCGCTGCAACAACTGTGCGGCGGCGCACGCGAGATGGCCATGGCGGAGCGGGAGCTGGCCGAGGTGCTCGCCGCCGAGAGCCCGCAGCGCCAGCGGGAGATCGCCGGCTGGGTGGCTCGCCGCGCCTACCAGGAAATCGGGCTCGCCGAACTGGAGTGGGTAGCACCCGCGTTGACCGACGTGGAACAGGGCCGGCCGCTTCCGCCGCCGTTCCACCTGGTGGCACTGGCCCGGCAGCGGCTACAGTCCGATCCCCGGGTGCCGCAGAGCGTCGCAGCCATGGCACGGGAGGGGGGCGACCAGAAATCGCCCATGAGTGACGCCGTGTCGACACTGTTCGCCGCAGCCCAGCCCGACCCGTTCCAGGCGGCACTGGCGGCCCTGCACATGAGCATCGAGGCGTTCGGCGCGGAGCGCAGATTCCTGCAGGACGAGGTCAAGGAACAGCTGGGCGTCGACTGAGTCGTGAGTAGGTGTCCTTCCATCTCCCCCGTGACGATGACGGGCCTCTTGCCGAGCACCACGTCACGGGAGTGGCACATGGACGGCACCCTCGACCTTGGTGAAGTCCCACACTTGGATGCCGTCGATGCGCAGCCCTTCGCCGATCGGGGGGCCGGTCCAGCGGATGCACGAGTTGTGCTTGATCTGCCGGACCGTCGAGGTGATCTCCAGGCTGGTGGCGGGAGTTGAGGAGTTGGGGGGTACGGCCGGGGTCGTCCACCGGAATACCGAACCCTTGCGCAAGGGGCCGTGGTCGACGCGTTCCACGGTCTCGACGGGGTCTGCCAGGACGGCCAGCGCTCCACGTAAGTCTGCGGCCACGATCTCATCGACCCATGCGGCCATCGTTTCTGAGGGCGTCGCGCAGGTCCTGCAACGCGGTTACCAGGGCCTGGCCAGTTTGGTTGACGGGCGTGAGGCGGTCGATGACGGCGCGGCTGCGTATGGTGCCCTCCGCGTTGATGCGCTCCATGATCTGAGCCAACGTCGACTTCAGGCGTGTCTGGTGTTGCAAGTGATGATGGTCGACCGCGTCGATCAGCAGCCGACCCTGGCCTTGGGTGACGCTCTCGAAGGCGCTACGGGCCTGCTTCACCTGTTCATCGATCATGTCCTTGCGCTCCTGGCGTGCCCTTTGGACCTTGGACTCACGATCCTTGAGGACATCCGTGACCTTGGCGACAGCGATGGCCGTCAGGACGGCGGCTCCGGCCGGCACCGCGATAGTGGCGAGGCTGAGGCTGGTCGTAAGCCACACGGCTCCCGCGGCGATGGGGCTGGCAACGCCGAGGGTGTTGGCCGCGGCCTGCACCACGCCGTAAGCCGTCAGGGGCTGGCGGCCGTCAGTCTGCATCGGGAAGTAGCTTGTGTCGAGTGGCTCAGGAGAGACCAGCTGAGAACCGGTGTCTACGCCGAGGTCCGCCCGGAGCAACTGCCTGGCGCTTGCATCGAACGCCTGCAATTCGCGTTCCCACAGGGTTGCCGGGCCCGCAGGTGAAGTCATCCACTGGCTGAACAGCTGGACTTGGAGCACGTCGACCTCGTTGGCGTGCTCAGCGCTCAGGTTGCCACTGTCGATCAATGGGTCAAGTTGCTGGTGCAGTTCATCGGCCAAGCCGTTGAACGGCCCCCGTGCTGCGCGGATCCTGCGTTGCAGTTCGCGCCCGAGTTCGGTCCGGATGCGATCCAGGGAGCGCTCCGCGCCCGCTATGCGACCGCGAAGGCTGTCTTGTTGTACCTCCAGGTCCTCCACGGCCAGCTGGTGGGTATCGAGCATGTCGGCGAGCTGGCGCTGGCGGCGCCGTACGAGCCAGCGTGCTTCGTCGGCGACTTGGCGGAGGTGCGCATGCCCTGCGCCGGACTCCATCAGGCTCTGGAGGTGGTCGCGCAGCGTCTCCATGCCACTGAGCCGCCCCAGGGCGCTTCCGTCGTCGCCCTGTGCGTTCCTGAAGTCCGCCTCGGCTTCCCAGGCGGCCGAGACCGGCAGGAAACCCTCCCCGATGAAGTGACCACCTGGGGCGCCAAAGTGCGTGCGTAGGTAGTCGTTGTTCGTGGTCAGTACGCTCTTCCAGGCAGCCTGTCCCTGCTCGCGCTGGGTTGCCAGGTCGATCCCGGTGAGGACCCACAACACCCTTTTGTTTGCGTTGCTCTGCATGTGGTGGGCGTACAGGTCCCGGATGAGCTGGAGCTCATTTGAGGTAAGGGCCGAGGTCGCGTGACTGACATAGATGAAGCAGTCGGCCTTTGCCCACGCTTCTCGCATGATGAGTTCGTGCTCCGCGATCGGCGACTCCGAGCCGGGCAGGTCGAAGAGCTTGACCGGCAGGCGAGCGTCGGCGATGAGTACCTCGATCGATTCGACACGGCGGTTGATGTGCTCGCGGCGGCGGTTGGTGACGTCGCCGTCCGCCGCTCCGTACGCGGCCACCACGGCGGGCGGCAGATCCGAACCGATGTCCTCCACCCCGCCACCTGCGAACCTCACGCGCAGTAGTGCCCGGCCCGAGTCGTTGTCGGAGGGATCGTCTCCCACTGGGATGACCGTGCATGGACATGCTGTGGTCGGGCGCGCCGATGACGGAAGGACGCCAAGGAATTCTGCCGATGGCATACCGTCCTCGTCGGTGATGGGGACGTACTCCAGGCCGCCCTGCAGACCGCTGATCAGGAAGCTCTTCCCAGACGACTGCCGTCCGAGCAGGGCCACGTTGAGCATGGATGACAGGGCGCGCGTGCGCAGGTCTTCCAGCCGCTCGGCATCTCCGGCCAGGCCGGCTATATCGGGAAGGAGGTCGCGCACTCCCTCTTCGTCACACAACCATCGCCCGCAGCGGCTCAGCAGGTGTTTCAGTTCGTCCCGGGCTTCCTCCACTGGCATCATGCCGTACTTCTATCGCAAGACGCCGCCGTGCACCTGTCGAACGAGTCAACGCCGCGCAACCTAATGGGTGTTGCGATGGGACGGCTCCGACCATCACGGCTGCCTCGACCGGCAGCGAGCGAATGGCATAGGGCCGGTCGTCGCCTGCTGCCCGGCTGGCGCGGCGACGACCGGGCCAGCTACAGCCGGGCGGTTGAGCGGAGTTTCGCCGAGCCGTATGACGTCAGGTGCCATATCTGCGCTCCGCCAGTAGAACAGCGTCTCCGCAATGCGGTGACCCGGGACGACTTCGAAGTGGCAGGCCCCGAAGAATGAGCCCCGGCAACCCCATACCACCGCCCTTGGCCGGGGACGCGCGGTGCGGTTGCCCCTGCCCGGACATCTCACCGGTCTGGTGGGGACAGGTGAGCCGGGTTTTGCAACTATTCGCCGACGTCTCTCGATTCGGCGCTCTCGCACAGCCGGCGGTCAGTGCGTCGTGAATCATCGACCATGCTGCTGCGACTGGCCTGCTCGGGCGTGACGCATACGTTCGCACGGTGCACCCCCGGGCGACCGGGCATTTCTGGCGGCGCTACTGCACCGGCTCCCCATGGGCGTGCTCCGAACAATGCGGCTGCTGGTTCGTCCGGCCACGGTGCTGCGCTGGCACCGCGACCTTTCTCGCACACCGCCATACTGTCGCCTTCCGGCCCAAGCGCTCGGGACGGCCTGGGACCGTCCATTCCGTGCGGGCCCTGGGGTTGCGCCTGTCGCGGGAGAACCCCGGCTGGGGATATCGCCGCCTGCACGGCGAACTGCTCGTCCTGGGCGTGGAGGTGGCCGCACCCACCGTCTGGGGGATCTTACAAGAGGCCGGATAGCCACTTCCCTGGAAGAAGTAGGTAAAATGAGGATGAGTCACTCTATTTCTGGTTGAGTAAGGTGATTTTCCTGCTTTTTGCAGAGGGATTGCCCTTCCAGCGGCATGCATCTCGTGGCGCCGGGAAGACGCCCCGGCGGGCACGGGTGCCGTTGTCTGCCGTCTCAGCACCGGAGGTTTCGTTATTTCTGCACATCCTGTACAGAAATTCGGACACAATCCAGTCGACGTCCGGGACACCGATCACTACACAGAGGAGTACGTACCCAGTTTCGTCGAAAAGTGGGACTCGCTCATCGATTGGGATAGGCGGACGGAGAGCGAGGGAACGTTTTTCATTGACCTCCTGCGGGAGCGTGGCGTCAAAAAGGTGCTCGACGTGGCCACTGGGACCGGTTTTCATTCGGTCCGGCTCCTGGAGGCCGGATTCGAGACCGTGAGCGCCGATGGCAGTGCCGAGATGCTTGCCCAGGCATTCGACAACGGGCTCAAGCACGGTGAGCACATCCTCCGCGTCGTACAGGCGGACTGGCGCTGGCTCAATCGTGACGCCCACGGCGAGTACGACGCCATCGTCTGCCTAGGGAACTCCTTCACCCATCTATTCTCTGAGCGCGACCGGCGCAAGGCACTCGCGGAGTTCTACGCGATGCTCAAGCACGACGGGATCCTCGTCCTCGACCAGCGCAACTACGACGCGATCCTTGATCGCGGCTACACCAGCAAACACGTGTACTACTACTGCGGGAAGGACGTCGCGGTCGAACCGGAGTATGTGGACGAGGGGTTGGTGCGCATGCGCTACAGCTTCCCGGACAAATCCGTCTACCACCTGAACATGTTCCCGCTGCGCAAGGACTACACACGCAGACTCATGCAGGAGGTCGGCTTCCAGCGGATCGAGACGTACGGCGACTTCCAGCACACCAACCGGGAAGAGCGGCCCGACTTCTTCATTCATGTCGCGGAGAAGGAATACCGGATCACAGCCGAACCGCCCGTGGAATATTCCGAGGCCGTGGGGACCGCGCGCGACTACTACAACTCGGCGGACGCTGACGCCTTCTACTCCCAGGTCTGGGGAGGAGAAGACATCCACATCGGCATCTACGACCGGCCTGACGAGCCAATAGCCGAGGCCAGCAGACGCACCGTGGAACGCATGGCGCGACAGCTCGACCTGACGGCCTCATCCGTCGTACTCGATCTCGGGGCGGGCTTCGGCGGCTCCGCGCGGTACCTCGCCGAGACCTACGGCTGCCGAGTCATCGCGCTCAACCTCAGCGAGGTGGAGAACGCCCGTCACCGCATGCTGAACGCCGAGCGCGGACTCAGCGAAGCCATTGAGGTGGTGGACGGCTCCTTCGAGAACATCCCACTTCCGGACCAGAGCGTCGACGTGGTCTGGTCCCAGGACGCCCTGCTCCACAGCGGCAACCGCGACCGTCCCTTGGAGGAGGCTGCCCGTGTGCTGCACCCGGGCGGCCACTTGATCTTCACCGACCCCATGGCGGTGGACGGCTGCCCGGCCGAGACACTGCGCCCCATCCTGGACCGCATCCACCTGGAGGATATGGGCTCGCCCGACTTCTACCGCCATGAACTGGCGCGACTCGGATTCACCGAGGTCGGCGGCGGCTTCGAGGAACACCGGGAGCAACTGATCACCCACTACGCCCGGGTACTGGACGAGACGCGGCGTCAGGAGGCTGACGGCCTGGCCGACCAGGTGAGCGCCGACTACCTCGCGCGTATGAAGAAGGGTCTCACCAACTGGGTCGAGGGCGGCAGGAACAACCAAGTGACGTGGGGCATCTTCCACTTCACGCGATAGCTTACGGCCGGGTGACGGGCCCCGCCCGCCGCCCGGCCGCACCAACGGCGTACGACCGCAGTGTCCAGGACGAGGGCGATTTTTTCGCCGTGCAATGCTCCCCCGGACGGCCGTTCCCAGGCATAGGAGTGGCGGCTACAGCGCCCTCGCCATCGACGCAGGGGGAGCGTGCGCGGCGCTGCCACACCTTGGGCGCCGATACGTCATCCGCCCTGCTCGTGGGTTCCCTGGTCGATCAGACATCGGCAGTTTCGCTCCCCACACACGCGCTGTTCACGCGCCCGCCAGTCGCGCGCCGTCATCGCCCTCCGTGCTCCGTCGCCTGGCCTGCCTTGCCCTGGCCCGCACGTCCGCCATCCTCCACTTGTTACCGATGAGCGACCGGAACAAAGACGACGGATTGGTTGAACGGCTGGTGCCGGACGAGTGATGCGTGCCGTTCCGGCACGTGGTCTCCACCGCGTCATCCTCGATGCACTCGGCGCCCGCGGCGAGCTGGACTGGTCGCGGTGTGCGATCGGCTCCGTCAGCCACCGGGCGGCAAAAGGGGGCCGCTGACGGGACCGAGTCCGACCGACCGTGGCAATTCGGGATCGAAGGTCCACCTGATCACGGACCGGAACGGGTGCCGACCGCGAGGACTTCGAGCCCTGCTGACCGGTCCTGTTCCGCTGCTGCTGATGTGCGGCCTCGCATGCCTCGTATGAAGATCCAGATCGAGGATTACGCGCGGCGGACCACCGCGTAGCAACCCGGACCACACAACTTGCGAGAAACCTCGCCATGGACGTCCACGGGGCCGGCACTTGCGGTGAAGTGTCTGATCCGTGACCGCACTCTCATCTTTGACCTCGCGCTTTCACGAGGCGGGCTGTCCGACTGAGGTCCTTGTTCCCGCCACCGTCGGAGGCGCTTCCCAGGTGAAGAAGCGGATCGGGTCCCACCCGCGTGTCCGCGTCGAGGGCGGCGGTCGCGGGGTGAATTCGCAAGCCGGTGCGGTACTGCCGGTCGAGACGGTCCGCGAGACAAGGATCTCCTGGGCGTCGCCTTGGCGGTCGCGCTCGGCGGTGGCTGCCTCTCGGATGTCGCGGTGCTGCGGTGCTGCGGGCCTGCGGTGCTGCGGTGCTGCGGTGCTGCGGTGCTGCGGTGCTGCGGTGCTGCGGTGCTGCGGTGCTGCGGTGCTGCGGTGCTGCGGTGCGAGCCTGCCGTCTTCGGCCCGGTCACCTCTGACTCGACGGCATCCCACCTGATCGACGTCCTTACCGCCGGGCAAACACGCTCCGGACGCCGGTGGACAGGTCACGGTCAATCTCGACAGTGTCCTGATTCACGGCTGCGACCTTGTCGGCAGTACCTGATCGGCCCGCCTCGGTAGCATGCAACGCATGGCCATCAAACTTGAGAACGTCGGCATCGCCGTTCGCGACCTCGAAGCGACGATCTCCTTTTTCACCGACCTCGGCCTCACGGTCCTCGGCCGTGACACGGTCAGTGGTGAGTGGACCGACACTGCCGTCGGCCTTGATGGGAATCACGCCAAGATTGCGATGCTCCAGACGCCAGACGGTCACGGTCGCCTTGAGCTCTTCGAGTACATCCACCCCGAAGCGATCGAGTCGAAGCCCACTCTTCCCCACGAGATCGGCATGCATCGCGTCGCCTTCTCGGTCGACGACATCGATGAAGCCCTTGCGGTAGCCGCGAAGCACGGATGCCGTCCGCTTCGCGGTGTGGCGACCTATGAGGACATCTACAAGCTCACGTACGTCCGTGGCCCCAGCGGCATCCTTGTGATGCTCGCCCAGGAGCTGAAGAAGAACTGACGGCCGATCAGGTCAATGAGGCTCGCGCCTGCACGAGGCGATGGAGACGCCGCCATCAGAAGCGATCACGCACTAGCCATTACCGGCGGCGAGCTGCTCAACGGCCATGAAAATCGCGACCTTGCTCGTCGGAGTTTCCGGAGATGAGGAAGGCCGCGTGCGAAATAGACGAGACGGCGAGGGCGTTGCGACGACGGTAGCCCTGTCAGGAGCCTTCGTTCCGACAGAGGGTGCGATCGCGCGATGATCCCCGGGTGGGATGGTCGCTTCACGGATCAAGGAGTCTCGCTGATGGTCAGTGTGAGTATGGAGAATGCGGAACAGACAGAGCAACGGCTACGTCGTGTGATCGCCCAGGCTGACCTCGTCGTACACGACGGTGTCTGGTGTTTTGAAGAGTCTCCGGCCGACCAGCCGCCGGCGCTCACCGGCGAGACGCTGGCGGTCGTTCGGGACCGGGAGAGTTGGAGCCGCCTCGTCCCGTTCGCCCAGGAGGGCGACGGCGTCGAACGCTTCGGAATCTTCTCCTTCCACTTCGCCGATCACGTGGACAACAGCGGTTTCGTCGGCTGGCTGGCCACCCACCTCAAGGCTGAGCTGGGGACCGGCGTATTTGTTGTCTGTGGCAGCAACCGCTCCCGCGGCGGCATCTATGACTACTGGGGCTGTCCCATCGACTTGCTGGATCAGGCCATCGCGGTCGTCAGGACGCTACGAGTCAGCTGACCTGTTGGCAGGCGACGATCCACCCACAAACGGTGAAGACTTCGATCTACAGCCGGAGACCATGGGCGACTTCAGCTACTCCGACCACTGAACCGCCGCGCCGAGGAACCCTCACTGCTGTTTTGGTGGAGGCTCACGCCTGACCGTCGGTCAGAGGGCCGCAGGGGCTCCACCAAGCATCGCGGAGGCGTGTTCCACCGGGTTGAGGACGCGCGTGGGCGCGGCGGGGGGAAGGCCACGGCAGGTGAAACCGAGCTTGGCCATGGCCCGGAGGACTTCGCCGGCGCTGAAATCGCGGGGGTCCTGGCGTGTGACGATCTGGCCGACCTGCTTGACGGGGTAGGTTCGGCGACCGATGATCACGCACTCGCCGACGACCTGCTCGGGCTTGACGCCCTTCATTGCTTCCAGGACGCCGCTTTGGGTGAGCTCGAACGGGAAGCGTGCGATGACACAGCGCATGATGCCTCACAGGAAGAAGAATGACGGGGGGTGGTTCTGCCGCGGTGAGGTGGCTCAGCGGGCAGGGGCGAGGACACCCGGAGCGCTGCCTTGTTTGTCGACGCCAGACAGGGAATCGCGTCGGCGGCAGCGCATCGCGTGCTCGGCTTCCATCATGGTGGTCACGGCGAGGCGAACGGCTCATGGCATCCGAGGATGTCGCGCAGCTGGACCCGGTCCGTGTACGTAGACCTGTCGCGGACTGCGGCGAGCTGGGCCTGGGTGACCAGCCCGGTGCACAGGCCGTCGTTGTCGCAGACACGCAGGTGCCCGGTGCGGGCGCTTGCCATGACGGACAGGGCGACCTCGACGGTCATGTCGTCACAGACCTGCGGTCCGGCTGTGTCCATGGCGTCGGCCACCGTCCTGTGGCAGAGGGAAGCATTCGCCGAGCGAGGCCGCACCTGAATTGGCGTCAAAACGTGCCTCCCGCAGAGGTGGGTCAGTTCCTGATCACGAAGGTTCTAGGTTCGTCGCACCGAACGAGGGCTGCCGCACGGACACGCGCTAGGCAGCCGAAGCGGGGCTGCGTCGGCCGCGTGAGGGCGCGCGGCGCTTATGCCGCTCGGCCACCGGCGCGGTGATCGTCACGGGGATGCCGGAGGGGGTCTGGGCGCCGGTGATCTGGCTGAGTGTCTTTTCCCCGGAGCGGACCTGGGTGGTCCGGGGCACGATGCCGGCGGCCGTCATGAGGCGGGTCATGTCGCGGCGCTGGTCGGGGGTGACCAGGGTGACGACGCTACCGGACTCGCCGGCCCGCGCGGTACGGCCCCCGCGGTGGAGGTAGTCCTTGTGGTCGGTCGGGGGGTCGACGTTGACGACGAGGTCGAGGTTGTCCACGTGGATGCCGCGCGCCGCGACGTTCGTCGCCACGAGCACAGTGATGTGCCCGGTCTTGAACTGGGCCAGCGTCCGGGTGCGCTGCGGCTGCGACTTCCCGCCATGCAGGGCGGCGGCCCGGACACCGCTGTTCAGCAGGTCCTTCGTCAGCCGGTCGACGGCGTGCTTGGTGTCCAGGAACATGATCACCCGGCCCTCGCGCGCCGCGATCTCCGTCGTCGTCTGGTGCTTGTCCGCGCCGTGGACGTGCAGCACGTGGTGCTCCATCGTGGTGACCGCACTTGCGGACGGGTCGACGGAGTGGACGACCGGGTCGGTGAGGTAGCGGCGGACCAGGAGATCGACGTTGCGGTCGAGGGTGGCGGAGAACAGCATCCGCTGGCCCTCGGGGCGGACCTGGTCCAGGAGCGCGGTGACCTGGTGCATGAAGCCCATGTCGGCCATCTGATCGGCCTCGTCAAGGACGGTGATCGCGACCTGGTCCAGTCGACAGTCACCGCGGTCGATGAGGTCCTTGAGGCGACCCGGTGTCGCGACGACGACCTCGGCGCCATCGCGCAGGGCGCTGGACTGGCGGCGGATCGACATTCCGCCGACGACGGTTGCCAGGCGCAGCTTCACCGAGCGGGCGTAGGGGGAGAGCGCGTCGGTCACCTGCTGGGCCAGCTCACGCGTCGGCACGAGGATCAGAGCCAACGGCTGGCGGGGCTCGGCGCGCTGTCCGGCGGTGCGGGCCAGCAGGGCCAGGCCGAAGGCAAGGGTCTTGCCGGAGCCGGTGCGTCCGCGTCCCAGGGCGTCGCGTCCGGCGAGGGTGTTGGGTAGTGTCGCGCCCTGGATCGGAAACGGGACGGTCACGCCTTGTGCGGTGAGCTCGGCCAGCAGCTGCTCGGGCATGTCGAGGCCGGCGAACGCCTCGACGGCGGGCAACCCGGGAGTGATCGTCTTCGGCAGGGCGAACTCGCCCATGACGGCTGCGGGCCGTCGGCCGTAGCCGCCCGAGCGGCGCGGACCTCCTGAACGGCTCGGGGTGGGCGAGCCGAAGCGGCCGCCCCGGTCCGAACCGGCGCCGGGGCGGAAAGCGGGGCCGCCGGCGCGGCGGGGGTGGGAGGAGCGGCCGTTCGTATGTGTGGCGGTCATTGCGAACCTTCCTTGATACGGCACGTATGAAGGAATTCCCGCAGCGGAAGAGCAGCGCGGAGAAGCACAAGAACGGGCCGAATAGGATGCGAAAGTAAATCTGGCTTGTAGTGAATCTGATGCAGGTTGCAGGCAGTGAAATGGGTGACGTCGCGCGGACGTGGAGTCCAGGACTACGACGGGTCCAGCCTCGAAGGGGCACACATTCCGGGGGAAAGAGCTGCGGGCGGCGGGATTCCACAGGTGCGACCACGGCGGGAAATGCCCGTAACGCGGGGCCCACCCACACCGCGAGGGATGCGGGCCCAGCCACCAAATGCGCGTCAGTCTCAGACGGGAACGATGTTCTCGGCTGTCGGGCCCTTCTGGCATGACGCGATGAACACATCAGCGCCGCCACTGTCTTGCTCGATGAAGCCGAAACCCTTGGCTGCGTTGAACCACTTCACGGTGCCGGACGCCATGTCATATCTCCTCTGGGGCAGTACGCCGGACCCGTCAATGCGCGGATACCGGGTCGCCGCGATGATGCCCCACCCGGAAGAATGACCGGAAATACAAAATGCTTCCAGCGCCTGAAAATACAGACAGAGGCGCTTCAAGTTCGGGAATCAAGACTGCAACTGAGAGCGACAGTACCATATCCTAGCGGTCTGTGCGCGCTAAAAAGATTTTGCTCTGTTCGTTGCGGCAAAAACACTCATCGCACAGTGCGTAAACCCTCACCTCACGGTCATAGATATTGATCCGTCCGGGGCGCAAGGTTTCAGGAAGAGTGGTCGTCGTTCACAGCTCGGAGGACACATGAGACCAGCCGCGACCCGGTCGACCGGCAGCAGGCGGACCGGGAGGCGGCCATCAGTTGGCCTGCGGCAGTGGCCCGCACCACCGCGCGGCCATAGGTCGCGGAACGGTCGGCTGCCGCGCAGCGGGCAGGTGTCAACTCCCCTCAGCTTCGCGGGCGTCGCCAAAGAGACGCAGGTAACGCGACCATAGCTGCGAGCGCCACGATGACATCGGCTTCGTCGGCGGCGGCGAAGCTGGACGCAATTCCCTGGACCTGGGAGCGGATCGCCTCCCCTCCCAGAGGGCTAGGAGTCGGCCATGAGCTGGAGCAGGTCGCGAAGGTCACGCCGCTGAGGTTCGGCGAGGGCGGCCAGCGGATCGCGGGCGAAGCGCAGCCGGTCCCGTAGATCCCGGGCGGCCATCCTTCCGGCCTCGGTGGTGGCGAGCAGCTTGATCCGCCGGTCGTTGGGGTCCGGCTGTCGTTCGACCAGGCCCCGGGTCTGCAGCCGGTCCACGACGCCGGTGAGGTTCGACGGCTCGGCACCCAGCCGCTCCGCGACCCGGCGCATCGGCTGCGGGGTCTCGTCCAGCGCCACCAGGGTCTTGACCTGCTGCGGAGTGAGGCCGTGATGGGCTGCGGCGGCCTCGAACTCCCGGGTGTAGCGGTCAGTGATCCTGGCGAAGAGGGCGACCACCTCGTCGGCGTCGCCTTGGTCCCCTACTCCCCCGTCGGCCGCGGCTTCCTCTCCGGCGCCATCTCCGACACCGCCTCGCTGGCGGAGGACGACTACCGTCGCCACGACCCCCGTTTCCAGGGCGAGAACCTACGCGCCAACCTGCGCCTGGCCGACCGGGTGCGTTCGCTGGCCGCCGAGGCCGGCATCACACCCACCCAGCTCGCACTGGCCTGGCTGCTCCACCAGGGCGAGGAAATCGTCCCCATCCCCGGCACCAAGCGCATCACCTACCTTGAGGAGAACACCGCGGCCGCCGGGATTCGTCTGGACGCCCACCAGCTCGCCGCCCTCGAGGCCGCTGTGCCGCCCGGCGCCGCCGCCGGGCTCCGCTATCCCGAACAGTTGATGCACCGCGTCGACAACTGACGCACCGCTCCCCGCGAGGAGGCCCGGACGCGCGACCGCAGCGGCGCCCGCCGATCTCGTCATCAGCGGCTGACGGCGCTGATGACGTCCGGGGTGACGGACGACCCCCGCTTCGCCGAGCCGCGGCGGCCGTGGCGGGCTCGCCATCCCCGGGCTGATCAACTGCCGCACACACTCGCCGATGGTGTCGCCGCCCGGCATCGACCGCCCTACGTGTGAGGTGCCCGCCGGAAGCACCTGCCGCGCCCGCGGCGGCAAAGTCGCCCATTGCGGTTGGCCTGCTGACCGTCTGAAAGCGGTGCGTGCTCCCAGCACGTCGCTTCCACCCCGGCGGGCATTTCGAACTCATCCTGGACCATGTCCGGACCGCGACCGGCTGGTCCGTCCGGTCCCGGTGGACGGGGGGATGAATCAGCCCGCCATCAGGCCGTCGGGGCATCAGGTCACCCCGGGCTCACTATCGGGAAACCGGCCCTCGGGGAGTATCGGAACGGGAATGAGCGGTATCCGCTGACGCAGTACCGCGTCAGCGAGCGGACTCCACCATCACCGTACGGGGGCCGGGGAGTTCGCGGGTCTGGAGGGCGGCAACGTCGGCGTGCGCCGCTTCGACGGCTTCCGGGTACGCGTCGCGCTTGGCGTGCTCGGCGAGTGCCCGGTAGACGCTGGCCACCGAGGGTTCTGCCCCTTGCGCTTGCCGGTGGGGATGATCAGGTCGTGCTGGATCTGCCCCATCGACTCGCCGTTCGCACGGCGCCGCAGCACGGTGTGCAGCATGTCCTCGGTGATGACCGGCGGGCGGCCGCCGTGCTTGCCCTTGCGGGCCGCCGCGTCGAGCCCTTCGAGGGGTATCGCCGACGATACGGGTGTCAAAGGGGCAATGGGTTGATCTTGGAATCCCGGTGTCCCCTCAGCCCTCCTGTTCATCCTCGCGAGGATGCGGTAGACGGTGGCGACCGAGGGCCGCTTGCCCTGGTTCTTGCCCGAGGTGATGACCAGCTTGCGGGCGATCTCGGGGACGGGAACCCGTTGGCCCGCGTGGATCGGGCGAAGTCGGCCATGTCGTCGTCGACGACCTTGGGGCGTCCGCCGTGCCGGCCGCGCTCGCGGGCGGACGCGAAGAGGGCGGCGCCGTGGCCGGAGGGGTCGTAGACCCCTTGGAGGGGGCCAGTGAGGAGTGCGAGCTGGATGTCGTTGTGGCGCAGGTCTGCGGCGATGGCCAGGAGTTCGGCGGCGCCGCGCCCCAGACGCTTCATCTCGTGCACGGTGAAGATCACCCGTTGGTGGGGGACGGCCTTCTTGATGGTGCGGGCGAAGTCCATCGCCTTGACCAACTCGGGCCGGACCTTGATGCGGGTGCTGATCTTCTCGGAGAACACTGGGTCGCACCCGGCCTCGGCGAGCGCGTCGAGCTGGCTCCGGAGTTCCTGCTGGGCCGTGCTGCACCGGGCGTACCCCACTCTCGTGGGCTTTGTGGTGGCCTCGGGTACGGCGGCGTCGATGGTCGGGCCCATATCCCAGGCGTGGCCGGGGCCGCGGTCGGCGAGGGTGCGGACTTCGAGTTCGGCGCGGAACTGAGGGGCGAGCATGCAGCGCGGGTTGTGGTACTTCGGGGTGACCTTGCCGCCGCGGGCGCGGCAGGTGCTTCCGGCGGGCACCTCACAGGTGGGGCAGTCGAACTGTTCGACGACGGCGGCCGGTTCGGCGGGCTCTGGCGTGTCGCAGAACCTATCGCGAGGGGCTTTGTGCGAAAGCTGTTTTGCGAGAGGTTGTGAGAACGAAGATCAGGGGCAACCCGGACATGGCCCTTCGGTGGTTCGCGATCTCTCAGAACTACTGATTCTGAGAAGGCGGTTCTGCGGACAATGAGTAGTGCACGCCGGTGAGCTGCTCGGAGAGCACCCACAGCTTGTGGGCTGTAGAGGAGTCCTGGATAGCCCGTTCCCGGCTGCGAAGGACGGGCTCGCCACGGAGCTGGAACGGCCCATCGGGCACGACGTAGCTTCCCCCGGGCAGGTCGGGGACGGTTGAGGCACACAAGGAGGTCTTGGCGCCGTCTGGTGTGGGGCGGAAAGCGATGCGCAAGAGCAGGCGCGCGAGGAGACCGTATGCGCGACCCCGGTTGCTGTTGGCGCCGCCGGTGAGCACGTTGGAGCGGGTGAGTCCGGGGGCGACAGCCATGCTGCGCAGCCTCAGCCCGGCGGTGTCGGCCCTCCGCTGCAGTTCCATGGCGAAGTAGAGATTGGCCCGTTTGGACTGCACGTAGGCAAACGCCGTTCGGTAGCGATGCTCAGCATTGAGGTTGGCCATGTCGAATCGGGCGAATCGCTGGCCCTCACTGCTGACCGTGACCACGCGCGGATCGCCGGCGGCCAGCAGGTGCGGCATGAGGAGGCCGGTGAGCGCGAACGTGCCGAGGTGGTTGATGCCGAATTGGGACTCGAAGCCGTCGGCGGTCCGGGAGAGCGGCACCATGGCGACGCCGGCGTTGTTGACCAGGAGATCAAGCCGGTCGTGACTCCAGTCCTCAGCAAAACTGCGGATGGATATCAGGTCGGCGAGGTCGAGCATGCGCAGTTCGG
Organism: Streptomyces sp. NPDC048636; assembly: GCF_040650655.1. Lineage (NCBI taxonomy): Bacteria > Bacillati > Actinomycetota > Actinomycetes > Kitasatosporales > Streptomycetaceae > Streptomyces > Streptomyces sp. NPDC048636. Next base: position 521,788 of record NZ_JBEZHR010000005.1, on the reverse strand, counting down.
CGTGGGAGCCGGGGGCTTCGGTCCGCAGTCGCTCCACTGCGTCCATCCCGCGCTTGCGGCTGCGGCAGGCCAGGATGACATAGGCGCCGCGGCGGGCGAGTTCACGAGCGGTGACGTACCCGATGCCGCTGTTCGCACCGGTGACAACAGCCAGTCGCCCCGACTGGTCAGGAATGGAGTCCGGTGTCCAGCTCATGCACGGAACGGTTTTCGGCATTGAGTTCGCGGAGTGATGGTCACCGCACGCGGCTGTGTCGCCAGGGTCGCGCAGGGAGGCTCGCGAGGCCGCCCAGGAGTCGCGGGTCATGGGGAGCTCCAATTCGTGGGTCAGGAGTGACTGCGGCCTCGAAAGAGCACAGCCACATTGCAACTCAAAGTTGCGATAGCCTGATCCTGCTGCATGTTCCGCCGTCAACGCAACTGGGAGTTGCAATGGAGTCTGTTGGGTCGCCCTCAAGGCGTGCACCCGCTGTCGGGCGAGGCACCAAGATGCGCGCCGCCGTGCTGGAGGCGACCATCACCGAGCTCACGGAGAGCGGGTATGCAGCCCTGACCGTCGAAGGCGTCGCCCAGCGGGCCGGCGTACACAAGACGACGATCTACCGGAACTGGAAAGACTCTGACGGCCTTGTCGCCGACGCGCTGGCCAACCACTTCGCCACGGACATCCCGATCCCCGACACCGGGGCGGTGGAGAGTGACCTCCGCGCGCTGGCCCGCTCCCTCGTTGCCACCATGACCACGCAAGCAGGCCGGGCCTTGCTCACTACCGTCCTCTCGGACGCCGTACGCCTCACCCAGTTCGCCGAAGTCAAGCATGCCCTCTTCGACGACCGGTTCCGGCGGGCGGAACCCGTTGTCACCCGAGCCATTGAGCGCGGCGAACTACCTGCGGACACCGACCCTGCCGAACTCCTCAAGGCCCTCGCCGCACCAATCTACTTCCGGCTCGTGTTCACTGGCGAGCCGGTCGACGAGGCGACCGCAGACCGGGCAGTGCACGTCGCACTGGCCGCTGCGCACGCAGGCGTGTTGCCAGCAATGGCCGAGGGCGAGCCGGGCGTGCAGCAGTGAGGCGATGTGCGGGTGCGCCGGGCGTCGAGGGCGGCCCGGGTGATCTGCACGGCCTCGCGGTGGCGGCACGTGATGTGAGCGCGGCTCGTGATGTTCTGACTGTGAGTCGGGATGAGAGTCAGCAGGGTGCCGGTCCAGGCAGCGTGCGACGAACAGCCGGGCTCTTCGCGTAGTGGAGGCGAACACCATGGCGATATCGCGTGCTGTCGTCGATGCTGAGGATAGGTGTTGGAGGGGATAACGGGAGATGCACGGCGGCAGCGTCCCGGCCATGACGGGTGGGTCACCAGAGGTGACGCCTGCTCGACGGGGCACCGTACGCCACGGGCACAACCCGTGGACGGAAGCGTGGCGGGCCTACGGGGGGGACGGGCATGACGACGACCGAGCCACCGGACGAGAGACGGGATGATCCGCAGCCGGGTGGTGCCGACGGCACCCTTGCGGAGCCAGCCCCACAACGGGCCAGGCAGAACGGGGCCCCGGCCAGCAGCCCGCCGGCCGCGGCCGCGCAACCCCCACGACAGAGCGACGCCGACGAGGGAAACGGGGCGCGTGAGAGCTTCGCATCGATCGTCGCCGAGACGCTCGGCGTGTCACCCGGCTCCTCTCGGCGGCGCAGAGCGGTGACCTTGCTGGTGATGCTGTCGATCGCTTTCATGGCCGTCTTCCGGGACACGCTGACCGGCTACCTTATGATCAAACCCAGCGTGACCAGGGAGAACGACTCCAACGCGGAGTACGACGCCAACAAGGTGCCGTTCACGGTGTCCGTGCAGCCCGAGGAAGACGAGCCCGAAGCATGGGCCATGGTTCTCGACCGGGCACTGACTCCCGAAGAGAAGCAGAAACTGGTAGCCGTCGAGAACGACCGCTCGGGCGCCTTCTCATACCTGAAGAAGCTGGGCGGTCGCCCGCTCGCCGACAAGGCCACGCTGGAGAAGGCCCCCAAGCGGTACAAGGAACAGCTGGTGTCAAGCACCCTCGGAGGGTACGCCGACGTGTTCCAGATGAACGTGATGAGCACCCGGTCCACCGCGGTGGTCATCAACGGCTGGCAGGTCACCGACGTCACCTGCCGGAAGAGCACCGGGCACACCATCGTGCGGCTTCCGGAGCAGGGCGGAGCATCCTACGAGGGTCTCCAGCTGCATATTCCGCCCCTCGTCGGCGAACCGGTGCTGACCGATGAGACCGAGGGACAAGGCGAGTCCTACTTCAGCACCCATTACATCGAGGTCGGAGGCGGCCAGCCCTCGGGCGGTTTCAAGGTGCGGGCGATCGCCCCACGGGGGAAGTCGTGCCAGTGGGGCATCAAGGTCCGCTACACCGACTCCTACCAGACCGCACGGTGGGTTCAGCTGCAGGACAGCAATGGCAGGCCCCTGCATATACGCACCGACTCCATCCCCATGGACGCCCGGCAGGATTGGGTTTTCATTGTCCAGCCATGGAGACTGTGCGAGCGTCAGATGTCGAAGTGCATCACATAGTCGGCACAGTCATGGCCTTTGTCCCTTTGGCCGTGCTGTGCATCCAAGGACGTAGTTTGGCTGGCCAAGCCGGGCCTCAGCTGTTCCTTCACGGTGGTAGACCCTCCCCTGGAACGCTACGCCCGCCCCGGCGTCGACGCGGTCGCCCGACAGGTCGCCGAACGCGCCCCCGCCGCCCGCCGGAAGCGCCGACGCCTCCAAGATCAACTATTGGCGGCTTCTGGGCTCACCTCGGCGATCCCCCCGATAGCCAGGGCATGCACCCGCGTTCATTTATCGACCGTTTGCCGAACGTGCACCCCTGAGCCGCTCCGCGCCCCAGCTCCCCGCCGGAACCTCCGCGACGGCGACATGCTCACCGTTCAGGAAGTCGACCGCCTCGGCCGCAACCTTCTCGAAGGGCTGATCGTCCTCAACGACCTCTTCCAACGCGGCATCGCGGTCAAGGTGCTGGACGGCATCGCCACCGGCGAGCACACACACGAACGCTCCCTCATTCTCGATCTGGCCCTCGCCCTTGCCGAAGACCGGCGCCGCGACATCGTGAAGAAGACGAAGAACGGCCTCGACTCCGCCCGCGCACGCGGCCGCGTCGGCGGCCGGCGCCCCGTCGTGGACGACGACAAGCGCCGCGTGATCCTCGCCCGCCGAGCCGAAGGCCAGTCAATCCGCCAGATCACCGCTGCCGTCAAGGTGTCCGTCGGTGTCGTGCACAAGACCCTCAACCCGGTAGCGGCGCCCGTCGACAGCTGACCCCCAGGGGCGGATCGCTACTTTGCGGCTGGTGTCTGAGCTAGGACACCAGGGCCGACATAGGTGTCGGAGATGTGGTGGTAGGCGATCCCGCCCGGCTGGCCGTACCGGACGGACGTCTCGGCGAGCAGGTTGTCGAGGTAGGTGTCCACGTGAGTGCCGTCGGCGGCCACCGTGGTGTCGTCGCCCCACGCCTGGGAGACGTCCAGAGGGGCGTGCGCGTTCACCAGGTCGGCGATCGCCTCGTTCAACAGCACGATGGAGAAGTGCCGGTGCGCGGTGCTCCAGGACGCAGAACGAGTACGCCGCCTTGTCGACCAGGCCGTGCGTCAGGTTTGGGTTGGCGAACACCAGCCGCCGCCATGAGCCGGTCACAAGATCGGAGGCGACTTCCTCAGCAGTCCCGGTAGCCGTACTTGTCGCGGATCGCCCGCGCATGCTCGTACGCCGTCTGCGAGCGGGGCCGGTACTCGGGGAAGTGCTCGTCGCCGATACCGAGCTGCTCGGCGACGAACCGCATGGCGAAGATCGTTCCGCTACCGCCCCTTTCCGTTCCGATACTCCCCCAGTGCCAAACCCCGGCCGGGCAATGCCGTCGGAGAACAGCCGGGACGATGTCGCTCCGGAGAGAGCGGGAACAACGGGAACGGCCCCCGCGGGGGTGGCGGGGGCCGTCGGCCGACGGACAGCCGCAGGGGAGTCGGCTGCGGCGTCACGCGGGAATCGTGGATGTGTGTTACCAGTCGATGGCGTTGGTGCTGTCGCTCTGCCAGAAGGTGACCTGGGCGCTGTCGTCGATGGAGACCGAGCCGCCGGGCAGGGCGACGGAAGTGGCGGCGTCCGAGCCCTTGAGGAACACGCCCAGCTTGGTGGCCTTGGTGCCGCTGGCACCCGAGCCGTCGGCGCTGGAGGTGAGGATGCCCGCGTAGCCGGACTTGCCCGGGGCCAGGGTGACGAGAGCCTGCGGCTTGGTGTCCTCCGCGACCGGGGTCGCCGCCTGGGCGTCGTCGAACCGCAGCGAGGGCCAGTCGACCAGGCTGCAGGTGGTGCCCGAGTTATTGGTGGCCTTCAGCAGCATGTGGTTCACCGGACGTGAGACCTTCGAGGCGGTCATCGACACCTTGCCCGGGTCACACGTGGTGGTCTTGGAGCCGGAACCGCCCGCCGCGCCACCGTTCTTGCCACCGGTCTCCTGGACGCCACCTCCCGCGGGAGCGTCCTGCTCATCACCGCTCTGGGAGTCCGAGCCCGTGGAGGCGGCAGCCGAGCTCTCGGCGGAACCGGAGCGCTTGACCCCGTCCGCGTCGTCGTTGTTGCACGCGGCCAGGGTGAGAGCCGCGGCCATCAGCGTGACGCTGGCGACGGCGGTACGGACGGTGCGGGCGTTGAGCACGGCGGTCGACATCAGAAGTTCCCTGGGGGTCAAGTGGTCGTCTTGCGGTACGTCTCAAGACTGCGTTCACCCGCTGGCGTACGGCTGCTGCTCCGCTGGCACCCCGCTAACGTCTCACTCACGCCACTCCCCCGGCAGCTCGGCCCGGGCATCTCGCGGGCTGCTGACAGCAGGCCCCGCCCTCGGCCTCACACACCGTGCCGCAATGGGATGTCACCACGTATGTGGTCAGTTCAAGGCGCGCTCGTAGACGACGAAACCCTCGTGGCATGCCACCCGGTCGTAGAGCGCCCGAGCCGTCACCTTGTCCGTATGCGTCTGCCAGTAGAGCTTCTCGGCCCCTGCCCTGCTGGCCGCTGTGGCCGCCGCCTCGATCAAGGCACTGCCCACTCCCCTGCCACGGGCACCGGGGGAGGTGAACAGGTCCTCCAGATAGCAGCAGCACCCGGCAGACCACGTCGAAGCGTGCAGGACGTAGTGGCAGATGCCCACCAGCGTGTCGTCCGCCCACGCTCCCAGCGCGCCCATCGGCTCCGCGGGATCAGCGAACCGGGCCCACGTCAGATCGGTGGCCTCCATCGGGAGAACCTGCTCGTCGAAGTCCAGGTACGCCTGCCACAGCGGCTCCCACGCGTCCCTGTCGGCCAAGGCAAGGGGGCGCACCTCCACCCCGAAGTTCGACATGCCCCTACCTCGCTCGCCATCGCAGCACGCAAGGTGCGACGAAAGCATCCATCCGCTGTCCCCGAGACCTCAGGTCGAAGCGAAACTCGGTGGCGAGGGGGGCCGTCACCGAAGACCACGCACCGCATGAGTGACGAACCCGTGTGTGGAACCCAGGCGACCGTCTACCCCGGCATGTGGGCCGACCCGGAGGACGAACCCCGCAACACGCAGGCCCCAGTCCGGAGGGCGAGCTTGCGACGCTTCAGGACTTCCTGACGGGTTACCGCCTGACGCTGCGCATGAAATGCCAGGGCTTGGACCCGGAGCAACTGTCCCCGCGGTCGGTTCCACCGTGGACGTCACCGGATCAGCGACAGTGAGCCGCTGCCGAAGCTACGGCGAGCATGACGCGGACTTCAACGGCGCCGACGGCGAACAGGCCGCGGTCGACGCCGCCTACGTCGGCCTCGAGCGCGAGCAGACCGCCACCGACGCCACGCTGGCCGAGCACTCCGACTTGGGCGAGCGCGCGGGGAAGGACAAGATCGCCATCCGGGAGCTGATGGTGCACCGGATCAACGAGTACCCCCGCCATCGGAGGCACGCCGACCGACGAGCGGTGATCATAGGTCGTGTCCGGCCGATGCGGAGCAGTTGAGGCCATGGGGGGCGGTGGCGCCGATAATTCGGTTGCTTCCCGGCACGACCGCACCCAGGATGTCCGCGACCGCATGCGCCGCCCGAGTGGAGCATGTGCTAGGGAAATCCCTCGGAACGAACCAGCGCACCCCTCGTGGTTTACGATCCGTCGACCGATCCGCATTTCACGAGGAACACCGGACAGGAATCAGCACGTGAGCCCTAAAAGCACCTTGCTCGAAACTCCGCGCTTGCGTCTGCGCACTTTTCGAGATGACGACGTCGATGCATTCTGTGAATACCGGTCCCACCCTGATGTGGCTCGGTATCAGGGCTGGTCGGCTCCTGTGTCACGCGAAGCCGGGGCGTCCGACATCCGAGAATACGGAGGGACGGACCCATCTGCACCCGGATGGTTCATGTACGCCATAGAGGCCAAAACGAGCGGCCTGCTCATAGGGGAAATAGGCGTCCACCTCCATGAGAACAGGATGCAGGCAGACATTGGATTCACCCTGGCTCCCGCGCATCAAGGCATGGGACTTGCCACAGAGGCGCTGACCGCTACTGTGGATAGTTATCTCGCGCGAGGCTTGCGCCGCATCTCCGCGGACTGCGACGCACGGAACATCCGGTCCGCAGCCTTGCTCGAGCGAGTCGGGTTCCGGTTCGAAGGTCTTCGCAAATCGAACCGTCATGCCAAAGGCGAGTGGGTCGACGAACTGTTCTTCGGCATGGTCTCCGAATGCCGGAAGCCCACCTGAAGAGTGTCCCGCAATCGCTGGTTCCAGTGGTGGGGTGGGGCTCGGAAGTCGGTGGCCGTCGTACGGGTCTTCGGTTCTCCCAGCGTCCTTCCCCCCGCTCATCCTCGAGGTGGCTCCCAGTCCGTGTCAGCGCCACCAGATGCTCGCGCTACCGCCGAGACCGGAGACCTGCTGCCGTGCCGCCTGGTCCCACTTCCGGCGGAGCGGAAGGCTGTGGTGACCCGTGAACGCGGCCGCAATCGGCAGGCGGGCGATGGTACTGGGAATGTCTGGTCCGGTCGGTCAGTCGAAGACCCGCGCCAAGAACCGTCCCACTGCCGTGAGCCCCCGCCCGACCCATCCGAACAAGCCCACGTCCGCGGCCACTTCGCCCGCGTCAGCGGCCATATCGGCCCGGTCCGCCACGTTGCGGCACCCTGAACAGGATCGAGGCCACCGACGCCTCCGCCCACCGCACTTCCTGCACGTTCGCATGACACCCATTCTGCCTGTCGGCAGATGCCTCCCGTGACCTGGGACCCTGCCCCCGCCTCGCCGAAGAACACGCTCCCGGCTCCCGGGAAAGAACGCGGTTCCGCCTGAAACGGCATCCTCGAGCCGGATACGGTGTTCTGCGGCGAAGCCGTTCCGCCACGGGGGTCGAGCACTGCCGCGCCCTGGTTCGCGGGGCGACCTCACGCCGGCGATGGGGCCCTCGCTGACAGTGTCGTCCGGGCAGGCGCTCGGTGGAGTGGTACGCCTTGTCTACGCGGAGCCTGCCGGGGCGGCGGCGTCGCGGTCCACGCCGGGATCGGATTGCGGGAATGCCCACGACCAGCGGCAGAAGCGCCTGGCTGTCGTCAACGTTCGCGCCCGAGACGCCGAAGGCGAGGGGTAAGCCCTGAGCAGCTCGCCTCGCGCCCCGAGCTCGTCCAGGACGGCCCCGGAGTCCTAGCTCAGACACCAGCCGCAGGGTAGCGGTCAGAACTTCGTGACCTCGGTCTTCTTCGGCTGACGGGGAACGGTCTTGGCTCTGTCGAGGTGCCCGTACACCGTCGACCTCGGCACGCCGAACATGTCGGCGATCTGCTGGGCGGTCTTCTCCCGCTCGTCATACAGCCGTTGGGCGAGCGCGGCCTGGTCTTCCCTGAGCTCGGGGCGGCGCCCGCCGACCCGGCCACGGGCCCGCGCGGAGGCGAGCCCGTCGTTCGTGTTCGCCACAATCAGTTCGCGCTGGAGCCCAGCGAGTACGGACAACATCCCGAACATCGCCCGCCCTCCATCGTCGACGTGTCGATGCCCGCGCTCGATGACGTGCAGCCCGATGCCCCTTGCTCGCGCAGATCGGCGCCGAGGGTCACCAAGTGCAGGACGGAGCGGGAGAGCCGCTCGAGCCGGGTGACCTTCGATATGTCGCCCTCGCGCAGCAACTGCATGACGAGGTCAGGCTTCGGGCGGAACGTCTTCGCGCCGCTCGCGGTGTCGACGTGGGTGTTGTCGCGGTCGACCGTTCACCGACGTTGATTCCCGGCACGAGTTGCCGACATGCCCATCTGCGGGTCCGTAGCCACGGCGCCGAGTGCCGGCAGACGATCGATTGCCGACACTCGGCCAGAGAGGAGGCCCGTTCTCGCTGCCCCGTGTCGCAGGACCGCCTACTGCGCGGCCGCTGGGACTTCCGGGCGAGGGTCGATCGGTGTGAGCACTCCGAGGCGGTCCTCGACCTCCTGGGCAGCATCCAGGCACAGGTCCTCCCGGAACGCTCGCCCGACGATCTGCACGCCGGACGGCAGGCCGTCGGTCACTCCGGTCGGTACGGCGACCCCGGGTACGCCCGCGAAGCTGGTCACCGTACACAGGCGCATGCCCGAGCCGACTCGTTCCCGTCCTGCCCGGTCGCGTGACTCCAGCCCCGGCTCGACGGCCGGCTCGGTGAACACCGGCCCGAGCACCAGCGGGTACTCGTCGAGGAACTCCGCCCAGGAGCGGCGGATGCCCAGCCAGACGCCCATCAGCTGCATGAACTCCGCCGCGGTGGCGGGCGGGGTCTTCTCCATCGTCATCTCGATGTAGCGATCTCCGCCCTCGCCGAGCAGTGTCCGCACCGCCGGCCAGGTCGGGGCGAATTCGGTCACGACGATCCGGTGGTACGCCTCAAGTGCCTCATCCAGCCGCGGAACGTCCGCCACCTCCCGCACGTCGTATCCGGCGTCCCGCAACGCGTCGGCCGCGGCCCCGACAGCACCCCGGACCGTGGGGTGGACGCCGTGGCCGCCGGGATCGGCGACGACCGCGACCTTCACCGGTCCCGGCAGCGGCTGACCGTGGACGGGCACCGGTACGGCCCGCGGGTCCCGCGGGTCGGTCCCGGCAAGCGCCTCGTATGCCAGCCGCAGGTCGGCGATCCTGCGGGCCAGGGGCCCGTCGGTGACCAGCATCTGTGAGGCCGGTCCTGGGTCGGCGGGGCCGAGAATCCGGTGGTCGGCGGGGAATCGCCCGGCGGTGGGCTTCAGTCCCGCCACGCCGCAGAACGAGGCCGGGATCCGTACTGATCCTCCGGAGTCGTTGCCGAGCCCGAGCGCGGCCATGCCGGTGGCGACGGCCACTCCGTCGCCACCGCTGGATCCTCCCGGCGTCCGGCTCCGGTCCCACGGGTTGACGGTGTCGCCGAACAGTTCGCTGCGGGTGTGCATCCCGGCCAGGATCAGGGTGGGTATGTTGCTGTGCCCGATCGGTATGGCTCCGGCGGCACGCAGCCGGGCCACCGGGGGCGCGTCGGCCGTCGCCACCAGATCGCGGAAGCGCGCGATCCCCATCGTGGTCGGCACACCTTCGACGGCGGTGGTCTCCTTCACCGTGAACGGCACCCCTGCCAGAGGCCCCAGCTCTTCGCCTGCGGCCCGGCGCAAATCCGTCTGTGCCGCGGCTTCACGGGCGCGCTCGGCCATCAGCTGCGTGACCGCGTTGACCTGCGGGTTGACGTCGGCGATGCGGTCCAGGTGGCTGTCGACCAGTTCGACAGCCGATATGTCTCCATTCCGGACCGCCTCTGCCTGGGCTGTGGCCGGCATCTTCCATAGGGCATCCCGCACGATTCTTGTCCTCCCCGTTCATGTGTCGAAGCGCTGGTGTCGAAACCATAGCCCAGAAGCGATACGATCGTATCGGAAAAAGGAGGCGCCCGAACATGCCCAAGCAGGTGGACTACGAGAGCCGACGCCGGCGGATCGCCGAGGCCGTCTGCCTCCTCGCTGACGAACACGGACCTGAGGGAGTGACCATGCGCGACGTCGCCACCCGTGCGGAGGTCTCCCTGGGCGCCGTTCAACGTTGCTTCCGCAACAAGGAGGAGATGCTCCTGTTCGCCGTCGACCACGTCGGCGAGCGCATCACCGAACGTGTACGGACCCGCCTGTCCAGCAGCCCGGCCCAGTCAGCCGCTACCGCCCTGGGCCACGCGGCAACCGAAATCGCCCTGCTCCGCAGACAGCACCGCGCCGAGGCACGGGTGTGGCTCGCGTTCGTCGCCCAAGCCGCCGTCAGCGAGCCACTCGCCGCCAAACTCAGAATCAGTTACGCGGCTCTCCAGGACCTCCTCGCCCGCCTCCTCACGGAGGCCAGCGAGAGCGGCCCGGCCGACGACAACCCTGCGACGCTCGATCCGCAGCGCGAGGCCCGGGCCCTGCTCGCCCTCGCGGACGGCCTGACCAGCCATGTGCTCATAGGGCACTTGACCGCTGAGGATGCCGAGGACGCCCTGCACGCGCATCTGGTCCGCCTCTGGGAACGCACCCACACCAGCCGTCCCGGAAAGGCCGTCTGACACTCGTGAAAGCCGGACAGAGGAAGAGAGCACCACCAGACCGATCATCTGGTGAGAGCTTGAGGTCGGAAAGGACTCAGAGGTCGTTGAGTCCGAGCTTCCTTGGTTCCTGATCGCTCGATCGCGGTACTGATGGCCGCCCGCGCCGTCCGGGGCTGACCGCCTACGAGCAGGCGCTCAGCGGCCTGGCCACGCCTCCAGTAAGCCGACTCCCACCTGGCGTTCCCCGGGACAGCGGCGAGCGGGGAGGTACTGGCGGAGGCGGAGCAAGGTTCACAGAACACGTGATTCAATGACCGAATGGTGGAGGATCGTACATTTCTGGGGCCGCTGGAACTGACCAACGGCCGTTGGGGAGTCGGGGACGCCACACGACCTGACGCCCACTGGGTGGAGTTCCGTCCGGACGGGCTCTGCCAGCACCAGCCGGACTCCGAGGGACAGTTGATCCCGTGGTCCAGGATCATGAATGGCATCTGGATCACCTGGGGCAAGCGCTCCTGGAACACACACAGCAGAGGCGTATATACGCTGAGGGGAATGGTCGCCACGCGCAACGGCGGCTGGATGCACACGACACTGCGCCACCCGTACGAGGACCACCAGCTACGCTTCGACCAGCACACACGCCCGTACCGGGCGGTGGACGCCCTCCGGCTGGAGTCCCTGCTGCGGCAGCTCACCACTGAGGGAAAGCTACATCTCCTCAGCGACCCGGAATGGGTCGGTCGTGCCGCGGCGTACCTGGCCGACGGGAAAAGCCGCTGGATTACCAGCCGTGCACTGCGGCAGGTGGCGGCGGAGGCCCTGGCAGCAGCCGGCCCTGGCAGCCCCTGACAGCCGCCATCGCCATCGGCGCCGTGGGCGGACAACAGACATCAAGATTGCCACTGCGGACTGGGCACAGCCCTCACCCCGCCATCGTCGGAGAACACCCTGTGTGCGTCGCATGCGAGGTCATGGACGTGTATCGGAAGTGGATCAACATGGCTAGGCTTTCACGGTGGTCAACTCGCTGATAGCTCCTGACGAAGTGGTGGCTCGGGTCTCGCAGTCTCATACCCGGCTGCTCGAACTGGTCGATCAACTTGATGACCGGGAGAAGGACGCACCCTCCACTCTGCCGGGGTGGACCCGTGGGTACGTCCTCCAGCACCTTGCCGACAACGCCCGCGCCTTCGAGCGGCAGGCACTGGCGGCTCTACAGGGCGAGTGCGTCGCCATGTACGAGGGTGGCCAGGCAGAACGCGACCAGTCCATCGCCCAGGGGGCGGCTCGGCCCCTGGGCGAGCTCCACGAGGACCTGACGCTGGCCCAGTCGGCGCTGGAAGCTACGTGGAGTCGGCTGACGGCCGCGGACTGGCGGCGTACGGTTCGGTTCCGTCATGCCAGGTTGCTGGACACCGCGCTGGCGCGGTGGCGGGAGGCAGAGATCCACGCTGTTGACCTCGCGGTCGGATACCGTCCCCGCGACTGGCCGCGGGATTTCGCCCTGCACGCGCTGGACTTCCTGTCCGATCGTGCCCCCGTCAGCACGCGGCTGGTGCTGCGGGCCACTGACGATGAGTTCTCCCGGGTGCTGGGTACGGGCACGGCGGTCGAGGTCCGCGGAGCAGTGCGTGACCTTGCGGCCTGGATGGCTGGCCGTAGCACCGATGATCGCCTGGAGACGACCGGCTCCCACTTGCCGGAATTGGGGCCTTGGCCGCCTGACCCCGCAGACTGATGGGCAGGCGGCACGGATCTGAAATGATCTTGCGTCATGGCGCGCAGGGATCTGACAGGTGACCAGCGGGCTGCGCCGGAACCTCTGTTGCCTGTGAGGAAGAAGCCCGGACGGCCGCCGACGTGGGAGCGGCGGCAGCTGATCGACGGCATACGTTCCCGGATCCGCACCGGAATCCCGTGGCGGGACACCCCGCCCGAGTACGGCCCGTGGGGTCGGGTCCTCCCGCTGGTACCTGTCGAGATCAGGATCGATGCCCAGGTCCACCGCCAGGTCGAACGTGTCGAACCCGGCCGCGGTACGGGTCATCGGCCGCCCGCCCCGCACATCCAGGACCGCGTGGGAGCGGACCAGGTCCCCACACATGCGGAGGCGAGCGCGGTGGGAAAAGGCACGGGTACAGCCAGGCTGCGGCTACCCGGGGCCCGTGCGGCAGAGGACCCCGACCGCGAGACGCGTATCGCCGTCGACTTCCCTCTCCCCCAGTCGCTCGACGAATACGTCCAACAGAGCTCCCACTACCGCGAACTGGTCGCCGCGAGCGGCCTGGACGACCAGGCCAAGCGCGCCGTCCGCGATGGCCTCCACGTCGACCTGCGCTGGATCCTCCTTCACCTCACCGAGGAGACAGCCCGCCACAACGGCCACCTCGACATCCTGCGCGAGATGCTCGACGGCACGACCGGTGACTAGGCCGTGCCTCTTTGATGGGTTGGTCAATTGATCGGATGTCTGTCCGGTCAGTGATCGCTGATGCGATGTGGGGACCGGGTCGAGCCTTTGATGCCGGCCGATCCGGTCTGCGGACGTCGGTGGGCCGACCATCGCCGCACGTCCGAGGCCATCGCCTGGAAGTACGCACCAGCTCGCCCTGGCGGGACCTTTCCCGACGAGCCCGGATCGTTCCAGACCGCTCACAAGCGGCTGATCAGGTGGGCCCGGACGAACAAGGTCAAGAAGGTCGCCTCCCGCCTGACCTGAGCCCGCCCACCCCGCCCACCCCGGCAGAAACGGTCGGCGAGTACCCCACCGCCCCGTCGGTCGCTGCCGGACCGCGCGGAGGACCCGGCCGGGAGGCCGGTGAGCCAGCGGGTGCGGCAGCTGGTGAGAAGGGGAAACTGGTCACGATCGGCCTCGACACCTGAGTGCCGAGCCCACGCGTTCTGAGGTGAGCCATGAACGTGGAAGCTGACATCCCGAGCCTCGTCGGCGTCCACCACCTGAAGTTGCCGGTACGCGATCTGGCCCGCTCCGAGGCGTGGTACGGGCGCACGCTCGGCTATCGGCGGGCAGCCGAGTTCGTCGAGCAGGGGGCGTTGATCGAGATTGTGCTGAGCCACCCGGCCGGCGGACCGGACCTGGTGCTGCGACTCGCCCCGGACTGGGCCGAGGCCGCCGCCGGCTTCGACTACTTCGCGATCGCGGTGCCCGACAGCGCCGCGATCGACGCGCTCGCCGCTCGTCTGGAGGCTCTTGATGAGCCGCACGGCGGCGTCTGGCGCGGCCTGCGCGGATGGGTGCTGCCGCGGCTGTACGACCCCGACGGTCACGAGGTGCGCTTCTACACCCTCGAGGAACACACCTCGGGCGAGCCCGGCGAAGTCATGCGCATGGTGGACCCGCAGGAAAGCGCCGAGCAGGTGCGGCCTCCCGCGCCGTAGGCGGCCGCCGGGCTCGGCCGCTGCCTTTCACCTCACCGCCGGCCAGGCCGGTGACGCACCGGCCTTCGCCCTGGTGATGTCCCGCATCCGCGTGCCCCGAACCGGGCCGGGCAGGCCCCGGACCAGGCCCTCAGCGATCTTGGCCGACCACGCGTACTCCTCCCGCGCCGTCCGGTCGCAGCTGCGGCGCCGCGGAATCCGGGCGGTCGTTCCTCAGCCGTCCGACCAGATCGGCCACCGCTTACGAAGAGGCCGCCAGGGCGGCCGCCCGCCCCATCCTGATCCGGACCCGGCACTGACCAAGTGGGCTGTGCGGGCGGTCAGCGCACCAGGGGGAAGGTCGAGAGGATCTCGTGGTGCAGCAGGGTAAGGAACTCCGGCTCGATCTCGCCGCGTTCGACGGCGCGGTCGAAGAGCGTTCGCCGACCTGGAAGAGGTCCTCCAGCGGGAGCACTCACGCGGTGACATACCGCCATGAGGCGCACATCGCTGGGCCGACGGAGTGAGCGGTCACTCGGGCAAGGCCCGCACCGGGCAGAGATCAGCGCATCCACACGCGGACCGACGGCAGAAGCACTGGTGCACAGGCGACCGATAGTGAGAAGGGGCCGGGCATGCTCGAACTGCGACCGACGGTGGTCGGAGCGGCCGGACTCGTCGACGACCCGCTCACAGCGTCCGACGCCACCAGGGCCGTCGAGGCCGTCCTGGCCAGATTCCTCGACGCGGAACTGCGCCGGACCCGTGAGGTGGACCCGCTCTTCGCGCGCGACGTGGCCGGCCGTGTCAGCGCATTCGTCCGACGCGGCGGGAAGCGACTGCGCACGGCGTTCCTGTGGTGCGGATGGCGGGCGGCAGGAGGGTCGGACGATCCCACGGCGGTCCTGCGCACCGGAGCCGCGATCGAACTGCTCCAGGCATGCGCTCTCCTGCACGACGACCTGATGGACGGATCACCGCTTCGCCGCGGCGCGCCGGCGATGCACGTCGACCTCGCCTGTCTGCACCGGACCTCACGGATGTCCGGCTCACCGGAGTCGTTCGCCGTCGCCGCCACGGTGCTCGCCGGCGATCTGGCGCTGGCCTGGGCGGACGATCTGCTGATGGAGACGGCCCTCGGCTCGCCGCACGGAACGCGGTTGTACCGCGAGTGGAGGGCGATGCGCGGGGAGATGGCCGCGGGGCAGTACCGCGACATCCACGCGCAGGCCGTCGGCACCTCCGGCGTCGACGAGGCGTTGACCATCGCCACGCTCAAGAGCGCCCTGTACACGGTCGAGCGCCCGCTCGCGCTGGGGGCTTCGCTGACCGTGGCCGACGAGTGCGTCCTTGACGCCCTGCGTTCCGCCGGCCGCTGCGCGGGGCTCGCCTTCCAGCTGCGCGACGACCTCCTCGGCGCCTTCGGCGACCCGTCAGTGACAGGTAAACCGGCCGGGGACGACCTGCGGACGCGCAAGCTCACGTACCTGCTCGCCGTCGCCGTCGAGCTCGCCGACACCTCCGGGGACAAGGAGGACGCGCTCGCGCTCGCGCCCGGCCCCGCCTACCGGTCCGACGACGCCGTCGAGCGGATGCGGGCGGCTCTGGAGCGGACCGGAGCCCGGGCCGAGGTGGAGTCGAAGATCAAGGAGCTGGTGGCGACGAGTCTGTGGCACTTCGAGACGACCGGCGCGGACGCCGCGATGCGGCGGGAGTTCGCCGCGATGCTCGAACGCGCGTCGGGCGTTGCCCCGGACCACGCCGGGGAGGGCCGGTGAAGACAGTAGCGGGACCGACCGACCATGTCGTCGTGGTGGGTGCCGGACTGTCCGGTCTCGCCTGTGCCCTCCATCTGCTGGGCACCGGCCGGCGGGTCACGGTCGTCGAACGGGACACCGGCCCCGGCGGCCGGGCGGGCCGCGTGCAGCTCGGCGGATACCTGATGGATACCGGCCCCACGGTGCTGACCATGCCACATCTGGCCGACGAAGCCTTCGCGGCCGTCGGCGACAGCCTCGCCTCCCGCGTCGAACTGGTGGCCCTGCACCCGGCCTACCGGGCACGCTTCGCGGACGGGACCTCGCTCGACGTCCACACCGGTGGCGAGGCGATGGAGGCCGAGGTCCGGCGCTTCGCGGGACCCGCGGAGGCAGCGGGCTACCGCGAGCTGCGGCAATGGCTGGAACGGCTGTACCAGGCGCAGATGCGACGCTTCATCGACACCAACTTCGACTCGCCCTTCCAGCTCCTCCACCCGGACCTCGCACGGCTGGCCGCACTGGGCGGCTTCGGACGGCTGGACGACCGCATCGGCCGCCACCTCTCCGACCCCCGGTTGCGCCGAGTCTTCTCCTTCCAGTCCCTGTACGCCGGAGTCGCACCCGCCCGGGCCCTCGCGGCCTACGCCGTGATCGCCTACATGGACACCGTGGCCGGCGTCTGGTTCCCCAAGGGCGGCATCCACGCGCTGCCCCGCGCCATGGCCGACGCGGCACAGGACGCCGGCGCCGACTTGCGCTGGTCGGCCGAGGTCAGCACGCTGGAGCGTTCGGCCGGTCGGGTGCGTGCCGTACGTCTGTCGTCGGGCGAACGGATTCCCTGCGACGCGCTGGTCTTGACCTGTGAACTGACTGCCGCGCACCGGCTTCTGGGGCGTGCCCCCCGGCGTCCGGTGCGGCTGCGTCACTCGCCGTCGGCTGTGATCCTTCACGCCGGAACGGACCGTACCTGGCCCGGTCTCGCCCACCACACGCTCTCCTTCGGCACAGCGTGGGAACGTACATTTGAGGAACTGACGCGCTCCGGCAGGCTGATGAGCGACCCTTCGCTGCTGATCACCCGTCCGACGGCACACGATCCCGCCCTCGCGCCGCACGGCCGACATCTCCACTACGTTCTGGCTCCCTGTCCGAACACCGACGTCGGCCCCTCCGCCGCCGCCTGGCGCGACCTGGGCCCGCGCTATCGCGACAGCGTGGTCGCCGAGCTGGAGCGCCGGGGCCTCGACGGGCTCGCGGACAGCATCCAGGAGGAAATCTTGGTGACCCCGCTGGACTGGACGGCACAAGGCCATGGCGCGGGCAGTCCCTTCTCGGTCTCCCACAGCTTCGCCCAGACCGGTCCCTTCCGGCCGCGCAACCTGGTACGCGGGCTGGACAACGTCGTATTGGCCGGCTGCGGGACCACTCCCGGGGTCGGCGTGCCGACGGTGCTCATCAGCGGAAAGCTCGCCGCCGCCCGCATCATGGGCGGCGTTCGGCCTCCGAGCCGCGCGCGGAGCGCCTGCCTCGACGGTGGCAGGTGCCGATGACCCGTCGTGAGCTGGACGCCGCCGGGATCACCGATCCCTCGCTCCGCGCCGCCTATACCCAGTGCCGGCGACTCAACGCCCGCCACGGAAAGACCTACTTCCTGGCCACCCGCCTGCTGCCGGTGGAGCACCGCGCCGCCGTGCACGCGCTGTACGGCTTCGCCCGCTGGGCGGACGACATCGTGGACGACTTCCATCGGCGCCGGACACCCGGCGAGCGTGACCAGCTGCTGCGACGCCTGGAGCGCGACCTGGCACACGGGCTGCTCACCGGTTCCGGAGGTCACGAGCCCGTGGTCCGGGCCCTGGCCGACACCGCCGACCGTTACGACATCGACCCCATGCTGTTCGCCGACTTCATGGCCTCCATGCGCAGCGACCTGAGCGTCACGGACTATCCGACCTACGCGGATCTGCGGTCCTATATGCACGGCTCGGCCGCGGTGATCGGGCTCCAGATGCTTCCGGTGCTGGGGACGGTTGTCCCCCGTGAGGAGGCGGCGCCGCACGCGGCGGCGCTCGGTGTGGCCTTCCAGCTCACCAACTTCCTCCGGGACGTGGGCGAAGACCTGGACCGCGGCCGTGTCTACCTGCCGGCGGACCTGCTCGCCAGTCACGGCGTGGACCGGCCGTTGCTGGAGTGGAGCCGCCGCACGGGGCGCCGGGATGCCCGGATCCGCGCGGCGCTCGTCGCCGCCGAGGCCATGGCGCGGGACGCGTACCGGCAGGCGGAACCGGGCATCGGCATGCTCGACCCCCGGGTGCGCCCCTGCATCCGCACCGCGTACACCCTTTACAGCGGAATTCTCGACGCGATCGCGCACCACGACTACACCGTGCTGCACCACCGCGCGGTGGTGTCGCGCGGTCGCCGTACCGCCGCAACCGCCGCCGGAGCCGTCCAGGTGGTCGGGGCGCGGTTGCGCGCCCGCGCCACGCGCCCGGCGCCTTCGGCGACCGGCAGGACATTGGAGTGGAAGGGACCCGTGCGGTGAATGACCGAGTCCGCTGGACAGCACCGCTGCGACGGCGCCGCGGCCCGGACTGGGCAGCGCAGACACCGACCTGGCAGGAGGCACGGCCGACGATCATCGCCGATGCCCTCAAGCGGGCCTCGGCACGTCGCTCCGGCAACTGGTTCGTCGTCGGCGCCTCCCGGGACATCCGCGCCGACGGCCGCCCGCACGGCAGGACGGTAGGCGGCGTGGAGGTCGTACTGTGGCGCTCGGACAAGGGTGCCCTGCATGCCGGCCCGGGCGCTTGCCCGCACCTCGGCGCTCCCCTGCGCCAGAGCCGCGTGGTGTGCGGCACCCTGGTCTGCCACTGGCACGGCTTGGCTCTGGACGGAACTCCATTCGCCGGCTGGGATCCGTACCCGGTCCACGACGACGGCATCCTGGTGTGGGTACGGCTGGACACGGTCGGCGGCGAGGACGGTTCGGAGCACCCGGTGGTTCCCGTGCGTCCCGTGGCGGGCAGCGGGGTGGACGCCGTGTTCACCGCCGTGGGGCGGTGCGAACCGCAGGATGTGGTCGCCAACCGGCTCGACCCGTGGCACGGCGCGTGGTTCCATTCGCACTCCTTCGTCGACCTGACCGTGACGCAGCAGCCGCAGGCGGAGGCGGACGCCTTCGTCGTCGACGTCTCCTTTCGGGTAGCCGGTCGTCTGGTGGTACCGGTACGGGCCGAGTTCACCGCGCCCGAGCCGCGCACAGTCGTCATGCGCATCACAGAGGGCGAGGGCACCACCTCCGTTGTCGAGACGCATGCCACGCCGCTGACCGGTGCGGGCGACGAGCGGCCGAGGACCGCCGTGGTGGAGGCGGTCGTCGCCGCGTCGGACCGGCGGGGCTTCGGGCTGGCACGCGCCGCCGCGCCCGCCCTGCGCCCGTTGATGCGCCGGTCGGCCGGCCGCTTGTGGCACGACGACCTGGCCTACGCCGAACGACGCTGGGCGCTGCGCAGCACCGGACGGCTCCCGGGGTGAGGCTGGAAGCCACGGTGCCGGGTCGGCTCAGCGCGCCGCGAGGGCTCCAAGTGCCCGCAGCATGACGGATCGGCCCGCTCGAGGGACGGTCCACAGCACCTGGCCCCGAATGCCCCGGTCGGCAAGCAGGGCGCCTGCCGCCAGGAAGCCTGTGGTGGCGGCGCGTTCCATCAGGGCGACGGGGAGGTCGCAGCGGATCGCGTCACCGGCCAGCGTCAGCCATGAGTGAGGGGTCCGCACAGCGGGACGCCGGTGGTACGTGCCGACCGGGAAAAGCGGGCAGTCCGAGCGCCACTCGTGTCGCGCGTCGACGATCCGCGCCTCGCGGGTCTCCGGATACACCTGGCGCAGACGGTCGATGAGCCCGCACTGCACCTTCTCCGCTTCCTCGTCGGCGGCAACGGCGTAGGCGTGCAGTTCTACCACCGAGCCTCCGTTCCTGGCGGCCCAGCGGGCGGCCTCGCCCTCATAGCGTTCCAAGACGCTGACGTTGTCGAGGTCGCCGTACCCGCTGGTGCCGAGGAACCCGGGGCGGTCCGCGCGGAGCGGCCGGTCGAGCCAGAGCCGGGAGACGAGGAACGGCGGGGCGGTGTGAAGGGCGGCGATGTCGTCACGCCAGGCGGCGGTGCCCAGGCCCGGTGACGCGGCGACGACCTGGCGCAGGGATCCGGGGTCGAGGGCGAGAACGGCCGCCTCGTGGCGGTCCACGGCGGTGTCGGTCCACACCTCCGCTCCTCCGTCTTCGCCGGGTCGGAGGCTGTGGACCGGGGTGCCGGTGCGGACGTCCGCCCCGAGACGCTGTAGGTAGTCGCCGAGCGGCTCCCAGAGCGCCTGCGGGAAGGGTTCGTTCGGTACGTCGAAGAGCAACCCCTCGGCCGAGCCCAGAAAGTAGATGTGGAACATCAGCAGGAGTTCCGCGGCGGACAGTTCGCGGGGGTCGGCGAAGAAGCTGCGGGAGAACACCTCGAACGCCAGGTGCCGCGCGGCTTCGGGGAAGCGGACCCGTTCCAGGAAGGACGTCGCGCTGAGGTCGTCGAAGCGTTCGTAGACCTCGGGCACACGGACATCGAGAAGCGGCAGGGCGGCACGGGCGTCCATGGCAGCGAGGTCGCGCCAGCCGAAGGTGGGGCTCAGGGCGACGAATCCGAGCGCGCTGAGCGGTGGTGTGCGGGGGACGCGGGCGAAACTGTCGGTCAGGCCAACGCTGTGCCGCAGGGGGTAGTCGGGCAGGGCGGTGAGCCGGGTCAGGGCGGGGTCGGTGCGCCGCAGCAGTCCGCGCAGGTTGTAGTACTGGCGGAAGAAGGCGTGGAACCCTCGGCTCATGGTCACCGTGGAGCCGTCGGACAGACGGGTGCGATGGCCGGCGAGACGGCCGCCGAGCCCTTCCTCCCCTTCGTAGAGGGTCACGCGGGCGCCGCGTTCGGCCAGCAGGGTTGCTGCGGCGAGGCCGGCGATCCCGCCGCCGATGACGGCGAGGGACGGCGCGTCCGCCCGCTCGAACCGGTCCCGGCCGGACGCGGGCATCAGAACCTCGGCTCTGCGGTCGCGGCCCCGCCGGGCGGTGCGGTGTGGGAGGGCGCTCACCGGGCGTACTCCGCTGCCGTGGTGGAGCCGTTGCGGGCGAGGAAGGTCTGCGCGATGCCGGTCTGCCACCCGGCGACGGGGGCGGCCCGCACACCCGTGAAACCCGCGTGCGTCAGCCGGTCCGTGAAAGCCGGGGCATCGTCGAAGGCGAGGACGCTGCGCCACAAGTGGTGGTACAGGGCGTGGTCGCCGCTGAGGGTGCCTGCCGGGATGATCACCCCCCAGCAGACGGCGTTCCACAGGGCGCGGTGGGCGACCGAGCCGCTGAGGCTGTACTCGTGTACGCCGAGTCGTCCGCCGGGGCGCAGCAGGGCCCGGATGTTCGCGAGGACCTGGTCCGGGTCGGTGACGTTGCGCAAGAGATAGGCGGCGAAGACCGCGTCGAAGGGGCCTTCCCCGGCCAGGGCCACTTCTTCGGCGGTCAGGTGCAGAAAGCGGACACGGGCGGGCCAGGGTTTGGCACGCGCGCGCCGCAGCATCCCGGCGGAGGCGTCGACGGCTGTGATCCGGGCGCGGGGTGCGGCCCGCAGCAGCGCCCGGGTGGACGTCCCGGTGCCGCATCCGAGGTCGAGTACGTGCAGCCCGGCGCCCGCCCGCGGCAGCCGGAGTCGGCGTGCCGAGCGCGTGAGGTCGGTGCGGTAGCCGGGGTTCAGTGAGGTGAGGCGGTCGTAGGAGTGTGAAGCGTGGTCGAAGGCACGCGCCAGGTCGCGGTCGCGCAGCAGTGTCATCCGCGGCTCACTCCGAACGGGAAGGCGGGGTGGGAACGTCGACGCAGGAAGGGAAGTTCGACGGCGGTCCGGAGCATCGGGCCGACGGGGGTGCGCAGGCCGATGCCCCACTCCTCCCATGGGGAGGTGGCACCGTCGAGGAAGCGCAGCAGACGTTCGGGCGGTGTGCGGCGGAAGAGGGCGGTGAAGAAGTCGGGGCCGTCGATCCGCCCGCTGTCCAATGCTCGCAGCAGCACCGCGTCCATGGCCAGCGCGCGTCGCCCGTGGGGCGGGCATACGAGCCCGCTCCCGGTGCGCAGGGCGTCGGCGATGGCGCGGCTCTGCCGCTGCACGGCGGCGAAGGTGTAGCCGGTCGCCGGGCGGGTGGCACCGCCCGCGGTCCCGATACGGAAGACGGCGGGCCCGATCCGGCACGGGAAGCGTGCGTCGGTCATGGGAATGACGCCCTGCTCCGCCGCCTCCACGGTGAAGGCGCCGAGGCCGAGGACGTTGCGGCTGTAGTGGTCCAGCGCCACGTCGTAGGCCACGGTGGTCAGCGGTGTCCGGGAGAACTCGGTGTACTCGACGAGCGCTTGGTCCGGCGCCAGCGGGAGAACGTAGCCGAAGGCGAGCCCGTGGCGGGGCTGCGGCACCCGGAAGTCCATCAGGTCCGCGACCGCGGGATCGAAGCGGTTTGTGTCCGTGCGCACGAACCAGCCGCGGAAGTGCTGCAGGAGCAGCGTCCGCGCCGGCGGCAGCGTGCGCAGGGGGCGGGAGTCGAACACATGGCGGGCACGCAGCGTCAGCTCCCCTCCGTCGGGGGCCGAGCAGCGGACTTCCGCCCCGGCTTCCGCCCCGAGAGCCACATTGCGCACCGCCTCCGCCGTCGCCCGCAGTACGCGCGCGCCAGGGCTGCGCTCAAGGCGGGAGTGCACCAGCCGCTCGAACGGTGTGGACCGCAGCATGCGGTACCGCAGCGGAGCCGGGTCGACAGTGACATCGCGGCCGTCGGCACCATGGATCCGCAGCCGGGACCATGAGGCTCCGACCGCTTCGTCGAAGTCGCCATCGCCCCGGTCCCAATAGCACCAGGTCCGCTCGGGCGGCCGTAGCCGCCCGGCCGGCGGCTCCACAACGGTCACGGTGGCCGTGCCGGTCCGCGTCAGCCGGTGCGCGAGGCTGAGTCCGGCCGCGCCGCCGCCCACGATGACCACGTCCGATGTGTCTGCTGGAGCTTCTGTGCGTCGGTTCACCTGGCTCGCCGTTCGACAACGGGTGTTCCGTCGGGGGCGGTGCGCAGGAGCTCGGCGTCCGTTGCCGCCGCGTCCACGACCGCCATGACCACCTGACGATGGTCGCCCTGCGCAGACAACGGCGGGGCCGTGCCCGCGACGGGCCGGTCGGAGAAACAGGTGTCCAGGTGGCGGGGGCGGATGTCCAGCGCCCGGCCGCCCGCCACCCGCGCCTCGCGTCGTACAGCACCTGGCCAGGCACTCAGCGCCCTCTTGGACGCGCTGTAGTCGGACATCCCGGGCCGCGGGCGCTCCGACACGACGCCGGTCACGGCCGCGATCACCGAGCCGGGTCGCAGGACGCGGAGCGCGGCACGGAAGAACGCGGCGGGCGCGAGGAAGTTGACCGCCACGAGATGCTCCGCGACCTCGCCACCGGTCTCACCGGCCATGCCGAAACCCACGGAGCCGTCGGGACGATGCTGCAAAGAGCCCGCGGGCAGCAGGGTGTCCCGGACGGTGAGCGCCGTCGGCGCGGCCAGGTCACGAGCCGAAGGAACCCGGCCCGGCAGGAGGGAACCGGCCGACCCTGGCCGCCGGGTCGGGTCGGCGAGGAGGACCGGCGCGGCCCCGGTGGGCACCACGACGTGCGGGGTGAACGGACGCGATCGCAACGCTCGCAGCTCAAGGCGCCGCCTGACCTGGGGACAGGAGGTGTTGCACACCTGGAATCCTCGGTCCGGCAGAAATCCGTCCCGCCGGTCCCTGCGCATCCGCCCGCCCACACCGTCGGACGCCTCGAGCAGGGCAACACGATGTCCGGCCCGGCACAGAGCCAGGGCGCGGGCAAGGCCGAGAAGTCCGGCACCGACCACGACAGTGTCCGAGAGGCAGCGCTGATGAACCGTCATGCTCCTCCTCCTTCGACACGGTTACGTCTACATCGGGGCTCGGCGTCTCGGCCCTCAGGCTCGCCCGGCACACGCTGTACACGCTCGACTCGCCGTAATGGGGAGCACCGTTCCGTCCCCGTCCCGGCGGGCGACGGGCCGTCGATATGGGCACCCCTACGACCGAGGGTGCTCCGTCCGCCGGTGCGACGCGGTGCCGCGCCGAGGGAACGAGCCCTGGTCCGATTGCACACGCTCCGTGAGGGCTTCGCCCTGGGCGCCCACGCTTCATCGAGTCGTCCTCGCTGGCACTCGCCGTGCCAGCGGATTACTTGCCACGTCCGGAAACGAAGTCCCGAGCGCGGTCGACCAGGCCAGCGCCGGGGGCGAGAGGCTTGTTGCCGGGCGGGGTGCTGGGAGCGCTGGGGTGGGGCCGGGTCGGAGCCACCTTCTTCGCCGTACGGATCTTCTCCCCCAGGTCCTCGAGGACATTCGGGGAACAGACACCGTTCAGTTGGACGAAGAGGTGGGCTTCCTCGTCCCCGAGCTCCTGGTTGTCCGCCGTCTGGCGCTCAAGTGACTTGAGTAGTTCCTCCACCTCCGCGTGATCGGCGATCTCCTTGCGTTCATCGGCTGACGGCGCATTGCGGATCTGGCTGAACAGTTCTTCGACCTCGCGGTGGTCCGTGGTCAGTTCCTCGATGACGTTGCCGCCATGGCCCATGTCCTCAGCGTGCCTTCCCTGGCTCACAGGTGTCCGGCACCCGTTCCATGCCGGTGGACCGCCACGGGTGCCCACCGGCTCCCGGCGCCGGAACATCCGGCTGGCCAATGTGTCCGAATCGGTGACGGCTGGTTGCCGATTCGGAGCATGGGTTGCTGCCGTGGGGGAACTCGGAGGTCGTCAGGTGACGGCCCGTTGGAAGGAAACCCATGCTGATGGCTCATCCCGCAGTGCTGAGTGACCTCATCACCCAGTACGAGACGTTGCAAGCCCTGCATGCGAGCGAGGGCGGGCCGGGGGCAAAGCAGCGGCTGGATGACGTCTCGTACACCCTGTGCGTGGCGACCGGAACCCGGGACCTGGACGCGGCTCTCATCGCGGCCCGCCACCGGCTGCCGGGCGCCCGGGCCGAAGACGACTCAATACTCTCCGCGGACGCCGTGTGACACGAGGCCGTATCACGCCAGGACGAAGGGGTGTTCACGCTCTGAGCGCCACCTGGCGAGGGAATGCGGGCTCCGAGGGAGCGGAGGCCACATGAGTGAGGGGCCCGTTTCCACGATCCCGCCGCGGGAACACGGGGAGTGACAGACTCCGCGGGGCCCGCAACCGTAGGTCACCGCCAGTACACGTTCCAACCAGAACGGAGGCCCCTTGATGTTCCGCGCACTGGCAGACGTCTTCCGGTCCATCGGTGGCGCCGTCGCCACCGTCGTCACGCTCCCCTTCCGCGCCGTGGCGCGGCTCTTCGGCGGCGCTTCGAGTTCCGCCCGCGGCCACCACTGACGCGCTCCGACCGACCGGTCTCCGGGCCGATCACACGACGCGGGTGCTCTCGGGTGCTGTGGGTACTCGCGGCGAATGACGCTGATGCCCCTCCAGGGGCGTATGCGCCGCAGCACATGGGCCGGGTGCGCACGGAGCTCCTCGGCGACCTCACGGAGGAGGAGTACGCGACTGCGGTCTCCGTGCTCCAGCGCGTCACCGACAACCTCGTCCAAGGGCTGTTGTGAAGGCGCTGGGCGCAGCCATTCGTTGATGGCCGAGGCCAGCACGGGCGACTGCCGCGCCCCGGGCCGGTACCGGGCAACGGATGCCCTCCAGGACCGGCTGGATCTGCGGGCTGTCGTGCCGCTGACCGGCGGCGACGAGAAGGGACAGCGGCTTCTGCCCCTGCTCGACCGCCAGGTGAAGCTTCATTGTCGGCCCACCGCGCGAACGCCCGAGGCCGTGGCCGTCCCATGTGATCGGGCGATTCGCATCGGCTTCGGCTTGAAGCTGCTCAAAGATCCGCTGCCAGCGCCGGAACAGGTCGTGGGCCCGGTCCCACTGGCCCCTTCCCTTGTCTGGGTCGCGCGTGTCTGGGTCGCGCGCCTCGTGGTCGCCTTCGTCGTGGGGTGGCCGCCCCCGACTCAGGGCTCGTCACCGATGGCGCCGGGGGCCAGTGCCGGGGCGGGGAAGGCGTGGCGAGCCTCGCCGCCGGACCACCACACACCGATGGCGAACACCGCCGTCGCCTCCAGCAGCGCCGCACGGTGCAGACCGCCGCAGGGCAGCGGGGTACAGCCCATCGAGGTGATCAGCTCTGTCGTCAGCGCGGTGGCGGGCGGGGCGTCGGCGCAGAAGGGCACCGTCAGCGGCACGGCCTCGAAGGCCGGTCGCGGCAGGGTCCAGATGCTCTCGTGCGGGATGCCGAAAACCTTGACCACATGCGCGTCCGGTGCCGCCGCCGCCAGGCGCACGGCGACCGAATCCGTGCCGCCGACCGTGGTCAGGGCGGGGCCGTCGGCGGCGGGGGCCATCGGCACCGTGCAGTCGAGCACCGTCCGCCCGGCCAGGGCCGGAGCCAGTTCCGCCGCCAGTGATGGTGCGATGTCCGCGGGTACGGCGACCAGTACCGCCTCTCCGTACTGCGCCGCCTCCGCCAGACCGCCGTGGCCGCCGGCTCCGACAGCGGCCGCTGTCCTGGCGGCGGCCGCGGTGTCGCGGCCACCCACCATGACGTCGTGCCCCGCCCGCACCCAGGCCCCGCCCAGCGCCCTGGCCATGGCTCCCGTTCCGAGGATGCCGATACGCATCGTCCTGACCCCGTCCGCGTCGTTCAGGTCTTTCGAGCTGTGGAATGTCATGCCGGGGACAGTAGGCGGGCCGATACACACCGCCTGGTGCGCATCAGCACGGCAGGATGTCCACATGACAGTGCTCGGAGAGCAGAGAGAGCCGTACGAGAGAGACGATCTGGGCGGGGACCCCTTCGCGGCGGACTGCCGGGCACGGATCGCCTTCGAGGTGCTGGCCAATCGCTGGGACAGCGTGGTCGTCTTCGTCCTCGGCGAACGGGGCCCGATGCGGCCACGCGCGTTGCTGACCCGGATCGGCGGGATCAGCCCCAAGGCGCTCAACGAGGCCCTGCGGCGGCTGGAGTACAACGGCCTGGTGGAGCGCCGCCGTTACGCCGAAGCCCCGCCCCGCGTCGACTACACACTCACCCACGCCGGCACAGCCCTGCTCACCCCGATCCGCGCCCTGGGCGCATGGGCCGCGGACCACGCGGACGCGGTGCTGGCGGCCCAGGACCGCTTCAACCATCCTTGATCCACGTCGCAGATGACTCTCTCCGGTCCGCCGGTGAACCAGGAGGACGCTCGCCCTCTGGTCCGTCCCTCCGCCACCCGGGCCCGGCCCGCCCGGTTTACGGACCCCGCCCGCGCGCTGGGTGAACCCACACGATCGTGAACTGCCGCCGGGGTGGCGTCACTCCTGGGGCCGAGTCATCTACTCCGCCGCCACGATGCGCTCCACTGCGGCCGCCACCAGGTGTTCACGCTCCGCCTCAGTGAAAACATCCGGCAGGGTGAGCTGTTCAACGATCAGCCAGTTCAGCGTCACCATGAGCAGCTTGACGGCCGTGGCGTCACCAGGGAGGCCGGACGCCTCGTGATACGCGACGTTGGCGTCGACATCGGCTCGGACCCGCTCGGTGAGGACCTTGCGCAGCTCGGGGCGGCGGGTGGCCTCAAGGCGGAGCTCCAGCAGAGCGAGGTAACCGGTGCGGAAAGAGGCGACACGGTCGACAAGCTCGCGCATCAGCTCCGCGTAGGTCTCTCGGTCGCGGCCGGCCGCCCGCTGGCGGGCGATCGTGGCCTCGTCGGGCTGGAGTCGCTCGTAAACCCGGGCGCCGGTCTGAGTGAACAGGTCGTCGCGGTTGGCGAAGTAGTTGGACGCCGTGCCGGCGGGAACGGTGGCCTCGGCATCCACGGCCCGGAATGTCAGGCCGCGTGCGCCTTCTCGGGCCAGCACCTCGATCGCCGCGTCAACGAGGGCCGCGCGCCGCTGGTCGTTCCGTCTCGCCATTGACACCACTCCAGACGTAGTACTACGTTCAAGCCACTACAAGTAGAGTACTACGCGTGGGGGAACACTATGCGAAAGCTCGTGTACTACATCGGCATCTCGCTCGACGGCCGCATCGCCGGCCCCAGTGGTGAGTTCGACTTCTTTCCACAGGGCGACGAGCAGCAGGCCGCCGCCTACTCGACCTGGGTGAACGCGCTGTACCCGGAGACGATCCCCACCGCCTACCGCGCGGCCGTCGGCGTCAGCGACACGCCCAACCGGCGTTTCGACACCGTCGTCATGGGCCACGGCACCTATCGCCCAGCCCTCGACAACGGGATCGCCAGCCCGTACGCGCACCTGCGCCAATACGTCGTGTCCAGCACCCTCAAGCCGGACACCGACCCAGCCGTCACCGTTGTGCCGGGAGACCCGCTCGCCCTCGTCCGCGAACTCAAGAGCGAGGCGGCCACCGGCCTGGACAT
This sequence comes from Streptomyces sp. NPDC048636, assembly GCF_040650655.1. Taxonomy (NCBI): domain Bacteria; kingdom Bacillati; phylum Actinomycetota; class Actinomycetes; order Kitasatosporales; family Streptomycetaceae; genus Streptomyces; species Streptomyces sp. NPDC048636. The sequence goes on along the minus strand of NZ_JBEZHR010000005.1, from coordinate 493,583 downwards.
CTGGCTCTGCGGGGGCGGCAAGCTCGCGGGCACCCTGGTGCCCGCGATTGACGAGCTGCTGATCAAGACCTATCCGGTCGTTGCCGGTACGGGAATCTCGGTATTCGACGGCGCCTTCGACCCCACCGCCTTCGACGTCGCCGAACGCACCACCTTCCCCAACGGGGTCACTCTCACCCACCTCACCCGACGCTAGCAAGGCGGGTGAATCCCCGGCCCGGTCTGGGGTGAGAAGGAAGGCCAAGGGTCGGCAGCGGCTGTCAGAGGCCAGATGAAAGTGGTGGTCAGTCCACCGCGGGAGTGTCCGAGGGCATGATCCTCCGGCTCGCCTCCCAGGGCCTCTTTTGCACGGGCCCCGGCAGCATGCTGGCGATAATCCGAAAGAAACGGCCCAGGGCCGGGAGGGGCTACCGGTCGTTCCGCGTCAGCTCCATGACATAGGCGACGAGCTGGTCCGGTGTGCGGCGGCGACGTCGTCCTCGGCCCCTCCCCGGCCCACCCACCTCCTCGACGCCTCACCACCTACCGTGCACGAGCCCGTCAGGGCGTCTCTGGACACTGGAGTACCGGGGGTGATCGAGCCGGGGATCGCGGCGAACAACAGCCTCGTCAGTTGACGCAGCCAGCCGGGATATCGGGGCTTCCCGCACAGTTGGTGGGGGTGTTGGAGATGATGGACGAAGAGTTGAGGGTGAAGGAGCCTCCACTGGTCCACACTCCGCCTGGTGCGGCAGTCGCGGAGTTGGCAGCGACACTGCTCCTGTTCAGGGTCACAGTGCCGTTGTCGTTGTGGATGCCTGCGCCCTGAGGTTCGTCGCCAGTGGCCCTGTTGTTGACCACACTGCTTCCTTCTACGGTCAGCGTGCCGTTGGCGTTGAAGATGGCACCACCGCGCGAGGGGTTCGGGCCCCCGCTGACGGAGTTGCTGATTAGGCTGCTGCTCCTGAGCGTGAGGGTGCCGCCGTTGTTCCAGAGAGCGCCGCCGTCTGTATCCGAGGTGTTGCTTCGGAAGGAGGTACCGGAGGCGGTGACGGTACCGCTTCCGCTGTTGCGGATGACGCCACCTTCGACGACGGCGGCGTTATTGGCGAAGGATCCACCGGTGATGTTGACGGCACCGCCGGCTGTGTAGGCCACACCCCCGTAGTCGGCGCTGTTCTGGCTGAAAGTGCTGCTGGTGGAGGTGAAGGTACCGCCATCGTTGCGGACAACACCTCCGAAGTCGGCGGCGGAGTTGTTCGTGAACGAACTCCCAGTGGCAGTGAAGGCGCCGCCGCTGCTGCGGATGACGCCGCCGTTCAGCTCGGCGCGATTGTTCCTCAGAGCGCTGCTGGTCGCGGTGACGGTGGCCCCGTCGGAGTAGAGGGCACCGCCATTGTCGGCGATGCTGTCCGTCACGGTCGTTCTGTCGAGAGTCAGCGCGCGGCCGGATCCGACGTAGACCGAGCCGCCCCTGCTGTTCGAATGACCATTGCGCAGCGTGAGTTGTCTGAGCGTGAGTTGCCCGGCCGGGCCGCCGACCTCAAAGAAGCGGAACAGCGGTGTGAGGGCCACCGACGAGCGGGCAATGACAGCGTTGTTTCCGTTGATGACGATGTTCTGTGTGACAACGGGGAGGCCGTTGTCGTCCCCGCTGGGACCGGTGTTGTCCACGGTGGTGAGGTTGTACGTGCAGCCCGGGGCGAGGTTCAAGGTATCCCCACCACCGGTGTTCGCCGTGCTGATCGCGGCGATCAGCGCCGGTGTCGAGCAGGGAACGGCTGTTGCGGCATGCGCGGGGCCGCTGAGAACACCAGCAATCAGAGCGAGACATCCAGGTGCCAGGAGCACACGAGTGGTTCTCACGTCGCCCTCACTTCTGTCAGTGCGGCATGAGGCCGCGCCAGCGATCGAAAGACGCGGTCCGCACACCGACCGGACGTGTGGGCGAGCCCGTGGCGGGGCCACCGCCTGCCCATCGTTGGATCCAGGCGTCGATACGAGCAGCGTCTACACGGAGTAATCCAGGAATTCCGATCACGTGACAAGAAAAGCGCCGGTAGACAACCCGAACAGGGCAGCGCGCAGCCCACGTCCCTGGTTCCTGTACCACCGTGGAGCACACCGGCGCAGGCCGGGAGCCCGGCCGACGTTCACACCGGCACCCCGGTGGCACATGGAAGGAGGGGACGAAACGTGATCGGAGTGCGCCGAAGCCTCCCCAGCGGGAGAGGTGAGGAGCCTTCGTGTGCCGGGCCATTGACATGACGTCACGCCGGATCGCCCCGCATCTTCGCGGGTCGGGGCCCGTCGTCAGCCGTGTCGGTGTGCAGGCGTTGAGGTGTGAAGTGGGGGCCGCTACGCGGGTCGTGCGTCGTTCCCCACGCAGCAGACGCCTGGCTCGTCCTCGACCTGATCGTCATCGTCCTCCGGCCGGGGGAGGATGGCCCCGACGCCGTCCGTGGTACCCCGCGAAGGCCACCCCCGGTCAGGCCGTAAGCGACCTCTGCGACGCCATGCGGGCCAGCCGCAGAGTAAGCGGCTCCAGGCGCGCTGGTTCGTGCGCGAGTTGCCGGGCGGCTCTCACTCGAAGTCGGTGGGGCGCGGGCTGGAACGAAGGCCCCGGCCGCGGTGGTATGGGGTGGGTGATGGTCCCGTGCTGGAGCGGACGATCAGTTCGGGGCGCAGGATCTGGTCGTCCACCTTCTCCCCGCCGATCATGCGCAGGGCCTCGTTCGCGGCCACCGCGCCGAGCTCGCGCAGGGGGGACCGGATCGTTGTCAGGGGAACGTGCAACTCGGCTGCCTCGGGAACGTCGTTGAATCCCACGACGCTGATGTCCTCGCCAACCCGCTGACCGCGTTCTCGCAGGAGTCCCATGAGGCCGATCGCCGCGGCGTCGTTGACGGCGAAGAACGCGGTGGGCGGGTCCGGGAGTTCGAGCAGTTGGGTACCCGCCTCCCGTCCCGCCGACGGGTAGATGGTGGAGTGGACGACCAGTTCGTCGGTGACCTCGATGCCGCGGTCCCGGGCCGCGTCGCGGAATCCCCGGACCCGGTTGTTCAGACTACGCGCGTAGTCCATGCCCGCGACCACGCCGAGGCGCCGGTGCCCCAGATCGATCAAGTGCTCGGCCGCGAACCGCCCACCGAGCTCGTCATCACAGGTGATCGAGGGGAAGCCGGAGAAGGAGCGGTTCACCAGGAGGATGGGGACACCCCGGCCGGCCATCTCGGTGACGTACGGATCATCCTCCCGGTTGTCGGCCATGATCAGTCCACCGACACGGTGACTGAGGAGCATCCTGGCCCGCGAGCGCTGGAGCTGGGGATCGTCCCAGGTGCTGGCAACGACGGCCTGCCACCCCTGCTGCGAGAGCGTGTGGTCGATGCCCTCGAAGATCGTGGAGAGGACCTGGTCGGTGAGGCGGGGAACAAGGACCCCTATGGTCTGCATCCGCTGGTTCCGCAGCCCGGCCGCGATGAGGTCGGGGGTCCAGCCCAGCTCCTCGGCCAGCCTTCTGATGCGGAGCACCTGGGCATCCTGACTGGTCGAGCGCAGAGCTCGCGAAACGGTCGATTTGTGTACCCCGGCAGCCCTGGCAATGTCGTTGAGCGTCACGCGCCGTACACCCCATGTGTCCACGCCAGCATTCTAAGGGAGACCCATTGACGCAGGTGGATGAGGAACCTACGTTGGTTGCAATCGATTGCACACGGGCCCCGCCGGCGGCGGCTATTCACGCAATCGATTGCATGCAATCGATTGCACATAACTTTCCAAGGGAGGTGCATCGGATGGCCATGCGTAACTATCGCTACGTCGTGATGAGCCTGATGGCATTGATGGTGATCATCAACTACGTGGACCGGGGCGCCATCGCCTATGCCTCCGGTCCGATCACCAGCGAGTTCGGCCTGGACAAGGCCGCCTGGGGCTCGGTCCTGGGCTACTTCGGTTACGGGTACATGGTGGGCGCCCTGCTGGGCGGCGTGCTGGCCGACACCAAAGGGCCGAAATGGATGTGGATGCTCTCGGGCACCGCGTGGTCGGTGCTGGAAATCGGCATGATCTTCGCTGGGGACGTCGGCGTCGCTCTGTTCGGCGGATCGGCGTTGGTGGGCTTCGCGGTCTTCCGTGTGCTGTTCGGACTGGCCGAAGGGCCTGCCTTCGTCACGATCAACCGGTCCCTGGCGGTCTGGGCGGCACCCTCCGAGCGCGGTACCGCCATCGGACTCGGAGTTCTCGGCACACCCCTGGGAGCGCTCCTGACGGCGCCCATCGCCGTCGGTCTGCTCGCTCTGGGGAGCTGGCGCGTGATGTTCGTCGTGCTCGGTCTGGCGGGCCTCCTCTGGGTGGCGCTGTGGAAGCGCGTGTTCACCGACCGGCCGGCCGATCATCCCAAAGTCGGTCCGGCCGAGCGGGAACTGCTGCAAGCGGGCGCGGCCGATGTGGCCGCACGGCCCGCCGGGAACGGCCTGGGCGCTGAGACTTGGCGCACCTTCTTCGGCAGTCGGTCGCTCGTGGCCAACACCGTGGGGTTCTTCGCCTTTCTCTACGTCAACTTTCTGCTGCTGACCTGGACCCCGAAGTACCTCGAGGATGAGTTCGGCTTCAGCCTGTCCTCACTGTGGTACCTCGGCATGGTGCCCTGGACGGGTGCGTGCGTCACCATCCTGCTGGGCGGCAGGATCTCCGACTGGCTGGCCCGCCGGACCGGCAACCTGAAGATCGCCCGGTCCTGGCTCGCGTTCGTCAGCCTGGCGCTCACCGGTGCCGTCTTTCTGTGCATTCCGCTCGTCGACAGCCCGTATGCCGTGCTGACGCTCCTGGCCGTGGGGAATGCGCTGAACTTCCTTCCCGACACCGTGTACTGGGCGGTGGTCGTCGATATCGCGGCAGCGCGCGCCGGCACCTTCAGCGGCATCATGCACTTCTTCGCCAACGTCGCGACGATCCTCGCGCCGACACTGACCGGTCTCCTCGTATCCGAGCATGGGTACGGCGCCATGTTCATCGGGGCGGGGCTGGCCTGCGTGCTGGGCATGCTCGCCATGGTGTTCGTGGACCCGCGCCAGAAGGTGCACTTCGGATCGCACCGGGCCAAGCCGGCGGTGTCGGTGTGATGGGCGGGCGGGAGAGTGGCGCCTGGGCGTCAGTGGAGTCGATAGCCCGTGGTGTGCGAGCCGGTGAGCTCGACCCTGTGGAGCTGGCCGAGCACGCGATCGAGCGGGCGCTGCTGGCCGGCAGCCTCGGTGCGGTCGTTCATCTCGGCGCCGACGGCGCTCGGCGTGCCGCCCGGGCTGTGTCGAGCAGCCGCCAGGGCCGTCTGGCAGGTGTGCCGGTGCTGGTCAAGGAGATCATCGAGGTACAGGACATGCCCCACCGCTGCGGCTCGCGGGTCTTCGCCAACAGGATGGGCGTTCACGACGCCACGATCGTACGGCGCGCCAGGGAAGCGGGAGCGGTGATCATCGGGCTCAGCCACAGTCACGAGTTCGCCTACGGCTGCACCGGCACTTCCAACCGGCTGGGGCCCTGTCGACACCCGGACGATCCAGCGCGTATGACAGGCGGCTCCAGCAGCGGCTCGGCGGCCGCGGTCGCGGCGGGCGTGGTTCCGCTGGCCCTTGGCTCCGATACCGCAGGATCGGTCCGCGTCCCCGCCGCACTGTGCGGTGTCGTCGGTGTGAAACCGGCCCGCGGAACCCTGCCGTTGGACGGTGTGTTCCCGCTGTCGCCCAGCTTGGACCATGCCGGTGTGCTCACCAGGTCCGTGGCCGACGCCAGGCTCGCCATTGAGGTGCTGGGCGGAGCCGATCTGTCGGGGTGGTCGCTGTCCGGGCCGCCGACACTGGGCGTTCTTTCCAATCCGGAGCCCGGGGAGTGTGCCCCGACGGTCGCCGATGCCTACCGCGCCGCCGTCCACCGACTGGCCGCTGCCGGAGCCTCACTCGTGGACATTGCTCTGCCCAACTGGCCGGAGATGAACGAAACGGCATTGGACCTACAGGGTCCTGAGGCACATGCCATCCATGCGGAGAGCCTCACCCGTCAGCCCGGGGACTACCAGGCCGATGTTCTTGAGCGACTGCTCGCCGGAGCCAGGGTTCCACCCTGGCGACATACGAGGGCCCGCGCACATGCCTCGATGATCGCTGCCGCGGTGGACGAGCTCTTGCACACCGTGGACGCCGTCGTCCTCCCGACCGTCCCCATCACCGCCCCTGCTCTTGATGCGCGTCTGGTGGGGGACACCGGTAGGCCGCGGCCGGTTCGGGAGCTGTTGCTCCGTAACACCCGTCCCATGAACCTCACGGGGCACCCGGCCTTGAGCCTGCCCCTGCCGACATCCGGACTTCCGATCGGGCTGCAACTCGTCGGAGCCGGTGACCCACGCGTCCTCGCGGCCGCGGAATGGGTCGAGCAAGTGGTCAACGACCAAGTGATCAACGACAAGGAGACGTCTTCATGACCGCGAGTCAGCGCCTGATCGACCTTGGGATCGTACTGCCGGCGGTGGTGCCTCCCACGGCAGCCTACGTACCGGCCAAGAGGGCGGGAAACCTTCTCTTCACCTCAGGACAGATGCCCTACGAGGACGGCAGGCTCCAGACCGTCGGAAAGCTCGGGGGCGAGGTGGACCCCCTGCGCGGGCAGGAGCTCGCCCGGGCATGCGCACTCAACGCCCTCGCCGTGATCGACAAGGAGATCGGCATCGACTCCGTGGTGGACGTGGTCAAGGTGACGGGTTTTGTTGCCTCGGCCGAAGGGTTCACGGGCCAGCCAGCCGTGATCAACGGGGCATCGACCTTGCTGGAGAAGGTATTCGGGGACGCGGGCAAGCACGCCCGCTCGGCGATCGGCATGGCGGAGCTGCCCATGGGGGCGCCGGTCGAGCTGGAGGTGATTGTCGCGTTCGCATAACCTCTCGGGGCTGTGCGGGCCAGGCGGTGCGCAGCGAGTCAGCCGACGTCACAGGCACGCGCACCGCCCGGTCCCCCGCCCCGGCCCTTCGAGGTGGTGAGCCTCAGGGCCGCGGGCTCGTCGAGAGCCTGTCTGTCGGCGAACTCCCATCAGCAGTCGGAGAGCCCGTCGCAGGACGGCGCCGCTCCTGCCGCAGCACCACAGCGTCGTGGTTGCCCCCACCGGATGACATACGGAGGCGTTTCATGTTGCCTGACCTCCTGTTCCATGCCTCCCGCAGGCGTGCGACGCTCACCGGCTCGATGCTGTTCAGAAACGTCGATGCCGGTCCGCGAGGGCTGCACCGCCGGGTCCTGTGGGAATACCAGGCCCCCCGGGATGGTGCACAGCGATGACCACCATCTCGAGCGGTTCCATCGTGAACCTCTACCGCTGGACCAGCGGTACCCCGAACCCGACTGCCGAGGCGCGCAGTGCCCTGCGCCGGGCCCTGGACCAGACAGGCTTGTCCGCGGAGACCATCGGCGACAGCGTCCTGGCAACGTCGGAACTCGTTGCGAACGCCAGCGAGCACGCCGTGGGTCCGTACGAGTTGCGTCTGCGCCGCACGGCCGCGGAGTTCATCTGCGAAGTTCTGGATCACGATCCGCGACTCCCCGAGGCCCCCAACCCACCCTCCGCCTCACCTCCCGAGCCGGGGCCCCACGACTGTGGCGGGAACCTGCACGCCTCCTGCGCCCTGCTGCCCGAGCAGGGACGTGGACTGCATATCGTGCACAGTCTCACCAGCGGGCGATGGGGCATGCACAAGCTCGGTGACGGTGCCAAGGTCACGTGGATCGCGCTGCCGCTACCGCATGACGGGCACCGCACCTGAGGGAATCGCCGTGTCATACCCGTCGGTGTGCGCGACTTACGACCCCGCGAACTGCCCGTGTGTACCTGGTCGGGTTCGGCTACGCATCCTCGCCAACTACCAGGCCGTATGGACCCCTGTGGATCTGCCGGTGGCGATGGGTGGCATCGACCACCAGGTGACACGGCCCGTACGACCTTTCGTCGATGCCCTCCATCGTCCGCGGCGGGTCGCGCTGCTGGACGACCGGCCCATGCCATGACCTAATCTGGGCCAGGGCGCGTACCAGGCGCTCGAGGTCGCGGTCACCTTCGCCCACTGCCTCGACGACACCCCGGACGTGCCCGCCGCGCTGTGCTCGTTCGACCTGCTGCGCCGCCTGTGGACCCGGGCCATCACCCGCCGCAGCGCCCGGCTCGGTGTAGTCGGCCAGCTGTCGTGGCCGCCGGCGGTGCTGCTGCGCGACACGGCCGCCCGGCTGACGCCGACGCGGGCGCCTGTGCGTTCCATGACACCGGTGCTCGGCTGGACCACGCCATGTGCCCCGGTGACCGCGACGGAGAGTGAGAGCCACTGATGCCGGACTGGACGTATCACCCGCTGCGCGGTGCTGCCGCTGCCGTCCTGGGCCGGCGCCGTTCGCAGCGCACCGCACTGCGGCTGCTGGCCTCGATCTGCTCCCGTCCCGCGGGCACGCACCTGATCGCCTGGGGGGTCGGCCACCGCCATCCGCCCGAGCGGTTCGCCGGCGAGATCGCTGGCGCGCCCGTCACTGTCCGCCTCGGCATATCCGTCCCGCCCTCGCTTGCCCGCGACGCGGTACGCGCCTTGGCCCCGCTCGGGGCCGGTGTCGTCGAGGTGGCGCCTGTCTCGGTGGCCGATGTGGAGACCGTACGTGAGGCCGCTGCCGGCCGCTCGATCCCGCTGGTTGTCCACGCCTCCGACGCGGAGGCCGAGGCCGCGCTCGAGCCCCATGTCGACGGGTTCACCAACGGCGACGACCCCCACGTAGTCCATGTCGCCGATCCGTCGGTCACTGCCGCGGCCGCCGCGCTTGAGGAACCGGGCACCGTCGTGCTGGCCGGGCCGCGGGTGCTCGTTGAGGCCGGGCCCGGCTGGTTCGCACGGGTCACCGAGGCAGCCACCCCCACCGCGCCCGCCCCAGGGCTACGGGATGTCGGCCGCGATCCCCGCCGCTGGCCCGCCTGGTGGTGGGCGCTGCTCGTCGGGCTCGGTATGACGGGCGCCGGACTCGGCGCAGCGGCGATCACGCTCGGGCCGGTGCTGCTCTGGTACGACCGCGGCTACCTCGGCATGACGCTGCACGAGCTGCGCGCCTCCAACCACCACCTGGTGCACTTCCTCCAGCACGACCGGATCACCATGGCCGGCACGATGGTGGCGATCGGCGCCCTCTACACCGGCCTCGCCGTGGGCGGGATCAGACGCGGCTGGCGCTGGGCCCGCGAGGTGTACCTGCTCTCGGGGGCGATCGCCTTCCCCACCTTGTTCTACTTCCTGGCCACCGGCTTCGTGGAACCCCTGCACACGGCCACCGCCATCGTGCTGTTCCCGATGTTCGTGGCCGCGGTCCGGCGGACCCCGCACGCGTCGCGGTGGCGCCTGGCACCCGAGGGGCCGGAGCCGGAGCGCCGACGGGCCCTGGTCGGCCAACTGCTGCTGATCGCCACGGGCGCAGGGCTGTTCGTCGGCGGAGCGGTGATCTCGGTGGTGGGTCTGACCGGTGTCTTCGTGCCGACCGACCTGGCCTTCCTGGGCACCAGCACGCAAACACTGGAAACTGTCAATCCCCGTCTTGTGCCGTTCGTCGCCCACGACCGCGCGGGGTTCGGCGGCGCCCTGATGGCCGCCGCGGTAGCGATCGTCCTGCTCAGCGCGTGGGGCTGGCGGCGGGGTGAGGCCTGGGTGTTCTGGACCCTGGCCGCGGCGGCGGCCGCCGGATTCCTGCCGGCTGTCGTGGTGCACAGCGCGATCCGCTACACAGACTTCATCCACCTCGCGCCGGTCTACTTCGGCATCGCCCTGACCGGCACCGGCCTGCTGCTGGCGCGTCCGTACCTCTGCGCCAAGGTGTCGGCGAGGCCGAAAGACTGACGGGCCGCCCCCGGCGACCGCTCCCCGACCCCGCCCGTCAGCCGGGGCTCGTCGGTGAAGTCCCACCCACTCGGGCGGACCGACGAGCTGCTGGCGGAGTATCTGGCGTCCGGGCACCCATGTCTATCGTGATCACGGCCGGGCAACAGAGCGATTCCCCGCGGTTCGAGCCTGTCCTGAACAAGGTCCGTGTCCCGCGTCTTGGGCCAGGCAGGCCGCGCACCCGGCCAGATCGCGTGCGCGCCGACAAGGCGTACGTCTCCCGGAAGAACCGCGCTTACCCGCGGCGGCGCGGGATCCGCCGCACCATCCCGGATAAGGCCGGCCAGGCCCGCAACCGCAAGAAACGCGGCTCACGCGGCGGTCGGCTGCCGCAGTTCGACCCACAGGACTACAAGGCTCGGCACGCGGTCGAGTGCGGCATCGGTCGCCTCAACAGACACCGGGCCGTGGCCACTCCGTACGACAGACTCGCGGTCCGCCACGAGGCGACCGTCCTCGTCGCGGCCATCAACGAGTCGCTGTGATCAGCGCAGTTGATACAACGCTGGTAAGGGGTCCACAAGCATGGACCTGCGGTCACCCCTCGGCTATCTCCAGGAGGACCTGCGCCAGTTCGCCTGGCTGGGAGAACATCGGCCAGTGGCCGGTGTCCATCTCGATCAGCCGCGCACGCCCCGGCACCACCGCCCAGACGAGGGACCCGGGCGCTCCCGGGGGCGGCCCGACGACTCGCACGCACGGTGGGGGCCAGCACATCGGACATGTACGGTCCTCCGGGCACGAGGTGAACCTCGACAGAGTTTCCCGCCACGCCCGGCCGGGCGGCGGGATTCCAGCGCTTCGTCCCGTGCCGGATCGACTCCTGCGACCATGAGGTACGCGGGCGGCAGACTCCGCAGGTTCTCGGCGCGGACCGGAACGGCATAGCCGCTTCCCGGGTCGCTCCGTGGCAGGTACACCCCCACCTCGCCTTGTTCCCACGGCGGTTGAAGAATGTGGGGTCCGTGTCCGCTCGCGCCGATGCGGTCGTCAGGCGGTCATCGAGGAGGGGGTAGCCCAGGTGGGGGTACCTGATGTGCGGACCCTCCCGGTCACGGGCGGCGACGGTTACGGCCGTCGCCAGGGCGGCACCGGGCCAGTGCCCGCCCACGGGCAGGCGTGACGCATCGAGCCCCAGGGCGCCTGCCTGGTCCGCCGCCCAGCCCAGCGCGGCGTAACAGCCGTCGAACGAGGCGGGGTACGGGCTTTCCGGAGCGAGCCGGTAGTCGGGCGCGACGGCGGCGATGCCCAGCTCGGCGGACAGCCGTCGGCAGGTGGCGACCTCCGCGTCGCGGCCGCGCAGCACGAATTCGCCGCCGTACCTCCACACCGCGGCCAGCAGCGGGCCCGCACCCCTCGAGGCCTGCGTGTAGAGCCGCAGGCTCTGGTCGCGCTGCGGGAGGAGTTGGACCCTAGGGGCGGCGTTCCGGCCTGACTCGGTCCGGGCGCGGAACGGTGTGACGTGCAGGCGTCGCCCCGTCGGCGTCTCGCGGAACCCGGCGGCCGGAAGCTGCGTTGTGCTTCCCAACACCATTCCCGACCACGGGAGAACGGAGAGACAGCCGATGCGAGTCACCGTCGTGGGAGGGGGCATCGCCGGGCTGACCTGTGCCCTGAGCCTGCACGCCGCAGGTTTCCGTCCGCAGGTACGGGAGGCGGCACGGACCATCGAGGCGGTCGGCGTGGGCATCAACCTGCTGCCGCACGCGGTACGGGAACTCACGGAACTCGGCCTGGCCGACGAACTGGCCGCCATCGCGCTGCCCCCGCACCGGCTGAGCTACCGCGACCGGGCGGGCGAACCGGTGTGGGAGGAGGCCCTGGGGCTCGCGGCAGGGTACCGCTGGCCGCAGTACTCCGTACACCGCGGCCGTCTACACCTGATGCTGCTGGCGGCGGTACGAAAGCGCCTGGGGTCGGACTGCATCCGCACCGGTCTGCTGTTCCAGCGCTTCGAGCAGATGCCGCACGGCGTCCGGGCCCATTTCCTGGACCGGACCGGCGGCACACCCGTGGCCGAGGACACCGGCCTGCTGATCGCTTGCGACGGCATCGACTCCGCGGTACGCGCCCAGCTGTACCCGGCCGAAGGCCCCTCGCGCGGGAACGGCGTTCACATGTGGCGCGGGGTCGCACCGTACCCTCACCTCCTCGACGGCCGGTCAATCGTGGTGGCCGGCGGCACCCCCGGTGCGAAGTTCGTCGCCTACCCGATCGAGGACCGGGTGGCGAAGGGCGGCGACGCCCTGATGAACTGGGTGCTCGAAGTGCGGCGCCGCACGCGCGCCGCGCCGCTGGACCGCTCGAACCGCCGCATCACGACGGCGGAAGCACTCACAGGCGTGACGGACTGGAACCTGCCGTGGGTCGACCTCGCGAAGCTGGTGAAGCGCTCATCGGCGATCTTCGAGTACCCCATGCTCGACCGCGACCCCCTGCCGCGCTGGAGCTTCGGCCGGGTCACGCTGCTCGGCGACGCGGCCCACCCGATGTTCCCGATGGGCATGAACGGCGGATCGCAGTCCGTCATCGACGCCCGGGTACTGGCCTGGTGCCTGGCCCGGGAGCGCGACCCCGTGACCGCGCTGCGCCGCTACGACACGATGCGCCGGCCGACGGTCAACGCGATCGTCCTGGCCAACCGCGAGCTGGGACCGGAGAAGATCATCTCGCGGGCCGCGGAGCGCGGCGGGGCGCTGCCCGTCGAGGAGGCCGCGGAGATGGCGAGCGACTACAAGGAGCTGACCCGGGCGACAGTGGCGCAGGTCAACTCGCGTACCTCGTGGACCGTTCCGGGCGGCGCCGAGGACGCGGCCGCCGATCCGGCACGGTGAGGACGCGCCCGTGGGAGGCCGCCATGACCGCCGCGTGATCGCCGTGCGTACACGGTCTGCGACCACTTCATCGCTACCCGCGCCTCCCGGGTCAGGAGCACGGTGCACTGGCAGCTGGGCCGTGGCACGGCCCAGACATGGCCACGGCACCGGTCGATGGTCGCGGAGCGCCCTCGGTACACAGGGGATCGAGAGGCGTGCGAGAAGGGGCGGCCCTGACACCTCGGCCCGCCGGTACCGACCCCGACACGACTACCGATGCCGTACCGATGCCGTCCCGGGCGAGGCGCGTCACGTTACGTCGCGATGACCGATGCCCTCCTGAATCGGAGTGCCTAGTGTCATCTCGTCCCTGGTGGCAACGGATCGGAATCGGACCCGCATGCGTCTGCTCACGTACCTCGTCGGCTGCAGTGTCGACGGCTTCACCGCCGGTCCTGACGGACAGTGCGAACCCCTCTGCTTCGACGGCGATCTCAAGGATGCCGTTCTGGCCGAGTACCCCGAGACCGTTCCGGACCATGCCCGCAGGCCGCTGGGCGTCGTCAGTACGGCGAACAGATTGTTCGACACGGTCGTCATGGGCCGTGGGGTCTACGAATCCGCTCGGGCGGCCGGCGCCGACAGCCCGTATCCCTGGCTGCGGCAGTACGTGGTCTCCTCGTCCCTGAAACGGCCCGTGTCAGGCGTCGACGTCGTTGCCGACGACCCGGCGGAGTTCGTCCGCGGGCTGAAGCGGCGGCCGGGCATGGGCATCTGGCTGTGCGGCGGCCCCGTGCTGGCCGGGCGCTTGCTGCGCGAGGTCGACAAGCTCGTGGTCCACCGCCACCCGGTGGTGTTCGGGGCCGGCGTTCCGCTGTTCCACGCGGCATTCGACCCTGCCGCCTTCACGCTGACCGACTTCCGGGTCTTCGCCACCGGCGTGACCGTCACTACATACACCAAGCAGTAGGAGCAGACGTGTTGTTTCGCCCCACGACCGAGGCCGATCAAGAGCGTGTCGCAGCAGTCATCGTGGATGAACCGGTGGGCTGGATCGACGCCGACCGCTACCTGGACGAGTTGAGACAAGGGATGTACCGGCCGGAGTGGACCTGGATCGCCGAGGACGACGGGCGGATCGTGGGCCGTTCCTTGTGGTGGGGGCAGCAGGACAGCGCTCACCCCGTCGCCCTGGACTGTCTGCATGTCGACCCGACGCTCCCCGACCGCGCGGAGGTGGCGGCCGGGCTGCTGACCACCGCGCTGCGGGCGTTCGCCGACGCCGGAGCGCCCAAAACCCCGCTGTACAACCTGACGCTGCCCGTCGGCTGGCGTGACACCCCGGACGCAGTGGCCGCCGTGGAGTGGCGGCGCCGGGCCGCCGTGGCAGCGGGCCTCACGCACGAGGTGGAACGGCTGCGCCTGCAATGGACGGCTGACGTCGGCCTCCCCGCGTCCGGGAGCCGGCTGACGTTCGCCCCCGCTTCGGACGAGGAGTTCCTCCGGCTGTTCCGCCGGATAGCCGTCGGCAGCCTGGACGACGAGACCCGCAGGAACATCGCCGTCAAGGGGGCCGAAGCCACTGCCAGGGACGAGATGGACTTCTATCTCGGCTGCCCCGGTCGGCGTGAGTGGTGGCGCGTGGCCCACACCCCGGACGGGCAGGTCGCGGGCCTCGCCCTCCCCTCCGCGACACCGTATGCCCGCAACGTGGGCTACCTGGGCGTCGTCCCCGAGTTCCGCGGCCATGGGTACGTGGACGACCTCCTCACCGAGATCACCCGCATCCACGCGGAATCCGGTGCCGAACTGATCACAGCCACCACGGACACCGGCAACGCCCCCCTGGCCGCGGCCTTCGCCCGTGCCGGCTACCGGACTTCGGAGATCCGCATGCTGTATTCGGCTCCGGTGGCGTAGGGCGGAGCGACGGAGGCCCCTGCGCCCGAGGGAGACGGACAGTTGATGAAGGGCGGCAGCGGGCGCGCCGTATGGAGAGAGCCATATGAGCCGTATGAGCCGTATGCAGAGAGGAGAGCCGGTCTGATGCCGGTTTTTGTCGAAGAGTTCACCTTGGCCGGGAGCGACGGCGGTCCCTACGCGCTCACCACGGGCCCGGATGGGGCGCTGTGGTTCACACTGGTTCACAGCGGGGGCATCGGGCGTCTCGTGCCCGGAGGGGTACACACGCACCATCAACTCGATCCGGACTGCGGGCCGACGATCATCACTGTCGGGCCGGACGACGCCTTGTGGTTCACCGAGCACCGGGCGCACCGCATCGGCCGGATCGCCCTCGACGGTGAGGTCGAGGAATTCACCGTGCCGACTGCGGAGTGCGGTCCGTTCGGAATCGCCGCAGGGCCGGACGGAGCGCTGTGGTTCACCGAGACCGCCGCCGACCGGATCGGCAGGATCACCACCGACGGCCGGGTGGCCGAGTTCCCGCTGCCGGCCACGGGGGCCTACCCCTCCGCGATCACCGCAGGCGCCGACGACGGGATGTGGTTCACCCTGAACCAGGCCGACGCGATCGGGCGGATCGGCATGGACGGAGCCGTCACGCTGCACCCGTTGCCGACCAGGTCCGCCGCCCCGGTGGGCATCGCGGCCGGGCACGACGGGGCGGTCTGGTTCGTCGAGATCGGTGCAGGACAGATCGGGCGGATCACTCCCGACGGCAAGATCACCGAATACCCGCTGCCCGACCGCACGTCCCGGCCGCATGCCATCACCCCCGGCAGCGACGGCACGTTGTGGTTCACCGAGTGGGCCGGCAACCGGGTGGGCTCCGTAACCCCCGACGGCACTGTCACCGTGCACGACCTGCCGACCCCGGGCTCGGAGCCGCACGGGATCGCCCTGGGCCCGGACGGAGCTCTGTGGACAGCGCTGGAAATCGGCGCACTCGCCCGCGTCGACGTCCGTGTCCGCACGCAGCGAAGCAACCTACAACGAGGGAACGAAAGGGAACGCTCATGAAGTACGCACTCGTGATCTTCGAGACCGATGAGTCGCGCCACCGGATCCGGGCCGACCGGACCGCTCACCGCGCGGCGTACGAAACCTGGATCGGCAAGATCGCGGCGGCAGGCAAACTGATCAGTGGCGATGCCCTGGACACCGAGTCGGCCTCCGCGACGACCGTGCGCAAGACCACCGAAGCAGCGCCCGCCACGGTGACCGACGGGCCCGCCCACCCCGACGAGGAGACCCTGGGCGGCTGGTTCCTCGTCGACGTGGCCGACCGAGAGGAAGCCGTGGAACTCGCCAAGGGGCTCGGCACCTTGGAGACCATCGAGATCTGGCCGGTGCTCGAAGGCGGCTGAGGACGGCCCGTTGCGGCATCGTCCCTCCCCCGACGTACAGTGTCGATCATGATGCTCGGTTGCTGGCGGGGGGCGGACGGTGCAGGGGCGCGC
This sequence comes from Streptomyces sp. NPDC048636, assembly GCF_040650655.1. Lineage (NCBI taxonomy): Bacteria > Bacillati > Actinomycetota > Actinomycetes > Kitasatosporales > Streptomycetaceae > Streptomyces > Streptomyces sp. NPDC048636. The sequence goes on along the minus strand of NZ_JBEZHR010000005.1, from coordinate 477,426 downwards.
AGAAGAACGACGCCACATTGAGCGGATGCTGGCCAACTCTCGACGCGGAGCGAGCAGTTCACTGCTGCTGCACGGCGAGGCCGGCATCGGCAAGACCACTCTCCTTCAGCATGCGGCCGCCCACGCCGACGGCATGCGCGTGCTGCGGGTCGAGGGCATCGAGTCGGAGATGGAGCTCGCTTTCGGAGGGCTCCATCAGCTCTTCCTGCCGGTGCTCGATCTACTCGACCGGCTGCCGGGACCGCAGGCCAGGGCTCTGCGCGCCGTCTTCGGACTGAGCGACGAGCCCGTACGGGACCGTCTCACCCTGGGGCTCGCCACACTGTCGCTGCTGTCCGAGGCGGCCACGGACCCCCTGCTGTGCCTGGTCGACGACCTGCAATGGCTCGACCGGCCGTCCGGGGACGCGCTGACCTTTGCCGCCCGGCGGCTGCGGGACGAAGGCATCGTCATGCTCTTCGCCACCCGCGGCTCCTCGCCGGAGAGCGGATCGAGGGCGCTGCCGCGCGTACACATCACCGGCATCGACCGGCGGTCGGCCGTGGCGCTGCTGCCCGGCCTCGCTCCCCCGGTCGCCGAGCACATCCTCGACCAGGCGCAGGGAAACCCGCTGGCGCTGAGAGAGTTGGCCGCCGCGCTGACCCCGGCGCAGCGCGCCGGACAGCTGGGGCCGCTGGCGCCGGCCGAGGCGCGGCCCGAGCTGCCCCATCAGCTCCAGGACGCGTTCGCACAGCAGATCCGCCGCCTTCCCGACGCGACCCAGCGCGCTCTCGCGGTGGCCGCGGCCGACGACACCGGGGACCTTCCCACCGTGCTGGCAGCCGCGGGCCGACTCGACGGAGAGGTCGGGGATCTGGAGCCCGCCGAGCGTGCCGGACTGGTCTTCGTCTCCGCGCAGAAACTGCGATTCCGGCACCCCCTCATCCGGTTCGCCGCCTACCAACAGGCCCCGCTGGCCTGGCGGATCGCGGCGCACCGGGCGTTGGCGGCGGACTTGGACGGCGTCCAGCACGCGCACCGGCGCGCCTGGCACCTGGCCGCCGCGACGACCGGCCCGGACGAAGAGGTCGCCGCGGAGTTGGAACGGGTCGCCGAGTGGGCCGGAAGCAGGCAGGCGATGGCGTCCGCGTCCGCGGCGTACGAGCGGGCCGCCCGCCTGACCGCCGATCCGCACCGGCACGCCCGCCGCCTGATCACCGCCGCGCAGAAGGCGAGCGAGGCCGGCCAGGACGAACGGTGCCGCGCTCTCACCGACCAGGTGCCCCTGCCGTTGCGGGACCCAGGGATGGCGGCGGACTTCGCCCGCGTACGCTCCGTGGTCGAGCTCGGCTATGGCAGCCCCCGCCGGGCCGCCCGCATCCTTGCCGACTGCGCGGACACGATCTCGGCCGACCGCCCCGACAAGCTCGCGCCGCTGCTGACCGACGCCATCCACGCGGCGTTCTGCGCGGGCGACGCACCCCTCATGGTGGAGATCGGCGTCCGCACACCCCATCTGCCGATCCTGGCCGTGCCCGCCCGCCTCCTGGCGGGCGACCTGCCCGGCGCGCGCCGAGCCCTGGACGCTCTCGTACGAGCCGGACGCCTCGTCGACGTCGGGCTCATGGACCAGTTGGTGACCGCGATCTACTGCCACCTGATGGCCGATCACGCGACCGCGCACGAACTGGCCGCCGCGGCGGTCGCCCACTGCCGCGAGCAGGGCATCGGTGGATGGCTGCCCACCACACTGCATCTGCGCGCCCAGGTGGAGCTGGCGCTCGGCCGGCTCGACGACGCGCACGCACACGCCACCGAAGCGCTCCGGCTGGCCGACGGCTACGACCTGGACCACCGAGCAACCCATCTGCGCGCACTGTTGGCGGTGCTGGCAGCCGTCCAAGGGGAGGAGGAGCAGACCCGGAGAATGGCCGAACAGGCATTGGAGTACACCCGCCCGCGCGAGGTCGGACGGGGCACGGCGGAGGCGCTATGGGCGCTGGGGCTGCTCGACCTCGGCCTCGGGCGGGCGCAGGACGCGCTGCGCCATCTGGAGGCCGCACGGCAGGCTGCGGGCCACCCCATCCTGGCCCGGCACCTGTTGCCGGATCTGATCGAGGCGGCCGTGCGCGCGGGACATCCGGAGGGGGCCCGGGCACCCGCGGACCAGCTCATGACATGGGCGGCCGACCTCGGACAGCTCCACTTCACGGCGCAAGCGCACCGCTGCGCGGCCCTGACCAGCCCGGACGCACAGGCCGAGCAGCACTATCTGGCCTCCTTGGGCCTGCACGCAGACGGCAACGACTTCGATCGAGCGCGTACCCAACTCCTCTACGGCGAATGGCTGCGTCGCTCGCGCCGCAAAATGGACGCCCGCGACCAACTGCGCACCGCACTCAAAATCTTCGATCAGCTGAACGCCCGGCCCTGGGCCCACCGCGCTCGCACGGAACTCCAGGCAGCCGGCGAAACCCACGACCCGTCCGATGCCACCGACTCCCCTCTGACCCGCCTGAGCGCCCAGGAGCGCGAAGTCGTCCGCCTCGCGGCCACCGGCGCCACCAACCGCGAAATCGCCACGCACCTGTTCCTGAGCCCACGCACCGTCGGCCACCACCTCTACCGCGCGTTCCCCAAGCTCGGCATCAGCTCCCGAACAGAGCTCGCCGACCTGCTCACGCCCTGACGGGCACAGAAAAACAGGGAGGCAAGGCCACGCAGCGCGAGGGCGTTGTGCGGGGCGAAGACCTCGTTGACGTGTCGGCCTTCGCAGAACACGGGATTCACACGGAAGGTACGCGGAACGCCCACCAGAGCGAGCCAGGACACCACCGTCTCCCGCGCCAGCTCAGGGCCCAGCGGCTCGACGAGGACCGCGAGGGCGACCGCAGTGATGGTGAAGAACAGTACGCGTCGTCTCCAGAAGGCCAAGCGGCCATGGGGGAAATCCCGTGATTCCGGTAGGAGTCGGAAGACGAGACATGACTCCAGCGAGAAGAAGCGCAGTGCCCGGGGCATCTGGAGCGAGACGACCCGCGGGCGCCAGTCCGCCGAGAAACGGAGAGCCGCCACCAGCCGCTGACGTGCGGGCCGGCGGAAGGAGAACCCGGGAAGCGGATGGGGCAGAAGCAGCGCCGCCCGCTTGCGGAAGTGCTCGTACAGGTCTTGGTCGCCGGGCACCGGCGATGACGAACTGCTCGGGTCGCAACAGCGCCTGCGGCTGCTGGAGTTCCCAGAACAGCGACTCCCCCTCCCCGCAACGCATCACGGGTGAGCCGGCTGGAGGACATGAGTGTGGACACCGCAGGACGCCAATCCCTGTCCCTGACTCCGCCCTTCGCCGCTCCCAGCGTCTCGGTCTTGTCGTCCAGACCGATGAACGGCCCGATGCCGGCCGCTCCTTCAGCTCCCGTGCGCGTAGCGCCGCACGGCACCGTGGCCACACGACCAGCGTGACGAGCACGGCGACCGCGAGGAATCCCAGCGGCACGCCCGCAATATGCGTCCCGCGGCGAGCCGGTAGGCGCCGGCGACGAAGGACAAGACGAAGAACAGCAGGAACCGCCACGGCCCAGGAGCCACACCCCGCAGCGAACCGCCGCCGTGGTGCGACATCGTCCAGCGCCCGCCTCCACGGTTCCCCGCCCCGCAAGGTAGGCGGCCCCCGAGGTGCACCGACGCACGGCGCGCTGCCGCCGCTGTATGAGCCTCCAGCAGCCGGGCCGCGAACAGCACATTGGCGCCCTCACGCAGGGCATCGGGGAAGACGTACTTCTCGCAGACCGGCTGGCGATCGACGCGACGGCGACGGCGACGGCGACGGCGACGGCGACGGCGACGGCGTCCAACGCGGGTGGCGAGGTGGTGGAGGTCATGGGAGGGAGTAGACCAGCGGCTTGCGGCGGCAGTTGGGACGCTCGATCCTTACCGGCTGCGGCCTGGGTGAGCCTGCTCTGTAGCCCCGCTGCCTACGCGCACGCTTGGATGCACTTCGCGTTCGATGCGCGGCATGATCTCCGGGATGTAGATCTTCTGGATGGCGTCACCGGCATCGTGAGCCTCCCAGTCGGCGCGGCCGGCCCAGCGCTCGACCAGGACGAACCGGCTAAGTGTCGGCGTTTCGCGCGCCCATGGAGCCGGTCCTGACCTGGGATTGTGAGGCCACCAGGGGTGAGCTTCGATGGAACCAGGAGCGGGGCCGGAGGCGGGACCTCGCGAGCAAGTCCGGCTCCCGGCCGGGCGGGCCTCCCGTATGCCTGTTGGTGGGGCACAGCAGGCCGTACCCCGGGCAGACAGGCGGTGCCGGGCGCGTTGTGCTGGGGGCAGAACTCACGGCTTCTGCAATGCGTACACCTCGTACGGCACGGCGTGTCCGCCCTCGGTGTGCTGATCGGATGTGCCGGTGCGAGTCAATCCGGCTTTGGCCAGTACGCGTCCGGAGGCCGGGTTGGCGAGGTGGTGCACGACCTCTACGCGGTCCAGGCCGGCGGCACTGAAGGCGAAGGTGACGACGTGCCCGGCGGCTTCGGTGGCGTAGCCGTTGCCCCAGGTGTCTTCACGGAGGATGTAGCTGATGGTGCCCAGGGACGCGGACCGTCGCCGCGGGGCGGTCAAGCCGATCAGTTCGTCGGTGGTCCAGGGTGAGGGCCTTGCCGGTGGTGTACCGGACCGATGCGCCGCTGTAGATGCGGGGCCCGATGGCGCATGGGTGGTACGAGAGGAGGGCCTCCCGGCCTTCGAGCGACTGCAATGGCGATTCGGGCAGCGCGGCGCGGCCGCCGCTCAGCTGACCGGGCAGTGGACAGGTGAGTTGGACGGATGGCTCGGGCGGCCCTGCGGCCGCTATTTCGCCAGCGCCCCCGCAGCACATGCGTCCTCCGTATCCGCCGGCTCACCTCCGCCTGCTCCGTGCAGGCGGAGGTGATCTCTGTGAGCTCGACGGAGGAGTGGTTGACAAACTTGGCGCGAGTCGTCAAGTTTGTACACATGATGAGCTCGAACGAGGGCGGCCCGCCGCGCGGAGCGAGGCGGGATCGCCGTACGGGAATTCTTGACGCGGCGGCCGTGACCCTTTTGCGGCACGGCTTCCGGAAGGCGTCCGTGGATGAGGTGGCACGGCTTGCCGGCATCTCACGTCAGGGCCTCTACCAGCACTTTCCCACCAAAGACGCGCTCTTCTCCGCGACGATCGACTATCTGCTCGAAACGAGCATCGCCTCGTCGCGCACCGCGCTGGAAGCGCCCGGGATCGTGCTGGAGGAGCGGATCCTGAACGCATTCGAGTCGATGGCCGGGGGGACACTCGTATCGCGCTTGGATGAAATCCTCGAAACCGCAGAACGACTCACAGGGCGCCTCGCCGCAGAAATGGAGGCGGAGATCATCGCCGAATTCACGCGAGCCCTGGAGGGCACCTCGGATTCAAGCCCTTGGCGGCGGAACGGCGATACCCCGGAATCCGTCGCCATTGTGCTCTACGCCACCTCGGCCGGGCTCAAGCGCATCGCTTCCTCAGTGCCCGACTACCTCGACAGGATGCGACAGGCCATCCGCTTCATCTGCAATCCCTGAAAAACCAAAGAGACGGATGACGAGCATGAACAAGTCCATCTTGATCACGGGCAGCACCTCCGGAATAGGACGCGCGGCCACCACCGAGTTCGCCGCACACGGCTACCGGGTGTTCGCCACCTACCGATCCGACGTCCACAGAGCCGAACTCGCCTCCATCGACAACGTCCACCCGATTCATATGGATGTGACCGATGCCGGCGATCTTGAGCGGGCATACGCGACTATCGCGGCGGAAATCGGAGAAGACGGACTTTACGCCGTGCTCAACAATGCTGGCATCACCCACTCGGCGCCATTCGAATTCCTGGAAGAGAGGCGTATGCGAGAGGTCATGGAGGTCAACGTCATGGCCCCGTACCGCCTCACCCAGACGTTCATTCCCCTGCTCGTCGCGCACAACAAGGGCAACCATGTGAAAGCACGGGTGGTGAACGTCGCATCTTGGGCGGGTCTCATGGCAGCGCCGTTCATTGCTCCCTACAACGCCTCGAAATTCGCAGTGGTGGGACTCACCGAGTCCATGTTCTACGATCTGCGACTCCTCGACATCCACACGGTCCTCGCCATACCGGGCCTCACCAAGACACCCCTTCTGGCGAAGACCACCGGGGCCGGGGCGGCTTCCCTGAACGCGATGCCGGCAGAGGGCCGAGCGCGGTACCAGAACCTCTTCGATCACTACGCGAGCATGAGCGCAAGCTCGGCGGATCTGCCCATGCTCGCCACTCCCGAGAAGGTCGCCCACAAGCTCCGCCGAATCGTCGACAAGCCGAAACCGCGGTTCAAGAACCACCTCGGCGTCGACGCGAGCCTCGTCGACCACGTGATGACCCGACTCCCATGGGCCGCCCGGGTGGCGATGAACAACCGGATGTACAAGCTGAGCAGCACACGCGCCTGAAACCGTGCCGGTGAGAACAGGCCACGTCCGTACGGCCCAGGTACAGGAAGAACACACCATGCAACTCGCACCACACCTCCACCGCCTCGGCAACGACATCGTCGCGACGTATCTCATCGACACTCCGGAGGGGATCACCCTCATCGACGCCGGATTTCCCGGCCACTGGCGCGACCTCGAGAAGGAAATCAAGGAACTCGGCAAGCGGATCTCCGACATCAAGGGCCTGATCCTCACTCACGGGGACTGCGATCACATCGGCTTCGCGGAACGTCTGCGCAGCCAGCACGGCGTGCCGATCTATGTACACGCGGCTGACGCCGACCAGGCTCGAACAGGTCAGAGGCCGAAGGCGACCACCGGTCCCATACGCCTCGGCCCGGTCCTCGGCTTCTTCGCCTACGCCCTCCGCAAGGACGGCCTCCGCGCGAGACACGTCCAACAGGTCGAGGAGGTCGCGGACGGAGACGTACTACCGCTCCCCGGCGAACCCGAGATCATTGGGCTCCCGGGCCACTCCCCCGGCAGCATCGCCATACATGTCCCCGTCGCCGACGCGGTCATGGTCGGCGATGCGTTCGTCACCCGACACTTGCTCACCGGACGCCGTGGCCCACAACCCGCGCCCTTCTCCCAGGACCCCGAGGGGGCGGCGTCGTCCTTGGCACGACTCGGTGAACTCGATGTGTCGTGGGTCCTTCCCGCTCACGGTGCCCCCTGGCGTGGGTCGCCGGCCGAAGCGGTCGCCGCCGCACACGCAGGGGTCAGCACGTGAAATCTCCAACGCGGACCGGTTCGCCCGCCCACCGGTCCGGCGTAGTGGTGGCGATGACTCCCAGGACGCACTGAGCCGGGGCGGGTGGGCAAAAGTGGATCCTGGGCGTGAGACGGTCTTGGTTCGTGGCGCGTGGAGATCTCACGGACGGGCCGCCCGAGAAGTACGGGCCGTGTGGCCGTGTGTACGACCACCGCGTTGAGGACCGTTCCTCTCGTGAGTCGCGCGGCGTTGAGGGCATCCACCGAATGGCGCCACGGCCCCTGGAAATCGCAGAGGCTGTGCAGGGCCGAGTAACGGCGGGGGCCGGCCGCCGCCCGGCGGTCACCTCGCCCAGCGAGCCGGTTACCGGGTGAGGAGGCTGATGCCGAGCATGCGTGCTCCGGTCTCGGTGCGCGGGCGGTGTGTGCTGCCGGGCGCGAACACCACGTAACTGCCCGGCCCAAGCCGCTCCCCCCGGTCGAGGAACTCCCCCGCGATCACGTAATAGCGTTCCTCTCCCTCGTGCACATCCACCTCCGGCCACTCGGCCCCAGGGGCGAAGTCGTACATCCACCCACGCGCCCACTCCGTGGCCGGCAGACGACGTCGGATGATCCCGGGGACGACCTCCACCGCTTCGACCTCGTCAACGTGCAGGATCTGAACATCATTCGGCTCTTGCGTCATGAAGCCATCATCACGGCGGGCCCCGTCTCGGCGCAGTGCCTGGAATGACACCCACAGGTACATTCCTGCCATGACCATCCATCGGGTGATCGCCCTCCTCGTGCCACCGCAGTCCACGTTCGAGCTGGCATGCGCCGCCGAGGTCTTCGGCGTGGGCAGGCCCGGACTGCCCACCCATTACGAGTTCGGCGTGTGTACGGAACATCCGGGGACCGTTCCGACCCTGGCGGGGTACGACATCCTCGTACGGCAGGGCTTGGCCGCACTCGAGACCGCGGACACAGTGGTGATCCCGGGCTGGCAGCACTCCGAACGGCTCGTATCGCCTGTTGTGCTCGACGCGATACGGAAAGCCCACCGGCGGGGCACCCGCATCGTCGCGATCTGCTCGGGCACCTTCCTCCTCGCCCAGGCGGGGCTGTTGGATCACCGCAGGGCGACCACCCACTGGCGGATGGCCGCCGACCTCGCCGCCCGCTTCCCCGATGTCCAAGTCGAGCCCGACTTGCTCTACATCGACCTCGGCGACATCGCCACCAGCGCCGGCACCGCTGCCGGCATCGACCTGTGCCTGCACCTGGCCCGTGCCGACCACGGGGCCGCCCACGCCGCGCAGATCGCCCGGCACATGGTCATGCCCCCGCACCGCGAAGGTGGCCAACTCCAGTACGCCGCTCCGGCCCGCGCCGAAATGCCGCCGGAGTCCCTGGCTCCTGTTCTTGACTGGGCAATCGAACGGCTGCACACGCCCCTCACCGTCGACGACATCGCCGCACGGGTCGGAGTCTCCCCTCGAACGCTCGCCCGCAGATTCGTGGACCAGATCGGCATCGCCCCCGGCCGATGGCTGCTCCAACAGCGCGTCACGGCGGCCCGGGCCCTACTGGAAGAGACAGACCTCCCTGTGGAGGCGATCGCTACCAGAGTTGGCCTGTCATCAGCCGCAAATCTCCGCAGACGTTTCCATGCCATGGTGCACACGACGCCTGCCGCCTACCGCCGTTCCTTCGGCCGCCGCACGGACTGAAGGCGGCTGCCGCCCGCTGCCTCTGGTCGCATCTGGACCTGGCCACCGCTATCCACCGCTGCCGCTGCCCCGCTGGACCTGGACGCCGACCCGCCGGCTGTCACAGAACTCCGCGCGAGCGCAGCGACCGCGCATACGTCATGGGCGGCGGCTTCCTCCTCTCTGCCCGCGGGTTTCTCCGGATGACCCAGGTGCGAACCGACTCGGCGCTCTGGTTCAGCCTCCCCGGCGCCTCCCTGTACTCGGGTGGTCTGGTCGCCGCCGTGACTCCCGCCAACGAACTGGCCCTCGGCGCGGCCCCGCCGGAACGTGCAGGATCAGCCACGGCCGGGCCACGCTCGGCGACATGCTGGGCGACCGCGTCGACGCCAGGACGCGCGTACCGCTCCAGGGACCGTACGGACACGTGACGGGAGCGGGCCAGCAGCATCGACGTGGAACGAGATCATCCTCGCCAACCGCACTGTGGACTTGCGTGTTGGCGTCTACTTGGTGCGGTGGGCTACGCTGCGCGACCATGAATACCGGGACGGCCTCGCGCCACACACGGATCGGTGACCCGGTGCTCCTCTGAGCGCCGTACGGGCCAGTGCGGGCCCGCTGTTCGAGCGAGGACTTGGCGCTGCTGCGCGAGCTCCGCCCCTGTCGTGTTGATCACAGGCTCAACACATCAACCACGACAGGAGAATTCATGCCCACCAAGACGTTGCAGATTCCCACCGCGGACGGCCAGGCCGACGCATTCGCCGCCTTCCCCGACCGTGGCGAGCAGCACCCGGGGGTGCTGATGTACGCGGACGGCTTCGGCATCCGGCCCGTGCTGCGGGAGATGGCCCGCGAACTGGCGGGGCACGGGTACTACGTGCTCGTCCCCAACCTCTTCTACCGGCACGGCCCGGCACCGGTGGTCGAGCTTCCCGAGCACATCGGAGAAGAGGTCCGGCCCGCGGTCTTCGCCCAGTTGATGCCCTTGATCGAGGCGCACACCACCGAACGTGTTCTGAGCGACGCCGACGCCTACCTCGAGTTCCTCACCACCCGGCCCGAGGTCGGAGCCGGTCCGGTCGCGGTGACCGGCTACTGCATAGGCGGCCTCTACGCGATGCGCACCGCCGCGGCCCACCCCGACCAGGTGGCCGCCGCCGCCGCATTCCACGGCCCCGTGGGCGTCGACGGGCCCGACCTGTTCTCCAAGCTCACCGCCCGGGTCCACCTCGGCCACGCCGAAGGCGACATGACACCCGAGGCACTCGGCGAGCTCAACCAGGCCCTGGACGTCGCAGGTGTCAGCTACACCTCCGAGATCTACCCCGGCACCATTCACGGCTTCACCATGTCCGACACCGACGCTTTCAGTGCCTCCGGGCTGAAGCGCCACTGGGAGCGCCTGCTCCCCCTCCTGGCCCGCACCCTGGACAGGGAGGAGTGACCGCCCTTTCCTCGAACCCCCTGGTCCCACGCCTCTTGGCAGCCCTCGGACGGCGGCAAGCCCCCGGGGGCCGATGCCGACGCGGTCGTCGCCGGTGCGGGGCATGCCCGGTGGGCGGTGGCCAGCTGCGGGTAGGGCGGGTGGCCAGGCGTCGGACTTCGGCGCGTCCGGTCCGAGATCAGGCGGACGGCATGCCGTCCTCGCGTGACTTCGCGGACATGGCGGCCCGGTACGCCGCCCGAATGTGGCTTCGGGACGCGGACCGCGCCTTTGTCGGGTCACCGGATCGGAGGGCGGTGAGAATTCTGGCGTGTTCCGCTCGCGATTTCGCCAGCCGCCCCGGCTGGTTGATCGTGGTCTCCATGCCTCCGCGCAACAGTTCGTTGAGCACGCCCAGGGTCTGATCGAGGAAAGGATTTCCGGCGGCGGCGACGATTCGCATGTGGAATTCGGAGTCGAGATAGCGAATGAGATTCCAGTCCTTCACGTCGGCGGCCGCGGCGGCGTTCAGCTCTTCCAGCGCGGTCTCGACCTTGTCAAGGGCTGTCTGATCCTGGATATCCGCCGCCCATCCGGCCGCGGGAACCTCCAGAACCTCCCGCATGTCGAAGAGGTGGCGGAAGGTGATCTTTCGCTCGTCCATGCCGTGCCGAAGACCCTCATAGATGGGTGGGCGCTGGATGAACACACCTTGGCCACGCCGTACGACGAGGTGGCCGCGGGCCTCGAGATACTTCGCCCCCTCGCGCACGGACGGGCGGGAGACCCCGAGCAGCTCCGCGAGTGTGCGCTCGGGAGGCAGCTGGTCACCCGGGACGAGGCTCTTGGAATTGATGAAGCGGAGGATCTCCGTCGCGACGCGCTCGGGGACGCTGCTCTTGTCACCCACTTCGCGCCAGGTCACCACGGCTCGCCCCTTTGTCTCTTCGATCGGCTCGATCTCGCGGGCCGCAACCACGGCCCGCCGTATTGTACCCGCGATCATCTCATCCTCCGTCCTCGCGTGAGAGCGGCACGAGGAAGTGAGCGTCGTGCGCATCCAGGTCGGGATGCATTGCCAGACCGCTGAATTCGAGCGGGCTGTACTCCCAGCGAAACGCCCCGATCGTCCAGCCGTCGGACCGTGGAGCCGGCGATACGGAGTCCCAAGGGATGCGCATGAGTGCCTGCCACCCGGTCAGGTCGCCGCGCTCCGATCTACGCAAAGTGGTCCACCCCTCGAAGCCGGCACAGCTCCAGGTGTCGTCGTAGGTCTGTGCCCCGCCGCCCGGATCCTCGACGCGTAGATCGCGCCGCGTGCCGATGGGGCTGAGCTGGAATTCCGCCAGCCACGTCGCGTCCGATGGACGGAGGAATATCTCGACCGCGCCCTCCGTCCACACTTTGTCCTTGTACCGCGTCATCGTCGCGCGCAGATCCGTGGCCGCGCAGTCGAAGAACGCCCACAGAGCGGCGCCGTCGTCGGCGAAGCGAACGGACGTGGCGTGTACGGGATGGATCGGCGTGCGCGCGTTCAGCAGCTGGCGGCTCCGCACGGCCCGCCACCGCCGGTCGCCCGGCCCGCGGGGAACGCTGCCCCAGCGGGCCGGGACGATGGCGTGATCGCCTGGCACCTTCACGCCTTGGTGTCGGAGAAGCGCTGGCGCCAGTCGATGTCGGCCAGCTCGCCGCGCTGTACCGTCCGGCCCTCGGCGACGGCGATCTGGGCGGCGTAGCTGGTGAGCGTGTTCTCCAGGCCGGTCTGCCAACTGGTGTAGGGCTCGCGGCCGTCGAGCGCCATGGCCGCGAACTCGTCGTGCATCTCGTAGTAGCCGGTGTGGTAGAGCTCGGGGAGGGCCTTGGACGGGACGACGACCTCGCGGGCGCCAGCGTCGGTGTCGACGGTGAACCGCTCGAGGTCGCCTCGGATCAGGCCCTTCTCGCCGACCAGCAGGAAGTCCTCCTTCTCGCCGAGCGGGTCCCGGAAGTAGGTGAAGGAGTGCGCGGCCCGGAAGCCGTCGTAGTCGATGGCGAGTATGCCGTTGTCCTCGAACTCGAAGTCGTTCTCCGGCTTGTCGAGTGCGCCGAACCCGGAGATCGCGCGCCACGGCAGCTGCCCGCTCAGGCGGTAGAAGAGGTCCAGCCAGTGGCCGCCTTCCTTACGCATGGCGCCGTCGACCTCGTCGTACTTCCGGCGGTGGACCGGGCGCCACGGGCCCCGGTGGTAGTCGAAGCGCACGACCCTGGGCGCGCCGATCTCACCGCTCGCGATGATGTCCAGCACGGTGGTGGTGAACGGGCTGTAGGTGAGCTGGAAGCCGAGCATGAAGTGGTTGGTGTGCTTCCGGGCCGCGGCGGCGATCTCGAAGGCGTCTTCGACGGTGGCGGCCATCGGCTTGGTGGAGAGTACGAACTTGCCCGCCTCGAGCGCCTTGACGGCGTACTCGCGGTGCAGCACGTCCGGGAGCACCAGGATGACGGCGTCGATGTCCTCCCGGGTGAGCAGGGCGTCGTAGTCGGAGGTGAACTCCACGGCGGCGAAGTCGGGATGGGCCGCTGACCGCTTCACCCACTGGATGTGATGGGGGAAGATCGCCGCCTCGGGTCCCTCGTCCTCGATCTTCCGTTCACCGGTGAGCCATTCCCACGGGCGTCGGCTGACGTCGCAGAGCGCGGAGAGGGTGTAGCGGGGGTGGTGGAGGGTGGAGTAGACGTTCTCGAGGCCCTGGAGGAGGCCGACGACGGCGGTTCGCAGTGTTGGGGCGGGCATGGGTTTCCTTTCGTGGTGGCGTGCTGCGGGGTGCGCGCCTGTCATGTGGCCTGGAAGTTCGTCCGGGGAAGGAGGGAGCGTCCTCCGTCGACCCGGATCGTGGTGCCGGTGATGAAGGAGGCGGCGTCGGAGGCCAGGAACGCGATCACGTCGGCGACTTCCTCGGGGCGGCCGAGGCGTTCGAGGAGGCTGTGGCCGGTCCCCCGCGCGGAGTCGGGGGAGCCGACGGTGGCGATGGCTCCGGGTTCGACGGCGTTCACCCGGATGCCGTCGGAGCCGAGTTCGATGGCCATCGACCGGGTCAGGGTTTGCAGTGCCGCTTTGGAGGCGGCATACGCTCCCCAGCCCCACAGCGGCTGGTGGAGCTGGAGGGCGGTGAGGTTCACGATGCGTCCCGTGCCGGGGCGGCGCATCAGCCGGACGGCGCGGCGGGAGACCCGGACGGTGCCGAGCAGGTTGACGTCGAGGATGTCGCGCCACTGGTCATCGGTGAGGTCGGTGGCCGGCCCGTGGTGGTCGTAGCGTGCCGCGTTGTTCACCAGCACGTCGAGTGTTCCCCAGCGGTCCGCGAGGGTGTCGAACATGGCCGCGACCATGGTGTCGTCGGCGAGGTCGGCCGGGAGGACCAGGACGTGGGTGCCGGAGCTCCGGAGTTGGTCGGCGAGCCCGGTGAGCCGGGCGGCGTCGAGATCGTTGAGGGCGATCGAGTAGCCGTCTTCGGCGAGGCGGATCGCGGTCGCCCTGCCGACTCCTGCGGCGGCGCCGGTGATCAGGGCGCGCTTGGAGGGACGGCCGGCGAGTGGTGTCTCAGCCATCGAAGGCTCCGTGTCTGCGGTAGTACGTCCTGTTCAGATGCGCCTCGGCAGGCAGTCCCGCCAGCTTTCGTACCCCTTGCTCGTCCTCGATGGTCACGTTCGCCGTGCAGAGCCACCAGTAGAGGATGGTGCGTCCCTGGCTGAGGAAGTCCCAGCTGTAGTAGGCGCGGGCGCGGGCTTGCACGTCGAGCTGGAGCCTCGTGGTGTCGTGCTCGACCTCGACGTGCCATGTCTGGCCGACCACCATGCGCGTCTTCGGGTCGGTCCACGTTCGCGTCGTGGCGGTGGAGATGCCTTCTCCGGCCCGCTCCACCGTGCGGCCGTCGACATCGAACTGGGCCCAGGACGCGCCACGGCTGGGCCGGGCCATGACGTATCCCGACAGTTCCGGGCTGGTGACCGTGAACCACACGATCCCCTCGCCCTCCAGGAGACTGATCGGGTCGTGCACCAGGCCGCAGTGAATGTGCCGTTCGTGCACGCCGTGCGCGCCGACGACGGTCAGTGTGCCGCCACTCGTCCGGATCACACCGTCGACCTCACCGTTCGCGATCCACCAGCGGTCGGCGCGGCGGTCGAGACCCTCCTGTGGATCGGTGAACCACTGCGGTTCCGAGCGAGCCGTCAGCGCGAGGTCGGTCTCGACTCCGGCATGACGGCCGTCGATACGCCACTGGGGCGGAGCGGCCGTCATGGTCCGGCCGCCCAGCGACCATCGGGCCGTATCGTCCTCGATCGTGACGTCGAGGTCGTCCCACGCGCGGTAGTCGTCGGGATCCCAGCCGACGGCGAGGAAGTCGTTGTCGACGAGCTCGTCCGGCGCCTGGGCGGGATGGGTGATCAACAGCGTCTGGTTCAGCGCCAGCCGTCCAGGGCGGTAGCTCTGACCAGCAAGTCCCTGGATCAGATAGGGCGAGGTCCACAGCAGGTAGTCGGTACCGTCGTCCCGGCCACGGACGCTCCAGCCGTTGTTCTCCCAGAGCTGGCGGTCCGGCCCGACGAACGCGCGGTGGTCCCGGTACTCCTCGGCGGCGACGGGGTGATGTTGACTCATCCGTCCGCCTCCGACACCAGGGCCTCAACGGTGGGCGCGAACGCCACGGGTGGGGCGTCGGGCCAGCCTCCGGTGGAGGAGGCCACGGCCGTGCACAGGTCGGCGAGGCGCCGCACTCCCCCTGCGCGCGCGGCGGCGACGGCCCGCCCTATGGCTTCGAGTGCGGCGAGGCTGTCGTCGAGGAATGTCCGCACGGCCGGGCCGGTGAGAACTTCCTCGTGGCTGAGCCGCAGTTCGGCCGGGGCGAGAGCGCGGATGCGCTCGATGGTGGCGCGGTAAGCGGGTGCGTCGATGACATGCGGCGGCTGCAACCGACCGTCCCCGTCTCGTACTCCCCGGCCCATCACGGCGTCTCCGGCGATCAACACCCGCGAAGCCGGGTTCCAGACCGCCAGGTGCCCGGCCGTGTGGCCGGGGAGGTGCAGGATGTGCCACTCCTCGTCACCGACGTGGACCCGAGCCTCCTCGGTGAGCGAGATGTCGGCCGGGACGGGGGCGCCCGCCCGGTCGCGCAGCTGATCGACTCGCTCGTGTGGCAGCGGCAGACCGCCTTCGCCGAAGGCGTCGTAGCGGATGCGCATCAGCTCGTCGTGGTCGTGGAGCAGTCGGGCGTCGGCGGCGTGGCCGATCACGGTGAGGTTGGGGAGCGCGGCGCTCAGCCGGGACAGGCCGCCGAAGTGGTCGACGTCCACGTGCGTCAGGACGAGGAGGTTGCGGGCCGGTGGTGTGAGACCGCGGTCGGCCAGGGCTGGGAGGATCCACTGATCGGGGGTTTCGGCGATCCCGGCGTCGATCCACAGCCAGAGGTCGTCGCCGCGCACGATGTGCTGGAAGAGCGGTTTCGTCGCGCCCATGACGGCGTCGATGCGTTCGAGGACGGCCATGGTCAGTCCTTTCTCGCGTAGAAGGCGACCTTGTCGAGGTCGACGTCCACACCGAGACCGGGGCCCTGGGGGACGTCGAGGTGACCGCCGGAGCGCGCCGGGCTGTCGATGAGGAGGTCGTCCTCGTTGAGGTCGTAGGCGAGCGCGCAGGGGTACGCCAGGCTGGGGAGGACCGAGGCGACGTGCAGATGCGCGGCCTCCGAGACGCCGAGCGGCACGCGCTCCCCCATCGTCAGGACGGCGCCGAAGGAGGAGGCGAGCGTGGAGATCGCCATGACCGGCGAGATACCGCCGCACTTGCCGAGGTAGGCGTGGAGCACGTCAGCACCGCCTCCGGTGAGCAGCAGTTGTGCCTCGGAAGCGCTGACGAATCCCTCGTCGGAGATGATCGGCACCGGTGATTCCGCGGTGACGCGCGCGTTGGAGGAGACGTCCCAGAAGTCACAGGGTTGCTCAACGGCCTCCAGACCGTAGGCGCTGTAGCGGCCGATGAGCCTCAGGGCTTCCTTCCACGACCATGCCTGGTTGGCGTCGATGCGGATGCGGACGTCGTCGGGGATGGCGTCGCGGATGGCGGCAAGCCGCGCCTCGTCGACGGCCGGGTCACCGCCGACACGGGCTTTGACCAGTGTGTAGCCCTCGTCGGTGTACCGGCGGGCTATGTCGGCGGCCGACTCGGGGGAGCCGATGCCGATGTTCTTGACCGTCGGTATGCGCGTGCGCCGTGCTCCGCCGAGCAGATCGCCGAGGGAGACGCGGAGCAGTTTGCCCTGGATGTCGAAGAGCGCCATCTCGATCGCGGCGCGGATCGGGTTCCAGTGCCAGAGGCGCTCGATCGCGAGCATCTCCTCTTCGTCCACGACGCGGTGGTAGCCCTCGATGTCGCATACGTCGTGCCCGATCAGCCGACCCCGCAGGTGGTCGGTGGCGATGTGGTGCATGGACTTCACGCGGGTGACGCATTCGCCCCAGCCGTAGGTGCCGTCGTCGGCGGTGACGCGCACCAGGGCGAACCACGAGTCCACCGCGGAGTTGCCCCGCTGCAACGCGTAGACCCCGCGGCGCGGGACGGTCACCGGGTAGACGTCGACGGCGGCGATCGACGCGGCGACCATGCCGGGCCGGGTGGACACCCGCGGTCCGGGGGCGGTCACGAGGCCACCTCCGCGTCAGGAGTCACGCCTATGCGGGTCAGTTCTGCCGCCAAGATTGCTGTCTCCTTTTCGTCGAGTCCCGCAGCAGGCGCGACGAGACCGGGTCCGGCGAGGCCCAGAACGCTGAGGGCCGCTTTCCCTCCGGCCGGGAACGGGCCGCGGCGGAGGGTGAGGATGAGATCGGTGAGGCGGGTTTGCACGTCAGCCGCGGCCGCGATCTCGCCTGCCTGTGCCAGTACGGCCAGCCGAGCCGTCCAGGAGGGGACGATGTTCGCGGCGAGGGTGATCCCTCCGGTGGCGCCGAGTGTGAGCGCCGGCAGCAGCAACGAGTCGGTGCCGGTATAGACACTCCAGGGGCGGGTGAGGCCCGCCCCGATCGCGAGCATCTGCTGGAAGTACTCCAGGTCCCGGTTGGAATCCTTCACCCCTGCGAGGATGCCGTCCGCCGCGAGCGCGGCGACGGTGGCAGGGTCCAGCGGTACGCCGGTGAACGCGGGGATGTGGTATCCGAGCACCGGGAGCTCGGCGCGGGCCCCGACGGCGTCGTAGAAACGGCGGACCGACAGCTGGTCGAGGGGCGCGTAGTACGGCGGGGCGACGAGTACCGCGTCGGCACCGAGGGCTCCCGCGGCGGTGATGTCTTCCAGCGCGCCTGCCTGGCACGGATTGGCCACGCCGACGATGACCGGCAATCCCCGCGTGTGCGCGGTCTCGACGGCGACGGTGACGACTTCACGGCGCTGAGCCGGATCGAGCGCCGCGACCTCTCCGGAGGATCCCAGGACGACGAGCCCCGATACACCGCCCTCCGCGATCCAGCGGATGAGGCGGTCCAGAGCGGCGCGGTCGACGGTGCCGGACGCGGTGAGCGGGGTGAGCACCGCTGCGAGCGATCCATCGGGAAGGGGGCGGGTCATCAGGTACTCCGTTCACCTGTCAACAGGTTTGACGCTACATCGGGCACATCAGTGCGGCAAGAGGTCTGACCACAGACCTCTGTGCGAAAGCAGACAGCCGTCCCCTCGGTCATCGGAGCGCCAGTTCCCATACGCCGCGGATGAGGACGGTGAGCGCGCCGAGAACCGCCAGCCCGAGGAGAAGCGCTCGGGCAGCGGTGGGCGTCAATCGTCTTTCCACCACCCCGCCGGCCATCATCCCGACCACGGCGACCGCGATCACTCCGATCCACACCGGCGGTGGGAACGGCTCGCCGGGCGCCCCGGAGAGCGACAGTTTGACGATGAGCGAGATACAGCCGACGGTGAAGAACACCGGCTGCATCGTCGCCGCGAACGAGCGGTGGTCCCAGCGGGTCAGCGCGCCGTAGACACCCAGCGGCGGCCCGCCGACCCCGGCGGTGACATTCATCAGCCCGCTGAAGAGTCCGGCGATCCCGAGCGGGATCACGCGGTCCGGCGACACCCGGGAAGTGAGGACCAGCGAGGAGCCGATGCCGACCAGGATCAGCATTCCGACAACAACCTCGAGCCACGACTCCGAGACCGCGGTGACGATGAGCGCCCCGGGAAGCACACCGAGAGCGGCCGAGAGGACGAGAATGCAGTACTTGCGCAATTCGACATCGCGGAAGGAGCGCACGGCAAGGATGCCCGACACCGCCACCCCGCATCCGTTGAGGAGGATCACTCCATGGACGGCTCCGAGCAGCAGGACGATGAACGGCGATGCGACGAGGGCGAAGCCCATGCCGGTGACGCGCTGCATCCCGGCGCCGACGAGGACGGTCACCAGGACCAGTCCTACGGTGACTACCTCCATGCCACATGTCGCGTCTCGAGAAACTCGGCCATGCCGGCGGCTCCGCCTTCGCGGCCGAGCCCGGAAAGCATGGTGCCGCCCATGGGAGCGAACGTCACTGAGGGGAGCGGGTCGTTGATACCCAGGATGCCGCTGTCGAGTTGCTCGGCGAACCGCCAGGCCCGCTCCGCGTCGCGGGTGTAGAGATAGGAAGCAAGGCCGTAGTCGCCGGCACGGGCGAGTGTGAGCGCCTGGTGGTCCTCCTCGAAGCGGGTCACGCCGGCGGCCGGACCGAACACCTCCTCGGTGAACAGGCGAGAGGTCACCGGTACGTGGTCGACCAGTACGGGAGCGAGATACGCCCCCCGAAGGCTCACCGTCCGCTTCGTCAGCACCTGCCCGCCGTCGGCGACCGCGGCCTCGACCAACCCCTTCACCGCGGCAACACGTTCGCCGGAAATCATCGGGCCGAGGTCGGGCACCGGCCCGCCCTGCGGGACACCATGACCGACCGACAGAGCGTCGAAGCGCTCGGCCAGGCGGTGGGCGAATTCGTCGGCGACCGCGGAGTGGACGAGGAACCGGTTGGCGGCGACACAGGACTGCCCGGTGTTACGGAGACGGCCGAGCAGTGCTCCGTCGATCGCGGCATCCAGATCGGCGTCGGCGAAGACGACGAACGGGGCGTTGCCGCCGAGCTCCAGCAGCGGCCGTATGATCCTGCGGGCCGCGGCGGTCATGATGGCGGAGCCGACGGGAGTGGAACCGGTGAAGCTGACGACACGCACCGCCGGCTGGGACAGCAGCGCCTCGGTGGTCTCACGCGCCGGCCCGTGCACAAGATTGAGGGCACCTGCCGGAACACCCGCGTCCGCAAGAGCCCGGAACAGCCCCGTCACGGCCAGCGGCGTGCCCTCCGCGACACGGGCGACGACGGTGCAGCCGGCGGCGAGCATCGGCGCGATCTTCCTGGCCTGGATGGAGACCGGGAAGTTCCACGGTGTCAGGCTCACGGCCACTCCCGCGGGACGGGAGAGCACCAGATGCCGACGGCCCGGCGATTCCGGGGTCAGAACAGACCCCGGCACCCGCCGCGCCTCCTCGGCGAACCACCGCAGGTACTCGGCGGAAAACGCCAGCTCTCCCTCGGCCTCCGGCAGACGCTTGCCCGCCTCCCGGGCCAACAGCGGCGCCAACTCCGGGATACGCGAGCGCAGCAGGTCCGCCGCCTCCCGCAGGATGTCGCCTCGCTCACGTCCGGATCGGCCCGACCATCCCGCGAAGGCGCGCTCAGCCGCCTCCACCGCCCGGACCGCCTCGCTCGCCCCGCCCCAGGCGACGGTGCCCACCAGGCTGCCGTCTCCGGGGTCACGCACCTCCCGGCGCCGCTCCCCCGCTTCCCGGCGGCCGTCGATCAGGTGATCAGCCGTGGCCACTGCGGAGGTCTGGCCGGCGTCGACATCGGTCGGCTCCATCGGTCACCCCTTGGTCGCGCCGGCGGTCAGGCCGGCGACGAAGTAGCGCTGCAAGAACACATAGGCGATCACCACCGGCAGCGACGCGATGATCACCGCCGAGAACAGAGTGGGATAGTTCGTCTGGTACTCCCCCTGGAAGCTGAGCAACGCCAACGGCAGCGTCTGCACCGACGGGTCGGTGGTCAGCATCAGCGGGTAGAGCAGGTCGTTCCACATGATCACGAAGATGAAGATCGCCGTCGCGGCGACGGATGGCGCCGACAACGGCATCACCACCGACGCGTAGGTCCGCCACGGCCCCGAACCATCGACAGCCGACGCCTCGTACATCTCCCGTGGGAGTGTCCGCATGAACCCGCCCAGAATGAACACCGCGACCGGAATCGAGCGGACCACCTCGATCAGGATGAGGCCCGTGAGACTGTTCGTCAGGTTGAGATTCTGAAAGAGGACGTAGAGCGGCACGATCGACGCCTGCACCGGCACGGACATCCCCAGCACGAGGAACCCGTAGATCGCCCACCCGCGCCAGCCCGGAATACGTGCGACGCCATACGCCGCGAGGCTGCCGGTCAGCAAGGTCAGCACCAGCGCGGTCAGCGTCACGATGACGCTGTTCATGAACGGCACACCGATGTTCGCGCTCGAGAACAGGCTCCGGTAGTTCCGCAGGGTGGGTGCGGACGGCGGCGCGAAGGGCGATCCGAAGAGCTGCGTGCTCGTCTTGAAGCTGCCGAAGACGACCACGACGAGCGGCAGGAGAATAAGAAGTGCGTAGACGAGCAGGATCGCCCGGCGCCCCAGCCTTGCTCCCATAGTGGTCCTCCTAGGTGTCCTTCTGCGTCAGTCGGAGCATCCGGCGCTGTACGACCACGACGATCCCGATCAGCAGCATGAAGATGATCGACTGAGCAGCCGCATAGCCGTATGCGGAATTAGCGAAGGTCGAGTAGATGCGCGTCGAGAGAATGTCCTGCGCATTGCTCGGCGGATTTCCGACCATACCGAGGATGAGATCGAACGCCATGAAGCACTGGATGGTCGTATAGGCTACGACAATTGCCGTGGCGGGAGCGATCATCGGCCAGGTGACCGACTTGAACTGCTGCCACCTCCCGGCGCCGTCCAACTCGGCGGCCTCATAGAGCTCACGCGGAATCAGCTGAAGACCGGCGATGAAGACCGTCATGAGTTGGCCGGCATGGAACCAGACCTGGACGATCGCCACCCAGACCATCGCGCTGCCCGGGTCACCGAGGTAACTTCCTTGCAGACTGCCGAGCCCGACCTTCTCCAGTGTCGTGTTGGCCATCCCGAAAGACGGGTCGTAGACAAACTTCCATATGAAGCCCACCGCGATCGACGAGAGAATCGCCGGGAAGAAGAACAGCGCCCGCAGGACCACACTCCCCCGTGTGTTCCTGACCAGCAGCAAGGCCAGCAGAAGCGCGAAGAACGTCTGAACGACGACGACCACGATCAGGAACTTGAGGTTGTTCTCCAAGGCGTTGGTGAACAGTGAGTCCCCGGTCAGCGCCTTGACGAAGTTGTCAAAGCCCACATAGTTGAACGACGGCGAGTACCCGTTCCAGTCGGTGAGGGCGTACTGGAACGACTGCAACAGCGGCAGGAAAAAGAACACTACCGAGAGCGCGACCGCGGGAAGAGGGAAGAGATACATGGCCCAGTGCACCCGCATCGGGCTTCTCCGCCGCTTCCCCGACCTGTGGGGAGGACGCACCGTCTTCACGCCGACGCCTTCACGCGGTCCGAGAGTCGTGCTCATAGCTTCTGGTCGATCGTGTTCTGGGTCTCCTCGGCCGCCTTCTCGATGTTCGCCCCGTTCGCCGCTTTGACCGCCAGTTCGAAGACCGCGTTGCCGATGTCGTTGTTCAGCATCTGGAACCGCGGAGCGAGCACCGCCCCCTCCAGCAACCCAGCGGTCTTCTCCAGATCCGCGTTCTCGTACGAAACCCCCGCGACGCTCGAGAACTGAGCGGTCTTGTTCGCGTAGAACTGCGCGTTCTCCGGATCGGACAAGAACTCCAGCCACTCGTAGGCGGCAGGCTGGTTGCGGCCGGCGGCGTTGACTCCGAGGATGAAGGTGGCGTTGTACACCCCCGTTTTCTTCGCCACTTTGGGCCCCGTCTTCGGGAATATCATGTTGAGCGGATACTTGGCTCCGAGCGACCGGACCGTAGCCATGCTGTATGTGCCGGTGGAAAGCATGGCCGCCTTCTCGGAGGCGAAAATCTGCTGCGCCGACTCATAGGAGGTCCCGGTGAAGTTCGACTGGAAGTACGGGCCGAGCTCCTTGTACTTCTGAAGGACCTTCAGGAACCAGTCGTCGGTCACCTTCATGCGGCCGTCGTTGATGCGGGCGCACATGTCGTCCACGGGCGCATCGCCGAGAACGAGCGAGTTGAACAGCTGGGCCGAGTTGCCCAGGTCGCCGCCCGGGAAGGCAATCGGGGTGTATCCCCGGGACTTGAGCTTGTCGCAGACGTCCAGGAAGGCGTCCCAGTCGCGCGGTGTGATGGTCGCGCCGGCCTTGTCGAACGCGTCCTCGTTGATGACCGGCATCAGGAGGAGTATCTGGTAGGGGAAGCCAAGCTGCTTTCCCTTCGACCGCCCCACGGTGATGCGATCGGGAACGTAGGAGCGGGCCGCCTTGGTGTCGCTGAGGTCGGTGAAGATCCCAGCCTCGACGAAGCTGTGGAACTGCGCACCGCGGACCGCGGGCAGCGTGTCCCCCGACCTACCGTCACGGACCTTCTGAATGGCGGTGTCCAGATAGTTCTGCGAGGTCGAGATCACCTGGTTGACGGTGACGCCCTTGTGCTGTCTCTCAAACTTGTTGATCAGCTCTGCGAATGCCTGCTTGTCTTCGCCGCGGAAGTGGGTGAAGGAGACGGCGCCTTCGGCCTTGCCCGTGGCAGGCGGCTTGGGCCCGCCCGAAGCCGTCGGCCGCCCGCTCGATCCCGGCCCCGCACACGCGGCGAGCGCCGCGGTCGCGGACGCCCCGCCCAGCAGCTGGACCAGACGTCTGCGCGTCAGGCCGGTTTCGGGTATAGCGCTCATGCTTCTTCCTCTCCGTTGGGCACCTCAGGAGTGGCATGCCTTCGCCGGATCCGCACCGTAACACCGCCATAAGTCACCGGCAAGAGGTCTGACCACTGACCGGACGTCGCCCCGGGCCGAAGGGGAACGGAGAACGAGCATCTGGTCACTCCCTGGAGCTGGGTGAAGCTGTCCTCACTCTCCCGAACGAGCCTCCGCGGCGAACCAGGAATTCGCCCTAGTACTGCCACGGTGTTCGCCCTGCGTGCCCGTGCTCGGCGGAGCCTCCGAGGGCTGAGCTCGCCTTCTCGACACGACGGGCGACGTCGTCGGCAGGGATGTCGACGAGGTCGTAGCCGAACGCGCGGTAGCTCTGTTCATGGATCCTTTCGAAGACCAGCGACTCCTCGAAGCTGATCCGCCGGGCCGGGGTGGGCTCGCAGAACCCCAGATTGCGAACGAAGAGCACCTGCCGCTCGTAGATCCCCTCGGAGGTGATCCGCTCGAGCTCCGAAGCGAGCGCCGGGGACACGGGCCACCCCAGGTACGTGGCGAGCGCGAGGGTGCAGACCGGCGACCGGTCGAATACCTGGACACCCTCAGTCGCAGCCTCCGACTGCCGCTGTCGCTGTCGTTGCAGAGTCACTACCTCATCGATGAAGGACGCGCGCGTCCACGGCTCACCCTCGCCCCGGGCCTGCGCCCGTGCGATGACCGCGGTCGCCGCCTCGTCCACGACTCCGAAGCCGAGCGCGGCCAGGCCCCGCAAGATCGATGTCTTACCCGCGCCCGGTGTGCCGGTGAGAACGTACCGTCGCATGATCGAAAGCCCTTCGTACATGTCGGGACAGGCCCGCTGGCCCGGACAGGGCCTCTCATGGACGCGTCGGAGCAGCGGTGCCCTGGGGATGGGATGGCGATACAGGGCAGCAGATCCTCAAACGGCATACATGCCGGAGATGCCCACCACGTCGAAGACGTCGCACCCTGGCGCTCACAGCCAGGTTGTTCGACATCGTACGTGCTCCCCGTTGCGGGCACGGCGTCGCAGCTGGGCTCGGTTCCCGCGGGAGGCGGAGCCCTGTCGGCGCATTGTCGGCGCGCACCCGCCGGGCCGGGTGCGGGTCCAGCACCGTTCCAGAATCCGACGAGTGCGCGGCATCCACCCCAGGGCATTTCCCTAGTCCACCCGGGGTTCCGGTGCGAGCTGATTTTAAAGTCAGCAGCCTATTGACTGGCCAGACAGTAGCGACCTACCGTTCGGAACCAGCCACTACACGAGCGCCGCCCGGCCCCGCTCGCCTCCGGCGCCGTGGATCTTCCTGTCGTCCGGTCCATTTCGCGCAGCGAGTTTCACGAGAGGACGGTTATGACAGGAATTCACCCACCCACCCGGCGACGAGTCCTCACCGGATCCGCGGGAGCGGCTGTGCTGCTGAGCGGATGTACCCGAGGTCGGCAACCCCCAGATCCCGGCCCGCCGGCCCACGTATCCCAATGGGGGCCCGGCCCGGGCGACCCGAGGGGGGCCCGCCGTCGCGGACACGTGATCACGGCGTGGGCGGAAGAGGCACAGTCCTACGACCCGGCGATCGGTTGGGATCTGCACAGCTGGGAGGCCATTTCCACGGTTCTCTACTCCCCCCTCTACGCCTTCGACGGGCAGTCCGGGGGCCCTGCCCCGAACGCCGCGGCGGCCATGCCCACGGTGACCGAGCGCGGCACGGTGTACAGGATCCCGCTGCGCCGAAACGTCCGCTTCCACAACGGCAGACATGTGACCGCCCAGGACTACATCGACTCATGGACCCGCCTGATGGACCCCGAGTTGGCGTCCTGGGCGTCGAGTTATCTCTTCGGGATCGAAGGTGCCGAAGACGTCTACAAGAAGAAGGCGAAGAATATCCGGGGACTTGAAGCTCCGGACCCCCACACTCTGGTCATCCGGCTCAAGGAACCTGACGTCCTGCTGACCGCCGTGCTGTGTCAGCCATACACGGTCGCGCTGCCCGGTGAGGAAATCCGACGCTTGGGGTCCGCGTTCCGTCGGACCCCGGTCGGCAATGGCCCGATGCGTATCGTCAGCTACGACGCCACGGCCCAACGAGCCGTCTTCAAACGGTTCGACGACTACTTCTGGCGCGGCACTCCGCTCATCGACACCTTGGAGTTCCGCTGGGGGATCGACTACCCGCTTCAGTCGCTTCAGCTTCTCGGCGGCCGGGTCGACGTACTGGGCGAGGGACTTGTGGCCAGCCAGGCGGCCAGGTTCAACGCCGACGCGGATCTGCGCGAGCGGTTCGTCAAGCCGGTGCCGATCCGGGGCACACAGTGGATCTCGATGAACCTCAAGCGGAAGGAACTTCGCGACCGACGCGTGCGGCAGGCCCTGAACTGGGCGATCGACCGGGAACAGCTGATGCGTCTGACCTTCGGTCTCTCCGATCCCTGGGGCTGCCCGTTTCCCAAGCGCCTCGACCAGTACCGACGGACGGCACGTCCCTACACCTACGACCCGGACCGCGCTCGCGCTCTCCTCAAGCAGGCAGGGGTCGGACGGCTCCGACTGAGGTTCCTGCACGGCAGTCAGGACCCCTGGCCCCTTCTCGCACAGGTTCTCCAGCAGCAACTGGCCGCAGTGGACGTGGACATCACCCTGGACGGCATGGGTCAGTCCGCGTTCGACCTCGCGACGTCCAAGGGCGAGGGCGACCTCTACGGGTCGCGGCTGTACATCGGTCTGAACAGCGCCTACGAACTGGCCTCCTCCAACTTCACCTCGACGGCTACCTACAACTACGTCGGCTACAAGAACGCGCGTGTGGACCAACTCACCGCCAAAGCGCGCAAGGCGTCCGCCCTCGAAGCGTCGAATTCACTGCTCGCCGAAGTCGAGGAAGAACTCGTCCACGACGCCGCCGCGATCTTCGTCGGCAATATGAACTTCCTCGCCGCGCGCTCACCGCACCTGCACAACTATCAGGCGCGCGGGGAGACCGGCAGCTACTACGACCGGATGTGGCTGAAATGAGGGGCACTCCCCCGGTGCCGGGAACCGACCGGCCTCCGATCAACCACCTGAGAAGGAGAGGAAACTGATGGCCCTCGCGTTGCGTTGCGCTCGGCTGATCGATGTCGAGGCGGGTGAGGTACTGACCGACCGCACCGTGCTGATTGAGGATGAGCGCATCGGCGCGGTA
This sequence comes from Streptomyces sp. NPDC048636, assembly GCF_040650655.1. Classification (NCBI taxonomy): domain Bacteria; kingdom Bacillati; phylum Actinomycetota; class Actinomycetes; order Kitasatosporales; family Streptomycetaceae; genus Streptomyces; species Streptomyces sp. NPDC048636. The sequence continues at coordinate 450,917 of NZ_JBEZHR010000005.1, read as the reverse complement.
CAGCCCGGTGCCGCGCCCGTCCCCGAGGGCATGGAGGTGCTGGATCTGGGCGAGGTGACCCTCAGTCCCGGCCTGATCGATCTGCACAGCCATCTGATCGGGATCGCGGCGTGCGGGGACGCCGTGCAGGAGCTCAAAGAGGACGCCGCCCAGCAGGCGTTCGCGTCGATCACACATGCCCACGACACGTTGCGGGCCGGTTTCACCACCGTCAGGGACCTCGGGGCGTACCGCGCGTTCGTGGATGTCGCGCTGCGAAACGCGATCAACGCCGGCATTGTCGTCGGCCCCCGCATGGCTGTCGCCGGTGCCTTCGTGACCGCCTCCACCGGCGGCGGCATGATCACGGGTTTGGCTCATGACGTCGAACTGCCCCGCGCGTACCGCTTCGGATCGGTGCGCGGTGTGGACGATATGCGGGAACGGGTCCGGGAGATCCTGCACGGCGGTGCGGATCTGATCAAGTTGATGGCCACGGGCGCGGTGATGGCCGCCGGCACCATACCCGGCGCCCCTGAGCTCACCGAGGCACAGATGCGGGCCGCGGTGGAGGAGGCATCCCACTACGGGGCCCATGTCGCCGCCCACGCGCATGGCGTCGAGGGCATCAAGATGGCGATCCGAGCCGGTGTGCGCTCCATCGAGCACGGCTGTTATCTCGACGATGAGGGCATCCAGCTGATGCTGGACCACGGCACCTATCTGTCCGCCGACATCTGGTGGAGCGACTGGCTGAGGGAGAACGCGGAGGCCGCGGAGTACGACGCCGAGGCCCGGGCCAAGAACGACCACGCCACCGACGCACAGCGCAAGGCGTTCGCCAAGGCGGTGCGGGCGGGAGTCAAGATCGGCTTCGGCTCCGACGCCGGATGCTTCCCGCACGGCCTTCAGGCCCGGCAGCTCGCCACCATGTGCGCGTACGGCATGACCCCGCTTCAGGCCATCCGGACGGCCACCCTCAGCAGTGCCGAATGCATGGGCTGGGAGGACCGGGTCGGCTCGATCACGCCGGGCAAGTACGCCGACCTGATCGCCGTGAGCGGAACCAGCACCGACGTATCAGCCTTCACGGACGTGCGCTTCGTGATGAAGGGCGGCCGGATCGTGCGGAACGATCTGACGGCGGGGGGCTGAGAGGAGCCGAGTCGGTCCGGTTCGAAAGAGGCAGTCGGGCCCGCCGACGAAGCCCCCGGTGTCCCCATGGGTGGGGCACCAGGGGCGCTTCGTCGGTGGGGTCAACGGTCACTGACGTGTCGCACATGAGCTTTGTGGCGCGCCCCAGCAGGGCTCGCACGGCAACCCCGCTCGCCTCCGCCGCCCGCCTCACGGAGGTGTCGCGCCGCCGTCCGCGGCGATGACCTGCCCGGTGATGTAGGACGACTCCGCGGACCCCAGGAAGGCGACCACCGCGGCGACTTCCGCGGGCTGAGCGAGTCGGCGGAGGGGGATCTCTTCGAGCCAGCCGTTCACCACCTTCTCGGGAACCGCGGCGAGCATGGGTGTGTCCACCGCACCAGGTGCCACGGCGTTCGCGCGAACACCGTGGCGGGCCTGCTCGAGAGCGATGGTGCGGGTCAGCCCGACCACACCCGCCTTGGCCGCGCTGTAGTTGGCCTGGCCGAAGGATCCGTGCCGGCCCATGGAGGACAGGTTGACGAGCGCCCCCTTCGACTCGCGCAACAGCGGCAGGAACGCCTGACATCCCAGCCACGTTCCGGTCAGATGCACGTCGATGACCTGGTGCCAGTCCGCGTCCGTGAGTTTCTCGACCGTCCGGTCGCGGGTGATGCCGGCGTTGTTCACCAGGAGGTCGAGCCTGGCCTCCCGGTCACGGACGTCCTGGACGGCCCGGTCCCAATCGGCCCGCCGGGACACGTCGAGTGCCACCGCGCGGGACTCGGTCGCCGAACCGCCGATGTGTGCGTTCGCGGCCTCGGCGGCGGCGACGTCCCGGTCGGCGAGGAGCACGGTCCACCCGTCCGAGACGAGCCGCCGGGCGACGGCGAGACCGATACCCGATCCCGCTCCGGTCACGAGGGCCGCCCGACGTCCGCCGGATTCCCGCCCCGCTCGCCGGAACGGTGGTGGCCCGGAAGCCCCGACGGTCATGTCTTTGTCCGCATGGCTGTCAGTCATCGTCAGTCCTCCGGCCGCCGCTCGACCAGCCAGACGTCGGTGCCCTGCTGGACCGCGACGCCCTCCTGGTTGAGGACCGCGATGTCGGCGGTGATGACGCCCGTACGGTGGTCGGAGGCGCGCTCGCGTGCCTCGGCGACCGTCCAGGTCGCGCTGACCGTGTCTCCGGGCCTGACCGGCGCCACGAAGCGCCGGGTGGTCTGCAACCAGGCGACCACATGGAGATGGTCGAGCATCGGGGTGCGGAGCGCGTATGACAGGGAAGCGACCAGCATTCCGTGCGCGAAGCGTGAGCCGAACGGATGGTTCGCCCGGCTCCAGGCGTCGTCGACGTGCATGGGCGCGTAGTCGCCGGCCAGACCCGCGAAGGTGACGATATCCGCCTCCGTGACGGTCCGTCCGGCTGTGCCGAACGACGTTCCCGCGGGGAGGTCCTCCAGGTAGCGCGGAACCTTGATTTCCACGTGTGGTCTCCTTTCGTGATCAGGAAGACAGCCACGGCCGACTCACCGCGTCCGGGTCCGCCCCGGACGCGGTGAGTCGGCACGGAGTGCTTACTGGTCCGTGGTGTCTTCGCGTGCGAAGACGGGGAGGTGGTAGCCCTCGGCGACCGGCTTCCATACCAGCCGGACCCGGTCTCCGGCAGCGGCTGCGAGGCGGTCCGCGCCGACGATGTTGGACAGGAAGCGGACACCTTCGTCGAGCTCGACGAAGGCCACGACGTACGGACACTCCTCCGGGCCCATGACCTCGAAGGGGCGGTGGTGCACGGAGACGGCGTGCACCACGCCGCGGCCGGTCGACGCCTGCCACGCGAAGTCCTGCCCGAGGCAGTTCGGGCAGGCTTCTCTCGGGTGGTGGATCAGCAGCCCGCACGCCCGGCAGCGCTGGAGCACCAGCACCCGCGAGCGGGTGGCCTCCCAGTACGGCGCCGTGGCCGGCCGGGCGGGCGGAAGGTAGTCGGTCTGGCTCATAGCGTGGCCTCCGTGCCCAGGACGACCGTCGAGGTCGCGGAGAGATGTTCGCCCGTGCCATGGGCGACGGCGATGTCCGGTGCGCTCAGCTGGCGATCACCGGCCTCGCGGCGCAGCTGGCGGACCGCCTCGGTCAGGAGGAAGATCCCGTACATGCCGGGATGCGTGTAGCAGAGCCCGCCCCCGTTGGTGTTCATCGGCAGCGAGCCGCCCGGAGCCGTTCCGCCCTCCGCCACGAAGCCCGCTGCCTCGCCCTTCTTGAAGAAGCCGAGATCCTCCAGATGGAGCAGCGCCGTGATGGTGAAGGAGTCGTAGGCCATCAGCAGGTCGACGTCGGCGTGACCGATTCCCGCGGCCGTGAACGCGCGCGGTCCCGAGACCGTGCCAGGGGTCACCGTCAGGTCCGGCATCGCATGGATCATGCTGTGCGAGTGCGAGGTGGCCGCGCCCAGGACGTACACCGGCGGCTTCCTGAGGTGGCGAGCGCGTTCCGCGGACGTGACCACGACCGCTCCCGCGCCGTCCGTGGACAGGCAACAGTCCAGCAGGTGCAGGGGTGAACAGATCGGCGGAGAGGCCAGGACATCGTCGACCGTGATCGGTTCGCGCAGCTTGGCCCTCGGATTCAGCGCCGCCCACCGTCGGGTGTTCACCGCGATGGCGGCGAGCTGTTCCGGAGTCGTGCCGAACGTCCTCATGTGCCGGTCCGCCGCCAGGGCGTACGAGCCGATCAGACCCAGCCCGTACGGCACTTCGAACTCGTCCCTCGGGCCGGGTGGATCGACCCAGCCACCGCTTCCGCGGCGACGATCGCCACGCGGTGTCGCCGCGTACACGATGAGGACGGTCTCGGCGAGCCCGGCCGCGATCGCCGATGCCGCCTTCTCGACGTAGAGCTCGAAACTGGAACCACCGTTGTACGTCGCTTCGCTGAACACCGGCGCGATGCCAAGGAACTCCGCCAGCGCGAGAGAGGACCCCGTGTGTGCGACGCCGTCGATGTCGGCGAGTGTCAGGCCCGCGTCGTCGAGCGCGGCCTTGATCACCCGGGCTTCGAGCGCCCTGCCCCAGGTGTCGAGCTCCCCCGTGGGGGACACCTCCTCGGCGATTCCGGTGATGGCGGCAACACCGCGCAGTGTGCGGTCTTGCGACATGGTCGTCCCTACCCTTCGTCAGTGGGCGCCTCCGCGACACGCGGGCGCATGGATGATCGGTGTATCGATGCGCCGAGTCGCGATCACCCGTCGCTCATCGAGCGGAGGTGGACGGGGCGGGGGCGCGACGGGCCGAGGGACCGGTTACAGGGACCGGTTACTCGGAGAGCGTGGATTTCGGGTTCACCGGGAAGGAGGTCACGGTGGAGTCGCCGAGCTCCCACTTCTCCATGATCTTGTTGTACTCGCCGGACTTCTTCACTTCCTGAAGGGCCGTCGAGATCGCCTTGGCCAGCTTCCCCGACTCCTTGGACACCGTGATGCCCATCGGGAACTCTCCGGGCAGAGTGCCGTGGACCTTCAGGTCCGCCTTCAGCTTTCCGACGACATAGTCGGCGTTCACATTGGTCACGAGCGCGGTGTCGGCCCGGCCGCTCGTCACCGCGAGCAGTGCGTTGTTCGCGTTTTCGAATGTCCGGACCTCGATCGCGGACTTGCCACCGGAGGTGCACTTCTTCGACGCGTCCTTGAGCAAGGGAATCTCGGTGGCCCCTTGCTGGATGGTGACCCTCTTCCCGCACAGCGCCGCGTACGAGTTGAGCTCCGGGCCCTTGTAGTTCGCCGGGACCATCATCTGGTCGAACGCCTTGGCGTACCGCACCATGGTGACCGAGGTGAACTTGTCCTCGGTGATGTACATGCCGGCGATTGACGCGTGGAACCGTCCCGCGGACAGGCCGGGGATGATCCCGGCGAACGAGCCGCGTTTCCAGTCGGCCGTGACGCCCATTTCCTTGGCCACCGCGTTCATGAGGTCGATGTCGGAGCCGATCATCTTCCCCGAGGCGTCGATGGACTCCAGCGGCGGGTAGGTCGGATCGGTCATCACACGCAGGGTCTTGCTCTTGGCGATGTCTGCCGGTAGCAGGGCCACGACCTTCGGATTGCCCTTCGGGCCGGAATCGTCAGCCACGACATCCGAGTTGCACGCGCTCAGCGTCGTCGTGGCGAGCAGGGCGAGAGGAAGATACTTCATGAATCGGGCCATGGTTCGGCTCCTGGTTTCCGGGGTGACGCGCGAGGTGTCGCGGCCGCGGGACCGCGGTTCAGTGGAGGACATGGGAGAGAAACGCCTTGGTGCGCTCCTTGCGCGGCCTGTCGAGGACTTCGGCCGGAGGGCCTTCCTCGACCACGATGCCGCCGTCCATGAACACGACGCGGTCGGCGACCTCGCGGGCGAATCCGATCTCGTGGGTGACGACGATCATCGTCAGGCCGTCGGTGGCGAGATCGCGCATGACGCTGAGTACCTCACCGACGAGTTCGGGATCGAGTGCGGAGGTGGGCTCGTCGAACAGCACCACCTCCGGCTGCATCGCGAGGGTCCGCGCGATGGCGACGCGTTGCTGCTGGCCGCCGGAGAGCTGTTCCGGGTAGGCGGCCGTCTTCTGCTCCAGCCCGACGCGTCGCAGCAACGCGACGGCCTCCCGTTCGACAACGGACCGGTTGCGCTTGTGGACGCGCACCGGCGCTTCCACGACGTTTTCCAAGACCGTCATATGCGAGAAGAGGTTGAAGCGCTGGAACACCATTCCGACCGAGGTGCGCTGCTCACAGACCCTGCGCTCGCTCAACTCGCGCAGTACACCGCCCGATTCCTCGTATCCGATCGTGTGGTCACCGACGACGACGATGCCGTCGTCGACCCTTTCCAGGTGGTTGACGCAGCGCAGGAGCGTCGATTTTCCGGACCCCGACGGCCCGAGCACACAGACGACCTCCCCGCGCTCAACCGAGAGACTGACCCCGCTCAAGACCTTCTGGGAACCGAACCGCTTATGGATCCCGCAGACCCGGACGACCGTGTCCGGGGGCACCGTCGAGATTGTCATCCGGACACTCCTTCGGCTCGTCGACGGACGAGTCGCGGCTTACGGACCTCTTCGCCCTTCGAGTAGCGCTTCTCCAGGAAGTACTGTCCGACGCTGAGCACCGAGGTCAGCACCAGATACCAGATGCTCGCCACGAGGAGCAGCGGAATGGTCTGGAAGTTGCTGGCGTAGATCTGCTGGACCGAGTACATGAGGTCGGCGACCGCGAGGACGCTCACCAGCGAGGTGGTCTTGAGCATGTTCACGATCTCGTTCGCGGTCGGCGGGATGATGAGCCGCATCGCCTGTGGCAACACGATCCGGCGCAGCACCAGGTGGGGTGGCATGCCCAGCGAACGTGCCGCCTCGACCTGCCCCTGGGCGACCGAGCGCATACCGGCGCGGACGATCTCACTCATGAAGGCCGCCTCGTTGAGGCCCAGGCCGATGATGGCTGCCGCCACCGGGGTGATCAGGGCGTTCGTGTTCAGATCCACCACCGAGAAGACGCCGGGCACGCCCACCCCGATCGTCGGGAACAGCGCGGCGAGGTTGTACCAGAACACGAGCTGGACCAGCAGCGGCACACCGCGGAAGAACCAGATGTAGACCGAGGCCAGGCCCGAGATGACGGAGTTCTCCGAACCGCGCATCACCGCCAGCACCACACCGAGCAGAATGCCGATCACCATCGAGACCACCGTCAGCCACAAGGTGAGGACCAGGCCGTCCAGCACGGATCCGGCGAACAGGTAGGTACCGACGACGTCCCAGCCGAACCGCTGGTTCTGGGAGAGCAGGTACAGCGACCAGCCCGCGGCGACCAGCAGGAACACGGCGAAGCCGGTCCGCCAGGAGTGCCGCCGGGCGGCGATCGGAGGAAGTTGTTCCGCCGGGCCGTGGCGGAGCCTTTCGGCGAGGGAGGTCACCGTGTGTCGCTCTCGCCGGTCGCGTCGAGGGGCGGCTCGGCCGTCGGCAGCTGGTAGCAGAGCCAGCTGGCGGTCATCCCGGGCCGGTCGGCGTCCTCGTGCTCGAGAACGCAATCGAACCGGATCAGGTGGCCGTTGTGCTTCGGCTCCACCGCGGTGACGGTCGTGCGGAAGCGCAGCGGTCGGCCGGCCTGCATGGGAGAGACGAAGCGGACCCGGTCCAGGCCGTAGTTCAGCCCGTAGGTCGAGCTCTTGTCCCAGTTGATGTACTTGCTGATGAAGTGATCCAGCAGTCCGAGCAGGTGGAAGCCTTCGAGTAGCCCTTCGGGGTACAGCTTCCGGTCCTCGGGGGTCATGAACTCATCGATCATGGTGGCTTCTTCGAACAGAGTCCGAAGCCGGGTGTCGATGGTGAGGTACGGACTCTCGATCACCCTGCCGAGCAGGTCGGGGATGTTCTCATGGGTGACGTCATGTGTGCTCAGCATGTGACGTGGTCCTCTCGGCTAACGATGGCGTCGACGGCCCAGAACCCCTCCGGGCCCGTCATCAGCGGGTTGACTTCGACCTCACGCACGGTGCGTTCCTCGGCGAACACCCGGCTGAAGGCGGCGATCCGGGCCGCGAGCGCGGCGACGTCCACGCCGGGCGAGCCCCGGTAGCCGTGGAGCAGAGGCGCGATCCGCAGGGAGTTGAGGAGGGCGCTGGCCTCGGTCTCGGTGAGCGGAGCCGCGAATGTGTGGACATCGCGCATCAGCTCGGCCAGCACACCACCGGCACCCACGGTGATGACCGGACCCACGGCAGGGTCCCGCCGCGCGCCGAGGAGGAGTTCGGGCCCGTCCGCCGTCACCTGCTCCATGGCGATGACGCCGCTGACCTCGTAGTTCTCGCTCGGGAGGAATCTCTCGAGCATCGCGCGCGCGGCGGCCCACGCCTGGTCACCGGGCACGCCGGTGCGCACCCCGCCGATCTCGGACTTGTGGTGAATACCGTCGATGGCGACCTTGAGGACGACCTCGGGAGCGGTGAACGTGAGGTCGGTCGGTTCGCCACTCCTCAGCTCGCGGGCGGTCAGGAACTGGCGGGCGGGAACCCGCAGCCCCAGGCGTTCGACCATCGCCAGGCTCTCGAACTCGGGTAGGGCTGTCGCCCCTCCGTCGTGGTGATGGGCGTCCGGCTTCTCGGAGCGGCTCGTGCCGACTCCCTCGGCGGCGCTCACCGCTCCCATGACCGCGTTCGCCGCCAGTACCCGACCGGCGATCCGTGGGGCGCGCACCACCGGAATGCCCTCGTCCAAGAAGGCCCGCACGATGGCGTCATCGGCGTCGCCATACGGCGAGTAGACGAGGACCGGGGTCTTCGTCGCCTTGCTGACCCGGCCGAGGGCTCGCGCTTCACCGACGATCGAGGAGATATCGCGCGATTGCGATTCGTCCTTGTAGAGACCGAACTTCAGCACGGCTCCGATGTCGTCCCGAAGAATGATCTCGACCAGGTCGGCCCACAGCGAACCGTCCCCGTCGTTGTCGATGACCGCGTCGACCGGATTGCCGACCGCGGCCAGCGGGTTCAGGGCCGCGCGCAGGGCCGTCTGGACGTCCGCGGAGAACTCCGGGACCCGCAGTCCCGCCCGCTCGACCGCGTCGGCTGTCAGCGTGGCGAAACCGCCGCCATTGCCGACGATCGCGACCCGGTCGTTGCCGGCGCGGGGCGCGATCGACAGTGCCTCGATCAGCGGCATGAGCTGTGACTCGTCCTCGACCTCGATGACACCGGCCTGGGCGAGCAGTCCCTCATAGATCATCGACGGCGAGACGATCGCGGCGGTGTGGGACACCGCGGACCGCTGCCCCGCGCCGGTCTGGGCCCCGCGCAGGACGAGGACGGGTTTGCCGCGCGCCGCGGTGTCGAGGGCGTCGACGAAGCGCCGTCCGTTTCCGTTCTTGATCCCCTCCAGGTAGACGGCGATCACCTCGACTCCGGGGTCGCTCGCGCAGTACTCCACGTACTCGTGGATCTCGATGTCCGCCTGGTTCTCGAAGCCGACCACATTGCGGAACCCGAGTCCGGCGGCGCGCAGCTTCGGCGCGATCGATTCGATGAGCGAACCGCTGGCCGAGATGAAGGCCACGCCGCCCGGCCGCACGGACAGGCCGAGCAGATTGGCCCCGGTCGCACCTCCGTAGACACCCATCGAGTTGGGCCCGACCACCCGGGTCCCGCGAGCCCGCGCGTACTCGGTGAGCTCACGCTCGGCGAGCTCACCGGCCCGGTCGACCTCGGCGAAGCCGGCGGTGTGCAGGACCACCACCGGGACGCCCAGGTCGGCCGCTTCCCGTGTCACGGCCGCCGCGGCGGTGGCCGGCACGGCGACGAAGACGACGTCCGGCACCTCGGGAAGTGCGGTGAGCGACGGATAGGACGCCACGCCCTGCACGAGCCCGCCACTGCGAGAGATCGGATAGCTGGTGCCCTCGAACGACTGGAGCAGGTGCTGGAAGTACAGCCCGCCCATCTTCGTCGCGTCGTTCGACGCTCCCACCACCGCGACGGTCTTGGGAGCGAACAACGACGACAGCACGCTCTTTCGGGCACTGACGGTGTTGGAGTTCGTCGGCATGGCGGCGACGCTACGACCGTCCAGGCGCCTCGTCAATACCTATTCGGTCGCATAGTTTGAGTACAGAGAACGAAACGTTGGTCGAGTGAGTGTTTCGCGGTCGCATCGCATTCGATCTGTGACGTGGTGGTGCCCACCCTCTGTGCCGAGTTGCTAAGGTCCGGCGTGCCGGGGAGGCCGACCAGGAAGGACTCGCATGGAGCTCGACGAGTTCGATCTCGCCCTGATCGAGCAGTTGCGCATCGACGGAAGGGCCTCGTTCGAGGCGCTCGGCGCGCGAGTCGGGCTGTCACGCACGGCCGCCCGCGCCCGGGTACAGCGCATCGTCGACTCCGGCCTGCTGCGCGTCGCCGCCATCGTCCACCCGGAATTCGAGGGGATCCACGCGTTCGGGCACGTTTCGGTCGCCGTGCACGGCAGAGCCACGGCGCAGGTCGCGGCGGCGATCGCCCAGCTCCCCGACACACCGTTCGTCTCGATCGTGTCCGGCCGCCACTCGATCATCGCCGAACTGCGGTCCTCAGACGTGGCACACCTCTCCGACACGGTGAGCCTCATCCGGGCCATCGACGGCGTCGAGCTCGTCGACACGCTGATCTACACCCACCTGGTGAAGGAGCCGCACTTCCCGGCGCAGGGGCCCGGGAACCTCGATCAGTACGACGACACCGACCGCCACCTCCTGGATCTGCTGCGCGAGGACGGTCGGATGGCGTTCGCCGACCTGGCCGACCAGGTCGGACTGTCCCGCGGCGCGACACGCACCCGTGTGCTGCGCATGCTCGAGACGGGCGTTGTCGCCGTCACGGCCACGGTGAACCCGACCGCATACGGCATGACCCAGATGTGCGGGTTCCAACTCCGCCTGGAGACCGAGGGCGCCAGAGCGCTCAGCATGATCGGTAAATTCGACGGCGTGGACTTCCTGGCGCGCACCCTGGGGCGCTGCGACGCGGTGGGCTCACTGGTCACCCGCACGCGCGCCGAGACGCTCGACACCCTGGACCGGATCCGGGAGATCGACGATGTGCGGGACGTCCAGTCCTGGACGCATCTGGAGCTGGTGAAGGAGCAGTACGACCGTCGGCCGACCCGGGCGCTCCCCCAGCCCAACGGCGCGGCACGCGGGCACGCCGCGCCTCGCTGACATCCTGAAGACCGCGTTACGCCGAACCCGCCCACCCGAACGCGGGAGCGTGTCCACGGTGCGCCGAGGTGAACTCCGGCCCCGCAGGCGTGGGATGACGCGGCGTTCGGTTGCCGTGGCCCACGGTGCATCGGCTGCGAGAGTGGCCTCCTCGATGGTGGGAGCCCCGGCCCGAGGGGGGGAAGCGGGCGCCTTCTCGGCAGCACGGGAGACGGGGATCGGTCACCGGGCCGAGGCCGCGAGAGTCAGCATGGGCGAGGCCAGGTCGGGGCGTTGCGGGGCGGGTGATCCGCGGGGGGCGATGGTGCCGTGTCCCTCCAGCAGCGGGCGGGCGGGTCTCCAGGTGTCGCCACGGCGGCGGGCGGCCATACCGGAGAGGGCCTCCAGGACGATGCGGTTGCCGAGGAATGCGGTGACGTCGGTGCGGTCGTACGACGGGGAGCCCTCGGCCACGTCCATGCCGACGACCGGCAGCTCCCATGCCAGTCGGCGCACCGCGTCGAGCAGTTGGCGAGAGGTCAGTCCGTCTTGCCCGGTGGTACGGGCACCCGGGGCCGACCCCGGGTCGACCACGTCGAGGCTGACGGACAGGAAGACGCCGTCGCAGTCGTCGACGGCGGTCGCCATCGCCTCGTCCAGGCACGCGTCGAGGCCGTAGGTGACGACATCGCTCATCGCGTAGCCGCGTATGCCGTGGTCGGCGATCCAGTCCGGGGTTCCGGGTCCCGGCGAGTGGCCTCGCAGACCCATGGGGAGGACACGGTCCCCGCGTACGGCGCCCGACTCCAGCAGATGGCGCAACGGTGGACCGTGACCGCGCGGATGCCCGAACGCGATCTCCCCGGTGCCGGCGTGTGCGCCGAAGCGCATGACCGAGATCCGGCCCATGCCGTGGTGTCGTGCCACGCCGGTGATGTCCGGCAGGGCGATCGTGTGGTCGCCACCGAGGACGAAGGGCACCGCGCCGGACCTGGCGATCATCGTGACGGCCTCCTCGATCGCGGCGATGTCGCCCTCGGTGTCCTTGCCGGACAGCTCCACACACCCGGCGTCGCGCACCCGAAGATCCCGGAGCGCGTCCACCCGCAGTGGCAGCGACGGCCGGGGAGGGCGAGGGCCGCCGCGGCCGGTGGAGCACACCGTCGCCGGGCCGGACCGGGTGCCCGGCCGGTGGCCGACCCCGTCACCGAGGGGCGCGCCGAGGATCACCACGTCGGCCCCTTCATACGTACCGGGCTCGTCCAGCGCGCAGGGGCCGACCCCGCGGAAGGTGACATCGGGGCCGTACAGCGCTCCGTAGCGACTCATGGAAGCTCTCCTAGCTCTCCGGAGGCCGTCGCCTGATGATAAAGTCAGGAGACGCCCTGACATTAAAGTCAGGGACTGGAGGGAGGCAAGGGCTGTGGCAGGATCTGATGCCATGGACGAGAGGACGGGCGAGACCGACGCGGACCCCGAAGAGGGCGTGGAGGCACGGACGGGCGGGGCCAAGGAGAGCCTCCTCCAAGCCGCCGTCGAGCTCATCGCCCGGGACGGCCTCGACGGCGTACGCCTCGTCGACATCGCTGCCCGCGCCGGCGTGTCCAGTGCGTTGGTCCACTACCACTTCGCCTCGCGTGAGCGGCTGCTCACCGATGCCCTCGCGTACTCGTTCACCCGCGAAAAGGCCCGCCTGGAACGCAACGCCCGCAAGTCCCACCGTGACAGCCACGTCGAGCGGCTGGCCGATCTCATCGATTTCGGGCTGCCGCTCACCCACGACGACGTTCTCGAATGCCGCCTGTGGGCCGAGCTGAAGATCCGCTCCGCGGGATCGGCCGAACTGAGCCGTACGCTGGCCGAGTTGCGTCGGCAGTTCCTCGAACCGATCGCCAGCGCCATCAGCGCCGGACTGGAGGCCGGCGACTTCAGCGACTGCGACCCGGACGAAACCGCGACCATCGCCATGGCACTCCTTGAGGGCCTGACCCACCTGCTCATCACCGAGACGGGCGGGCTGACCGTCGCCGACGCCAGGCGGCTGGCCGCCCGCCACATCACTCTGGCCGTCGGCTACGCCGCTGAACTGCCGTTCCGGCCCTTGCCCGACCCCGGCGTCCGGCGCATCGACCTCCAGGCCCCCCGCCCCCGACGCCGCCGCGCCACCCGCGCCTCCGCCCGCCCCTGACCGCCGGGGCGCCCGCGCCTCCTGGCCGGACGTCGGCGATCGCGTCCTCCACCCAGGCGCCCGAGACCACAGCGATGGTCCGCCGGCACGTCACGCCCTGCGGAAAGGCGTGGTCAGGCGGGCTGCCACAGCTCGACTCGGTTGCCCTCTGGATCGGTGACCCAGCCGAATCGACCGACACCCTCCATGTCCTGCGTTTCTTCGGCCACGTCGGCTCCCTTGGCGCGCAGTTGCGCGAGCATCGCATCCAGATCGCCGACCCGGAAGTTGAGCATCGTCTGCTGGGCGCGGGATCCGAAGTAGTCGGTCCCGGACTCGAACGGCGCGAACACCGTCGGCCCGGCTGCCTGACGCCACAGACCGTTCTCATCCCCGTCCAGGCCCAGACAGTCGCGATACCACGCGCTCAGGGCCGCCGGGTCGGCAGCCCGCATGAAGTAGCCACCAATGCCAAGTACACGTTCCATACCGCCATCCTGTCAGGACTGCGATCGGACGGACCCGGCATCACACCGAGCCGGTCATGCCAGCCCGGCTGCGATGGCGCGGCGGATGGCGTCGACACGGTCCCGGATGTCCGCTTTGGCGAACAGGTTGTTGATGTGGGTCTTGACCGTGGCCTCACTGATGAAAAGCGTCTCCGCGATGGCCCTGTTCGGGAGACCCTGCCCGATGAGGGTGAGCACTTCGCGTTCGCGGGGGGTGAGGTCCGCGGGGAGCGGCCGTTCCGGCATGGGCCGGGGTGTCCGGGCGGCGGCGAGGAGCCGGGTTTGTACGTCACGGTCGAGCACGGACTGTCCCGCCGCGGCGGCCCGGATGGCCCGGGCGATGTCCTCGCGCCCCGCGTTCTTCGTCAGATAGCCACGGGCCCCCGCGCTCATCGCCGCCATGATCGATTCGTCGTCGGCGAAGGTGGTCAGCACGACCACGGCCACCTGCGGATAGGACTCGCTCAGCCGGCGGGTCGCCTCGGTCCCGTCCATCACGGGCATCCTCAGGTCCATGAGTACGACGTCCACGGGACCGGCGGCCACGGCGGCCAGCGCCTCGGTCCCGTCCGCCGCCGTGGCGACGACGTCGATGTCGGAGGCCAGTGCGAGGACGGCGGCGAGCGGTTCCCGGATGGCGGCCTGATCGTCGGCCACGATCACCTTGACCGGTCCCGAGCCGGTGTCTGCTTCACTCATCCGGGGATCACCGCCTCCACCTGCCAGCCTCCCCGGTCGGCCCCGGTGGTGACCGGCCCGGTGGTGATGGTCCCGCCCAGCAGGGCCACACGTTCTCTCATCCCGATGAGTCCCATCCCGCTCCCCCAGCCCTCCGTCACCCGCTCAGTGGCGGGACCGTTGCGGATCACCAGTGTGGTCGATCTGCCGGAGTACGTCAGCTGTGCGCTGACCACACCACCGGGGGCGTGCCGGGTGGCGTTGGTCAGGGCCTCCTGGGCGATGCGCAGGAGGCCCTGGGTCACCTGCGCCGGGAGCTCAGGCACGGTGCCGGTGACAGTGAGGGCATTGCGATGGCCGGATGATTCGAGCATCGCGGCCAGGCTCTCCACCAGCGGCAGGGAGTCTTCGCGCAGGGCGTGGACGGTCCACTGGGCCTGTCGCAGGCTGTCCTTGACCAGGCTGTGCGCCTTGCCGGTGGCCGCACGCACCTTGTCCAGGTCTCCGGTGTCGATCAGGGCGTCGACCAGTTCCAGCTGCATGTTCACACCGGCGAGCGCGTGGGCCAGGACGTCGTGGATGTCCCGCGCGATCCGGCCGCGCTCGGTCAGCACGGCTGTCCGGGCTTCGGCCCGGGCGGCATGCTCGGAGGCTTCGGCGGCTGCGATCACCGCCTGGGTGGCCTGGTTCCGGCTGCGTCCGGCTATCCCCGCCAGCACCGGAGCACCGGCGGCGAATCCCACGACCATGGACGGGGCGTCCGGTCCGCCCCCCAGGGCGAGCGCGCCACCGCAGAGGAGACTGCACGCCACGGCGAGCGCAAGGGCCGGTCTGGTGTCGAGCCGGTACCCGATGTAGGCGGCGAGGAAGAACGCGAAGAGATAGGCCGTACCGGTGCGGCTGACCCCGATCAGGGCGGCTGCCGCGAGGATGCCGGACAGCATCCAGGCGAGGGAGAACCGTTCGGGAAGCAGGTTCTCGGGCAGCAGACGTGCGGCCATCACCGCGCAGTTCACCAGGAAGAGGAGGACCACGCCCAGCCCCCGGCCGCTGAAGTCCATCGGCCGGATCGTCACGATCCCGGCGACGATGACCGCGGCCGTCAGCACCCACTGCGTACGGGTGGTCCATTCGGGCAGCCGCCCGTCGGCCGGGCCGAACGTGTCGGCGGGGCGACCGGACCGCACTGCTGGCATGCCGCGACCATAACCCATGGTCAGCCCACCCGGGCGGCGGCAGCCTCCGGCTGGACCACCGCCCCGGAGCTGTCCGGGCGCGGCAGCAGTCGGCTCCGTACGAAGATGGTGGCCAGACGCGTGATCACCTCGGTCAGAGCCATCAGCAGCAGCGCCGCCACCCACGCCTGCTCACCGGTGATGTGGTGATCCGCGCTGAACCGTGCCACGTCGTCCGCGCCGCCGTGTTCCACCCACTGCTGGAAGCCGAGGCGGGCGCCCATACCGATCACCCACAGGGCCGCCGATATCACCCCGGCCTTGATGAGGACATGCTCGCCGACGACACGTATCCGGGTGAAGACGCCGCCCGCGACACCGAGCACGGCGCCCACTCCCACCAGGGTGCCGATCAGCACCAGGTCGTTGCCGCCGGTGGGAACGGTGTGGAGGTACTTGTAGCCCACGAAGGAGACGATCCCGAGCGGGAGCAGGTACGACTTGGGCCCCAGGCGTCCTTCCCGGAGCTGGCGGAAGACGATCAGGATGAGGGCGAGATCGGTGATCCATTCGGTCGTTGTCATGCCCCGTAGCCTGCTCCGACCGGGCACGACGCGCCTGGACCCACGGATGGAGACATGGGTGGAGATCTCCTCCCCCACCGCGTTCCCCGGAAGCGGGCCCGGCCGGGGAAGCGCTCGCGTGCCCGATGCCGCCCAGGTACGGAGATCCCGTCCGATCGACGGTGACGAGCGGTGGTGCGCCGCCGGTCTGCCGATCTCCACCCCCGTCTCCACCCATGGGTCCAGGTGTTCCGCTCACGATCGCAACAGGCTTGCCGACACGACGACCGACGAGCAGGCGAGCGGGCTGAGCGCGGAGCGAGGTCGTGCCGTGCCGGGGGCCCGGCCGCGCTCGGATGCACGCCTTCCCGGGTCACCGCCCCTCGGCCGTCTCGCCTGAACAACGGACCGCTCGACAGATGTCGGGTCCGACCGCACTGCCACAGCGCCATGTGGCGCCATCCCAAGAGACTCGGAGAAAAGGTATGCAATCCACCCAGCTCCTGTTCGGGCTGATCCCCTGGGTCCTGTTCTCTTTCGTCACCCAGAGCCTGGGTGCGGACACCGTCGGCGTGGCCGCCCTGATCTCCTGCCTGATCTGTGCGGCCCTGACGATTCGCGGTGCGCTGACCAACAGCTTCAAGATCATCGAATCGGCCGGTGTACTGACGTTCGGCGCGCTGGCGGCGCTCGGCTTGAGCGGCGGCCACCACACCCGGGAGCTGCTGGTGGACTACGGACGCGCCGGTTCCGCCTTCGTCCTCGCCGCCATCATGCTGATCTCCGTCGCCACGGTGCCGTTCACGCAGCAGTACGCCCGGGCGTCCGTCGACCGTCGTCACTGGAACAGCCCGGCCTTCCGGGACGTGAACCGCCGCATCTCCCTCCTCTGGGCCGGGGTCGTCTTCGGCGCGGGCATCTGCCATCTCCTCGCAGGCGCGCTGGGCACTCTCAACCTGCTGCTCAACTGGGTCATCCCGCTGCTGCTCGGCATGGCCGCGATGAAGCGGGCCAAGGCCATCGCGCAGGAGAGCAGGAGCCGCGCGCCGCAGACCCAACCCTGACCCCGGTCGCCAGCCACGCGGCCCCGTCAGCCCCGCGCCCCCTCAGCCCCGCGGCACCCGTCCGTCCGGGTCTCGGCAACCACCCTCCGGCCGCGCAGCCCGGCGAAAGAGAAGTCCGGCACACCACACAAGGAAGCAGGAACGCGCATGCAACCCCGACAGTCCACGATCATGACCCTGGTCTCGCCCGCGACGGGGCAGGTGACCCGATGAACACGCCTCCGAAGCACCTCTCCGGCAACTACGCCCCGGTCACCGAGGAACTCACCGCGTACGACCTGCCGGTGACCGGCACCATCCCGCCCGAGCTGTCCGGCTGGTACCTGCGCAACGGTCCCAACCCGGCCGACGCCGCCTCCGGGCACTGGTTCTTCGGCGACGGCATGGTCCACGGCGTCCGCATCGAGAACGGACGCGCCGTCGCCTACCGCAACCGCTGGGTTCGCACCACGCGGTTCACGGACGGCGCCCGGATGTACGACGACCAGGGCACGCTCGACCTCACCGCCGGAGCGGCGAACACCCACGTCGTCCGGCACGCGGGCCGCACCTTCGCCCTCGTCGAGAACGCCCTGCCCTACGAGCTGACCCGCGACCTCGACACCAAGGGCCCCTACGACTTCGACGGCCGCCTGCGCACCGCCATGACGGCCCACCCCAAGACCTGCCCGGTCACCGGAGAACTGCACTTCTTCGGCTACGGCTCCCGTGGCCCCGTCCACCTCACCTACCACCGCGCCGACGCCAGTGGGGAGCTGGTGATCAGCAGGCCCATCGAGGTGCCCGGGCCGACGATGATGCATGACTTCGCACTCACCGCCAGTCACGTCGTCTTCATGGACCTGCCCGTCGTCTTCGACCTCCAGGCCGCCAAAGCGGGCACCATGCCCTACTCCTGGGACGACGGGTACGGCGCCCGGCTCGGCATCCTGCGCCGCGACGACCCGAACGGCGACGTCCGGTGGTTCACCATCGACCCCTGTTACGTCTTCCACTCGCTCAACGCCTACGACGCACCGGACGGCACGATCGTGCTGCACGTCATGCGCTACCCGGAGTTGTGGCGGCGCGCGGCCGACGGCAGCACCCTGCCGATGAAGGCGGCCGTCCTGTGGAAGTGGACCCTGGATCCGGCCACCGGCACAGTCCGCGAGGACCAAGTCGACGACCGGCCGGGCGAATTCCCCCGGATCGACGATCGCCTGATCAGCCTCGCCTCAGGGCAGGGGCACATCACCAGCGGCACCTCGCTCGTCCACTACGACCTCACCACCGGCGGCACCGTCTGCCACGACTTCGGTCCCGGCCGCACCCCCTCGGAAGCGTCGTTCGCCCCCGCCGACGACACGCCCGGCGGCCCCGGCTGGCTCATGACCTATGTCTACGACGCCACCACCGACCGCAGCGACCTGGCCCTCCTCGACGCCCACGACCTCGCCGCCACCCCGGTCGCGACGATCCACCTGCCCTCCCGGGTGCCGTCCGGCTTCCACGGCAACTGGATAGCCGACCAAGAGGGCTCCTAGCCGAGAGGGTCGCCGTCAGCGGGAGCCGTCGTCAGCGAATCAGCGTCCCCTGCCATCGATCGTCGGTGCGGTGCCATCGATGGTTGAGTGAGATCATGGACAGCTTCGAGATCGATGAGAACTTGGTGCGCTCCCTGGTGCGTGAGCAGCATCCGGACCTTGCAGACCTGGACCTGCGTGAGGTGGTCGGCGGCTGGGACAACCAACTGTGGCGACTCGGGGAGGAGTTGGCCGTGCGCATGCCCCGCACGGAGCGTGCGCCGTCCCTCCTGCGCAACGAGTTCCGGTGGCTGCCCGCCCTGGCCTCGCGTCTACCGCTTCCCGTCCCGACCCCCCTGCGGATCGGTGAACCGTCCGCACGCTTCCCGCGGCCATGGACCATCGCGACATGGGTTCCCGGCGAACCAGCCGACCGCGCCCCCCTCAGCCACGACAGCGCGGCCGACACTTTGGCGGGCTTCCTCACGGCACTCCATGTGAAGGCGCCCGCAGACGCACCGGTCAGTCAGGATCGCGGCGTACCCCTCAAAACGCTCTCGGACGCCTTCGAAAAGGGACTCGCGGAAGTCGCCTCCGGAGGCGATGCCGCTGAACTCCGGTGTGTCCGGGACGTCTGGGACGAGGCCGTTGCGGCTCCCGATGGGGAAGGCCCGCCTGTATGGCTGCACGGCGACCTTCATCCAGCGAATGTCGTCACCTCGGAAGGGACACTCACGGGCGTGATCGACTTCGGTGATATGTGCGCCGGCGATCCGGCGGTCGATCTCGCGGCTGCCTGGGTGCTCCTTCCCGCGGGGGCGGCCGCACGTTTCTTCGACGTGTACGCAGACGCGGACGAGGCGATGATCCGGCGCGCACGAGGGTGGGCTGCCGCGAAGAGCCTTTTCCTCATCCTCATGGGCCGGGCCGGGGAGCAGGGCCTGCCAGGTGGTAAGCCGACGTGGGGGCCCGCGGGCCGGGCGGCACTTGAACGTGTTCTGGCATCAAGCCAGAGGAGGCCCGCAGAGGCTGCTGGGAGCCGCGCTACTCGCTGAGCACGTTCCCGCCGCGCTCCCGCACGAGGAGGAGCCGGACGTCGCGGGCCGGCACCCGCCGGACGGGGAGCCAGGTGGAGCGGAGGGGCTCGTCGGTAAATGCCTCGACGTCGGGCGCGGTGATCGGGGACGCTTCGCGCGATGACCAGAATCGACGACACGCCGCCCGCGTGGGACGAGCGCACCCAGCTCACCACGTTTCTCGACTACACGCGTGACACCGCCCGCGCCAAGTGCGCTGGCGTCTCCGCGGAGAACGCTCGCAAGGCGCTCCTGCCGGGCTCACCGCTGATGACCATGAGCGGAGTGATCAACCACCTCCGCTGGGCCGAGTACTGCTGGTTCCAAGTGGTCTTCCTCGGCGAGGAAGACCACGGCCCCTGGACCGAGGAGGACCCCGACCGCGAGATGCGTATCGCCGTCAACTTCCCCCTCCCCCAGTTGCTCGACGCATACGCCCAACAGAGCGCCCGCTACCGCGAACTGGTCGCCGGGAATGACCTGGGCAGTCAGGCCCGGCGAGCCGTCCGCGGCGGTCGCCACGTCGACCTGCGCTGGATCCTCCTCCACCTCACCGAGGAGACGGCCCGCCACAACGGCCACCTGGACATCCTGCGCGAGATGCTCGACGGCACGACCGGCAACGAGGCCGTGTCTTCGGGACGTGGTCGAACACCACCGATGACGCGCCCCTCGGCTTCGTTCCTCGTCGACAGCCACGTTCGGCTGCGGGCCAGCGCTACGAGGGGGCTCCGAGGCTGAGGTCAGTGCTGGGCACCGCGGCGTGCAGGTGTCCGCCGTCGATGCGGTGGGCGGTGTCGGAGTGGGCCGCGATGACGTCCAGTTCGTGGCTGACGAGGACGAGGGCGAGGCCGTTCTCGGTGCGCAGCCGGGTCAGCAGCCTCATCACGCTCTCCGTGGTCGAGGGGTCGAGCGCGGAAGTGACCTCGTCACAGAGCAGCAGCTCGGGCTCGGTGGCCAAGGCACGGGCGATGGAGGCGCGTTGGCGCTGTCCGCCTGACAGTTCGTGCGGATAGCGACGGGCGAATTCCTCAGGGAGGCCCACGTCGTCGAGAAGTGTGCGCACCCGATCCGGAACGTCCGCCTTCGCGACGACGCGGTGGAGCCGCAGTGGGCGGGCGATCGAAGCGCCCACGGTTCGCGCGGGGTTGAGGGCGCCGAGGGGGTTCTGCGGGATGAATTGGATGCGGCGATGCTGGTCCCGGGTGCGTTTGCGGGCTGTGGGAGGCAGCACCTGGCCGTTCCAGGTGAGGGTTCCGGCGGCAGGGGTCTGAAGTCCGGCCAGGACGCGCAACAGCGTGGTCTTCCCGGACCCCGAGGGGCCGATGATGCCGGTCGAGGTCCCCGCGCGGACGTGGAAGTCCGCGTCCTTGAGCGCTTCGTGGGTGTGACCTCTGTGTGTGAAGGCCACCTGTAGCCCGCGGGCGCGCAGACCGTCAGCTGGTGTGGACTGTGGTGCGGGGAGGCGAGGACGGGCCTTCGACTGGTCGGTGTGACCGGGCCGGGTGGGTCCGCCGAGGGTGATGACGGTATCGGCGCAGGTCTCGATCACGTGCGGGTCGTGACAGGCGAGGGCGATCGTCAGGCCCCGGTCGGCAAGACGCCGGAGCAGGCCGGTGATCTCCTCACGCAGGACGGCGTCGAGGCCCGCGGTGGGCTCGTCGAGCAGGAGTACCTCGGGCTCCCGGGCCAGCGCCCGGGCCAGGGCGAGGCGGCGCTGCTGCCCCCCGGACAGCTGGCCGGGGCGGTGATGCACGAGAGCTTCGTCGAGGCGGCACTCGGCCATCAGTGCTGTGACGGTCTTGGGGGTCGGGGCGGTGGCGACCTCCGCGATCAGGCGTGCCGCGGTCATGCGGGGGTTGAGGGCGGAGCCGGGGTCCTGGCCGACGTAGGCGACGCTCCGGCGGCGCAGCGCTCGCAACGCGTCCGGGGCGAGCGTGAAGACGTCCTGGCCGAGCGCCTGGACGGTGCCTGAGGTGACGTCGGCGCCGTGGGGGGTGTCGCCGATGAGGGCGCGCAGGAGGGTTGTCTTGCCCGAGCCCGAGGGGCCGGTGAGCGCCGTGATCTTGCCTGCTCGAAGAGTGAGGCTGATGGCGCTCAGGAGGGCCGGTCCGCCCGCCGGACCGATTTCGAGGTCGGTGACCCTGACGGGCGGTGGGGTGTGGGAAGAGTCCACGTGCATGTCCTGGGGTATGGGTGCGGCTGGCCCGGTGGTGGTCATCGCAGGGCCGCCTTGCGGGCAGTGGCCGGGGCCAGTGCGTTGGCAGCGAGGTTGACGCTGATGGCGAGCAAGCCGATGGCCAGGCCGGGGGCGACGACGGCCCAGGGGTTGAGCATGATGCCGGGCCCGTTCTCGCGAATCATCAGCGCCCAGTCGGCCTCCGGCGGCTGGGGGCCGAGCTGGAGGAAGCCCGCCGTGGAGATGACGTAGACGGCGTCGACGAAGCGCAGGCCGAACAGGGCCAGGATCGTGGCGCGGAGGTTGGGCAGAATTTCGCGGAGTGCCAGGTGTGCGGTGCCCTCGCCACTGGCGATCGCCGCCTCGATGAAACCCGCGGTGGTGAACGGGGCCGCCGCACTGGCCACGATGCGTACCGCATAAGGGGTGCCGAGGACGATCGCGGCCAGGGTGATGGCGAACCGTCCGCCGTCGGGCCAGGCCAGCGCGAAGAGCATGATGCCCAGGACCGGGGGCAGCAGGATGGCGGTGTCCGCGGTCCGCTCGACAATGCGCCCGAGCCGGGGACTGAGCACGGCGAAGCATCCGAGCAGAGTGGCCAGGAAGGTGACAACGACCGCCACGGTCAGGGCGCTTCCGATGAGTGCACTGCCGCCGTGCAGGAGGCGGCTGAGGACGTCACGGCCGAGCTGGTCGCCTCCCAGGGCAGCGTCCGTACCCGATGCGCCGTACGGGGCGGTGACGGGCTTGTCGAGGGGGTGGGGGGCCAGCAACGGCCCCAGGACCGCCGCCAGGACGAGCAGGACGGCGGGGATGACGGGCAGGATGATCCTTGGCCAGGGACGACGCGCGGCGCGCTTGTCGAGGACCGCGGTGGCGGTCATGTGCGGGCTCCCAGAGTGCGGGCTCGGACGAGGTCGGCGAGGAGGAGAACGACGGTGATCAGAGCGGCGGCGCAGGTGACGACGGCCGCGATGACCGGGGTGTCCCGGTCGGCGACTGAACCGGCCAGCACGGTTCCGATTCCTGGGTAGTTGAAGAGGGTCTCCACCACAACCGTTCCGCCGAGCAGCATGCCGGTGGACGTGGCGATCCCGGTGGCGATGGCGGGCCAAGCGCCGGGCAGAGCGTGGCGCAGCAGCACACGGCGCAGGGGCAGTCCGTCCAGGTGGGCGGCCTCGACGTGTGGAGTGGCGGCTTGGTCGGCGAGGGCGGCACGGACGATGCGGGTGTTCCAGCCGGTCTGCGGGATGGTGAGGGCCAGCACCGGCATCACGAGCATGGTCCAGCTGGTGGGAGCGCCGTCGCCGCCGGTGACGGTGGCGGCGGGAAGCCAGCCGGTCCACAGCGAGAGCACCAGCAGCAGCCCGATGGAGACGACGAACTCGGGCAGTGCGAAGGCCGCGGTCGAGGTGAGGTCCACCGTGCGGTCGACGACTCCGCGCGGTCGGGCGGCGGCCCAGATTCCGAGGGCAAGGGCCAAGACGACGGTCAGGACGAAGGCGGTGGCGCCCAGCACGATGGTGTTGGGCAGGGGGTCGGCGAGCATGTCGGTGACCTGCTCGCCATGGGCGGAGGTGCCGAGGTCTCCGGAGGGCAGGGCGGTGATCCAGTCCGAGAAGCGTTCCCACAGCGGCCGGTCCAGGCCGAGCAGATGCCGTCGGGCGGCCAGACCGGCCGCGCCCTCGCCGCGTTCGGAGGTGGCCGAGGCCGCGTCGCCGGGCAGCAGCTCGATCGCGGCGAACACCACGGCCAGGAGCACCACCAGCATCAGGATGCGTTTGCCCAGCAGCGTGGCGAGCCGCACTCCTGCTCTTCCGAGGCGGTGCGCGGGCGAGGCCGCCACGGGCTGCGTGGCGGCCTCGGCCTGAGGCGCTGTGGAGCCGGTCACGGGGCCAGCCAGACGTTTTCGAGCTGGACGCGGCCGTAGCCGGGAAGTGTGGGCAGTCCATGCACCTTGGGGGCGGCCAGGTCGATGCCGTCGGCCATGCCCCACAGGAGGTAGCCGGATGTGTCGTGTTCGATCTGCTGGAGGTCGTGCAGGGCGGCGGTGCGGGCCTTGGGCTCGGCGGTGGCGAGGACCTTGTGGTACAGGGTGTCGAAGTCCTTGTCGGACCAGTCGGCTTCGTTCTGGCCGGCTCCACTGGTCATGGTCTTGGAGGCGAAGAAGACCACGGAGTCGTTGGTGCCCCAGTAGTTGGTGTAGAAGTCGCCCTTGAGCCAGGTCTTCTGGTAGAAGGTGCCGGACTCCTGCTTGACGACCTTGACCTTGATGCCTGCCTCGCGGGCCTGGGAGGCGAACAGTGTCGCCGACTCCGCGAGCCCGGCGATGTCCTCGGTGGTGACCAGCTCGTAGGTCTTGGAGAAGTCGAAGTCCGCTTCCTTCAGGAGCTTCTTGGCCTTGGCGAGGTCACGGTGGCGCTGCGGGATGCTCTTGGCGTAGTCGGGGTCGCCGGTGCCCAGGATGTCGTTGGCCACGGTGCCGTAACCGGACAGGACCTGCTTGACCATCGCCTCGCGGTCCACGACGAGCTTCATCGCCTCGCGGACCCTGGCGTCGGCGAACGGGCCGCTGGAGGTGCGCATCACGATCGGCATGGCCATGTCGTTGGGGCGGCGGATGACCTTGATGTCCTCGCGCGCGTCGGCGGTGCGGGCGGCGATCGGCCCCGCGTTGGAGGCGACGTCGATCTGGCCGGACATCATCGCGTTCGCCATCGCCTGCGGGCTCTCGAACATGGTCACCTCGATGGCGTCGAGGTAGACCTTGCCGCCGTGCCAGTGGTCGTTGCGCACCAGCCGGGCGTTGCCGCCCCGGTACCAGTCGAGCTTGAAGGGGCCGGTGCCCGGTGCCTTGGCGATCTCCTTCTCAGGGGTGTTCTTCTTCAGGATGAACGTCGACAGGCGGGTGAGCATGGGAAGTTCGGTGTTGGCGAAGTCGGACACGAGGACGACGGTGTCCTTGCCCTCGGCCGTGATGTTGTCCGCTTTGATGCCGGGCAGACGGGCCGCGCCGGCGGGGGTGTTGCGCAGGCGGCGCAGGGACCACACCACATCGTCGGCGGTGACCGGGCTCCCGTCGTGGAAGGTCGCGCCCTTGGCGACGGTGAAACGCCAGGTCTTGAGGTCCTTCGAGGGTTTGAAGGTGGTCGCCAGGCGGCCGACGGTGTTGTCCTTCAGACCAGGGGCGGTGAGGGTGTCGTAGACGAGGGCGATGATGAGGTAGTCGCTTTCATTGCCCTGGTTGCCGTGCGGGTCACGGGTGATGGCCGAGGAGCGGCCGAGCGCTCCGATGCGGAGTGTGCCGCCCTTTCTCGGCTTCCCGCCGGAGCCCGAAGAGGCCGCGTTGTCGCCGCCACCACAGGCGGCCAGCAGCGCGGCCGCGCCTATGCCGCCGCTGGCCCACAGCATCTGTCGCCTGTTGAAGTCCACGTTGCCTCGCTCCACTGAGTTCCGATTGCTTAGGGTTGCCTACCCTAATGACAACCGTTTCCGCAAGCTCGCGCGACGCCCACCACCTTGATTGATGAACGTCAACCAGCCCTTAGCGGGCGAGAGTTCCACGAGGCCAGACAAAGCCCCGGAAATCTCAGTTAGGTTTGCCTTACCTAAGAGTCGTGGGTACCTTCGTCACCGTCCACCGAGCACCGGCATGGAGCAAAACCCCCATAACACCCCGCGCCGGTGCGGTGAGCGTGCCGCGCCAAGGATGCGCAGCGCCACACCGGGCCTCACCCCGCCTCCAACGGAAACGGATTGATCCGACATGAGTACGGGAGCCGCACCCGTCCGTCAGCTCGACACCACCAGCGTTGGCGAACTGCGTCAGGCCGCTGAGAAGATCCTCGCCGAATTCGGCGCCTCGGCCACGTCCCCCGAACTCCTTGCCCGCGTCGGCGAAGCCGCCGGGGACCTGAGCGAACCGATCCGCCGCGAACTGCGCCCCGTCGACACCGACGACGGCCTGTTCGTCCTGCGAGGGCTGGAGGTCGACGACACCGAGATAGGCCCCACACCCTCCAGCTGGCGCAACGCCGACGACAGCGGCGCCGTCCACGACATCGTGCTGCTGCTGCTCGCCACCGCCATGGGCAACCCCATCGCCTGGGAAGGCCAGCAGGACGGCCGGTTCGTGCACAACATCGTCCCCGCTCCGGGACACGAGACCGAGCAGACAGGCGCCAGCAGCACCGTCCTGCTCAGCCCGCACACCGAGGACGCCTTCCACCCCGGCCGTGCTCACCTGCTGATGCTCGGCTGCATGCGCAACCACGATCACATCGCCACCACCGCGGCCAGCATCCGCAACGTCCGGCTCTCCGAAGCCGACATCGCGCTGCTCACCCGGCCACGGCTGCCGATCCTCCCCGATGACGCCTACACCGAGGCGCAGAACTTCCAGGGAGCCCCGCCGACGGGCGTTCCCACCCTCTTCCACGCCCAGGACGGACTCACACTCCGCTTCGACCCCGCCTACACACCGCTCGATGACGCCTCCCCCGCGCATCGGGCCGCCTACCGGCGGCTGGAGTCCGAACTCAGCCGCGTCTCGCGGTCCGTGAGCCTGCGCCCCGGCGAGGTCCTGATCGTCGACAACGACCTCGTCGTCCATGGCCGCGTGCCCTTCCAGGCGCGTTACGACGGCACCGACCGGTGGCTGAAGCGTGCTTCCGTCCGTGTCCCCGGACGCCGTACACGCCCCCTGGCCGAACAGGACGAGCACGGTTACGGTCAGGCCGCCATCGAAGCCCACGCCGCCTGATACTTCCCGCCCTGATTCCCCGCACCGAGGACGGATATGACCGAGACCGCCGTGGCCGACGAGGCCCACTCCCTGCCCGCCGACAAGACCCTGCGTATCCTGTCCACCAGCGACCTCGCCGGGCTGGACATATCCCTGGCCGATGTCGTCGCCACTGTGGAGGAGGCCTACCGCACCCTGCATGCCGGTAAGTCGGACAACCCCCGCAAACTCACGGTCAAGCCTGAGGACGGACACTCCGTCTCCTACGCGATGCTCGGCCGGGACGGCTCCCGCGACGTCGTCGCGATCAAGACCTCGTACAAGCACGGGCTCGACAAAGGCCGCGAGGAGCAGCACTACTACACCGCGCTCACCCTGTACGACGACGTCACCGGCCTGCCCGTGGCCATGATGGACTGCGGCCGGATCGGTTCGCTGCGCACCCCGGCCGTGTCCGCCCTGCTGGCTCGGGAATGCGCCCGGCCCGGCGCCCGCAGCGCGCTGGTGATCGGCACCGGCACCCAAGGACGGCTCGCACTGCCCTTCCTGCTGACGACGCTGCCGGACCTCGACCGACTGATGCTCTTCGGCACCCACGCCGAGGGTATCGCCGCGGTACGCGAGGAACTTCGCACACACTTCCCCGACCGGGACGTGGAGATCGTCACCGATCCGCGGGCCGCAGCGCCGGATGCCGACATCGTCGTCGCCACCGCCGGCAGCCACACCCCGGCGGCCGTCGAGGCAGACTGGCTCAGGCCCGGTGCGCTCTCGATCCTCGTCGGCCACGGGCTGGCACCCTCCACACTTCACCGTGCCGACCGGGTCGTGGCGACCAGCGAGGCACAGATGAAGGTGACCGGCACCGACATGGCCGACGAGAACGGCGACTTCCCCACCGTCGACGCCGAGTTCCCGCCCGTCATCGCAGGCATCGCCGCCGGCCGCCGATCGGCGGAGGAACGCGTCTTCGCCTACAACAGCGGGCTCGTCGTCACCGATATCGCGCTGGGCCACCGCTTCGCCCAACTCGCCCTGGACCAGGGCCTGGGAACACAGGTGCCGCTGTGGCAGTAATCCACCCGCCCACCGCGAACGTCCCGACACTCCCCGCCCACACGGACCCGGACACCGACCGGACACTGGACAGCGGTCTGCTCCACGAACTGTCCTACGCCTTCGGCGGCCCCTTCCACTTCCTGCTGCCGCACCGCTTCGACAGCAACCTCACCGCCTTCCGCACCGCCCTGAGCGACGCCGGTGTGGAGGGGCGGGTGTACTACGCGAAGAAGGCCAACAAGGCAGCCGTATGGATGGAACGCTGCGCTGCCCACCAAGCGGGCGTCGACGCCGCCAGCACCGGAGAGATGCGCGAAGCCCTCGGGCACGGGGTACGCGGCGAGAACATCGTCGTCACCGGCCCCGCCAAGAGCGACGAACTACTGCGCCTCGCACTCTTCCACGGCTCTTTGATCGCCGTGGACGCACTGGACGAACTCGACCGGCTTGTCACGCTCGCCCTGACCGGTGCGGTACGCCCTGCCCGGGTGCTGCTGCGCCGGCTGCCGCCCGCCCCGTCGCACAGCCGCTTCGGCATGAACGACGCCGAAATCGGCATCGCGCTGGACAGCTGCGTGCGCAACGGGGACGCCGTGCGAATGGAAGGCTTCAGCTTCCACCTGTCCGGCTACGCCACCCGGCCACGTGCCGACCTCGCCGGCGAACTCCTCAACCTGTGTCTGAAGGCCCGGGTGCTGGGGCTGCCGGCCGACCGGATCAGCATCGGCGGCGGCTTCGCCGTCGACTACAGCTCCGCCGAGCACTGGCACACCTTCCTCGCCGAACAGCGCCCCGAGCACTACCACGCAAGCAAGTCGTTCCACAGCGACGACTTCTACCCCTACCACTCACCCGTGGCCGGAGCTGACGCCTTGCGTGCCATCCTGTCCACCGTCCCCGAGGGCGGACAGAGCACTCTCGCGGCGCAGTTGAAGGACACCGGCACGCTCCTGATGATGGAGCCCGGCCGCGCCCTGCTGGACGGCGCCGGAGCCTCTGTCTTCCGCGTCCAGGGCGTCAAGGACCGCGAGGACTACCAGATCGTCACCGTCGACGGCACCAGCCTGAGCCTGTCCGAGCAGTGGTTCAACAGCGAATACCTGCCCGATCCGCAGCTGCTGACCCCGGCCGGCCGAGCCGTCGGCAACGGCCTCCACCCCGCCTGTGTCGGGGGCGCGTCCTGCCTGGAGTCGGACATGCTCACCTGGCGCAAGATCCCCTTCCCGGCCCGCCCCGGCGTCGGTGACCTGCTGGTCTACCCCAACACGGCCGGATACCAGATGGACTCCAACGAGTCGCCCTTCCACGACCTGCCGCTGCCCCCCAAGGTCGTACTGGACCGCCTGGGCGACCGCCCGCGCTGGCGCCTCGACCGCCGCGCCGCCCTGTGACCTTCGACCTGCCTGGAGTCTTCCCATGAACGAGGCCCTCGCGCGCCCCGCCGTGGTCTCCCGCATATCCGACCTCATCGGATACACCCCGCTGCTGGAGCTCTGCCGGACCGAGACCGGCAGCCGCCTCCTGCTCAAACTGGAGATGTACAACCCCACCGGCTCCGCCAAGATCCGCATGGCTCGCGCGATGATCGACGCCGCCGAACAGAACGGCACCCTGCGCCCGGGCGGCCGCATCATCGAATCCACCTCCGGCAACACCGGCCTGGGCCTGGCCGTCCTCGCCGCCGAGCGCGGCTACACCTTCACCGCCGTCGTCGACAACCACGCCGCCGCGGACAAGCTGCGCGGTATGAAAGCCCTGGGCACCGAACTCGTCTACGTCGTCGATGACGGCACCGAAGAGCTGGCCACCGCCGCCCGCGAGGAACTCGCCGAGGAAATGGCCCGCGGCCAGGACAACACCGTCTTCACCGAACAGCACAACAACCCCGCCAACGGCGTCGGCTATTTCCCCGTCGCCCACGAACTCCATCAGGCCCTGGGCGGGAACATCCACGTTCTGATCGGCGCGGTCGGCACAGGCGGCATGCTCTGCGGCACCGCCCGAGAGCTGCGCAAGCTCCACCCCGACTTCACCACCATCGGCGTCGAGCCCAAAGGCTCCATCGCCTTCGGCGGTCCCGCCCACGACTACTACCAGTCCGGGACCGGCACCCCCGAGGGCGCCGAGATCGGTGCGCTTGTCGACTTCGACCTGATCGACGAGGGCGCCAAGGTCGGCGACGTCGAAGCCTTCGCCACCGCACGCGCCGTGGCCCGCACCGGGCTGCTGATCGGCGGTTCCGCCGGCGGAGTCGTCTACGAGGCCCTGACCCGGCTGTCCTCCCTCCCACCGGACACCACTATGGTCGCGCTGGTCAACGACGGCGGCGAAAAATACATGGACACCGTCTTCAACGACGACTGGATGCATGCCCGAAACCTCATCGATCTCGCCATCGAGGGTGAGATCGACGAGAAGATCACCAAACTCCGCAGGATTTGATAGCCGCCATGCAGCTGACCACTCTTCTCCGCGACAGTCGCGCCCTGGCCACCCTCGCCGTCCCCCTTATCCTCACCCAGCTCGCACAGGTGGCCCTGACCACCACCGACACCGTGATGATGGGCATGCTCGGCACCGCCGACCTCGCGGCAGGCGGACTGGCCATCGTCATCTTCAACCAGCTGCGCACCATGGGCGTCGGTCTCGTCACCTCCGTCGGCAACCAGATAGCCAGCGCCGCCGCACGCGCCGAAGCGGCCCAGGAGAACAACACCGGGGGCAGCGCCGAGCACGACGACGACCAGGAGATACGTAAGATCGTCCGCGCCAGCCTGGCCGTGGCGACTCTCGCCGGTCTTGCCGGGGCCGTGCTGATGCTCCTCATCGGCCAGGCCCTGGCCTTCCTGGGGCAGGAAGCCGACATCGTCGACCGCGCGCAGACCATGCTGCTGGCCCTCGCCCCTGGTCTCCTGCCCTGCCTGTGGTTCCAGGCGATCCGCCAGTTCACCGTGGGCATGCGCCGCCCTCAGACACTGCTCCGGATCACCCTCGCTTCCGTCGCTGTCAACGCCGGCATCAACTGGGTACTCATCCACGGCACATGGGGCCTGCCAGAACTGGGCCTGCCCGGCGTCGGTGTCGCCACCTCTCTGGTCTACCTGCTGTCCTTCCTCGCCCTCTACCTGTCGGCAAGGAAGGACACCGTCCTCGGCCCCCTCCTGAGCCTCGACATCACCAAGGCCGACCGCGCCACCATCCGCCGCCTGGTCCAGCTCGGCATACCCATCGCCGCGACCTACGGCTCCGAAGCCGGATTCTTCTCCGTCACCGCACTGATGGCCGGCTCCTTCGGCAGCGCCGCCCTGGCCGCGCACACCGCCGTCAACCAACTCGTCTACATCGTCTTCCAGGTCGCCATCGGCCTCTCCCACGCCGCGTCCATCAACGTCAGCCGCGAACTCGCCCTCGACCGGCCCGAGGCAGCCCTGCGCATCAAGAACACCGCGCTGGCCTGCGCCGCCGCCGTCATGACCCTGGTGGGCATCGTCTACGCCACGCTGCCCGACCTCGTGCTGAGTCCCTTCTTCGATACCAACGGCGCCCGCGACGCGCAGGCGGTGTCCATCGCCACCCACCTGCTCCTCGTCATCATGGTCTTGCAGTTCTTCGACTGCGCTCAGAACATCGGCGTCGGACTCCTTCGCGGCCTCGACGACACCAAGAGCGGCTTCCGCATCACCCTCATCGGCTACTGGGCCATCGGCCTCCCCGCCGCATGGCTCCTGGCCTACGCCGCGGGGCTGCACACCCTCGGCATCTGGCTCGGCCTCCTCACCGGCCTCGCCACCACCGCCATCCTGCTCCTACGCCGCTACCAGACGAGCCTGCGGACTCGATTCACCCACCACCAAGCTGTTCCCGCTGCCTAGCAGCGCCTTCTCACAGCCGACCAGCCCGGCAGCGCTGCCGAACTGCCCCGGAACAGGTCCGCACGGCCCCGGCCATCAGCGGTCTCGCCCCGTCTAAGGAGCATTCCCACGAATGCCACACGTGCCGGGGGCGGCCGGTCGACGGAAGCGAGCCGCGGGCCCTTGTTTGACCTTGACACGGTGACAAGGCTTTCACTGCTCGTCGAGGAGGTGGTCTCGATGACCGTCACGAGACTGGACCCGGATGCGATACGAGTGCTCCGGGAGTTGGAGGACGACCGTTCGTCCGTGCGGCTGCGGGCCGCGCTGGCGGTCGGCACGACACCGGATCCGCGCTTCGTCGGCAAGCTGATCGAGCGATGCGCGGTCGAGCCCGAGTTCTTCGTCCGCGACATGCTGACCTGGGCGCTCACCCGCCACCCGGTGTCCGTGGCGCTTCCCGCGGTGGTCCGCGAAGTCCGCTCGGAGCGTGCGCAGGCACGGAGCCAGGCGCTGCACACGCTGTCCAAGATCGGCGACCCGCAGGCGTGGCCGGCGATCTCGTGGGCGCTGTTGTCCGACGCCGACGACGAGGTGGCGCGGAGCGCTTGGCGGGCCGCGGTCGTGCTGGTGCCGGAAGGTGAGAAGTCCGCGTTGGCCGGGGCGTTGGCGAGGCAGCTCGGGCGCGGTGGGCGCCAGACGCAGTTGAGTCTCAGCCGGGCTCTGGTCGAGCTGGGGGAAGTGATCGAGCCGTCTCTGCGTGCCGCGACGACGGCCCCTGACCCGCGCGTGCGCGCGCACGCGCTGGCCACGGGACGGCTGTTGCGCGAGCCGGACACCGGATTCGAGTCCGCGATCGAGGAGGCGAAGCGGGTCGTGGCCCTCGGCGGGTCCGGCCAGGAGGGATGATGGGGTGTGTTGATCGGTGAGGTGGCGCGACGGTCCGGGGTAAGTGCCCGCATGCTCCGGCATTACGAGTCGCTCGGTCTGGTGCGGCCCTCGGGCCGTACGGGCTCCGGTTACCGGGAGTACTCCGGGGAGGACATCCGGCGGATCTTCCACATCGAGAGCCTGCGGTCGCTGGGGCTGTCGCTGCGTGAGATCGGGCAGGCACTGGACGATCCCGGCTTCACGCCCTCGGCGCTCGTCGGCGACCTCATCGCTCAGACCCGCGAACGCATCACGGCCGAGACCGAGTTGCTCACGCGGCTGCGCCGGATCGAGGCCGCGGCCTCCACCGGCTGGGAGGACGTCCTCCAGGTCGTGGCTCTCCTCCACGCACTGGAGTCCACGAGTGCCGGTGCGCGCCAGCGCGCGGCCCTTTCCTCGGCCGACGAGGTTGCGATGCCGGTGGAGGCCCTGGTCGAGGCGGTACTGAACGAGACGGATCCGAACGCCGCCGGGGCGCTTCGATGGGCGCTGGCGCGATCGGGCGATGGCGGCCCGGCACTGCTGGCGGAGGGCCTCGGCTCACCAGTGGCCGCGGTGCGGGAACGTGCCGTACGGTCCCTGGCCGAGATGCCCGGCGGTGAGGCCACCGCGCATCTGCGGCACGCTCTCACACACACCGACGCCGTGGTCCGTGGGTACGCGGCTCTGGCGCTCGGGCCACGCGGAGTGGCCGATACGGTCCCGATCCTCATCGACATGATCGTGGAAGGGAGGAACGACACCGATGCGGCCGACGCACTGAGCGTGCTGGCGAGCGACACCGCGGCAGCCGAGCGGATCGCGACCGAGCTCGTCGACCGTCTCGCCCACCACACCACTCAAGCGCCCGCACGCGGACGGCTGACGCAGGCGCTGGCCGCCGTCCCGGGGACGACGGCGTCACGCGCCCTCAGGAAGCTGTCGCACGACGAGGACCGTGCCGTCGCGCTGACCGCGGCCTACCTCCTTCGACTACGCGGCACACGGTGACGGATCTGAGGTCCCACGTACGCGGCCCGCAGGCCGCACGCGCTCAATGACGTCAGCGAAGTCCGCACGCCCATACCGAGAGTCGGTCACCTCCACCGGCATCAACACACTCGCTCGAATTCGACCTGGTCAAGGGGGTTCCCATCGCCGAAGTCGAAGGCGCGGGCGGTACCGCGCTCGGTGAAGCCACACTTGCTGTAGAAGCGACGGGATCGCGGGGTGTCGCGCAGTGTCCACAGGTGAACCTGGGCGAAACCGTTGTCGCTCAGGGAGCGCAGCGTCTCGGTCATCAATGCGGCGGCGACCCCGCTGCCCCAGCTGTCGGGGTGGCTGTAAAAGGTGAGGATCTC
The DNA here is from genome assembly GCF_040650655.1 of Streptomyces sp. NPDC048636. Taxonomy (NCBI): domain Bacteria; kingdom Bacillati; phylum Actinomycetota; class Actinomycetes; order Kitasatosporales; family Streptomycetaceae; genus Streptomyces; species Streptomyces sp. NPDC048636. The sequence goes on along the minus strand of NZ_JBEZHR010000005.1, from coordinate 417,264 downwards.
GGCAAGACCCGGCCGAGAGGAGGACGGGCCGTAGGCGGACATCGCCAGAGGACGGCTCTCATATTCGGCCAGCAGGATCGTCGCCGTTCCCTCCGCGATCCTCTCGTGCCATCGCATCCGTCTGCTCCGGACAGCACGCGCGGCGAACTCCGGATCGAAGAAGGGGGCGTAAGCCGCCTCCCAGGCCGCGGCGTGGATCTCACCGAGGGCTTCCCCGTCCTGTGCGTCGGCGCGACGAACCGTGAACATCCGATCACTCAACCCGCAGCGCCTCCAGACCACTTCGGTCCGTGTCGGCCTTCTGGGACACCTTCGACGTGTCCCACGGACGGCGGGCCCACGCGGAGATGGTGATTTGTGGAATGTCGATGAAGGCAGGGTCCTTCAGCAGATCTGAGAACGCGATCAGATCCGCCTCGCTGATGAGCCCGTCGGCGATGAGGTCCGGGGCTGCCTGTGTGATGAGGGGAAGCCAGCGGTCCTTCTCAATGCCGCCACCCATGCGGCCGAGGTTCCCGGAATAGGACACCTCGCTCAGCCCACAGCGGGCGAGGTGGGCGGGAAGACCACGCGCCCACGTCATATCGGCCCCGTGCTCACTGTACTTGCGCTGATAAGCGGCCAGGAGCCGCTGGATGAGAGGGAAGGGCGAGGTCTCGGCCGGAAGGTGGTAGGGCTCTTCCACGACGAGCCAGCCGCCGGGCGACAGCCAGCCTGCGGCCCGCCTGATCAGCTCGTCCCGCGTGGACAGGTGGCAGAACAGGTAACGGGCGTGGATGAGGTCGAAGCTGCCCGGCGCATAGCCCTCCTCGGAGATGTCGGCTTCCTGGACATGGAGGTTCGCGGCTCGACCCGCGTCCAGGTAGCGGGTGTCGATATCCGCGGCCACGACACGGCCGTCCGGGCAACGCCCGGCAAGCCAGTAGGCGATGGAACCGGCACCCGCGCCCAGTTCCAGGCAGTTCCAGGATGCATCGATGCGGAGGTCTTCGATGAGGCCGATGGTGAAAGCGTCCACGTTGCGCTGGATGGACTCCAGGCGAGCGCGCTCGCCCGCCGCGTCCTCTCCCAACTGGCCAGTGGCGGAAGGTGGGTTGATGTTCACGTCGTCATCCCTGTTCTGTCGTGGTGTGGGCAACGGACGGCGAGCCTCAGCATGCCTGCCGTTCCACGGAGCGCCAGTCTGGATCTTGTACGACATGGTGTCCAGGAGCCAGCCGCGGTGTGCACGGACCGTCAGCCCTGGAGGGCTTGCCTCAGCGGCTCCGCTGCGACTCAGACCTCGGGAAGGGATGGATCGGGTGTCCAGGGGTTCGGTGCCGTGATGGCCCAGCGTTCGTGGTCCCGCCAGTCCCCGTCGATGTAGAGGTAGGCGGGCGAAACCCCTTCGTAGTGGAAGCCCAGCCGCTGCACCAAGGCCAAAGACGCCTTGTTGGCCGGCTGAATGTTGGCCTCCAGCCGGTGGAGCCGCAGATCGGTGAAAGCGCGCCGCACGGTGACGGCGAGTCCTTCGGTCATGTACCCGTACCCCGCGGACGGGGCGAAGGCCGCGTAGCCGAGGGACGCGCCCTGGTAGCGGCCCCGGATGATCGAATTGAGGTTGACCATGCCGGCGGCCGCACCGGTCTCCCGGACACGGACCAGGAAGCCCAGGTTGGTGCCGTCGTCAAAGCGACGCATCCAGACCCGGAACTCCTCCGCGGTCGCCGGCAGTTGCATCCATGGCCGGTGCAGCTCGGAGCTGGCCTGCACCAGCGTGCAGAACTCGTCCTGGTCGGAGAGAGTGAGCGGGCGCAGGTCGACCCGTGACGGCATCTTGAGCATGGGCCCACGTTAGGACCTGTGAGGGGTGGTCACCAGAGTGATCCAACTCGACCACGGCGCTGGCGCCATACCTCCGATAGCCGGAGTGGTCGCGCTCCGGCTCCGGGAGCAGCCCCTTGGCGTGATGGTGCCGCACCGCGCGCACCGTCACCCCGGCATACGACGCCAGCTCGCCGATGGTCAGCATCAGACGAGTCTCCTAGTTCGCGGCCCGGGTCCGGTAGAGACGCCGCGACCTCATGGTCGCCGTACGACGTGCGCAGCCCGGCGACCTCGATGGCATTGGTTCTCGTCGTCATGCCCCCCACCCTGAGAGGTTGCCCCTGCGTCAGGGTCACCTGCCGCGGCCACATGGCCTCGCACCATGCCGATGTCCGGTGAGCCTCGAGGGAACACTCCGGGCGGGGTGGTGCCGACCCGCACTCCCTGCCCGGACCGTCCTGGACCGACTCGCCCCCGGCATCGAAGACACCACCTATCCGCGCGACCTGAAACGCTGGCACCTCACGGCTTGTGAATGGCCCAACGCAGCGCTGGACGGCTTGCGTAGCCGCGCCATACTGGCCGCCGTGACGACATACGACACCATCGGTAGGACCTATCGCAGCACGCGCCGACCGGACCCTCGGGTTGCGGTGCAGATCCACGCGGCACTCGGCGACGCCGAGACAGTGATCAATGTGGGGGCCGGAGCCGGTTCCTACGAGCCGCCGCGGACAGTGCTCGCGGTCGAGCCCAGTTCGGCGATGATCGCCCAGCGTCCGGCAGAGTCCGCGCCGGCCATACAGGCGACTGCTGAGTCCATCCCTGTGACGGATGGCGCGGCCGACGCGGTGATGGCGCTGCTGACCGTGCACCACTGGTCCGACCTGACGGCCGGCGTCAGGGAACTGCGCCGGATCGCCCGACGACGCATCGTCATCCTCACGTGGGACCAGAACATCAGCCGTAAGTTCTGGCTGCTGGACGAGTACGTGCCCGAAGCGGCAGCGTTCGATGAGACGCGGGCCGTCGCTATCGACCGACTTGTCGAACTGCTGGGAGGTGCCCGTATCGAGACCGTCCCGATCCCGCACGACTGCACCGACGGATTCGGCGCCGCGTACTGGCGTCGGCCCGAGGCATATCTCGATCCGGTGGTGCGGGCCGGGATGTCACACCTCGCTCTGACCGGCGAGAGAGTCCTCCGGGCGGGGCTCGCCAGGCTCGCGGACGACCTGTCCTCCCGCCGCTGGCACGAACGCCACGCCGACCTGCTCGGCCGAGAAACACTCGACGTCGGATACCGGCTTGTCGTCGCTGATCTGTAGGTAGTTCGACCCGCCTCAGGGCTTGGGCTCAGTTCGCTGCTCCGCGCGGAAGGGGTGGGCCGCCGGGCGCGGTCAGGATGTTTTCAGGCAGCCGATGGCACGGTCTGGCCTCATGACGTATGAGCTGTCCAAGACTCCCGAAGGCGCACGGGGCGGCACCACTCCCGCCCGGCACGGACATCGTTTGCGCTGGAGCAAGGTGCCCGAGGTCACCCTCTACTTCTGGATCATCAAGGTGCTGTGCACCACGGTCGGCGAAACCGCGGCCGACCTGCTCAATGAGAAGGCGGGGCTGGGCCTGACCGGTGTATCGGTGCTGATGAGCGTGGTGCTGGCGGTCGTGCTCGTCTTCCAGTTCCGTACGGCCGCCTACCGCGCGGGCGTGTACTGGCCCGCCGTCGCCCTCATCAGCGTCGTCGGCACGCTGATCAGCGACAACCTCACCGACAATATGGGCGTCCCGCTGGAGAAGAGCACCGCGGCGTTCGCACTCGTCCTCGCCCTCGTGTTCGTGGTCTGGTACCGGCGCGAGGGCACCCTGTCCATCCACCGCGTCGACACCACCGGCCGCGAGTCGTTCTACTGGCTGGCGGTGCTGTTCACCTTCGCCCTCGGTACGGCGGCCGGTGACCTGGTCTCCGAGCGTATGGACCTCGGCTACTGGCTCTCCGCCGTCCTGTTCGCCCTCGCCATCGCCGCGGTGGCGGTCGCGCGCTTCGCGCTGGGTCTGGACGCGGTATGGAGCTTCTGGATCGCCTACATTCTCACCCGCCCCCTCGGTGCCTCGATCGGCGACTACCTCTCCCAGCCGCACGCAGAGGGCGGTCTTGGCCTCGGCACCGTCGTCACCAGCGCGCTCTTCCTGGCGGTCATTCTCGGCCTGGTGGTGTACCTGACAGTGACCCGCGGGGATGTCGTCGAGCCGGAGAGTGCGGCACGCCGAGCGGCCTGACCGGCGTGAAAGGCGTTCAGGATGCCTTCAGGCGGCATCTGACAGCGTCGAACGCCTCGGCCGCCGCGGGCGGTCGGCCGAGCTCACAGGGCGCCCGCGCCACTGGGGGGCGAGCGCCCTGTCGTCGTAGCCTCCACTCGACAAGGAGCGTCGACCTTGGAGAACCCCGAACTCCACACCGACCTCGACGTCGCGAGCACGCACCGGTCCGCGGCGGGCATGACCACGTCGGTGATGAAGAAGCTGCCGGAGGTCACCCTGGCCTTCTGGGTCATGAAGATCGCCGCGACAACGCTGGGTGAGACGGCCGGTGACCTGTTCGCGCAGACGCTGAAGCCGGGTTACTTCCTCACCACGATCGCCCTGTTCCTGATCTTCGTGGTGACCCTGGTGGTCCAGCTTCGATCGCGACACTACAACCCGTTCTTCTACTGGACCGTGATCTTGTCGACCAGCATGGCCGGCACCACGATGTCCGACTTCATGAACCGCGATGCCAGCGCCAAGTTCCTGTCGGAAGGCGCCACTTCGCTCGGCTGGGGTCCGCAGGGCCTCGGCCTGGGCTACCCGACCGGCGCGGCGATCCTGATCTCGATCCTGCTGGTCATCTTCGCGGTCTGGAAGGTGTCCGGAATGACGTTCCAGATCCGCGACATCGTCACGTTTCGCGGCGAGGTCCCGTTCTGGTGGGCGATCCTGGTCTCCAACACCCTCGGCACCTCCATGGGTGATTTCCTGTCGGACAGTTCCGGCCTCGGCTAGCTGGGCGGCGCTCTCCTCGTCTCCGGTGCGCTCGCCGTCCTCGTGGCAGCCCCTCACCCGGCAGGCAGGGTGACCGTGAACCGGGCCCCTGGCGTGTGCCCGGGATCGTAGGACACCTCGCCGCCGACGGCGCGGGCCAAGCGCCGTGCGAGCGGCAGCCCCAGTCCCGCGCCGTCGTGCCCGTCCGTCGCGGTGGCGCGCCGACCCGGCTGGAACAGCTCGCCGGAGAACGTCTCCGGTACACCGGGCCCGTCGTCGACGACGTCGATCAGAACGGAGCCGGGCCCGCGGTGCACGGACATGGTCACGCGCGAGCGGGCGTATCGGACGGCGTTGGAGAGCAGCGGGCTGACGATACGTTCGAGCAGAGCCGGTGTGACACCTGCCTCCGGCTCCGGACAGGCCGCCTCCACCGCGGTCCTCACCTGACGCGGTGCGTCGAGCCGCTGGGCAAGACGGCGCAGAACAGGGACAACACCGGTCGTGCCCGGGACCGTTGAGGGGTTCAGCGCGTTCTCGCGGGCATCGTTCAGCAACGTGTCGCAGATCGTGAGCATGGATTGGGTGGCCTCGGCTATCACCTGATGGCTGGCGCGGGTCTGCTCGGCGGAGCGGGGGCGTCCCCGCCACCAGTCGAGTTCCACGATGATGCGGGTGAGCGGGGTGCGCAGTTCGTGGGACAACTCTCCGGTCAGCTGCCGCTCGTGACGGAGCACCGCGCGTATGCGGTCCAGCAGTGCGTCGAGGGAGGTGCCCAGGGCCGCGAGTTCGGCCGGGTGCTCCTCGAGGCCGAAGCGGTCCACGGCGGCCACCGCACTCCGCTGGGTGGCCTGCTCGGTCATGGCCCGCACGGGGCGCAGTGCCCGGCCCACCGAGAGGCGGGTCAGCGCATAGGTGCAGATCAGCATCACGGCGTCCAGGACGAGCGATCCCAGCAGCAGGGTGTCGGACGAGTTCCGGTACGGGGCGAGGTCCAATGCCGTTACCACCATGGCCGAGTGGTGACGGCCGGATACGGGCCGGGAGCACAGACGGACGGAGTGGGGACGGTCCGCGTGGACGGTCGCGCACGCGGGACCGCCCTGTGCGGCCAGCCGGGCGGCGGCCCGGGTCAGCGGGCTGTCGGCCGCGGTGGGGGCCGGCTGTTCGAGCAGGTGGGTGCCGTCGTAGATCCAGACATTGGTGTCGAGGAGCTGGTCGTTGGCGGTCTCCAGCACGCGTACCCGTGAACCGTGGGTGTCGACGGTGGTGGCCACCGCGTCCGCGCGGGTCCGCAGTTCGTCGTCCGCCTGGTGATGCAGGTGTCGGTCGACCATGGTGTGGAACACCACGGTCAGGACCGTCATCAGCAGGGCGGCGGTGGTCAGTGCGATGAGCGAGAGCCGTCCCCGCAGCGTGCGTGGAGCCAGGGGGCGCAGGAAGGGCCTCATGAGAGCCGGTGGCCGATCCCGCGTGCCGTGCCGATCGTCAGCGCGCTGCCGGTTTCGCGCAGCTTGCGGCGCAGCCGGGTCAGGTACTGGTCGAGGGTGTTGTCGCTGACCTGCGCGCCCTCGGGCCAGCCGGCCCTGGCCAGGTCGCGGCGGCGCACGAGGTCTCCGCTCGCGGCGACGAGCGCGGCCAGCAGCCGGAACTCTGTCGGGGTCAGGGCGACGGGGGTGTCGCCAACGGTCACGCGGTGCCGGACCGCGTCCAGCGTCAGGTCTCCGGCCGCGGCCGTGGAACGCGGGGAGGACCGCTTGAGTGCGGCTCGCAGCCTGGCGGCGAGTTCGGCGAGGTGGAACGGCTTCGGCAGGTAGTCGTCGCCTCCTGCGGAGAACCCGGACAGCCGGTCGGTGAGGTGGTGCCGAGCGGTCAGGAAGATCACTGGGGCGAGGAACCCGTTCGCGCGGAAGGCCTGGCACACGTCCCGTCCGTCCGCGTCGGGCAGGCCGATGTCCAGCACGGCCGCCGCGACGTCCGCCGTGGCCAGCCGCAGGGCGGTGGCGCCGTCGGCGGCGGCGACGGGGTCGAACTCCTCGTCGTACAGCCCGCGCCGCAGGACGTCACGCAGGGCGTGATCGTCCTCGACGACCAGGATTCTGGGGCGCATGGTCCTCCTCCGCTGGCCGTGCGGCCGGGTGGGTCGAGTCGCTGAGGAAGGATGGGGGCAGCCAGTGGGCCGCGGCGCACAGGCACGCTCCGAGCCAGCCGACGGCGAACAGCCAGCCGCCGACGACATCGGTGAACCAGTGCACCCCGAGGTAGACGCGGGTGAATCCGACCAGCAGGCCCCAGCAGCCAACGACGACGACGAGGGCCGTCCCCCCGCGGGGGGCGCGCAGGCTCAGCGCCACGATCAGCAGCCCGGCGGTCAGTGCGGCCGTGGTGGCGTGGCCCGACGGGAACGCCCAGCCGCTCGCGTGCGTGGCCCAGTCGTCCCGCGGCGGGCGGGCCCGGTGGATGAGCTCCATCGCGCCGTACCGAAGCGCCTGTCCGACACCGACGCAGGCCGTACAGAGCGCGGCGGCGAGCAGCCTGCGCCGCACCGTCCGCACCATCACCACGCCTGCCAGCAGGGCGAGAACGTACGGGATGACACCGGTTCCGGTGGCCGTCAGCCCGCGTGCCAACGCGAGCGCCACATCGGGACGGTGGCCGACGGACCACGAGAGAAGACCGTCGTCCAGCCACAGCGGAGCACCACCGCCCACCACGACCACCGTGGTCAGCACTCCCAGCGCCGTCCAGGCACCGAAGCCCACGCTGCCCGCCACCTCCGCGGCGTCCCTGCGGTTCACGGGGCGGCCAGGAGCGGACGCAGCGCAGTGGCACTGAGGCGACGGGCGAGCGTCTGCGCCCACCGCCGCAAGAGGATCATCGCGGCGAAGGCCACCATCCCGCCCACGAGCACTCCGACCGCGACGTCGTGCGGGTAGTGCACGCCGGTCCAGACCCGGGAGGCCGCCATGGCGAGCGCGGCGACGGCGGCGAGCACTCCCAGGCGATGTGAGACGAACACCAGCGCCACGGCGGTCGCCGCGGCGATCGCCGCGTGATTGCTGGGAAAGGACCAGTCACCCGGTGCCGGGCACGCCTCCAGTGTCCTCATGTGCAGGCTCCGGCACGGTCTGTCCTCGCGCACCGCCAGCTTCAGGACGGTATCGACGCCGTAGGCCAGGACCACGACCACCGGAACGGCCAACGCCGTCACCGCCGCCACGGCTCCCATCCGCCGGGCCTGCCACCAGCCCAGGGTCATCAGCAGCGCGAACACCGCCAGCCCGTACGCCGACCACGCCGTCACCGCGGTGTCCAGCCAGTCGGGCGAGCGCCGCGCCAGGTCCACCGCATGCGTATACGCGGAGCCGTCGATCGACGCTCCGCCGAACGCGAAGGTCATCCGCGGGACTCCTTCGCCCTGGCCCGCCCGTGGTTGCGGTACGGCTCGGCGGCGAGCGGAATCAGCGAAATCACGCCGGTCAGCGTCACCAGCGGCAGCGGACAGCGGTCATCGCCGCACTGCGCACCGGCCAGGGCGCCGACACCCCGTACGCCGAAGGCGGCCAGCGACGAGTGCGCGTCGAGCGAGTGAGCGGCGAGTGGGTTCACAGCAAGCTGCGACGATAGAGCCACGGGTGTGGTCATCGGCGTGAGTCCTTTCCCGGCGGACGACCGGATACACGGCACCCCGACCGACTACAATTCTGTAGACGGTCTACGTCACTGTAGACGATGATGGGGTGAGAATCGTTCCCATGACCGACTCGAAGGACGAGCGCCGACCCGCGGGTGAGCTGGAGGCCGCCGTGATGGCCGCCCTGTGGGCTGCGGACACGCCGCTCACCTCCGCACAGGTCCAGGCTGAACTCGGCTCGGGCCTGGCGCGGACGACCGTGACGACGATCCTTTCCCGCCTGCATGAGAAGGGAACCCTGGAGCGGGAGCGGCAGGGCCGCGGCTACGCCTACCGCCCCACACAGGACCCGCAGGGTCTGACCGCTCTGCGCATGCGCGGCGAACTCGATCGCGACAGCGACCGGGAGACCGTTCTGGCCCGCTTCGTCGCCCAGCTCAGCCCGGACGACGAGCAGGTCCTGCGGCGGCTGCTGGAGGAGGGCCTATGACGATCACGCTTCTGTTGATCCCGCTCTTCCTGCCCTCTGTGGCGCCACCCCTGGCTCGCCGGATTCTCGATCACTGCGCACCGGTAGCCGCCTTGTGGGCCCTCACCGTCTCCGCGCTCCTCCTCGCGGGCGGTACCGTCGCGGCACTCGGCACCCTCGCGATGACCGGCCTGCTCAAGGTCCCGGCCATTGCCGCGCTGGGCGAGCTGATCCACCCTCTGCGGACGCCCTCCGAACGGCTGGTCCTGCCCGTGGCCGCGCTGGCCGCCGGCCTGCTCACGCTCGGCACGCTTGCGCTCGGGCGCTCGGCCGTGCGCCAGGCCGCCGGTCTGCGAAGTGCCCGCTCCCAGGCCACATGCCGGGCCGCCGTGGGCGACCTGTGCGTCGTGGACTCCCCGCGTCCCGACGCCTATGCCCTGCCCGGCCGCCCGCACCGCATCGTCGTCACCACCGGCATGCTGCGTGCCCTGGGGCCGGACGAACGGGAAGCCCTCTTCGCGCACGAGCGTGCCCACAACACCGGTGGCCACCATTTCTTCCTGGCCGCGGCAGAGCTCGCCGCCCACTGCCACCCCGCCTTGCGGCCGGTCCGTGAGGCTGTCCGGCTGGTCGCGGAACGCGCCGCCGACGAGGCGGCCGCCACTGCTGTCGGCGACCGGCGCCTGACCGCCCGCGCCATCGCCCGAGCCGCCCTGGCCGCGCACGCGGCGGACTCGGATCGCCCGGCGTTCACACCGGCGGCGACCACGGGCCCCGTGCCCCGGCGCGTAGCCGCCCTCCTGTCCCCCGTCGGACGAACACCGCGCGTCGCGCCGTGGATCGCCGTTCTCCTCGCCGCCTGCGCGGTGTTCTCCTGCGCCACCGCGACGACCGGCGCACTCAGCATCCACCAGGACATCGAAGTCGCCCAGGGCGAGGCAAGCCGCTGACAACGCGGCTCCCATAGATCCGACAGCTCGGTCTACTCATTGACCCGCATGTTGCATAAATGCAACACTCGACAGCATGAGGAAGACACGGGGGTCAAACGATCAACCGATGCGCATCTACAACCGGCTCGCGATGCTGCGGGCCGAGCGCGGTTGGTCGCGACGTGACCTCGCAGAGGTCACCAAGGTGAACTACCAGACCATCGGCTACCTGGAGCGGGGCGAATACAACCCGAGCCTGGAGCTGGTTTTCCGGATCTGCGCTTGCTTCGACCTCCCCGTGGAGGCCGTCTTTTCTCCGCACCCCTTCCCCCGGCTCACCGGGGAGGCCCTCGTCACCGATCCGCCCTCCCAACCGGCGGAGCCTGGTCCGCCGGCATCCGTCACTTCCGAGGAGAAGAGCCTCCATGGTCCGTAACACGTTCCTGCGTAATGAACGTCTGTTCCGGCTGGGCCAGTCGGCGCCAGAACCCATGCTGCGGAGGCGTACACGACGGGTTCTGCTCATCATCCTGGCGCTGAGCGTCATCGCCATGACGGTGGCCGTGATGAATCCGTGGCAGGTGGGGTGGTGGCTCTTTGCGGGACTTGTCCTTGGCCAGGGCGCCTTCCGCTGGATAGCCTGGCGCGGGATCCGCGGTCTGTCCCTCGCTCCTTCGCACCTGCTGGACGAACTGCAACTTCAGCAGGTTCACAGCGCTTATCGCCGTGCCTACGGCATCATCACGGCGGCTGCGTGTGTCGTCTTGGCCCTCTTCTTGTTCAGTATCGGACGACACCCGGTCCGCGTCGCCAGCGTCGGGATCTTCTTGCTTCTGGAGATGTTGATCTGGCTGCCGACGGCGATTCTCGCGTGGCGCCTGGAGGATGAAGATCCAGCTGAAGGGGACGGACCGGGCGGCATCGCACCGACCGCACCAGCGGATGGCGGAGTGTCTCCGATCGAAGCAACTCTCGACCAAGAGCGTGACCGGTCGCGCTGAGACGAACCGTGCCCGCGGTGCGCAGGGCTGTCACACGGGCTGAGTCAGGGAGCGATCCGCTATGGCTGCTCGTGGCGACGCCGGTCTGACCGACGACAGCAGGAGAAGGCGAGGCCATGCGAGGAGCAGTATCGGGTAGATGGCGTAGCCGACCCGCGAAGCAGGCGCCAGTGCGATGGCCAAGGTCAGCCCCATGGTCAGCCGGTCGGCGGCTGCTATGGCATGCCGAGGTGGACGCAACAGCAGCGACATCCCTATGGCCAAGGCGGCCAGCACAAGGAGAGCCACGGCGACGGCCTTCCCGTGCGGGAGCCCGGTGGCGATCAGGCGTCCGGGCAGCGGACTCGCGGCGGTGGATGGAGTGTCGCTGAGCCCGAATGGATAGCGGACGACGTTCTCCATGAAACCCCGTCCGTCCGCCAGGGCAACGGGGAGAACGGCGGCCAAGGCGGCTCCCGCGGCTCCGGTGGCACACTTCACGGCGTCTCGTCCGCCTCCGCGTCCAGCGAGCAGAATGATCACCACAGGCACCGCGGGCCAGGCAGTCCACTTCAGTGCCGCCGCGGCACCCAGCGCCAGGCCCGCCCGGCCAGGAAGGCCGAAGTGCGCGCAGGTCAGCGCCAGGCACACGAGTGCCACCACGGGCGGATCCACACCGCCGATGGCAAGTGGCAGAGCGACGAGCGGACAGGCCGTCAGCCACAGCGCCCACGAGCCTGGGGCACGGCGGCCCGCCGTGCTGCTCCCGCCCTTCTTGACGATGCGGCCGGCGCCGAAGAGGACTGCGAGGAAGCCAAGGACAAGCCAGCAGCGGGCGCTGGCCAACAGTCCGTCGCCGAACAACGCGTGGGGTATGCCGAAGAGCGACATGCCCGGCAGGTAGGGGTTGAAGTCGCGCACCTCGTGCGGCGTTTCCTGGTAGGGGCTCCCGGACGAGAGCAGCAGATGCGCGCCCCTCTCGACGACGCCGACCTCCATCTGAGCCTTACCGACTGCTGTCAGCCACACCAGCGGCAGGACAACCGCGCCCATGACCGCGATCACGGCAGAGCCATGTGCCCAGGGGACGGATGACCGTGCCGCGTACAGGGCCGCGCAGAGGTACCCCGCGGCGGCCGTAACTCCCCACAAGTGATGAGAAGTGTTCTCTCGAGACAGCAGCCCGACCACAAGCGCCAGGACCGCGCAGACCACGAGGGCAAACCGATCCCACCGGCGAGCGCCGAGCGGAGAGAACCGGTGACGATCGGGCGAGGTGGTCTCTCTGGACATGCGAGGCCGGTTCCTGATCTTGCGCGAGTGACATGAACGAGATCGATCATCCATGGGCACTCTGCGACCTGATCAGAGTGTTTCGTACTCAAGAACCACGTCGTGGCCCACCCGGGATCATGGGCAGATGTCCATCGCGAGACCCGCGGGAGGCGGGCCGAACCCGCGACCGGGAGCCGCACACTGCCGCGCTGCCGGGGGCTGTTGTGAGTAGCACATACTGTATCGCCCGCAAATCGGTCAGTCACACGATGGGGCACCGGCGCATCCGACGGGGCGTCAATGGGTTTTGTTCAGGGAGACATGTATGGATCGCCGAAGATTCCTCGCAGCCAGTGCCGGTGCTCTTGGTGCCGTCGCGATCGGTGAAGGCCTCGCACTTGGCGGTGCAACGCCCGCCGCCGCCGACGACGGCCGGCTGGCCGATTGGTTTCAGAAGCGTGTGACAGAGCGGGGTGGATCCCCCTGGACGGATGAAGCCCAGGGCATCACCTCTGATGGCAAGAACGGATACAGGTGGGTTACCACCAACGCGGACGCCGACCTTGGATACAAGGGCATCTGGCGCCTGAACGGGGAATACACCCCGGACAAGTCGCTGATCTGGAACGAGTCCTGGTGGCCTGACGGCAATGGGAATCACCACATCGGCGCTCCTCAGCACGACCTGTACCACGGCAACATCTGGGTCCCCATCGAGCACGGTCCGCAGCCGCGAGTCTGGTGCGTTCCGGAAAACCTTGGCTCCAAGGGCTCCATCTACAATTTAGGCCACCCCAGCGACAGTTGGCATCAGAATACGTTCGCCTGGTGCTCACCCGACCAAACGCCTTCCTCTGCCCCCGTTCGCACTGATCAGGGTGGCGGTGGCCTGCTCTACACATCCCAGAGCAGCGACCACATCATCTATGGCTACAAGATGGTTCCTGGCGCCGCCTCGCGCCCTCCTTACATGAAGATCGCCCGGACGTCCCGGCTTCCGCACACCATTGACGGCATCGCCGGCGGGTTTGTGATGGAAGGTCGGCTCTACTTGTCCATCGAGCCCGAGGACGGCTCATGCGAGGTCCGCTGCTACAGGTTCGGCCGTCGCAACACGAATGGTGTTGAAGACCGGGAACCGATGACGTACGAGGGAACTTACGTCGTTCCGGACACGAGCGACGGCCCGGTCGGCAATCCACATGAGGCCGAGGGACTGTGCTACGACCCGAAGTGGTGGGGGACGGGCGATTCCACGCAGGTCAGTGTGCTGATCCTTGACCAGCACGCGATAGGGGATGATTCGGTTTCGATCCGTCACCTGGATATGCCGCACGCGGTCAAGCCGGGGCCGGTCATCTTTTGACCGGAGAACGCGCGTTTGTGGTGATCTGACAGCTTCGGCGAGATCTGCCAGCCGCTCCTGGCAACTGTCTCCCGTGTGCCAGCTCTGGGCCGCCCCAGAGCATGCCGCACAACGGGTTGCGAGTTGAACCCCCACGAGATGGGTGGAGTACTCCCGCGCCGACGGCCGTCCGGTCCAGACGATATGAGGTCGGGCCGGACGGCTGCCGGGGGTACCGAGCCGTCTGACGCGGAAGACCGCGCCGGACGACGGTCGGGAACCGGGGTGGCATCGCCCCTCGTGTGTCTGGGGAGGCGCACGGCGCCAGGGAAGTCAGCTTGCGGCGATAAAGCGGTTCACGATCTCCGCGAACTCGGCACCCCGGTCTTCCTGGAGGAAGTGTCCGCCGTCCTTCACCACGGCATGCTCCTGCCCCGCGCAGCCGGGAACGAGCTTGAGGAAGACCCGGTCGGCACCGCGGGTGATCGGGTCCTGGTCGCTGAAGGAACACAGGAAGGGTTTGGCGAAGCTCTGAAGCGTCTGCCACGCCCTGCGGTTGGGCTCGGCGGCGGGATCGTCCGGGGAGACGGGTACCAGCAGCGGGAACTGCCGCGCCCCCTCCTTGAACGTCTCGTCGGGGAACGGCGCGTCATAGGCGGCGACGACCTCGGGAGCGAGTGCGGTCGTGCAGCCACCGTTGACGATGTCGCCCGCGCGGAACTCCGGGGTCTTCTGGCTGAATTCACGCCATGCGCGGAAGGCGTCGCCGGGATCGCGGTCCCCGGTGGGCAGGAAGGTGTTCGCCACGACCACTCGCGCGAAGCGGTCGGGTGCCTCCGCCACCAGGCGCAGGCCGATGAGTCCGCCCCAGTCCTGGCACACCAGGGTGATGCCACGCAGGTCCAGCCGGTCGAACAGTGCCTCGCACATCCAGTCCACGTGGCGCTGGTAGGTGTAGTCCGAGCGCAGTGCCGGCTTGTCCGACCTGCCGAATCCGACGAGGTCGGGCGCGACGCACCTGTGTCCCGCCGCGGCGAGGACCGGAATCATGTGCCGGTAGAGGTAGGACCACGTCGGTTCCCCGTGCAGCAGCAACACGGTCTCGCCCGAGGAACGGTCGCCGTGGTCGACGTAGTGCACCCGCAGCGACTCGTCGCTGCCGTCGCCCGCCGCCACGTCCGTGTAGTGGGGCGCGAAGGGGTAGTCCGGAAGGTTGTCGAACCGCTCATCAGGCGTACGAAGGCTATTCATGGGACGACTCTAGGGGGATGTATGGCCTGCGGCAGGTGGCCAACCAGCCTTGAGTCCGGGGCGAAGAACGCCGACTGCGCGCGAACGGGGTCGTCTCCGGCTGCATGCCCGTCTCCGTACCGGGCCCGGCAAACATCACGGTCCGCGGGGGCACCGGCGGCAGCAGGTCGAGCAGGGCACGCACTCGTCCAGCGAACGGGCAAAGGCCGGATACAGATGCCCCGACGTGTACGGTTCACGTCCCATGCCGGGGCGCTGGCTGCCCTGGCCGGTGAACAACAGGGCCGCCGGGCCGTGGTGGCGGGGGGGGGACCCGTGTGGACTCCGGGCGACCGTCGCCCTCCGTCACGGCCCGCAGGGAGTCGAGCAGTTCGGCACGGTCCCGGGCCACCACCACGGCCCGGTGATCGAAGACCGCACGCGTGGTGGCGAGCGAGTACCCGAGGTCCACCAGGGACGCATCGGGGGCGGCGACCGCATGGTCGTGCAGCCGTCGTGCCTGGGCCCGCAGCCCCGGCACGCTCCTGCCCGACATCTGACTGGCCACCGAGGCCGGACCCGGAACCTGTCGCACCCTACCGCGTCGATGTCCCCGGGATTCAGCCCCGCGTCCGCGAGCGCCTGCCGGATCACCCGCTGCTGCGCCGGTCCGTGCGGTGCGGTCATTCCATTGCTCGCCCCATCCTGGTTCACCGCCGGGCCACGCACCACAGCCAGGACCGGAAGTCCGGCGCGGCGCGCCTCGGACAACCGGATCAGCAGCAGCATTCCAGCGCCTTCGACCCACACGGTGCCGTCGGCGGACGCGCCGAACGCCTTGCAGCGGCCGTCCGGTGCCAGCGCCCGCCGACGGCTGAACTCCACGAACGACGAGGGCCCTGACCTCACCGTGGCGCCGCCCGCCAACGCGAAGGCACACTCGCCCCGGCGCAGCGCCTGGGCCGCCAGGTGCAGGGCCACCAGGGACGAGGAACACGCCGTGTCCACGGTGAGGGCCGGTCCTTCGAGGAGGTGCTCCTCGACATGCTCGGGCGTCCTTGTCAGACCGCGGGCGTAGTCGCTGAACCCGGCGTCGTAGCGGTCCAGGATCGTCCTCCGGCCGGGCCGCACTCCGGTCCACGGGCCCGGTACCGGCCGCCGCGCCGGTGTCAGCAGGTCCTCCGACACCCGCCGCGTGGCCGCCCCGCGCGGTGTCGGCCTACGCCGCGGCCGCCTCATCGCAGCCAGCCCTGCTGGCCGTGGGCTGCGGACCCTATTCGCGAGCTCCCCGCCCGACGACAGGACCTCCTCTCCTCAATGACCAGGATGTCCGCGACCGCATGCGCCGCCCGTGGAGCATGCGCTAGGGAAATCACTCGGAACGAACCATCGTACGGAATACGGAGGAACGGACCCCTCTGCACCTGGATGGTTCCTGTACGCCATCGAGGCCGAAGCGAGCGGCCTGCTCATCGGGGAAATAGGCGTCCACCTCCACCAGAACATGATGCAGGCGGACATTGGCTTCACCCTGGCTCCCGCTCATCAAGGCATGGGACTTGCAACAGAGGCGACGGCGGCTACTGTCGACGATTATCTCGCACGAGGCTTGCGTCGCATCTCTGCGGACTGCGACGCGCGGAACATCCACGGTCCGCGGCCTTGCTCGAGAGAGTCGGTTCCGGTTCGGAGCCTTCGCAAATCGAACCGCCACGCCAAAGGCGAGTGGGTCGACGAGCTGTTCTTCGGGGTGGTCTCCGAATGCCGAAGCCACGTGAAGCCGCATCGGTGATTGCCGCGCCCGAAAAGCCGTTCCCGTGACCAGCCATCGAGCCGGGGTGAGGGCGGGTGGTACGCGCGCGCGAGGGCATCGACAGCGACCGGGGCGATCCCGGGGGACCGACGCGGACGGGCGAATGCATCCTGACGGCTCATCACCATGCGATGAGACGGCCGGGCCTGGGATCACGGTCACCAGGTGGGAACCATTCCGTCCGGATGCATTGTGGCCGGTGAACAGTGTCCACGCGCGAGAGGCTCTCCGCCACCACAGTTTTACCAGTTTCACTCATGTCCCCATGCGGCAGGTATCGCAAAGGGTCTGTTCAGGGACACGCCGGACATGCGGGCTGGCGGAAGAGCCACGGACGGCGTGCGTTCGGGACATGGGCATACGACAACGGCGAGCAGGCGCAGACCCTCCCGCAGAAGATGGCGCCGCAATCCGTGAAGGGATGGGCGACGAGCAGCGCCCCGCCCCTCAATTCCATTACGAAGGCGAACACTTCGGGGACATGACTAGGGAATTTCCTCCTTCTCGCCCGTTCCCGGTCATGCACCCCGACTGCTAGCCTCCGAACCGGTCAGTTATAGGGCATCACTCTTCCCTATCCGATCGGAGGTGAAGCAACATGCTGAGTTTCTCCAGCCAGGTCGGCAGCACCGCCACCGGTGGCGCGTTCGTCCAGGTCGCACCGGGTGCCAGCACTACATGCGGTGGCGGCAACTGCTCCTGCACGTCCTGCTGTAGCTGGTAGGCAAACCGTCGGGCGGGGCAGCCTCGGCGGTTCCGCCCGACTCGTCCGCGAGGACACGCGCCACCGCATTTCGATCTCCACACCACTCCTTGAGTGAAGGGCCCGAGGATGTCGCTCAAAGACTCCCAAGAAGCGGTCTCCGAATACCTGGACCAGCAAAGCCATTTAGCGACGACGGGAGCGTTCGGACAGCAGCACACCTCGGTCTCCGTGTACAGCCCGTCCACGGTGGTGCGAGCGCCGGAGGCAGTGGTGCGGGGCCGGTGGAGCCCGGCCGTGGAGGGGTTCGTCGGTGAGGAGCTGCTGCTCAATCACCGCCGGAGCGGCCGTGATCTGGGCATGCAGCTCGGCGTCTCGCGCTACTACGCCCATGACGCCGTGCTCTCCAGCGCGCACAGCGATCTGCGGGAGCGGGAGGATCGCGCCCTCGCGCTGCCGGGGCCCCGTCGGCTGAGGGGTGGACTCACCTCGACCGTGGAAGGCCGGCGCAGCGGCCGGCAGTTCTCCGGACGGTCGGCGTCGCTGGACGAGCTGGCCACCGTGCTCTGGCACGGGCAGGGCGTCACGGGCAGCCTGCCGGTCCCGACCGCCCAGGACACCGACGCGGCGGTGTCGCTGCGCACCGTGCCGTCCGGCGGCGGCCTCTACCCGGTACGGCTCGCGGTCCTCGCGCAGCACGTCAAGGGGCTGGAGCCGGGGGCGTACGAGTACCAGCCGCAGAGCCACACCCTGTACCCCCTGCACCGGACCCCCGGCCCGGTCGACCTGTCCGCGCAGCTGTGGACGGCGGACGTGGAGCTCGACAAGGTGGCCTTCGCGCTCGTGTACGTCTACGACCTCTATGTCAATTCGCAGAAATACGGGGACAGCGGGGTCGTCTTCGCCCTGATCGAGGTCGGCGGGATCTCCCAGAACATCCATCTGGCCCGCACCGCGCTCGGCCTGATCGGCTGCGACCAGGGCGGATACAACAAGCAGAGCCTCGAGAAGACGCTGGGGTACGACGGGACGTCACGCCATGTCGTCCATTTCACGCTCATCGGACACGGAGAGGTCTGAGAACCCGCAATGACCGTTGCAGCTTCCGAGCCGGGAATCGTCCTGGCGACATCCGTGCGGCTCCTGGCCGTCGAGCCGGGCGTCATCCGACTCCGCTGGGGCATATGGAACTTCTCCGAGGTGACCGTCGATCTGCGGGCGGAATCTCCGGCCGTCCGTACCGCCATGACCGCGCTCTTCGACACACTGGCCGCGGGCGAAACGGCCGACGGGTCCTTCGACGGCGCCACGGGCCTCTCCCCCGTCGAGCGCGCGAACCTGCGGCTGGCGGTGACCGAGCTGCGGCAGGCGGGCTTCCTCGCCCATGACCGCCCCTCCGCACACGGCGCCGAGATGGCGCGGGCGTTGCTCGGAAACCTGGATCTCTTCGGTGCCGCCGAGTCGTCCAGGGCCACGGTCGCCTTCGTGGCCGACTCCCCCAGTGCCACCGCCTATATGTCCCGTCAGACCGATGCCCTCGGCACGCCGGTGGAGTTGCTGCCCGCCGAGTTCCTGGCCGAGCTGGGCCAGGCCGATCTCACATCCGGAATGGGGGGCCTGGCGGCGGCCGACGCGCTCAAGCGGCTGAGCGGGTACGTCGAGCACTGCGACTCGCTGATCGTCTGTATCAGCCAGGCATCGATCCTGACGCTGCGCAATCTGAACCGCCTCGCCTGTCAGCTGGAGAAGCCGGTACTGGTGGGGCTGATCGACGGCCCGTTCGCCACGGTGGTCGGGGCAGAGAGCCCGCGCACCGGCTGTCTGGAGTGCTTCGAGCAGCGCTCACTGGCCCGGCTGGAAGACCACATCGGCTACCACGCGTTCGTCGGGGCCACCGTGCCCAAAGCGGGTGGCGGGCCGAGCGGCGTCGAGTGGCTGTTGTGCGCGTTCCTGGTCAACGAGGCCGTCCTGTTGCGCTCGCTGGGCACCTCCCGCTTCCTCGGCCGTGCGCTGAGCATCTACCTGCCGACGTACGAGATGCAGGCCCAGGACGTACTGCGCATCGGCACCTGCCCGGCCTGCGGACATGTCTCACGGGACATCGTCGAAGAGATCAACTTCAGCAGCCGGGTCGTCATCGACCGCCATGTCCGCAACGCGCTCGGGGGAACGCGATGAGCCCCATCCCGACCCGTGGCTACCCGGGGATGACCACCGCGCTCGCCCGGTACGCGCGGATCGGTGGCAACCAGGGCGGGATCCTTCCCGGCATGCTGGTCTCCCCCGCCGCGGTCGCGGGCGAACCGAACCTGCGGTCGGCGACCGCGGCGATGCCCCAGTACCACCGGCTGGCGCTGCGGGACCCCCATATGCAGATGCAGTACCACCTCGCCGGCTACGGGTCGACCAACGAGGAGGCGGTGACCCGGCTGACCGGTGAGTCGGTCGAGCGGTACGCCGCGATGATGGCGATGCCGCTCTTCCAGCACCGCATCGAGTACGCCTCCTACCGTTCGCTCTCCTCACGCCACCGCTGTATGCCGATGGAGCTGCTCGGCATCTTCGAAGCGGCGCAACAGGAGCGCATCGCGGGCATGATGCACCGCTACTCCCCCGAGCTGCCGAAGGAGGACGACGTCATCGCGTGGATCGCCTGCCCGTCGCTCACCCGGCAGGGCGAGGAGGTCTATCTGCCCGCGCAGCTGTTCTTCCTGGGCTTCCGCAGCAACGCCGCGTACGGGGACAAACTGTTCACCCCGTCCTTCTCCACCGGTACGGCCGCGCATGTCTCGCTGGACAAGGCGCTGCTCAGCGCGCTGATCGAGGCCGTGCAGATCGACGCGTTCATCCTCAACTGGTACACGGACGCGAAGGCCCCCGTGATCGAGCCGGACGCGGACGGGCGCGCGCTGCTCGCGGCCGCCGGACTGGAGCCGGACGGGCCGTACGAGGTCCGGGCCACCTACCTGACCAGGCCCGAGCTGTCGCTCCCCAACGTGGGCGTCACCCTGGTACGGCGCGACCGGGAGCTGCCGTACATCGCGTTCGGGCTACAGGCCGATCCGGATCCGCGCCAGGCACTGCTGCGCGGAGCGGCCGAGGCGACGGCCATCCTCGCCATCGGCATGTTCAGCACCGTCTTCGACCTCCCCCATGTGCACTTCGCGCAGACGAGCTCCGCGTTCACGGATCTCGACACCAATGTGCTGTACTTCGCCGCCCCGCACGACGCCGAGCGCAAACTCGCCGCCGTCGAGAGCCGCACGGCCGGACGCATGGAGCTCGGCTCGGTGAACCCCTACGCCCCCGACGACGAGTCCGCCATCCGCACCCTGCTGACCGAGATCGCCGCGATCAGCGAATGGGCGGGCTACCTGGACATCACTCCGCCGGCGTTGGCGGACACCCCATGGAAGGTGGTCCGGGTACTCATCCCGGAGCTGCTCAGCATGTGCCTTCCCGGTTTCCCCGCGAGCGGCCATCCCCGGATGCGCGGCTACGGGGGTGTGACGCATGTGGTCCCCCACCCGCTCCCTTGAGAGCCTGGTGCTGGTGGCGACCGTGGCCCCCGCCGAGCTGGTCCGCATCGCGGGATCGTTCCGCACCGGCAAGGACCATGCCGGGAACCGCGCGCGGACCGCGACGGTCGGCGTTCCCCTGGCGTATCTGGTCGTCACCGGGCTGGCGCTCGCCGTCGTCGCGTCCGGACACCTCGTACCCGATCGCCTCGGCGCATGGCGTACCGGTCCGCTCTGGCTCCTGATCGCGCTCGGGTCCGGGGTCGTCCTGGTCGGGGCCGAGTTCGCGCTCGGGGCCGCGCCGAAGCTGCTGCGCGGGGAGCGGAGCCTGCGCCTCTCCGTCCAGGGGGGCGCTCCCGCGGGGGCCGGGTATCTGGCCTCGATCCTGCTCACCGCGGTGGCCGAGGAACTGCTCTACCGGGGACTGTGGATCGGCGGTCTCGAAGAGTGGCTGGACCTGCCCACATGGGCGGCGGTCTGTTGCGCGGCGGTCGGCTACGCGCTCGGACACCTCTTCTTCGGCGGCCTCGCCATGGTCCAGAAGGCGCTGTCCGGGGTGGTGTTCGGGGTGCTGCTGGTCGCTTCGGGCAGTCTGCTCGTACCGGTGCTCGGCCACCTCGCACAGAACCTGACGGTCCATGTCCTGGCGGTACGTCAGGCGGTGCGCCGGTGAACGTGGTTCCTTACGCATGGCTGTGCGTCGCGACGATCGGTGGCTGGCTGGCGCTGTACCGATTGCCGTTCGGGGATCCGGCGCGCCGACGGCGGATAGGGCTGTGGCTCGCGGACAGGACGGGGCTGCGTCCGGACGCGGCCTTCGCGCTCTTCGGGACGGTGCTCTACCTGCTGCTGGGTGTCGCGGCACTGACGCTGCTCATGGCGTTCGCCGGACTCTCGGTCCAGCGGCTCGTCGGCCGGCCCTCGGCCGACGCGCTGCTCGCCCTGCTGCTCGCGGTGTGCGGGACGTCGAGTCTGAACATCCTTTGCGTCTCGCTGCTGTACCGGGCGAACCCGCGGGTGGATGTGCCCGGCGAGATCACCCGGGTGCAGTGGATCTCCTCGATCCTGTCCCTGCCCCGGCATCTGCACTGGGCGGTCCCCGCCGTGGCCGCGCTGGTCGAGGAGCTGGTGTTCCGGGGCGCCGTCCTGCTGGGGCTCGGCGCGACCGGCGGCGGCTTCGTGTGCGCGGCGGCGTTCAGCACCGTGCTGTTCGCCGTCGGCCAGGTCGTCCTGGTCTCCACCTGGGTCCAGGCCTATGTGCTGGGTATGTCCAGCCTCGTGCTCGGCACGACGGGCAGTCTGCTGACCGCCGCCACCGGGAGCGTCCTGCCCGCGCTGGCCCTGCACATGTCCTTCGCCGGTTTCTACACCAACCTGAGCGCCACCTCCCGTGCGCGCGCCTCGTCAGCACCCAGGAGGCTGAGCCTGTGATACCGAAGAACTCCGGGGCGTCCGTGCCCCGGCCGGCGGCGGCCGCGGAGGACGGCCCGGTGGTGCGGGTCGAGCGGCTGAGCGTCGCCTACGGCTCCCTCGTCGCCGTGCGCGACGTCTCCTTCCAGGTGGGCCCCGGGGAGATCCTCGGGCTGGTCGGACCGAACGGCGCAGGCAAGACCTCGATCGCCGAGTCGGTCGGCGGCCTGCGCGGGCCCGTCCGCGAAGGCTCCATCTCCGTCTGCGGCTTGGATCCGCACCGCGACCGACAGAACGCCAGCCGCCTCATCGGCATGCAGTTGCAGGAGTCGCAGTTTCCCAGCCGCGCCCGCGTCGGTGAACTGTGCGACCTCTACGAAGCGCTCTACTCCGCCCCGGGAGCAGCGGCGCGGCTGCTGGACACCTTCGGCCTCACCGATCGGCGGCGCAGCCTCATCGCCGAACTCTCCGGAGGGATGCGTCAACGCCTCGCGCTGGCGCTGGCGCAGGTCGGCGAGGTGCGCTTGGTGATCCTCGACGAACTGACCACCGGCCTCGACCCCGAGCAGCGCCGCGGAACCTGGCGCGCCGTGCTCGATCTGGCCGCGCGCGGTGTCGCGGTGCTGCTCACCTCGCATTCGATGGAGGAGGTGGCGGCGCTGTGCGGCCGGGTCGGGGTGCTGCGCGGCGGCGAACTGGTCGCGCTGGACAGCCCGGCACGGCTGGCCTCGGCACACGGCGGACCGGCCACCATCTCGGTCGATGTCGACGCGGCTCCTGGCATCGAGCGACAGCTCGAGGAACTCGGGCTGACCCGGCTGGCCACCGGGACGGACCGGCACGTCGCGTACGCGGCGAGCTTCCCCACGGACTACGACCGTGTCCTCCAGCGGCTGGTGGCGGCCGACCTGCCGCCCTCCGCGGTGAGCCACCGCGCACCGAGCTTCGAAGACGCCTACCTCGGGTTGGTCGGCATCGGCAGCGAAGCCGCCGGGACCGACACCGCCACGACCGACCGTGCCGGGACCGAGAAGGACTCCAGCGAGAAGGGCGGCGACTGACACATGGGACTGCTCTGGCAGGTCGTCAGGTTCGAATCACGGCGCATGATGCGGAACTTCGCGCCGGTCTTCTTCGCACTCGCCTTTCCGGTGCTGATGCTGTGCATGTTCGGCGGTATCTACGGCAACGAGCCCTCCAGCCGTCTCGACGGACGGGGCACGGTGGACATGTCGGTGCCCGCCTACCTGGTCCTGGTGATCGCGGTCACCGGGCTGATGAGCTTTCCGCTCGGACTGGCCGAGTACCGGGACCGCAAGGTGCTCAAGCGCTTCCGCGCGACTCCCCTGGGCGCCTCGGCCCTGCTGATCGCCCAGGGGCTGGTGAACATCGCCCTCAGCCTGCTGGGCGCCGTACTGCTGGTCGCGACCGGCTGGCTCTTCTTCGATCTGCACCTGCCGGACTCGGCGGGCGCGGCGGTGGCGACCGCCGGTTCGCTGGTTCTGGTGACGCTGGTGATGTACGCGATCGGCGGGGTCGTCGCGGCGGTCGCGCCCTCGGAGCGGTCGGCGACGGCCGTGGCGAATCTGCTCTACTTCCCGATGATCTTCCTCTCCGGGGCGACCATCCCGCTCCAGATCTTCCCCTCCACGATGAAGGCGATCAGCGATGCCGTACCGGCCACCTACGCCGTGAAGCTCCTTCAGCACGCCTGGCTGGACAGCGCCACGAACGTCGCCCTCGACGTCGGCGTGCTGGCGGGTCTGCTGGCGCTGGCCGCGGCCGCCGCCGTACGGCTCTTCCGCTGGGAGTAGCCGGTGTCCACCGGCCATATCCCCGCCACCGCCTTCCTGACCGCCGTCGGCCGGGCCCGGGCGACGGCCGATCCGGACAGCGCCCTCGACGATCCGTTCGCGGCCCGGTTCGCCGACCTCTGCCCCGCGACCATCCGCGGGGTCACCCGGCACACCGCCGGAACGTCGGTCGTGGTGGCGCGCACGGTCCTCATCGACCGCATGCTGACCGAGGTGTTCACACGGGGGAGAGTGGACGTCTGCGTCAACCTGGGTGCGGGTTTCGACGCACGGCCCTACCGCATGGGCTGGCCGAGCCACTGCCGGGTGATCGAGGTGGACTCCGCTCCGGTACTCGACCTCAAGGACCGGCTCCTGCCGTCGGCCGACGCGAAGGTCCCCGTCGAGCGGCTGCGCGCCGACCTCCGCGACACCGACCGGCTCGCCGACCTGCTGCTGCCTCGTACCGCCGGGCGGCGGTGTGTGATCCTCGCGGAGGGGCTGCTGACCTACCTGCCGCGGAGCGCCGTGCGGGACCTCGCCGTTGCCGTGGCCCGCCTGGGCACGGGCGCGAGCTGGATCTGCGATGTCCTCTCCGTTTCCTCCGCGCGCGGCCTCACCCATGCCTCGCGGGCCGCCGGGGCACCGCTGGAGATGCACGGCCTCACCGACCTGTCCGTCTTCGACACCGGCGGATGGCACTGTGAGCAGCTGGAACTGCTGCCCTCCGCACGGCTGGAGACCGCGGCGCCCACCGCGAGCCGGATGCTGCCCGACGGCGTGCTGCGATTGCGCCGCGACGAGGTCCTCACCGACGAAAGGCCTTTGCGCGTGCCGTCGTGCGGATGATGGGGTGGCACGGTGACCAACCACGATGAGGCGGCGGCTGTCCGACCGTTGACACTCGCCTGGGTGAGCCGACACCTGGAGGTCGGCGAACGGATCGTCGGAACCGAGGCGCTGCACGGCGGCATCACCGCCGAAATGCGGAGGCTGACCATCGGCACGCGGGACGGAGGCACCCGTGACCTGGTGCTGCGGAGCTTCGTCGACATGGAGCGCGCCGAGGAGTGGCTGCACAGGGAGACCGGCGCCCTGACCCTGCTCACGGGGACCGGCGTACCTGCTCCTGGATTGGTCGCGGTGGATCCGACCGCCGCGCAGTGCGAGTATCCCTCGCTCCTGATGACACATCTGGCGGGCCGGACGGTCCTCGACGATGAGGGGTTGGAGACGCGCGTTCCTCTGCTGGCCCGTCAACTCGTGGCGATCCACGCGGTGCGCCCCACTGAGCGGCCCCGGAAGTATGTGGCGTTGACGACCGCCGACACCGTCGTGACGCCGAAGGGCGCCGACGCGGCGGTGTGGACCGCCGCGATCGACGTGATCCGCAGGCCCGCGCCGCCCTATGAAGGGCGTTTCCTGCACCGGGACTTCCAACCCGGCAACGTGCTGTTCGACGTGCCGCCCTCACGACCAGAAAGTGCTCGCATCACCGGCGTGGTCGACTGGGCGGCCACCTCCTGGGGCCCGACGGATCTCGATGTGGCGCACTGCTCGACCAATCTCGCGCTGCTGCACGGCCCGGCGTGGGGTCAGCGGTTCGCCGAGGCGTATGAGGAGGCCGGCGGGGTGCTGGCCGCGACCGCGAGCGAGCAGCTGTACTGGCGGGTGCGGAGTGGGCTGGCGTTCTCGGAAGAAGTGCGGTGGGTGTCGCAGCCATGGCGGGAGGCAGGGAGGACAGAGCTGACGACACCGGTCGTGGAGGAGCGGCTGGATGGCTATGTCACCGCCCTGATGGACGCGCTGGGCTGAGCCGAGCGGTCCGGGGCCCGGCCCCGACCGCGGGCCCCGCCCGGCTCTCAGGGCTCGTCATCGATGGCGCCGGGGGGCAGTGCCGGGGCGGGCAAGGCGTGGCGAGCCTCGGCGCCGGACCACCACACACCGTTGGCGAACACCGCCGTCGCCTCCAGCAGCGCCGCACGGTGCGACGAGCGCCCCCGGCCCGCCTCGGGGTGGTGGGTCAGGCGGAGGCAGTGGTGGCGAGGATGTAGTCGCGGGAGGCGGCCACCTCGCGGCGCAGGGCCTGGAGGTCGACGTCCAGGACACGGCCGTCCCACTTGCGGACCTGACCGGCGACGAAGACGGCGTCGATGTTCCGGGTGTCCGAGCCGAGGACGACGGTGCCGACCGCGTCGTTCAACGGCATGTTGTTGATCTCCTCCGCGGTGATCACCAGAAGGTCGGCCTGCTTGCCGGGGGTCAGCGAACCGACGGTGTCTTCGAGCCCGTTGGTACGCGCGCCCTGCAACGTGGCGAAGTCCAGCACATCCGCCGTGCCGATGCGCACCGGTGCGCGGTCGGTACCGTGGACGGCGTTGACCGCGCGCATGCGCTGAATGGCGTGCAGAGCCCTCATCTGCGTGAACATATCGCTGGCCAGGGCGACTTCGACGTCGATGCTCAGCCCGGGACGCACCCCCACCGCGAGCGCCTCGTCCACCGCCGGGATCGCGGTCTCCAGTCCGATCTGGGCGTCGGAGGTCGGGGCGAGGGAGATCGTGGTGCCGCTGTCGCCGATGGCCTTCCACGCCTCACCGGTCAGTCCGGTGGAGTGGATGAGGGTGAGATCAGGGCCGAGCAGGCCCTCGCGCTCCCACTTCAGGATCGCCTGTGAGGAAGACGCGCCGAAGACCGCGTCGACACTCACACCGACCCCGAACTCCTTCGCCAGGCGGGCGATTTCGGGACCGTAGGCCAGCTCCGGACCCGCGATCTCGTCGGTCGCCAGTGTGGCCAGACGGAAGGACAGCAGATCGCTGCCGAACTGGTCCTGCACACGTGCCAGGTCGGCCGGCCACTGGCGGTCCCACTCGCCGAAGTGCGGGCCCATCGCCGCGTGGATCCCGCGGATGCCGGTGTCCACCAGGGCCTGCACGGCGGCGTCGGAGTGGGCGCGCGTACGGGAGTTGTGGGAGAAGTCGAGCATCGTGGTGATTCCGCTGTCGAGCGCGGTCAGCGCGGCCAGCTTCGTGCCGGTGTACATGTCCTCGGGCCGGTAGGCGGGGGCGTAGCCGAGGAGGGTGGTGGTCACATAGGCGCCCAGGTCGTCGACGTCGGGCATGATCCGCCGAAGCTGGGCCTCCCAGGCGTGGCGGTGGGTGTCGACGAAGCCCGGAGTGAGGATCGTGCCGGTCACGTCGATGACGATCGCGTTGTCGGCGGCGGGCAGGTCGCGGCCGACGGCGGCGATGGTACGACCCTCGATGAGCAGGTCGGCATCCTGGAGCACACCGAGTTCCGGGTCCATGGTGACGATGGTGGCGCCCGTCAGAAGGATGCGACGGTGCGGGTCGGAAGCGGTACGGCGCAACTGATCGAGGACGGCCTGGGGCGCGGTGGCGTCGTGGTTCACGAGAGTGGTCCGTTCAGGGGTCGGGAGGGGAATCAGGCGCCGAGGGGCGTTGGCCATCAGCCTCCTCGGGGCCCGCTCCGGCAACCAGGCCCAGCCGTGCCTGGGTGTGCGGCGCCCCCCCATGGACGGCGGCCGGGCCCCCGCACCGGGCCATGGCCGGGCCGTGCCGTTTCCGGGTGCGGCACACCGCCCCTCGCGCCGGGCTCCGTACTCCCTTGGGTCAGCGGGTCATGACGACGGTGGTCACCGAAGCACCGTCGGTTCCCCTGACCGAGCCGCCGTTGCCGTAGGCGAGCCCCACCTCGGCCCGCTCGGCTTGTCCGCCGTGCGCCTGGTCGGTCAGTTGCCAGTAAGGCTCGCGGATCTGCGCCGTCCCGGTCGCGCCGACCGGGTGGCCGCGGGAGAGCAGTCCGCCGCGCACGCCGGGTCGGCCCGCCGAGGGGCCGGCCCGGCCGGGCGGCTCACTCGCAGCCGTACCGCCAGTTCCAGCCGACGAAGGTGTGCCGCAGCTCCACATCGAAGTGGCAGCTCGAGGTCCCGTCGGCGTTCAGCCGGACGGTGGAGTGGTGGACGTTGGCGTACCAGCTGCCGATCGGGTCGAAGACGCCCTTGTAGGTGAAGTCGGCGTCCGCCTGGGAGTTCACCGCGGGGCAGTCGGCCGCGCAGTCGTCCTTGGAGGTGTGGGACGCCAGGGACCACCCGGCGCCCCACGGCTCCCGGTTCCACTCCTGCGTCGGGGTGGTGGTGGCCTTGGTGATGCGCTGGTCCGTGGTGTCCCAGGCTGAGGTGGTGTACAGACCGGTCATGCGGATGTTGCAGCAGTCGTACATCTCGTTCCAGCCACGCAGCTGATGGCCCGCAACAGCGGCGGCGGGGGCCGCGGCCCGACGAGCCCCGGGGGACGCCGCGGTGTGCCGCACCGGCCCGAGAGTGGCCTCGCAGTCGGGGCCGATGGTGATCTGCCGTGAAACGGCTCGGCCCGCCGACGGAGCCGGGAGGTCGCCGGTCAGCCGGACACCGTGACAGGGCTTCGCACCCGTGCCGGAGTCCTGTGCCGTCGCCGTCCCTGTCACGCCCAGCAGGGCGGCCAGGGACGCTGCCGACGCGACGGCGATTCTTATGCGGCTCTTCACTTTTCCAGCCCCTTCGACTCGACCGGACGGCACACCGGGTGTGTGGTGAGATCACGTCCGCTGCCAACCGGCTTGATCGTAGGGGCGGTTCGTCGACATGGGAGTGTTGCCCGCCAAAGATGGCAGGAACATGATCCACGTGTCGGACGCGGCCTCGCCGCGACCATGGCTGGTCCGGGAGCTGCCCGACACCCCGCGCTGTTGACGCTCTCAGCTGGTAGTCAATTGATCAGCACGTACCTGGAACTCGACATCGCCGTCGACCGACTCCAGTCCCCACGGGGCGAGGGAAACGGTCACTGTCCGCGTGGCGGAGTGGCTGGCGGTGCGCTGAAGGATGTCGCAGAGGACGTTGACCGTGACGGGGTAGTCCGCGGTCGGCGTGAGGGCGTCGGAGTCGTCGAATACCGGCGCCTTGTCGATGACGCTCCGCTGCTGGTGGTGAGCGTCGGTGAAGCAGACCTCGACCAGGCCGGGGAAGGGTTCGTCGCCGACCCATCGGACGGCTTCGCAGTGCAGGAAGGGCATGGCGTCAGACTCTGCCGTCGCTGATCGGGACCGGCAGCCTGATTTCGCGGGCTGCCGGCCGGGCGGCGCCGCTCATGTCAGGTGCGGGTGGTGTCGGGGTGCGGGGCGCGGTGGGATGCGTCGGGGTGTTCATCGGCGGTAGGCGGTGGCGGCGACAGCGGGCAGGAGGGCGAGGGAGAGGATGCCGCCGGTAAAGGCGAGGACGGGGTAGCTGGTGGCGGCGACCATGAATCCCGAGGCCATGCCGCCGGTGGCACCGGCGATGGAGATGGAGACGTCGACCACTCCCTGGGTCTTGGCACGGGTGGCGAGCGGGACGGTGTCGGAGATGATCGCGGTGCCGGACACCAGGCCGAAGTTCCAGCCAAGCCCCAGTAGGGCCAGGGCGAGCGCGAGCAGCACGACGGAGTCGCCGGGTGCGGTGGCGGCGAGGATGCCGGCGGCCATGAGGGTGATACCGGAGGCGGCAACGATCTTCATATGGCCGTAGCGGTCGACGAGCCAGCCGGTCAGTGGTGAGGGCAGGTACATGGCGCCGATGTGGATGGCGATGACGAGGCCGGAAGCGGCGGTGCTGTGGCCGTGGTGGTGCATATGAACCGGTGTCATCGTCATGATCGCGGCCATGACGATCTGGCTGAGGACCATGACGAGCGCACCGAGGACGACGCGTTTGCGGCCCTCCCGCGTGTCCACGTCGTCCGCGGTGGTCACGCCGGCGGCCTTGGTCTCCTTCGACATGGCGAGGGTGCGCGCCAGAAGCAGCGGGTCGGGCCGCAGCCAGACGGCGAGGACGAGGGCGGCCAGGGCGTAGGCGAGGCCGGAGAGGAGGAAGAGCCCGGCGAGGTTGGGCATGCCGAGGGTTTCGGCCAGATGGCCGGTGGGGGCGGCGAGGTTGGGTCCGGCGACGCCGCCGAGGGTGGTGGCGACCAGGACGGTGGAGACGGCGCGGGCGCGGTGGTCGGGGGTGGCGAGGTCGGCCCCGGCGTAGCGGGCCTGGAGGTTGGTGGCGGTGCCGGCGCCGTAGACGAAGAGGGCGGTGAACAGCAGGACGGGGCTGTCCAGGATGGCGGCGATGATGACGCCGACCGAACCGATGGCGCCGGTGAGGTAGCCGGCGGCGAGGCCGGGGCGTCTGCCCCGGGATTGGGAGATACGGCCGACGCCGATGGCGGCGAGGGCCGCCCCGGCGGTGCTGGTGGAGCCGAGCATGTCCTGGGCGAGGAGGGCGCCGACGGTGGCTCCGGCGGCGAGGCCCGCGCCGCTGAGGATCTGAGAGGCGATCAGGACGCGCAGGATGTGGGACTGGGCCTGGGCGGGGTCGGATATGGAGGCCGTCGTACCGACGGGAGCGATGCTGGTCATATCTCTTTCCGGAGCGTCGGTGAATGGCGCCGGCATGGCTGGCGCATGGGGTGGGAGGGCGACGACGGCGTGGTGGCCCCGTCCCGGCCGTGCACCGGCCCGGCGCCGGATGGGCAGCGCCTCGGGCCGGTGCAGGGGGTGCCCGGTGCATGGGGTGGGGGCTGCGTGCCCGCGTCGCCACGGTCGCGCCAGCGCCCTCGGCCCTCGGCCCTCGACCGCCGATGTCGCCGCCGCCATCCTCACCCCCACCCCCGGACTACTCGCCGCCCGCGCTCCGCCCTGGTCCAGGCAGCAGCCGGGCACGGCGCGCTCGACGACGGTCATTCATCTCGCGCGAACCCATCCGGACCGCGTAGCGGGATGGGTCGCCGAACCCGCACTGTGCCAGAGATATTAATGCACGTCACCATGCATTAAGGATGCGGGGCAGTGATGCTCGACGGGATACCGCGAGATCGATCTGTACCAACCGTCCGGCCAGGCAGTCCGACGGCCCGGCCTCACTTCAGGTGCCGGGCGAAGAACCGGTTCCCGGCGTCCACCTCGAACCACGGGGTACCGGCGTGCCCGCCCGTATTGGCGTGCAACGTCTTCTCCCTGGCGCCGAAGGCGTCGAACAGGTCCAGGGCTCGCTGCCGGTCGTTACCTTCGTCGTCCCACTGCATAAGGAACTGGAGCGGGACGGTGACCTGCCGGGCCTCCTCGCGCTGGGCGCGGGGCACGTATCCCCCGGCGAAGAAACCGGCGGCCGAGATGCGCGGTTCGACCACCGCCAGCCGAATGCCGATGGCGGCCATCCCCGAGTACCCGATCGGTCCGCCGATCTCGGGCAGCGAAAGGAGGGCGTCCAGGGTGGCCCGCCATTCCGGGACCGCCTTTTCGACCAGCGGGACGACGAAGGACTCGAAGATCTCCTCGACCGGCTCTCCCGCCGCCATCGCCCGGCGGAGAGCGGCGCGGGCCTGCTCGTCGACGGCGGAACGGGGCCGGTCACCGTGCCCGGGGTGGTCGATGGCGGCCACCGCGTAGCCGTATTCCGCCGCGGAGTGCCGGGCCCGGGCCACCAGCCGTGATTCCCGCTTGTGCAAGCCGCCGTTGTGACCCATAAGGATCAGCGGGGCCGGAGCCGATCCGGGCGTCCACAGGACACCGGGGATCTCACCGAGGGTGAATTCGCGTTCGTGGACGCCGTCGTCGAGGCGCTGTTCAGAAGTGAATCGCATGGTCGTGCCTTTCGGGAGTGCGCTTGAACGGCGCTCCCGGACGACCTATCGCCCGACCGTGACCCCTGAGGGGAGCACCCATGTCGATACTGCGTTCACGGGTACCACCTCCTCGTTCTCTCGCACGGCCGGCAAAAAACTAACAGTGGTCCCCGCGGTCCGCCAACAGGTTTTTGCGGAGGCTCCGTCTCCTCGGTGGGCGGGGTGGGTTGGTGCGCCACTCGGGGTCTGTTCGGGTCGCCCGCACAAGCCTCGGAGTGGCGCCACTTCCCACTGATGGCCGCGGCAAGTCCGAGAAGGGCCGAGCATCGCCATACGCTTCGGCTCCGCCGCCCGAGCCGCAACGCGGAGGTCCCGTCCACCCGTTGGGGAGCGTGGTGCCAGTATGTGGACTGCCAGCGCAGTGCGCGGTTCGTCTTCATACCCTACAATTCCCCGGCCACTGGCGAAAAACGCGTGGTCGAGCGCAGGGATGAGGAGGAGCCGCGATGGCAACGGGGGGATGGGGTCTGCCGAACGACCCCGGGCAGGGCGGCAATCGCTGGGGACCGGCACCGACACCCGGTCCATACGGGCCGCCACCGCCGAACCCCTACGGACCGCCACCGCCCCCGCCACCCGGGCCCTACCGGCCGGCGCCCAGGGGTCGGCGCGGGTACCGGCGGGTGCCCATCCTCGTCCTGGTCGTCCCCCTGGCCCGCTCGATTCACCGGGCCGCGCGGCGGCTGTTCGACCAGGAAGGCGGCGGGCGTGTCCACGACCCCGTGGTCAACCGCGTTCAGATCATCCGCACCGTGCTCGGCGTCCTCGCGACGCTCGCGCTCTACTACGCGTACGGGTCGGACGACGGCCTTGAGGGCAAGGCCAACGAGAGCGTCGGCCAACTCATCCTGACCCCGATCCTGCTGATCCTCGGCGGACCGGTGGTCATCGCCCTCTTCATCCGCTACGCGCCCGCGGAGCGGCGGCCGTTGCTGCGTTCCCGGCTGGGCGTCCCGCTCAAGACCGTCGGCTGGTACGTCCTGACCGTGGCCGTCCTCGCCGGCCTGATGTACCTGGTCCTGGGCACCACGCTGCTGCACGGGCTGCACGGGGTATGGCTGTTCGTGGCCGCCGTCCCGGCGCTCTGGTTCGTGCTGTGGCTGCTGCCGTTCTTCTTCCTGGCCTCGGCCTACATCGCCCGCTCCGCCTTCAACACCGCCTATGTGCACGCCGCGCTGCCAGCCGTGATCACCGTGGTGATGGTCTGGATCATCGCCGTCTTCAACGTGACCGGGAGCGGTATGCCGGGCGGGCCGCTGTGGGCGCAGTTCTGCTCCCTGTTCGGCGGCCCGCTGTCGGTGACCGCGCTCTCCCTGTGGGAACTGCGCCGACTGCGCACGAGCCACGGAGTGACCATACGCGGCTGAGCCGTGGCGGTTCTCAGGCGTGTCGCGGAAGGCCGTGCAGCGGGCATCCACCGTGCATGGGTGGGGCGTTGAGCCGCTGCGGTTCGGCCGTCCGTGGGGGTTGTCGCTGGCGGACCGGGTGCTGCTGGTGGCTGTTCCACCGGCACGGAACTGCCAGGACAGTCGGCACGACACTTGCGGTCGGTCCGCTGGGCGATGCCGTGGAACAACGGGGCTGGGGCCATCCCCAGTCACGGGACAGCGCTCAGGCGTCGAGGAACTTCCGCACAAGTACGCCAGTCTCTGCGGGGCGTTCCAGCAGGAGTTGGTGGCCGGAGTCGACGTCGGCCACCGTCGCCCGTGCCTCGGCCGGATCGAGGAACGAAGGCGCCTCCAGCGCTTTCGCGGCGCTTGTGGCCGCGCCCTCGGCTTCGAGACCGACCGCGGGGTCGAGAAGGACCAGTCGGCGCACTCGCTCGGGGGCCTGATGGGCCAGATCCGACGACACCGCAGCGCCGAAGGAGAATCCGAGCACGTCGACCTGGCGCAGACCAAGCATGTCCATCGTGGCCACCACATCGGCGACATGCTGTTCCCGTGTCCACGGCGGAGACCACAGG
Organism: Streptomyces sp. NPDC048636; assembly: GCF_040650655.1. NCBI lineage: Bacteria > Bacillati > Actinomycetota > Actinomycetes > Kitasatosporales > Streptomycetaceae > Streptomyces > Streptomyces sp. NPDC048636. The sequence continues at coordinate 383,663 of NZ_JBEZHR010000005.1, read as the reverse complement.
GACCGACCCTGCCCACGGAGATCAGGCGCATACACACAAGTCGGCCAGGTGCCCCGTGGCCAGTTCCCGCCAGCGACCTCCGTACCCGTACACACCGTGCACGGCGACCACCGGAACCCCCGCGACGTCGCCGAAGGTCTGAAGATGAAGCGTCGCTCCTGCCATAAGAACGCAGTCCAGATCCAGGCCCACCGAGTGTCGGGGCGGCGGCCTCCCACGTCCCGGCACGCATCAACCCGGTGAACCCATGTGGCACAACACCAGCTAGCGCTCCACCCGCTTCAGGCCGCGCACGGCCGGGATCGCCAGGAGCAGGAAGCAGGCGACGAGCGCCATGGACGCGGACACGCACAGCAGCGGCACCGTCCCCGCGACGACCTCGAGCGGCCCCGCCACCGCCTGCCCGACCGGCTTCATCACCAGCGAGCCTGCCGCGTCGTACGCGTGCACCCTGCCGAGGACTTCCTGCGGGATATGCGTCTGCACACTCGTGTGGAACATGACGATCCAGAACGCCATGCCCACGCCGCTCACTCCGTAACACCCGGCGATGAGCGGCGCGGGAAGGCCGAGAGCGACCCCCAACGGCATCAGCATCCAGAGGATCATGGAGAGGGCGCCGGCCCGGAGCGGATACCGCGGGCGGAGCCTGATCGCGACGAGCCCGCCCAGCACACTTCCCGCCCCGAGGGACGACATGACCAAGCCGAACGTCGATGCTCCGTAGTCGGTGACCAGGGCACTGTTGCCGAGGGTCATGGTGGGGCCGGCGCCTGCCAGCTGCCAGAGCATGAAGACGGCGATGACACTCCACAGCCAGGTCCTGGCCCGGAACTCCCGCCACCCTTCGGCGAGATCGGCCCGGAACGACGATACGCCGTCCCGCGCGGCCGGACCCATCGGGACCGAGCGGAGCAGGAGGAGGCAGGCGCCGCTGATGCCGTAGGTCAGGGCGTCGAGGGCGACCACCGTCGCCGGTGAGGAAACCACGAGCAGCAGACCGGCCAGCGACGGGCCGATCACGGCGGTAACGGACTCCGAGATGCGCAGGGTTGCGTTCGCCTTCAGTACGTCCCGGGCGATGCGCGGGGTGATGCTGGCGACTCCCGGCTGGAAGATCGCGCTACCCGCCCCGACCAGGGCCAGCAGCACCAGGATCTGCCACAGCCGCGGCGTACCCAGCAGGAACAGCAGCGCGAGCACCGTCTGAACGCACAGCCGGGCCGTGTCCGAGACGACCATGAGCCGCCGGGCGCCGAAGCGGTCGGACAGCACCCCACCAAAGATGATCAGGGCTGCGAACGGCGCCACGAGCGCGGCCAGCGCGTAGCCGACCCCACTCGTCCCGTATCCCGCCCGGAGCACGGCAGCCGTGATGGTGACGGGGAGCATCGCGTCGCCCAGCAGAGACGTGGTGCGGGCGGTGAAGAACAGCCGGAAGTCCGCCGTCCACAGCGGCGGATCAGACGGGGTCTCCTTGACTCGCACGTCACGGGCCATGTCCGAGCCAGCCACCGCACACCATCCCACGTATCACGTCGTCACGTTGATCCCGACCGGGGTGACACTCTCGTGTCTGGGCCGTCCCTCAGTCAACGACATATCTGCAACAGGCCGGGCGGGTAGGCGCGTTGGAAGACACGGCCTGAAGTGTGTGGCGGAAGTCGGAGTGATGGCGGAACGGGGCCTTGACGGGTGCACGCGGGTGAACCAAGAATGGTCGCCAAACGGTGCGGTGACAACGTTGTCAGCAGTTTCCGAGGAGGCGTTCCCACGCATGAGATGGACCCAACGGCTGCGCGGCGCGGCAACGGTGGCCCTGACGGCCGCGCTCCTCGGCGGAGCCCTCACGACCCCGTCGGCCGAGGCGCACGTCCCGCGCTCCGGTCACCTGACCGACCTGGTCAACCCGTTCATCGGCACCGAGAACGAGGGCAACACCTACCCCGGCGCCGCCGTCCCCTTCGGCATGGTGCAGCTCTCCCCCGATACCGGGCACAACACCGGCTACGACCACTCCGACACCCATATCCGCGGCTTCTCCACCGTCCATCTCTCGGGCGTCGGCTGTGGACTCGGTGGCGATCTGCCGGTGCTGCCCACGACCGGTGAGGTGACGGAGACCGATTACGCGAAGTACGCCGCCGAGTTCAGCCACGACGACGAGAGCGCGAGCCCCGGCCGCTATCAGGTCGGTCTCGAGGGCGGCATCGGCGCCGAGCTGACCGCGACGAAGCGCACCGGCGTACAGCGCTACACCTTCCCCGCCACCGACAAGGCCAACGTCCTGCTGAACGCGGGCCAGTCGCTGCACAAGACGGTGCGGACGAAGGTCGAGATCCTCGACAGCCGCACCGTGCGTACCTCGATCACCGGCAGCGGCTTCTGCCAGGACACCGAGCCGTACACGGTCCACACGATCACCCGCTTCGACCGGCCCTTCACGACATCAGGCACCTGGAAGGGCGGGACGGTCACCGAAGGTGCGAAGGAGACGTCCGCGGGCGACGAGCGCAGCGGTGCCTTCGTCCGGTTCGACACGCGTGAGGACCGCACCGTCGAGGCGACGACCGCGCTCTCGTACGTCGACGCCAGGGGCGCGGCCCGCAACCTCCGTGTGGAGGGCGGCCGTTCGTACGACCACGTGGCGCAGGCGGCACGCGCCACGTGGGAGGACCGGCTCGACGACGTACGGGCGCGGGGCGGCAGCGAGGCGTTGCGCCGCACGTTCTACTCGTCGCTGTACCGCTCGTTCCTCGCGCCGAACATCGGAAGCGATGTCGACGGCCGCTACACCGGCTGGGACCAGAAGATCCACCGCACCGCTGACGACGGCGGGTTCACGTACTACCAGAACTGGTCCCTGTGGGACACGTACCGCACCCAGGCGCAGCTCCTCTCGCTGCTCGCCCCGCGCGAGTCCCGCGATATGGCGCTCTCCGTCCTGAAGATCGACGAGGAGAGCGGCTGGCTGCCGAAGTGGGGCTACGGCACGGTCGAGACCAACATCATGACCGGCGACCCGGTCACCCCGTTCCTCACCAACGCCTATCAGCAGGGCCTGCTGAAGGGGCATGAGGAGGAGGCGTACCGCGCCTTGAAGAAGAACGCCGACGGGGTGCCGCCGGCCGACTCCGCGCCGGTCGGGCGCGAGGCCAACAAGGAGTATCTGGCCCGGGGTTTCGCCCCGTACATCAAGGGCCGCCCGCATGCCAAGCCCGGCGACTCGGACTATGACCACGGTGCGTCCGCGACGCTGGAGTACGCCCTCTCCGACGCCATGCTCGGCGAGATGGCGCGCGACCTCGGGCACGAGAAGGACGCGAAGCGCTATGCCACCCGCGCCCAGAACTATCGCGAGATCTACGATCGTTCGACCGGATTCTTCCGTGCGCGGGACGCCGCCGGAGCCTTCACCGGCCCGGCCGATCCGGTCAAGAGCGAGGGCTTCCACGAGGGCACGTCCTGGCAGTACCAGTGGCTGGTCCCGCAGGACCTGCCCGGCATGGTCGACCTGATCGGCGGGAAGAAGGCCGCGACCGACCGCCTCGACTCCTTCTTCGCGTACGAGCAACTGCTCGAGGACCCGTCGAAGACCGCGCGTGAGGTGTGGGTCAACGGCCCCTACGACTACTACAACGCCGACAAGTACAACCCCCAGAACGAGCCGGATCTGATCGCCCCGTATACGTACCTCTCGACGGGCCAGCCGTGGAAGACGACCGACGTGGTGCACGCCGCGCTCACCCTCTTCACCGACACCCCGACGGGCATGACCGGGAACGACGACCTCGGCACCATGTCCGCGTGGAACGTGCTGTCCTCGATCGGCGTCTTCCCGGTCCAGCCGGGTACGGACACCTGGGGATTGTCGACGCCCGTCTTCGATCGTGTGGACCTCAGGCTCGACCGCCGTTACTACCCGCGCGGCACTCTGACGGTGAAGGCACCGGGCACGTCGGGCAGCAAGCGGTACATCCAGTCGGCGCGTCTGGACGGGGTCGCCCATGACACGACGTATCTGACGACCGAGGACATTCGTGACGCCCGCGAACTCGCCTTCACCGTAGGGGAGAAGCCCTCCGGATGGGGCACCTCGGAGGGGGCCGCGCCGCCTTCTCTGAAGTGACCCGGCGGACAACTCAGCTCCGCACCACAGGCGTCATAGAGACCCGTCTCTCTCGGAGAGGCGGGTCTCCGCCTCCTGGTCACCCGGGGCAGGTGCCGCGGACACGGAACCCGGCCGCGGCCGGCGGGCTCAACGGACGAAGTCCTCGACCACCTTCGGTGGCCAGGTGCTTGTGTCGAGCATGCCGGTACAGAAGGCGCGGGAGACCAGGGCGGTCCGGTTGGGTGCCTGGAATCTGCGCAGCAGGCCGGTCACGTGGTAGTCGATGTTCTGGCGGCTGAAGTGGAGCCGGGAGGCCAGGTTCAGGGTGGTCTGGCCGACCGCCATCCCCTCCAGGATGCGGGCGTCGACCTTCGTGAGGAAGCATGTACCCGTACCCGTCACCCGGTCACCCCGTCGGCGAGCTCCTTGATGGTGGGGTGTTCGCTGTCGAGTGTGGCGGGGACCGTGCGCCCCAACTCGTCGCCCAGCCGGGCGATGACATCGATGAGCATCAGCGAGTCCATCCCCAGCGCGAACAGGTCGGCGTCGGCCTCGGGGAGGCTGTCCGCGTCCTGCTCGAGCATGGCGGCGATCTGCCGCCGCAGGAAGTCCTCCACCAGTGTTCGGCGACCGGCCGGATCGGCGCCCTCGAAGCGGTCGCGCAGGGTGGTGTCCACCGTCCCGTCCGCGTCGGCGGCGTGCTGCTGAGGGGTGTCCACCCAGTGCCGCACGCGCTCGTACGGATAGGTGGGCAGCGGTACGCGGCGCTCGGCTTCATGCCACGCCGCCCAGTCCGCCTCAGCCCCATCGGTCCAGGCGCGGCCGAGAACGTGCAGCAGTGTCCGGCGGACGGACGCCCCCGGCCCGGCGGGGGTCGTGAGCTCCACCGGGGTCAGGCCCTTCTCCGCCCACCAGGACACGGTCACCCGCCCTTCGTCGGGGTCGGGGGCGGTCCAGGTCTCCGGGAGCGCGGCCTCCCGCGGGCTCAGCCAGCGGCCGCCGCCGCCCAGGCTCACAGGGAGATCCCAGGTCACGGGGGTGCCGGGAGAGCCGCCGTCGAAGAGGGCGAGCGCCTCCTTCAGGTCGAACACACCGGCCAGGCATCCGGCCACCACCCGGCCGACGCCGGAGCCGCCGACCGCGGCCGGTGACACGCCCGCTTCCTGGCATACCCGGGCCGCGGCGTACGAGGTGACGAACGCCGCGAGCTCGTCACCGCCGCCACCGGTCAGCAGTGCCGGGCCGTCCGGACTGTCGGCCGGCAGCATGGCGGCGCAGGCGTCCACCGCCTCCCGGAACGGGGCAAGGGCGTGGTAGAGCTCGGGCGCGTCCGGGACGGGCCCGGCGGCGGCGAAGACGAACGCCAGTCGGGCGGGGCCGCCCTCGACCGGCCCCGTCAGCACCCGGGCCGGGTCCCCGATCGCCAGGGCCAGGGCGGCGTCGGCAAGGCTCTCGCACACCACGGCCCGCCGGTGGGCGTGGGCGCGGCGGCCCACGGCCAGGGTGTGGGCGACCGCGGCGAGGTCGAGCTCCGGGTGGCGTTTGAGGTGGCGGGCGAGGTCACCGGTGGCCCGGTCGAGTGCCCGGGGGGTACGCGCCGAGAGCAGCAGCAGGTGGGAACCGCCGGAGGGGGCCGGGACGGGGGCCGGGGCGGGCGGCTCCTCCAGGATGACATGGGTGTTGGTGCCGCCGACGCCGAACGAGCTGACGCCGGCCCGCCGGGGCCCGGAGTCCCGTGGCCAGGCCGCCGTCCCGGTGGCGATCCGGAACGGGCCCTCGGCGAGGTCGATATCCGGGTTGGGGGTGCGGAAGTGCAGATGGGGCACCACGGTGCGGTGGCGGAGCATCAGGGCGGTCTTGATCAGCCCGGCCATGCCCGCGGCGGTGTCCAGGTGGCCGATGTTGGTCTTGACCGATCCGAGGAGTACCCGGCCGGCCGGCACCCCGTCGAATGCCCGGGTCAGCGCGGCCACTTCGATCGGGTCGCCGAGCTGGGTGCCGGTGCCGTGGGCCTCCACATAGCCGATGCTGTCCGGTGGGCAGTCGGCGACCCGCTGGGCGTCGCGGATGACATCGGCTTGGCGTTCGACGCTCGGGGCGGTGTAGCCGGTCTTGGTCGAACCGTCGTTGTTCACCGCCGTCCCCTTGATCACGGCGTACACGGTGTCGCCGTCCACCACCGCCTCGGCCAGCCGCTTGAGCACCACGACGCCGACGCCGCTGGAGATGACCGTGCCGTTCGCGTCCGTGTCGAAGGCGCGGCAGTGCCCGTCCGGGGAGAAGATCATTCCCTCCTGGTGGAGGTAGCCCCGCTGCTGTGGCACGCGCAGATGGACCGCTCCGGCGAGGGAGATCCGGCACTCCCCCGCGAGCAGACTCAGACAGGCTTGGTGGACGGCGACCAGCCCGGTGGAGCAGGCGGTGTTGACGCTCAGGCTCGGCCCCCGCAGGTTCAGCTTGTACGACACCCGGGTGGCGAGGAAGTCCTTGTCGTTGGCGAGCATCAGCCGGTAGTGCCCCACCGACGACTCGTTCCGGAACCGCTCGGCGAGGTGGGTGAGGAGGTACGTGTTCATACCCGCACCGGCGAACACGCCGATCTCGTCGGGGTACCCCGACGGTTCGTACCCGGCGTCTTCGAGGGCGGCCAGCGAGCACTCCAGGAAGTGGCGGTGCTGCGGATCGAGGATCTCCGCTTCGTCATCGGGGATTCCGAAGTGCCCGGCGTCGAACATCTCCAGGTCGGGAAGCACATGCCCGGCCCGTACATAGCCGGGCCGGCGCAGCTCCGCCGGATCCTCCCCGGCGGCCAGCAGCTCCTCCTCGGTGAAGAACACCAGGCTTTCCCGGCCCTCCCGCAGATTGTTCCAGAAGGCTTCGGTGGTGGCGGCTCCCGGGAATCGGCATGCCATTCCGATGATGGCGATGTCGGTTTCCCTGACCGCTGCTGCCTGCTCCATGTTTGCTGCGCCTCTCGTGTCTAAAGGGTGATGCCCAGGTCGGCTGCCACGGTCCGCATCCCGAGGAAGCTGTCGGTGACAAACCGTGCCGCGTCTTCGGTGGCGCCCAATTCGCGGAAAAGGGCCACGAGTTCGGTCTCTTGCGCGGCCCGGTCACCGCGTTCCTCGGCGATGTCGAGGACAACTCGCTTCATCCGTTCCTCGATCGCCGGCAGGTCCGCCGCCTTGGGGAAGGTGATGCTGAAGGTGGAGCGGTCGTAGTTCTTGTTGCGCCGGACCGCGCGGCGCTGGCTGGCCGCGTTGAGCTTGTAGAACATGCAGTCCCAGTGCTTGAACGAGTAGTAGTTCAGCAGCGGGAACAGGGTGCAGTGGGTCTCGAGCGGGGAAGAGTCGTACAGCCCCTTGGCCTTGAGCTCGGCGACGATGCGGTCGGGGTCGTAGGCGTAGCGCATCGCGATGAACGGGAAGACGATCTTGGGCAGCTCCGCTTCGTCGGCGAAGAGCACCTGCTCGGCCTCGTGTTTGAAGACCGTGTCGGTCAGCCGGGCGCCGAAGGTCTGGTAGAAGCCCCGGACCACCTCCCGGACATCGGATTCCATGGTGAGGATCTGCTGCGGGTCCGCGCACAGGGCGATGTAGGGGATGCGGTGCCGGACCGCGTACAAGATGGCCCGAATGACGAAGAAGGAACGGCAGGATACGCACGGGAGCTTTTCGTCGAGATACTTCCCCGGTTTGGCGACGGGCCGGTTGAACACCTCCCGCATCACCATCTTGATGCTGTCGTCGTCCGAGTCGAGAACAAAGGTGGCGGGAATCTTCTCCCGGGCCAGTGCGATGTTGTCGGCCGCATGGGTGCTTTCGAACGGTACGTCGAAGGTGTAGGCCAGGACGCGCTTTCCGTATTCGTTGACGAACTTGTCCAGCATGTAGGTGCTGTCCTTGCCGCCGCTGTACATGAAGAGGCAGTCGTACGGTCCATCGGGATTCGGGCCGCTGCGGGTGAACTCCTCGTGGACCTGCTCGGTGTAGCTGAAGTTCTCCAGCAGATCGCCGACCAGGCCGAGTCGGCACAGACTGCACACACCGTCGTCGTCGAGGCTGACTCCTGGGTGGTCTTCTTGCAAAGCGCATACGCTGCACACGCGCATGGTGATTCCCTTCCGGATCTCAAGCGGGCGTCTCATCGGCCGAGTGGTGCCGCTGCCGTCTCCCGCGCAGGTCGGCCAGGCCGGTGCGGGAGGGCCTGGCGGCCCGGGGGCCGGGCACCGCCGGGCGCCGTCCGGGCAGGCCCGACAGCCGGTCGCGGACATGCCGGGCCAGCGCGCGGACGGTGGGATACATGAACATCTCCACCCGGGTCAGCGAACCGCCCAGGTCGGCGTTGATCCGGGCCATCACACGCATCAGCAGCAGCGAATTGCCGCCCGCCTCGAAGAAGTTGTCCTCGGGTCCCACCGCTTCCGCCAGCAGCACCTCGCGCCAGATCCCGGCGATGGTCCGCTCGAGCTGATCGGCGGGCTGGGCGCGCGGACCGCTGATGCCGGGCGGCCGCGGCAGGGCCGCCCGGTCGGTCTTGCCATTGGCGGTCAGCGGGATGGCTTCGAGTTCCACGAAGGCGGAGGGCACCATGTAGTCGGGCAGGTCGGCGAGCAGATGGGTGCGGAGGTCGGCGGGCCGGGCACCGGGCGGACGGGGGACGAGATAGGCGACCAGCCGCCGGTCGCCCGGCCGGTCCTCGCGCACCACGACGACCGCCTCGGCGACGCCCGGATGCCCGCACAGCGCCGCTTCGATCTCGCCCGGCTCGATCCGGTAACCGTGCAGTTTGACCTGGTTGTCCAGGCGGCCGAGGTAGTCCAGCTCGCCGTCCGGCCGACGGCGGACCAGGTCGCCGGTGCGGTAGACGGTGCCGTCCGTTCCGCCGTAGGCATCGGGAAGGAACCGCTCGGCGGTCAGCTCGGGCCGGTGGAGATAGCCCTGGGCGACACCCGCTCCCCCGATGAGCAGTTCGCCGGGGACGCCGGTCGGCACCGGGCGGAGCCGGCGGTCCACCACATGGAAGGCGGTGTTGGCGATCGGGCGGCCGAGGGTCACCGGTTCACCGGGGCGCACCCGCTTGACGGACGACCAGATGGTCGTCTCGGTGGGCCCGTACAGGTTCCACAGCTGGGCGCCGCACGAGAGCAGCCTCCCGGCGAGGTCGGTGGTCAGCGCCTCACCGCCGCACAGGACGCGTGGCATCGGGGCGTCCGTCCGGCCGGGCCATCCGGCGTCGAGCAGCATGCGCCAGGTGGCGGGGGTCGCCTGCATGACGGTGGGCCGGGTGTGCTCCAGCAGGTCGCGCAGTTCGGCGCCGTCGGCGGCGGACCGGGTCGGCGCCACCTCGACCCGGCCTCCGGCGACCAGCGGGGCGTACAGCTCCAGGCCCGCGATGTCGAAGCAGACGGTGGTGACCGCCAGCAGGGTGTCCCGCTCGGTCAGGCCGGGTGTGCGGCATACGTCGCAGACCAGGTTCGTCAGCGCGCGATGGCTGATCGTCACCCCCTTGGGGCGGCCGGTGGAGCCCGAGGTGTACAGCACATAGACGTCCTGGGCGCTGTTCACCCGGTCGCCCGGTTCCGGGTCGGCCGACTCGATCTCGGACCAGGACCGGTCCAGGACCAAGGCGTTGTCGTGGCCCGCGGGCAGCCGTGCGGCCAGTCGCGACTCTGTGACGACCAGCGGCAGCGCGGTGTCGGTGAGCATGTACGCGATACGGTCGGCCGGATAGATGGGATCCAGCGGTACGTACGCCGCCCCGGACTTCATGATGCCCAGCAGCGCGATGGGCAGCTGCGCCGACCGCTCCAGGAACACACCGACCAGGTCCCCCTCGCCGATCCCCCGGGCCCGCAGGTATCCGGCCAGCGCCGAGGACCGGCGGTCCAGTTCCGCGTAGCTGACCACCTGTCCGGCGCAGGACACCGCGGGGGCGTCCGGTCGGCGCCGTGCCTGTCGCGCGACCAGCTGGTGCACACAGTGATCCAGCGGGAGGTCGGTCGCGGGGGTGCCGTTCTCGTGGGCGTCGGCGTCGCGATGGGCGTCGCTGCCCAGCGGGATACCGCTGAGGTCCCGGGCCCCGGCCTGCGACGCGGCTTCGGCCAGGAAAGTGGTCGCGTACTCGGTCAGCAGGGCGCGGGTGCGGGGGTCCCACGTGCCGTCCCGCACCACCCACTGGCACGGCTGTGGGTCCTGGCCGCGAGGGATCCGGATGAGCAGGGAGGTGCCTTCGGCAGGGACCGCGGGGACGCCGAGGTCGTCGCAGATCTCGACGGCGATGGGCAGGCCGGGGGCGGGGTGCCGCCGCCCGCGCAGCCCTGGCTGACGGACCCACAGGTCGTGCGGGTGGGTTCCGCGACGCTCCGCCTCCGCCGTCCGCTCGACGACCCGCGCGCCGAGCGCGGCCATGCCCTGCCCCTCCGTCTCGGGTATGCGCAGCGGGACGAACGGGGCGTACAGCGCGTCGACCGACGGGTGCCCGGTGTGCGGGTGGTCCGCGCGCCAGTGCACATCGGTGTCGGCGTCCGCACCGATCCGGGTGAGGAAGGCCAGGTGCGCGGCGAGCAGCCACTGGTCGCGCCGGAGCCCGGCGCGGGCGGCCGCGTCAGCGCTGTCGGAGGGGACGAGGACGGGGAGGGCGGTGTGCCCGCCACCCCGGGCGGCGCCTTCGGTGCCGATCAGTTCGGCGGGCATGAGCTCGGCGAGCCGACACGTCCAGTACGTCTCATGGCGCAGGGTCCGCTGCTGGGCGTCGGCGGCGGCGGTCAGCAGGGCCGGGTCGGGGACCGGGAGCCGGTGGCCGGGGCGGAGGCCGTACCCGGCCAGGGCGGTGGCCGTCAGCGGTTCGCCCGTGGGGGTGCTCAGCCCGGTGAGCCGCACCGTCCCGCCCGCCGCCGCCACCAGCAGGCTGCCCTCACCGGCCCGCAGGACGGCTCCCGGCGGTCCCGCGGGCGGCCCGGGGACCGGTTCAAGGCCCGCCACCAGGAGGGCGGCGTCCCCGGCGACAACCTTCGCAGTGCCGAACTCGTTGGCGTAGGGGCCGTGGTCGGCGGCCCGTACGGCGGCGTGCAACCGCGCGGGCGGCTGGTCCCAGGAGAGGAACCCGCCGTCCGCCGGACGGTCGAAGCGACCGTGGTAGCTCCGGGCGGACAGGTCCTGTGCCGACCGCCGTACGCGGCCGCTCTCCAGGCCGTCGAGCAGTTCGCCGAACGAGGCGTAACCCGCCTCGAAGCACTTGGCGTTGAGGGTGTGACTGGTGTCGGCGTCGGTCACGGTGACCGGCCGCCGGGCCAGGATGTCCCCTTCATCGGCCCGTTCGGTCATGACGTGCCAGCTCACGCCGTGGACCTTCGCCTGTTCCAGGACGGCCCAGGTGGTGGCGTACAGACCGGCGTGCCGGGGCAACGGCCCGTCGTGGAAGTTCACCGGCAGCTCACGCGGCAGGTCGAGCACCGGCGCGGGCAGCATACGCAGATTGGCGATGCTGAACAGGTAGTCGAAGGGTTCGGCGGCCAGCCGCGTCAGCAGGTCGGGGCCGAAGTCCAGTGCGCGGAGGCGCTTTTGTCGCGCCCAGTCACGGATGCCGGGGTCCGGTGACACCAGCCCGAGGACCCGGTGTCCACGGCTGAGCAGCAGCTCGCCGCAGGTCACGACCAGTGAGTTCCCGCCTATCAGGAAGCAGCTGAAGGGTCGGGACGTCCGTTGACCGGTAGGGGGTATGGAGTCGGCCGGCATACGCATCGGTTTCCCGTCCATTCGTCGATTTCCGCGTTCACCATGGCTGCATTTGCTTTGGCTTCGTACGCTTCAGGGGTTCATCTCGGGCCTTCTGCGTCGACTTTCAGCTCCTGGATATCCCCGTGCACTTGAATGTCCGCTGAATCCGGCTCGGTCCGCGCCAGGCGTCGGCCAGGGGGGCAATAATGCCTGGAACAGGGCAGGTTCAGGGCTTTCCCTAACGCACACCGGCCGCGCTTGACCTCGTGGAACCGTGCTGGCTTGGCTGGACAAGCGGCACGTTCCGCGAGCAGAGCCCATTCCGGGGGCGAAGTCGAAATCGACCCGATGTTCATTGAATTAGCCCATTGCGACAATTCATGGGCACCAGCCGAGGGGGACCCGTATGCAGATGACCTGTCTGCCGGATGATGACGCGATCGCCGTGGTCGGGGTGGCGCGCAGCACACCGGATCGGCCGGGGCCGGGCAGCGTCCACGCGTCGGCCGGGCGCGAGCTGTTCCGCACTCTCCTCGGTGCCGAGCCGTCCGCCGGGCAGCTCCCGGTGCTCGAAGCGGCCTGGGCGGCCGTGGAGGACGCGGGGCTGGCACCCGACCGGCTGACCTGGCCGGTGGGCCTGTTCGCCGCCGGTACCGACGAGGCCTGTCTCGACGGACCGGCGAGGCTGTTCGACGCGCCCGGACCTCGGTGGACCGGGCAGGACCCGGTGGCCGCCGCGGTGTTGAGCCTGCGGACCGGGGAATGCCGCCTCGCGCTGGTCGTCGCCACCGACGAGCCGACGGCAGCGGACGCGGGGGAGCGGGAGGAAGGTTCGCCGGGGGCGGTGGCCGCGGTCCTCTCCCCCACCGGCGCCGACGGCTTCGGCTATCCGGTCCGGCCGCACGCCGAGGGAACCCGGGGCTTACCGGAGCTGGTCGATGACGCACTCCGGCACGGGCGCCCCGGCCTCCGGCGGCCCGCCCCCACCGACGGTGGGTCGACGGTTCCGCTGCCGATCACCGCGCACAGCCCGGTCGCGCTCCGGGCCCGGGCCCGCGATCTCCGCGCCCATCTGGACGCTCATCCTGACCTGCCGCTCGGGGACATCGGCTATGCGCTCGCCACCACCAGGGCGGCCCACCCCCACCGGGCCCTGGCCATCGGAGAGGACCGGGACCAACTCGCCGAGACACTGGACCGGTTGGCGCACGGGCAGGACTGCCCGCGGCTTGTCCGCGGCATCACCGGTGACCGGCGCGGGATCGCCTTCGTTTGCCCCGGACACGGTCCGCAGTGGCCCGGTATGGCCAAGGAACTGTTCGAGGCGTCACCGGTCTTCGCCGAGCAGCTCCACACGTGCGCCGACGCGCTGGACCCGTACGTCGACTGGCCGGTGCTGGACGTGCTGCGGGGCACGCCCGGCACTCCCCCACTGGGTCGGCCGGAGGTGGCTCAGCCCGCACTGTGGGCGACCACGGTGGCGCTGTCGGCGCTGTGGCGGTCCTTCGGCGTGGCACCGTCAGCCGTACTGGGCTCCAGCGCCGGGGAGATCACCGCCGCCACCGTGGCCGGTGCGCTGTCCGTCGCCGACGGGGCGCGGGCCGTGGCGGTGTTCAGCCAGGCGCAGGTTCCGCTGCTGGGCCACGGGATGATGCTGTCGGTGCTGGCGCCCGCCGAGGAGGTACGCCCCAGGCTGGCGCGGTTCGACGGCGATCTGGAGCTCACCGCCGTCTACGCACCGCGCTCGGTCGTCGTCTCCGGCACCCAGGAGGCGGTGACCGAACTGGTCGCCGAACTCGGCGCCGAGCGGGTGCGTACCTGGCGGATCGGGCTCGGCCTGGCCGGGCACAGCCACCAGATCGATGCGCTGCTCGACCGGCTCCGCGCCGACCTCGGCTCTCTCCGGCCCCGCCCGGCCGATGTGGCCGTCTACTCCCCGACCACCGGCGGCAGGCTCGACCCGCGCTCGCTCACCGCCGATCACTGGTGCCGGACCATGCGCGGCGTGGTCGACTTCGAACGGGCCACCCGCGCGGTGCTGGCCGCCGGGCACGAGGTGCTGCTGGAGGTCAGCCCGCATCCGGTGCTCACCCATGCCGTCCAGGAGACCGTGGACGACATCGGATCCACGGCGGTGGTGTCCGGCACCCTGCGCCGCCATCAGGGCGGCCCGCGGCGCCTGTTCACCGCGCTGGCCGAGCTGTATGTGCGCGGAGTGGATCCGGACTGGTCCGGGGTGTTCGCGGGGGGTGACGTACGGCGGGTGCCGCTGCCCGGGTACCCGTTCCACGCCGGTCCCGCGACAGCTGACGGTCCGGCTGTTCCGGATGGCCCGAGCGGCGCGGCGCACGCGCTGCGCGAGCGGCTCGCCGCGGCCGGTCCGGCCGAGCGGCACGAGGCGCTGCTGGCGCTGGTGCGTGAGAAGGCGGCCGCCGTCCTCGGCGGCGACACACCGGACGCGCTCGAGGAGCAGATTCCGCTGTCCGAACTGGGCGTGGACTCCACGGGCGCGGCGGAGCTGCGCAACCTGCTGAACGCCGCCACCGGCCTGTCCGAGCCGGTGACGCTGGTGTTCGACCATCCCACCGTGGCCGCGATCGCCGACCGTCTCGACCAGGTCATCACCGGCCGGTCCGCCGAGGACGAGGCCGTGTCGCCGCTGGCCGTGGCCGACCCCGACGAGCCGATCGCGATCGTGGCGATGAGCTGCCGACTGCCCGGTGGTGTGCGCGGCCCCGAGGAACTGTGGGACCTGCTGACGGCCGAGGGCGAGGCGCAGACCCCGTTCCCATCCGACCGGGGCTGGCGTACCGGGGAGCTGTACGACCCGGATCCCGGGCAGCCCGGCCGCTATTACCAGCGGGAGGCCGGGTTCGTCCTGGACGCCGACCGGTTCGACGCCGCCTTCTTCGGTATCTCGCCGCGCGAGGCACTGGCCATGGACCCGCAGCAGCGGATGCTGCTGGAGATCTCGTGGGAGGCCCTGGAGCGGGCGGGCATCGATCCGTCCACGGTGCGCGGCAGCCGCGCCGGGGTGTTCATCGGCGCGATCGCCCAGGACTACGGGCCGCGGCTGCACGAGGCGCCCCAGGACCTGGAAGGACATCTGCTCACCGGGAACACGGCGAGCGTGGCCTCGGGCCGGATCGCCTACACCCTGGGGCTGACGGGTCCGGCGGTGACGGTGGATACGGCGTGCTCGTCGTCGCTGGTGGCGCTGCACCTGGCCTGCCAGGCGCTGCGGCGCGGGGAGTGCGCCATGGCGCTGGCCGGCGGGGTCACCGTGCTGTCCTCGCCGGGGCTGTTCGTCGAGTTCAGCCGTCAGCGGGCGCTGGCCCCCGACGGCCGGTGCCGGGCGTTCTCGGCCGACGCGAACGGCTTCGGCATCGCCGAGGGCGCCGGGATGCTCGTGGTGGAGAGGTTGGCCGACGCGCGTCGGCACGGGCATCCGGTGCTGGCCGTGATCCGGGGCAGCGCGGTGAACCAGGACGGCGCGTCCAACGGTCTGACCGCGCCGAGCGGTCCGTCGCAGCGGGCACTGATCGCCCAGGCGCTGGGGGCTTCGGGGCTGTCGGCCGCGCAGGTGGATGCCGTGGAGGCGCACGGAACCGGTACGCCGCTGGGCGACCCCATCGAGGCGCGGGCGCTGCTCGAGACCTACGGCCGGGACCGGCCCGCCGACCGGCCGCTGTGGCTCGGCTCGCTCAAGTCGAACATCGGCCACACCCAGGCCGCGGCCGGAATCGCCGGTGTCATCAAGATGGTGCTGGCGCTGCGGCACGGCCGGTTGCCCAGGACCCTGCACACGGACCGGCCGTCACCGCATATCGACTGGTCCTCGGGCGCGGTGCGGCTGCTGACCGAGGCCCGGCCCTGGCCCGGGACGGACGGCCCGCGGCGGGCCGCGGTGTCCTCCTTCGGGGTCAGCGGCACCAATGCGCACGCCCTGCTGGAGCAGGCGCCGCCGGCCGGGGAGCCCGTCGAGGAGAGGGAGCGGACACCGCCGCAGGCCGCCGCCGTGCTGCCCTGGGTGCTGTCGGCGAAGAGCGAGGCGGCACTGCGTGTTCAGGCGCGGCAGCTGGTGGCGCATCTGCGGGCACGGCCCGAGGCGGAGCCGGTGGACATCGGCCACTCACTGGTGACCTCCCGGACTCTCTTCGACCACCGGGCCGTGGTGATCGGTGCGGACCGGGCCGCCCTGGTCGGCGGGGTGGCCGCGGTGGCCGCCGGGGACGAGGCCGCCGGGGTGGTGTCCGGCCGGGCCGGGAGCGGTGCCCGGAAGGTGGTGTTCGTCTTCCCCGGTCAGGGCTCGCAGTGGCTCGGTATGGGCGCCCAACTGTGGGACGTCTCACCGGTGTTCCGTACCGAGCTGCTGGCCTGCGCGGAGGCGCTGCGCCCCTTTGTGGACTGGTCGGTGGTGGACGTGGTGCGTGGTGTGTCCGGCGCGGCGTCCCTGGACCGGGTGGATGTCGTGCAACCGGCGCTGTGGGCGGTGATGGTGTCGCTGGCGGCGGTGTGGCGGTCGATGGGGGTGCGCCCGGGGGCGGTGGTGGGCCACAGCCAGGGCGAGATCGCGGCCGCCTGTGTGGCGGGGGCGTTGTCCCGGGAGGACGCGGCGCGAGCGGTGGCGCTGCGCGCCCGGGCGCTGACCACGCTGTCCGGCAGCGGCGCGATGGTCTCGATGGCACTGCCGGTGGGACCGGTACGGGAACGGCTGGCCCGGTGGGCGGGCCGGATCTCGGTGGCGGCGGTGAACGGCCCGGCGTCGGTGGTGGTCGCGGGCGACCGCGACGCGCTGGAGGAGCTCGTCGAGTCGTGTGCGGCCGACGAGTTGAGCACCTGGTGGGTACCGGTGGACTACGCCTCGCACTCACGCCATGTGGAGCGGGTCCGCGAGGAGTTGCTGACGGCGTTGGCGCCGATCCGGCCGCGGCCGGTCGAGGTGCCGCTGCTGTCCACCGTGACGGGTGAGTATGTGTCCGGTACCGAGCTGGACGCGGAGTACTGGTACCGGAACCTGCGCGGGACGGTGGAGTTCGAGGGGGTGATCGCCGGGCTGGCGGCGGCGGGGTACCGGGGCTTCATCGAGGTCAGCCCGCATCCGGTGCTCCTCACGGGGGTGCGGGAGACGGTGGACGCGGTCGCCACGGACGCCGTCGTGGTCGGCACACTGCGCCGGGACGAGGGCGGCCCGGAGCGGTTGGCCGCCTCGCTCTCCGAGGCGTTCGTCGGCGGCGTGCCGGTGGACTGGAGCGGCTGGTATCCGGACGCCCGGAAGGTGGAGCTGCCGACCTACGCGTTCCAGGGCCGCCGTTACTGGATCGAACCCGCCGCGCCCACGCACCGCCATGACGCCGCCGATGACGCGTTCTGGTCCGCGGTCGAGCGGACGGACCTGGCCGCGGTCGGCCGGGCCCTGGACGTCGACGGTGACGCGCCACTGGCCACGCTGCTGCCGAAGCTGGCCGACTGGCGACAGCGGCGGAGGGCGGAAGCGACGGTCGACGCCTGGCGCTATCGGGTCACGTGGCGGCCGGTCGAGCCACCCGCGGGCGGGGGGCTGTCCGGCCGGTGGCTGCTCGCCGTCTCCACGGAGGTGGCCGGTCATCCGTGGGCCGAGGCGGCGGCCGAGGCTCTGCGCGGGCACGGGGCGGAGGTGGTGTCCCTGGATTGCGAGGGCCTGGACCGGGCCGCGGTCGCCGACCTGCTGCGCGCGGCGAGCGCCGATTCACCGCCTGCCGGGGTGCTGTCGCTGCTGGCACTGGATGAGCGTCCGGAGGCCGGGTTCGCCTGCGTACCGCGCGGGTTGTCCGGTACGGCCGCGCTGGTGGGGGCACTCGGCGACGCGGAGATCGGAGCCCCGCTGTGGCTCGCCACCCGCGGGGCGGTGTCGGTCGGCCGGTCCGACCGCGTGGAGTGCCCCGCCCAGGCGCAGCTGTGGGGGCTGGGCCTGGCGGTGGGGCTGGAACACCCCGACCGGTGGGGTGGTCTGGTCGATCTGCCCGACGTCGCGGACCGCCGGGCCGGGGAGCGGCTGGTCTCGGTGCTCGCCGGTATCGGCGCCGAGGACCAGCTCGCGGTACGCGCGTCGGGGGTGTCGGCGCGACGCCTCACCCCCGCGCCGGTGTCCGACGCGGTGGAGGGGTCCGGTTGGCGTCCGCGCGGCACGGTGCTGATCACCGGGGGCACCGGTGCGCTGGGCGGCCATCTGGCCCGGTGGCTGGCCCGTGCGGGCGCCGAGCACCTGGTCCTGGTCGGCAGGCGTGGCCCTGACGCGGCCGGGGCCGGGGAACTGGTGGCGGAACTCGGGGCGCTGGGTGCCGAGGTGACCGTGGTCGCCTGTGACACCGGCGACCGGGCGGCCCTGGCCGCGCTGGTGGAGCGGCTGGACGCCGAGGGCACACCGGTCCGGTCGGTGTTCCACGCGGCCGGTGTCGGATGCTCGGTGCCGGTGGCCGACACCGGTGCCGCCGAGTTGGCGTCGGCGCTCGCCTCGAAGGCCGCGGGCGCGGCGCATCTGGACGCGTTGCTGGACGGCCGGGAACTGGACGCGTTCGTGCTGTTCTCCTCGGCGTCCGCGGTGTGGGGCGGCGCCGGTCTCGGTGCGTACGGCGCGGCGAACGCCTTCCTCGACGGGCTCGCCGAGCGGCGGCGGGCGCGTGGCCTGCCGGCCCTCTCGGTGGCCTGGGGCATGTGGGGCGGCGCGGGGATGTCCGCAGGCGAGAGCAGTGAGCGGCTGCGCCGCGGCGGCCTACTGCCGATGGCGCCCGAGCGGGCCGTGGCGGCCCTGGCGGCGGCCCTGGACCGCGGCGAGACGACCGTCACGGTGGCCGATGTGGACTGGGCACGGTTCGCCGCGGGGTTCACCGCGGCCCGGCCCCGCCCGCTGCTCGACGACCTCCCCGAGGTGGCGCGGCTGGCCGTCGATGCCGCGGCGGGCCCGGACCGGGCCGGTACCGGCCCCGGCTCCGCGCTGACCGAGCGGCTGGCCGGGCTCCCCGAGGCCGAGCAGCAGCGGGTGTTGCTCGATCTGGTCCGTACCCGGGCCGCGGCCGCGCTGGGACAGTCGGAGGTCGCGGGGATCGCCGCCGACCGGCCGTTCCGGGAGCTGGGCTTCGACTCGTTGATCGCCGTGGAGGCCCGTAACAAACTCAACGAGGTCACCGGTCTGCCGCTGCCCACCACGGTGGTCTTCGACCATCCGACACCGCAGGCACTGGCCCGCCATCTGCGGGAGGCCCTGATGGGTTCGGGTACGCACGACGTACCGGGCGCGGCGGCGTCCGCGGCCCGGGCGGTCGCGGACGAGCCGATCGCGGTGGTGGCCATGGCCTGCCGCTATCCGGGCGAGGTGCGTGGCCCGGAGGAGCTGTGGGACCTGGTGGTCGCGGAGCGGGACGCGATCGGGGCATTCCCCACCGGCCGGGGCTGGGATCTGGACCGGCTGTACGAGGACGACGCCGCGGCGGCCGGTCACAGCACCACCTTCGAGGGCGGATTCCTGCACGACGCCGCCGAGTTCGACGCGGACTTCTTCGGCATCTCCCCCCGCGAGGCGCTGGCCATGGACCCGCAGCAGCGCCAGATCCTGGAACTGTCCTGGGAGGCGTTCGAGCGGGCGGGCATCGACCCGAGGTCGATGCGGGAGAGCCTGACCGCGGTGTTCGTCGGTGCCTCGGCGCAGGCCTACGGCGGCCCGCTGGACCGGGCCCCGATGGGCACCGAGGGCTACCGGTTCACCGGTGACGCGATGAGTGTGCTGTCCGGGCGGGTGGCGTACGTACTGGGCCTGCGCGGGCCGGCCATGACGGTCGACACGGCCTGTTCCTCCTCTCTGGTGGCGCTGCATCTGGCGTGCGCCTCGCTGCTGCGCGGCGAGTGCTCGATGGCGCTGGCGGGCGGGGCGGCGGTGATGGTCGCGCCGACCGCGTTCGCCGAGTTCAGCCGGCAGGGCGGGCTGGCGCCGGACGGGCGCTGCAAGCCGTTCGCCGACGCGGCCGACGGCACCGGCTGGGGTGAGGGCGCGGGTCTGCTGCTGCTGGAGCGGCTGTCCGACGCGCGCCGCCAGGGGCATCCGGTGCTCGCGGTGGTACGGGCCACCGCGGTGAACCAGGACGGTGCCTCCAACGGGCTGAGCGCGCCCAGCGGTCCGGCGCAGGCGCGGGTGATCCACCAGGCGCTGGGGAACGCGGGCCTCTCGGCCTCGGACGTCGACGCGGTGGAGGCACACGGCACCGGAACCACACTGGGCGACCCGATCGAGGCACAGGCGCTGATCGAGGCATACGGTGCGGGCCGGGAGGCCGACCGACCGCTGTGGCTGGGGTCGCTGAAGTCCAACATCGGCCACACACAATGGGCGGCCGGTATCGGCGGCGTCATCAAAATGGTGCAGGCGCTGCGGCACGGAGTGCTGCCCAGGACCCTGCACGTGGACCGGCCGACCTCGCACGTGGACTGGTCCTCGGGCGCGGTGCGGCTGCTGACCGAGGCCCGGCCGTGGCCGGAGTCGGACCGGCCGCGCCGGGCCGGGGTGTCCTCCTTCGGCGTCAGCGGCACCAACGCGCACGCCATCCTGGAGCAGGCACCGGAACTCGCGCCGGAGGCGATCGCCTCCGCGGACCAGGAGCCGGGGGCCGCTCCGCCGGACCGGCGGACGGGCGCGCCCCGGGACGGCGGCGGCGTGGTGGCGTGGGTGCTCTCCGCGCGCGGGGACGCCGCCTTGCGGGCACAGGCCCGGCGGCTGTGCTCCGCCGTGGAGGCCGCGCCCGAGCCGACGCCCGAGGACGTCGCCTACTCGCTGGCCACCGGCCGCGCGGCACTGGAACACCGTGCGGTGGCGCTCGGCGCCACCGGGGCCGAACTGCGGGCGGGGCTGCGCGCGATCGCGGACGGAGGGGACTCCCCCGGGGTGGCGCACGGGGTCCGGGAGGACGGCAAGCTGGCCGTGCTGTTCTCCGGCCAGGGGTCCCAACGACCGGGCATGGGACGGGAGTTGTACGAACGGTATCCGGTGTTCGCCGATGCCCTGGACGCGGTGTGCGCGCAGCTGGACCCGCTGCTGGACATTCCCTTGCGCGAGGTGATGTTCGGCGACGACGGTGTGCCGCTGGACGAGCCCGGCCACGCCGAGGCCGGGGTGTTCGCCCTCGACGTGGCGCTGTTCCGGCTGTGGGAGTCCTGGGGGCTGCGGCCGGACATCATGGCCGGTCACTCGGTCGGTGAGCTGGCCGCCGTACACCTGGCCGGAGCCCTCCCGCTCCGCGACGCCTGCGCCATCGTGGCCGCACGCGGCGCGCTGCTGGGGGCACTGCCGACAGGCGGCGCGATGGTCGCGGTGGCGGCCGCCGAGGACGAGGTCACCGCGCGGCTGGCGGCCTGCTCCGACCGGGTGGGGATCGCCGCGGTCAACGGACCCGCCGCGCTCGTGCTCTCCGGTGCCGAGTCCGAGGTGCTCGCTCTCACGGCGGAGTTCCGGCGACAGGGCCGAAAGGTGAAGCGGCTGCCGGGCCGCCGGGCGCTCCAGTCGCCGCTGCTGGAGCCGTTGACGGCCGACCTCCGTCAGGTGGTGGAGAAGGCGGAATTCGGCCCGCCGCGGATTCCGGTCGTCTCGCTGCTGACCGGCCGCCCGGCCGACCCGGCGGAGCTGTGCTCACCGGACTACTGGGTCCGGCAGGTCCGGCAGACCCTGCGGTTCGCCGACGGGATCGGCGCGCTGCTCGCCGAGGATGTGCGGACGCTGCTGGAGATCGGTCCCGGTGCCACGCTCACCGCACTGGGCCGGGACTGCGCGCCGCCGGACGTGGCCTTCGTGCCCGCGCTGGACGGCGACGGTCCGGAGGGCGCGGCCGTGACCACCGCCGCGGCACGACTGTTCGCGCGGGGTACGGCGCTGGACTGGCCCGCGTTCCTGGCCGGCCGACCCGCCCGCCGGGTGGATCTGCCCACCTATGCCTTCCAGCGCGAACGCTACTGGCTGCACACCGCGGTGGCGCCCGAGGCGGGCCGGGCGGCGGCCGGATTCGGTCTGGCCACCACCGGCCATCCGCTGCTCGGCGCACGGGTGGCGTTGCCGGAGTCGGACACCGTGCTGTTCACCGGGCGGCTGTCGGTGGATACCCAGCCGTGGCTGGCCGACCATGTGGTGGGCGGCCGGGTGCTGTTCCCCGGCACCGGCTTCGTGGAACTCGCGGCGCACGCCGCACGGACGCACGGGCTCGACTCCGTCGGGGAGTTGACGCTGCTCGTCCCGTTGGTGCTGCCCGAGCCGGGCGGGGTCCAGCTGCGCGTCACGGTGGGTACCGCGAGCGATGGCCGCCGCCCGGTGGACGTACACGCACGCGCCGAGGACGCGGAGCCGGACATGCCATGGACCCACCATGCGAGCGGCACACTGACGGTGGGTCACCAGCGGCCGGTGGAGCTCACCGCCTGGCCGCCGCCCGGCGCGATCCCGCTGGACATCACCGGACTGTACGACCGTACCGCCGCGCTCGGGTATCACTACGGCCCGTCGTTCCGGGCGGTACGGGCCGCCTGGCGGCTCGGCGAGGACGTGTACGCGGAGGTCGCCCTCCCGGAGGGGGCGGACACCGGGGACGAGGCGTTCGGACTGCATCCGGCGCTGCTGGACGCCGCCCTGCACGCGCCGGTACTGCATGCCATGGAGCAGGACGGCGAGACGAGGCTGCCGTTGAGCTGGTCGGGGGTGCGGCTCCACGCCCCGGGCGGCGCCGCCCTCCGGGTGCGCTGGACGCCGACCGGCCCCGGCGAGATGGCCTTGGCCATCGCGGACGAGCGGGGCCACCCGGTCGCCTCGGTCGATGCGCTGGCGATGCGGGCGGCCGATCTGGACCGGCTGGGCGGCCCGGGCACCGCGGTCGCCGAGTCGCTCTTCGAGCTGGACTGGGTGCCGGTCGCCGCCCCGGACGGCCCGCCCGGCGACCGGCTCGCGGTGCTCGGCGCGGACCTTCCCGATCTCGCCGCCGCGGGTCTGCCGGTGGAGCCGATGACAACACCGGACGGGGCGGCCGCGACGGATGTGCTGCTCGCGCCCTGCCCGGTGCGGTGTGGCGCGGACGACGGCGCGGACATCGCGGCGGCGGTCCGCGCCGCCACCGGGTGGGCACTTGAACTGGCACGGACCTGGTCGGCCGACGAGCGGGCCGGGCAGCCCGGCCGGTTGGTGTTCGTCACCCAGGGCGCGGTGCACACCGATACCCCCGACCCGGCGCAGGCCGCGGTGTGGGGGCTGGTGGGCTCGGCGCAGTCCGAGCACCCGGGCCGCTTCGTCCTGGTGGACCTGGACACCCAGTTGACGTCCCGTCAGGCACTGCCCGCGGCGCTGGCCACCGGGGAGCCCAGGCTCGCGCTGCGGGCAGGTGAGATCACCGCGCCACGGCTCGCCCGCGCCGCCCAGCGGCCCGCGCTGACAGTGCCGTCGACCACCGGCGCCTGGCGGCTGGGCATCGAGCGCGTGGGCTCACCGGAGGGCCTGGCCCTGGTCGCCGACCCGGCGGCGGACCGACCGCTGGGGGCGGGCGAGGTACGCCTGGCCGTGCACAGCACCGGGGTGAACTTCCTTGATGTGCTGCTCACCCTGGGCGCCGGTCCGGACGGCTACGAGCTGGGCTGCGAGGCGGCCGGAGTGGTCACCGAGGTCGCGCCCGACGTCACCGAACTGGCCGTGGGTGACCGGGTGATGGGCATGGTCATCGGCGCGTCGGGCCCGTTCGCCGTGGTCGACCACAGGATGGTCGTCCGGGTGCCGGAGGGCTGGTCCCTCGTGCAGGCCGCCTCGGTGCCGGTGGCCTTTCTGACCGCGTACTACGCGCTCGACGACCTCGCCGGGCTACGGGCCGGGGAGTCGGTGCTGGTGCACGCGGCGGCCGGTGGCGTCGGGATGGCGGCCGTGCAGCTCGCCCGGCACTGGGGCGCCGAGGTGTTCGCCACGGCCAGCCCCGGGAAGTGGGACGCGGTCCGGTCCTCGGGGGTGCCCGACACCCACCTCGCCTCCTCCCGTGACCTGGAGTTCGCGGATCGCTTCACCGCCGCCACCGGCGGGCGGGGAGTGGACGTGGTGCTGAACTCCCTGGTGCGCGAGTTCGTCGACGCCTCATTGCGGCTGCTGCCGCGCGGCGGGCGGTTCGTGGAGATGGGCAAGACCGATGTACGCGATCCCGACACGCTGGCTGCCGCCTACCCGGGGGTCGCGTACGAGACCTTCGACCTGGCCCGGCCCGGTCCGGACCGGATCCAGGAGATGCTGACCACACTCGTGGAGCTGTTCGAGCGCGGCGCGCTGCGGCCGCTGCCGACCCGGACCTGGGATCTGCGGCGCGCTCCGGACGCGTACCGCTTCATCGGCCGGGCGGCGCACATCGGCAAGCTGGTGCTCACCGTGCCCGCCACCTTCGACCCCGAGCGTACGGTCCTGGTCACCGGCGGCCTCGGCACACTCGGTCGCGCGCTCGCCCGCCACCTGGTGACCGGCTGGCACGCGCGCCACCTGGTGCTCACCACTCGGCGCGGCCCGGCGGCCGAGGGCGCGGACGCGCTGCGGGAGGAGCTGGAGGCCCTGGGCGCCCAGGTCGCGGTGGTGGCCTGTGATGTGTCCGACCGGAAAGCGGTGGCGGGGCTGTTGGCGTCCCTGGACCGCCCCCTGGGTGCGGTGGTCCACGCGGCCGGGGTGCTGGACGACGGGGTGCTCGGCTCGCTGACCCCGGAACGGATCGACCGGGTGATCGCGCCGAAGGTCGATGCCGCGCTGCACCTGGACGAGCTGACCCGGGACGCGCAGCTGTCGCACTTCGTGGTGTTCTCCTCGGCGGCGGGGGTGATGGGCGGTGCGGGGCAGGCCGGTTACGCCGCCGCGAACACCGCCCTCGACGCCGTGGTCCGTCGGCGCCGGGCGGCCGGGCTGCCCGGGGTGTCGCTGGCCTGGGGACTGTGGGCCGAGGAGAGCGGGCTGACCGCCACCCTCGGCAGCACCGACCACGCGCGGCTGGCCAGGACCGGCATCTCCCCGCTGGCCACCGAGGACGGACTCGCGCTGTTCGACGCGGCACTCGCCGACGGCAGGGAGCTGCTGGTGCCGGTCCGGCTGGACCACGCCGTGCTGCGCGACCAGGCCGCGGCGGGCGGGCCGCATCCGCTGCTGCGCACCGTGGCACGTCCCACCACCACCGCCGCGCCCGCCGGCCGCGGCCCGGCCGAGGCGGTCCTCGCCCGGGCCGCGTCCCTGCCGGAGCGTCTTGCGGCGCTCCCCGACGACGAGCGCCACCAGCTCGTACTGGACGTGGTGTGCACCCAGATCTCTGAGGTCCTCGGCCATGCCGACACCGAACGGATCACCCCGACACGGGCGCTGAAGGACCTCGGCTTCGACTCGCTGACCGTCATCGAGCTGCGCAACCGGCTGAACACCGCGACGGGGCTGAGCCTTCCCGCCACCCTGGCGTTCGACCATCCGTCGGCCACCGCGATCGCCCGGTTCGTGCTCGCCCGCTGCCCGCTGGACGGGCCCGGGGCGGGGGCGGAGGTACTCACCGAGATCGACCGGCTGGAGGCCGCCGTACTCGGCCTCGCCGGGGACCCGGCGCACGACACCGCCACCGCCGACAGGATCGACGCCCGGCTGCGCGCCCTGATGGCCAAGTGGGGCGACACCCGGGACGGCGGGCCGGAGCCCGGCACCGAGCGCGACCTCAGCACCGCGACCGACCGTGAGCTCTTCGCCTTCTTCGACGAGGAGCTCGAAAGCCAGGACCCCGACCAGTGACCGGCCCCACCGAGATCAGGAAGTGACGTCAGATGGAGAACGAGGCCAAGCTCCGCGATTATCTCAAGCGAGCCGGAACCGATCTGCACACCGCCCGGCGCCGACTGCGCGAAGCCGAGGAGCGGGAGCATGAGCCGATCGCGATCATCGGGATGAGCTGCCGCTTCCCCGGCGAGGTCGCATCGCCGGAGGATCTGTGGCGGCTGCTGCTCGACGGCCGGGACGCGGTGAGCGACTTTCCCACCGACCGCGGCTGGGATCTGGAGACCCTGTTTCACCCCGACCCCGACCACCCCGGCACCACATACACCCGGCACGGTGGATTCCTGCGCGGCGCGGCCGACTTCGACGCCGACTTCTTCGGGATCCCGCCACGCGAGGCCATGGCCATGGATCCGCAGCAGCGACTGCTGCTGGAGACCTCCTGGGAGGCGTGCGAGCGGGCGGGTATCGATCTGACGCGGGCACGGGGCAGCCGGACCGGGGTGTTCCTGAGCGTCATCTACCACGAGTACGCGTCCAGGTTGCCGCGGGCGCCCAAGGACTTCGAGGGCTATCTGTTCAACGGCAGCTCCGGCAGCGTCGCGTCGGGCCGTATCTCGTACACCTTCGGGCTGACGGGTCCGGCGGTGACGGTGGATACCGCGTGTTCGTCGTCGCTGGTGGCGTTGCACCTGGCCTGCCAGGCGCTGCGCCGCGCGGAGTGCTCGCTCGCCCTGACCGGTGGTGCCACTTTCCTGTCCACGCCGTGGGCTTTCGTCGCGTCGAGCAGGCAGCGCGTAGCCGCCCCGGACGGGCGCTGCAAGGCGTTCGCGGACGCCGCCGACGGCGCCGGCTGGAGCGAGGGCGTCGGCATGCTCGCACTGGAGCGGCTGTCCGACGCGCGGCGCCTGGGCCACCCGGTGCTGGCCGTGATCCGGGGCAGCGCGGTGAACCAGGACGGTGCCTCGAACGGCCTGACGGCGCCGAACGGGCCCGCGCAGGTAGCGGTGATCGGCCAGGCGCTGGCGGCGGCCGGACTGGCGGCACCGGATGTGGACGCGGTGGAGGCGCACGGGACCGGGACGAGGCTCGGCGATCCGATCGAGGCGCAGGCGCTGATCGAGGCGTACGGCCAGGGCCGGGCCGCCGACCGCCCGCTGTGGCTGGGGTCGTTGAAGTCGAACATCGGGCATGCGCAGGCGGCGGCCGGGGTCGGCGGCGTGATCAAGATGGTGCAGGCGATGCGCCACGGTGTGCTGCCGAAGACGCTGCACGTGGACCGGCCGTCGTCGCATGTGGACTGGTCGTCGGGGGCGGTGGAGCTGCTGACCGAGGCCCGGCCGTGGCCCGGGAGCGGCGCCCCGCGCCGCGCCGGGGTGTCCTCGTTCGGCATCAGCGGCACCAACGCCCATGTCGTCCTGGAGGAGGCACCGGCGGCCGATGAACCCTCCGCCGCGGCCATGGACGCGGCGCCACCGGCCCCCGGTACGGTCCCGTGGGTGCTCTCCGGCCGCACCGCCGCCGCGCTGCGCGGCCAGGCCGAGCGGTTGCACGCCCATGTGCTGGCCCGACCGGATCTGGATCCGGCGGAGGTGGGCCGCGCCCTGCTCACCGACCGGGCCACCTGGGATCACCGTGCCGTCGTGCTCGCCGACGACCGCGACGGTCT
The DNA here is from genome assembly GCF_040650655.1 of Streptomyces sp. NPDC048636. Taxonomy (NCBI): domain Bacteria; kingdom Bacillati; phylum Actinomycetota; class Actinomycetes; order Kitasatosporales; family Streptomycetaceae; genus Streptomyces; species Streptomyces sp. NPDC048636. The sequence goes on along the minus strand of NZ_JBEZHR010000005.1, from coordinate 356,403 downwards.
GCTCGACGCGGTGGCCGCACTCGCGCGGGACGAGCCGGAGGCCCCCGGCGGAACGTCGGTGGTACGCGGCGAGGCGACGGCGGCCCCGCGGGTCGCGTTCGTCTTCCCCGGCCAGGGCGCGCAGTGGGCGGACATGGCGCTGGGTCTGCTGGACACCGAACCCGTCTTCGCCGAGCGGCTGGAGGCGTGCGCCGCCGCACTGGCGCCGTATACGGACTGGTCGTTGCTCGAGGTGCTGCGTTCCGCACCCGGCGCCCCGGGGCTGGACCGGGTGGACGTGGTACAGCCCGCGCTGTGGGCCGTCATGGTGTCGCTGGCGGAGCTGTGGCGGGCGCACGGCGTCACGCCCTCGGCGGTGGTCGGCCACTCCCAGGGGGAGATCGCCGCCGCCTGTGTGGCGGAGGCGCTGTCCCTTCAGGACGCGGCCAAGGTCGTGGCGCTGCGCTGCAAAGCGCTGCGCGCGCTGGCCGGGCGGGGCGGAATGGTGTCGCTGGTCGCGTCCGTGGCCGACGCGACCCAGCGGATCGCCCCCTGGGGAGACCGGCTGTCGATCGCCGCGGTCAACGGCCCGAACACGGTGGCCGTGTCCGGCGACCCGGAAGCGCTCGACGCGCTCGTGGCCACGGCCACGGCTGACGGCGTACGAGCGGTGCGGCTGCCGGTCGACTACGCCTCGCACTCGGCGCACGTCGCCGCCGTCGAGGCCGAGTTGACCGAGGCGCTGGCCGGTATCCGGCCGCGCGCGGCGCGTGTGCCGTTCTACTCCGCGGTGACCGGCGAGCAGCTCGACACCACCACCCTGGACGCCGGTTACTGGTACCGCAACCTGCGGCACACCGTGGAGTTCGAGCGCGCCGTACGGGCCGTGGCCGACGCGGGGCACGAGGTGTTCATCGAGGTGAGCCCGCATCCGGTGCTGACCATGCCGGTACAGGACACGCTGCGGGACACCGGTGGCGTCGCGCTCGGCACGCTGCGCCGCGACGACGGTGACCGGCGGCGGTTCCACACCTCACTGGCCGAGGCGTATGTGCGCGGGGTGCCGGTGAGCTGGCCGGTGCCACCGCGGCGGGGGGCACCGGTCGAGCTGCCCACCTATGCCTTCCAGCGGCGGCGGTACTGGCTGGACGCCCCTCGCACACCGGTCGGCGACCGGGCCGCCGCGGAGCTGGGTCTGGCCACCGCCGGACACCCGCTGCTGGGCGCTGCCGTGGAACTGGCCGACGGACAGGGCCTGGTGGCCACCGCCCGGCTGTCGTCGGCCGCACACCCATGGCTGGCCGACCATGTGGTCGGTGGCGTGGTGCTGCTGCCGGGCACCGTGTTCGTGGAACTGGCGCTGGCGGCCGGCGCGCTGGTCGGGTGCGAGGTGCTGGACGAACTGACCGTCACCGTTCCGCTGGCGCTGCCCGAGCGCGGCGGAGTGCGGCTGCGGCTGACGCTGGGTGAGGACGACGGGTCCGGGCACCGCTCGGTGACGCTGGACGCGCGCCCGGACGATCCGCGGAACGCGGACGGCATGCCCGGTGCGGACGGGACCGAGCCATGGACCCGGCACGCCACCGGTGTCCTCGCCCTCGACGCCGCCACGGCCCCGGCCCACCTCCCGGAGTGGCCGCCGACCGGTGCGGAGCCCCTCCCTGTGGAGGGGGCGTACGACGTGATGGCCGACGCGGGGTTCCCGTACGGGCCCGCGTTCCAGGGGCTGCGGTCGGCATGGCGGCGCGGGGAGGAGGTGTTCGCCGAGGTCGAACTCGCCGAGGAGCAGCGTGCCGAGGCGGACGCCTACGGACTTCATCCGGCCCTGCTGGACGCCTCCTTGCACGCGATCGGCATGGGCTGGCTCGATGGCCCGGACGGGGCCCCGGGGCGGGCCCGGCTGCCCTTCTCCTGGCGCGGGGTGCGCCGGCACGCCGTCGGCGCCGCAGCCGTCCGGGTACGGCTGGCCCCGGCGGGCCCGGACGCGGTCACGGTGGAGCTGGCGGACGCGGCGGGCCAGCCGGTCGCCACCGTCGAGTCGCTGGTCGTGCGGGCGGTCGACCTGGACCGGCTCGCCCTGAGCCGTACGGGATCCGACAGCCCGTTGCTCCGGCTGGACTGGGTCGCGCCGTCGGCGCGGGCCGCGGTGGCTCCCGAGGGGCGCCGTATCCTCCTCGGCCAGGACGACCTGGATCTGGGCGGCGTGTTCGCCGCCACCGGAGTGAAGGCGGACCGCTGCCGCGATCTCGCCGACGCCGCCCATGACATCGACGAGGGGACGGCCGGGGCGCCCACCGTGGTGCTGGCGTCCTTCGGCACCGACGCCGCTCACGGCCCCGCGCCCGACCCGGCCGCCGCGGCCAGGGAGGCCGTCCACCGTGCGCTGCGACTCGTTCAGGCGTGGCTGGCGGACGAGCGGTTCGCACGGGCCCGGCTGGCCCTGGTGACCCGGGGTGCGGTGGCGGCGGGCCCGGCGGAGGATGTCACCGACCTCGTATACAGCGCGGTGTGGGGTCTGATCCGGTCCGCCCAGTCCGAACACCCCGACCGGTTCCTCCTGGTGGACCTCGATCAGTCCGCCGCTTCGCTCGATGCCCTGCCCGGGGTGCTGGCCGGTGAGGAGGCGCAGGTGGCGCTCCGGGACGGCGCGGCACGTGTGCCCCGGCTGGCCCGGGCAGCGCCGTCCGACCACGGCGCGGAGAGCGGGCGTGCCGGGTTCGGGCCGGGCGGCACCGTCCTGATCACCGGCGGCACCGGTACCCTCGGTGGACACCTCGCCCGGCATCTGGTGACCGAGTACGGCGTGGACCACCTGCTGCTGGTCAGCCGCGGCGGACCAGCGGCGGTCGGCGCCGAGGAACTGCGCGACGAACTGACCGGGCTCGGCGCCGAGGTGACCCTCGCCTCCTGCGATGTGGCGGACCGGTCCTCACTGGACACGCTGGTGGCCGCCCTACCGGCCGACCGGCCGCTGACCGGGATCGTCCACGCTGCCGGAGTACTCGACGACGGGGTGGTCGACTCCCTCGACCCCGACGGTATCGACCGGGTGCTGCGGCCGAAGGCGGACGCCGCCTGGCATCTGCACGAGCTGGCGCGGCGGCTGGATGTGCCGGGGTTCGTCCTGTTCTCGTCGATGGCGGGCACACTCGGCAGCCCCGGGCAGGGCAACTACGCGGCGGCCAACGCCTTCCTGGACGGCCTGGCCCAGCATCGCCGGGCGGCCGGTCTGCCGGGCGTCTCCCTGGTGTGGGGTCTGTGGGAGCGGGCCGGTGCCATGACCGGTGAGATGACCGGCGCCGACGTGGCGAGGGCCGCGCGGTTGGGTGTCGATGTGCTGTCGGTGGCGGACGGGCTCGCCCTCTTCGACCGCGCCCTGGTGGCCGGCCCGGCCGTGGTGGCCCCGGTACGGCTGAACCCGGCCGCGCTGCGGACGCGGGCCGCCACTGTGCCACCGGTGCTGCGCGGGCTGGTACGGCCACCGGCGAAGCGGGCCGCCGCGGCGGGCGACGCGGCCACCGGCGCCCGGGCGGTTTCCGCCACGGCCGCCGCCGACCTGACGACGCGGCTCGCCGGACTCCACGAGGCCGAGCAGGAGAGCGTACTGCTCGACCTGGTGCGCGAGTTGGCGGCCGCCGTGCTCGGCCACTCCTCACCGGACGCACTGGCCGCGACCGACGCCATGCCCACATGGGGCTTCGACTCGTTGACCGCACTGGAGCTGCGCAACCGGCTGTGCCACGCGACCGGGCTGCGCCTGCCGACCACCCTCATCTTCGATCACGCCTCCAGTACGGGGCTGGCCCGGCATCTGCGTGCCGAACTGGCCGTCGGCGGCGGAGCGGCGGAGACCGCCGTGGCCACGGCCGCCTCGCCGGACGACACCATCAGCGTGCTGTACCGGCAGGGGTTCAGACTGCGCCGGTACGACGAGAGCCTGAACATGCTGCGGGCGGCCGCGGCGGTGCGCCCCATGTTCAGCACCGTTCAGGAGGCGGGCGAACCGCTGCCCTCGGTCGAGCTGACCTCCGGGGACCGTACCCATCTGGTGTGCATCCCCCCGGTGATCGCCCCGGCCAGCCCGAACTTCTTCTACCGGTTCTCGACCGTCTTCAGCGGCGAGCGGAAGGTGACGGTGCTCCGGCACCCGGGCTTCCGGCCCGGGGAGCTGATCCCGGCCACGGTGGAGCCCGCGGTGGATTTCCAGGCCGAGGCGGTACGCCGCCATGTCGGCAGTGACCCGTTCGTCGTGCTCGGCTACTCCTCGGGCGGCTGGATGGCGAACGCCGTCGCGGGTCGGCTGGAGGAGTGGGGACTGCGACCGTACGGCCTGGTGCTGGTCGACACGTACCCGGACACCGCCAAGTTCAAGACGGTGCTGCTGGACGAGATCGTCGAGCGGATGGTCCGGGCTCCCGGCGGTGAGCTGGAGCTGCTGACCGGGACACAACTCACCGGCCAGGGCGGCTATCTGCGGGCGTTCGACAACTGGTCCCCGGTGCCGGTGGAGGCACCGACGCTCCAGGTGCACGCCTGCCGTCCACCCAACCCCTCGGCCGAGCTGGCCAGCGGCGACCAGTGGCGGTCCACGTGGCCATGGCCCCACCTCCTGGTGGACGTCCCGGGCGACCACTTCTCGGTCATGGAAGAACACTCGGAGTCGACCGCCCAAGCCGTCCAGGACTGGCTCCGCACCCGCGAAGCGAAGGATCAGCAGGAGCAGCGGGACGGGCGGGCCTCCCATGTCCCCGGCTGACAGGGGCGGCGATCCATCACCCCGCTGACCGTGTGCGGTGGGGGAACCGGCCCGTCCGGCTCCCCCACCACCGGGACGCCGAACCGGCCGGATGGCGGCGCGAGCGACGCCTGTGCGAGCAGTGACCAAGGCCACGGAGCTCCGGCGGTGTTGGAGCGGACGTGCCCATTACAGTCAGCGCCGTGGACTTCCTCACCGACATCCTGGGCGAGCCCTACGAGGCGATCGACCTGCCGCTCACCGCAGACAACGAGGGCGATGTCGTCGCCACCCTGGTCCGGCGCCGGGCCGGCGCTCCCGGTGGCGCGGCCGGGGGCAGCCGTCGTGCCGTGCTCTATGTGCACGGCTACGTCGACTACTTCTTCCAGACCCACCTGGCCGACTTCTACACCGAGCGCGGCTACGACTTCTACGCGCTGGACTTGCGGAAGTACGGCCGCTCACTGCGCCCGCACCACTCGCCCAACTACGTTCACGACCTCGACATCTACGACGAGGAACTCGATGAGGCCGTCCGTATCATCCGCGAGGTCGACGGGCATGACACCCTCCTGCTCAACGGCCACTCCACGGGCGGCCTGATCAGCGCGCTGTACGCCGACCGGCGGGCTGGGCGGGGAATCATCGACGCGCTCTTCCTCAACAGCCCGTTCCTCTCCCTGCCCGCCCCCGCGCTGATACGCACCCTCGCCGCCCCGGCCGTCGACCTCCTCGGACGTTTCGCGGCCACCCGCAGACTTCCCGCTCCGCTCAATCCGCACTACGTCCACAGTCTCCACCGCGGTTTCCGGGGCAGCTGGGAGTTCGATCTGACGCTCAAGCCGGCCGAGGGCTTCCCCCTCTACGCCGGGTGGCTGGCGGCGATCCAACGGGGACAGCGGCGGGTGCGCCGCGGATTGGGGATCGACTGTCCGGTCCTGGTGATGGCTTCGACCGACAGCTCCGCCACCACGAAGTGGGACGATGCCCTGCTCCGCACCGACGGCGTACTGCGCGCCGAGGACATCGCCCGCCTCGCACCCCGGCTCGGCCCGCGGGTCACCACCGTGCGCGTCCGGGACGGGGTGCACGACCTGGTCCTGTCGACACCCGAGGTGCGCGAGCGCGTCTTCACCGAGCTCGATCTCTGGCTCAGCGCCTATCAGCCCGCCGTGGAGCGTGATCTGTAGCGGTCCGGACCGTCCGCCGTCGCGCCTCGGGTCACAGCAGCCGCGCGAGCGGCAGCGCCGCGATGTCGGTAGCGGGCCGGGAGACATACAGGTCGGTGTGGTAGTAGCCGTCCGCTTCCTTGTCCGCCGTGTGCAGTCCGTTCACGGCCAGCGCGTCGAACGCCGCGTACCGTTCGGCGCTGTTGGCGAAGCGGCGCTGCCGGAAGGTACGGGTGGAGAGCTTCTCCGTCACCAGGCCCGAGCGGGCGAGCAGATCGGCGATCGGCTGGTAGGGCACGGTGCGCAGCACGAACGCCGCGACCCACGGCGGGGTCGGCATGGAGTCGAGCAGCCTGGTGAAGGTCCGGGTGAAGACGTACCCGACGCCGCCCGTGACGGTGATGAGGTCCGTGCCCGTCAGTGTGCGGCGCAGGGCGGGGCTCGGTTCGCCGACTTCGAGGTTCTCCGCGAAGGCGTGGTCGAGCAGACCGACGGCGCGCGCGTATCCGACGGCCCGGGTCGCCGAGTCGATGCCTGTCGCCGTCACGGCCTCCGGTCGGCGGCGCGCTGCGAAGAAGGTCCGGTCCTCGGCCACCAGGTGCTGCGCCGACAGGGCGGAGAGCTGGGGGGAGGTGTACCGGGTGAACAGGTCCGCCAGAGTGACACGGTAGTTGAGAAGGGCCGTGTTGATCCCGTAGGAGCAGCACAGGTCCACCACGTTCAGCGGCGCCCGGTCGGGGTGCAGGCGGCGCAGGGCATCGGCCAGTGCCCGGAAGACGGCCTGGCCATGGTGGGGTATCTGGTACTCGAGGGATTGCAGGGTTGCGAAGTACGGCCGTGGGTCGTGGCAGTCGTAGATGTCGTCGAAGTTTGCTTTGCCCCAGTCGGCATTCGCGGTGGTGTTGCTCGCTCCTGCTGCCATGAGCGGTCTCCTGACCTGCGTCGGCCGGTGGGAAAACCCGACGTCCGCAGGGGTAGGGCCGGCGCCTGTGCGCTCGGCAGGCCGCGCCACGTTCCCACTATGCCCTCTCCGGCGCCTGTCGGCAGCCTGGAGGAGGTGGCCGAGTGATTACGGTCCGTGACCGCGCCTGAGTGCGGCCGGAGCGGGGCGGGAATGCGGGGCGTCCCGGTTCGGCTCCCATCCGCCTCGAGCCGCCCTCCCGGAGCCGACCTGGTGTGCTCGCCCCGCCCCCGTGCCGCTACATGGCCGTGATGGTGGCGCGCATCGGGCCGTCGGGGCGGACCGTGAACCCGAAGACGGCCGAGGTCGGGGCGGTGTGGAAGGTGGGGACGAAGGCGGGCAGCAGATGGTCCAGGAGCACGGTCATCTCGCGCACGGCGAACTGCGCGCCCAGGCAGGCCCGCGCACCGATGCCGTACGGGTAGTACGCGCCGTGCCGGGTGGAGCGGCGGCCTTCGTCGGCGGCGGTGAACCGCGCGGGGTCGAAGCGCTCGGGCTCGGGCCACAGCTCCGGGTCGCGGTGGGTGAGGTACGGGCATACGAAGACGTCGGTACCGGCCGCGACACGGTAGTCGGCGAGGGTGTCGTCCTCGGTGGCGTGACGCGGGATCAGCCATGCCGGCGGATAGAGCCGCAGGGTTTCCGAGGCGAGGGCCCGGAGGGCCCTCTCGCGCTCGGGCGAGCCCGCGGCTCCCCCGTCCAGGGCCCGGCGGCGGGCCTCGGGGTGGCGGTCGAGCAGCAGATACAGCCAGGACAAGGTGTTGGCCGTGGTCTCATGACCGGCGGCGAGCAGGGTGACCAGCTCATCGCGGATCAGCTGGTCGGTGTATTCGGGCCGACTCTCCCCGGCCTCCACCAGGACGCGCAACAGACCGGGACCCTCGGGTCCCGCCTCTCCCCGCCGGGCGGCCGCGATGGCGTGTTCGGCGACGGCATCGATCCTGGCGAGGTCCACGGCCACGGCGGCACGCAGTCCGGCCAGGTCGGCCGAGGCGGAAGGGGTGGCCGGGAGGGCGGCTCCCACCGCGTGGACGGCGGCGAGTTCACGGTTGGTGGCCTCGTCGAGGGGGTGGCCGGTGAGGGAGCGCCAGATGGTGTCCAGGGCGAAGAAGCGCATGTCCTCGCCGACGTCGGTCGGCTCGCCGGTACGGGCGCGATCCACCCAGCGGTCGGCGGTGCGGCGCGCGGCGCCGACGATCCGCCGCTCGTAGCGGCGGATCCCGCTACCGGTGAACTCGGCCTGTAGCAGCCGCCGTTGGCGCTTCCACGGTTCCCCGGTGGCCGCGAGCACCCCATCTCCGACCAGTACGCGGGCCCGGTGGGAACGCTTGACGTAACGGTCGGGGTGAAGGGCCAGGACGTGCTGGACCGACTCGGGGTCGGTGACCAGCACGGTGGGGCGCGGACCGAGCCGCACCGCGCTGACCCCGCCGAGCTCACGCGCCAGGGCCAGCAGGTCGACCACGGCCCCCGAGGTTTCGCGCCACCGCGCGACAGCCGCCGGATCGAGCTCCGGGGGCAGCGGCACCGCACCGGGCTCAGGTGACGGAACGGGGACGCCCCGCGGGGCTGTGGTGTCCAATGCGCTCTCCTGCTCGTTGGCTGCCTGCGCGAACACGGGCACGTACGTCCGAGGACCTCCCACCCGGCTTCCCCGGCAAGCTACTACCCGCCCACCGTACGAGCCGCGCTACGCCACGAGTTGAGCGCCGCGGACCGGTCACGTCGCGGGCCGGTACGCGGTGCCCGCTGGCCCGTCGGGGGCGCTGCTAGACGCGCCCCTCGCCGCCGCAGAGCCCCGTCTCCCACGCCCAGGCGGCGATCTCGACGCGGTTGCGCGCCGCCAACTTCCGCTGGACGTTGGCGAGATGGGTCTTGACCGTGGACAGCGTCACATAGAGCTCGGCGGCCGCTTCCTCATTGGTACGGCCGCGGGCGACGAGACGGACGACGTCCCGTTCACGCTGGGTCAGCGGCTCCGTGGGCCGGGCCGGACCGGCACCGGCACCACCGCGCACCGGGGGTGCGGCGGGCCGCTCACGGGACGGGGCCATATGCGAGAGCAGCCGGACGGTGATCGACGGTGAGATCAGGGAGTTACCCGTGGCCGCGGCCCGTACGGCCTCGGTCAGCAGCCCGGGCGCCCCGTCCTTGAGGAGGAACCCGCACGCGCCGTTGCGCAGCGCGGTGTAGACGTACTCGTCGAGGTCGAAGGTGGTGGCGATCAGCACGTTCATCGGATCCGGCACACCGGGGCCCGCGAGCTGACGGGTGACTTCGAGGCCGTCCAGCTTCGGCATCCGGATGTCGACCAGGCAGACGTCGGGGCGCAGACGCAGCGCCTCCTCGACGGCGGCCGCCCCGTCGGCGGTCTCCGCCACGACCTCGATATCCGGCTGGGAGCCCAGGATCATACGGAAGGCGGCGCGGAGCATGGGCTGGTCGTCGGCGATGAGGACACGAATCGTCATGGAGGACATGATCCCAAGGGGACGCCCCGGGGTCAGTACGAGGTCAGGGTGTCCAACGGAAGGACTGCGTGGACGCGCCAGCCGCCGTCCGGCCGCTCCCCCGCGCTGATCCGCCCACCGATCCCCTCGACCCGCTCGGCGAGACCGACGAGACCGTATCCCCCGCCGACCGCACCGCCGCCACGCGCCGCGGCTTCCCCCGGGGGCGTGCCCCGGCCCCAGCGGCGGCCGTCGTCGGTCACCGACACCTCCACGCGGTCCGGCTGTTCAGGGTGGGGCACGACCCTCACCTCGACGCAGGACATCCCCTCCGCGTGCTTGCGCGCGTTGGTCAACGACTCCTGGACGACGCTGTAGACCGTGGCGGCGACCTCGGGTGGCACGGGCCGGTCGGACAGCGACGGGTCGACGGTCAGCGTCGCGGGCGGCCCCGCCACGGAGAACTTCTCCGTGAGCGCGCGCAGACCGCCCAGGTGGCCCGCCGGACGTGTCGACGCGGGAGCCGTCGGAGCCGAGGGAGCCGCGGGATCCCGCAGGACGGAGACCATCGCACGCATCGACCCCAGCGCCTGGGCCCCGGCCTGCTCGATCTGGGCCAGCATCCGGTCCAGGTCCTCCGGGCTCTGGGTGTGGCCGGCGTCCGCCGTGAAGCGCGCGGCCTTGGTCTGCGCGACGATCGCCGTGACGTGGTGGGCCACGAAGTCGTGCAGCTCCCGCGCGTACTCCAGGCGTTGGGCCTGGCGGACGTCGTCGATCTCGCGCGTCCGCACGGTGTCGCGCAGCCGCAGCGCCAGTCCGAGGACCACCATGAACGGCACGACGCAGACGGCGAGGACGGAGATGAACAGATAGAGGTGGTCGTCCCAGGCCTCGAGCCGCAGCGGAAGGATCACCGCCGCGCAGGATGCCGCCGCCGCAAGTGCGATCGCCTCCAGTGGACGGCTGCGGCGCACCGCACGAGTGATCACCAGCAGCAGCACACCCAGTTCCACCATCCCGGGTGTGTTCTCGGGGCGCTGCGCGAGCTGGGTCTCCGCGACCGAGAGCGCCCAGGACGCCACGACGGCGGCCGCGACGTACTGCCGGAACCAGCGCTTCGGCGCGAAGAGCGCGAGCAGCGACAGCGCACCGGTGACGATCGTCGCCGCCGCCACGGCGGGGTACGGCGCGTTGTGGCCCTCACCCACCACGAGGGCGAACAGTCCCGCACCGACCAGACAGATAAGGGCTCGCTGAAGGAGGGAGCGTGCCCGGAACGCGGCAATCATGCAGGTCAGGCTACGACAGTCGGTTCCTGTCGCACCTCGGCCGTTCGGCCGAGGCGGGCGGCTCACCCTTCGGCTGTCCGGTGGATCCAGGGGACGGCCACGGCCCGGCAGCATCGGAACGGTCCGGTGGGACGGCCGCGGAAGACCACGCCGCCGCCCCGCCCTTCCGAACGCCATGGATGCCTTCGCGGCCCGCGGGGACGGCCGGTCCACCCGGTCGTGCCGATCCGGCCGCGAACCGTCCCGAGAACCGATGTCACGCAGGAGCGATGTGCGATGAGCCAGCGATGGGACGCCCCCGCGTCCGCCCCCACGATCGGCACGGTGGTCGCCGAGGGCCGCCACCTGACCAAGGTCTACGGCGAGGGCGACACCGCGGTGACGGCGCTCGCCGGTGTGTCCGCCCGGTTCGTCTCCGGCGAGTTCACCGCGATCATGGGCCCTTCGGGCTCGGGCAAGTCCACGTTCATGCACTGCCTCGCCGGACTCGACACACCCACGTCCGGCAGTGCGCGGATCGGCGACACCGACCTCGGCCCGCTGAACGAGTCCCGGCTCACCAGGTTGCGGCGTGAGCGGATCGGCTTTGTCTTCCAGTCGTTCAACCTGCTGCCCACGCTCACGGCGCTGGAGAACATCACCCTCCCCTGCGACCTGGCCGGGATCGCCCCCGACCCGGCGTGGTTGCGGGAACTCGTCGGCACCCTGGGTCTGGCCGACCGGCTCGGACACCGCCCGGACCAGCTCTCCGGAGGCCAGCAGCAGCGGGTGGCCTGCGCCCGGGCGCTCGCGTCGCGCCCCGCGGTCGTCTTCGCCGACGAGCCCACCGGCAATCTCGACTCCCGGGCGGGCGCGCAGGTCCTGTCGTTCCTCCAGATGTCCGCGACGGTGTTCGGCCAGACGGTCGTGATGGTCACCCATGACCCGGTCGCGGCCGCCTACGCCGACCGCGCGCTCTTCCTCGCCGACGGACGGCTCGTCCACGAGATGGCGCACCCCACCGCGTCCGGGGTGCTGGAGCAGATGAAGGCGTTCGACGCCGGGCAGCGGGCAGCCCGATGAGCGGCGGCCGATGGGCCCGGTCGCGGACCGGGGCCGGACCACGGTCCACGGCGGCGGCCGGGCCACCGACCGGCTCACCGTCGCCACCGGGCCCCGCCACTTCCCGCACCCCTCCCTCGACCCGTAGGTTCGCCATGCTCCGTACCGCCCTGCGCACGCTGCGCTCGCACCGCCTCCGGTTCACACTGCCCGCCCTCGCCGTGGTGCTCGGCGTCGCCTTCGTGACCGGATCCCTGATCTACGGTGACTCCGTCAGCTCCGCCATCGCCGAGGCCCGGGCCAACTCCCAGCCCGATGTGTCCGTCGCGGTGCGGCCCACGGATTCCACCCGGCAGTCCACATCGGACTCCTCCGACGCACCACCCCGGCTCGACCCGTCACTGCTGAAACGGCTCCGTGGCGTACCGGGAGCCGTCTCCGCGCGCGGCACGGTCGAGGGCCCGTCGTTCCTGGCGGGGTCGGACGGCGCACTCGTCGGCGACCTGTACAAGTCCGCGGGCGTCAACTACGTCCCGGGTCCGGGGGGCGAGGATCCGCGCTACCCCCTCACCGCCGGACGCGGTCCGCGCGCCGCCGGGGAGATCGCCATCGACGAGGCGGCGGCCGAGCGTGCCGGGACACGGGTCGGCGACACGGTCCGGATCGTCGTCGACGGCACGGCCCGCGACGCCCGGGTCGTCGGTATCCTCACCGCCGAGGACAGCCGCCTCGCCTCCGGCGGTACGCTCACCGCCTTCGACGGAGCCACCGCGCTGCGGCAGTTCGCCCCGGAGCAGGGTGGCTACACCTCGATCACCCTGACCGCCGCCGACGGAACCTCCGACACCCAACTCGCCGAACAGATAAGCAGGTTGCTGCCGGACGGACTCGAAGCCGTCACGGCCACGCAACTGCGCGCCGAGGCCACGGCCGGCTCCGACGACAAGCTCACCATGGTGCTGCTGAGCTTCGCCGGTGTCGCCCTGTTCGTCTCCACCTTCCTCGTCGCCAACACCTTCACCATGCTGAGCGCCGCACGCGCCCGGGAACACGCCCTGCTCCGTGCCGTCGGTGCCACCCGCCGGTATGTGCTGCGCCAGGTGCTCGCCGAGGCGGCGATCGTCGGGGCGGTCGCCTCGGTGGTGGGCTACGCACTGGGCATCGGGGTCGCGGCGCTGCTGAGCACCCTGTTCGGGGCCACGGGCGGCACCAGCGCCCCGTTGCGGATCCTTCAGCCCACCCCCGTACTCGCCGCGTTCGGCGTCGGCATCGCCATCACCCTGCTCGCGGCCTACGTCCCGGCCCGTCGCGCGGCCGCCGTCTCCCCCGTGGCGGCGCTGCGCACCAGCCGCCCGCCCACACCCGCGTCACTGCGCCGCCGCGGCATCATCGGCGCGACCGTCACCGGACTCGGAGTGCTCCTGCTCTGGGCGGCCGGCGGGGACGAGAACCTGCTCTACACCGCCGCACCGGTGCTCCTCGTCGGCCTGATCGTCCTCACCCCGCTCATCGCCCTCGGTGTCACCGGTGTGCTCCGCACACCACTGCGGCGGCTGGCGGGGATCCGCGGCAAACTCGCCGTGGAGAACGCCCGCCGCAATCCACGGCGTACGGCGGCCACCGCCGCGACCCTCATGGTCGGCCTCGCCATGGTCACCGCGGTCACGGTCGCCGTGGCGTCGATCAGCCGGATGGACGAGGAGGAGGCCGACGCGGCCATGGCCTCGGACCTGCGGATCACGGCCATCGCCTTCGGGGAGGTCGGGGCCGATGTCGCCGACCGTGTCGCACGCCTCGCGGACGCCGCGGCCGTCACCGCCGTCGTCGACACCGATCTGCGAATCTCCGATGCCGACATGCTCCCCGTGGCGGCCGTGACCCCCGGCACGGTGGAGCGCCTGGCACCCATCACCCTCCGCGAGGGTTCATTCGAGCGGCTCGACCGTGGTGTCGCCGTCGAGGAACAGACCGCCGCGGCCCGCCACTTGACACTCGGCAGCCGTGTCACGGGCAGCCTCGCCGGAGCTGAGCGGAAGTCCTCCCTCCCGGTCGTCGCCATCTACGAGGGTGAGGACTTCGCCTCCGCGCTCGTCTCGCGTACCAGGCTGCCCCGCGCCGACCACGGTGACCGGACACGTATCGCCGAGGTCATCGCCGAAGCCGACCCCGGCCGTACGGCGGCCCTCCAGCGCGACATCCGGCACACGCTCGACAATCCCGCGCTCCTGGTGCAGGACCGTGCGGAGGTACGGAAGGCCGCGAGCGGCAACTCGGCCGAGTTCCTGAACATCATGTACGCCATGCTCAGCGTCACCGTCCTGATCGGCGCCCTGGGCGTGGTCAACACGATGGGCATGGCCGTCTCCGAACGTGTCCGGGAGATCGGCATGTTGCGCGCCCTCGGACTCGACCGCAAGCGGCTCGCCTCCATCCTGCGCATCGAGTCGGTGACCATCTCCCTGCTCGGATCCGCGCTCGGGCTCGTCGCGGGCGGCGCGATCGGCGTGGCCACCGTCCTCACCCAGCCGGGCGTCCCCCTGGTCATCCCCTGGGACCGGGCGGCCCTGTGCTTCGCCGCGACCGCCGCGATCGGCGTCCTCGCCTCACTGTGGCCGGGACGGCAGGCGATGGCGGTCCCGATGCTGAGGGCGATGGGCACGGACACGGAGTAGCTCCGCACACCAGGGCCGGGCACGCCGCGGGAATGACGCGCGTGCCCGGCCGCGGGCGGGTACTCGTGCAGGGCGCATGGGGTTCAGTCGGTGATGTACCAATTGTTCTTGAGATATTCCAGGGTGTAGCTGCCGAGATCGTTTTCGGAGAAGGTGACGGAGGCGTTGACCGCTTGGGGCGGCATCTCGATCTTGGCGGGTGTGCGTACGGTGATGCGCTGTGGGTCGACCGTCGCGGTCCGCAGCGCCTTCTTCTGCGCGGGCGAGATCATTTGGAACACGGTGGCGTAGGTCTTGGTGCACGGGCCGAGTCCCTGGTCCTGTGCCTTCTTCGCGGCGGGCCCGGCCACTTCGCAGACCGTGTCGATGTCTTCACGGCCGAGGGCGTGGAGGTACTGCTTGTACCGCTGGATCGCGCCCTCCTCCGTCCTGGGCACGGGCTGGCCGCCGGTCGGGGTGGGCGACGGCTTCCCCGACGGCGCGGACGCGGACGGCGTGGCCGACGGTTCCTTTGCCCGTGAGGACGTGGACGGCCGCGAAGGCTTCGCGTCCGCGTCCCCCTTCGATTCCTCCGGGCCGCACGCGCAGGCCGCCAGCGCCACACAGGCCGATACCGCCACGCCCACCATCGTCCGCGCTCTCATCCGGTCCCCTCCGGTCGTGCCCCACCACCGACAACACAACCAGAGATCACGCAGGATCCAGGGGAACGGTTCCCGAGCCGGTCCGAGCCTCGCCCACCGTGAGCAACAGGCCCCGCCCCCGAGTGGTTCAGCGTGGCAGACCGACCGACCTGGAGATGAGGGCGTCGTAGGCGCGGTCGGACAGCAGGCGGCGCAGGGCCATGAGGGGGCGGGCGCTGAAGCCGGTGGCGTAGCGGGTCTTGGGGCGGCGGGCCGTGACGGCCTTGCCGATGGCGTCGGCGATGACGGTGGGCGGGGAGAGGCGTTTCGCCATGGCCTCGGAGCGCAGGGCGGCGGCCACGGCGTCGGCCTGGTCGGAGTAGGCGCCCGAGGCGGAGGACTTCTCCAGGTTCTCGGCGGCGATGGCGCCCCATTCGGTGGCGATGCCGCCGGGTTCGATGATGACGACGTCGATACCGAAGGGCTTGGTCTCGATGCGCAGGCAGTCACTGAGGGCTTCGAGGGCGAACTTCGTGCCGTGGTACCAGCCGCCGAGCGGTGTGTAGATCTTGCCTCCCATCGAGGTGATGTTGACGACGGTTCCGCTGCGCCGGGCGCGCATATGGGGCAGGGCGATCTGGGTCAGGCGGAGGGCGCCGAAGACGTTGACGTCGAACTGGTGGCGGGCCTCGTCCAGGGGGAGGTCTTCGATGGCGCCGTAGGAGCCGTAGCCCGCGTTGTTGACCAGAACGTCCAGCCGCCCGGTCTCGCTGATGACGCGGTCGACACCGGCGCGCATCGAGTCGTCGTCGGTGACATCCATGGCCAGCGGGCGGATGCCGCGGCCGGCGAGTTCCTGGAGACGGTCGGTGCGGCGGGCGGCTCCGTAGACGGTGTAGCCGAGACCCTGAAGCTTCAGGGCGGTGGCCTGACCGATGCCGGAGGAGGCGCCGGTGACGAGGGCGGTCTTGGCGGGCATAAGGGTCCTCACAGGTAAGATGAACGCTGGTTCATCATTTATCCTGAACCACGGTTCACATTTATGCAAGCGGAGCGGAAGGGCACCGACCTCATGACCCCAGCCAGGGCACCCCGCGCGGACGCGATCCGAAACCGCGGGAAGATCCTCACCGCGGCCGGTGAGCAGATCACCACGCATGGTCCCGACGTCGGCATGGACGAGATCGCCGCCGCCGCGGGCGTGGCCGTGGGAACCCTGTACCGGCACTTCCCCACCAAGACCGACCTGGTCGCGGCCGTGGTCGCCGAATTCGTCGCACGCGTCACCGACGACGCCGAGGCCGCGCTCGGGCGGGTCGCCGACGGTGCCCGTGCTCTGGACGAGCTGACCGGCTTCCTCGGCCGCGTGGTCGAGACGTCCGCGGCCGACCGCGCCGTCAAGGCCGCCGCCCAGTCGCTCGGCGCCGAGCCGGGCAACCCTGCCGCCGAGCAGCGGGCGAGCGGCGCCGTGACCGACCTCATCCGCGCCGCCCAGGCGGACGGGGACATCCACCCCGACGTCACCGTCGACGACATCTACCTGCTGTTCTCCACCGCCCCCACCGACCAGCCCGCATCCGCCCGCAACCGCTGGCTGACCCTCTTCACGGCGGGCCTGACCACCGAAGGCCGCCCGGCAGACCGCTGAAGCCCGGTACCCCTCCCCCGCCTGCGCCGCAGCCCGATCAGCGGCGCCCGGCGTCGTCCGGCCACCGAGCCGGACGGGTTCTCATCCGAGGGACGCCAGGAGTTCACGCTCCCGGTCCGGGGCGAGCCCCGCGCGGCGTGGCCGGTGCAGCCCCTGCTCGCGTTCCCAGCGCAGTGTGTCGGCGAGGAGGTCGGTGCGGGAGCGGTGGCGCAGCCCCGCGGCGGTGGCGGCGGATCCGTCGCGCGCCGACCAGCCCTCCCACCCTGGTTCGACCACCCACAGGGGCAGTGAGTCGGGGCCCATGAACTCGGCCACTCCGTGGGCGAGGAGCTGCTGGGACGCCACGGTGACGACCGGTCCGGTGTGTCCGCCGATGCCGCGGGACAGCTCGATCCACTCGGCGAAGGGCACAGCCGGGCCAACCGCGTTGAATGTGCCTGTGGTTCGGTGTGCCGCGGCGTCGAGGAGCCAGGCCGCCAGGTCGCGCACATCGATGGCCTGCGTCGGGGCTTTCGGGGTGTCGGGGACGAGCAGCGGCGCCTGGGGGGCACGGGCGGCGCGGGCGACCCAGTAGCCGGAGCGGTCGGTGTGGTCACCGGGCCCGCCGATGAGTCCGGCGCGTGCGATCAGGAGGCGGTCGGCCAGGGCCGTCTCGGTGAGCGCTTCGCAGGCGGACTTGGCCTCGCCGTACAGGTCACGGTCGACCTCTTCGAGGTCCGTGGCGGGCAGCAGGGCGGCGGACTCGTCCGCGCCGGGCTCGCCGTGGGAGGCGTATGCGCTGACCGAGGAGACGTAGGTCCAGTGACGTGCCCGCGCACCCAGGGCCGCGACGGCTCTCCGCACGAAGCCTGGCTGCCAGGACACCTCGAGCACAGCGTCCCATTCCCGGCCGAGCAGGGACGCGTACGCGTCGGGGTCGCGCCGATCCGCGGCCACCAGCCGCGCGCCTTCCGCCACGGGCCCGCTGTCGCCACGAGCCAGGCACGTCACGCGGTGGCCGCGGTCGAGGGCCTGCCGGGACACTTCACGCCCCAGCCAGGCCGTACCGCCAAGGACAAGGATCTCCATGCGTTCCATATCGGAACTCAATCAGCGCGGCCCGATCACGCCAAGAGGCTTCTGCCGTGGGCAGAGTGCGCATCTGCCCCACTACAGCATGGGGTCACAGGAGTTCGTAGGTCAGGTGCGTCGCCGTCGATGTGGGGATCACACTCCGCCGCACCAGCGTACGCGGCGTTCCGCCGGTGAACAGCGGCGTCCCGGCGCCCAGCACGACCGGCGCGAGGTGCAGGCTCAGTACATCGACCAGCCCGGCGTCGAGCGCCGAACCGACCGTGGCGCCACCCCCCATGAGGACGACATCGAGGTCCCTGCCGCTGTCCTGCGACGCGGCCACGGCACGCTCGCGCGCGGCGGCGACGGCGTCACGCAGACCGGTGGTGACGAACGTCCAGTCGAGGTCGGTGAGCCGCACCGACTCCGGCGGCGAGCTCGTCACGACGACGAACGCAGGCTTGCCGACCTCATCGGCGCCGTAGCCACGGGTGTCGTCCCAGCCGTTCGGGCCGTCGACCACATCGAAGAGCCGACGGCCGAGAACGACGGCGCCCGAGCGGGCGGTCGCCTCCCGCAGGATCCGCCGATCCTCAGGGTCGTCGGAGAACGCCCAGGTGTGCAGGGCCTCCCCGCCGGTGCCCAGACCACTGTCGGGGCCGGGCGCGGGCCCGGTGACGAAACCGTCCAGAGAGACCGAGATGTCAGCGATGATTCGGGTCATGCAAGGGCAGACCGGATCCGCCACCCGAAATCATCGGTGACATCGGCAGCTCGGGGCGGGTGGGCTCGCTCGTCCGGACGACGTGGCGCGCCACGCCCGTGCGCGCCGCGCCACGTCACCCCAGCACATCCGCGGTTCGCGCTTAGGGTGACGCCCGGAGGTGGAGCATGCGAGTGGGATTCCACGCGCTCGGTATCGGTGACGGTGCCCGTCCCGAGGTGATCCGTGCGGTGGCCACGGCCGCGGAGGCGCACGGCTTCGCCAGGCTCTGGTGCGGCGAGCACGTGGTCCTTGTGGACACGCCCGTCTCTCGCTACCCCTACTCCGCGGACGGCCGGATCGCCGTGCCCGCGGATGCGGACTGGCTGGACCCGCTGCTCGCCCTGACCTTCGCGGCGGCGGTCACCAGCCGGATCGAGCTCGCCACCGGCGTACTCCTGCTGCCGGAGCACAACCCGGTCCTGGTCGCCAAACAGGCCGCCACACTCGATGTGCTCTCCGCCGGGCGGTTCAGCCTCGGGGTCGGGGTGGGCTGGTCGACCGAGGAATTCGCAGCGCTCGGAGTCCCCTTCGCCGGGCGCGGGCGGCGCACCGAGGAGTACCTTGCCGCGATGCGCACCCTCTGGGCCGAGGACCCGGCCTCCTTCACAGGGGAGTTCACCCGCTTCGACGCGATCCGGGTCAACCCGAAGCCGCTGCGCGGCGGCCGGCTCCCGGTTGTGGTGGGCGGCAACAGCGCCGCCGCCCTGCGCCGGGCGGTCAGGCTCGCCGACGGCTGGTACGGCTTCAACGTCCCGGCTGCCGACGTTCCGGCCCATATCGCCGTTCTCGCCGACGAGTGCGCCCGCCACGGTCGCGCTTTCGACGAGCTCACGGTCGCCGTGGCGCTGAGCGACGGCGCCCCGGAGCACCTCCCCGCACTCGCCGCGGCGGGCGTCACCGAACTGGTCGTCGTCGGCGCTCCCCCGCCCGCGCCCGACGCGGCGGCCACCTGGGTCGCGGAGCTCGCCCGGACCTGGATTCGCCCGGAGGAGCAGTGCGGGCCGCCGGGCCGGCCCGGACAGTCCTGAACGTCGGCCCGCCGGTGGGCATTCAGGGCTTGCCATGCACGGAAACGGCATACGTCCCGTCGGTATAAGGGTCACGGGACCAGGTCGCGTACCTGGCCTCAAGGGTGAGTCCCGCCGCACGGCAATGCGCGTCGTAGGCGTCCAGCGAGTAACCGCGATCCAGGGCGAAACCCGCGACGAGACGGCCGGACGGACGCACATGGGCCGCCGCCCCGGCCACCAGCGCCGGTTCCGTTCCCGGCGGGGTGAACAGGGGGACATTGCCCGCAAGCACCACGACATCGAAGGACAACCCCAGGTCGAGGTCGATCAGATCCTGGTGGTACCAGCTGATCTCCGGGGCCAGCCGCCGGGCGGTGGCGAGCATCGACTCATCGGTGTCCACGCCCGCCACGTCTATCCCATGACGGGCCAGCTCGATGGCCACCCGGCCGGTGCCACACCCCGCGTCGAGGACCGTGATGGGCCCGAAGGAGCGGACCAGCGCGGCTTCACCGTGAATGTCCCCTCCTTCGGCGGCGATGCGGTCAAACCGCGACTGGTACTCGTCACCGTTCCACCTCATGCGGCCAGAGTGTCACACGCGCGGGTGCGGGCGACGATCCTGTTGGATCGCGATGCACGGCTTTCTATCAACGCTAGAACTTCTGTCCATGCTCTGATAGCTTCACTCCTGTCGCTAGCACTGCTAGCAATCGAGTGAGCTCAAGGAGAGCCGTCATGACCGTCACCGCGTACACCCTCGCCGTCGTCCTCGACCTGCTCGTCGTCGTCATCGGAGCGCGCTTCCTGCTCCAGCCGGTCGCGGCGGCCACCGGCTACGGCGTGCCCGCGGCGCCGAGCGGCGGCGACTCCGCGTACCTCACCATCAAGGGGCTGCGGGACCTCACCTTCGGCCTCATGGGCCTGGCACTGCTGGCGTTCGCCGGCGCCCGCGCCGAGGCGTGGTTCATGCTCCTCGTGGCGCTGGCGCCTCTCGGGGACACACTGATAGTGCTGCGCCACGGAGGCACGAAGGCGATCGCGTTCGGCATCCACTTCGCCACCGCCGTCACGGTCCTCATCAGCGCCGGTCTGCTGTTCGCCGTCTGACACCGTCTCAAGAAGCGAGGGAGCCCTCATATGTCGCTCATCATCCCGGAGTTCGACTCGTCCGTGCTCGTCCGCTCCGCGGACGCCGAGGTGGTCGGCCGCGCACCCACGACCGTGCGGCTGCTCGCCGACAGCAATGCCACCGGCGGCGCACTGTCCACGCAGCGCGTGACCCTCGGCGACGGTGCGAACGGGGCGACTCCACACCACCACGAGAAGAGCGCCGAAATGTTCTATGTGCTCGACGGCGCGGCCGAGTTCCTCGCGGGCGACGAGGTGATCACGGCCGGCAAGGGCGACCTGGTCGTGGTACCGCCACGGATGCCCCACGCCTTCGCCGCCGTCCCCGGCTCGGACGCCGACCTGCTCATCGTCATCACACCCGGTGTCGAGCGCTTCGCATACTTCCGGCACCTCCAGCGCGTCGCGCTCGGTGAGTTGAGCCGAGAATCGCTCCTCGAGGTGCAGGAGCGCTACGACAACCACTTTCTGACCAGCGCTGCCTGGGACAAGCGGCGCTGACGGGCGGCCTCCCCCGCGCAGAGCCTCCCCGGCACGCGTCGGAACGACACCGCCACCGTGCTGATCACCCGCCCGAACCGTGACGCACAACCGGCCCAGCTCAAGGACTCGAGGGCCGACCGGAACGCCAAGTATCAGCCCGGACCATCTGGTCCGGGCTCGGCCCGCGGATGGCCATCAGGTGCTGGTGCTGTCCAGCTGCGAGGTCAGGTCCGCGAACGCGGTACGGACCGCTTGTGGATTCTCGATCCACGGGAAATGCCCGGCCCGCTCGATCGTGCGTCGCAACACATGCGGCTGGTCGAAGGCGGGGTCGTCCTGCCAGAGGTCCTGGTCGACCACGTGATCCTCGGCACCGCTGAGGATGAGTGTCGCAAGCCCGGTGTCGTGCGGTTTCCAGCGGGCTCGGTAGGTCTCGTCGAAGTGGGCGTCCGCCCAGGCCACCGCGTCATGGCAGTAGGGAAGGTCTTCCAGCAGGGCGCGGCCTGCGGCCAGGCCCTCGGGGGTGAAGTTCCACTCGGCCGCGGTGAGGGCGAGCGCGCCCAGGGTCTCGTCGCCCGGGTCCCGTCCGTAGGCGTCGACCGCTTCCGCCATACCCGGGATCGGATGGGCCTCGGACCACTGGCCGAACGCCTCGCGCCATCCGGCGTGGGGCGCACTGCTGACCAGGGCCATACCGGCAAGCCGCTCTCCCAGTCCGGGAACGGACAACAGGAACATCCCCCCGGTGGAATGGCCGACCATGACCACGTCGTCCAGTGCGTCGGCCGCCTCGGCCAGCGCATCCGGCCACCGCTCGTAGGGACGAGCGGGTACCTGCGGCACACCACGGTTGGAACCGTCTCCCGGAAGGTCGACCAGCCACACCGCGCCCGGGACCTCGGCCGCCCGAGCCAATCCCAGCACGGACTCCGACCCCAGCCCAGGGCCGCCCGGGACGAACAGCCAGTTCCACCGGCCCTCGCACTGCGAAATACGACGCAGCCTGACCCCCGATCCGGTCCAACGAGTCCGCTCTTCCATCCCCACGCCGCCTCGCCCCTTCACTCACCTCATCGGACACGCGGCGGCAACCATATGTCCCCGGAGTCTCCAACACACGGCAATTACTTGTGTATGCGGGCATCCGCACCGCCGCGCGCACCGGACCGCGGAGCGCCACGGACCCCTCCTCGTCCGGCAGTGGCCGCGTCGCCGACCGTAGGATCGCCCTGGGCCCGTCGTGGCCGGAGAAGCCGCTCTGCTCGAGGAGGCCCGCATGCATCCGGTGGTGGTGACGTCCTCCGGGAGTGTCCGAGGGACCGGACGCGCTGGGGGCGCGTGCTTCCAGGGGATCCCGTTCGCCGCGGCGCCCGAGGGCCGGTTGCGGTTCCGGCCCCCCGTACCGCCCCCGGCGTGGGACGGACTCCGGGACGCCCGCGCGTTCGGGGCCGCGCCTCCACAGCTGGCCCCGGCACCAGGCGCCCCGGCCATATGGGAGCCCGGTGACGGCCTGGACTGCCTGACGGTGAACGTGTGGACGCCCGACCCCGGTGCGGCCAGCCTCCCCGTCATGGTGTGGATCTACGGGGGGCTGTGGAAACACGGCTCGGCGAGCATGCCCCACTACGACCCCGCCGCACTCGCCGACTCCGGAGTGGTCGTCGTGACCATGAACTACCGGGTCGGCTTCGAGGGCTTCGGACATCTGCCCGGTGTGCCGGACAACCGCGGGCTGCGCGACCAGATCGCCGCCCTTCGATGGGTGCGGGACAACATCGCCGCCTTCGGGGGCGACAGCGACAAGGTGACCGTCTTCGGCCAGTCCGCGGGAGCAGCGTCCGCCGTCCTGCTGATGGCCGCACCCGCGGCGCGGGGCCTGTTCCGGCGTGCGATCGCCCAGAGCATCCCGGCAGGGGCACGCGACCAGGCCGAGGCCGGGGCGGTCACCGCGACCATCGCGCGGGCCGCGGGCGTCCCGGCGACATGGGACGCCCTGGCGGCTCTACCGCCCGAGGCACTCCTGACGGTCCAGGACACACCGCTACGCGGTCGCGACGACGGCTTCACGGCGTTCGGTCCCGTCATCGACAGCGAGCTGGTGACGGGGCAGCCGTGGACCGCCCTCGAAGCGGGTGCGGGCCGCGAAGTCGACCTGGTCTGCGGCTTCACCCACGAGGAGTACCGGGGTCAGGGCCCGGTCCCCGCCGCGGGAGTCGACGTCGGGCTGGTCGCCGAGGCGATCGGCCTGGGCAAGGAGGCAGCAGTCGCCTACCGCCGGACCCACCCTGAGCTCACCGACACCGCTCTGATCACGGTGATGCTGTCCGACGCGCTCGTGCGGATGCCCACCACCCGGGTCGCCCGGGCCCACGCGCGCGCAGGCGGCCGCACCTGGCTGTACGACTTCACCTGGCAGGGCCCCACTCTGGGCGCCGCCCACGGCATCGACGTCCCGTTCGTCTTCGCCAACGCCACCAGCCGCTTCGCCGCCCGGTTCCTGGGCTCACCGCCACCCGACGGCTTCACCGATCTGTCCCGGCAGCTGCGTACCGCGTGGACAGGTTTCGCCTCAACCGGCAGCCCGGGCTGGCCCCGCTTCACCCCCGACCGGCCGACGACCAGGCTCTGGAACCTCCCACCCACCGATACCGCGTACCCCCTGGAACCATCCCGGCAGATCTGGGAACGCGCCGCGTCCGCGTAACGCATGCCCTCAGGTCGGCTGGCGCACCATGAACACATCGACCGGATCCTCGCTCTCGAGCGTGAATCCGTGACGTTCATATAGCCGTCGCGCCGGACTACCCTGCAATACGTTCAACCGCACCGGGACACCGCTGCCGTCACACCACCCCAGCAGTTCACGCAACACGCCCGAGCCAACGCCTCTGCTTTGGAGATGTGAAGCGAGGTAGAAGTGCTCCAGCCAGTAGGCGTCCTCGGCCCGGCGCAGCGCCGCACAGCCAACGAGAGCGCCGCCGACCTCGATGATCCAGGTGTGGGCCGGTTCGAACCCGTCCCGCAGCCGCTGCCGCACACGCTCCTGGTCGTAGCGTCCGAGCCGCTCCAGATCCGCTCGCAACACCGTCGCGCGTAGGTCGGCCACCGCCCCGACGTCCGATGCCGCCGCCGGCCGAATATTCCAGGTCACCATAGTCGCCACGCTACCGCGCCCGACCTTCCGCACTTGATCCGGAGGTCACCACGGCCGCCGTTGCCTCGGTGCCGCGGGCAGCTGTCAGAGTCCGGACAGAGGCAACAAATCCGCGCTGAGCGGAGCAACGCCATCAGCGCATGCGCGCCGGATGTGCGCCGGGCCTCTCCGAGAGGGGGCGAGTGCGCCACCACGCACTGCGTCATTGGGGTGACCTCCCCGTGAAAGGGCTTGTCGCGCGAGCAGCTCGGCTGCGTCACTGGTGTCACTCGTAGGAACCGAGCCCTGCCTGCTCACCTCCGGGACGTGAACGGCGATGCCGGAACATCCGTCGCGAGACCGTCAGCCCTCATCACCACGGCCCCGTGCGGCGCACTCGAAAAGAGGAACCACATGAGATTCAGACGAGCATTCCTGGCACCGGCTTGCCTCGCCCTGGCGGCAGGCACTGTCACACCCTCCGCCCATGCCGCCACCTCGGTGCCGTGCTCCGCCAGCGCCCTGGTCGCGGCCGTCACCACTGCCAACTCCGGCTCCGGAGACACCCTCGTTCTCGCCTCGGGGTGCACCTACACGCTCACCGCCACGATCGGCGGCAACGGACTCCCCGTCATCACCAAACCCATCACCATCGTCGGCAACGGCGCCACCATCAAACGTGACGCGACAGCACCTCAGTTCCGCATCTTCGAGGTCGGCGCCGGCGGCAACCTCAGCCTCACCAACGGGCTCACTGTTACCGGTGGCGACACCACCGGCGACGGCGGAGGGATCCTGGTCGACACCGGTGCCAATCTCCGGCTGACCAGCAATATCACCGTCAAGGACAACACAGCCGGCAACAACGGGGGCGGCATCGGTGTCGCCGGCACCGCCGCCCTGACCAACAGCACCGTCACGCACAACACGGCTGCGAGCAGCGGAGGGGGTATCGCCCTGAACTCCGGCACCCTCACCCTCAACTTCACGTCCGTCACGGACAACACCGCCACGGATTCCTTCGGAGGCGGCATCTACCAGTCGTTCAGCTCCGTTGGAAGCATCACGGCCAACAGTGCTGTGATCAGTGACAACACCGCGGGCTTCGAAGCCGGCGGGGTGGAAGTCGCGGGCAGGGCGACCTTCAACAACAGCACCATCTCGCGCAACACCGCGACCACCTCCAACGGGGGAGGTCTGTGGATCGCCGCGGCTCTCACCGACCCTGTGACCCTCGTCAACACCACCGTGGACAACAACACGGCAGGATCCGCCGGGGGTGGCGTGGACATCGAAGGAGGGCGGCTGAACGCCACCAACATGCGCGTCACGGGCAACCACGCGGGCAGTCAAGGTGGCGGCGGACTCAGCGTCTTCGGCAACAGCAGCCAGAACATCGTCTCGTTGACGAACACCCAGATCACCGGGAACACCGCCACGAACGCACCCGGCGGCGTCTACACGCAAGCCAACCTCGTCCTCCGCTCCACGTCCATCACCGGGAACACTCCCACCAACTGCGTGGGAAGCCCTGTCATCCCCCCGGGATGCTCCGGCTGAAGGAGGATGGCCGACGACGCCCCGTCCCGGGCGGGCGGGGCGTTCCTCGCGTGATCGGGGTCGCCAGACCCACAATCGAGTCAAGGCCGCCGGAAGCGCGCGACGCGGGCGCGTGAGGCCGTCCGTCTGTCAGACGTCGAAGTGACGGCGCGCGTCCTCGATGTGACCGAGGTACTTTTGGGTCCAGCCGCATATGGCGTCGACGGCGGCACGGAGGGCCCGGCCGGGTTCGGTGAGCGTGTACTCGACCCGCGGCGGCACGGTGGGGTGCACCTTCCGGTCGACCAGGCCGTTGCGCTCGAGCATACGCAGGTTCTGGGTCAGCATCTTGTGGCTGATACCGGCGACCTCCTCGCGGAGCTCGGTGAAGCGCAGGGTGCGCTCGCCGAGTGCCTCGATGATCAGGAGTGCCCACTTATTCGCGACGTCCGAGAAGATCTCCCGTGCCAGAGAGTCCGCGCGTCTCAGGTCAGCGTCCTCGGGCAGGCCCGTGAGCAGATGTTTGGTCACCATCAGGTTCCTCAGTCACCGAAGAGTGCGTTCTTCCAGGTCAGCAGTCACTCTCCTACGGTTCTCGAGTAACCACAAGCGCTCAGCAGCACGCCGCCGGGGCCCGTCGAAACGGGCCCCGGCACAAGAGACCGCCAGAACGCTGCGGACCCCGGTCGTGTCTCAGTGGGCGCCGTATCCGGTGAGGGAGCGGACCTCCAGTTCCGCGTACTTCTTCACGTCCGGCTCCTCCTTGGAAACCATGGTGCCCAGCCAGCCGAGCAGGAAGCCCAGCGGGATCGAGATCAGACCCGGGTTCTCCAGCGGGAACCAGTGGAAGTCGACGTCGGGGAACATCGAGGTCTCCTTGCCGGAGACGACCGGCGAGAACAGCACCAGGAACACCGAGGAGACCAGACCCCCGTAGATCGACCACAGGGCGCCCTGGGTGGTGAACCGTTTCCAGAACAGGCTGTAGAGGATCGTCGGAAGGTTCGCCGACGCGGCGACGGCGAAGGCGAGCGCCACCAGACCCGCCACGTTCAGATCTCGTGCGAAGACCCCCAGGACCACGGCGACGATGCCGATACCCACAGTCGCCCAGCGGGCCGCCGAGATCTCCTCCTTCTGCGACGCCTGCCCCTTACGGATCACATTGGCATACAGGTCATGGGCGAAGGACGACGAGGAGGCCAGGGTGAGCCCGGCGACCACCGCGAGGATGGTCGCGAACGCCACCGCGGAGATCACCGCCAGCAGGATCGCGCCCCCGGTCGAATCCGCCCCACCACCGATCTCCTCCGCCAGCAGCGGCGCCGCCGTATTGCCCGCCTTGTTCGAGGCGATGATGTCCTCACGCTTCAGCAGAGCGGCCGCACCGAAACCCAGCGCGATGGTCATCAGATAGAAACCGCCGATGATGCCGATCGCCCAGTTCACCGACTTCCGCGCCGCCTTGGCCGTGGGCACCGTGTAGAAGCGGATCAGGATATGCGGCAGCCCGGCGGTGCCCAGCACCAGCGCGATACCGAGGGAGATGAAGTCCAGCTTGCTGGTCGCGTTCAGACCGTACTTCTGCCCCGGCTCCAGGAACTCCTTGCCCAGACCACTGTTCTTCGCCGCCTCGCCCAGCAGATCGGAGACGTTGAAGTGGAACTTCAGCAGCACCAGGAAGGTGATCAGCAAGGTGCCCGCGATCAGCAGCACGGCCTTGACCATCTGCACCCAGGTAGTGCCCTTCATCCCGCCGATGGAGACATAGAGGATCATCACCACACCGACCAGAACGACGATCAGGATCTTCCCCGCCTCACTGGTGATGCCCAACAACAGCGAGACCAGCACACCCGCACCCGCCATCTGCGCCAGCAGATAGAAGATCGACACCACGATGGTCGAAGCACCCGCGGCAGTACGCACCGGACGCTGACGCATCCGATAGGCCAGAACATCACCCATCGTGTACCGGCCGGAGTTGCGCAAGGGCTCGGCCACCAGCAACAACGCCACCAGCCAGGCCACGAGGAAGCCGATCGAGTACAGGAAGCCGTCGTATCCGGCCAGGGCGATGGCCCCGGCGATGCCCAGGAAGGACGCGGCGGACATGTAGTCGCCGGAGATCGCGAGCCCGTTCTGGAAACCGGAGAACTGACGACCACCCGCGTAGAAGTCGTTGGCGTCCTTGGTCTGGCGGCCCGCCCACACCGTGATGGCGAGGGTGGCCAGCACGAACACCGTGAACAGCGTGATGATCAACGGCCGGTTGTCCGAAGCCGACTCGGCGGCCAGAAGGTAAGTCGGAGCGCTCATGCCTCACCCTCCAGACGAGCCTTGATCGCCTCGGCGCGCGGATCGAGCTTGGCCGCGGCATGCCGGGAGTACCACCAGGCGATCAGGAAGGTGGTCAGGAACTGGGCGAGCCCGAACACCAGGGCCACATTGATGTTGCCCACCACCTTGGTGCCCATGAAGCCGCCCGCGTAGTTCGACAGCAGTACGTAGAGCAGGTACCAGCTGATGAACGCGACGGTGAGCGGAAAGGCGAACGAGCGGTGAGCACCGCGCAGTTCACCGAACTCCGCACTCGCTTGCACCTCGGTATAGGACGGGTCAGTCTGCCGCAGATCGCGAGAACGATCCCCGGCCGGAGCGGTATGCACGATTTCTCCAGGAAAGTGGTTCAACGTAGACCACGGATCGTAAGTCGACGTCTCACCACACCAGCAGCGGCACAGGATGACTCTGCGGAAAGAACTACAGAATGACGCTTGAAGTGCACCTGATGACCAAGACACACGTCTTGACTAGTTCCCCCGAAGCCGCACGACCAGCATGCCGCGTAGGGTGCCGGGATGATCGCCGCGCCGGAGGAGTTCAGACGGAGCACCATCGAGCGTGAGGGAGAGTCCGGAGCGAAGTGGCTCGCTGCGCTGCCCGGCATTGTGGAGGAACTGCTGGACCGCTGGGGATGCGTGCCGGACGGTGACGTCATGCGCGGGGGCGTTGGCGTCATCGTCCCCGTGCGGCGCGCCGAGGAAACCGCTGTTCTCAAAGTGTCTTTTCCGCACCCGGGCAACATCCACGAGCCGGATGCCTTCGTGGCGTGGGCCGGCCGCGGCGCCGTCCTGCTGTACGAGCGCGACGATGAACAGTTCGCGATGCTGCTGGAGCGGGTCCAGCCGTCAACCCTGGCGATGATGCCGGACGGCGATGAGGTGGTGACGGTCGCTGGCGGGCTCAACCGCCGACTGGCCATCCCCGCGCCGCCCGGTCCGCCGCGGCTGCGCGAGCAGGCCGGTGGCTGGGAGGAGCAGCTGCGCAAGGACGCCGAGGAACTGACACATGCGCTGTCGCGCCAAGTGGTGGAGGCGTCCGTGGC
The DNA here is from genome assembly GCF_040650655.1 of Streptomyces sp. NPDC048636. Classification (NCBI taxonomy): domain Bacteria; kingdom Bacillati; phylum Actinomycetota; class Actinomycetes; order Kitasatosporales; family Streptomycetaceae; genus Streptomyces; species Streptomyces sp. NPDC048636. The sequence continues at coordinate 327,333 of NZ_JBEZHR010000005.1, read as the reverse complement.
GCGTCCGGCGATGGGCCCAGTTCCATGCCGTTCAGGCGGCATTCTGGGGCCGTCGTCATGGCTTCCGGATCGGCCGCAGCGGACCACGTCGGGACCGGCTCACTGATTTCGCCGATCGTCTGGCGGAGTTGCTCATCGAAGACTCGTAGAGCGCCGTGCCCCGGACGCGGCCACGCGATGGCTGAGCCGGAGGTCAGTCCACCGAGCTGGGCAGGTGCACTGCCAACTCGAGGGTGTTCTGATCGGGCATGTCGGCGTCGATGGCCTGCCGTCCCTTGGTGAAGTGGGCGCCACCGTCGGTCGGTACGTTCCAACCGTCATCCTGAAGCTCGGGAATGTAGGTCTTCAGTGTCGACAGGGAACTGTTCTCATCCGCGGCCCGGCCGTAGGAGAACACCAATGTGTCATCGGCCTTGCTCTGGACGGACTTGAGCTGCCCCTGCGGCGGCAGAGGAAGATAGCCCTCTGCTTTGGGCAGGGTGACCATCAGGTTCAGGGTGCCGCCGTCAGTGTCGAGCGTCAGCCGCTGATGGCCACGAGTGAGCGCACCCTCGTTGTCCTCGTAGCCGTTCTTCATGAACCGCTCGGCGAGGGTGCTCTCCGCGTCCTTCAGCGATCCGTTCACCGTGTACTGCAACAGCAGCGAACTGTCGTCCTGGCCGGACACCGTGTCCAGGCGGGCGCCCTCGGGAAGCGGCAGGGCAACATGCTGGGTGTTGTCGGCCGTTCCACCGCCGGTGCCAGTGCTGCTCCCGCCCGTGGTGCCACCGCTGGACGAGCCGGAGGAGCCGCTGCCGCCTTCGGATCCGGAGGCGGCACTGTCTGCCGACCGTTCACGGTCACTCTGCGCGTGACCATCCGCGGCGGTCCTCGACGTCTTCGGAGAGGAGGACGTGTCCGAGTCCCCGTCACAGGCCGTCAGAGAGAGGGCGAGTGTGGCGGTCATCAGAAGTGTGGCGGACGTGGTGGCCAGTGGCCGCAAACGCATAGTGCTCAACCTTCAGTTGGTTCAGGTGTGGGGGATGGCATGGCCCACGAGACTCGTTCGGCTTCGGCTCGAGGACGGCTGCCACGTGACCACGCTATGCGTCAGACTCCCCGCAATCTTGAGTAGGCATTACTCCAGCACCATGCGGCCCGATGGGCTTCGCTTCGGCCGAGCGCCCGCACCCGTTTGCGGGGCAACGCCTCAGACTTCGTCCATCTGCGTGCGGTCTTGCCCGGAAGACTGACTCGCTGCCAGCCAGGACCGCTCCGGCTTTGCCACATGCGTGGTGTCCACGGAGAAGTGAAGGCGGGTTCCGCCTTCGGCGCCGGCGGGGTAGCTGCGCTGTTCGGTACTGGCGAAGCAACGACGGAGTGCCTGTGCGACCTGACGGGCGGCCTCGGGGGACGCGGCGACGATGCGTACCTCGGCGCGCCCCGCCGAGAGTGGTGGCGATGGTTCCATGGCGCGGAGGGCATGGATCATCCGCGGCCGGTCCCGGTGCCGGTGTTCGGGGTGAGCCGGTGACGACGGGTGATCCGGCGGGCTTGCCGGCTGTCGGCTCTTCCGGCTCCGTCGTCCGACTCCCGGCAGGGCATCGCTGTAGTGGAATGCTGCGATCCGCTCGTTGTGCCGACCATTGAGCAGATGGATCAGCAGCATTCCGAGCATGATCATGGAAATGATCACGGTCACGGTGATGACGGTCTCCACGTCCTCACCTCCCCTGGGTGGCGCTCAGCGTCTGGTCCGGTCGGCTTCCGGCCACCACAGAGGCGGGCCCGCCATCGGTCTCCCACTCCTCCTCCCGGCTGACATCCTCCCGGGCGTCATGGGCGGTGGACTCGCTCGCCATCAGACCGCTGGCGGTGAGAAGGCCGCCGACGGTCGCCGCGGTGGCCATCAGCCGGGCGGCGGCTGCCGCACTCGTCTCCGGCGGGATCACCAGCAGGTCCCAGCGGCCCGCGGTGTAGGAGAGCAGGATCAGCTTGTGCGGGTCCTGCTCGGTGAACCAGCCCACGTGCACCATGTGACCGGTCGCGGGCACCTTGCGTGGGATCACCGGCCAGTGGGTCGGGTTCACGGAGACGCGAGTGATCCGGCCCCAGCGCGTGTCCAGCGCGTCCGTCAGGTCGGGCAGTTCACGGAGGAGGTCCCGGGAGCGAGGCCACCACGCACCGTCAAGAAGACCTGGAACCGCGCTGGCCGGGGTCAGTGACAGGCGGGTCGGTGGCGAGGGCACGCGCTCGTGGCTGGTCGTATGGTCGTTGGTCACGGTCATGACGCGGACCTGTCCCCGGGCGCGTCTTCGACGTCCCCGGTGTTGTCGCTCGCCGAGAACGACACCCGCGTGGAAGCCGGTGTGCGAAGTACTCCCGGTGACTCCAGCATACTCCGAGTGCCCGCTGAACCTCCTGTGATCAGCGATTTTTCAGGAGGCGGGCAGTGTCACCGCACCTCCGTCCCAGGGTACGGCGGTCGTCTGTGATCGGCCTCCGGACGATGCCACACGGTAGGCGTCGCCGGGCATCCGTTCACTGTGGGCAGCCGACCCTGCCGATGCGGCAAACACCCGCCCTGCCTCACCGGTATGCAGGGACTCGGTTGTGGTGTGGCCGTCGGGCTCCGCTAAGCAGTGCCCGTCATCTGCCGTTTCCGCTCTCCGTTCGTGTGCGCCTTGCCCATCAGCGAGCCCTCTTCCTGCTCGTAGTGCGACAGGGCGATGCCGAGGCCGAAGAACGTGGGTGCCCACTCGCCGACGTAGATGCCCCAGCGGTCGGCCCGGTCGAGTCCGACGCCGGGCTCGGCGCGCAGGGATGCTGCCCAGGTCAGCATGGAGAGTCCGATGGAGGCGACGGCGGCGGTGTAGGCGTGCTCGCTGCGCAGGCCCATGTCGTGAAGCTTCTTGATCATGACGGTGGCTCCTTAACGGAATTCCCCCCTCGGGACTCACCTCCGAGTTCCCCCTTGGTGGCGAGCGACGCGGTCGGGCCCCGTTGTCGGTCTGGTCGCGGAGTGAGCCCTTTCGGGCCATGGTGGGAACGTCGGCCGTTTCGCCGTGGCGCACGGATGTCGACTCCTCGCACCGACGGCTGGCCGACAGAGACGTCGGGGCTTCCACAGCCGCGATGCGATCGGCGTCTTCCCGGTCGCCCACGAGGGGGCCGCGACTGTCGGCGCGTTGTGACCTCAAGCCGAGCCTCGGCGCCGGAGCGGGATGGGGCCCCGTCCCGAACTCCCGCTGCGCGACGCACTGCTGACTCTCCGGAAGGCGATCGGCGGGCATCGACGCGGCACCACCTCATGCGCCTCTGGCGCATACGGCCGGGTCGTGGCGCAGTCATGGCCAAGAGAATTGGCCACATGTCCCGATCGAGTTATATGCCCCATACTTGCCTGTATGAACCGACTTACTGCCTCGTCGTTGCGGCGGGAGGAGGAGCGAGCATGAAGAGCACTCAGGCCGCACTGGTCTTCACCGGTGGGTACCTCGTCGGACGCAGGCTCAAGATGCGGTGGGCCGTCACCCTCGCGGGACTGACGGCGGGGAGCCGCCTCCTGTCCGGCCACGATCTGGTCGGCGGGCGGCATGCGAACTCCTCCGAGCTCGCCCAACTCGGCCAGGAGCTCCGCAGTGAGCTGATGACCGTGGGGCGTTCGGCGGCCATGACGACGATAAGCAACCGAATGAACTCCCTGAGCGATGTCCTGGGACAGCGAGCATCGGCGTTGCGTGCCGGCCCGAATGGTCAGGAACCGGATGAGTCCTCGTCCGAGCGGGAGAAGGAGACCGGGACCGGAGGGTCCGGACGGAGCCGAGGGTGATGGAGCATGGCTGAGAAATCGGACGACAAGGACAAGGGTGGGCTTGCCGAGCAGTTGCCCACCGACCGCCTGAAGCAGGAAGCGACGGGTCTCGCCACCGCACTGGGCGAGAAGGCCCTGTCATCGGTGAGCAGCATGGGCGAGGGCGGCGACTCCGGAGGCGGGCTCGGGGGCATGGTGAAGCCCCTGATGAAGGCCGGATTGGGCAAGGCCAAGGACAAGGTCATGGACAAGGCCAAGGACGTCATACCGGGCCTTGGCGGCGGTGGCGGCAAGGACAAGAAGCTGAAGGTCACCAACATCGTCGAGGAGATCGATGTCGGCGCCCCGGTGTCCCTCACCTACAACCTGTGGACCCAGTTCGAGGACTTCCCCAGCTTCATGAAGAAGGTCGAGGACGTTTCACAGGAGTCCGAGACCGAGATGGAATGGAAGGCCCAGGTCTTCTGGTCACACCGCAAGTGGCACTCCGACATCCTGGAGCAGGTGCCGGACAAGCGGATCATCTGGGAGTCGCGCGCCGAGAAGGGCCATGTGAACGGCGCTGTCACCTTCCATGAGATAGCCCCGGAACTCACCCGGATCATGCTGGTCCTCCAGTACTACCCCCAGGGCTTCTTCGAGCGCACCGGAAACATCTGGCGTGCCCAGGGCCGCCGCGCGCGTCTTGAGCTCAAGCACTTCCGCCGCCACCTCATGGCCGAGGTGCTGCTGGAACCCGACGAGATCGAGGGCTGGCGGGGCACGGTGCACGAGGGCGAGGTCGCGGAAGAGGAAGAAGAACCCGAAGGCGAGGAAGAGGAGGAAGAAGGGGAGGACGAGGAGGCCGAGGACGAGGAAGAGGAAGAAGAACCCGAGGACGAGGAAGAAGACGAAGAAGACGAAGAAGAGGAAGAGGAGGAAGAGGAGGAAGAGGAGAAACCACGGCGGCGCTCGCGTCGTTGACGGACGTCTCCTCCTCACCAGGGGCCGCGCCCGGTCGCCGCGGACACACGGTGGATCCGGGAGAAACCCGGCCGGTCAGCGGGAGTCACTCGACGCGGGTGACGATGACGACGACGGTGACGGGTTCCGGTGTGCCGGAGCGCGGCACGAGTGAACCGACCCTCGATCCGACGCGCTCCTGGACGGCACGCGCGGTGTCCAGCGCACGCCGGTCCCCTGTGACGACGCAGCGGACTTCGACGGTCCAGGCACCGGTCCGAGGACGGCGCTCGGCGCGGACGCCCGCTTCGGGCGACGGGGTGGTGGAGCCCACGGCCCGCCGGACCCGGGCACCCGCCACGGCGAGAGTGTGCCGCAGGCTCGGCTGGAGTCCGGCCACCCCGGGCACCGACAAGGCCGCTTCGGCGGCGGCCCGTTCGATGCCCGGGGTGCCGAGCGAGGTCATCGCCGGCTCCGGTTCCGCGGCCGGAGTTCGACGGGAGCTGTGGACGTCGAGGGTTCCAGCACGGACACGACGGCCAGGTCGATGCCGCTGACAGCGGTGCCCAGTTCGTCCTCGGCGGCGCGGCCGACCGCCCGGCGTACCTCGGTGGCCCGGCCGGGGAGGGGACGGTCGAGGGTCATGGCGAGGGTCATGGAGATGGCCACCGCGGTGTTGTCCTCGTCAGGGATCAGACGACAGCTGGCCGCCCGCACTCCCGCGACGCGGTCGGCGGCCCGCCGCAGCACCCTCGCCGCCGCGGTCTCGGCGATCCACAGCTCCGTCCCGGAACCGTCCAAGGGCAGCAGCCGACCGAGCCGGGCTTCGGCCCGCACCGCGCGCATGACCCGCTCCGCGACGGTGCGAGCGCTCGGGCGCACCTCTCGGAGGGGGCGGGCGGCCGCGTCCAGGGCCGTGAGCCCTTCGACCGCCTGGCGGCAGGACGCGCAACCGGCGGTGTGGGGGTCGGGCCCCGCGCTGCTCCGTGCCTGTTCCCAGACGTAACTGATCAGTCGCCCGCAGGGCAGCTCTTCGTCTCCGACGAGCCGCGCCGCGTCGGTGTCCGTTCGGGCGTCACCCGGCCCGTGACCCGCGGGCGTAGCGCGCCGGTGGTCGTCTAGCGCCATGAGGCCATCTCCTTCACCAGTGTGCGCCGTGCCCGAAAGAGCCTGCCGCGTACGGTCGGTTCACTCTCACCCACCACCCGCGCGATCTCCTCGTACGACAGCCCGTGCAGCTCCCGCAGGACCCAGCAGGCACGCTGAGCGGGCCGGAGCTCCCGAAGGGCTCGACCAAGCGCTGCCGTGGCGGCCTCGCTTTCGGCAGCCCGGGCTGGTTCGCCGCCGCCGTCGTGGGCCGTCGGCTCGGGAACGGTGTCCAAGGAGACGGGAGGGGCATGCCCACGCAGGATGTTCAGGCACTTGTTGGTGACGATGCGGTACATCCACGTACGGAACGTGGCGTCCCCACGGAACTCGGGAAGCCGCCGCCATGCGCTGATGAGCGCGTCCTGCACGGCCTCCTCGGCGTCCGAGGTGTTCCCCAGCATGCGATACGCCAGTGCCAGCAGCGGTTCGCTGTGACGGTGCACCAGTACGGCGAAAGCGTCCTCGTCACCCTCGGAGGCCCGGGCGACCAGCAGCCCGTTGCCCAGGTTCCACAGATCGTCCGCCGGGCCGACGCCGTCCCGCTCCGCCGGGCGCGGCTCCACACCGACGGACGGGGACGCATCCTCACACCGGGACGGTGACAGTCCGTGCTTCCCATTCACGGTCCGCTTCTCACGCGATTCGTTCCGTGGAACGCCTGACCGCGCCGTCCTCGCCGCGCCTGGCAACGGGGTCCGACCAGGCATTCCACTGACAAGCCTACGTGAGGAGGGATCCGGTCCGCGGAGCGAAGAGATGCGCGAAAAACGCGCGAAAGGAGTTCCGCGAAAGGCGTGAGGATGTACGTCGCTCCGTGTCCAACGTGGTGACGGGCACTGATGCGGTGCCCCGCACAGCCCGACAAGGGAGCACGTCATGACGGACACGACACCCCGCCCGGCCACCGAGAGGAGTCGGCCTGCCGCAGAGACAACGGCACACCACGGTCCGAAGCCCAGCCTCAACGCGCCGGAGACCCGCGGGCACACCACGATCGCGGACACAGTCGCGGAGAAGATCGCCGGGATGGCGACCCGTGAGGTCCCGGGCATTCACAACCTCGGCTCCGGAATGGCTCGGACCATCGGAGGCGTCCGTGAACGGATGCCCGGCGGACAGCCGAGCATCACCCGCGGCGTCCACGTCGAGGTGGGCGAGCACGAGGCGGCAGTCGACCTCGACGTCGTCGTCGACTACGGATATCCCATCACCGATGTCGCCGCCGATGTCCGCACCAGTGTCATCGCCGCCGTGGAACGCATGACCGGTCTGGACGTCATCGAGGTGAACGTCGCCGTCGACGACGTCGACCTTGGGGACGAGGACGAGGCCGACGACAGTGAGCAGCGGGTGGAGTGACTTCCCCTCAGCTCAAGAGGCTGGTGATTGAACGATGAACACGACCATGGCGGGCCTTCTGACGGGTCTGACGCTGGGTTTCGCCGCCTACTTCGGCGGCTTCGGGGCTTTCCTCGTGGTGGCGTTTCTGGGCCTGGTGGGCCTGGTCGTCGGCCACTTGGCGCGCGGCGATGTACACATCCACGACTACATCCGCACCCGGGAGAGCGACGGCCACCGAGGGGAGACCTTCGAGCGCCACCGGACCACATCCGGGCCCCACTCCCGCACTGAGCACCAGGGGCGTGTGCAGTGAGCGGCAAGTCCCCGTCGCACGCCTTCCCGGGCGCCCCCCGCGGTGAGGAGGGGGACCCACTGTCCCTCCCCGCGCCCGCGGGACGCGGCGCGACGCTGATCCCCGACACCGTGGTGGCCCGCATCACGGCGCGGGCGGCGCGCGAAGCCCTGAGCCGACAACGGGGCGGAGCGCCGGCCCGTCCCGGCCTCGGCACTCCCCGCTCCACGGCCACCGTGCACAACGGCGCGGCCCGCCTCGGTGTGTCGCTGGGGCTGCCCTATCCCATCGACATCGCCGGTGCCTGCGGCGAGATCCGGAGCTATATCGCCGACCGGGTCGGCTATCTGACCGGAATGCGCATCGACGACATCAGTGTGTCCGTCCGGCGACTCGTCCCCAACGTGAGCCCGCGACGGGAACGGGTCCGGTGAACCGGCGGCACACGTCCGTGACAGGAGGACCATGACTTCCCGCACGCCGAACGCCGCACCGCACCCCGGCGGCGATGATTCGCGACGACGTCCGGACACGGCGGCGGCACCGTCCGGGCACGCGCGGTCCGATGAGATGCCGTCCGATCCGCCGACACCTCAGCAGCCACGGACGGAAGCGTCCCGCCGCCCCTGGGGTGCGCGACGGGTCCCGGCCGGAGTGGCAGCAACGCTCATCCTTCTCGCGGCGGCCGCACTGCTCCTGGAAGCCGTGTGGCAGCGTACCGGCCACCAGGCCACTCTCTGGTGGCGGAGCCTGACGGATCAACTGGCCACTCGGCCGGTGGACGATGTCTGGATCCTCTGCGGTGCCGCCGTCGCGGCCGCCCTGGGCCTGTGGTTGGTGATCCTGGCCCTCACCCCGGGTCTCCGCCCCCAACTTCCCTTGCGGGTACCCGCCGACGGCCATGGACGGATGCGCGCCGCGCTCAACCGCAAGGGCGCCGCGCTGCTCCTGCGGGACACCGCGCTCCGTGTTCCGGGGGTCAGCGCCGCCCGGGTCCGGGTGCACCGCCACCGGGTCACCATTCGCGCCGATGTGGGCTTCCGGGAAACAGACGACGTGAGGGATGAACTCACCGCCGCCCTCCGGCGCGCGGAGCACGAGCAACTCGCTCTGGCCCGTCTGCCGCGGCTGGCGGTCCGCATACGCCGGAACGCCACCTGACGGACACGGACCACAACACCGGCGCCGACACGTACAGGAGAAGACGATGACGGAACCCACCAAGACCAACCGCGTTCTTCTGGGCCTGCTCGGACTCCTGCTGCTGGGCGGCGGGCTCCTGGTGCTCGCCAGCGGTGCCGACCTCTACCGGCGCTGGAACCTCACTCCGCCCGCAGGCTGGCCGCTCACCGCTCCGTCCGACGTCCTGTTGGCTCGTGGCGACCAGAACCGGTGGTTCGACCAGGGCTGGTGGTGGTGGGTGGCCGCCGCGGCCGCGCTGGCGCTGCTCCTTCTGCTCGCCCTGACGTGGCTGCTGTCCCAGCCCCGGCGGCGCCCACGCCGCCTGCCTGTTGCGAACACCTCCAGGGAATCCGTCGTGGTCGATGACCACGCGCTCGGCGAGGCCCTCACCACCGAACTCGACGTGTCGCCGGACGTCCGGCGGTCCCGGACACGCTTCTTCGGGCCTTCATCCCGCCCTCGGGTCCGGATCGACCTCACCCTCGAACCCGGTGGCACTCCGGAACACGCGCTGAAGGACGTGCGAGACGCCGCCGATCGAGCCCGTGACTCCGCGGGCTGGGACCGACTCCCCAAGGAGGTCCGTCTGGGCGTTGCCCGCCATGGCCCGCACCGGGCCGAGTGACGGCCGCGTTTCGCCCCGGCTCCCGCGCCGGGCCCGGTCTGCGCCGTTCGAGGGGTTCGCCGTCGACGATCGTTGTCGGGGTCGGTGCTTCCCGTACCGGCGGGCGATGATCATGCGATGCGAAGCTTACGCCGCCGGACGACCGTGACCGCTTCACTCAGGTGGCCGACAGTCAGCCACTCAGGGACTGTCAGGACCCTCCGTGACAGGGCCTGAGCGACTCCCTGGCCAGGGGGCGGTCGATCGCTCGGAGGGATTCGGCGAGCGATTGCTCGGGATGCTGCTCGATCGCGCCCATGAAATGCCGCCGCAGCTGATCGCCCCGCTTGTCGCGGAAGAGGTGGCCACCATCGGAGGACGTGAGGTCTCGCTCTACCTCCAGGACTACGCACAGCTGTTCCTGGTGCCCCTGGAAGGCAGAGGACTGACGGTCGGCGAGCCCGAGAGCATCGACGACTCCCACGTCGGCTCAGCCTTCTTGCACGCGACCGTGACCGAGGTGCCGCAGCCCGACGGCATCCGGGTGTACCTGCCGCTGCTGGACGGCAGTGACCAGGTGGGGGTGATGGCCCTCACCCTGGACACCATCGATGACGACGATCGGCGGCTCCTGCGCAGACTGGCCGGGCTGGTCGCCGACATGCTGGTCACCAAGCACAGCTACACCGACGAGTTCTTCCTCGCCCGCCGCCGTGAACCGATGAGCGTCGCGGCGGAGATCCAATGGTCTCTGCTGCCGCCGCTGACGATGGTCGTACCGCAGGTCGCGGTGGCCGGAATCCTGGAACCCGCGTACAACATCGCAGGTGACAGCTTCGACTACGCCTTGAACGAGGACATCCTCCACCTCGCGGTCGTCGATGCCATGGGGCACGGCCTGGACGCGGCCACCATGGCGACCGTCGCCGTCGGTGCCTACCGGCATGCCAGGCGCGCCGATGTCGATCTGGCCCACATCTACGCATTCATGGACCAGGCCATCGCCGAACAGTTCGGGCCGGACCACTTCGCCACCGCGCAGATGATGCGCCTGAACATCACGACCGGCCGTCTGCAATGGGTGAACGCGGGCCACCCCGCACCGCTGCTGATCCGCAACCACCGGGTCACCCGGCAACTGCACGGTCCGACCACCCTGCCCGTCGGGTTCGGTGGCGAAGAGCCCCTGATCAGCGAGGTGACGCTGGAACCCGGTGACCGGCTGCTGTGTTACACCGACGGCCTGATCGAGGAACACCGGGACACCGGAGTGCAGTTCGGCGAGGAACAGCTCATCAACTGTGTCAACCGCATCGAAGAGGCGGGAGAGGGAGTGCGGCGAGCGGTGCGCTGGCTCTCCCACACCCTGAAGCAGGAGCGGGGCGGAATCACGAGCGACGACTCCACCCTGTTCCTGGTCGAGTGGCGCGGCGGCGCCGCCGATGACCTCGCCATCCTGGCCTGAGTGTCGCATCCGGCGGAGCGGCAGGAGTCTCCGACTGGCGCCGGAGCCGTCGGAGGAACACAGTGGAAGTGAAGTGTTTTCCGAGATCGGAGGATGTCATGGTTATCCTCGGGATCATTCTTCTCGTCATCGGGTTTCTGACGGGCCTCTCCATCCTGTGGACCATCGGAATCATCCTCCTCGTCATCGGAGCGATTCTGTGGGTCCTGGGCGCCCTCGGACACGCGGTCGGTGGGCGTCGGCATTACTGGTAGCGGACGACCACGTACGCGGGCAGTGGAGCAATTAAGCCCCCTGCCCGCGGTCGGCCTGTGGAGACGACGATTCTGATCCAAGGTGGTCACCTCATGTGTCCACAGGGTGGCTCGACGTGATGTACGCAACGGCATGCTCGCACGCACCCGCCGCATGCCCGTGCGTACACCGTGAGGGGCAGTATGAGAGACCACGCTGATACGGAGCACGAGCCGGAGGACGAGGACGAGGGTGAGCTCCTCGAGGGCGAGCTGGAAGAGGCGTCTCCGTCGCGGCCCACCGCATCGTCCGGCGATCCGGACGTCCTCCTCGACGTACCGCAACTCCAGGTCGACGAGATCCACTTGCAGGTCGAGGACCTGAAGGCCAGGGTCTCCCTCCAGGCGGAAGTCCTGGACCTCCTCAAGCTCAACGTCGGCGCCGATGTGTCGCTCGGCCGTGTGGAGCTCGACATCAAGGGCGTGGAGGCACAGGCGCTGCTCAAGGTCCGGCTCGACAATGTCGCCGCGATCGTCGGCCGGGTGCTGACCACCATCGACCGCAATCCCCAGATCCTGGAACAGTTGACGTCCGGCCTCGGGTCGGCGGCGGGGAGTCTGGGCAGCGGTGCCGAGAAGGCGGTCGGCGAGCTGGGCGAGGGCGCCGCGGAGGCAGTCCAGGACGTGGGCCAGGGCGCGGGCAGGGCTGTCGAGGAAGTCGGGGAGGGCGCGGGCGAAGCCGTGGAGGACGTGGGTGAGGGCGCCGACAGAGCGGTGGGAGAGGTGGGCGAGGGGGCCGGGAATGCCACCGAAGAGCTCGGGGAGAGCGCGGAGGAGGCTGTCGAGGAGACGGGCAGGACCGCGGCCGAGCCCGCGCGGTCGGGCGGGCGTACGGCGAAGAAGTCCATGGACAGGGCATCCGGCAAGGTCTCGGGCAAAGCCTCGGGCCACACGTCGGAAGCCACCGGGCGGACCAAGAAACCCGTCTCGGAGGCCAAGGCCGGGGGCAAGTCCGGGCGGACCCTCCACAGGAGCAAGGGCACGACCCGGAGCCGCGAACGGGATCGGCCGCCCTGAACGGCCGCCCCGGACATCGAGGCCACCTCCACCGTGGAAGCCGACCGTCCGCGTTCCCGCAGTCTCTGGGGAGACACTGACGGCTCCGCCGCTCGGATCCGCACATCGGTCTCCCGGGCCGTGCGCCGCCGCCTGTCGCGCCCGCCCGCCCGCTGAACAAGGCCGCCAGGGGCCTGGTCGGCTCCACGCGGCTTACGCGGCGGGTGCTGTCAGCCGTTCCGGCGCCTCCGGCGTAGCAGCAGCGTCCCGCCGGCCGCCACGAGGAGGGCCACGCCGGAGCCGGTGGCCCAGGCGAGAGGATGACCGTGCGAGGCGGCGGACGTATGCGCGGCGTGGTCCACGGTGACCCGCGCCGTGTTGTCGGACCGGTCGGGATCCTCGGGGTGTTCACCGGGGCTGCGTTCCTTGAGCCGTACGGCGCCGGTGGTGCCGGCGCCGAGCCGGAGCATGAACGGGAGGGTCTTGGCCTCGCCGGGCTGATGCACTGACAGTGGACAGGTGTACGTGTCCTCCTCGCGGCGGCACAGCGGTTCGTAGGTGCCCTCGTCGATCTCCTCCATCGGCTCCTTGAGTACCTTGGCTCCCTTCGGCAGAGTGAAGGTCAGGTCGAAGGCGCCGCTGTCACCGCCGAGATCCCCTGGGCCGTCGTTGCGGGCGCCGACCTTCACCTCCCGCTTGTCGCCCGCGGTTCCCCGCACCTGGTCGCCGATGGCCGCGTAGTCGGCCGGGTTCTCCGTGCGCACCTCGGTCCACACCTCGGCCTCGTCGCTCCATTGCCCACTGCCGCCCGCACGCAACTTCGGCTCCAGCTTCGGGCCGTGGCCGGGCCTGCCCCCGGTGGACACGTTCACGTCCTCGTAGGGGCCGAGGTCCATGGGCCAGGCGGACTGGTGCAGATCGGCGTGGTCGAGGACCTTCGGGGCCCGCATCCGCAGGCCCGGAGTGAAAACGGCGATCTGTGCGGGCCGCAGACGCAGATCGGGGAAGGCGCAGTACGCGATCTGCGATGAACCGCCGCCGCTGTAGCGGCAGTTGGCGAACTTCTCCTTCAGCGGCAGCTCGCTGTCGACCGTGAACTGCAAGGCGACTCCGTGGGCCACGGTCTCGCCGGAGTTGCGGAGGGTCAGGTCCATATCCGTATCAGCGCCGGGCCGCACATCGTCGATGACTTCGGGCCGACGGATCTCCAGGATCGGTCCGCCGACGACCACCCGTGTCGTCGCGGTGGACACCTTGCCGTCCGGAGCCCGATACCGCATGCGCAGCTCCCCCGTGTCACCGGGTTTGCTACCCGAGGCGGCGTAGGGAAGCGCACCGGCCCAGTCCGTCCAGCTGTCGTAGCGCGCCCCGACCTCGCACACCACGGTCAGACCACCGGTACTGGTGCAGTGGTTGCCGAACTTCTTCAGACGCAGCACGTCCTTCGCGTCACTGACGTCCATCGTCAGACGCCCCGTCGTTGGCCCCTGCTTCCCACCGCGGTCACGGCCGTAACTGATGTGGAGCCTCTTGTCGCGGTCCGGTCGCTTCTTGCCGCCGGGCGGCTTCACATGAAAGGTCCGCGGCGCGACGAGTTCGGGGGCGGGACCGGACGCGGCGGGAGCGGACGCCGCCGCACCGGCGGGCAGGAGCGCGGCGAGCACACCGAGCACCAGCACGACGACACCGGCGTACGGGCGGCCGACCGCACCGCCCTTACGTTTCATGAGCTGATCAGGCATGCGTGCCAGTCGAACACAGCCCCTCCGAGCGGCCAAGGGCCTTCGATCACGGCTCGGCCACAGCCGCGCGGGAACAACCCTCGGCCCGACTGCGGACCGCACACGAGGGCGCCAGACGTGACGTCCGCCAGACGGATTGCGCAACTCCAACAGCCGCACCAGGCTCTCCGTCATCACCGCGTGACAGAGGGGCGGTGTGCCACCCGGCCATGCGTCGCATGGCACACCGCCCCTGGCGCACCCGGCGCCCCCGGCTTCGGGACGAGGCTGCGGATTGCCTTTCGGGCCGTGTCCATGCGTGCCCACGGAAATCCATCCACCACCATGGACGGAAACATCCGATTCGCCTGGAGGTCTTGCATGCATCGTGATGGCTTTCCCGCCCCGGATTCCGGGCTCCTTCTCACTCACTTTCTGACCGTTGCCGACGTAGCGCGATCTCGCACCTTCTACACCGACGTTCTCGGCGGTGAGGTGGTGCTCGAGGAGAACCCCTGCACCATCAAGCTCGCCAACGGCTGGATCATCATGAACCCGGGCGGCGGCCCCACTCCGGACAAGCCGGACGTCACCCTGCGCCCGCCCGCCGACCCGAGCGCGGTCAGCAGCTTCCTCAATCTCCGCGTCGCCGACATCGAGGCGTGTCACCGGGAATGGAGTGCGAAAGGCGCCGAATTCCTCACGCCACCCATCGACCGCAAGGCCGAGGTGCGGTGCTACTTGCGCGACCCGGACGGCTATCTCATCGAAGTCGGGCAGGCCACCGGCATGCTGCACGGTACCTACGCCGATCCGCCCGCCGGTACGAGCTAGGCCCTTGACCATGGAGCGGGGGACGCCCGCAGACCATCAGTGACCGGGTGCGCGAGCACATCTGCCTGAGCGCCGGACGTCCCCCACCACCCCGACGAGCACACGGCTCACCCTTGCTCCGCTGTGCCTGCCTTCGGCCGTACGACCACGGTGATGGGGCCGACCTTCCCGAAGTACGTTCCCTCGCCCCCGTAGGCGGCGTGGAAGGACCGCCCCATGTCAGCCACGGTGTAGATCGTGGCGTTGGCCGCGTCCTTGGCCGGTGGGTTGCCGTTGTCGGACCAGACCTCGAGTGCGACGCAGTCCTGGCCGTCACGGGCCACGACGGCCGCCGCGTGGAACTGGCTCATCTCCGAGCCGTCCGGTTTGGCCGCGACGATCACGAACGCCTCGCCGGGCTGCGGGTTCGCCGCCTCGTTGCGGGGGCCGGTGAAGCCCCGCGCCTGCCGTCGGTTGGTGGCGTCCGCCTTGCCGAAGTCCTCCGTGCGATCCACACCTCGGAAACGCGTGTCGATGGTGCTGTACTCGCCTCCGCCCCACTCCAGTTGGCCCACCTGGTTGCTGATGATCTCCTCGGCCGCGTGCAGGCAGTCCAGGAGTATGGGACCGCCGAGCCAGTACTGCCGGTAGCTCCCGCCATTGATCTCCGCCTGCTCGTTGCCGGCCCGCAGGGCGGGCGCCAGCTCCCCGGCCGGTACGTCGTCGCGGACCCACACATACTGTCCATCGGGCACGATCACGAAGCGGGCGGTCTCGGAAACGTGGATGTCCCCGAGGGTCTCATCCGTGCCGGCGGTGTAGCGCTGGACGCAGCCGCCATGGGCGGCACCGGTGTGCCGCTGGACCTCGTCGACATCATGCTCCACGTCACCGGACACCCGCGTACGCCGCATCACCCGTGTGGCATTCGCCTCCGCCTCCCGTTCGAAACGGTCGGCCGGGTCGGAGACCCGCAGTCCGCTGCCGTTGTCGGTACCGGCAACGGGTCCCTGCCGCTGCTGGATCACATGGGTGAGTTCATGGGCGAGCGTGTGCTTGTCGCCCCCTCCTTCACCGATCACCACATGGCTGCCGGAGGTGTAGGCGCGAGCGCCCACCGCGGCGGCCGAGGCACGGGCGGCACCGCCGGTGTGCAACCGGACGTCGGAGAAGTCGGCACCGAGACGGCCCTCCATCTCCTGGCGCAGCGGCTCGGCGAGGGGCCTGCCGGACGAGCGCAGCACCGCCTGGACCGCGGCTCGCTGAGCGCTACCCGATCCGTCCTGTTCACTGACGTTGTCGGTATCGCCCCGAGTCCGTCGGAGCATCTGCACGACTCCCGCGTTCCCGACAGAGCGTTGGAGACCGAGCAGTGCGCCAGGAGGCGCGAGAGGTTCGTCCCGTCGGGTTCCGCGCCGGGCGGAGCCGACAGCCGGGCGGGCTCGTTCGCCGTGTTCCTGACGAGAATGCTGCGCGCACATGCGATGCCTCCGGGTGACGAGAGTTCCCGTCCCACGAATACGGGGCAGCCACGGGCGGCGACAAGGAACGCGAGGGCAAGACCGGGTGCAGCGTGGGCGGCGCGCACGGGCAACGGGCTGCCGCCGGTGGTGAGCGTGGGCTGTGCGAGCGCCGTTCGGGTGAGTCGTGGGTCCGGCCCGCATCCGGCACGGCATCGGGAGGTAGCCCTGGAATGGTATGGGATACCTGGGATGTGGGACGGTGTGGTGAGCGGACGATCCGGGCCGTTTTGGGATGCCGCGGAGGGCCGTGCGCCTCTGCCTCGGGCGGCTGCCACGCTGGGACTGGAATTTCTTGACGCGGACCTCGAGCACGGCACGATCGAACTGGCCTTCACCGCGACCGATGACTTCACCAACCCGACCGGCAATGTGCTGGGCGCCTTCCTGGCCGCGATGCTCTACGACACCGTCGGACCCGCCCTCCTGGCCACCCTCGAACCCGACCAGTTCCAGTCCACGCTGGAACTCAACACCCACTTCCTGAGGCCCGTCCGCCCGGGCCGGATCATCGGGAGGGGGCGGGTGGTGCACCGGGCAGGCGACATCGCCTTTCTGGAAGCCACCCTCACCGACCGCGACGGAGTAGCCGTCGCCACCGCCGGTGCCACGGCCCGCGTCATCCCTCTCGACCAGGCCCCGACCTCGGCGTGACGTTCTTGCACGGCTGCTCGACCAAGAGGGATGTTTCCGGGGCGGGCCCGGGCGTGGTTCGTGCCCGTGTGATGGCGTCGTGGAGGGCCTTCGAGTCGTCTGCGTCCAGCCTGATCAGGGTGACGAGGCGGGCTGCGCCGAGGAACGTCGGTGCGTCCACCGGCTCGTTGAGTTCGAGGGTGAGGGAGGTCTGTGAGCCGATGGGGAGGTTCAGTTCGCCATCCCTCTTCTCGTGGGTGAAGCGTGTCTCGCGACGGATGGAGGCGATCTGGTCGAGAGGGAGGTGGATGTCGACGTTGGCGGCCTGCCGGATGCGCAGCACGCGGCCGGCGAGGGTGTGTGGCCGGGTGAGTGAGGCGGCGTGCAGGCCGAGGACGAACAGGACGGTATAGACGTCGATGACCAGGAAGACGGTGTGGAGAACGGGCCAGCCGGCGAGAAGGTAGGACAGGGCGACAGTCTCGACCACACAGGCGAACGTGAGGCCGTACATCATGGCGGCCTGCTCCCGGCCGTGGGTGAATACCGCGTCGGCTCCGTCGGTGCCGTGTGGCCGGCGGGTGACCCACCGGATCAGGCTTTCCATGATCCGGCGTTCGTGTGCGAGGAGCCGCGGCACGGGTGAGGATGCGCGCTTGGGTGCGGTGGGTTGTGGCTGGGCGGCCGGGGGCGTGGAGGTCATGCCAATTCTTCCTGTCGTTGGGTGACGAGTTCGAGCGCGCGGCGCACCCCCAGTGGAAACCATGACGTCGCGACAAGGTCAAGGGCGGAGATCCGCGCGGCGGCCGCCCCCGAGCCGACCGCCACGGCCGGCCCCGAACACACCAACGTTCCCGGTGTCTTTGCCGACCTCGGTGTGCGCTGCGGCGGCGGCTCGTCGGGCGCGTCGGGAGGGGACGCACGAGGAAACACCCTCCTGGAACGTCCACCGATGTGGGAGCTACCACAGCAGTCCCTTGCGGCCGGCCTGCAACCCCGCCTGAAAGCGAGTCCGCGCTCCCGGCGCGTCCATGATCGAGGGCGAGGAGTCCCTTGACGAGAGGGGAAGGACGCAACGCGATCGTCTGCCGCTCTTCGCAGAGCACGAACGGCACCAACGCGTTGGGGCGGTCGGTGATCAGGTCTTCGGGCGACGGCCTTCACGAGCGATATATGACAGGTCACCGCACCGTCACCGCACCGTCACCGCGGTGTGGTCACCGCCACGCATCCCGGCCGCCTACGTCAGCGGCCTGCCCCGTCGTCTGCCGAGCGGTTGCCCCACAGAGACATATCGGTGCTCTTGAGGCTGGGGACGCCGCCGTAGGTGCCGCCGTCGGCGGTGACGAGCGGGGCGGGAAGCTGATCCTCCAACAGTCCCCTACGGACCTGAACGATGGTGCTGTTGTGGTTGGTCTTACCGGGCTTGAACGTCTTCCCGTCAATCGCGGCCTTCAGGTAGTACAAGGTGTACTTGGCAAAGAGGTCGACCGGCTGGGACACGGTGGCGTCGACGTTTCCCTCGGCGATGTCCCTGAGCTCCCTGGAAGTGCCGTCGTTGGAGACGAGGAACACGTGCTTCTTGTCCTCCGGACCCACCAGCAAACCCTGCTGCTTCAGTACTTGCCGGGTACTGGACAGCGCGAAGCTGGACTGCAGGTAGATCCCCTTGATGTCCGGGTGGGCGGTCAGGTCGGCCTGTAGCTTCTGCGCGGCGACAGCTCCATCCCAGTTGGTGGTCTCACCGAACACCTTGATACGTGGGTAGTTCGCCTTCATACACGCGTTGAATCCTCGGGTGCGGTCACGACCGTTGATGGAGGAGAGGTCGCCCTCCAACATCACGACCTTGCCCTTGCCGTGCAGCTTCGTGCCGAGAAACCGGCACGCCTTCTCGCCGTAGGCACGGTTATCGGCGCGGACGGCCATGAAGACCTTGCCCGTGTCGGGACGGGTATCGCTGGTGACGACCGGGATCTTGGCCGCCGCCAGCTGCGCCAGAGTCGGCGCGACAGCGGCGGTGTCCTGCGGGGCCATCGCGATACCCCTGACGCCCTGCACAATGAGCGTCTGCGCATTGGCGGTGTCCCTGGCCACGTCACTCTGTGAGTCGATGGTTTTGAGCGAGAGACCGAGCTGCTTGGCATACTCCTGCGTGTACTGGATGTAAGCGTTCCAGAAGTCACTGTCGTATCGCGGGTAAGCCACGCCGACCAGCGGCTTCTCGTCGGGCGAGGCCGTGGCGCCGAGGCCGCCGCTACAGGCGTTGAGTAGCGCCAGTACGGAGAGGGCGGATGCGGTGGCACTGAGGACGGTTCTGAGCCTCATCGCTACTTCCTCGCGCTGGCCATGAAGCGACTAGCGGCCCCCGCGAAGGCGGGCTGCGTATGTCCCAGCCACCTGGAAGTCATGGTCCGGTCCGTGATCTGACCTGCGCAGGTGGACGCGAGACATGCCGTGGTCGGGCGACATCAAATCATCTCTTTGCCTAACATACATGTGCAGACATTCTGCCGACATCCAGTCCATTCACCCCCGAGATACCCGGCCCGGCAGCCATCGACGTGTAACGGGCACTCCGCAGTCACTCTCAGTAACTGGATCCTGGTGGAATGCGCCCGGGCCCACGATGCCGGGTGACTTCGTCGGCTGACCGCGCGGTGTCCGTGCGATGAATCCGGTGCAGGGACACCTTCACCGAGCGAGCGCCGCTCCGACACGCGACCGCCGTCACAGGCTGATGTGGTACGCCTTCCGGAGCGTTTCGTGGACGGTCCAGGTGGTCCGGTCGCCCTCGCGCAGCACACACGCGTCCCCCGGACCCACCTCGAGGACGGAACCGCCCTCGACCTCGATCGTCGCCCGCCCGCTCACGACGACGAACAGTTCGTTGGCCTCGGTGTCGGTCACCACACCCGGGGTGATCTGCCAGATGCCACGCAGCTGCTGGCCGTCCGGGGATTCCCACAGCACCTTCCCGGTGACGAGGGGGTCACCGGAGACGATCTGTTCCGGAGCAAGAGGCTCCACCTCGAGCTCCGCATCCGGAATGTGCACGGCGAACGACGGGACGGGATTGTTCATGCCACTCATAGCCGGTCACAGTAGCCGCGCCGACTCCCCCACCGGTCGGCAGGTCCCCCGGCGGGTCGCCCGGCGCACTGTCCGGGGTGAGGCCCTTCGGCGGCGACGGCTCCCCGACGAGCGCATCGCCTGGCGCATCACGTCGGACGACACCCAACGGTGGACGCCGATCAGCACCAAGCGGCAGCCGCCGGGGCGGCAGCGAAGACCGGGGCCCGGTCCGGCATGAAACAGGCGACGGCGCAACTGGTGCTTGGTGTCGCCCGGAGCGTCTCAGCGCTGCCGCTTGGGTACGAGGGCAGGCGGTGTCGGACTACGATCCGGGACCTGCGGTGTTGTTCGTCACCGGGCTGCTGATCAGGCTCATGCTGCCGTGGCCGGCGTTGCCACTACGGGCGGGACACTCGGCCTGGCCCCTGGCTGCACCTACACCCTCACCAGCGCGCAGACCGACCAGGACCGCCTGGCCCCCATCAGCGGGAACGTCACCATCAGCGGCAACAACGCCACCATCACCCGCAGTTCCGGCGCCGACTTCCGGATCTTGCACGTCATCAGCGGCGGCAACCACGCCCTGTTCGGCGGAGGTCTCGCCACCTTCGGTACCTTCACGGCGACGGGCATCACGGCCCGCGACAACACCGCTCAGGCCGAGGGCGGTGGCGTCGAACTGGACGGCACCGCCACCCTCGCCAACAGCTTCATCACCGACAACACCGTCACCAACGCGGGTGACGGCGGTGGGGGATCCACTCCGGCTCGGACTCCCTGACCCCGCGGAGCACCACCGTGAGCGGCAACGAGTCGAACGGGCAGGGCGGGGACATCACCGTCGACGGCACTGTCACCGCCAGCAGCTCCTCCACCACGGTCAGCGGAAACACCTCCGCCACCGGCGGCGGCGTCCTGTCCAACGCCGACCGGCTCACCCTGAACCGGGGTTCGGTGAGCCAGAACATCCTGACCGGCGCGGACGCCACCGGTGCCGCCCTCTTCAGCACCGGCACACGGAGCATCACCGGGTTCTCGATCCTCAGCAATCGCGCCACCGGCGCCGGTTCCACGGCGGGCGCTCTACAACAACGGCGGCGGGGTCACCCTCTCCGGCAGCAGCATCTCCGGCAACTCCTCCCGTCCCCAACGGGTTGCGCGTGCTCGCACTGTCTCCCGGAGCGACCAACACCGAGTTCTTCGAGGGCGGGGGTTGAGCAGGCGTCGTGCGGTCGTCCTCATGGGATCCATGACCGCCGCACACTGAGGGCCGGGCGCCGGTGCTGTCGATACCGGCTGGGACACTGACCGTCATGGACACCGCATCCGAACACATGAGCCCCCGGACGGCAGCCGGATGGAGCGTCGCGCTCGCGGTCCTCGGAGGATTTACCGGCTTCGCCTGGGACGGACCGTTCCTCGCCGTCACCTGCGCCCTTTCCGTGGGAGGCGGCGCCGCCCTGGGCACGGTCCTGTCCCGCCGCCGTATGGTCGCAACCCTTCGGGACGTCCAGGGGGAGGCCGCGGCGCTCGGGTACGCCGACGGAATCGCGGACATGATGGTGTTGGGGATATCCGCGTACAAGGCCGCCGTCTTCCCCCTGTCCGGCCCCGGCGCGGTGGACTCCGCCGAGCGCATGGCGCGCCGTAAGGCCGCCTACCACCTCACGGCCGTCGACGGGCTTCCCCACCGCATGCGTGAGGCCGCGGCCGCCGCTCTCGAGGCGATCGATGACGGGCGCGACCGCGACAGCGAGTCCGCCATCGAGGACCTCATGAAGGCCGTCCAGCAGCAGCGCCACCGCAGGTGACGGACAGGGGGCCGCCACCCCGTGCCCACGCGCCCGTCAGGGGCAGGGGCGGCCCGTCCGGAAGGTGGTGGTGGAAGGACGAAATGCCGTACGACGGTGACACGGGACTGCGGGTGGCGATCGACGCGGGCGTAGCGCATGTGACGCTCGACAACCCGCCGGTCAACATGCTCGACACCACGCTCGTCAACGAGCTCCACGACTTCGTGGGAGCTGTCCGCGAGGACGAGCGGGTGCGCGTGATCGTGGTGGAGAGCGCCGACCCTCACTTCTTCGTCGCCCACGTCGATCTGGGCTTCATACTCAATCCGGAGACCTTCGCGGAGCTGGCCGACCCCGACGCCGGGAGCGGCGCAGACGAATCTCTGCTCAACCCGATGCAGAAGCTGATCCTGCGCCTGCGCGTGCTGCCGCAGGTGACGATCGGCAAGCTCGCCGGGCGTCTTCGGGGCGGCGGCAATGAGCTGGCGATGGCACTTGATATGCGATTCGCCGCCCGGGGGCGGCGAATCGAGGGCGCCGGGCATGAGCCCTGGTGGGAGCAGCCCGACGCGGTGTGTGCGCACCTTCGGCAATTCGTGCAAGACACGGTGCACACACGATCGGGCCCGTCCGCATCGCCCAAAGCCTCGCAGCCGAGTAGAGAAATCGCTCACTGATCTCCAGTGCAGCGGAACTGATCCATGGACCCGGAGGGAAACAGTGGTTTCCCGGTGGGACGCGTGTGACGATAGCTCGCGGCCAGTTACCCGAAGTCCGTAACTGGCAGCAGAGAGAAAAGCGTTGGGGAACAATTGCGTACACACAAGGCCGCTGCCGGTCTGGTCATGATGGTGGCTCTGGTGACGGGCTGCTCCGACGACGGCGATACGGGGAGCAGTTCACAGGGCGGCGGCATGGTGACTGTCGAATTCAAGGTGACGGGGGATTCACCGGCGAGCGTGTACATCCCTGGCATCAAGTCGAGCCTGAACACCGACGCCAAGAAGAGTGGCGGTGACGCGGATCTGGACCTGGACAAGGTCAAGACGCCGTGGTCGAAGAAGGTCAAGGTGAAGCCGGGAAGGTCGCTTTCCCTGCAAGCGGGGTCCGTGGATCCGAAGACGGAGATCAGCTGCCAGATATTCATCGACGGAAAGCTCGTGGACGAGGAGACGAAGAAGAACAAGCCCGGCAGCACTCTCACCACCGGGTGCAACGGCACGACCCCGATCTGATCGGGGGGCATACCGAGCCCATCGGGCCCGGGCGGATTCTCCATCCGGCCGGGCCTCGTGCTGCCCCGTGCCCGAAGCGGCAGCCGCTCGGCCCGGCGGCCACACCGCTGTTCAGCGGAGATAGATGCGGTTCGGGTCGAGTTCGTCGCGCAGCAGCCGCAGTTCGGCCGCGGTGGGCGGTGAGACCTCCGCCAGATCGTCGGCGACCTGAAGGTCCCAGCCGGTGGCGGCACGCACCTGGTCTCCGGAGACCCCGGGGTGCACCGCGACCAGCCGGAGCTCGTCGTCGGTGCCGTCCCGCGCCATGATCCCGAGATCGGTGATCACCCGTGTGACTCCCCTGCCATGGGGCTGCACGCCGCCATCGGCGTCGCGAGCCCGCCGTGGGCTCGGGGAAGTGCAGAAGTCCAGCTCTCCCACACACGTACGCGCGGTGTGTCGGCGCATCACCACGAAAACCTCACCGGCGTTGGCCATCACTTCGATCGCCCCGCCCGATCCGGGCAGCCGCACCCGGGGGCTCGCCCAGTCCCCGATGATCGACGAGTTGAGGCTGCCGTACCTGTCGATCTGCGCGGCACCGAGGAACCCGACGTCGATCCGGCGCCCCTGGAGGATGTAGCCGAACAGCTGCGCCATGCCGACCACGCACTCGGCACCGCTCACGAGGAGCGGATCCGTGATGGACCGCGGCAGCTCCGCCGGGTGAGCGCCCATCACACCGGACTCGTAGACGACCTCGATCTCCGGGGCCACCGTGCGCTGGGCCAGTGCGACCGCCAGGGTCGGCAGACCGTGCCCGGAGAAGACCGTCCGGCGCCGGGCCAGTTCGCGCGCCGCGGTCACCGCGAGGACTTCACCGCTGGAGGCGCTGGAGGCGCTGGAGGCGCTGGTCATCGTCGTCTCCCATAGTCGACCGGCGCGGACAGCCGCTCACCGACCGCCAGCCGGTTCCAGTAGTCCGCGCCGAGACCGGCGAGGAAACCATCATGGTCCGCCGTGCCGCGGATGTGCCGGTCGATCCACTCCCGAAGCGCGGCCGCGTCGCGCGCCCGCTCGGACCATTCGCGCTGGAAGTGATCGTCGCGGTCGTAATAGCCCTGCACAGGAGCCGGATGCGCTCCACGCGGGCACACCACCACCGCGTCCACCACATGGGAGGGCACGATCGTGCGGTTCGGATCCGACCGCACGACGTCGTCGGCGACGATCTCCTCGACAGTGACGATCACCGATCCACCGGCGAACGCCACTTCCTGCTGGATTCCGAGCATGCCCCACGCCTGGATGTTCCCCGCCCGGTCGGCACGCTGGGCATGGATGATGGAGACGTCCGGGTTCAGCGCGGGGACCACGTGTATCCGGCCGCCGCCGTAGGGGTCGGTGACGCTCTTGATCATCGGGTTCAGCGCGACGAGATCGCTGCCCGTGCAGGAGCGGATCGGTGCGAAGGGCAGCCTGGCCGCGCCGGCGGCGTAGCGGGCGACCATGCCGCCCATGCTGTACTCCTCGAACTCCAGTGGCTCGGGGTCCTGGTGCTCGATGCGCCGACGCAGTTCGTGCAGCGAACCGGCGGAGCTGTTGGCGACGAACGACGCGATCAGCTTCTTCACGCACCCGGCCGCCAGCAGTTGGTCGATGAGCGTGTCACCACTCATCCGGGCCAGGGTCAGGCCGGTGAACCCCTGCCGGATGATCTCGTGCGCGGCGGCGTTCGGCACCAGATGGCCGAATCCCTCGAGCGCCATCGTCTGCCCGTCGTGGACGTAGCGGGCGATGGCCTCGGTGAGGCTCAGACGTTTGTCCGTCGGCATGGTCGGCCCCCTTTCAGCCGCAGGGACGGTTCGCATCGATCCAGCCGTGCAGGACGGACTTGAGGATCTTCCCGGCGGCCGAAGTGGGCAGTGTGTCCACGACCCGTACGCCGCGGAGCTTCTTGTACGGCAGAACTCGTTCGGCGACGTACCCCATCACCTCTTCCGGGTCCACGGCCGCACCCGGCCGCGGCACCACGAAGGCGATCGGCTCCTGGCCGACGCGCTGCTCCGATCTGCCGATGACGGCCGCCAACCGCACCTGGGGGTGGCCGTGCAGGATGTCTTCGAGCTCGCGGGGATAGACGTTGTAGCCCTTGTAGATCAGCATCTCCTTGGCACGGCCGGAGATGAAGAGGAAGCCTTCCTCGTCCAGGTGGCCCAGGTCTCCGGTGCGCAGCCAGCCCGCCACGAACTGTCCGGCGGTGTCCTCCGGCCGGTTCAGATAGCCCGCCGTGACCTGTGGGCCGCGGATCCAGAGCTCACCCACTTCCTTCGGTCCGAGCACGGCCGCCCCGTCCGTGACGGACCGGACCTCCACCGTGGTGTCGCAGACCGGCAGCCCGACGCTGCCGAGTCTGTGTGTGGCGCCGCGCAGCAGGGGTGTGGAGCTCACCACACACGTCCCCTCGGTGAGTCCGTACCCCTCACCGACCAGCGCCGTGGGGAAGGCGGTTTCGAGTGCGTGCAGGGTGGGCCTGTCGATCGGGGCGCCCCCGGAGGAGATCACCCGGACCGAGGACAGGTCACGGTCGCGCACCTCGGGACTGGCCAGGACCGCGTGCCACATGGCCGGGCTGCCGAAGAGGTACGTGACGCGGTGGCGCTCGACGGTTGCCAGCAGACGCTCGGCGGAGAAGCGCCCGGTGAGCACGAGGGTGGTCCCGCACAGCAGCATGAAGGTCATGTTGATGAGCGCGAGGACGTGGAACAGGGGGGACACGACCACCGTGACCGTGTCCCCGGGCCGGACTCCTGCCTCCGGCAGGCCCTCGACTGGTCGCAGCCGCAGGTTGCCGTCCTCCTGCGTGGTGATCAGGTGGGCGGCGCGCCAGGCGGTCAGCTGGGTGACGTTGGCGACCACGTTGCGGTGCAGGACCCGGACGCCCTTCGCGACTCCGGTGGTACCGCCGGTGTAGACGATGTGGGCCACGTCGTCCACGGTCACGGTGGTCTTCGGAGGGGCGCCGGTGCGCTCCGCGAGGAAGTCCGCGAGGGCGACCACCCCCTCCGCGTCCGGACACCGCCCCGCGCAGGGTGCGGACGCGCTCGGCGGAACGATCACGACGGTCCGCAGAGCGGAGCCGGTACGGGCGTCGAGCAGCGTGGCCGCATGGGCGGCGTGGCTGACGGCGACGACCGCACCGGTGTCCATCAGCTGGGCCCGCAGCCCTGACACCGGCTGCAACGGGTTGGCCACCGTCACGGTCGCTCCGGCCAGCAGCGCGCCGTAGTAACCGACCGGAAAACAGGAGCTGTTGGGAAGGTGCAGGAGGACGGTGTCGCCCTCGCGGACGCCGGTGTCCCGCAGACCATGGGCGAACGCGACGGCGCGCTCGTGGAGCTGGGTGAAGGTGAGCCGCTCCTCGCCGTCGACCACGGCCGTGCGGTCGCCGTACAGCTGGGCGGCGGAGGTGAGCAGTACGCCCACGGGCACCTCGGGGTAGTCGAGCGAGGTCGGCATTGCCTCTGGCCAGTACGTGTTCACAGCACTACCCCTTCCGTCGGGCGGAGTGTCGATGTCCTGGGAGCCGGGGGCCCGTGGCCGCGGGGCGTTCGAGCCGTCCGGAGAGGCCGTGTCAGCGTGCTCCGCCATTCACGTACACGGTCTGGCCGCTGATGTACGAGGCGTCGTCGCATGCGAGGAAGGCGACCACGGCCGCCACTTCCTCCGGCCGCCCGACCCGCCGCAGTGGAGTGCGCTCGGCGGCGCCCCGCTGGTGCTCCTCGGGTGCGGCGCCGACACGCTCGGCGGTGGCGGCGGTCATGGCGGTGGCGATGTAGCCGGGAGCGACGGCGTTGACGTTGATGTCGTAGGGACCCAACTCGATGGCGAGCGTCGCGGTCAGACCCTGGATTCCGGCCTTGGCGGCGGCGTAGTTGGCCTGGCCCCGGTTGCCGAGTGCGGAGCGGCTGCTGAGGCTGACGATCTTGCCGTACCGCTGCCGCACCAGATGCGCCTGCGCGGCCCGGGCGCAGTTGAAGGCGCCGGTGAGATTGACGGTCAGGACGGCGTCCCAGTCGGGCCTGGTCATCTTGAAGAAGAGGTTGTCACGGGTGATACCGGCGTTGTTGACGAGGATGTGCAGCCCGCCCAGCTCCGCAACGAGCCGTGCGAACACGGTCTCGACGGCGTCGAGGTCGGCGATATCGCAGACATAGGCGCGAGCGGTGCCGCCCTGCTGCCGGATCTGGGTGGCGACGGCCTCGGCCGCCTCGAGCTTCAGGTCCAGCACGGCGACGGCCGCGCCTTCCGCCGCGAGGCGGTGGGCGGTGGCGGCGCCGATGCCTCGGGCGGCACCGGTGACGACGGCGACCTTGCCGGTGAATCTGTTCACGGGGACTCCTGAGGGGCGGGCACGGTGGATGGAGGGCGTGGTGGGCCTAGCCGCCTGCCGTGGGGCCCGTGAGTGCGGGGAGCCGGGTGCGGATCAGTTCGGTGGCTTCCGCGACGATCCGGTGGACGAGATCGCGGACCGTGGGGATGTCGTGGATGAGTCCCTGGACGAGGCCGGTGGTCCAGATGCCGAATTCGGGATCGCCCAGCTCGTAGACCTGCCTGCCGCGCGCACCCGCGACGAGATCGCGGACTTCCTCGAACCGGCCGCCCGCGTCGAGCGTGGCCACCACCTCCCGGCTGACGGCGTTGCTGGCCACCCGTGAGGTGTTGCGCAGGGTGCGGAGGATCAACTCGGTGTCCAGCTCGCTCGATTGGACGATCCGCTCCTTGACCCGCTGGTGGATGGGCGATTCGACGGTGCACATGAAGCGGGTTCCCATGGTGATGCCGTCGGCGCCGAGGGCCAGCGCGGCGACCAGGCCGCGGGCGTCGGCGAAGCCACCGGAGGCGATCATGGGGATGGTGATGTGTTCGGCCGCCTTCGGGATGAGCACCAGGCCGGGGATGTCGTCCTCGCCCGGGTGACCGGCACACTCGAACCCGTCGATGGTGATGGCGTCGACGCCGAGGCGCTGTGCCTTGGCCGCGTGCCGTACGCTCGTGCACTTGTGCAAGACCTTGACCCCGGCGGCCTTGAAGACCTCGAGGTGTTCTTCGGGGCTCTGCCCCGCGGTCTCCACGATCGTGATCCCCGACTCGACGATCGCCTGACGGTATTCGGCGTACGGCGGCGGGTTGATCGTGGGAAGGGTGGTGAGATTGACGCCGAACGGCTTGTCCGTCATGTCACGACAGCGAGCGATCTCCTTGACCAGCGCTCCGGGTGTCGGCTGGGTCAGCGCGGTGAGCAGTCCCAACGCTCCCGACTCCGCTACGGCGGCGACCAGTTCGGCCCGGCCCACCCATTGCATTCCCCCTTGGACGATGGGGTGTTCCACCCCGAACAGCTCGGTGAACCTCGTCTTCAGCATGGTGTCCTCACGTTCGGTCTTCCGTTTGATGGCTCAGCAGCCACCGGCCCTCGAAACACGGCTCGGTCCCTTCCACGAAGGCCCATCTCGCGGCCGGGGCATCGGTGGCGAAGTTGATCACCTGCGCCCGGGATTCGTTGTCCAGCGCCTCGTGGAAGATCTGGCCGGCCGCCTGGTGGAGCAGCAGCTTCGCCTGGGCCATCGCGACGGGCGGCCCGCCGGCGAGCCGGGCGGCCAGGTCCTCGACAAAGGTGTCGATCTCCTCAGCGGGTTTCACCCATGTCACCAGCCCGAGCCGCGCGGCCTCGTCGGCGTCCACGAATTCCGCCAGCAGGGCGAGACGTTTCGCCTGCTGAAGGCCGACGATCCGGGGCAACAGCCATGACCCCCCGAAGTCCGGGGAGAGGCCACGGCGGGCGAAGATCTGCGCGAAGCGGGCGGTCGTCGATGCCACGACGAGGTCACAGCCCAGGGCCAGGTTCCACCCCGCGCCGACAGCCACCCCCTCGACCTTGGCGATGACGGGCTTGGGCATGTCGTACAGCGCTTGTGCGGTGTCGCCGAGCCGGTTCATCCGGTCCAGCGGATGCTGTCGCGAGCGTGCCCCTCTCAGGTCGGCCCCGGCGCAGAAGTCGCCTCCGGCACCGGTGATCACCACGGCCTTGACGGCCTCGTCCGAGCGGGCGGCCCGAAGGGTTTCCCCCAGCAGCGCCCAGGCGTCGTCGGTCATCGCGTTCTTACGCCGCGGACGGTTGAGGATCACGGTGAGCACGGGGCCCTTCCTCAGCGTGAGGACGGGCTCCGGCGTCTCGGGGTTCTCCGGCATGGCAGTTCAGCGCTCTCCGTCACGTGCTCGGTCATCGTGTTCGGTGGGAGCCGGTGAAACCGGACTCGTTCGCCGGGCCCCCGTGGTCATGAGGTCTGTGGCGCCGCGCGCTCGGTACACGACGTTCGCGGTGGGTCACCGAGCCCGAGCTCAGCTCAGGGGCACATCGAGGATGGCCTTGCGGTGGCTGAACGTCTCCAGGGAGTAGCGGCCGCGGTAGCTGCCCATTCCGCTCTCACCGACCCCGCCGAAAGGAAGGGAGGAGACACTGAGGTGGGACATGGGCAGGCCGAAGTTGAGCGCGCCCGATGAGGTCGTGGACGCGAGTCGTCGCCGCGTGGTGTTGTCCTCGGTGAACGCGTACAGGGCGAGGGGCTTGTCGCGGTCGTTGATGAAGGCGATGGCCTCGTCCAGGTCGGCGACGGTCAGGATCGGCAGGACCGGGCCGAATATCTCCTCGCACATCACCGGTTCGTCCGCTTTCACATCGGCCAGGACCGTTGGCGCGATGTACTTGTCGGCACGGTCCGCCTGCCCGCCGGTGACCGTGCGGCCAGAGCCGAGGAGCGCGGCGATCCGGTCGAAGTGGCGCTCATTGATGATCCGTCCGTAGGCGTCGGAGCGCTGGGGGTCCGCACCGAACCGCTTGTACACGGCGACGGCCAGGGCGGCTTCGAGCGCGTCGGCGGTGTAGGGATCGGTGAGAAGGTAGTCGGGTGCGACGCAGGTCTGACCGGCGTTGGTGAACTTGGCCTGTGTGACACGCTCGGCGACAAGGCTCAGGTCGACGTCACGGTCGACGAACACCGGTGATTTACCACCGAGTTCGAGGGTCACCGGGGTCAGGTGGGTGGCGGCCGTGGTCATCACGATCCGGCCGACGGTGCCGTTGCCGGTGTAGAAGATGTGGTCGAATCGCTGAGCCAGCAGCAGGGCCGTCTCCTCGGGGCCGCCTTCGACCACGGCGGTGGCGTCGTTGTCGAGGTATCGCGGCAGGAGGTCCGCGAGCAGTGCGGAGGTCGCCACCGCGTAGTCGGCCGGCTTGATGACAACCGCGTTGCCCGCCGCCAGGGCACCCGCGACCGGCACCAGGAGCAGGTTGACCGGGTAGTTCCAGGCGGAGATGACCAGAGCGACACCCAGGGGTTCCCACTCGGTCCGGGCGGTGGTGCCTTCGGGGAGAAACGCGGGCACGGCGGCGGACTCCGGTGCCAGCCACGCGTCCAGGTGTTCCAGGCAGTGGTCGATCTCGCGGAGCGTGCCACCGATCTCCATGGTGTCGACCTCCGTACGGCTCTTGCGCAGGTCGTGGTGGAGCGCGCCGGCTATGGCGTCACCGTTCTCGGTGAGCAGGGTCCGCAGCCGGGTGAGCTGTTCCCGGCGCCAGGCGAGTGGCCTGGTGTGCCCGGCGCGGAACGCCGTGCGCAGCCGGGTCACGATCGCCGCCGCGTCGATGCTGGTGAACGCCGTGGCGGAGGGGGTGGGGTGGGTGGTCACGGGACTCTCCTTGTGCCGTCGGACAGGGGCGCGAGCGAGCCGACCGCCCGGCGGAGCGCCGATGAGACACCTAGATTCTGACCTGTAAATTCTTACATGTAAACCTTGAGACATAAGAAAGGTCGGCATCATCCCGCGGAGACGCCACGACGGGCTCCGCGTGATGACGCCGACCGAGGCGACCCCTTCGATGCGGCACCCAAGAGGAAATTCAGGCGTCGTCGCGCCCTCGCCGCTCCAGGTCCTCGGCGGTGTCGATCGCCCATTGCCGCAGCATCTCGGTGGTACGGATGCCCAGGTCCAGCGCGTAGGCCCCGAAGACCGATTCGTCCGGCCCGGTACGGGCCTCCACATCCGCCTTGCGCTGGGTCAGTTCGGCCAGAACGGCGGTGTGCCGGTCCGCTTCGGCGCGCATCACCGCCACCGCCTGATCCGGCGGGAGGAGGGGGACGAGGAACCCGCGCAGCGCGGTCACGTTGCGGACGCTGCGGTACGGATCCTCGCCGGTGACCCACTGGACGATCTCGTCCCGGCCCACGTCGGTGACGGTGTAGACCTTGCGGCCCCGCCCGCCGCCGACGTCCTCGACGGTGACGGCACCGCCCTGCACCATCTTGGCCAACTCCGGATAGATCTGGCTGTGCTTGGCCTGCCAGACGAGGTTGATCGAGTCTTCGAACCGTTTGGCCAGTTCATATCCGGACGCGGGGCCACGGGAGGCCAGCGTTCCGAGCAGGGCGATCCGCAGAGACATGGCGACAGGATACCTCGGGATTGACGTGTAAATACTTACATGTAGGTTGTGTCATATGGAGCGTCTCGGTGCCTCCTCCAGCCCCACGCCGACCCAACCGACGACCCCAACGAGGAAAAACATGACGACCACCCCGGAGAACACCGCCGAACCGGCCGACTCCCCTTACCACGTAGGGCATTACGCCCCGGTGCCCGACGAGACCGAAGGCTTCGACCTGAAGGTCACCGGTACCCTGCCGCGCGAGCTGAACGGCCGCTACCTGCGCAACGGCCCCAACCCCCGCCCCGGTGACACGACCGGCCACCTGTTCACCGCCAACGGAATGCTGCACGGCGTCCGGCTGCGCGACGGCCGCGCCGAGTGGTACCGCAACCGCTGGGTGCGCACCGGCAAGTTGGCGGGCGAGCCGTTCCGGCGTGAGGACGGGACCGTCGACCTGACCGTGGTGAGCGCCAACACGCATGTCATCGCGCACGCCGACAAGCTCCTCGCCCTGGTCGAGACCGGCTTGCCGTACGAGGTCACCGGCGAACTGGAGACGGTCGGTCCGTGCGATTTCGGCGGACGGCTCACCACCGCGATGACCGCCCACCCCAAGGCGGACCCGGTCACCGGCGAACTCCTCTTCTTCGGCTACGGCCCGGTGCCCCCGTACTGCACCTATCACCGGCTGTCGGCCTCGGGCGAGCTGGTGGAGAGCCGCGAGATCGCGGTCCCGGGGGCCACGATGATGCACGACTTCGCCATCACCGAGAACTACGTGGTCTGGCTGGATCTGCCGGTCCTGTTCGACCTGGCGCGGCTCCACGGGGGCATGCCGATGCGCTGGCACGACGCGTACGGCGCACGGCTGGGGCTGATGCGCCGGGACGGCGTGGGCGAGGTGCGCTGGTTCGACATCGACCCCTGCTACGTCTTCCACGTCGGCAACGCCTACGAGGACGCGGCCGGACGGGTCGTACTGGATGCGGTGCGCTTCTCCCGGGCCACGTTCGACGCCATGTGGCAGGCGTTCGGCGGCCACGTCGACAACCCGGCGGTCACCTCGTGGGTGCTCGGGGAGGACCAGTCCGGCTGCCTCTACCGCTGGCGCCTCGACCCGGCCACGGGCACGGTGAGCGAGGAGGCGATCGACGACCGGGGGGTGGAGGTGCCCTCCCTCAACGACGAGTTGACCGGGCGCCCCAACCGCTACCTCTACACGCTCGCCAAGAACTCGATCATGAAGTACGACACCATCTCGGGCACCTCGCGGGCGTACGGCACCGGGGAGGGCTCCGCGCCGGGTGAGGCGGCCTTCGTACCCGCGGAGGGCGGGTCCGGTGAGGAGGACGCCGGCTGGCTGCTGTCGATCGTCTCCTACGGCCCGGGGCGGCGCTCGGAGCTGCTGGTCCTGGACGCCCGGGACCTGACCCTGGTGGCCACCGTGGAGTTGCCGCGACGGGTCCCCTCGGGATTCCACGGCAGTTGGATCCCGGACCAGCGGGGGTAGGCCGGTTACGGGTAGGCCTGTTCACGGGTAGGCCGGTTCACACCCGCCGGAAGGAACCCGGACACATCACGGGCCGGTGCGGCACCCGGCAGGAGACAGTATGCGCATGGAGTTCTTCTGCTATCACCGTGACCGGCCCGGCTCCGTGGCGCTACGCCATGAGCTGCTGGAAGAGCACTGGTCCTACATGGACCGGTATGAGAAGGAGATGGTCGCTCGCGGCCCCACCTTCATGAGCGACGGTGACACCCCCACAGGCAGCGTGCACATCGTCGACTTGCCCGACCCCGCCGCCGCCCGCGCGTTCGCCTTTGATGAGCCCGGATACCAGGCCGGGGTGTACCGGGATGTGCTGGTGCGCCGCTGGCGCAACATGCTCGGGCGCACCATGTGGGACTTCTCCGGTGGCCGGGTCGGTGGCAACCGGTACCTGGTGCTCGGGCTCGGTACCGGGCAGGGGCAGGACCTCGCCGTGCCGCCCTGCCAGGACGAGCTGATCGCCTACGGGCCCCTGCTGTCCGACGACGGCACCACCTGGCTGGGCACGGCGGCGCTGGTCCGGGCGCCGGACCCGGCGACGGCGCGGGCGGTCCTCCCCTCGGGCCCGTACGCCGACGTAGAGGTTCACCTCTGGGAGTTCGGCGGACGGCGCTGAGGGAGCTCGGGGCGGCCTCGCCGATCCGGCAGGGGCGGATCAGGGTGGGCTGAAGAGGGCGGGAAAGCGGGGGGCGAGCCAGGGTTTGCGGCCCCAGGCCAGGACACCGCCCCGGGCCAGAGCGTGCCACGGGCCGAGGCGGCCCAGTGCCATGAGCAGGAAGGCCACCGGTTCGGTGAGGATCGTGCAGTCCGGTCGGCTGGGTGGCTGCGGGCCGACGGCCGCGATGCCGTTCGTGAAGGTGGTGCCGAAGCGGGTTCCGCCCCGGAGGCGAATGGTGTAGCGAGCGGTGAATCCGGTGGTGACGGCGGTGTTGAGGACCCGGGGCATCGCCATGAGGAGGAAGGGCACGGTGAGTTCCACCCGGGCGGGGGTGACCATATGCGGTCGATCCAGGGCGCGGGCGAGATCGTAGCCGTGCCCGAGCATGTGTGTGAGCAGGTAGGACCCGAGTGTCTCCACACTCATCGGGCCCATCGGAGTGGCCAGCTCGCCGCGCGGGCCGGGCCGGGCCGCCGCGTCCAGGAACGCTTCCGCCTGCTTCACGATCATGGCGGCCAGCGGCTCGGCCCCGCGCTCGGCGAATGCGGAGAGCGCGGCTTCGTTGGCCTCGGCCAGCCCAGTGGGCGTACCGTCCCCATAGGGGCGCTCCTTGCCCTCCGCGAGGTGCGCCATCAGTTCGTTGGCGAGAGCCAGATGGGCCGCGGCTTCCCCGACCGACCACTGCGAGCCGGGTACCCGGACCGTGGTGTCGGCCGCCTCGCGCAGCACGGTGGCGATGTCCTCGGCCGTGGAGCGTATCGCCGCGTTCAGCCCCGCGGGCCATGGGTCCCCGAGGTCCTGCCCGCTCAAGGCTTCCATCGCGCTTCCTCCACCCGGCCAGGGCGTGCCGCGGCCCGGTGCCTGCTGTGTCGCCGTCCTGCCGGAGTCGCCAGCCTAAGGTTGGTGGGGCGTGACGTGTACGGGCGGCGCGGATGTTTTCCGCGACAGCAGCTGTGCGTGAGCGGAATGTCCGGGGTCGCCCTGTCCCGCTGAGACACGCGCGCGTGCGTACGCCGTGCCGTCAGAGCGCCGCGGTGGTGGCGGCGGGGTCGGAGGTCGGGGCGTGCGCTTTGCCATGACGGAGCCGCAGTGCGAGAAGTGCCCCCAGCAGGCCCGCACCGCCGCAGATGCCCCAGACGAGTTGGTAGGCGTACTCACTGGCCAGTTCGGGGCCGGGTGCGGGGAGATCGAGAAGGTACATGTTCATGAGGACGGCGAAAACGGCGCCGGTCAGGGAACCGCCGAGGGTCTTGAAGGTGTTGGAGAGCCCCATGGCGATACCGGTGTGATTCTGCGGCACTTGGGACACGATGACGGTCGGCAGAGAGCCGAGGACGAGTCCACAGCCAATACCCTGCACGGCCAGGGCGAGCATCACCTGCCAGAGGCTGTCGTGGACCATCACCAGCAGCAGAAACCCCGCTGCCGTGATGGCGAACCCCGAGCCGAGGACCACACGCGGCCCGGTGGCGACGAGGATGCGGTCCGAGAGGATGGCGGTGAGGAACGCCAAAAGGCCCCACGGCAAACCGGCCAGTGCCAGCTGCATGGTGTCCAAGCCGAAGCCGAAGCCGAGCGCGGACGGAGTGGCCATGTACGTCATGTTGGCGCTCTGTGGGCCGAGCACGATGATGCCCTGGAGGAACCCCATCACATAGAGTCCGGCCAGCGGACCCTGCATGATCAAGCGCACATCGAGCAGAGGCCGCGGCACACGCAATTCGGCTCGGACGAAGGCGAGAAGCACCAGGAGGCCGAAGGCCAGCAGTCCGAGGAACGGGCCGGACCCCCAGCCCCAGGTGCCGCCGCGGGCGAGGGCGAGCAGGGTACTGCCGAGCCCGAGGGACAGCAGGGTCACACCGGTCCAGTCGATCCGGTCCTCGCTGCGCTGGACGGACTCCGGAACGAGGAACAGCACGACCGGCACGCACACCAGGATGAAGGCCGTGGGCAGCCACAGCATCACCCGGACATTGGAGAAGTGCTCGGACAGCAGGCCGGTGCCGATCATGCCGGTGGTGAGGCCGATCGTCATCGAACCCATCAGCATGCCGACCGCGCGGCCGACGCGCCGCGGTCCGCCGCGGTCCCTCACCAGAGCGATGTTGAGGGGCAGCCACGCGGCGAAGAGGCCCTGGAGCGCGCGGCCGACGAGGAGGAGGGCGAAGCTGTCGGCGACGGCCACGATGACGGAGCCGACAGCGACGGCGATGGTGGTGATGCGCATGACGCGGCGGTGGCCGTGGATGTCGCCGAGCTTGGCGGCAGCGGGGGTCGTGATCCCGGCGACGAGCAGCGTGATGCTCATGACCCAGTTCAGGTCGCCGGAGCTGACGTCGAAGTGCTGGCCGATGAGGGGAAGGACCACGGGGGTCGATCCCTGCAAGATGCCGCTGCTCAGCTCGATGAAGACCAGGAAGCCCACGAGTGCGGTGAGCGACTCACCGCGGTGGGACTTCCCCTGGGGCGGCGGGGGCGGCGGGGGCGGCGAGGGAAGGGGAGGGGGTTGGGACATGGCGTCTCCAGGAACAGGAACAGGAAGGGGGATGGGGCGGCGTGGCGGGGGCGCATCGATCGGGCCGCCGGGATCAGGCGGCGGGCTCGCGCCGCAGCCAGACGGCTGCCGCGGCCAGCAGAGCCGTCGTGCCCGATTCGATGGTCGGTTCCGGTACGGGTGCGAAGTGCGGAGAGTGGTTGGAAGGGACGTCCGGCGGACTCGCCGAGGTCATGTCGACGCTCGCGAACAGACCGGGGTCGGTGCCGCCCAGGCACCAGTAGACGGAGGGTGCGTCCAGCTCGGTGCCGAAGGTGCTGAAGTCCTCGCTGGCGGGGACGGGTCGGGGCAGGGTCAGGACGCGGTCCTTCCCCAGTGCGGTGCTCAGGGCGGATTGGACGGCCTCGGTCGCGGCGGGGTCGTTGTCCGTGACGGGGAAGGTGGAAATCGGCACGATCTCCGGGGCTTTGACACACCCGGTGGCGTCGGACTCCGCGTGCACGATCCGCCGGACCGAGGCCAGGACCCGCTCGCGTACCGCCGTCGAGGTGGTTCGGACGCCGACCGTCAGCTCCGCGGTGTCCGGGATGATGTTCTCCTTGGTGCCACCGTGGACGGAGCCGACGGTGAGCACCGCCGACTGGTTCGCACCGACCTCGCGGGAGACGACCGTTTGCAGGCGCATGATGGCCGCCGCCGCCGTGACGATCGGGTCCACGGTCGTCTCCGGCATCGACCCGTGCCCACCGCGTCCGAAGAAGGTGATCCGGAAGAAGTCGGCAGCCGCCATGATGGGGCCCGGCTTGATGGCGACACTGCCGGCCGGGGTGGGGGTGACGTGCTGGCCCAGGCAGATGTCGGGGCGGGGGAACCGGTCCCGGAACCCGTCCAAGATCATGGTTGTGGCGCCACCGACCTCCTCGGCGGGCTGGAAGACCGCCAGGACGGTACCCCGCCAGTGGTCGCGGGTGGCGGCCAGCTGCCCGGCGGCCCCGAGCAGGCAGGTCACATGCATGTCGTGGCCGCAGGCGTGCATGACGGGAACGTCGTCGCCGGCTTGATCGGTCCCCCTCGCGGTGGAGGCGTACGGCAGTCCGGTCTTCTCCTCGACCGGCAGCGCGTCCATGTCGGCGCGCAGCAGCACCACCGGGCCTTCGCCGTTCGTGAGGACCCCGACGACACCGGTGCCGCCGACACCTTCCGTGGTGTCCCAGCCCTGCTCGCGCAGGCGGGCCGCGACGACGCCGGCCGTGCGGAACTCCTGGAAGGAGAGTTCGGGATGAGCGTGCAGATCCTCGTACAGGGTTCGCAGCTCGGGCAGCCGGGCCGGAACTCCGGCGAGCAGCGGCGCGACAGGGGAAACGGCGGTCATGAGAACTCCAGAGACGGGGCCACAGGGCAGGAGGCGTCGATGTGTGTCCGGACTGGTACCGACTGGCCGAAGTGGCACTACGATCCGGCCCATGGGGCAAGAACCGCGAGAATTGCAGCAAAGCGACACAGCCCCGCTTCCGATGCCGGATTCCGGCAAGGACATCGCCCGGTACGGCTTTTCCGAACTGGACCTGGCGTTGGTCGACGCGTTGCAGACCGGCCCGCGCGCCCCGTGGTCCCGGATCGGCCGCGTGCTGGGCGTGGACCCCACGACGGCTTCGCGGCGCTGGGAACGGATGCGCGATGCCGGGCTGGCCTGGATCACCACCCACAGCTCCACGAAGACGATCACGCTCGCCCACGTGGAGGTGCGCTGCCGCAGCCGGTACCTGGCGTCGGTGAGTGCCGCGGTGGCGCGGCTGCCCTGGGTCATCAGCGTCGACGAGACCGCCGGTGACTTCGACTTCTACCTCGGCGTGGCGGCCACCGACCTCGCCACGCTCGGCCGGTCGGTACGCGAGACCATCGGCGGGCTGCGCGGGGTCCGCGCCCTCCGGGTCAGCGTGGGCATCACCCACTACAGCGAGGGGAGCCAATGGCGAACCCGGGCCATGGCCCCGGGGGCCCGTGCGGCGCTGCTGTCCCCGCCGTCGTCGAGCCGTTTCGCCTTCAGCTCGCAGCCGTACGACCTTCTCGCCTCCGGGGACCGGGCCCTGGTGTCCGCGCTCAGTGGTGACGGCAGGTCCGGCTACACCGAACTCGCGGCCATGACGGGCATGAGCGAACACACCGCCCGCCGACGACTCCAGCGCATGGTGCGGGAGGGCGACATCGTGTTCCGATGCGATCTGGCGCACCGGCTCGCCGGGCTGTCCACGGCGATGATCTACCGCGCATCGGTTCCCCACTCCCTGCTCGACAAGACCGGCACCGCACTGGCCCGTATGGAACCGATGCGTCTGTGCATCTCCCAGAGCGGCCCGCACAACCTGCTCATGAAGGTATGGATGCGTGGGCTGGACGCGGTCGATCAGTTCGAGACACTGCTCTCCGACCGCTTTCCGGCGCTTGAGGTCAAGGACCGCACCGTGGTGTTCCACTCCGCCAAGCGCATGGACCGGCTTCTCGACGTCGATGGCCGGGCCATCGGCCGGGTGCCCATCCAAGACCCCCTGCCACCGCTGGCTGCCGCGGACGAGGCAAGATTTTCGGTAACGGATTGACTTCAGAAACCACATTCTGCAATCTGGTTGCAAGATCTGGGGCTGGGGCTCCCATACGAGTCACGATTCCCCGATAGCCGGAGCGCGGGACGGATGAGGAGGCTTGGCCATGCCTGCCGAGCAGGGGACCAACCAGAGTGTCGAGCGTGCTGTCGCCGTCCTGCGGGCGCTCGGCGCCAGTGGCCCGGAGCGCCGGGTCTCGGACATCGCGGTGGACGCCGAACTGGGTCCCTCCACCACCTCCCGGCTGCTGGCCACCCTGGAACAGCTCGACCTGGTGGAGCGCAACCCGGTCAGCGGGCTCTACCGGCTGGGCCTGGGCACCCTGCCACTCGCCACCATGGCGCTGAACGGCCACCCCGTGCACCGGGCTTCCCGGATGGTGCTCCAGACACTGGCGGCCCGCACCGAGCTGGGCGCGAACGTCGCCGTGCTGCGCGGCAGCGAGCTGGTCTTCCTCGCCAACTTCGAGGGAGCGCGCGCCCCCAAGGCGTATGCGCAGGCCGGGCACACCGCGCCGCTGCACGCCACCGCGATGGGCAAGTGCCTGATCTCCCGTATGACGGGCGCGGAGCGTCGCGCGCTGCTCGGCCAGAAGCTGGCGCCGCAGACCGAGTACACCGTGGTCTCGCACGAGGTGCTGGACCAGGAGTGCGACGCGGTACGCCGGGCCGGGTGCGCCACCGAGGTGCAGGAGCGTGCGCTGGGCCGGTCCTCGCTGGCCGCGCCGGTGCTGGACTCGTGGGGCGCGGTGGTGGCGGCGATCTCTCTGTGGGGTCCGGCCTCACTGCTCGGCAGCTTGTCGGCGGCCGGTTCCCCCGGGACCCGGGAGGCGGAGCTGGCCGGGATGGTGATCGAGGCGGCGGACGCGGTCAGCCAGGCACTCGGCGCGCATTGACGCGACAGCGGCCCGCCACGCCCCCCTCCCCCGCCGCGCTCATCCCCTCCGGCCCGGTCAGTCCTGGTAGACCCGTACGGTGAACAGGTGGGCGCGGGGCGCGCCGTGCGTGGTGTCCACCGTGATCCGCAGCGCGTCGGTGCGTACCGGTCCGGCTGCGCCCAGCCGGTGCACTCGGTGGCGGCGCCGGTTGTCCCGCACGGTGGCCACGGTGTGCCACTCGCCTGACTCCTGGCGCGTCTCGAGCCGGTAGTCGCGCAGCAGCTGCGCGGCCACCGGCTCGGGCGTGCGATGCCGGTGCAGGTTGTTGAGGTAGGTGTCCACGTTGTCGTCCATCACCAGGTGGACGGTGCGTATGTCGTGCGGGGCGTCCCACTCCAGCAGCAGGTGTGAGCCGGCGGCGGGTCCACGGGACACCCACATCTGCGGGCCGCCGTACGGCCGCTGGTAGCCCCCGGCCGCCTTGGCGGGCACGAAGGCGGCCGTGTCCGGCAGCACCCGGAAGCAGAAGGACCGACCGCGCAGCTCGCGCGCCGACCACTCCAGCACCGGCTGGTTCTCCTGCTCGGGGATGTCGTGGTCGACTCCCGGGTCCCCGGCACCGCGGCGGCGCAGGGCGAGCACGCCCTCGGTGCCGACGGGTATCAGGTGCAGGGAGGCGCGCGGATCGGCGCGGACCAGTACCACCACGTTCTCCGGGGTGTCGGGCGCGTACCGCAGCGGCGCGGTCACCCACCCGGGGCCACCGGCCGGCACCGTGACCCGGACCGTGTGCAGCGGTACGAGCGGGACGGCGTTCTCCGGGAGCCGGGTGCCCCACAGTTCGACGGTGAGCTCGGTGTCCCGTTCGGCCGAGACCAGCAGCTCGACGGCGTCGAGGACGGGGTCGACGGGCAGCAGCAGACCGATGTCGCGGGTGAGCGGGCAGGGCTCGGCGGGCAGGTCCGGGCCGGGTTCGGCGGTCAGCCGGACGAGGTGTGAGGAGGCGCTGACCCGGGCCGTGCGGGCCAGGTCGTCCGGGTCCTCGTTGGCGATACCGATCACGGAGGCGTCCTGGCGGAGCAGCGTCTGTCCGACGAGCCCGGGGTGTTCGGCGGCGAGGGCCCTCGGGTTCTTCTTGTGCTGGACACAGAGTGCGGCGGCGGTCCCGGCGGCCTCGCCGAGCGTGGCGCAGGTGGCCATCACACGGGTGGCGCCGAAGGCGATGTGGGTGGCGGAGATGTTCCGCCCGGCGAAGAGCAGGTTGCCGACGTTGACCGAGTACAGGCTGCGCAGCGGGATGTGGAAGACGCCGTCCGTGTAGCGCTGCACGGCGCCCGGCCCTTCGGCGTACATGCCCTGTACCGGGTGCAGGTCGACCGACCAGCCGCCGAAGGCCACCCGGTCCTCGAAGCGGCGCTGGGCGAGGATGTCCTGCTGGGTGAGCACATGGTCGCCGGTGAAGCGGCGGTACTCCCGTTTGCCGGGGAGACTGCCGACCCATTCCAGGGTGAGGTTGTCGGCGTCGAAGTGGCCGGAGTTCTTGATGTGGTCCCAGATGCCCATGATCACCGCGTGCAGCTCATCGCGGATGGTCTCGTTGTCGTGGACGGTGTCCAGCTCACCGCCCCACTCGATCCACCAGTAGTCACAGCCGTTGTCGCCGGTGCGCAGGACGCGGTTGCGCAGGATGGGGGTCCGCGAGATGTCCTTCGCGTATGCGGGCGGGACGAAGGGGACGGGGCGGCCGGCGTCCTTGGTGTAGAAGAGGATGGTGGATCCGAGCAGTGCGCCGTCGGACTCCTCGGGGGCCCAGGGTTCGCCGAAGTCGGCGGCCGATTCGCGGCCGATGCGGCTGCGGGCCCCGGCCAGTTCGCCGAGCAGGCCGTCGCCGGTGCAGTCCAGGAAGACCTGGGCGCGGAAGGTGATGAGTCGCTCCGAGCCCATCATCCAGCCGGTGGCCGCGCGTAGGGTGCGCTCGTGTTCGGGCCCGTCCGCCTGGACCTCGCGTACGTCGGTGTTGAGGAACAGGTCGATCAGCGGTTCCGCGTGGACGGCGTCCCTCACCACCTGGTCCCAGTAGTAGGGGTTGCCCTCCGGATTGCGGTACTGGTTCTCGGTGTACAGCTCGCCCATGATGCCGGTCTCCCGGGCGTAGCGCTGGACGCCGTGGGCGGTGGCGCCGCAGACCCAGACGCGTACCTCACTGCTGCTGTTGCCGCCGAGCACCGGGCGGTTCTGCACGAGTGCGACCCGTTGTCCGAGCCGGGCGGCGGCGATGGCCGCGCAGACTCCGGCGAGTCCGCCGCCGATGACGGCGATGTCGTGGTGGAACGCTTCCTGTCGCATCCTGAGCGGCTCCCTTGCGATGTGCGGGCGGGCATGACGGCACCGCCGAGGACTCAGTCTGCACGCTGGAACCGATTATTGGAATACAGATGCAGATAGTGGGTGCGATGTACGGAGTACTGCCACCCTCGCTGACCGGCCAGAACACCGGGGCACTGGGGAGTTACACGGTTCCACGGGGGCGCATGACCGGAGAGGATGGAGCCGTGGGGCCAGGGACCGGAACGGCGCGAAGGGTTGACAGCCCTCAGTGGGTGATTAATCATCCCGCATATTGCACGCCGAATTCAGTCGCGTTTCGCCGGCGTTGCCCACCAGGAAACAGCCCCCGCCCCGCCTGTCGCGCGCCGTGGGCTCACCGCCGCACCGAGCGGCGCCATACCCCTGTCACTCGTTCCGAGAGGAAGCCGCGTTGACCATCCTGCGTACGGGACCGAGTGAGCGGAAAGGCCCGCGCCTGTCCGACGGCGCCTTCGCCGTGCTGCTCGTCCTGCCCGGACTGGCGCTGTTCACCGCGATCATCCTGTACCCGCTGATCGCCTCACTCGTCACCGGCTTCTTCCGCCAGGACCTGAGATTCCCCGGCCGCCAGTTCACCGGTCTGTCCAACTTCGCCGATGTGCTCCAACGGGACTTCTGGCCCACC
Source organism: Streptomyces sp. NPDC048636 (assembly GCF_040650655.1). Classification (NCBI taxonomy): domain Bacteria; kingdom Bacillati; phylum Actinomycetota; class Actinomycetes; order Kitasatosporales; family Streptomycetaceae; genus Streptomyces; species Streptomyces sp. NPDC048636. Next base: position 284,849 of record NZ_JBEZHR010000005.1, on the reverse strand, counting down.
CTCGAGCACACGCTCGTCTTCACCGTGGGCACCACGGTCGCCTCCTTCTCGCTCGGCTTCGCCCTCGCACTCGCCCTCAACGCGGGCCTGCGGGGCAGCGGATTCCTCCGCGGCCTCTTCCTCTTCCCCTGGGTGATCCCGGGCGTCGTCACCTCGTTCCTCTGGATGTGGATCTTCAACGCCAATTACGGACTGCTCAACGGGGCCCTCATCAAGCTGCACCTCATCGATGAGTCGGTCACCTGGCTCGGTGAGCCGGGCACCGCGATGTTCGCGGTGATCGTGACCAAGACCTGGGCCAGCTTCCCCTGGATGATGGTCATGATGCTGGCCGCTCTCCAGACCGTGCCCGGTGAGCTGTACGAGGCCGCCGCCGTCGACGGCGCCGGGATGGTACGGCGCTTTCGCTCCATCACCTGGCCGGGTGTGCGCGCCATCGCCGTGCTCGCGCTGCTGCTGGAGTTCATCTGGAACTTCCAGCACTTCGACACCATTTATGTGCTCACCGGAGGCGGCCCGGCCAACTCCACCCAGACCTTCGCGGTCGCCGTCTACCAGAGCGCCTTCCAGGGCTTCGACCTCGGCCGGGCGAGCGCGCTCGGTGGCCTGTGGATGCTGCTCCTGCTGGTGATGGTGAGCGGCTACCTGTTCCTTTCGCAGCGGGAGGACCGCACACGATGACCACAGCGACGACGCTCGAAGCGCCCCGGACCGAGGAACGGTCCCGCCCCCGGCACCGCGCCCGCCGCCCGCGCACCCGGCTCCGCCCGGATCTGGTGCGCTCCCGGGCCCTCGCCTGGACCGCGGTGACCGTGATGGGGATGTTCGGTCTGCTCCCCCTGTACTGGATGGTCGTCACCGCGCTGAGCCCGGCCGACCGGGTGTTCCGCTTCCCCCCGGACTTCCTGCCCGACAGCGTCACCTTCGCCAACTTCCGCGCGGTGGCGGACAACGGACCGCTCTTCCACTACCTGACGAACAGTGTCATCGTCTCGCTGACCACGTCGGTGCTCAGCGTGGTGATCTCCACCTACATGGGCTATTCGTTCTCGAAGTTCCGCTATCGCGGCCGCCGTTCGCTGATGAACTTCGTCCTGGCCTCGCAGATGTTCCCGCAGACCCTGCTGCTGATCACGCTCTACGCGCTGTTCCGCCAGTTCGGGATGCTGGGCAGTTACACGGCCCTCATCCTGTCGTTCAGCACCTTCACCATGCCGCTGTGCGTGTGGATGCTCAAGGGCATCTTCGACACCATCCCGGACGCGCTGCTGGAGGCCGCCGCCATCGACGGCGCCTCGCGCTGGCGCACCCTGCACACCGTGGTCGCCCCGCTCGCGGCACCCGGCATGGCCGCCGCCGGACTCTTCTCCTTCGTACGCGGCTGGAACGACTTCGTCTTCGCCCTCACCCTCTCCGACAAGAGCACGATGACCCTGCCACCCGGCCTGGTGAACACCTACATCGGCGAGTTCCAGACCTCCTGGCCCACGCTGATGGCCGCCTCTCTGGTGGTCTCACTGCCCGTCGTCGTCGCCTTCATGTTCCTCCAGCGATTCCTTGTCGGCGGGCTCACCGCCGGTGCCGTGAAGAGCTGACCCCTCCCCCACCCCCGGCATCCCGCAACCTCCTCCGCTCTTCCCACTCATCTTGGAGTCGCCATGTCCAGCTCTGCCCTCTCCCGACGCGGCCTGCTGCGGGCCGCCGGTATCGGCGCCGTCGGTGTCGCGGGATCCGGTCTTCTCTCCGCCTGTGCCCCCGGAGGCGGCTCCGGCTCCGGGGGTGACACACGCGCCAAGAACTTCGAGTTCACCTCGTGGTCGCTGGGGGAGCCGGCCAGCAAACCCGCCATCGAACGCATCCTCAACTCCTGGGAATCCGGGAACAGTTCGAAGATCAGCACCACCACGATCCCCTACAACAACTTCCTCCAGGAACTCAGCCTCAAGCTCAACGGCCGCCAGATCGCCGGGGCCATCCAGCTGGACATCGCCTGGCTCGCGGCCATCGCCCAGACCGGCACCCTGGCCGACCTCGGCGCACACGCCGAGAAGGGCGGGTACACACCCGCCGGTCTCTCGAGCGGCCAGTACAGAAGAAGGCAGTACGGGCTGCCGTGGACCACCGGTGCGATCGGACTCATCGGCAACCAGGACCTACTGGACCGCGCCGGTATCAGGAAGGCTCCCACCACCATCGCCCAATTCGAGGACGCGCTGCGCTCCTTGAAGGAGCTCGACGGCGTCACCCCCTACGCCGCCTCCACCGCGATAGCGCAGCTCGGTGACATCTTCCCGTGGCTCCAGACGTTCGGCTGCCCGGTCATCAAGGACGGCAAGGTCGTCATCGGCGACGATGCCTCCGTCGACGCGATGACCTGGTACAAGAAGCTGTACGACGACAAGCTCATCGCCAAGGACGTGGACCGCAACAGCGCCCGCGCCCTGTTCGGCCGCGGCACCGTCGGCTTCTACGACGATGCCATCGTGGGCAAGGCCGCCGCCCTCGCCAACGCGAAGAGCCCGAAGAAGCTCGGTCCGGCGATGGTGCCGTTCTCCCGGCCCGTACTGCACACCGGCGACGACCCCCAAGCGCTGCTGTGGGGCCATGTCATCGTCGTGGCCAAGGGTGACGGGCAGGACGCGGCGAGCCGGTTCGCCCTGCACACCACCTCCGACGTGGCCACCACCACGAAGTACTTCACATCCGTCGGCCTGCCGCCCGCCACCACCAAGGGCCTCGCCGCGCCCGACATCGCCGCCGACACCTTCGCCACCCAGTGGACACGGCGCATCACCCGCACCGCGACCCCCGGGCCGTTCTGGCCCTACGCGAAGAACGCCCAGATCCTCAACGCCGTGGCCCAGCAGGTACAGGCCGCGCTGGTCGGCAACGCCTCGCCCAAGGCGGCCATGCGGACGGCCGGCGAGCAGGCCGCCCGGCTGCTCGAGGACTGACCCGCGAAGGCGGGCCCGGCCACCCGCGGGCTACTTCCCCATCCAAGACCGGTGCCGCTCGCCCCTACTCCTCCACGGCACCGCAACACCCATCCACGCACGGCCGGTCCGGCCGTCGCGAACCGACAGGAGACACCGTATGAGAGCAGGACGGAAACCAGTCCTGATAGCCCTGACCACGGCAGCCGCCGCCTTGTTGACCGCGCTGCTGCCCGTCTCGACACCGAGCGCGGCCGCGGCGGCTCCCCAGCCGGACAGCGCCCTCTACACCCAGCGGCTCAAGGACGACTTCAACTCCATCGACACCAACACCTGGAAGTACCGCACCGACGGCAAGCGCTACAGCTGCCAGCAGGCCGACAACGTCTCGGCCCGCGACGGCCACCTCGTGATCGCCCTGAAGAAGGAGAGCGCCACCTGCGACGGCAAGGCGTACGAGTACTCCGGCGGCGGCCTGATCTCGAAGAAGAAGTTCCGGTACGGCTACTACGAAACCCGCGCAAAGATCAACAAGGGGCCCGGTTGGCACACCGCGTTCTGGTCCATGTGCGGTAACACCAGCAACACCGCCGACCCATGCAGGAAGACGGAGATCGACGGCTTCGAGATCGAGTCCTCGAGGCCGAAGGAGATGCGCCACAACATCTTCGACTGGACCAGGAACGGTCTCACCGTCAGCAGCCAGATGTACGACAGCGGCATCGACACCTCGGCCGACTGGCACACCTACGGCTACCTGTACGACGAAACCGGCGTGACCTTCTACATCGACGGCAAGCCGGCACCCCAGAAGGGACAGGTCGACGCCAACGGCAAGCTGAAGTGGACCGCGACGGAACACCCGGGCGACTGGATGAACATCTGGCTGACCAGCATCGCCTACGAGACCCCGCCCGCCGGTGGCTCGGCCACGGGCGAAGTCCTCTTCGACTACGTCACCTTCTCCGAGAAGAACCGCTACATCGACAACGACGAACCCCTGTCCGGCACCTACACCGAGTCCGGGTCCGGCTGGGCCACCAGCGGAGATGCCAAGAGTGGCTTCGCCGAATCCACCTCCCGCTACTCCTGCACATCCGGATCCTCCGCCCAGTGGAGCACCCAGGGACTGGCGCCCGGAAAGTACACCGCCTGGGTCTACAACGTCAGCAACGCCACCAGTGACCCGGCCGCGAAACTGACCTTCACCCATGACGGCACCGCGACCACCTCCACCCTCGATCAGAAGACCACACCCACCGGCTGGAAGCAGATCGGCGGCACCGTGACACTCGGCTCCGGCAACCAGAGCATCAAGATCGCCGCCAGCGGAACCGGATGCGCCCGCGCCGACTCCGTCAAGTTCGTCCGCACCGCCTGACGCCCTCACCCCGCGGCGGCGAACCACACAACAGCCCGCCCACCACGGCCGGTTGGGCGCAGGACGGTCAGCGCCCAACCGGCCACCACACCTGATCTCCATCGATGGGACCGCCATGACGCCGACCGCCCGGGCCAACGGTGACGCGCACGGCGCGGCCGGCAGAGCGCTGCCCGCACCGCGCACCCCTTCTCCGCGGGACGCGCCGGCTCTGAGCTGGGGTGTGATCGCCCCGGGCCGCATCGCGGCCCGCTTCGCCGAAGCACTGCTGGCCCACACCGCACAGCGGGTGGTGGCGGTCGGCTCACGCGACGCCGCCCGGGCCCGCGCGTTCGCGGACCGGTTCGGGATTCCGGCGGCCTACGGCAGCTACGCCGAACTGCTCGACGACCCGAGCGTGGACATCGTGTACATCGCGTCGCCGCACTCCGGCCACTTCGACCAGGCCCTGCGGGCGATAGAGACCGGCCGGCACGTACTCCTCGAGAAGGCGTTCACCCGCAACGCCCGCGAAGCCGGGCAACTCATCGAGGCCGCCCACGAGCGGGGAGTGTTCCTCATGGAGGCGATGTGGACGCGCTTCCTGCCGCACATCGACGTCATCCGCCAGGTGCTCGACTCCGGAACGCTCGGCGAGGTGCGGACGGTCATCGCCGACCACGGCCTGTACGCGCAGCCGGACGCGGCCCACCGCCTGTACGCCCCCGAGCTGGCGGGCGGGGCGCTGCTCGACCTCGGTATCTATCCGCTCTCCTTCGCGTCCATGGTCCTCGGACCGTTCGCCTCGGTCACGGCTGTCGGCACGAAGACCTTCACCGGTGTCGACGGACAGGCGTCGATCGTCGTCACCGGAGAGTCCGGGGCACACGGTGTGCTGAACACGACGCTGTTCGCCCGCACTCCGACCACGGCGTCGATCTCGGGAACCCGTGCCCGGCTGGAGATCGAGGGCCACTTCTACGGACCGGCGGCGGTACGCCTCATCGGCCGCGACCACGAGCTCATCGACCGTTACGTCCCCACGCGGCGCGACGGCGGGCTGTGCTACGAGGCCGCAGAAGCGGCCCGATGCATCGCGGCCGGGCAGCGGGAATCCGAGCTGATGCCACTCGACGAGACGCTGCGCCTGATGCATGTCCTGGACGACATCCGCCGCGACCTCGGCGTCGCCTTCCCCGGCGAGTGACACACCCCGCCACCAGATCCCGCGAGGAGCACGAACCCCTCATGGGCACCCGTCATCTGCTGGGCCGGAGGATCCTTCTCATCGGTGGCACCGGAGTGATCAGCGCTGCCTGCTCCCGACAGGCCGCCGCACCCGGCGCCGATCTGTACGCGACGCCGACCAGGTGCGCACCGCGCTGAAGGGCCAGGAGTGCGATGTCGTCGTCGACCTCCTGGGCTTCACGACCGACCACATCGCCACGACGCGCAGCGCTTCCCCGGGTGCACGGGGACGGGACCGCGCTGTGGACCCTCCGTGGCGCACGCCCTGCGACGGCCGCGTGAGCGTCATGAACCGGCATGGCCCTGTGTGCTCATCCCAGCCAGGATCAGCTCCAGTTTGGCCCGCATCGCCGCACGCAGACTGAACGGAGGGCCGTCACCTTCGGCCTGAGGCTGGACCCAACGACCGAGCGTGTCGGTGTACACAGCGGTGAGGACCTCGCAGACGGCGTCGGCCGAGATGCCGTCCGTGAACTCTCCACTGCCCTGCCCCACCGCCACGGCGTCGCGGAACGAGGTGAACACGGGGAACACCTCCGCCAGATCGCTGATCTCCACCAGCCACCCCTGCACCAGCACCGACGCCAGCGTGAGGTCCCGCTCGTTCTCCTCGGCGAGCAGGTCGAACTGCCGGCGCAGCATCGACGCACCCGTCCGTGCGTGCGCCGAATCCTCCGAGACGAGCAGGGAGAGCTGCTTGCGTCGTTCGCCCGCCCAGACGACGACCAGGTCCTGTTTGCGGGGAAAGTGGTTGAAGAGGGTCCGTCGGGCCACATCCGCGCGTTCAGCGATGGCGTCCACCGAGGTGGCCGCGTAGCCGCACTCGGCGAACAGTTCCAAGGCCGCGTCGATGATGCGCGACCGGGTGCCCTGACGTCGTCGTTCGCGGCGATCGGGGGTGTCCGTCTCCACATTCACCGTCGTCATCCTACGTCAGATGTTTTCGTGGATGCACTCTGGTGCTTAATTGCACTCCAGTGCAATTATAGCGAGAGTAGCCACGGCGACCCGGCATCCGCCGTGGCCCAGCACCAGCACGCACACGCCAGGTGGCAGACGCGGCAAGACACACCGGCGCCGTCCATGGGCGCCAGGGAAGGACGGCATCCCATGACCACTCCGCTTCACCGGTCACCGCATCCGCTGACGTTCGTGGCCGCGGCCGGTACCGGAGAGCCATCCTCGGCTCACGAGGGGGCGACGTACCGGATCGAGGTGATGGGACTCGGCGGGTTCCAGAAGGAAGGGCTCGCCGAGGACGTCCGTACCGGCAGGAGGTGGCGCCTGGTCTGCGATGAGGGCAAGTACCTACGCGGAGACAACATGGCGCCCGCACCACTCGCGTACTGGATCGCCGGCCTCCAGGCGGACATCACCTTCCGGATCACCGAGGTGGCACGGGTGGCCGGAGTCGCCTTCGACGACCTCAACGTGGCGGTCGGCCAAGGATTCGGCGTGAAGGGCTCGTTCGCCAAGGGCCAGGCCGTGGCGCAGGTCTACGATCTGCGGTGTGATGTCGATTTCGTATCCGATCATGCCGACGCGACCGTAGAGACACTGGTCAAGCAGGCACTCACCGAGTCCTCCGCGCTATCCGCCCTGATCGGTCCCCACGAAGGGCTCTTCGCCCTGACCACGAACGGCAAGGAGACGCCGGTCGACGACCTCGCGAAGTCCCGGACGCCCCAGGACGATCCCTTCCTCAGGCACGCACACCAGCCCGCCCCGGCCGAGACACGGCCGGACGCGGTTCCGGTCTCCCACCCCGACGCGGACAGCCCGCCCCTCATGCTCAACGACGACCACGACGGCATCGTCCGCTGGCGCATACGAGCCGACGGCGGCGTCGACACCACCACCGGGCTGTTCGTCACCCGTATCTGGTTCTCCGAGAATGTGCCGACCTGGACGCTGCTCAGCGACCCGGCCAACCATGCGGCGCCCGCTCCGCTGGTGCATTTCGCGATCGGCACCGCCTTCTGTTTCCACACCCAGTTGTGCCGCTACGTCAGCGTCCGCAGGATGCCCGTGGAAGCACCCCGGCTGGCCCAGCTGAGCCGATTCACCGCTTCGGGGTTCGAGCCACTCGACACCCGCCTCTTCCTGAACGGCCGTGTGTCGGGCGAGGAAGCCACCTCTCTGATGACCGCCGCGGCCAACACGTGTTACGCGCACCGCGCTCTCACCGTTCCGGTCGAACACCACACATCGATCACCCATGGCGGACCTCGCTGACGGGTTCGTGTCGCACCGCTCGCGGACCGCGATCCGCACCGAGCGGCCGTCACCCGTTACACAGCCTCCAGTTCATCCGATCCCGAGGGAGCGACCATGCGATTCGTCACCTACGCCGCCGCGGAGGGAGACCGCGCCGGTGTCCTGGAAGAGGACCAGGTGTATGCCCTGGCACCAGGCCGCCGGCTCATCGATCTGCTGGACCACCCCGACACGCTTCGCGAGGCGGGCGAGCGCGCCTTGAACGACGCCCATGAGATACAGCCGCTGGCCTCCGTCACACTGCGATCCCCCATACCCGCTCCTCCCACCGTGCGCGACTTCATGACCTTCGAGCGTCATATCGAAGGAGTGCTGCAACTCGCCGACAAGAAGGCGAAGTTGGCGGAGCAGTGGTACAAGGCTCCGGCTTTCTATTTCACCAACCCCTACGCCGTCCAGGGGCCGTACGACGATGTGCGGGTACCTCCGGGATCCACCCTGTTCGACTACGAACTCGAGGTCGCAGCGGTGATCGGCCGAGGCGGTCGGAACATCCCGGTCGACCGCGCGGAATCACACATCGCCGGCTACATCCTGATGAACGACTGGTCGGCCCGGGACCTCCAGTTCGAGGAGGTCCCCCTGATGCTGGGCCCGGCGAAGGGGAAGGACAGCGCCACCACGCTGGGGCCGATGCTGGTCACGCCCGACGAACTGGCCCCCCACCGTGAGGGAAACGCCTTCGCGTTGCGCATGACGGCCGAAGTGAACGGCGTCGTGGTCGGCGAGGACATGTGGAGCAACATGGCCTTCAGCTACGCCCAGATGATCGCCTACGCCTCACGCGGAACGGAGGTCCGCACCGGTGACATCCTCGGATCCGGTACCTGCGGTGGTGGCTGCCTCGCCGAGCTGTGGGGACGCAAGGGCCTCGACGCCCATGGGGCGCTGTCCCCGGGAGACACCGTCACGGTGAGCGTCGAGCTCCTCGGGAGCCAGACCTGCCGTGTGGTGCCCGCCGCACCACACCCCGACGACGACCTCACCGCTGTGCGCGGTCCTGGGAGCACTCTGTGAACCACCACGATGCCTTTCTCACCGAAGTGACCGACGGCGTGTTCGCCTGGATACAGCCGGACGGCTCCTGGTGGCTCAACAACACCGGCGCGATCAGTACGACCGACGGTGTGGTCCTCGTCGACACCTGCGCCACCGAACCACGCACCCGCGCCCTGCTCGACGCTGTCGACCGCGCGACCGGCGGCAGGCCGATCGTGTCGGCGATCAACACACACGCCCACGGCGACCATACCTACGGCAACAGCGTGTTGCCGGAGAACACCGTGATCATCGGTCATGAGAACACCCGCGAGGCGCTGCTCGAGGACACCGTCATCGACGGCTGTCCGCCCTTCTGGAATCCCGTGCCCGACTGGGGACACGTCACACGCCGCCCGCCCCTGGTGACCACACGCGACGGCCTCACCCTCCACCACGGAGGCCACCGGATCGAGGTGTGTCACCCCGGGGGCACCGCCCACACCACGGGCGACCTGGCCGTCTGGCTGCCGGAGCCGCGTGTCCTGTTCACCGGGGATCTCTTGTTCCACGGGGTGACGCCATTGGTGCTCTCGGGCTCCATCGAGGGCGCCCTCAAGTCGCTGGACTGGATCGCCGGTTTCGACCCCTCCCACGTCGTCCCCGGCCATGGCACCCTCATCGACGCCGGTGCCCTGCCCGCGGCACTGGACACCCACCGCCGCTACTATCAACTCGTCCTGGACCGTGCCCGCTCAGGTCTGCACGAAGGTCTGACACCCCTGGCCGCCGCGCGGCTCGCCCCGCTGGGAGAGTTCGCCGCCCTTCCCGACAGCGAACGGATCGTGCTCAACCTCCATCGTGTCTATGCCGACCTCACGGGCAAGCCCCTGGACATCAGGCAGGCATGGGGGGACGCGCTCACCCTCAACGGCGCCCCCATGACGACCCACGTGTGACCGGCATGCTGGCGGCAACGCCTCGCACCAGCCCCGCATCCCCTGGACGTCACGCGAGGCGAATGAGGGCAGAGTCACGTGCTCAGTCGGCGTTCTTGTCTCCGGTCATGTCGTACTCGTCGACATCGAGCTCGGCGCCGGTGGCGTTGAGGAAGTCCAGGACTTCGCGGTCCAGGTGCCAACCGAAGAGGTTGGGGGCGCCCGTGGTGTCCGCCTGGGGCCGGTCGACGTCGTTGAAGTAGCGCACGGCTTGCAGCACTGCTCCGCCACCGGTGCCGGCCAGACGCCTGGTGAGGTCGCAGATGCGGTCCGTGTGGGGCTGAAGCCTGTCGAGGATGCGGGTGATCTGCTCGTCGACGCGCAAGCCTGGTTCCCGGCAGACGACCATCCACGAGTGGTCGGTCGGAAGCACCGCAGGCTCGGTACACCGGCTGCCGCGAACGGTTACCTCGTCGGGAGTGATGCCCAGCCGGGAAGCCATGTCGTCTGCCGAGATGTGCTGGCTGAAGAGGGCGAAGTAGGCGTACTGATGAAGTGGCATCCCGTGGATGATAGCCACGCGGGAAGGGGCCGACCGAGAATATGCGTGCCCCCAGGGGTCGGGCAGCCGCCGTCCAGGGCCTGTTTTCGACAGTGGATCGTCTGTCAGACCTGCCTGGCATGCTCCGAGCATGGAGATGACCGTGCAGCTGACGATCGACTGCTCCGATCCGCAGAGGATGGTGACTTTCTGGGCCGAGGCCCTGGGCTACGTGGCTGAGCCTCCGCCGGGCGGGCACGCCACGTGGCGTGCTTACTGGGCGGCGGTGGGGGTGCCCGAGGCGGAGTTGCCGACCGGTGCCGGGGATATTCCGGAGTCGATCATCGATCCCACGGGACGTGGACCGAGGGTGTGGTTCCAGCAGGTTCCGGAGCCGAAGGCCGCCAAGAACCGGTGGCACTTCGACCTGAAGGTCGGTGGGGGCCGTGACGTCCCGCTGGACGTCCGCACACAGCGGGTCAAGGCCACGGTGGAACGGCTGGTCACAGCTGGTGCCACCGTGCTGCGGATCAAGGATGAGCCGGACATGGGGTTCTACGCCACTGCCATGCAGGACCCCGAGGGCAACGAATTCGACGTCGTCTGAGAACCGTTGCGCTTCCCGCGGTTGCGGGCCCTTGCCGTCGCACACGGGCCATTCGATGATGAAGACATGGCGGCGGCGCACACACCCACGTACTCGACTCGGCTGCTCGCCCCGGACACCTGGCAGGACTTCGCGGCCCTCGTAGACCGGCACAACGGCGTCTGGGGCGGTTGCTGGTGCATGGGCTTCCACCCCGAGGGGGTGAAGAACGCGCAGAGTGCGCAGGACAACAAGACCGCCAAACGAGCCCACGTCGACCGTGGTACGTGCCATCAGGTGCTCGTCTACGCCGATGCCGAGTGCGTCGGCTGGTGCCAGTTCGGTCCACCGGCAGAGCTCCCCCACATCAAGAACAGCGGAGCCTACGCGAAGGAGCTCGATCTCCTCCCCGACTGGCGGATCGGCTGTATCTTCACCGCCTCCAAGCACCGTGGACGAGGGGTGGCCCGTGCCGCGGTCGGTGCCGCGCTGGTGGCGATCCGGGCAGCCGGTGGGGGGACGGTCGAGGCTTATCCGGAGCAGTCCCGGGGGCGGCCCCCGCAGCGCGGGGCCTACTTCCATACGGGGCCGGAAGAGCTCTACGCGAACTTCGGCTTTGTCCGCCAACGCAAGATCGCCAAGTGGCGATGGGTCATGCGGCTCACCGTATCCGCCGATCAACGCGAAGGCTGACCGTACGTGCCGGGTACCGCCCGTCGCCACCAGCACATCGCGCCATTCTCCCGGTCGGCGGACGGCAGAAAGGCAGCCGGTTTCCGTACCCTGATGGCATGCGCATGCGCCCCACTCTGAGCTGGACCCCCACCGAGGACCTGCCACCGGGCACCACGGACCTGGAGCCGATCGCCGATGCGCTGAGCACCGGCGGTGTGCTGGTGCTCAGCGGGGCGGGCCTCTCCACGGAGTCGGGCATCCCCGACTACCGGGGCGAGGGCGGAAGCCTGAGCCGACACACCCCGATGACGTACCAGGACTTCACCGCCAGCACCGATGCCCGGCGCCGCTACTGGGCGCGGAGCCACCTCGGCTGGCGCACCTTCGGCCGCGCCCGCCCCAACGCCGGGCACCGAGCCGTGGCCGCGTTGGGCCGGCACGGCCTGTTGTCGGGTGTGATCACCCAGAACGTCGACGCACCAGGCCGCCGGCAGCGAGAGCGTCGTGGAACTCCACGGAAGCCTGGAGCGGGTCGTCTGCCTTTCCTGCGGCGCCTTCAGCCCGCGCCACGAACTCGCCCGGCGGCTGGAGGAGGCCAATGTGGGCTTCGAGCCGGTGGCCGCGGGAATCAACCCGGACGGTGACGCCGACCTCACCCACGAACAGGTCGGCGACTTTCGTGTGCTGCCCTGCACGGTCTGCGGCGGCATCCTCAAACCCGACGTGGTGTTCTTCGGCGAAGCCGTACCGCCGCCACGGGTCGAGCACTGCCGCGAGCTGGTCCGTGAGGCGGCCGCACTGCTGGTCCTGGGCTCCTCACTGACCGTGATGTCCGGGCTCCGGTTCGTCCGCCAGGCGGCGCGGGCCGGAACACCGGTATTGATCGTCAACCGGGACCCGACCCGGGGCGATCAGCACGCGCTCAGCCGGGTCGCGCTCCCCCTGGGAACGGCGCTCACCACCGTGGCCGACCGGCTGGGCCTCCCCGTCGACAGCCGGACGGGGAGTCCGGACGGCTTCGCGGTTCAGCGTGGCTCAGCCGGTCTCGGTGCGGTGGCCGCTCATGACGGCGAGGCTTTCGTCGCGGACGGGGTGTGAGGTGTCGCGGTCCGGGCGGTACGGGGCCAGGGTGGGCTCGGGGATGGACGTGGTGAGTTCCTTGGTGGCGAGCGCGGCGAGGAGCGGTGCGAGTGTGACGCCGCTGTGGGTGGTGATCGTGTAGAGCCCGGGAGCCTGGGGATGCGGGCCGACCAGGGGAAGCCCGTCTTCGGGAACGGGGCGGACACCGATCCGGGTGCCTCCCAGGGAGCGGAAGGCGGGCAGGATCGCGGCGCACCGGCTGAGGAGTTCGGCTTCGGGCGGCACGGGGGTCGCCGAGGTCGGGGCGAGGAGGGCGTCGACCGGCCAGGAGATGGCGCAGACCCGGTTGCCGGGGGCGGGGCGCAGATCGACGCCGGAGGTTGCCACGATGGCGCGCAGCGGATCGGCCAGCGGTACGGACTCGCCGACCAGACCGGGGATCTGGCGCAACGGCAGCCGCACTCCGGCCAGTTCGGCGATGCGTCCGGCGTCGGGGCCCGCGCAGTTGACGATGTGGTCGGCCTCGAAGCGTCGGCCGCGCGCCTGGGCGCCACGCACCCGTTCACCGTCCAGCAGCAGGGCGGTGACGGGGGTGTCATAGCGGATGTCGGCGCCCAGGGCCGCGGCCCGGTCGAGAAGGGTGCGGGCGAGGAGCGGGGTGTCGTACCAGGCGGCGTTGTCGTGCACGAAGAGTTCGGTGGCGCGGCAGGACGCCGGGTCGATGGGAGGTGCGAGGGTGCGCAGCTCGCCGGGGTCGGCAGTGCGGCAGGGGTGGCCCCAGGCGGCGAGGCGTTCGGCACGTGCGCGGAGGGTGCGCTTTTCCTCCTCGGTGTGGCCCCACTGGATGAGCGGTGCGGGGTGGCGCCAGCCGGTGGCTGTGGTGCCGGTGTGCAGCTCCTCCTCCAGTTCCCGGTGGAGCGCGGCGCTGCGCTGGTTGAGCAGGAAGTAGGAGTGCGGTGTCTTCAGATGGGTGACATCGATGGAGAAGGTGGCGCTGGAGGTGCCCGGTGTGCGGCCGCCGGCCTCGAGCACGGTGACGCTGACGCCTGCTTCGGCGAGGCGGTGGGCGGTGGCGGCGCCTATCACTCCGGCGCCGATGACGAGGGCACGGGTCATGGAGAATCCTTCGGTGGCGGTCGGGGGTGGGGGGTTGGAGCAGCGTGCGGTCGCAGGACCTTTCCGGGGTGGTCAGAGGACCTTGCTGAGGAAGGCGCGGGTGCGTTCGTGGCGCGGGTCGCGCAGCACCTCCTCCGGTGCGCCGGTCTCGACCACGGCCCCGTCGTCCATGAACACCAGCGAGTCACCGACCTCCCGGGCGAAGCCCATCTCGTGGGTGACGACGACCATCGTCATGCCGTCCTCGGCCAGTGCGCGCATCACCTCCAGCACCTCTCCGACGAGTTCGGGGTCGAGTGCCGAGGTGGGCTCGTCGAAGAGCATGAGGTCGGGCTTCATCGCCAGCGCGCGGGCGATGGCCACCCGCTGCTGCTGGCCGCCGGAGAGCTGGGCGGGGTAGCTGTGTGTCTTGTCGGCGAGGCCGACGCGGCCGAGCAGTTCCGCACCGCGTTCGCGTGCCTGCCGCTTCGGCTCCTTCCGGACCTGGACGGGTGCCTCGATGACATTTTCCAGCGCGGTCATATGCGGAAAGAGGTTGAAGCGCTGGAACACCATGCCGATGCCCTGGCGGCGCCGGGAGACGGCCTTCTCGCTCAACTCGTGGAGCCTGCCGTCCCGTTCTTCGTAGCCGACGAGTTCATCACGGACGTACAGACGTCCCCGGTCGATGGTCTCCAGATGGTTGATGCAGCGCAGGAAGGTGGACTTGCCGGACCCGGAGGGGCCCACCAGACACATCACCTCGCCGGGTGCGACGGTCAGGTCGATGCCCTTGAGTACCTCCGTGCGGCCGAAGCTCTTGTGCACGCTCTCGGCTCTGATCACCGGTGATGTCAACGTGCTTTCTCCTCACGGTGGTTCCGGGCGGTGCGGTGGTTCCGGGCCGCGGCGCGCAGCCGCTGGAGCGGGGTGGGCGGCAGATCGCGGCTGGCGCCGCGGCCGAAGCGCCGTTCCAGGTAGTACTGGCCGACGTTGAGTACGGAGGTCGCCACCAGGTACCAGAAGCAGGCGACGACCAGTAGCGGCACCTGCTGGAAGTTGCGTGAGTAGATGCCCTGGATGGAGGTCAGCAGCTCGGGTACGGCGATGGCGAAGACCAGTGAGGTGGTCTTCAGCATGGAGATCGCCTGGTTGCCGGTGGGCGGGATGATGATGCGCAGCGCCTGCGGCAGCACGATGCGGCGCAGGGTCTGTCCTCGGGACATGCCCAGTGCCTGGGCGGCCTCGCTCTGGCCGTCGTCGACGGAGGTGATGCCCGCGCGGACGATCTCGGCCATGTATGCCGCCTCGTGCAGTCCAAGGCCCAGGACGGCGGCGGTGAGCTGGGTGATCAGGACGTTGGTGTCGGCTTCCACGAACGTCGGGCCCCAGGGGATGCCGAGGCCGATGGTGGGGACGATCGCGGAGAGGAAGTACCAGAAGAGGAGTTGGACCAGCAGCGGGGTGCCGCGGAAGAGCCAGATGTAGCCCCAGCTCAGCCGGGACAGTACCGGGTTGGCGGACATCCGCAGGACGGCGAGGAGGACACCGCCCGCGATACCGAGTGCCATGGCCAGGGCTGTCAGCAGCAGCGTGGTGCGCAGCCCCTCCATGATCACCGGTGAGAAGAGGAACTCACCGACGGTTCCCCACTGCATACGGGGGTTGGTGATCCAGCCTTCCAGGAGGAAGACCAGCAGGAATGTCACGAGGACCGCGGTGACGCGCTGCCCTGGGCGGCGCACCGGGACCGCGCGTACGGGCCCTGCGGCGGCGTCGGCGGAGTCGGCGCGGGTGAGGGTTTCGGTCATGCCGCACCCCCGTTGACCGTGGCGCGCTTCAGGGCCCCGGAGGGGATGTTCCACTCCCGGAGGATCTTCGCGTAGGCGCCGTTGTCGATGAGCTTCTGAAGGGCACCGCGGACAGCGCGTACCAAGGTCCGCTCCTCCTTGTTGATCAGGATTCCGTAGGGCAGGAAGCGGTACGGCTCGCCGGCCGTGCGGAACCTGCCGTGCGACATCTGTGCCTGGTAGACGACGGTGGGGGTGCCGCCGACGAACGCGTCGGCACGGCCGGTGGACAGTGCCTGGAAGCAGCCGACGGAGTCGGGGAAGACCAGTTTCTCCAGCTCAGGCTTGCCGGCGGCCGCACACTTGTCGGCCTGCGCCGCCACATCGTCCACCTGTGAGGTGCCCTGTTCGACGGCGACCTGGCTGCCGCACAGGCTGGTGAGGGAGTGGATGTTCCCGGCGGCCTTTCCGGCGGCGAGGATGGAGCTGCTGGTCTTCATGTAGTCGACGAACGTGACCTGCGACTGGCGCTCCTTCTTGTCGAGCATGGCCTGGATGGCCACGTCGTAGCGGTGGGACCGGACGCCGCCGATGATGCTGTCGAAGTTCGCCTGCACCAGGTGCACACGGACGCCCAGGATCTGGCCGACCGCGCGGATGAGGTCGGGTTCGGCGCCGATGACGGTCTTGTTGTCGATGTCCAGGAGGGACAGCGGCGGATAGTCGTTGCCGACCGCGGAGATGAGCGACCCTTTGTCGCGAATGTCCGGGGGGAGCAGGGCGCGGAGTGCGGGGTCGACGTGCTGCTGGGGCACCTTGGATCGATGGACGGTCGCGGTGCCACCACAGGCGGTCACGGTCGGCACGAGCAGCGCGGCGATCGCGAGGGGGGTCGCGGCGGCGGCGCGAGCTCGCGTATGCCTTCCGGGCACGGTGCCTCCCTTCTGGGCTGCTGGGTGAGGGGTACCGGCGGAGGGGCTGGTGGGCACCCAATCTGCGGGATCGCGGGAGCCCAGGCAAGAACAGGGAGAATGAACGTTTCCGGCCAGGGTGTTAAGTTCATTTGATGCTCACCCCGTCGCAGCTCCAGGCGATATACGAGGTGGTCGCCCAGGGCTCGTTCCGTACCGCCGCCCAGCGCCTTGGCTACACCCCCTCCGCCGTCTCCCAGCAGATCTCCACCGTCGAGCGCGCCCTGGGCGTCGCACTCTTCGAGCGCTCACCGCGCAGCGTGCGCCCCACAGCGGCCGGTCTCCAGCTCGCCCGGCGGGCGGGACGGCTGCTGGCCGACCTGTCGGCGACGGAGAACGAGATGCGCGCCTACGCCGCCGCCGAGCGAGGGCGGCTGAGGCTGGGCAGCTTCTGGTCCGCCGGTTTCCGGCTGGTGCCGACGGTGCTGACCGGGTTCCTCCGCGACCGGCCCGAGGTCGACGTCCGCTACGAGGAAGGCGACCCGCAGGTGACCGTGCCCGCGGTCCTGGAGGGGCGGCTGGATCTCGCCGTCATCTTCGAGTACGGCGTGGTGCCGCACAGCTGGCCCGAAGGCCTGGAACACACCCTGGTACGGGAGGAGCCGCTCTATCTCCTCCTGCCATCCGGCCACCCCCTCGCCGGCCGACCGCACCTCCGCCTCGCCGACCTGCGGGAGGAGCGCTGGATCAGTTACCACCAGGACACCGACGCCGCCCGCTGCCTGCGCCACATCTGCGCGGCCGGTGGCTTCCAGCCCGAGGTGCTCTTCCGTACGAACGACTACAACCTGCCCCACGAACTGGTCCGGCAGGGCCTGGGAGTGGCCATCGCACCGGAACTCGCCATCATGGACACCACCACCTCACCCGACGCCTCCGGCACCCACCTCGTCCGGCTCACCGACCCCACCCACACCCGCCGGGTCTATGCCACCCGGCGCACCACCGACCCCAACCCCTTCCTCCCCCAGGCCCTCGACCTGCTGCACACCGCCGCGGCCACCCTGCCCGAGCGTGGCGAGGGGCGAGGCCCCACGGTCATCGGCTAGCCGATGTCGACGGCCTCCACCGCGGCGGGGACGAGTACGACCTCCTGCGGTGTCCAGCAGTCCGAGTACTCGGTGGCCACTTCGGCCGCGCACCCCCGGCACACGAGGTTCGGGCCGTCGCAGCCGTCCAGGCCGCAGCAGCCGTTCCGCCGTCCGCGCAGCGAGGTGAGCTCGGTGCCGTGCACATCAGCCCGGGCCAGGACGACGCCGTTCAGCCCGGCGCGCTGGAGTCCCAGGGCCGCCCCCGCGGCATGTGGCCGGAAGACGCGCTCCGCGGCGTGCGGCGGATCGTAGGCGAAGGAGCCCGGACACAACCGCGGCGGGCACTCCTCGCCCTCCGGCAGCATGTAGGGCGCCGGGGCGTCGTCCGCATCGGGCAGCGGCACCTCTTGTACGGGGACGGTGAGGTCGCCGTGACAGCGGCGGCAGCGGAAGACAACCATGCGCGCCATTGTGCGATCCCGGGCAAGCGCGGTGCTTCCGAATTTCCGGGCGGCCCGTGGCCCGTCGTCGAGCGCCTCGGCCGGACCCACCCTTGCCGTATGAAGGTCAGCGGCCATCAGCTCGTCTGGGAATTGCGTGCGCGTGTGAAGGCGTCAAGGATGATTTCCCGGAACGCCAGCGCACCGGGCGAGCTGCCGGACTCGGGCGTGGCGATCACGATACGACGCACCAGCTTGGGCGGTCCGACGCCGACGACGCTCACCGCGGGCCCGGGGGTCTCGGCCTTTGAACGGGGCATCAAGGCGACACCCAGCCCCGCCGCCACCAGTTCACGGACGGTGTCGAGTTGCAATACCTCGATAACGATCCGCGGCAGAAAACCCGCCTTCTTGGCAGCGGCCCGAAGGGTCCGTTGGGTGCCCGAGCCACGGTCCAAGGTAATGAAAGCCTCCGTGCCGAGTTCCGACATACTCACGACGTGGCGGCGGGCAAGCCGGTGCTCGAGAGGAACAGTCAGCACGAAATCGTCTCTGGCGAGCTCATCGATGGTCAGGCCAGAACGATGACGCTCGGGCGCCTGAGCTATGGCAAGGTCGATCGCCCCGGCCGCGAGCTCATCGAGCATCGTGGTGGTTGTCAGCTCGCGAAGGACGAACCGGACGGCCGGGTAACGGCGCCGGAACGTGTGGATGAGCGCCGACAGCTGAACTCCGGGCAGTGATTTGAGGGCGGCGACCGTGAGATCCTCGGTCACTTCCTCCATCGGCGTCCCCATATGCCCCTCGATCGCGTCCACTTGCTCCAGAATCGGCCGGGCAAGCATCAGGAGTTGCTCTCCCGCCGCGGTCAACTCCACGCGGCGTGACGTCCGCTCGAACAGGCTTCGCCCCAAGGCGCGCTCCATCTCGCGTATCCGTTGGGACACATGCGGTTGAGCGACCAGCAGCCGCTCGGCCGCGCGAGTGAAGTTGGCTTCCTCGGCCACGGCGACGAAGTATTGGAGATCCCGAATTTCCATAAGTTGAGATTAACGCAGCGAATACATCGCCGCATACTTGAATAATCGATAACCCTCATTTATGGAACGAGTCGGATCAGATCTTGGACGCCTTTAATGGAACCGGTGAGGATGCGAACGAGGGGGGCGTCGAACCGAGCACCGGGGCCGGGGCCCCGGAACTCAGGCAGAAGAAATTAAGGTGGAGACATGGACAAAGAGGTCCGGCAAGCAATCGATCGCGTGTTCGATCTCCAGCGTGACTATCGATGGACCGCCAAGGTCTCATCAGCCGCGCATCGACGGTCGATGCTCGAAAGGCTGCGGGCCGGTGTGCTGCGGCATGCCGACCGAGCGGTCGAGGCGCTCTACGCCGACCTGGGGAAGCCGTCAGGCGACACACAGGCGCACGCGGAGATACACAACATCGTCGATCACATCGACCGGGCGCTGGAAGAGCTAGAGAGCTGGATGGTGCCGATCGATCTCGGTCCCTCGCCGGACTATCCCGGCGCCAGCGTACGGCTGGAGTACGAGGCCCGTGGGGTGGTCCTGATCTTCGGGCCCTGGAATTTTCCCCTCCAGCTCGCGTTGCAGCCACTCGTACCGGCGATCGCCGCGGGGAACACCGCCATCGTCAAGCCCAATGAGATGTGTCCGGAGACCTCGAAGGTCACGGCAGCGATCATCAGAGAGGCCTTCGACGAACAGGAGGTCGCCGCGATCGAGGGCGGCGTCGACGTGGCCGACGCGCTGCTGGAGAAGCCCATCGACCATGTCTTCTTCACCGGGAGCCCGACTGTCGGCAAGGTGGTCATGGCGGCTGCCGCCAAGCATCTGGCGTCGGTGACACTGGAGTTGGGCGGGAAGTGCCCCGGGATCGTCGACGGGACAACCGATCTCGTCGAGGTCGCGGAGCTGGTGGCGGAGGGACGCCAGTACAACAGTGGGCAGATCTGCCTGGCCGTGGACCACCTCTGGATCAGGGAGGACCTGCGCGACGACTTCCTGCGCTCCTACTGGGAGGCGGTCGATCGCAAGCACTATCGCGACGGCGCGTTCGACCAGAGCACCATCTCCCGCATGGTCGACAAGCGCAACGCCGACAGGGTGCAGGCGTACATCGACGACGCCGTGGCGCGCGGAGCCGTGCTTCCCCGAGGCGGCCGGGCCACGGACGGAAGCGGCAGCTTCGAGCCCGCCGTGCTGCTCGATGTCCCGCTGGACGCCCGGGTGATGCGGGAGGAGATCTTCGGCCCGGTCCTCCCCGTCCTGACCTACCGCGACATCGCGGAGGTCACGGGCTTTCTCCAGCAGGGGCAGAAGCCACTGGCGATGTACATCTTCAGTGAGGACAAGGAGTTCGTGGACACGGTACTGCGCGGCACCTCCTCCGGTGGTGTGACCGTCAACGGCTGGGCCTCGCACTGGGGTGATTCGGCCCTCCCCTTCGGGGGCGTGAACCACAGTGGACTGGGCAGCTACCACGGCCTGTTCGGGTTCAAGGAACTCTCACACGAGCGCGCGATCCTCGTGCACTCCGGAGAGGACGGCAAGAGCGCGAGGTCGGCGTGGGACCGCCGTCTGATCGTCCCGCCCGCCACATCGGTCGAACCGCCGTCGGCCGACAGGTGAGCTGATCGTCGATGACCGAATCATCGAGAACAGGCGCGGCAACGGAGTACACCGTCCACGGCGACGAGTTGAAGCGGGACTTCGGGTTCTGGTCGGCGTTCGCGCTCGCGTTCGCGTTCATCTCGCCCATCATCGGGCTGTACACGATCTTCGCTCTCAGTCTCTCCACCGCCGGGCCCGGTTTCTGGTGGGCGATCCCGCTCGCCCTGCTCGGGCAGTTGCTCGTCGCGGTCGTGATGGCCGAGGCCGCCTCCCGGTGGCCTCTCGCCGGGGGCGTGTACCAGTGGTCCAGGAGACTGATCGGGGCCACCTACGGGTGGTTCGCCGGGTGGGTGTACATCTGCACGCTGGTGGTGGCGACCGCGACCCCTGCCTATGTCGGGGCGTCCTTCCTCGCACCGCTGGTGGGGATCCACAAGCCGGACAACACACAGCTCATCGCCCTGTCACTGGTCATCCTCGCCGCCGCGACGGCGATCAACGCCCTCAACCGCATGGGGCTGCGCCTGATCACTATCGTGAGCATCTCCGCCGAAGTCCTCGGAAGCCTGGTGATCGGAACGATCCTGCTGCTCTTCTACCGGGAGAACAGCCTCTCCGCCCTCTTCGACGGCGTGGGTGACAGCGGGCTGACCATGTCGGGCATGCTCGCCGCGGTAGCGATCGCCGGCTGGGCCTTCGTCGGTTTCGAGTCCGCGGGGTCGGTGGCCGAGGAGACCGTCGACGCGTCACGGACCGCCCCCAGGGCCATCGTTCTGTCGCTGCTGATCGTCGGGCTCGTGGTCATGTACTCGGCGCTCGCACTGATCCTCGCGATACCGGAGCATTCGCTCGGCAAGAGCGCCGATCCCATCACCGACACACTCTCCGCCCAATTGGGTTCCGGCATCACCAAGCCGTTGTTCGCCATCGTCGTCATCGGGTTCATGGCCGGTACGGTCGCCGGCCAGGCATCGGTCTCACGTGTGATCTTCGCCTTGGCACGTGATGAACTGCTGCCGGGCCACCGGTCCCTGACCCGACTCTCACGACGGCAGCAACTCCCCTGGATCGCGGTGCTCATCGTGACGCTGGCGGCCGTCCCGATGCTGCTCCTCACGGGTACCGATCTGTATGTGACCTTGTTCAGCCTCGCCACCGGCGGGTTCTATGTGGCTTTCGCGTTCCCGGTCGTCGGCATGCTGGTCGCCCGGCTGCGCGGGCAGCGGACCGCGCGGTCGTCGCGCCTCGGCGGATACGGCCTGCCGATCAACGTCGCCGCAGTCGCCTGGCTGGCGTTCGAGATCGTCAACATCGCATGGCCCCGGCACGACGGGGCGCCCTGGTACCAGAACTGGAGCGTCACCCTCATGCTCATCGCCATCTTCACCGGAGGCGCGGTCGCCTACCGGTTCGTACGCAATGCCGTCAGGCGGCTCGACCAGCCTCCCGGCACCGCCCCCGAGTACACACAAAAGCCACCCCGTCACCCCCGAACCACGGAGGAAGCCCCCAAGTGACCGGCACATCATCATCTGAACCGCTCTGGGTGCGGGACGTCGCCCCGGGCGCAGGAGCGTCGGGACGTGTTTCCGCCGGACAGGCCCTGCGCATCATCGATCTCGAAGGTCAGCAGGTCGCGGACCTGGTCGCGTTCAGCGCCGAGGATCCCGGCGAGCACCTGGACGTCACCTACACCACGTTCGCCGCCGAGTCCTGGCAACTGGGGAAGGACAGCGTGTTCGTCACCAATCGCATGCGTCCGATATGGACGATGACCGAAGACACCTGCGGCGCACACTACGCCGGCGGTGGCTTCTGCTCACGAGAACTCAACGCGCTGTTCGGGGTCGACCAACCGGGCTGCTACGAGACCATCCTCGATGAGCTCCGCCACCTCGACGCCCCCACGACGGGGCTGAACCCGGCCAGCTGCTTCAACGTGTTCATGAACTTCCCCTACGGCGCCGAAGGCGAGCTCAAGGTACAGGAGTCACTTTCGCGGCCCGGAGACATCGTTGAGCTGCGGGCCGAGATGGATCTGCTGTGGGCGGTCTCGGTCTGCCATATGCCGGGCCCGTGCAATGGACCGCACCCGACCCCGATGAGGTTCGAGCTCTATGGCTGACACAGAAGCAGGCCGACTCCTGGCGCTGATGGAGCGCTTCGCGGCGGCCTGGAATCGCCACGACATCGACGCGCTCATGTCCTGTATGCATCCCGATGGGATCTACGAGGCGTCGACCGGCGCTGATCGTGATGGGGAACGCTTCAGTGGCGCGACAGCGGTCCGCGACGGCTACCAGTCGCTGTTGGACCGGATGCCGGACGCGCGATGGCTCGACGCACGCCACTTCGTCGCCGGGGATCGCGGGGTGACCGAATGGACGTTCACGGCGACCAAGCCCAACGGTGCCCGTATCGAGACCGACGGCTGCGACCTGCTGACGTTTCGCGACGGTCTGATCGTCCGCAAGAGTTCGCTACGTAAGATCCGTCCCGACCAGCCCGCCGACTGACCCGCCTCCGTGAGCTCGCTGGGCTCACGGATTCGTCCGGACGACGAAGTGCACGACCGCTGCCCCGGCCCCGCCCCTTCTCTGTGTGGGGGCGGGCCGGGGCAGCATCGTCGCCGGCGGCCGAACACACGGCCGTGCGGCCCGTCGTCCGCGATTGACCGATCACGTCAGGGTCAGGGTGCGCGTCTGTGTGAAGAACTCCCGGGAAGCCAGGCCCTGTTCGTGTGGTCCGAGCCCGGAGGCGCGGCTGCCGCCGAACGGCGCGTGGTAGTCGGCTCCGGAGGTCGGCGCGTTGATTTTGACCATACCGACCCGTAGTTCGTCGCAGAAGGTCATGGCCGCCTCGAGATCGGGGGTGAAGACCGACGCGACCAAGCCGTACGTGCCGTGGTTGGCCAGTGCGAGGGCTTCTTCCCGTGAGCGGGCGCGTACCACGGCGGCCACGGGCCCGAAGACCTCCTGTTCGAAGAGCACATCGCGTGGGCTGCCGACGTCGACGAGCGTCGGGGTGACGTAGGCACCTTCCCGTCCGTCGACGGCCGTTCCGCCGGTGATCGTGCGACCGCCACTGCTGGCGACCGCCGCGAGCACCGACTCTCGCGCGGCGGAGTCGATCAGCGGTCCGATGTCGGTGCCCGGCAGTGCGGGGTCGCCGACCTTCAGCTCCTTCAGACGCTCGGCCAGGAGGTCGACGAACGCATCGCCCAGTGGGTCCTCGACGATCACACGACTGGTCGCCGTGCACTTCTGACCGGCGTAACCGGTGATCGCGGCGGCGATGGTGGAGGCCGCATGGTCCATGTCGGCGTCACGAAGCACGACCGACGGGTTCTGGCCGCCCATCTCGCACTGCGCGGCCACTCCCCGCGCACTCGCTCTGGCGGCGACCGAGCGGCCGACGGCGGTGGAACCCGTGAAGGACACGGCCGACACCGACGCGTGGTCGATGATCGCTTCGGCGATGTCCCGCTCGCCGGTCAGCATGTGCAGGACGCCGTCGGGAAGAGTCTCCTGTGCCGCGGCGGTGAACCGTCGCGCGACACCGATGGCGGGGGATGCCGGCTTGAGCAACACGGCGTTGCCGTAGGCGAGCGCGGGTGCCGCCTTCCACACCGGTATGGCCAGCGGAAAGTTCCATGGGGTGATCATTCCGATGACGCCGACCGGGTAGCGGCGCGACAGTACCCAGCCACGGGTGGTGCCGGAGGGCAACGTCTCGCCGTCGGGCAGCATCGTGAGCCCGGCGTAATAGCGGAGGATGTCGAGGGAGCGGACAACTTCCGCACGGGCTTCGCCGATCGGCTTGCCGACCTCCTCGCAGATCAGTGAGGCGAGCGAGTCAGCTTCGGAGGACAGACGGTCGGCGAAGGCCATGAGGGCCCGGCCGCGCTCGCCCGCCGGCAGGCGAGCCCAGGCTCGCTGTGACTCCGCCCCGCGGCGCGCGGCGTCGTCGACTTCCCGCGTGCTGCTCGCCGGTATCCGGGCGATTTCGACGAGCGGATGCGCGGGGTTCACGCTGACGATGTCGGTCACGGTGTCTTCTCCAGGGAGTGGGATGGATGGAGAGTGGATGACGGTCCGTCCAGCCAGGCACGCAGCTCCGGTCCGTGTTCATCGAGGTGTGGTGGCGCGAGCCGGGTCCGGGGCGGAGTTGCGCTGAGCCCGATGGGCGACCGGACCGATGCGAAACCATCGAGGCGGTCGATGGCCTTGAGCCCGAGTGAGTCCGCCAGACAGAAGGCGCCGGCGAGGTCGTTGACCGAACCGCAGGGCACACCGGCCTTCGAGAGCACCGCGGTCCAATGTCGCCGGTCATGCCGGGCCAGAGCGGTCACGAGTACCGGACGTAGTGCATCGCGGTGGGAAACACGGGCCTCGTTGGTGGCGAAGCGCGGATCTCCGGCCAGTGCGGGCACACCCAGCGCACCGCAGAGCGCGGCGAACTGCCGGTCATTGCCCACACAGAGCATGAGCGGTCCGTCAGCGGTGGGGAAGGTCGAGTACGGCTCGATGCTCGGATGCGCGTTACCGGAACGGGCCGGGACGACGTCCGCGTTGAGGTAGGCGGACGAGTGGTTGGCCAGCGCCGACAGGACGCTGTTGAGCAGCGACACGTCCACGCGCTGGCCGCCCATCCCGTTCCGCCGGGCGTGCAGGGCGGCCAGGATCCCGGCCAAGGCGTTGAGGCCCGCCAGAACGTCGACGACCGCGACCCCGGCCTTGACCGGGTCGGCGTCCGCGGTGCCGGTGACGCTCATCAGCCCGCCGACCGCCTGTACGACCGCGTCATAGCCGACCATCCCGGCGCCCGCCTCCCGGCCGAAGCCGCTGATGGAGCAGTAGACGAGATCGGGGTTGAGCCGACGGGCGTCCTCCCAGCCGAAGCCCAAGCGGTCCATCACGCCGGGCCGGAAGTTCTCGACGAGCACGTCACTGCGTTGGATCAGGCGCCGGGCGGCCTCCCGGTCGGCCGTGTTCTTGAGATCGAGGACCAAGGACCGCTTGTTGCGGTTGGCGGCCAGGAAGTACGTGGCATTGCCGTCGGGGGCGTGCGGCGGACCCCACTGTCGTGTGTCGTCGCCGCCCGGTGGCTCGACCTTGATGACATCGGCGCCGAGATCCCCGAGGGTCATGGTGACGAGCGGACCTGCCAGGACCCGGGAAAAGTCGGCGACCCGAACGCCGGAAAGCGCTGATCCGTCCACGCGTGATTTCCTTTCGCTTCCCCATCGTCAACGATCACTCGACGATGACGGCGGGCGGCGCTTTTGACACCGCGCTCGGTTCGACCTGTCTGATTCAAATCCTCACAGATCCGGTCGGAAGCCTCCAAGACTTAATCCGACTGGTTCCATAAGCGGAGAGGGCTAGTGCATATACCCATGGCTCGAAGCCGATCGAGGTGGCGAACCCATCCCTGTACGCTGCGCCTCATGACCTCACCACTCGTGTTGCTCGAGAGCGATGGCCCGCTTCGCACAATCCGCCTCAACGCACCGGAACGCCGCAATGCCCTCGATCTCGACCTCCTCGCCCAAATGGCAGCCGCAATCGCCACGGTCAAGGCCGACGCGGATGCTCGTGCCCTGATCGTCGCCGGTGCCGGGAAGGCATTCTGCGCGGGAGCCAACCTGGAGAGCATGTTCGGCGACATCACCCGGCCCGTTCACGAACTGCGCGAGCATCTGAAAGGTGTCTACGCTTCGTTCCTCGGCCTTCGCGAACTCGAGATCCCCACCCTTGCCGCCGTCCAGGGTGCGGCCGTGGGCGCCGGGCTCAACATCGCCCTCGCCTGCGACATCGTCATCGCCGGACCCCGCGCCGCTTTCGGACCGACCTTTGCCGAAATCGGCCTTCATCCCGGGGGCGGATGTTCCTTCCTGCTGACCGAACGCATGGGCGCAGCCCACGCGACCGCGGCGCTGTTGTCGGGCGATGTCATCAAGGCCGACGATGCCGTGCGACTGGGCCTGGCCAACCTCCTGGCCGAGGATCCCGAGGAGAAAGCCACGGAGCTCGCTGGTCGGTATGCGAGCCGCGCCAAAGAACTCAATGCCCACATCAAACGGTCGGTACGGATCGCGGCGACGTCCGACCTCGAAACCTCGGTCGACTTCGAATCGTGGGCGCAGGCATCATCGGTGGGCAGTGATGAGTTCCAGCGCTACCTGGATGAGTTCCTCAAGAAATGACGGTTGATACTCCACGCTTATGGAACCAGTCGGATCAAGTCTTGGCCGAATTCGATGGCATCTGTGAGGATGTGAATCGGACAGGTTGAAAAGAAAGCGCAGCGCCGATAGCGCCGCTCCGTGAGGCCCCGCCCCCGTCGGACGGCAACGCCACGTAGCGGCCCTGTCGGATCGGCCGTACAGCCCCGTCACCGGCACCAGGAGGGGTCACCGTGGTTCACCCAGCTCGCCCCTCACCTCCGCGTTCCGGTACCGACCGGATAGCCCGAAGCAGGCACGTCATGAGCCATCCAGCCCTCCCCGTAGACACCCTCCTGGATTCCGGCACCACGAGTCGACTCCTGCCTCTGCCGCAGATCCCAGAGGGACTCTCGATCGTTCGCCGTCACGCCGAAGCGATCCTGGCCGACTGGTCGGTGCCGGGCGACGTCGCTGATGACGCTCTCCTCGTGATGTCGGAGCTCGCCAGCAACGCCCTTGCCCATGCCCTCCCTCCCGCCACCCTGCGCCTGACGCTGAACCGGTCCCCCGAAATGAGCACACTGGGCATAGCCGTCGTGGACGGCGGACCCTGCCACGCGACGCAGAGCGAAGAGCGCCCTCCGGAAGAGCACGGTCGGGGCATGGCCATTGTGGCCGCTCTCTCGCAGCAGCACGGTGCGCATGTTCATCCGGGCGGCAGCACGCGGTGGGCGGAGATCAGCACTCGGCAGCTGGGCCGGTGCGCCCGTCTCCCCGTGTGAGACGGGCGCACCGGCCCACCACCAAAATCAACCGGCATCGTGGCGGAACAGGGCCGTCCACAGAAAGGGCTCCCCGTACAGCGCGGACTCGGCCGTCTCGTCGCGCATACGGCGCAGTTCGACCTCCTCGAGGTCGGAAAAGATCCACCGCAGTGACTCCGCGGTGTACGCGAGTCCGCCGTGCAGCCGGGACTGGCGGTAGAAGTCGATGTCGGGAAGCTCCGACCCCATCCCCCGCTCACCGGCCGCGAAGCAGGTCAGGGCGAAGTGGCCGCCAGGGATCAGAACACGGTCCAGGAGCGCGAGGTAGCTGAGGCGGCGGTGCGGGGGCAGATGGTGGAAGCAACCCGAGTCGTAGACCAGGTCGTACGGACCGCCGAGCCCGCCCTCGATGAGCTCGAAGACATCGCCGTGGTGGAACCGGACCCCGGACCCGGCCTCACCGGCCCGGTCCTCCGCCCAGGCGAGGGCCTCCGAGGAAAGGTCAACCGCGTCCACCGTGAACCCTCGCGCCGCCAACTCAAGTGCGTTGCGCCCGGGTCCGCACCCCACGTCGAGCGCTCGGCCCGGCGCGATCAGGCCACGGTCGAGATACGACACCAGGTTCTCATCGGGCTTCGCCACGAAGAACGGCACCGGCCTGGACCGGTCCGCGTAGAAACCGTCCCACCAACCCGCCCCATCCGCCGACCAACGGTCGGCCTCCGGTTCGAACAGCCCGTCCAAGAGCTTCAAAACGTCGTCCACCGTGCGGATTTTCCGGTCCATCCGGCCCCCCCCTCTCCGAGGTGCCCAACCTAGGCTGCTACAGCACAAACGGCCAGCTCAACCGGTACGTGGACATGTCGCGCACACGCGTCGGACAGCCCCGGAGCAAGGAGGAGGGCCCGGTCCCCTCCCCCTGGGCGCGGTTCGGCCCACAGCCCCATGGATGGCCACCTCGGGCCAAGTCTGGAACTCCCCGAGGGGACTTTTTCACGAACGATTCAGCCGCCAGACCACTTCGATCCCGCTGCCCGAGGGAGCCGCGGGCGCCGTTGCCCGCGTGCGCCGGACTTCGGTGAAACCCAACCGCCGGGGTATGGCGCCACTGGAGGTGTTGGCCAGGTCATGCGCGATTTCCAGGTGCGCCACATCCGGCAGGGTGAACATCTCGGTGACCAAGGCCGCCGTCGCCCTCGTGGCGATGCCTTGGCCGGTGGCGGCAGGGTGCAGCCAGTACCCCAGGCGCCAGCCCTGAGGTTCGGCCCCGGGGGAGGCCTGGCACATGCCGATGAGAGTGCCGCCCTTGGCGATGGCGTAGTTGTACACCTCACCGCTTTCCCACTTCGACTCGGAGTTCGCGAGGAGGTCTCGGGTGTGCTCCTCGCTGTGACGGGCGACCCACGGTTCCCAGGGGCGCAGGTGGTCCAGGGACTCCTCGATCAGCTTGAGTGCCGGGGCGAAGTCGCTCCGCGCCTGCCAGCGTCGTAGGACGAAGTCTCCGCACTCGATGATCTGGCTCGGTCGTCGCATGACGTTCACTCCCATGACCTCCGGGGCACCGGGTTCCGGCCGCTCGGCGGCGCCGGTCGCTCAGGGGTCTCGGCGGGGAAGGCGCTCGCGGGTGCGGTAGGTGTGGCGGGCGAAGGCTCACCCGGGTGGCACGACCCCGCCCGCTACGGGGCGTCGGCCTCCGCTGCCGCTGTCCCCTCAGCCAGCTTCTTGAGGGTGAGAAGTTGCTTGCGCATCATGACGAGATCGCCCCAGGCGAGGAGTCGTCGGCGCAGTCTCTGTCGGACGGTTCCCCCGGCCTCGGCGACAACCTTGACGACCAGACGGGAGCCCTCGCCGTGCGGGCGCACGGTATAGCTCACGGCCATCTGGCCGTGCCGTCCGGCAAGGGGTTCGGGGAGTTGACCGGTGATGTGCTCGTCGCTTGTGAAACCGGCGATCTCGAAGACGAGGAGCGGCTGTCCGACGGACAGCTCCGGCGGCGTGGGGAGAAGCGTGTGCGGACTCTTACGGCCTCGGAAGTCGATCCAGTCATAGCTGTACGGAGCGATGGTCAACTGACGGAGCCATCGGAAGACGAGGCGGGGCGGAGCCGCGACATCGACTGCCCGTGTCCAGCCCTCGGACCGGTCCGCCACAAGCCGGTCGCACGGATATGACGCGCTGTGCTCCGCGCTTGTGGCGCCCCAGACCCTCCCGCTCAAGTCCATGTCAGGACCCTATCGGCTGTCATCGACCACCGGTGGGCCGCCCAGGGCCTGTCCGGCGGATCCGGCCGGACAGGCCCTGGGCCCGAGGAGGGCTCAGCGCTTGAGCGTGAAGGTGAAGTCGCCGGAGAGCTTGCCGGTCAGCCGGGCTGCCGAGACGAGTTGCCCCTCCGTGATCAGTCTCTCCACCTCGGCCCGCGAAAGACCGCACCCTTCGGCGATCAGCCGCACCGGCCGGACAGGGATCCGCGCCGCGAAGCGGACCGAGATGTCGATCACCTCGCGGTCCAGATGATCCGATCCGCCGGTGTCGAGGCGCCAGGCGTTGCCCCAGTCGAGAGCGATGCGATTGCGGCGCCGTACGACCGGATCCTGGAGCAACTCGGCTGTCAGACCAAGGTCGTTGTCATGCAGCCGGTCGAGCAGCTCAGGTCGTACGGAGCGCACATTCATCCGTTCCAGGACCGTGAGCTTCGCGGTTTCCCCGCAGGCGGTGCAGAGCACGAGGAGCCAGGCATCGATGAGCTTGTGGTGGGCGTTGACGCGAAATCTACCGTTTGCCCGGAAGCGCTCGGACGCGCAGGCGTGGCAACGGCGGACAACGAGCGGTAGGCGGGTGGGCACGACCACCCAGTTATTGAGCACAGAAGTACACCGGTTTCAGTGAGAAATCCGCAGCAAAAAGGGGCACGGCGCAGAGGCGCGACGCGCGACGATTCAGCGTTTGGGAGGTCTCACACGGTGTACAACGGCAGGTCCTTCATCAGACGACGTGGTGCGGCAGCACGGTAATGGCGCACAGAGACGTTGTGCGACTGATTTTCGAGCGCTTCGCCGCCACGCACACGGGTTCAGCGACGGGCCTGGTGGCGATCGGCACCCAGGCGGGCGTAGTAGTCGATGAGTTCGGGTGCGTCGACGGCTGCCGGATTCACCACCTGTGCCGCAGGCGCGCCCTGGAGCAGGCGTTTGACCGGGACTTCGAGCTTCTTGCCGGTGCGGGTGTGCGGGATCGCGGGGACCTGGAGGATCTCGTCGGGTACGTGGCGGGGTGAGGCGCCGGTGCGGATGGTCCGGCGGATCGTGTCGCGCAGCGCGTCGTCCAGCACGGCGCCGTCGGCGAGGACCACGAACAGCGGCATCCAGTAGCCGCCGTCCGGTTCCTCCGCCCCGATGACAAGGGCTTCGGTGATCTCCGGAAGGCGTTCGACCACCTCGTGGATGTCGGCGCTGCCGAGGCGGACGCCGTTGCGGTTGAGCGTGGCGTCGGAGCGTCCGTGCACCACGACCGAACCGTGCGAGGTGACGGTGATCCAGTCGCCGTGGCGCCAGACGCCGGGGTAGGTGGTGAAGTAGGCGGCGCGGTAGCGACTGCCCTCGGGGTCGTTCCAGAAGTACAGCGGCATGGACGGCATGGGGCGGGTGACCACCAGCTCGCCGACCTGGTCGACGACCGGTCGGCCGTCGGGGCCGTACGCGGCCAGGGCCACGCCGAGGTTCGGGGCGGAGAGCTCTCCCGCCCACACCGGGGTGGTGGACGCACTGCCCGCCAGTCCCGAGACGATGTCCGTGCCACCGCTGGCGGCGGCCACCTTTATGTGACCGCCCACGTGTTCGCGGACCCAGGGGTACACGGAGGCCGGCAGCGCGGAGCCGGTGCAGCCGATGGCACGGACGGCCGACAGGTCGTGGACGGACGGTGTGATGCCGGACTTCGCCATGCCCAGCAGGTAGGGAGGGCTGGTGCCGAAGAGGGTGACACCGTGCCGGGCGGCCAGCTCCCACAGCACATCCGGGCGTGCGAGCGGAGCGGGGCTGCCGTCGTAGGTGCATGCGGTGGCGCCGGTGAGGAGGGCGGAGACCACCAGGTTCCACATCATCCAGTGGGTGGTGGTGTACCAGAGCAGGCGGTCGCCGGGGCCGAGGTCGGAGTGCAGGCCCAGGGTCTTGAAGTGTTCGAGCAGAACGCCGCCGTGACCGTGGACGAGGCCCTTGGGCGGGCCGGTGGTGCCGGAGGAGAAGACGATCCAGAGGGGATGGTCGAACGGCACCGGAACACAGTGCGGTCGCTCGGCGCGGCCCACCGCCTCCGCCCAGGTGACCACCGGCCCGGGGAGCTCGGTCGGCCAGGGCAGACCGACGCGCTCCACCAGGATCGTGGCCTTGAGCGTGGGCAAGGCCCGGCTCAGGGACAGGGCCGCCTCGCGCCGGTCATGGGTGGTGCCGTTGAAGAGGTAGCCGTCGGCGGCGATGAGCACGGTGGGTTCGAGCTGGGCGAAGCGGTCCGCGGCGGCCCGGGGGGCGTAGTCCTGGCCGCAGACCGACCAGACCGCGCCGATGCTGGCGGTGGCCAGGAAGGCGACGATGGCGTGCGGGGTGTTGGGCAGGTAGCCGACGACCCGGTCGCCGCGGCGGACGCCGAGATCACGCAACGTCGCGGCGGTCGAGGCGACTTGGGCGCGCAGGCTGTCCCTTGTCACCTCGTAGCTCGCGCCGGTCTCGTCGAGCGCCACGATCGCGGGTGCGTCGGGGTCCGGGTGGCGCAGGGCGTGCTGCGCGTAGTTGAGGGTGGCACCGGTGAACCAGCGCGCTCCCGGCATCTTGTCCTCGGCGAGTATCCGCTCGTAGGGGGTGGCCGCCTCGATGGCGAAGTGGTCCCAGACGGCACCCCAGAATCCCTCGAGGTCGGTGATGGACCAGTGGTGCAGGGCGGGGTAGTCGGCGGGGTCCAGACCGACACGGCGGGCGAACTCCGCGATGCGGCTGGTCGCCGCCTCGTCCGGGTCGGGGGTCCAGAAGGGTTCGGGTGTGGGCATGGCGGTGCGCTCCTCGTCGAGGCGGGGTCAGGAGACGTACGCGGGGCAGGGGGCCAGCAGCGGAGCCCAGACCGCGGTGCCCGTGAAATCGGCGGCACCCGAGGGGACGGTGTCGAGGACAACACGGTCGGGGCGTAGCAGCACGGCGTCGGCGCGGCCCGCACGGAGCCAGGCGGTGAGGGCACCGTCGGCGAGCATGACCCGTGCGCCGAGCGCTTCGGCCACGGCCCGTACGGATGGCGCCGGGGGTTCGGCACTCAGCACGGCGAAGCCGTCGCCGAGGGCGTCGTCGAGGCGGCCGCGGTGGCCATCGGTGGCCGTGATCCAGGGCTGTGGGCAGAGTGTGCCCGCGAGGCCACGGCCGGGCCGTTTGCGGCGTGTGAGGGGGCCCGGGGTCAGCGGCGGGGTGTGGTGGGCGGAGACCCGCGCGGTGAGGCCCGGGATGCGGCAGACGGCGGCAAGGGCTGTGCGGCGTACGGCGGCGGCCCGGTCCTGGCCGCCCGTCATCGCCCATCCCGCCGCCACCGCGAGCCGTATCATGCGACGGGCGTGGGGGGCTCGTTCGCTCTGGTAGGTGTCCAACAGACCTTCGCTGACACCCTGTTGGAGGACGAGAGCGAGTTTCCAGGCCAGGTTGTGGGCATCGCGCAGGCCCGCGCACAGACCCTGTCCGACGAAGGGCGGGGTCTGATGAGCGGCGTCGCCGAGCAGGAAGACACGGCCACGGCGCCATCGGTCGGCGATCCGGGCGCGGAAGGTGTACGACGTCTGCCGGAGCACCTCGAAGCCCTTGAAGTCGGGCGGTACGTCCACCCACGGCGCCACCAGTGCGCGCAGCCGGGCGCGGTCGGGCTCCGCTCCCGCCTCGGCCAGCCGGAACTCCCAGCGGTAGCGGTCCGCGGCGATGCGCATGAAGGTCGCGGGTTGCGCCGGGTCGCAGACCTGGTCCACACCCTCCCAGGTGCGTACGGGGAGTTGTGTCCGCACATCGAGGACCGTCCAGCGTTCCTCGAAGCGCAGATCCTCCATACCGGCGCCGATCGCCTCCCGGATGAGGCTGCCCGCGCCGTCGCAGCCGAGGACCGCGTCGGCCCACAGGTGTTCCTCGCGGCCCTCGCCTCCCGCACCGCGGAAGGTCACGCGGACCGGCCCCTCCCCCGCCTGCTCGACTCCGGTCACCTCCGTGCCGCCGCGCAGTTCACACGCGGGGTACGTGGCCAACGCGTCCCGCAGCAGCCGTTCGAGTGCGGGCTGGTCGTACAGGCTGGTCTGCGGGAAGCCGTGGTGTCCGTGCGGGGCGTCACGCCGGAACTCGGCTATCACACCGTGCCGGGCGTCAAGGAGCCGCAGACCGTTGGCGGGCCGGGCGACAGCGGCGAACTCCTCGTGGACGCCGACGGCCTGGAGGATCCGGCGGACCTCGTCGTCCATCGCCACGGCGCGCGGCAGCGGGTACAGATCCGGGTGGCGCTCCAGGACGACGGTGCGGACTCCGCGCCTGGCGAGCAGGAGGGCGGCCGTGACACCCACCGGACCCGCGCCGACGATCACCACGGGCACGCGGAGCACGGTGCTCACCCCGCCTCCGCGACCGTGTTGCGCTGCTCACCGAGGTCGATCCGGCCATCGGACGTGGCGATACCGGCCGTGACGACATCGCCCGTGCGAAGATAACGCGGGTTCCTCGCCTGGCTGTTGAAGAACGCTTTCCACTTCACGGCGGGCGGCAGCAGCGCCCCGATCCGCTCGATCGCCTTGGGCGGCGCCTTCAGCGCCGTGCCACCGGGTGTTCCGGTGAGCAGCAGGTCGCCGGGGTCGAGGGTCTGGAAGCGGGCGAGCAGTGTCAGCGCCCGGGCCGGGCGAACGATCATGTCGGCGAGAGTGCGATCCTGGCGCGGCTCTCCGTTGACGGACAGCTTCAGCCGCAGGTTCAGCAGGTGGTCGAAGTCCTCCGGGTCGAGGAGGGTGAGGAAAGGGCCGGTGGGGGTGAAGGTGGGGTACGACTTGCTCTCGTAGAACTGTCCCTTGGTCAACTGGACGTCGCGGGCGCTGATGTCGTTGGTGACGACGAGCCCTGCCACGTACGAGGGCAGGTCCTGTTCGGTGACGGTGGTGCCCACGGGCAGGCGCGCGCCGAGGACGAGACCGAGCTCCACCTCGTAGTCCAGGAACCGGACATGGGACGGCCGCACGATGGTGTCGCCGGGGCCGCTGACCGAGCCGGACGCCTTGCGGAAGAAGGTGGGAGGGACCTTGTCGGTGAAGCCCGAATCGCGGGCGTGGCTGCGGTAGTTGACCATCTGGGCGACCACCCGGCAGGGGGTGGTGACCGGGGCCAGCGCCACCAGGCGGGCGACGGGCGTGCCGGTGGCATCGGAGGCGGCGGCCGCGCGTACGGCGGCGCGGTCGGCGAGCAGTTCGGCGGTGGTGACCGCCTCGGTGTCGATACGGACGGCGTGGCCGGACGGGGTCTCCCCGAGTCGCGCGGGATCGAGACCTCGTGGACGTACCACCCACCAGCCGTCAGCGGTACGCAGGACGTTGGTGCTCATGAGTTCATCCCCTTCATCAGGCCCAACAGGCGGGCGGGGTCGAGTTCGTTGTCGCCGCGCAGGGCCGTGAGCACCTCGCGGAGCTTGGCCGGCGACGGATGGGTACCGAGGAAGTCGCGGGTGACCGGCGGCCCCCACTGGGCGAGGCCACTGCCCGACATGGGCGCCCAGCCCGGTTCGACATCGCAGGAGAACAGGTCGCCGTCGGCGAAGTGCTCCAGCATGAAATGGTCGGGATCGCGCCAGTAGTCGAAGAGCTGGCTGCCCTGGACATGCCGGCCGATGCCCCAGCTGCGCCGGTAGCCGCGCTCGGCCAGGTACTCGCCACCCGCGGCGATCGCGTCGAGGTCGGTGACCTGGTAGGCGGAGTGGACGTAGCCGGTACCGGGCCCCAGGTGCATGGCCAGGGTGTGGTGGTCGACGGCCGAGCCGCCCTGATCGCAGCGGATGAACGCCATCGTCGGGCCCCGGTCGCGCTGCCCGTCCAGGAACAGGAAATCGCTGACGATCATGCCGAGCGTGTCCAGGTACCAGTCCAGGGCCCGGGTGAACACCCGTGTCTCCAGGACCACATGGCCCAGGCGCTGGATACGGGACGGCTCACGGGGCGGGCGCTGTGTGGCGTTCGTACGCGGGTGGCGCATGCCGAAGTTCAGGGTGAGCGCCCGCTGTTCGGGGAGCGCCGGAAGCTCCTCGGCGCAGTGCACGACGCGAACGGTGAAGCCGGAGGGGTCGAGGAGGTCGACCGCCTCGCCGCCACCGGGCGCGCCCGCGTCCCGGAGAGCTCGTATGTCGCGGCCGGTGAGCCGGGCCAGACGAGCCAGGTCGGCCCGTTCGGCGGCACGGAAGGCGGGGCCGATGAACCGGGAGGCGGGGCCCTCGCGGATCACCGCGCAGGGCATACCCGCGTAGGTGCCGCGCAGCCACAGCTCCCGGTCGGTGCGCACGGCGATCGCGAAACCGAAGTCGCGGGCGAAGACCTCGGCCCGGTCCAGGTCGGGCTTCTCGAACTCCAGCCAGGCCAGGTCGGCCACCTTGATGGCGGGGTCGCCGGACCGCCCGGGATGCTCACCGCGAAGGGCGCCCCGCTCGCTGTGCAGACCGCGGTGCGGGTCTTCCCCGGACCGGGCGCCGCTCCGGGTGGCGGATCCGCGGGGCAGGTCCCGCCCGCCCGGCCGGGGGTGCTCGGGGTCGTCGTGGGTCACGGTCACGCTCCTCACAAGGTGCTGGCGGGCGAGCGGGCGATGCGCGCCGGCTACGGGCGCGGGCACCGATCGCCGCCGGTCTCGGCGGACTCGACCGGCAGCCCGTCCGGACCTGCCCTCTCCCCCGCCAGCCCTCGGCGGTGCGCGGAGCCGCGGTCCGCATCGGCGTGGTCGCCGCCTTCCTCTCAATCTGATGAAAGCATCACTCTTGATGAGGCACTGTGTCAACCGCCGTCATTATTGATGCGGTCATCAGTTGTGTATCGCGCTCCGGTACCCTGATCCCATGCCTGACCAGCCACGGGAGAGCCGGGGGAGCCACGCCGGAAACCGCTTCGATCGCCGCCGGGCGCGGACACGCTCCGCGCTGATCAGCGCGGCACGCGCCCTTCTGGCGGAGGGTGCGGCCGCCGAGGCGAGCATCCAGGAGATCGCGGATCGTGCGGACGTCGGATTCGGCTCGTTCTACAACCACTTCGAAAGCAAGAGCGCGCTCTTCGACACGGCCGTGATGGACGCGCTGGACGAGTACGGACAACTCATCGACGCCGTCGCCGGGGGTGTCGAGGATCCGGCCGAGGTCTTCTCGGCCAGCGTGCGGATGACGATCCGGATGATGGAGACACATCCGGAGCTGGCCCAGGTACTGCGGCGGCGTGGCATCGAGCAGCTGCACGCCGACGCGGGCCTGGCTCCGCGGGCCCTGCGGGATATCGAGAAGGGGGTGGCCACCGGACGCTTCTCGGTGGAGGACCCTCGTATCGCCCTGTCCGCGGTCGGCGGCTCGATCCTCGGGCTGCTACAGCTGGAATCCGTACGGCCCGATATCTCGGGCCCCGATGCCGCCGAGCAACTGGCGGCGCTGATCCTGCGCATGCTCGGCCTGCCACCCGGCGAGGCCCGGGAGGTGGCACGGCGCCCGCTGCCGCTCGAGCCGCGCGGCTGAGCCGCGTCACCCCTCGGGGCCCCCATGCACGCGGTGCCCGTAGCCGCGGACCCCCCGACCGGCTGTTCGTCCCCCACCTAGACTTGAGTCAGCTCCGCGGCTCCCGCCGACAGGGAGAACCACAAGAGCGAGGAGGTGGCGTGATCACGATGACCCATGCCGCTGCTGACGCTGCCTGACGGGGGACGACGCCGACGGCAGTGAGACCGGATGGACACCTACCGGCGGCACGTGGCACACCCGCGTGACAGTGACCGGGACAAACACACAAACCCGGTCGTGGTCCGGATCCGGAGAGGCCCGCCTCTCCGGTGAAGCTGGAGCCGGAAGTAATCGCCCGCGGACAGCGGCGGTGAACCGCGTCACTCCCCGGTCAAGCCTGCGATCCCCGCCCCGGTGGGGAGAGAGCGAACGGAACCCTGCGCCTCCGAGTTGAAGATCCCCTTCGACTCGCCGAGGAGCAGCACCATCAGCAGAACATCCGAGAACACCGGCTTCACCTGCGCGTACTGCGGCAGGACGGTGGTGGCGCTGACCAACGGCGGCTACCGCAATCACTGTCCGTACTGCCTGTACTCGCTGCACGTGGACATCTCCCCCGGAGACCGTGCCAACGACTGCCGCGCGCTGATGCGCCCGGTCGCCGTCGAACACCACTCCGCCAAGGGGTACATGATCGTCCACCAGTGCACCGGCTGCGGCTCCCGTGGCCGCAACCGTATGGCCGACGACCCGCACCACGGCGATGACCTCGACACCGTCCTCGCCCTGATGCGCCTCGGCCATCACGAAGCCCGTCACCCCCACCGGCGCCGGACACACCTCTGACGCCACCAGCGGCTCCCGCCCCGGCGGGAGCCGCTGTCGTCGGCGTCAGGCCGACGTGGGGAGGGGCGGCTCCGGCGGAGTCTGCCCCGGGATCACACCGGCCGTGATCGACGCGACGCAGCCGAGCTCCGGGCGGCCCGGCCGGAGCGGCTGAACGTCCATGGTGGTCTGCGCGCCGCCCTGTTGGACGTAGAGGGTGTCTTCCTGGTTGGTGAGCCGCTTGGTGCCGGTGTGCCGCACGTACGGCTCCAGGCGCGCGACCTTGCTGTTGAGCTCCTCGGGGAAGTAGAGCTGGCCCGTGTGCACCTCCAGCCCCTCGACGTGGACGGTGAGGTGGACATGGATCGCCCGCCCGTAATACCAGCCGGGGTAGATGGACCGGAAGCGCACCTCGCCGCGCCTGTTGGTGGTCTGCATCCCGCGCAGGAACCTGGAGGGGTCGGTGGGCTCGACGTGATCCGGGCTCGCGGGCGGGACATCGGGACTGGTTTCCAGATGTCCCGAGTACCAGCCTTCCGCGTCGCAGTGCCAGATATCCACCTCCGCCCCGGCGAGGGGCGTACATGTGACGCCGTCCACGACGGTGATGCGCATCTCCAGGGGCAATCCCCGGCGGTCCTCGGTGATGTCCCGCCGGATCAGCTCCTCATCGATGAAGTACGGCCCTTCGATCGTCTCGGGCGCCAGGACGCAGGCGGGCTGCCCGCTCGCCGCGGGCGTGCCCGACGCACGGGCTGACGCACTCGCCTGCGGCAGGGCGGTGGCCCCCAGGCCCAGACCGGTGGCGCCGATCCCCAGCGCCGCCAGGACCGTGCGGCGCTCCACCTTCCTGGTCGGCTCGTCGGGTGCGGCAGGTGCGGCGGACTGAGGAGTGTGCGGAGAGGTGTTGTCGGAAGTCATGTCCGGACCCTAGGAAGGTTCGGAGGACTCTCCCAAGCGGACCGGACCGGAAGTCCTTGAGACCTCAAGTTGTTGGGTCGGGCCACTCGTCCCGGTCCCAGATGAACGGTTCCATCCGGCGCCTGGGCCGCCACGCCCGCAGCGCCGCGTCGATCGGTGTCAGGGCCTGGGGTGCCGCCGGTCCGGGACGGTGCAGGTCCATCCAGGTCCACACGTCCTGAACCACCTGTAACCAGACCCCATGAGTCGGCGTCAGATGCACATGCAGCCGAGGCTGCTCGAACTGCCAGCGGTGCAGCGCCAGTAACGTGGCGGGGTTGCCCACATGGCAGATCACATGCAGGTCGGTGTCGGTCGGCCTGGTGGTCGCCAGCCGGTGCAGAAACGCCGTGAACCCGGGGGTCGTGCGGCCGCCGGACACCGGCTCCCGCTCGGCCACCGCGGCGAGGGCGGCAAGGGCGGCGGAGTGGCGGCGGGCTCCGTCGTCCGGTGCGGCGGACGGGTTCACCGGACAGTTCTCGGAACGGGAACGAACATGGCGGGGCGGGGCCATCGGGTTCATCGTGCTCCAGCACGCGAGGACGGAGAGCACCTCGTTCACATAGATCGCTCTCGCCACGATCGGTGGCGGGCCACCGCCCGCGACGTGGTCGGCCACCGGCGCGGCCGACCGGGTGCCGCCACCCGGCGTGATCCCATGGGCGCGCCAGATCCGCGCCACCGTGGAAGGCGAGACCCCGACCCTGCGGGCGAGCGTGCGTTTGGACCATGTCCCGCCGACCGGTGGTGGCTCGTGCTGCGTGAGGTGAAGCACCTCGGCGACCGTCGTGTCCCCGATCCGGCGTGGCGCCCCCGCCCTGGGGCGGTCCCGGAGGCCCGCCGGCCCCTCGGCCACGTACCGCCGAACCCACTTGTCCACCGTCGGCGGGGAGACGCCGTATCTGCGGGCGACTTCGGCCCGCGCCACCCCGTCCGCCACGGCCAACACGAGGTGGCAGCGCACCACTCGCGCCTGTGGTGTCGACGCTCCGTTGACCTGGCGGAGGAGTTGGGCGCGCTGCGACGCGGTGAGCTCGAAGATGAGGCCGGACCTGACCGATGTCACCCACGAACAATACGTAAGAGACTTCTGGTCCACCGTCCTCAGTGGTGCGTCGCGGGGGCGGTGCGCCGGTCACGGGGGAATCGCTCACCCGGCTTGAGCATTCACATGCATCGCACCGCCGCGCCCGTTCGCGGCCAGGGGGTGCGTGCGGACGGCTCTCGCCGTGGCCTGCCTGTGCCGCGGGGCGGGAGCGGGCACCGGTCGGCGTGGCCGCTCTGCGGCAGGGGCGGTCCGCGGGGCTCCGGGAGGCCGGGCGCCACCCTGGACAACGTCGTGGATGGACGTAAATGATCGCACGTCACATCCGTTCCGCTTTGGGTGAGTTGACGGCGGATCGCCGGACCGTCTCGCCTCGGGAGGTCAGATTGCAGCCCAGACACAGACCCTTATCCGGCGCGGCCCGGAGAATCCGCCGATCGCATCTGCTCATCGGTTTCGCCCTCGGTTCCCTGCTGGTTGCTCTGACGCCGCTGCTGAGCATCGCGAACCCGGCCGGTCCGGGCTCCCGGTCGGGCGCCGTGCCCTTCGACCAGCAGACGGCGATGACGGCTCCGCATCACCCCATCGTCCCGGCGAACGCCAAGGAGCCCGCGGCTCCGGTGCTCGACCGGAACGGGTGGACGGCCACGGCCGACGGCGAGGCAACCGGCGGCGCGAACGCCCGGGCCGCCAGCGTGCTCGACGGCAGCGCGAAAACCGCCTGGCACACCACGTCGCGCGGTACCGCCACCCGCCCGCCGCACACCCTCACCATCGATATGCACCGCACGGCCGTCGTGTCCGCGCTGGTCTATCTGCCGCCCTCCGGAAGCCCCGAGGGGCGCGTCGGCGAGTACAGCGTCAGCGTCAGCAAGGACGGCCGGCACTGGGGAACCCCGGTGGCCTCCGGCACCCTCGCGGACGACGCCAGCGCCAAGACCCTCGGATTCGCTCCACAGGGAGCCCGGTTCGTACGGCTGACGGCCCTCACCGAGGCCGGCGACCGCGGCCCCGCGGCCTCCGCCGCCGAGATCAATCTGCTGGGTGACCCCGGTACCCCGCAGGCCACCGTCGACCTGTCACGGACCGGATGGACGGCCACGGCCGACAGCGAGGAGACCGGCGGCGAGAACGGCCGGGCCGCCAATGTGCTCGACGGCGACTCCGCCACCTTCTGGCACACCAAGTGGAGCGGCGGCACACCCGCCGCCATGCCGCACAGCATCACCATCGACATGGGGCGCGAGAACACCGTCTCGGCGCTCACCTACCAGCCGCGGCAGGACGGTGCCAACGGCCGCGTCGGCGCCTGGTCCCTCACCACCAGCACCAACGGCACGACCTTCGGCGCACCGGTCGCCACGGGCACCTGGCGGGACGACAACACCGTCAAGACCGCGACCTTCACCCGGGCCACCGAGGCGCGCTACGTGCGGCTGACCGTGACCACCGAGGCAGGCAACCGCGGCCCGTGGGCCACCGCCGCCGAGATCCGGCTGAGCGGGCCCGCCGACCCGGCCGAGCACGGCGCCTGGGACAAGATCATCGGCTTCCCCCTGGTGCCGGTGGCCACCGCCGTCCTGCCGGGGGACAAGATGCTGGCCTGGTCCGCCTACGCCGTCGACCGCTTCGGCGGCAGCAACGGCTATACGCAGACCGCGATCCTGGACCTCAAGACCGGCAAGGTCACCCAGCGCCGTGTCGACAACACCGGTCACGACATGTTCTGCCCCGGCATCGCGATGCTCGCCGACGGGCGGGTACTGGTCACCGGCGGCAGCAACGCCGACAAGGCGAGCATCTACGACCCTGCCACCGACCAGTGGTCCGCCACGACGAAGATGAACATCGCCCGCGGCTACCAGGCCATGACACTGCTCTCCACCGGTGATGCCTTCGTGCTGGGTGGATCCTGGAGCGGCGGCAGGGGCGGCAAGGCGGGCGAGGTGTGGTCACCGGACACCGGTACCTGGCGCAAGCTCCCCGGCGTCCCCACCACCCCCGCCGAGACGAACGACCCGGACGGTCCCTACCGCGGCGACAACCACATGTGGCTGCATGCCACTTCCGGTGGAAAGGTGCTCCAGCTGGGGCCCAGCAAGCAGATGAACTGGATCTCGACCACCGGTGACGGCAGCATCACCGGTGCGGGCAACCGGGCCGACAGCGGCGACGCGATGAACGGCAACGCCGTGGCCTACGACATCGGCAAGCTGCTCACCCTGGGCGGCTCCCCCGCCTACGAGAAGAAGCCCGCCACCCGCCGCGCCTACACCGTGGACGTCTCCGGCGACCAGGTGCGGGCCGCCCGCACAGGCGACATGGAGCAGGCCCGCGGCTTCAGCAACAGCGTCGCCCTGCCCGACGGCAAGGTGGCCGTCTTCGGCGGGCAGTCCCTCCCGGTGCCGTTCAGCGACGCGACATCGGCGCTGACCCCGGAGCTGTGGGACCCGGCCACCGGCCGCTTCACCCCGCTGGCCACCATGGCGATCCCCCGCAACTACCACAGCGTCGCCAATCTGCTGCCGGACGGGCGCGTCTTCTCCGGCGGCGGCGGCCTGTGCGGTGCGGACGGCTGTGCGACCAACCACCCGGACGGCGCCATCTTCACTCCGCCCTACCTGCTCAACAAGGACGGATCGGCGAAACCACGACCCGCCATCACCGCGGGTGTGCCGCCCAGGACCACGCACGGCGCGGCGTTCACCGTGAGCACCGACAAGCCGGTGAAGTCCTTCGTCCTCATGCGGGCGGCCGCGGCCACCCACTCGACCGACAACGACCAGCGCCGGGTCCCCCTCACATTCACGGCGGCCGGAGGCGGCGACTACCGGGTCTCCATCCCCACGGACTCCGGGGTGGCCCTGCCGGGCACGTACATGCTCTTCGCCCTCGACGCCGACGGGGTGCCGAGCGTCGCCAAGTTCCTCACCATCTCCTGAGTCATGAGACTCCGCTGGTCCGTGGCTCGCGGGTGACACCTCCCGCGGGCCACGGACCGCCCGCGGAGTGGAAGGAACCGCGGTAGAAGAGCAAGGGGCGGGATTCGGGGTGGTGCGTGAGGCGTTCGACGCGGCCCACGAAGAGGAGGTGGTCGCCGCCGTCGTAGATGGCCCAGGGCGAACAGGAGAAGGTGGCCGGCGAGCCGCTCAGAGCGGGTGCCAGACCCAGGGGCGCGGGCAGCCAGGAGGGGGAAGGGCCGCGAGCCTCCGGGCTTCCCGCGAACCGTAGCGCGAGGTCGCGTTGGTCCTCGGACAGGACGTTGACGGTGAACGGCCGACCGGCCATGAGCCGGGCCGCCTTCGAGGTACGGGAGAGGGAGACCAGGACCAGCGGCGGGTCCAGGGAGACCGCGGTGAAGGCATTCACGGTCGCGCCGTGAGGGGTGTCTCCCACCGCGCAGCTGACGACGGTGACGCCGGTGGCGAAGTAGCCGAGGCAGGTACGGAGTTGCTGCGGATCGATCGCCACCGGGTCTCCTTGTCGTCGGATGGATCAGAGCGGTGTGCGGCTCCGCGTCAGCCGGTCCAGCCCCCGGCGGGGCGGTCGAACCAGAGATGCACCTGTCCCGTGCCGATGGCGTTCTCGTACTCGCCGTAGCGGCGCCCGGCGGCGGTGCACCGGGATCCGCCGAGGGCGCCCGCGAGCGTCAGATAGTGGCCGAAGTCGCCCTCCGGCGCGTGCCGTCGGTAGTCCGGCATGGTCTCGATGACCCGGTCGTGACGGCCGTCCTCCAGCCAGGCGACACGTTGCTCGTCGGCGGCGCGGGCCGCGGGGGTGACGATGTGGGCCGGGTCACCGGCCATCCGGTCGCGCAGTTCGGCCAGCGGCCAGAAACGGTGGGAGAGACCACCGGAGGCGAGCACCAGCACCCGCCGGTCGAGCCGGGAGACGGCCTCGGCGACCGCCCCGCCCAGGAACAGGTGGTCCTCGGTGGTCGCGGTCCGGCAGACCGACATCGACAGCCATGGCACATCGGGGCGGCCGAGGTAGCTCCAGAGGTTGAGGGTGGCGTAGTGGATCGGGAGGTGGGGGTCGTCGTTGGCGGAGAGCCGGAGCGCGTCCTTCTCGGCCGCCGCGGCCACGGCGTGGGCGAGTTCAGGGTCTCCGGGGATGGCGTAGGGGAGCTGGCTGATCTCGCCGGGCATCTCGTCGGAGGTGAAGTGTCCGGACCGGTGGGCGTGGGCGGTGATGACGGTTTCGGTGGTGGTGGCCCAGTGGGTGTCGAGCACCAGCACCGCGTCATGGCCGATGGTGTCGATCACCTCGTGGCGGAGCCGGGCGAGGCCGGTGGCGAGGGTGAAGTCGCGGCCGCCGTTGGCCGCGATGCGCTGCGCTTCGGGGAACATGATGACGGGGGCGTGGGAGAGCAGTCCCGCGCCGACGATGCCGCCCATGGGCGTTTCGCCTTTCTGAAGAGAGACGCCCCGAAGATGAGACGTCCCGAAGGGGAACGGGGCTACGGGACGAGGAGCAGTTTGCCGGTGGTGCGGCGGGCGGCCAGGTCGGCGTGTGCGTCCCGGGCACGGGCGAGCGGATACCTGCCGCCGATGGTGATGTGCAGGGTGCCGTCGGCGATCCCGGCGAAGACCTCTCCGGCCCGCCAGGTGAACTCCTCGACGGTGGCGCGGAAGTGTTCCAGGTAGGGACGTGTGAGGGTCAGCGAGCCGCCCCAGAGCAGCCGCATCACGTCGACGGGTGGCACGGGGCCGCTGGCGCCGCCGAAGAGGACCAGTGTGCCCCGGCGGCGCAGGCTGTCCAGGCTGGCGTCGAAGGTGGCGGCGCCCACCCCGTCGTAGGCGGCGTGCACACCGTCGCCGTCGGTCAGCCGCCGGACCTCGGCGGCGAGATCCTGGCAGCGGTCGTAGCGGATGACCTCGTCCACTCCGTTGGCCGCCGCCAGCTTCTCCTTCTGCTGGCT
Organism: Streptomyces sp. NPDC048636; assembly: GCF_040650655.1. Classification (NCBI taxonomy): domain Bacteria; kingdom Bacillati; phylum Actinomycetota; class Actinomycetes; order Kitasatosporales; family Streptomycetaceae; genus Streptomyces; species Streptomyces sp. NPDC048636. The sequence continues at coordinate 239,866 of NZ_JBEZHR010000005.1, read as the reverse complement.
GGAGACCGTACCGATCACACGCACTCCGTGCCGCTTGAGCAGTTGGGTGAGGAGCAGCCCGACTCCGCCCGCGGCGGCGTGCACCAGCACCGTCTCGCCCGCCCGGGCCCGGTAGGAGTCGTTGAGCAGGTAGTGGGCCGTCATGCCCTGGACGAGTGCGGCGGCGGCGATGTGCGGGTCGACACCGTCGGGGACGACGATGGCCTTCTCCTCGGGCACGAGCAGCTGCCCCGCGTAGCTGCCCAGGACGGTGGTCCAGGCGACGCGGTCACCGGCCGAGAACCGGGTGACACCGGGCCCCACGGCCAGTACGGTGCCGGAGCCCTCCTCACCGGGCACGGCGGGCAGGGGCAGCGGATAGCGGCCCTCGCGGCGGTAGATGTCGATGAAGTTGACGCCCGCGGCGGCGAGTTCGACCAGGATCTGGCCCGGGCCGGGGTCGCCGGGAGCCGGTCTGTCGACGGGGAGAAGGACTTCGGGGCCGCCGGTCCGCCGGATCTCGATCGCCGGAATCACCGGGGTCGGTGCCGTGGTCCGCGGTGTCATCGGTTCGCTCCTTGCAGGGTGAGGCGGTCGGGGTCGAGGTCGAGATCCACGCCGTAGGTGCGCAGCCAGTCGCCGAGCCGGACGGTGGACTCCAGGAGGATGCGTTCGAACTCGGAGAGGGTCCCGGTGGCCGTCTTGTCGGTGAGCCGGTGTACCGCTTCCGGGTCCAGATACGCGGCGAGCGGGGCGTTGTTCCCGACGGCCGCGGTGGCGAGTCCGGCGATAAGGCCCCGGTCGTAGGCGGAATCCTGGATGGAGGGGTAGGCGGCCTTGGTGCGGCGCAGTACGGACCGCGGCAGCAGGTCGGCGGCGGCCTCGCGGAGCAGTCCCTTCTCCTGGCCCGTGCAGTTCTTCATCGCCCAGGGGACGTTGAAGAGGTACTCGACGAGGCGGTGGTCGCAGAACGGCACCCGTCCCTCCAGCCCGTTCGCCATGCCCATCCGGTCCTTCTTGTCGAGCAGGATGGGCAGCCAGCGGGTGAGCGTGAGGTAGCCGAGTTCACGTGTGCGCCGTTCCTCGGGGTCCTCACCCTCGAGGCGGGGAACCTCGGCCAGCGCACTGCGGTAGAGGTCGGCCTGGTACGTGGCGAGGTCGATGCCCTCCACGAACCAGGGGCGGAAGAGCGCGCGGGGATCGAGGCCGCGGTGGGCGCCGAGCTCCAGCCAGGGGAAGGTCTCGGCGGCCCGCGCGGCGGGGTCGGAGAACCAGAGGTAGCCGCCGAACACCTCGTCGGCTCCCTCGCCGGAGAGCGCCACGGGGGCGTGCTCGCGGACTGCCGCGAAGAGCTGGTGCAGGGAGATGTCGAGGTCGGCGAAGTTGAACGGCAGATCCCAGGCCGCCAGTACCGTGCGGCGCACCGCCGGGTCGAGCAGTCCGGCCCGGTCCAGGGTGATCGTGTGGTGTGCGCTGCCGACGTGTTCGGCGACCGCGCGGGCGTAGGGGCCGTCGGGAGTGGGACGGATGGGATCGCTGCGGAAGTTCTCGCTGTGGCCGGTGAAGTCGACGGCGAAGGTGGAGAGCCGCTCCCCCTCGGCGGCGCGGACACGCTGGGCCAGGGCGGTCACGGTGCTGGAGTCCAGACCTCCGGAGAGCAGTGCGACCAGGGGGACGTCCGCGACCATCTGGCGCGGCACGATGTCGTCCAGCAGTTCGCGGACGGTGGCGATGGTGGTAGGAAGGCTGTCGGTGTGCGGGCGGGCCTCGAGTGCCCAGTACCGCTCCTCGCGCAGGCCGTCACGGCCGACTCGCAGCAGATGGCCGGGTTTGAGTTCCCGCATGCCGCGGAAGGGCACCCGGCCGGGGGTGCGCAGGAAGAGCAGCGCGTCGCACAGCTCCTCCGCGGAGGCGCTGGGCTTCACCAGCGGGTTGGCCAGGATGGCCTTGGGCTCCGACCCGAAGAGCACACCTTGAGGGATCGGGTGGTAGTAGAGCGGTTTGACCCCGAGGCGGTCGCGCACGAGGAGGAGTTCCTCACGGGCGGTGTCCCAGAGGGCGAGGGAGTACATGCCGTTGAGTCGGTGCACGACGTCGGCGCCCCACTGGAGGTAGCCGCGCAGCACCACCTCGGTATCGCTGGAGGTGGTGAACCGGTGCCCGTGCAGGGCGAGTTCGCCGCGCAGCTCGCGATAGTTGTAGATCTCGCCGCCGTAGGAGATCACGGCGCGCGGCAGGTCGCCGCGTGGGCCGCGCTCCGGGGTGGCCATGGGCTGGACCCCGCCCTCCGGGTCGATGATCGCCAGTCGCCGATGGCCGAGCGCGGCGTGGGTGTCGAGCCAGCCGCCGCCGGCGTCCGGGCCGCGGCGGATCAGCGTGCGCACCATGGTGTCGAGCGTGCTGGACTCGGTGGTGAGGTCACGGGAGAAGTCGACCCAGCCGGTGATGCCGCACATGGTCTGCTCCTTTCTCGGTTCTGTTCGGTCCTGACTCAGTCCTGCTCGGGGCCGAGCCAGGGGCCCCGGCGCCAGCCGTCGGTGTCGTAGTCGTCAAGGCACTCCTGGACCAGGTCCTCGTAGCGGCCGAGGCTGCCGCGGCGGCCGGCCCAGCGCAGTGCGTCCAGCCGGATCTGCTCGCCGTTGCCGGAGTAGTTGCGCTCGTAGAGCTCGTGGCGGGCTCCGAACTCGGTGCCGATGGCGTCCCACACCAGCTTGAAGAGCTTGATCCGCTCCAGCGCCGAGGTGTCGGCGCCCCGGTAGTAGCGGTCGATGAGCGGGCGAAGTTCGGGATGGGCGAGGTCGCGGACGCTGGAGGGGACCACCAGGGGCGCACCGCCGAGCAGGGTTTCGAAGAGCTCGTGCACCCGGTTCCAGATATGGGCGTTGGCCATCCGCATCGCGGAGGCGTGTTCCAGGCGCGGCAGGACCGTGCCGCCCGGGCCCGGTTCGGGATCGTGGGCCATGGCGGAGGTGAGCGCGCGGACCAGGTCGCGCAGGGTGATGAGTTCACCGAGCCCGGCCTGCACCCCGCGGAAGGTGTCGGTGCCGTTGGCCCTGGTGGCCCGGGAGAGCAGCCCGGCCATCAACTCCAGCTTGACGCCCAACCGGATCCCGGACTGGAAGTTGTAGAGGTTGGGGAAGCCGGATCCCGCGTAGAAGCCGGTGGCGCGTTCGATGTCGCGGTGGACGAGCACGTCCTCCCAGGGAATCAGTGCCTCGTCCAGCAGCAGCACACTGTCGTTCTCGTCGAAGCGGCTGCTCAGCGGGAAGTCGAAGGGGGTTTCGGCGCGCCGTTCGTAGGGGGTGCGGCAGATGAGCCGCACACCGGGGTTGTCCATCCGGACGAAGAAGACCAGTGCGAAGCGTTCCGCCTTGCCCTTCTCCAAGTGGGCCGAGCCGACCGGCGCCACAAAACCCGCGTTGGTCAGCGCGGATCCGGTGGCGAGCATCTTCGCCCCGCTGACCACCACCCCGGCGTCGGTCTCACGCACCGCGTGCACGAACACATCGCCCATGTCGTGGATGGCGCGCTTGCGGTCGATCGGCGGGTTGATGATGACGTGGTTCAGGTGCAGCGCCTTGCTCGCGAACCTGCGGTACCAGGCGGTGGCGTTGGCGGCGAACTCGCCGTAGTAGTCGGCGTTGGTGCCGAGACCGGCCATGAAGGCGGCCTTGTACTCGGGGGTGCGGCCCAGGAAGCCGTAGCTCATACGGGCCCAGGTGGCGATCGCTTCCCCGGCCCGGACGAGGTCGTCGGCACACCGGCTGGGTGTGAAGAAGCGGTGTGTACGTATGCCGGTGTCCGGGTCCACCCCGGTGAGCACATCGGCGGTGGCGGGGTCGTGGAGGGCGTCGTAGAGCCGGGCGAGGGACCGGGCGGAGTTACGGAAGGCCGGGTGCGTCGTCACATCCTCGACCCGCTCGCCGTCCACGAATACGGCACGGCCGTCCCGCAGGCTCTCCAGGTACTCGGCCCCGGTCATCAGGGCGTCCACGGTCTTCCGTGGCCGGGTCACCGTCATCGGACGAGCCCCGGGTTGGCCAGCGGCGGATCGCCGAGGACCTGGACACGGCGCAGATGCCGGGGCGCGCCGCTGGTGAAGGCGTTGCGGCCGTGCAGCAGGGTGTAGTTGTCGGTCACCACCAGGTCGCCGGTCCTCCAGGGGTGCGCGTAGAGGTGGCACGGGTCGTACAGGGCGGTACGCAGTCCGCGGTGCAGTGCCGCGAGTTCGGAGGCGTCGGCGAGGCCGGAGAACTCCAGATCGGGGTGGTTGACGAAGGTCTCGCCCGCCCCGAAGGTGGGCTCGTTGTAGCGGATGACCGGTGTGCCGTGGACCGGGTGGGCCATGACCACCGGGGAGACACAGGTGCTGTCGTAGTACTCCATCTTCCGGTGGTAGGTGCCGGTGGCCCGTGACCACAGGGCCCGGGTGGCGGGATCGGCGTGGGAGAGCACCGCGGCGGTGTCGGAGAAGGTGGTCTCACCGCCGTTGCCCTCACCGGGCGCGTGGACGCACTGGAAGATCTGGAACTCGGGGATGTGCTCCCTGTACATGCCGTCCCAGTGCATCGGCATATGGCTGTGGTCGAATATGTGGTCTTCCGGGTCGGGCCGCTGGACGAGCTCCAGCACCGTGCCGAACGGCCAGACGCTGAGCTCGCCCCATCGCTCGCCGTACGCGGAGAGTCCGTCGGGCTCGTCGAACGCAGCGAAGTCGCGCAGCAGGAGCAGCCGGTGCTCGCGGACGAGGGCGCGCAGCGGCGCGACGGGGAGCTCGGTCGGCGGACGGCCCCGGTCGAGGGCGTGGAGGGCGAGCCCGAAGGGTGCGAGGGGCGTGAGCCTCAGCCGCCGGTCGCCGAGGAGGGCTTCGTCAATGGTCATGGTGGAAGGCTCCTGTCAGGGCGGCGGGTGCGGTGGCGGGTGCTTGCGGCAGCACGAAGTGGCTGGGGCGTCCATGGGCCGTCACCAGCCGGGCCCCCGCTGCCTCGGCCTCGGCACGTTTCATCAGCGTGAAGCGCCCGTCGCCGGTGTCGACGGCGGTGCTGTGCCACGGCGTGAGCCAGACGTCCGGGGTGTCCGCCAGCAGCAGCCCGATCTTCCGTGTGCTGCACGGCTGGGGGTGGATGGAGAGACGGACGGCGTCGGGGAAGAGCTCGGCCAGCAGCTCGTCCCAGGCGCGGCTGCGGGCGATGACTCCGTAGGCGAGTTCACGGCAGTGGCGCTGAAGGGCGGCGCGGCTGCCGGTGTACTCGGGGACGGACAGGTCCTCCAGCATGAAGCGGGTGATCCCCCGGTACATATGGACCAGGTCGCCGCCCCGGCGTACCTCGGCGCGCAGCTCGTCCGGGTGCGGACCGCGGCCGGCCGTGAGCCCGGCGCGCATCTGCGCGTGGTCGGCGCCCGGATAGACCTCGTCCAGGGTGAACTGGGCGAGGTGGACGGCACCGATCCGGTCGATCACACGGCTGATGTCGTGGGCGTACCGGGTCACGTTCTCGTCGCTCACCCCGATCAGGTCGTTGAAGACCCGTCCGTCGGAGCAGATGAGGATGCGGGCACCGGGCGGGTAGACCTCGGTGATGCGCTCGCAGAGCGATTCGAGGAATCTCAGCGCGAGTTCCTCGGCCAGGTCGGGCAGCGGGCCGAGGACCTTGGCGGGGTTGGGGGACTTGGTGGGAAAGGCCGGGAGCAGGAACTCGATGGTCCGGCCGCGTGCCATGGCTTGTGCGACCGCGTTTCGGTGGTGCCGTAAGCACCGCAGGCAGACCCTGCCGGTGCAGCTGCCGCCGCGCGCTCTGCGCTGGTGCACCAGCACCTCGCGGATCACTTCGATGGCGGCCAATTCGGTATCGAGGGTGGCGAGTTCGGACACCGCGCCTCCTGTCGTGGGGATTCCTCCACCCTGGGCGCAGGGCGCACATGAAACGCACAAAGCCCGTTCGGTGCCGTACGCCACGGCAGGCCGCGGCTGCCTCAGCGGGGTCGGTGGCCGAGGTTGCCGAGTTCCTGCCGGGCGCGCGCGTCCCAGTCGGGCATGCGCAGCACGCGGAACCCGGCCAGTGCCGCGCCGAAGCTGCCCCGTGCGCTCTCCCGGTCGCCGAGGGCGGCGTACGCGCGGCCCCGCATGAAGGCGGTGAGCGCCTCTCCACGGCGGTCACCGAGCTCGGCGAACATCTCCGCGGCCTGTGTCAGCGGGCTGAATGCCGCACCGGCCCGCTCCGGGTCCCGGGCCAGCCCCAACCGCCCGATGGTGTAGAGCGCGTACGCCTCACCGGGGCGGTGCCGCACCCCGCGGTAGTGGGTCAGCGCCCGGTCCAGGTGGCGGGCGGCCGCGGGGTACCGGCCGAGCGCGATCTCGGTCACGGCCAGTGCTTGCAGCACATCGGCGAGGGCCAGTGGCTGTCGCAGGCGCTCCGCCGCCTCGAGCGCGTTCTCCAGCACCCGCGCCGCCTCGGCCTCGCGGCGCTGCTGGAACAGCACCGTGCCCAGACTGCGCAGCGCCAGCACCATGCCCCGCAGGTCACCCAGTGCGCTCAGCACGGCGACGGCCGCGGACGCGTCGGTGTACGCGTCCTCGGCCAGGCCCCGGTCCGTGGTCGCGAAGCTGCTGTGGACGCGGAGGTACGCGGCCCGACGCCGCTCCCCCAGTGCGTCCAGCTGCCGGATGGCGGAGACGAACCAGCGCACCGCCTCGTCCGCCCGGCCCCGCCCGGCACCGGCCCGGGCCAGCGATCCCTGGGCCATCGCGATCCGCCTGCGGTCGCCTTCGGCCGACGCCCGCTCGAGCACGGCCCGCGCCATCCGCTCCCAGTCGTCCCACCAGTTGCGCTGATGGCAGATGTCGTCGAGGACGGCGAGGAGTGCGCTCGCCCGCTCGCCGTGGCCGGAGCGTGCGGCGTACTCCACGGTGGCCGCGAGGCTGGTGCGCTCGTACTCCAACCAGGCGGTGGCCATATCCGCTCCCGTGCGGAGCAACCGCTCCCCCGCGAGGGAGACCCGGTGCAGCCAGCCGTCCAGCAGACGCCCGACGATCTCCCGCCGTCGCGCCGGGGAGTCTTCCTCGGCGGCGCGCTCCGCGGCGTAGGCGCGCAGCAGATCGTGCATGCGGTAGCGGAGCCCGCCCTGTGGATCGACGTGGTGGGCCCGGATGAGGTTGGCGTGGATCAGGGCGTCGAGGACGTCGTCCACGCCGTCGTCCGGCTCCTCGTCCCCGGCCACGCCGGACATGATGACCGCGGGGATCCAGGACGGGAACTCGCCGGTGGGGACCAGCCCGAGAGCGCGGAACACCCGGGCCGCGTCCGGGGCCAGCCCGCGGTACGCGGTGGCGACACAGGCGCGCATGGCGAGGTCACCGGCGCGCAGCTCACCGAGGCGGCGCTGTTCGTCGGCCAGCCGCTCGGCCAGCCAGCGCACCGGTCGGTGCGGGTTCCCGGCCAGCCGGGCCCCCGCCACCCGGAGCGCCAGGGGGAGGCCGGCACATCCGGCGAGCAGCCGCCCCGTCGCCTCCGGGTCGGTGGCGAACCGCCGTGTTCCGGCGATGCGGTCGAGCAAGACGCGCCCGTCACCGTCGTCCAACGGTTCCACGTCGAGCAGCTGCACGCCGGGAATGGCGGTGAGCCGCGCCCGACTGGTGATCAGGACGGCACAGCCACCGGTCCCGGGCAGCAGGTGCTCAACCTGGGAGGTGTCCATGACGTCGTCCAGGACGATCAGCACCCGGCGGCCCACGAGCCTCGACCGGAACAGCGCGGCCCGCTGGGACTCGGCCGCGGGAATCGCCGATCCGGGCACCCCGATACTGAGCAGCAGATCCGCGAGGACGGTGGCGGATGTGCGGCGCGGTCCGCGCGCACTGTCGAGCTGGACGTAGAGCTGACCGTCGGGGAAGGTGCCGCGGAGCCGGTGGGCGAGGTGGGTGGCCGCAGCGGTCTTGCCCACACCGGGCAGACCCGTCAGGACCACCACCGGGACCGCTGTCGGCGGCCGTTCGGCGTCGGCCGCCGTCAACAGCGTGGCCGCGCGGGTGAGCAGTTCCTCATGGCCGACGAAGTCCGGTATGAGGGTGGGCAGTTGGCATATCGGCCATGTTTCCGCGGATCTCGATCTCGTGCCCGGATGAGCGGGATCCGCGGTCGGCGGGGCCAGTTGGCGGACGGGGTGGGACCGCGGCGGTCCTGCCACCAGGGGTACCGGGGACAGGTCGCGGGCGAGTACGGCCTGGTGCAACCGCCGCAGTTCGGTTCCGGGATCGAGTCCGAGTTCGTCCCGGAGCGCACGGCGGGCCCGGGCATAGGAGTGCAGCGCGTCTCCCGGACGTCCACAATGGTATTGAGCGGTGATCAGCAGACCCCACAGCCGCTCGCGCAGCGGGTGCACCGCCGTCCGGGCCTGGAGCTCCGGGACCAGTTCCTCGTACGCGCCCAGGGCGATCCGGGTCGCGGCGTGGTCCTCGAAGACCGAGAGCCGGGACTCCTCCAGCCTCGACGCCTCCATATGCAGCGCGCCGTGATGCGCCAGGCCGTCGAAGGCGGAGCCTCGCCACAGTCCCAGAGCCGCGCGCAGCCGCTCGGCTGCCGTCCAGTGATCCCCGTCGGCCATGGCCGACCGGCCGCGCGCGGCCAGGTCGTCGAAGAGCCTCAGGTCCAGTTCATCCGGCTGGACCCGCAGCCGATACCCCTGGTGGCCGTGGCTGAGCCGGACACCGCCCGAGGCCGCGTTGAGCACTCCGCGCAGACCGGCGGCGTAGCTGCGTACGTTGGCCTGCGCGGAAGCCGGTGGGCTCCCGGCCCACAGCACCTCGCAGAGCCGGTCGGCGGGGACCGCGGTGTTCACGTCCAGCAGGAGAGCCGCCAGGAGAGTACGCGGCTTGGGTCCGCCGAGCGGCAGCGTCTCACCGGCACCGATGACCTCGACCGGCCCCAGCACCCTGAATTCCACACGTCGTAACTCCACGCCCGACCACCCCTCCGGCTCTCCCGGGGAGGGGTGATTCCCGTAGTGAGGCCATCCGCCGTAACGGCGTGGCCACTCTGATCACTTCCGTGGCCGGCGCAGCAGGGGCTCGGTGACAACGCGTCGCGGGGCCGTGGGTCAGAGTGTTTCGGTGACGGGCAGGTATCCCTGTGCGGGACTGGCGGAGAGCGTGAAAATTCCCGTGAATATCGGCTCGCCCAGTTCTCAAGGCTGGTGATAAGCGAGAGGGGATTCCTCTGAACTTCCCGCACATCGGGGGCACTTACGAAGTCGGCCTACCGTCGATTCTGAGCCAATTCCTTGCCCGGGGAAGTCATGAAGATCAATGTGATGGCTGGTCACCTTCGTCGACCTACGAAGACCGGACCACGCAGAACCAGACCACGCCGACAACCCTGGCGATGGCGGCCTCCATCGCCGTCGCCACCACACCGCAAGCCTTCGCGATCGACGTCGTGGAGTGCGGGCCGAGCGACTACCTCACGGTGGATTGGCACATTGGATACGGGGGCTCCTGGACCCAGCGGAAAACCTGCTTCGCCAACGCCGGATCGGGTCCAGTGGTGGGGGGACGGACGCTGGCAGCCCGCCACCCCCATCGGTAAGAACACCGTCTACAACTTCCCGAACCATCCCGGCGGGGTCGCGCTGGATCGGGTGAGGATTCTCTAATCGTCGGCGATACCGGGGGCGGCGATCCTGCCCGATCGTCGCCCCCACCGGTACCGCGTTTCCAGGGACTCGCGCCGAGGGAGCTGTCGCGGGGTTCGGACAGAGCCGTCGTCCGGCCGGTTCACCGGTCCAGGGCTCGCCATTCGGGCGCGAGGACCGCCCAGACCTGCTTGTCGTAGCGCACACCCTCGTACGGCCATGCCTCCCGCCGCACACCCTCCAGCGTCATACCGAGCCGCCTGGCCACGGCCGAGCTGCGCTCGTTGTCGGCCCGGCAATGCCACTCGGCCCGGTGCAGCCCCCGGGAGGTAAAGGCCCAGTCCAACAGCGCGCCGCAGGCCCGCGTGATCAGACCGTGGCCCTCAGCGGACGGCTCCAGCCAGCAACCGATCTCGCAGGAGCCGGCAGCGGCGTTGAAATCGGTGAACATCACCCCGCCGACCAGCACCCCACCCCGCCAGATGCCGTACAGGCGGGCACCGTCGCCCGCCTGGCGCTCGGCATACCGCGTCAGCGTGGCCCGTGCCCCGTCCACATCGGCGGTGACGAACGCGGACCCGACCCAGGGACGGATGTGCTCACGAGCCCGGTCCAGGTGGTCGGCGAACTCCTCGGCATGCCACACCTCCAGCCCGCCAAGGTGAGCACCGTCGCCCAACGACAGCGAGAACATCAGAGCCTCCCCCTTTGCACAACAAGCGTTATGGCAATGTACCGTGGCAAGCATGCCACGCACCAAGGGAGATCACGAGGCGCGCCGACGCGATGTCTCCGAAGCGGTCTGGCAGGTCATGGCCGCACGCGGCTTCGCCGGTCTGACCTTGCGTGCCGTCGCCGCCGAACTCGGCGCCACCACCGGCCTGCTCACGCACTACTTCCCCACCAAACACGCCTTGGTGGAGTACGCCCTCGACCTGCTCGAGCAGCGCACCATCGCCCGCCCCCGACGCCACGCGGGCAAGGGTCTCGCCGCCGTCAGGGACGCACTTCTGGACATCCTGCCGCTGACCCCCGAGGCCACCGACAGCAACCGCGTCTGGGTCTCCTCCTGGGACGCCGCACTCTCCGACCCCGAGCTGAGCGCCGACTACGCACGTAAGTACGCCCAGAGCCGCGAGAGGCTCGGTGAGCGGGTGGCCGCGGCCCAGGAGCTCGGCGAACTGCCCCCGGGCGATCCCGCGCACCTCGCGGCCGGCGCTCAGTCCTTCGTCCTCGGCCTGGTGGTCCAGGCCCTGTTCGACCCACCGGCGTTCCCGCCACAGCGGCAGGTCGCGCTCCTGGACGACTACCTGGCCACCCTGACGACCCGCACGGATCCCATGACGACCGCTCCGCGCAGCTCGTGATGGCGGGCTCTGAGCAGCGGCACGTCACCCTTGGTGGGGGGCGCGGGCCTGGAGGGATGCCCAGCCGCCCGGCGGTGTGCCGGGCAGCGCCCGTCCTGCACCGCTGATCCGTCGCAGCACACCGGTGGCGCTGGTGTCGGCCTCGTCGAGCAGCCGGGGCATGTCCACGCCCACGAGTGCCCCGTCCCGCTTCACGAACCGGCCGGCCACGAGCACATGGCGGACATCGTGGGGTGTGGTCTGGAACAGTACGGTCCCGGCCGGGTCCAGATGCGGACGCTGGGAGGCGCCGGGCCCACCGATGACGATGATGTCGGCCTGCTTGCCGGGTGTGAGGGTACCGATGCGATCCGCCATGCCGACGGCCTCGGCGGCGTTCACCGTGGTCCACTCCAGCGCCTCGTGGGCGCTGACCGTCACCTGTTCCGGGTTGACGCCTTCCTGGTTGAGTGTCCGGGTGTCGGCCCAGCGCTGGAAGCCCAGGCCGAAGCGCGCCTGGGAGAAGAGGTCCCCGCTGTTGAGGGAGATCACGTCGCAGGACAGCGTCGGTTTGATCCCGTGACGCTTGAGGGCGCCGAAAACGGGCTGGCCCATGCCCATGTTCAGCTCGGTCTCCGGGGAGATGGAGACCTTCGCCCCGTTGCGCGCGAGGATCTTCCAGTCGTCCTCGGAGAGCGTGTTGCAGTGGACGTGCACCTGGTCCGGGCCCAGCAGTCCCGCCGCTTCGAATTCGGCGACGCGGGTGGGTGCTCCCCATACACACCCGGTGTGGGTGACGATCAGGGCACCGTACTCACGGGCGGCGGACACCTCGGCCCGCACCGTCTCGAGGGGTGTCATCTCGGGTTCGGTGAGTGCGACTCCGAGGGTCAGCAAGCCGTCCTTGCCGGAGAACCAGCTGTCGGCGACCCGCGACAGGTCGGCCCGGCGCTGTGCGTGGGTGGAGAAGTGCGGCGGGGCGGCGGGGTTGGACTCGAAGAAGCCGTATCCGAACACCGCCCGTAGGCCCGCGTCCCTCAGCCCGGTGATCGCCGCGTCCGCGTGCTCGGGTGTGTTGTTGCAGTGGGAGAAGTCCAGCAGTGTGGTCACACCGGCGTTGAGGGCGTCCAGGGCACCGAGCCGGTTGCCGAGATACACGTCCTGCGGAAGGTAGGCGGGCGACACCCCGAGCCGGATGCCGAAGATGTAGTCGATGAGAGTCCAGTCCGTACACAAGGCCCGCATCTGCGTCTGCCAGGTGTGCCGGTGTGTGTCGATCATCCCGGGCATCACGATATGGCCGCTGACATCGACGATCTCGGCATCGACGGCCAGCGGCTCGGCGCTGACCGCCCGTACCGTCCCGTCCTCGATCAGGACGTCCGCGCCGGGCAGCGACTCCAGCCGCGGGTCCATCGTGAGCACGGTGCCGCCGCGAAGGAGCGTTCGCTGTGACGACATATCGATTACCGCCTTGTAACGTCGGATGGGGTACGGGCCCAGAACACCACAGCCGACACCGCCCATCATCAGCCGAATCGGTTGTGATCCGGCAGCGGCGGGAGACCGCGGCCGGGCCTCACACCGCTCGGCCGCTCGACGCTGATGGACGAGGAACACGCGATGGACATCCAAGAGCTCCGTTACGCGGTCACGCTCGCCGAGGAACTCCACTTCGGCCGGGCGGCGCGGCGGCACTTCATCAGCGCCCAGCCGTTCGGCCGTCGCATCCAGCGCCTTGAGCGCGAACTGGGTGTCGCCCTGTTCGAGCGCACGAGTCGGCGGGTCACGGTCACGGCTGCCGGGGAACGTGTCCTCGCGCACGCCCGCTCCGTTCTGGCGACCCTCGACGCACTGCCCGAACTGGGGCGCCGGGAAGACGCGCGGGACACCACCCTGACGATCGGGGTACTCGGCTTCGGGCTCGCCGACTGCTGGCCCCGGTTCGTCGGCCTCCTCCGGGACCGGCTGCCCTTCTGCACCTTCGTCTACTCCGACGTCGACTTCGTCGACCAGTACGAGGCCCTCCACGCCCAGCGAGTGGATGTGGGCCTTGTGCACTACGCGGGACCGGTCGACGGGCTGGTCTTCGACCGCGTCCTCACCGTGCCCAGAGTTGCCGTCGTCCCGGCGCGTTCGCCGTTCGCCGATGCCGAACGCCTCTCCCCCGCGGATCTTCGCGACGAGATCTGGGTGCCGGTGGCCTCCTCGCATCCGGGGCTCGCGAGCTGGGCCGGTCCCGCGGTCAACGGAGCGCGCGGGACCGCGCCGGTACGCACCCCCGCGGCCCTGCCCGAAGCCGTTTCGGCGACAGGGTGGCTCTCGCTCCACGCCGCGGCCGCGGCCCGCTTCTACCCGCACCATGGCGTCCGGTTCGTGCCCCTCGACGGGCCGCCGTGCGAGATCGCCGTCGCCACACGCGAGTCCGACCACCGACCCGCTGTCGAAGCCGCCCGCCAAGCGGCCCGAGTCCTTCCCGGCGTACCGGGCATGGCGACGTAGGCGACTCCGGCCCGGGGACCGGAGTGTGCCGAGGACCACTCATGGCATGTTGTGCAACTAGTTGCACAACATGGCCGCGGTCCTCTACAACGAGAGGAACAACACCGCACCGGGAGGCCCCCGCCATGAGCCCGTACCCCCACCTGCTGAGCCCGCTCGACCTGGGCTTCACCACACTGCCCAACCGGGTGGTGATGGGCTCCATGCACGTCCGGCTGGAGGAGGTCGAGCGCGGCTTCGAGCGCCTGGCCGCCTTCTACGCCGCCCGGGCCCGTGGCGGGGTGGGCCTCATCGTCACCGGCGGTGTCGCGCCCAACGAGGAGGGCCGACCGTCCGAGGACGGTGCCACGATGACCAGCGAGGCGGAGGCCCGGCAGCATCGGACCGTCACCGAGGCCGTGCACCGCGAAGGCGGTCGGATCGCCCTCCAGATCCTGCACTTCGGCCGCTACGCCTACCACGCCGACCTCGTCGCGCCCAGCCCCCTCCAGGCGCCGATCAGCCCCCATACGCCCCGCGAGCTGACCGACGCCGAGATAGAACGCACCATCGCCGACTACGCCCGCACCGCCCGCCTCGCCCGCGCGGCCGGATACGACGGCGTGGAGATCATGGGCTCGGAGGGCTACCTGATCAACGAATTCACCGCCGCGCGGACCAACCACCGCACCGACCGCTGGGGTGGCTCGTACGCGAACCGGATGCGCTTCCCCGTCGAGATCGTCCGCCGGGTGCGTGAGGCGGTCGGCGAGGACTTCATCGTCGTCTACCGCCTGTCCATGCTCGACCTGGTGCCCGGCGGCTCCACTCTCGACGAGGTGATCACCCTCGCCAAGGCGGTCGAGGCCGCGGGCGCCACGATCATCAACACGGGGATCGGGTGGCACGAGGCGCGCATCCCCACCATCGCCACCTCCGTACCGCGCGGCGCCTACACCTGGGTGACCAAGCGGCTGATGGGCGAGGTGTCCGTCCCGCTCGTCACCACCAACCGCATCAACACCCCCGAGCTGGCGGAGCGGTTGCTGGCGGAAGGTGCTGCCGACATGGTGTCGATGGCGCGCCCGATGCTCGCCGACCCGGACTTCGTGGCCAAGGCCGCCGAGGGACGGCCGGAGACGATCAACACCTGCATCGGCTGCAACCAGGCTTGCCTGGACCACACCTTCAGCGGGCAGGTCACCTCCTGTCTGGTCAACCCGCGCGCCTGCCACGAGACCGAACTCGTGCTGTCCCCGACCCGGCTGCGCAAACGTGTCGCGGTCGTCGGCGCCGGACCGGCCGGACTGGCCTGCGCGGTCTCGACGGCCGAACGCGGCCACCGGGTCACGCTGTTCGACGCGGCGAGCGAGATCGGCGGCCAGCTCAACGTGGCCCGCCAGGTCCCCGGCAAGCAGGAATTCGACGAGACACTGCGCTACTTCCGGACGCAGCTGGACCAGCACGGGGTCGATGTCCGCCTGGACACCCTCGTCACCGCCGACAACCTCGACGACTACGACGAGGTCGTCATCGCCACCGGTGTCACCCCCCGTGTCCCCGACATCCCCGGGGTCGATCACCCCAGCGTCGTCGGCTACCTGGACGTCCTGGGCGGCCGCACCCCCGTCGGCGAGCGGGTCGCGATCCTCGGCGCGGGCGGTATCGGGTTCGACGTCGCCCAGTACCTCACCGACTCCGGCGACAAGGCGCACGAGGATCCCGCGACCTACTTCCGCCTGTGGGGCGTCGACATGGACTACCGCACCCCCGGCGGCCTCGGCACGCCCGAACGCGCCGCCCCGCCCCGCACCGTCCACCTGCTCCAGCGCAAGACGACCAAGGTCGGCGCCGGGCTCGGCAGGACCACCGGCTGGATCCACCGCGCCGAACTCAGGCACCGCGGTGTCACCATGCTCCCGGGCGTGCGGTACGACCGGATCGACGACGCCGGACTGCACGTCACGGTGGGCCAGGAGAGCACCGTGCTGGAGGTCGACACCATCGTCCTGTGCACCGGCCAGGAGCCACGCCGCGGCCTGTACGAGGAACTGGTCGCCGCCGGGCGGGGCGTCCACCTGATCGGCGGCGCCGACATCGCCGCCGAACTCGACGCCAAGCGCGCCATCAAGCAGGGCACGGAGCTCGCGGCAGCCTTGTGACCCGCCACCGCGGTTCCTGGGGAGGGCGCGCTGACGTCCACGCGGTCGTCAAGCGCGCCCGCTCCTGTGCAGTCGAGCGCGCTGCATGGCCCACCAGACCTCGAGTGCCGTGCGGGCTTGGCGAAGGTCGCACGCCGTGAGCTCCTGGTACCGCTTGACGCGGTAACGCAAGGTGTTGGGATGGATGAGCAGTTCCTCGGCCGCAGGGTCGACGCGCTGGCCGTGGGCGAGGTAGCACTCCAGCGTCGCGACGAGGCGAGCCGCCACCTCGTCCGGCAGGACGGCCAGCGGGGCCAGATAGCGCAGCGCGAGCTGCTCGCCCACCTCCTCGTCCGCGGCCACGGCAGGGAGCACTCCGAGGCTCGCCATGTCGTGGACGCCGGTCGTGGCGAACAACACGGCCGTGGTCAGCGCCCTGGTGGCCTTGTGGAACGAGTGGGCCAGATCGCCGAACGCGACGCTCGGGCCGAGGCCGACATAGCCATCGACAGCGCCACGCGGGGGACGGACGACGAACCCCGCGAGGTCACCGTCGACAAGGCTGAACAGGCCACGGTCCGCACCGCCCGTCAGCCCGAGTACCTCGCGCAACTCCGTGACGGACCGCCCCGGAGTGGCCGCCCGGGCCCGGATGGCGTGGAAATTGCGGCCGAGGTCGAGGCCGTACTTCTGCGCCCGCACCCGGATGTCCGTCGGACCGGCGGTGGCGTGCAGCACGTCGCGTACGAACTCCGCACGTCGCTCGTACTCGCTCCCGACCATCTCCAGCTCGGCGTCGCGGTGACCGCGCACGCTGGCGATCATGGCCACGTTGCACAGGGTGTGGAGGTCCATGATCAGCCGCAGAAGCGCCGACTCGGCGACGACATGGGCATGCCCGTATCGAGCGACCGCCTCGGTGACGGCCTGAGCGCAGAGCCGCCAGCCGTGCAGCAGGTCGTCGACCGAGACGCCGATCGCGGCGCGCTGCCTGCCGTGTTCCTCGATCTCGGCCAGCTCCGCCCTGCTGAGCTCCCGGTCCTCGGGGACGACTCCCATCAGGATCTCGTTGACGCGGCTGACGGACGGAAGCAACGTCAAGGCGTCGAACGACCGGTACACGGCGTTGCCGGCTCTGAGGCGTTCCACGCAGAGGGCGGCCAGGGGGTTCCGGTCACCGACGGCGTAGCCGATCAGCTTGCTCCGGCCATCAGCCGGACTCCGTGCTCCTGCCATCGCTGAGTCCACTTGTCGATCGACGAACAACAGGTCCCCGCTCCCCCGCGGCGGGCCGCGGGCCACACGGCGATGCTACGGCCCCGGCGGTTGTCCCGGGGTCACCGGTGCGCACCCGTCGGCTCGCGGTCCGGCCCGGGTGGTCCCGCGAAGGACTGGGCCAGCGGGAGCCAGGCCCGTGCCACGGACCCGGTCGCCACCAGGTCGAGGTCGTCCGGATGCCGACGCCGTGTGACGAGGAGGCAGAAGTCCAGGGCGGTGCCGGTGATCCGGTGCGGCGCGGTCGGCTGCCCCCAGCACCAGGTGTCGCCGTCGGGCGCCGAGAGAACGACACGGACGGGCTCGCCGGGGACGGGCAGCCCGCGCAGCGCGAACGCGAAGCCGAGCGTACGGACTCCCAGGTGGGCGATGTGGCGCAGCCGGACGGTCGGGGTCCGGACGACGCCCAGGGCGTCGGCCACGTCCTGGCCGTGTGCCCATGTCTCCATGATCCGAGCGGTGATCATCGAGGTCGGCTTCATGGGTGGGCCGAACCAGGGACACCGGGCGTCCTCGGGCAGGTCGGCGAGGACGGCGAGCAACCCGTCACGGCCGTCGCGCCACGTGGCGAGCAGAGCGGCGGGGTCCTGGGCGGCGCCACGTTCGGCCGCGGAGTCGACGAGGGTGGCTCCCTGATCGCGGACGTCGCCGAGCCAACGGGTGAACTCCTCCGGCGCGCCCACCGCGAGGGCGGCACATCGGTCGGTCCAGGCAAGGTGGGCGATCTGGTGGGCTATGGACCATCCTTCAGCGGCGGTGGGGGTGGACCACCGCTTCCCGGACAGCGGGGAGACCAGGGTGTCCAGTTCGCTGTACTCGGTCCGGAGGTCGTCCAGAAGGGTCAGCCGGTCAGGCATGTTCCATCCGTCCCGCGGCGAGGGGAGTCAGCGCCGCCCCGCCCGGCTCGGGGGTAGCGCCGCCGTCCTCGCGGTAGAGCCGGTCGATCACCTCGCCGTATTTGTCGTGGACGGCCGCGCGGCGGAGTTTCAGCGTGGGAGTGAGTTCGCCACCGGCGACGGTCCACTCGTCCGACAGCACCGCGAACTTCTTGATCTGCTCGACCCGGGCAAGCCTCTCGTTGGCCGCCGCCACGGCCCGCCGTACTTCATCGATGACCTTGGGGTGCGCCGCGAGACGGTCCACCGAGTTCTCGTCGATCCCCTCAGCGGTGTCGATCCCGTGAGCGGTGGAGAACGCGGCAAGGCCGTCCGCGTCCAGAACCAGCAGCGCGACGTTGTACGGGCGGAGGTCGCCCACCGCCATCACCTGACCGACGAGCGGACTCGCTTCCTTGATCTTGTTTTCGATGGCGGCCGGAGACATGTTCTTGCCCCCCGCGTTGATGATCAGTTCCTTCTTGCGATCGACGATCTTCAGATAGCCGGCGTCGTCGATCTCGGCCACATCCCCGGTGCGCAGCCAGCCGTCGGCGTCCAGCACTTGGGCCGTGAGGTCCGGCGCGCCACGGTAGCCACGCATCACCATGGGCCCCCGGACGAGTAGTTCGCCATCGTCGAGCAGGCGCGCCTCCATACCGGAGACGGGTGGCCCCACGGTGCCGGCCCTGAGGGCCCCCGGTGGGTTGACCGTGCCGATTCCCGCGGTCTCCGACATCCCCCACAACTCGCTGAGTTCAATGCCCAGGGCAAGGAAGTACTCCACCGTCCGCACCGGCATCGGGGCCGCTCCGACCGCCAGGAAGCGGCATGCGTCGAGGCCGAGCCGCCGCACCACGGCGGCGCGCTGCGCGGCGGTCAGCGCCGACGGGTCAGCGATGCCCTGGGCCAGCAGGGCCGCTTGGACCTTCTCCCAGACCCGCGGTACCCCTCCCCAGTAGGTGGGTCGGACTTCGGCCACCACGTCCATGATCTGCCGGGCGTCCGCCACACTGACCGTGGTCGCTCCGGTGAGGGTGGGCAGATAGTGGAACCACGCACGGTCGAGGATGTGCGCCGACGGCAGATAGGAGGTGCTGCGCCCGCCGCGGCGCATGCCGAGCAGGTCGCAGATCGCGTGCAGCCCGGACACCATATTGCCGTGCGTGATCTCGACGCCCTTGCGCCGACCGGTCGTCCCCGATGTGTAGATCAACGTGAGTACGTCGTCGGACCGCACAGCCCGCCATGCCGCCTCGAAGTCGAACCCTTTGTCCTCCAGCGTCTCGAGCGTCGCCAGTGACATCACCCCGGCCGACCCGGGACGGTCGACCACGACGATGTGCTCGACGGCGGTGTTCTCACATGCCGCGATCACCCGATCGAGGAACCGCGCCTCGGTCACCAGCACGGTGCAGCCGGAATCGCGGACCAGCACGGCGATCTCTTCGACCGGGAGTGTGTTGTAGATCGAGAACGGCACCGCGCCCACATGGACGGCGGCCATGTCGAGTACGTGGAACTCCGGTCGGTTGACCAGCATCAACCCGACCGTGTCCGAGTGACCGACACCCAGCGCCGACAGTCCGCCCGCCACGGTGCGCACCCGCTGGGCGTACTGCCGCCAGGTCAGCCGCACGCTCCCGTCGGAGGCACGCAGAGCGAGGTCCGAGGCGCATGTCCGGGCCGTTCGCTGAAATGCTGCACACAGCGTCGAGGCGGGCAATCCCGGCGGGGGCCCCACGGGCACGGCTCCTACGGACATGGCTCCTCCTCGCTCCCGGACGTTCCCCCGGCGTTTCCGAGGATTCCCGTGCCGGGGGCACAGCGCCATGGACCCACCACCAACGTTCGCGTCCCGCGGTTGCGAGAATTTCCAATCGAGCGGGCCGGTTTCCCGCCCGCCGTGTTGTTCCGGGGGCCGGGTGCGGCGTTCCAAGGGGCCGCCCGCGGTGGCCGGATGACGCGTCACGCTGGTTACCCTTTGCGAACCGGCCCTGTCGCTCGGGTGGCGGCTCGCCCTCGAGCACGCGAGACGGCGCGGCGGGGCTTCAGCGGCCGGAGCCCTGCTGAGAGGGGATTCGAGGATGACGACAACACCTGCCGTCGAACGCTTCACACTGGACGGGGTTCCGCCGCGGGAGAGGGGTCACCGCTGGGAGGAGATCCTGTCGGCCACCCACTTCGACACCGCGGTCAGGGTCTCGCCGAGCCGTCCCGGCAGACCGTACCGGGCCTCCGTTCGCCGGGTGCTGATCGACGATCTCACCCTGGTGGACACCCGCTGCGGTCCGTGCACCGGAGCACGTGGCCGCAGCCGGATCAAGGGCGCCGACGACGATCACGTCGTCGTGCAGTTCACTCGCGCCGGACGGGAACTCGTGGCGCAGGACGGTGACTCCAGGGAGCTCCGCGGGGGCGACTCCATCGTCTGGGACACCGCTCGGCCGACGCGCTTCGAGGTCCTCGAGCCCTTGGTCAAGCGCAGCCTCCTGATCCCGCGGACCGCGCTCCGGGAGGTCGGCGAGCCCCCGGCTCCCCTTCCTGGCGTCCTGGCCGCCGCAGCACCCGCGACCCGGCTCCTCGCCCGCCACCTGGACGCCCTCGCCCGGTCCATGGAGGGCATGTCGCCGACGGCGGCGGCGTCGGCGCGCAACGCCACGCTCCACCTCGTCGCGGCGGCTCTGCACGCCGCCCCGCCACCCTCGGGCCCGGCGGCGGAGGGCCCGGTGTCCCTCCGGCGTATGGCCGTGGAGCGGTGGATCGAGCGGAACCTCACCCGCTGGGACCTCACTCCCTCGGTGGTCGCCAGTGAACACCTCATGTCGGTCCGGACCTTGCATCGCCTCTTCGAGGAGACCGGGGAGACCGTCGCCGGGTTCGTCCGCACCCGCCGACTCGCCAGGGCCCGTGGCGAGCTCATCACGGGCGCGGAACCTGTCTCCGCCATCGCCGCGCGCTGGGGCTTCTCCGACCCGAGCCACTTCGCGCGGGCGTTCAGCGCGGTGTACGGCACCGCGCCGACGAACTACCGGGCGCGGCGGCTGCTCACCTCGCGGACGGATGCCTCGGGTCCGGGTCATTGACGCTGAGCGGCCAGAACGTGGCACGCGGAGGCAGGCGGTGAGGTGCGCGGTCGATCCAGGATCGGAGCATCGGACCTAATGAGGTGGATGACTCATGATTCGCGAGGACATCGCATTCGACGCGCAGGGCGCGACACTGCGGGGCTGGTTCTACCCGGCCGCCGGGAACGAGGGCCGGAAAGCACCCTGTGTGGTGCTCCAGCACGGCTTCTCGGCCGTCAAGGAAATGGGGCTCGACCGGTACGCGGAGATCTTTCAGGCGGCCGGGCTCAACGCGCTCGCCTACGACCACCCCGGCTTCGGCGCGAGTGACGCGCTCCCCGGCTCCCCGCGCCAGGAGGTCGATCCATGGCAGCAGGTGCGTTGCCTTCAGCATGCCCTCACCTATGCCCAGAGCAGGGAGGATGTCGACGCGGACCTCATCGGGGTCTGGGGATCCAGCCTCGGCGGCGGCAACGCGTTGGTGGCCGCCGCGATCGATCGCCGGGTGCGTTCGGTCGTCAGCCAGGTGCCGATGATCACCGGCTCCGCGCTCTCCGGCAGCGAGGGGGACGGGGCCGAGCTCGCGACCGCGTTCACGGCCGAGCGGGTGGCTCGGGCGGGTGGTGCGGCCCCCGCCACGATCCCGGTCATCAGCAACGACCCCTCGGTGCCCGCCGCGTTGCCCACACCTGATGCCTACGCCTGGTTCTCGCAAACGGAGAACGACCAGCGCTCGACCTGGCGCAACGAGATCACCTTCCTGTCGGCGGAGCACACCCGCGGCTACGAACCCGGCGCCTACGTGCGGTTCATCGCCCCCACTCCGCTACTGATGATCGTGGCACCGAAAGATGAGACCACCCCCGGCGTATTCGCCACCGACGCCTATGAGACCGCCTCCCGTCCCAAGAAACTGGAACTGATCCCGGGCGGGCACTTCGACGCCTACGACGGGGAGGGGTTCGCCCTCTCTTCCACGGCAGCACGCGACTGGTTCACCACACACCTACTGGGGACCCGTCCCTGAGCCAACGGCCGCGCGGCGCGCGGCGGGTGCCGGTCCGCGACCGGCACCCGCCCGCGGTCGCCCACCCGGCAACCCGTGTGGCGCCCCTACCCAGTTCAGCGGCTTGACCGGAAACGGTGATCAGTTCGGGCGGGCGCGGAGTTCTTCGTTGATGCGCTGGGCTTCCTCGAGTTGGTCTTCGAGGATGACGATGCGGCAGGCGGCTTCTACCGGGGTGCCGTTGTCGACGAGTTCGCGGGCCCGGGCGGCGATACGCAGCTGATAGCGGGAGTAGCGACGGTGGCCGCCTTCTGAACGCAGCGGGGTGATCAGGCGGTACTCGCCCAGGGCACGGAGGAAGGCGGGAGTGGTGCCGATCATCTCGGCAGCCCGGCCCATGGTGTAGGCGGGGTAGTCGTCGTCATCGAAGTTGTCGGTGGGACGGGCACTGCTACCGGGCATAGACCTCTTCTTTCGAAATACGCGTCGAGGGGCCCGGGTGCCGTAGTGGCACCCGGGCCCCGAGCTGTCAACACCATCTGCCGGCTGAATGTGCCGGCCTTCTTATTCCGCTCGTCCGCCTGGGAGGGCGGAGATACGGGGATCGCGTATGCGTGACCGGGGACCACCTTCCAATCGGGGCCTGCGGTACCCGAGCGGCTTCTCGCCCGCTCGGGCGATCCTGATGGCGTCTGCTCCTTACCTCGTTCGGCTACTCGGTCGTACTGCTGATATCGCGGATACTGCGCGCGACCCCTGAGGCCGCTCGGCCCGGCCGCCAGCGAGGGGACCCACCGTTCCCGGCCCCGTCACTCCGCCGCCGTTCCGCTCCGTACTGTGCTGCTCGCACGGCAGTTCATCTCTGCCGAGCCCTCTTCGACTCCTTGAGTACGCGAGAAACACTACCCCCGGCACACCTCCATGTCTACTCCCGCCACAACAGATTTTCCCCCGCGTCCGGCGACAGGGTTTCTATGACGCGACCACCTGGAAGAGTGCGATGCGGACCTGAGGAACCCGACGCCACGGCGGCCTCCCGCACCACCAGGAGCTCCCTCGTCAGCCGCCCTGGACCCTCGACCCGCAACCTTGACCTGCGTCATTGCATGACCATGCGATTCTCTGCATACTATTGCCATGTCCAAGGTCCTCACCTCCCTCCCCGCCGGCGAACGTGTCGGCATCGCCTTCTCCGGCGGCCTCGACACCTCTGTCGCGGTCGCCTGGATGCGCGACAAGGGCGCCGTCCCGTGCACCTACACCGCCGACATAGGCCAGTACGACGAGCCGGACATCGCCTCGGTGCCCGGGCGGGCCAAGACCTACGGCGCCGAGGTCGCGCGCCTGGTCGACTGCCGCGCGGCGCTGGTGGAGGAGGGCCTTGCCGCGCTCACCTGCGGGGCGTTCCACATCCGCTCGGGAGGGCGCGCCTACTTCAACACCACACCGCTCGGCCGCGCCGTCACCGGCACTCTCCTGGTCCGGGCGATGCTCGAGGACGACGTACAGATCTGGGGCGACGGCTCGACGTTCAAGGGCAACGACATCGAGCGGTTCTACCGGTACGGACTGCTCGCCAACCCGCATCTGCGGATCTACAAGCCCTGGCTGGACGCGGACTTCGTCACCGAGCTGGGCGGCCGCAAGGAGATGTCGGAGTGGCTTCTCGCCCACGACCTGCCCTACCGGGACAGCACCGAGAAGGCGTACTCCACCGATGCCAACATCTGGGGCGCCACTCACGAGGCCAAGACGCTGGAGCACCTGGACACGGGCGTGGAAACCGTACAGCCGATCATGGGCGTGCGGTTCTGGGACCCCTCGGTCGAGATCGCCACGGAGGATGTGACGATCGGCTTCGACCAGGGCCGCCCGGTGACGATCAACGGCAAGGAGTTCACCTCCCCGGTCGATCTGGTGATGGAGGCGAACGCCATCGGAGGCCGCCACGGCCTGGGCATGTCGGACCAGATCGAGAACCGGATCATCGAGGCCAAGAGCCGCGGTATCTACGAGGCACCCGGTATGGCCCTGCTGCACACGGCCTACGAACGCCTGGTCAACGCGATCCATAACGAGGACACCCTCGCCCAGTACCACAACGAGGGCCGCCGCCTCGGCCGGTTGATGTACGAGGGCCGGTGGCTGGACCCGCAGGCGCTCATGGTGCGCGAGTCACTGCAACGCTGGGTCGGCGCGGCCGTCACGGGCGAGGTGACACTGCGACTGCGCCGCGGTGAGGACTACTCCCTCCTCGACACCACGGGCCCGGCCTTCAGCTACCACCCGGACAAGCTGTCGATGGAGCGCACCCAGGACTCCGCGTTCGGCCCCATGGACCGGATCGGCCAGCTCACCATGCGCAACCTCGATATCGCCGATTCGCGCGCCAAGCTCGAGCAGTACGCCGGAATCGGCCTGCTCGGCACCGCCACACCTGCCATCGGCGCCGCCCAGGCCGCCGCGACCGGACTCATCGGCACTCTGCCCGAAGGCGGCGCCGAAGCCATCGCCTCCCGTGGCGAAGGATCCGGTGACGACGAGGTGCTCGACCGTGCCGCCATGGAATCCGGTACGGACTGACCGGATCGGCGAGCGGAAGGGGCGGCCAGGCGCCAACGGCGCCGGGCCGCCCCTTCTCCATGCCATCCCGTCTGCGGAGTCCGGCCGCCCTCGGGACTTTCGACCCGGCCGCCACGGCCCGTTCGGCCACTTCCACGTGGTCGAGGCGCACCTAGCGTGGTGGCGTCGGCCACATTCGTGGGCTCCGCTCCACCGGCGACGGGAGAGAGATCACAGTGTCTGAGAGCGCGGTGCCCCCCGCCACGGTGGCGGCGGGCCGAGCCTGGCTGTCCTGGCTGACACCGCTGTCGCCCTTCGCACTCATCGCCGTGATCGCCGTGGTGGAAGTGGCCACGCCGGACTGGCTGCGGCTGGGTCCCGTCCTCGCCTCGGCCTCCGTCTTCGCCGCCGCGATCTGCGGGCTCGGTGTCACGGCGGCCGTCGCCGCGACGACGATCGGGGTGAATGCGGTCCTGGATCTGGTCGACAGCCGCTGGGGGTCTTCCGCGTCCCAGATCATCAACATCGCGCTGCTGACCGTCGGCCTGGCAAGCCTTCTGGCGTGCTCCATCCGGCAGCGCCGGGAGCGGGAGCTGACACAGGTGCGCTCCGTGGCCGAGACGGCCCAGCGCACACTGATCCGCCCGCTGCCCGCTCGTTTGGACTGCTTGCTGCTCCAGGGCACGTACATGGCCGCCGAGTCGGAGGCGCGTATCGGCGGCGACTTCTACGAGGTCCTGCACACGCCGCACGGGGTCCGTCTCCTGATCGGCGATGTCCGCGGCAAGGGCCTGCCCGCGGTCGACGCGTCCGCCGCGCTGCTGGGCGCCTTCCGGGAAGCCGCACACCACGAGCCGAACCTGGCGAATGTGGCGCACTGGCTGGAGGGCAGCGCCCGCCGCAATATCCGCCGGCTGTACGGGGAGGAGTTCACCGAGCGGTTCGCCACGGCGCTGCTCGTGGAGATCCCGGAGGGGCCGGTAGCGCGTCTGGTGCAATGCGGTCACCCACAGCCGCTGGCCATCCGGGACGGCACCGTTCAGGGCTGCGAATCAGCGGAGCCCGGCCCGCCGATCGGCTTCGCGGAACTCGTCGAGGCCGGACCGTCGGTGGAGACGATCCCCTTCCGCGGCGGTGACCGTCTGCTGCTCTTCACCGACGGCGTCATCGAGGCGCGGGACGCGGCCGGACGGTTCTACCCGCTGCCCGAACGCATGACGCGGTGGAGCTACGATCCGCTGGACCAACTCGTGGACCACGTACGGGCGGACCTGCGGCGGCACGTCGGTGGTGACCTCGACGACGATGCCGCCCTGCTGGCCATCGAACGTCTGCCGCCGGGGAGTTGAGCACGCGGCGACCAGGACCCCCGGCGGCCCTCCGCACCGGGATCCATGAACTCCGCCTAGTCCACGTCGATGGAGACGGTGCGCACATCCCGGTCCCAGTCCAGCTGGTCGGTCAGCGTGTTGTCGCCTGGACGCTGCGGGGACGGTGCCCGGCCGGTGCTCGGCGGAGTGCGGGTGCCACGGGAGATGCCCCCGCTCGCGGTGATGTTGTGCTCCACACGCGGGCGCCGGTACGTCTCATAGAGGGAGAGCGCGCCGTCCAGATCGGGGCTGTCCCTCAGGGACTTGGCGAGGATGACGGCGTCCTCCAACGCCATCGAGGCGCCTTGCCCTGTCGCCGGTGATGCCGCATGCGCGGCATCACCGATGACCAGCGTTCGTCCGGATCGCCAGAGGGTTCCGACGGGAATCTCGGTGGCGTTGGTGGCCATGATGCTGTCCGCGGAGGCCGCGACGATGCCCGCGGCGGGAGTGTCGTCCTTGCACAGCAACTCAACAAGTGCGTCCCGCCGACGGAAACTCGCGGGGTGGGTGAGTTGATCGGCGGGGATGGCCTGTCCGGCGACTCGGGCGAACCAGTACGTCTCCCCTTCGGGCGAGACCGCGTAGCCGAAGGCCGCACCGCTGCCCCGCACCATGGTGATGTGCCCGGTCTCCTCCACCATCGGGGCGCTGCGGGTGTAGCCGTAGAAGACGCTCTCCCCCGCGTAGACGGGCTCCGCGCCGGGCGCGATCGATCGCCGGACGGTCGAACTCAGGCCGTCGGCGCCGATGAGCAGATCGCCGGCCGCGACGCTGCCATCGGCGAAACGCGCGCACACCTCGTCCGGTCCGTTCTCGATGGACACCAGCCGCGCACCGTGGGACAGCCCGATCCCCCGACGGACGGCCTCGGCCTGCAACGCGGCGTTCAACTCGCCACGCCGCAGGCACCGGTACCGGAGGAGCGGGTCGCCCGCGTCCCCCAGCGGCACATGGGCCTGTTCCTCCCCCTGGCCGTCGAGCACACGCATCGAGCGCAGCGGAAAGCCGATCGCGGTGACCACGTCCGCGGCGTCGAACTGCGCCAGGGCGCGCATCCCGTTGCTCGCCAGGGTCAGGAAAGCCCCGATGTCCTCGGCCGTGTCCGGATGTGCCTCGTGTACGGCGACGTCGAATCCTGCCTTGTGCAGGGCCAGCGCGGTGGCCGTACCGGCGATCCCGCCACCGATGATCTGAATGCGCGTCACGTACCAGTCCCCCTCTGCTCCGTAGGTCCCCTCGGGCGTCCGGATCCATGATGCACCCGGTCAGATGGCGAGGGTGGCGGGACGAAGCGAGCGGCGTGACACCCGGTGGCGCCGGACCACCCGCACTTAACGGCGTGAGCGCTGTGCCTCGACGATCTGCCGTACCGAGCCGTCGATGTTCGCCCGGGCCTGGACCCGCTCGGCGAAGCCGGGGAACTGCCCGGCGATGGCGCTCAGCAACCGCAGCTCCAGCGGCGCCACGTTGACCTCGCACCGGTCGCGGCGGACGGCTCGGACGACGCCGTCGGCGACCTGGCCGGGGGTGACGGTCCTGATGCCGTTCGGCGTGGAGGCACCGGTGGCCGCGAACATCCCGGCGTCGCGGACGAAACCGGGCTGGACCAGGGACACCCCCACCCCGGTGCCCCTGAGCTCCTGGCGCAGGGCGAGGGCGAATCCGCGCAGTCCGAACTTGGTCGCGTTGTACAGGGAGGTCGACTTCGTCGCCGCTTTACCGGAAATGGAGCCGACCAGCACGATGTGTCCGCGGCCGCGGGCCACCATATGCGCCGCGAGCAGCCGGGACAGCAGGACGGGCGCGCGCAGGTTGACGTCGAGGGCGCGGTCGAGCTGCTCCTCGGTGTAGTCCAGAAGGTCGCCGCTGGCGGGCAGGGCGGCGTTCGCGACGAGGATGTCCGTCTCGGCGCACATCTCGACCAGGCGGACGGTGTCGGCCCGAACGGCCAGATCGGCGACCACGGTGCGGGCTCCGCACGCGTCCGCGGTGGCCTTGAGGGCCTCCTCCCGCCGTCCGGTGACCGTGAGGCGCGCTCCCCGCGCGGTCAGGCGCTCGGCCAGCGCGGAGCCGATGCCTCCGGTGGCCCCGGTGAGCAGAACATTCGATTCAGCTATGTCCACGAGGACTCCCGCCCGATGTCTCGCTACTGTTCGTTCGAACGAACAGTAGGGAGCGCTCCGCTCCTTGTCCACCTCGCCGTGGCGGCCAACTCCGCTGCCCGTCCGGGCGACCGCCTCGGCCGATGGGGCAGAATGTCGACATGCCCCATGCCTCCGACACCCGCCAGAGCATCATCGACGCCGTACTGCGGATCATCGGGCAGGACGGCATCGCGGCCCTCACCAACCGGCGGATCGCCAAGGAGGCCGGGGTCTCCCTCGGTTCCGTCACCTACCACTTCGCCACCCAGCACGAGCTGCTGCGCGAGAGCCTGCTGCACTTCGTGGCCGAGGAGACCCGGCATTTCACGGCCCTCGCCGACGAATGCTCCGACGAGCGCTTCGACATCGGGAAGGCGGCAGAGGCGGTGGCGCAGGTCGCGGGCGACACCGCCTTCGACAGCCGCCACATCGCGCCGTTCGAGCTCTACGTCCAGGCCGGCCGCGATGAACGGCTGCGGGCCGCCGCGGCCGAGTGCTTCGCCGCCTACGACCTGTTGGCCACCCGGATCCTGACCCACCTCGGCGTCCCGGACCCCGAAGGGCTGGCCGGTGCGGCCGTCGCTCTGGTCTTCGGCCAGCAACTGCGCCGCCTGGCCACCGGCGCCCCCGCCGAGGACCTCGTCGACACCCTGCTGATCCTCACGAAGTTCACCCCGCCGGGAGCGGCCTGAGACACCGGCGGCCCGTCGTCGACGCACGCCCGGACACCGAGCTTGTGTCTGGCGGGAGGAACTGGCCAAACTCCTAGCGTCAGCGGTGAGATCATTCGGGAACAGCGACCGGAAAACCCAGATTGAGCTGGGCCCTCACGGTAATCAGAGCCGGGCTGGGCGGCAGCGTGTACCTGGGGAGGTTCGCTGCCGCCTTGCCCTCCCCGGGCCGACGGAGCCCAGCCGGTGGCCACCGGTCAGGGCGTTGGTGATGTGAGCTGTCGGCAGATCAGCTCGTGGACGAGGTGCGCCGTCGCCAGCAGGTCCTCGCGGGCCGTGCCGAGGTTGGCTCGCACCGACAATCCGTGCACGACGGACTGGACGAGTCCGGTCAGCGCCACTGGGTCGGTCCCGGTGACGAGTTCCCCGTCCTGAACCGCTCGCTCGATGCGGGTGAGCAGGGCCCGCTCGTTCCAGCCGTGCAGTTCGGCGTAGTGGGCGCTGGTATCGAGGGTGCTTGTGCTGTCGGTCATCGCGGCGCTGCTGAGAAGGCAGCCCGGATGGACGTCACTGGGCCGGGTGAACTCGGCGACCGAGTGGATGAGGAGCTGCTCGATGACGGTCCGCAGCTCCTGCTCGGCGACCGCCTGCCGGTAGATCTCCCGGTAGCGCTCGGCGTAGGTCCGCACCGCTTCCTCGAACAGCCCGGCCTTGCTGCCGAAGGCGGCGTAGAGGCTGGAGGTCGAGAGTCCGAGGGCCGCGGTGAGGTCGCGGGTCGACGTCCCGGAGTAGCCGCGTCGCCAGAAGAGGCGGGCGGCGTCGAGGATCGCGCGGTCACGGTCAAAGGCTCGTGGTCGGCCACGGGTTGGTCGGGACACCCTTGCATTGTAGAGCGCCTGCTCCATAATGACTTTATGGAGCAGACGATTCAGAAAACACTGTCGGTCGGCGGAGCCAGTTCGGTCGCGGTCGATGTGTACGGGGAGCCGTACGCTCCGGGTCTCGTCGTCGTCCCGGGCGGGACCAGCGACGCTCACGGGTGGCGCCATGTCGCGACCGGCCTCGACGCCTGGAGGTCGGTGACGGTCCTCAACCGCCGGGGCCGGGCCCCCTCGGGGCCGTTGACCAGTTCATACTCCCTGCGAACGGAGGTCGAGGACCTCGGCGTGGTGCTGGACGAGTTCAAGAGCACGCAGGCGCTCTTCGGCTGGAGCTACGGCGGCTTGATCGCGCTGCTGGCCGCCAACGATCGTCCACTGCACCATGTGATCGCCTACGAGCCGGTGATGCGGCCGTTCGGCAGCCACGCACTGCCGGATCTGCGGGCCGCCGAAGAGACGGCGGACTGGGACGCCACCGCCGAGATCGTGTGCCGGCAGATCGCCGGCCTCGACACGGCGCAGATCGAGGCCCTGCGGGCCGACCCTCAAGGATGGGCGGCCTTGCGAGACTTGAGCAGACCGGCGTACGCCGAGCTCGCCGCCCTCAACTCGACACCGCCACCGGAGGAGCTGGCACGACGGGCGGACCGTGTCGACCTGATCATCGGCCAGTGCAATCACCGAACGGCCCCTTACGGCACATCGTTCGACGATGTCCGGCGGCGCGTCGCCCGTGCCGAAGTGCATGTGCTTCCCGGTCAGGGTCATATGGCCCACCTCCAGGCGCCGGCACAGCTCGGCCACCTCCTCAACGGCCTCGCCACCGCCCGATGAGCAGCCATGCCCTCGGCGTGGTCGCGTACGCCTGATCGGCGTACGAGCCGACAAAGCGATGGGTTCCGGTCATCCCGCGAGCGGAAAGGCGAGCCGGGGTGAAACCGCTGACCCGAACCGTGTCAGTCTCCTGGACGACGGCCCCTGGATGCCTCGACGCGACGTTGCCTGGACCTCGCGCGCGGGGCCGGTCTCCGGGACCACTACGGCGGGTGGAGCCGCCGTAGGCAGCTCCACCCGCCGTGGTCGGGCAAGCATTTACTCGTGGGAGCTGATCACACCGCCGGCGCTGAGCACGATGTACACCCCGTTGGCGTCGAGCCCGACGTCGTGCTGGTTCGTCTCCAGCGTGGCGTCCACCGAGCCCTCCTTGCCGAGGATCTGCGCTCGGTACCGGAGCTCGCCGACCTTCGTGACCTTGGCCGTCCAACCGCCCGCGAGCGTGAAGGTGCCCGGTCCCTGGTGTTCCCCGCCCATCCAGGACTTGACCTGGCCGCCCAGCGTGAGCACGACGTACATGCCGTTCGCGTCGAGCCCGTCGTCGTGCCCCTTCGTCTCCAGCGTGGCCGTGACCGAACCGTCGCTGACGATCTTGGCACGGTAGCGCTGTTCGCCGAGCTCGTAGATCTTGGCCGTGCTGCCGTCCGCCAAGGTCTGGGTCCGGACCGGGGACGCCGCCTTACCCGAAGCGCCCTCCTTGCTACCGGGCTTGGCACCGGAGTCAGGCGCTCCGGTGGAGGAGCCCGCGCTGCTGGGCTCGGCGGCGGCCGTGGTCTTCTGGCCCGCGGGCTTGGAGCTCGTGTCGTCGTTGTTGCAGGCGGTCAGCGAAAGCGCGGCGGCTGCGGTCAGAGCCGCGGCGGCGATGCGCAGGGAGCGGCGACGAGCGGTGCGGAGAGTGGTGCTGGAGCTCATTTCAGGTCCCCCCCGGGACAGTCGGTGTCGTTGTTTCCTCGGTACGTCACCCACTCTTGTCGAGGCCACTATCGGGAGGCTGCCGCTCCACTAACACCCGGCTAACACGGGTGTGAGCAGGGGAAGGGTCCGCACCTGCCCGACGGCATACGGTTCCGGGTCCGTACCGGCACCCCGTGACGGCGGCATCCGAGCCGGTCGAATCAACCGGTGGCCGTGCGAAGGAAGTGGTCGGCGTCCTGGGGCTCGCCCAGCCGCCCCACCTCCAGCCAGGAGCCATCGGCGAAACCGAGCCGGAAGGTGGCGAATCCGCGCGGCTGATCCGCCTCCCCGTCGATGCGGACCTGATCCAGGGGGAACTCCGCGACGGTCCGGAAGTCATCGGCCTTGGTCGGCGACAACCGGCGGCCCGGGGACGCGGCGATACAGACACGGTCCCGGGCGAGCACGACCAGCCGCTTGGCGTTGGGCGAGTGCCCGTACCAGCGCAGCAACAGCTGACCGGCAGTCAGATTCCAGTCGCCGTCGAAAACACCGCCAGCCGGGTCCTGCCCGCCATCACGGACGCGACCGGGCGTGGCGGGGCGGGCGTCGGGCGGAGTCTGTGACCGCCCGGACCGCGGTCCGGGCTTCCGTCCCGGCGAGGACAAGCGGTCGAGTCGCTCTCCCAGCTTGTCCATCAGCATCATCGGGACGACGACGAAGAAGAACACCACGCCCCCGACATACAGCAGCCAGTGGCGGCCCGGCTTCAGCCGTCCCTTACCGGCCGCGCGGTGTACGTCTTTGGGCGGTGTCGGGACCGGCTTGTGGATCTCGCACCACACCAGGGCCACGGGCTCCTCGCCCAGGATCTTCCGGGCCCGCCGATGTACCGCGCGCTTCGCCATGCCGGAGATCCTAGAACGAACCCATGCCTCCCCACCGAGTGGGGGAACCCACAGGCCGCCCGCTCACGGCCATGTACCGGCTGCCCGACGGCGATTCGCGTGACTCAGTTCTCCAGTGCCAGGCGTTGCTCCGGGCTGAGGCGGTCCGGTCTCGCGGTGAGGGTGTAGGTCGCGGGGGCGATGGCCCGCAGGGCAAGGGGGTCGGCGAGGTCCGGTTGATGCCGGAGGGTGTTCAGGGCGGCGGTGGCACGGTCCCGGGGCCAGTTGAGCGCGGTGGCCAGCGTGTCCAGGGTGAGCGGTCGACCGGCGTGCGCGAGGGCGGCGAGCACGGCCAGGACATCGCGCACGGCGGTCTCGGTAAGGGTGCTGCTGCCGCCCATCTGCTCGGTGAGCCGGGCGAAGAACTGGCCCATTCTGCCGAGCCGGACGCCGGCGGCCGTCCCGGCACCGAAGATCTCGATGCCCCGCCGTGCGGCGGTCGCGATCTCGCCGTGTGCGCTGGTGTCGGCCTGCCACGCCCGGAGCCAGACCTCGTCGTCGACGATGTACCGCTCGCGGCCCCCACCGGGATCGGGGTGACGCACCACCAGTTCCACGGCCTCGAGATAGCCGATGGACTTGGATACCGACGCCGGGCTGACCTGTAGCCGATGCACCAGATCGCCCGCTGTCAGGCCACTGGCGTCCGCGGTGAGCAGAGAGACGAACACCCGGGCGGTCATCCGGGGCAGACCGGTGGCGGCCAGCAGCATCGCGAACTGGTCCACGAAACCGCGCACCGCCTCGGTCGGCTGCCCGCCGGTCGTCGGCTCGACGGGTCGGGCGGGCTTGGGCCGGCGGGCACGGCGGCCGGCGGCCTGTTGGGCCTGGTCGGCCAGGTAGTCCCCGAAGGCGCCGTTGCGTGCGACCTCGCGGCTGATCGTGGACGTGGGCCGTCCGAGCCGTCGGCCGATCTCGGCGTACCCGAGCCCGTCGGCCAGCCATGCCGCGATCCGTATGCGGTCCTCGTGAGTCAGCCTGCCTCCTGGCACCGGCACACCCCCTTGCGTTCATGCACAGCATATTGCAACGACCCTATGGAGGTCATTGCATTCATTCACAATCCTGTTGCAACGATTCACCATCTAGCTGCGATTTTTCATGCCGTCACATTGATGGAACATCAAACGCAACGTAGCTTTTTCTCATCTTGAAAGGAAGGCATCACGATGCACATGATGGCCGTGTCGACCGTCTCGGACGACGACAAGTTCTGGAGTGGCCTGAAGAAAGCACACGCCAAGCTCCCCAAGGGCGCCACGTGGCAGCTGTCGGTGGCGAGCACGGACGGGGCCAAGGCGGTGAACATCATCAGCCATGACTCCATGGACGGTGTCCGGGACTTCTTCGAAACACACGTCGGCGCGTACGCCACGACGGAGTACTACGAAGCGGACGCCGCGAACGCGGTCGGTCTCCCGCGATGAGGGTCGATGAGCCGCGGCTCCGGGCCCGGGTCGCCGAACTCCTGGCGGAGTACGGAATCCCGAGCGCCGCGATCGGGATTTTCCACGACGGGGAGCTCACCGAGTTCGCGGTCGGCGTGACCCATGTGGAAACGCGGGAGCCCGCGACGACGGACACCGTCTACCAGTGCGGATCCATGACCAAGACATGGACCGCGCTGGCCCTCATGCAACTCGTCGACGAGGGGAAGGTCGCTCTGGACGAGCCGGTACGGACCTACCTGCCCGGCTTTACGGTGGCCGATCCCGAGGTGAGCGCCAAGGTGACCGCTCGTCACCTGCTTTACCACACCAGCGGCATCGAGGAAGCCTACGGCGATCCCGGCGAAGACGACGATGTCTACGAGCGCATGGTCGAGAACATCGCCGACGCGCCCCAGGTCTCCCCGCTGGGCCACACCCACGGATACAGCGTGGCCCTGGGGTACGCCATTCTCGCGCGGATCCTGGAGGTGCGGGACGGCAGACCCTGGGATGACGTCATGCGGGAGCGCCTCTTCGACCCCATGGGCTTGACCAGCACCCACAGCTGGCACAAGCAGGTGGATGTCAGCCGGGCCGCGACCGGGCATCTGATCCGATCCCTGCACGAGGGTCCCCTCGTCACACCGATGGACTACCTGCCGCGTGCCTTCGGCCCCGGCGGCAACGTCACCTCCACGACCCGCGAGGTGCTCGCCATGGCGCATGTCCTGCTCAACGACGGCATGGCGCCGAACGGAAAGCGCATCGTCTCCGCGGACAGCATCCGAGAGATGACGCGTTCGCGGGTATCCGTACCGGACCCGTACCTGTTCGGGCCCCAATGGGCGCTCGGCCTCATCGTGTGTGACTGGCACGGCGAGACCGTCTACGCCACCGACGGCAGCACGATCGGCCAGAACGCCCGGCTACGGATCCTGCCGGACTCCGACACCGCCCTCGTGATGCTGACGAACGGCGGCCCCCGGGAGAGCTTCTACCGCGAGGTGTTCAACGAGATCCTGACCGGCCTCGGCACGGTCACCATCCCGGACCTGCCCGTACCGGACACGACGCTCAGCCTCGACCTGTCCCGATATGAAGGCGTCTACGAGCGCCCCGGCACACGGTACGAGGTGACAGCCGAGGACGGAAAGCTCTCCCTGACCCTGGACCTCGACCCCATGCAGGCAGAGTTCCTCCAGAGACCGGACCGCATCAGATACGAGTTGCTCCCGGTGAGCGAGACACACTTCCTGATGCCACCGACGGATTCCCTGGAGGACACCCAAACGGTCGCGCTCTACGACTTCACCCACGGCACTGCCGGATACCTCCACACCAACTGCCGGGTGCACCCCCGTTCAGGGTGACCCTCGGACCTGTGTGTGGGCATCGCCGCCACTTCGCTCGGATGCGGCGGCATCGTGTGTGGGGCATGATTCGCCCGTCCGGTCGGCGCCGCTTCCTCGTTCGCGGCCTGTCCGGCCCACGGCCGCGGGCCGCGCTTGACTTCGAGGGCACTCGAATTCATAGCGTGCCGTCATGAGCGACAGCACCACACCGCAGCACAAGACCGGTTCGGGTTTCGGCGCCCGGAGCACCGCCGACGACGTCCTCGCGGGCATCGACCTCACCGGTCGGCTCGCCCTGGTGACGGGCGGCTACTCGGGTCTCGGCGTCGAGACCACACGCGCACTGACGAAGGCCGGCGCCCGTGTCGTGGTCCCGGCCCGCCGGGTCGACGTGGCACAGCAGAACCTGGCCGGGATCGACGGTGTCGAGGTGGACGAACTGGACCTCGGCGACCTGGACAGCGTGCGCGCCTTCGCCGAGCGGTTCCTCGCCTCGGGCCGGACCCTGGACATCGTCATCGACAGCGCGGCGATCATGGCCTGCCCCGAGACCCGGGTCGGGCCGGGCTGGGAGGCCCAGTTCGCCACCAACCACCTCGGCCACTTCGCCCTCGTCAACCGACTGTGGCCGGCGATCGAGCCGGGCGGCGCCCGCGTCGTCTCGGTCTCCTCCACCGGCCACCACACCTCCCCCATCCGCTGGGACGATGTCCACTGGCGCCACGGCTACGACAAATGGGAGGCATACGGCCAGGCCAAGACGGCGAACGCGCTGTTCGCCGTGGAACTCGACCGTCTCGGCAAGGACCGTGGCGTACGGGCCTTCTCGTTGCACCCCGGTGGCATTCTCACTCCCCTCCAGCGGCACCTGCCGAAGCAGGAGATGGTCGAGCGGGGCTGGATCGACGAGGACGGCACCCCGCTCAACCCCGAGGGGTTCAAAACACCACAGCAGGGCGCGGCCACACAGGTGTGGGCGGCGACCTCCCCCCAGCTGAACGGCATGGGCGGCGTCTACCTGGAGAACTGCGACATCGCCGAGCCCGCCCCGGCGGACGGCGCCCGGGTCGGTGTCAAGGAGTGGGCCACGGACCCGGAGCAGGCCACCCGCCTATGGGCGCTGTCCGCAGAACTGACCGGCGTGGACGCGTTCGCCTCCTGAGAGGTGCCGTCGCGAGGGCGGCGTACTGAGGGGAGTGGGGGGGGAGGCTCGACCGACCGGTGAGGGATCTCTCTCGGCCCCGGCACGGTCGGCGGGCCGCCCACGCCGGTCGGCGGAGGCTGCGCACGGACAGGGCGGGTGCCGGGGAGGTTCGTCATGAGGGGTGCACGCCGTAGCAGGGCCACCACGAGCGAAACCTCGGTGATCTGCGAGGATGGCGGGATGAATCGTGTTCGACAGATGGTCAGTTCTGGCTCGCCACTCGAACCCCGCATCGGGTTCTCCCGGGCAGTGCGCAAAGGGGCACATGTCGCGGTCGCTGGGACTGCGCCCATAGGAGACGACGGGACGACCGTCGGGCGAGGCGACGTCCATGCCCAGACCGTCAGGTGCCTGGACATCGCGGACGCCGCACTGAAAGAAGCAGGGGCGTCGCTGGGGGACGTCGTGCGGACCCGCATCATGCTCACCGACGTGACGCGCTGGGAAGAAGCGGCGCGAGCACACGGAGAGCGGTTCGCCTCGATCCGTCCAGTGTGCACCTTCGTCGAGGTCTCACGCTTCATCGATCCTGAGTGGCTCGTTGAAGTGGAGATTGACGCCATCGTCGACTGACTTCCGCCGACTTCCGCCACCGGGTGCGGCGAAGTCATGCGCGGGCGCCCGTAACCGACCGCCGGATGCCCTCGGTCGGGAACACACAGGAGCGCACACGGCACTCGCGCGTGGCACTCGCGCGTGCCCGGCCAAGTCTGCCGCTACGAAGGCCAGGGGCCCGGCTCCCGGGATCTTCGGGATCTTCAGGGGGTGTTGCGGACGAGTTCGTCCGCCAGTTCCGGTGAGAAGGTTCCGGCGGCCGGTCCGCCGTTGCGGTTTCCGTCGGACTCCCCCGGCCGCTTCACCCACGTCGCCGCCGTTCAGGAGCGCGTATCCGACCCGGTTGGCCTGAGCAGTTGTGAGAGCGCTCTCAGAGATTCCGCTCAGAGCCTTGACCACGCCGGGAGACCGGCCGACAGTTGTTCCGCTCACCACGGGGGCCCCACATCCCGGAGGTTAACGAGATGATCAGGCGAAGAACGTTCCTCACCGCAGCCGGCGCCGCGGCGGTGGCCGCGCCCTTCACGGGCACCCTGCTCAGCGGCAAGGCCGCGGCGGCCCCGGCCGACTGCCAACTGGCCCTGGAGAACAAGAGCCTCCCGGGGCCGGTGAACGCCTACGTCACCGGCCACGAGGAAGGCACCGGCAAGTGGATTCTGCTGCGCCCCGACGGCAGCAAGTTCTATCTGCCGCAGAGCAGCGAGATGCGGGAGATCGAGGACTGCTCGATCCCCCTGAAGGCCCCGGGCGGCGGTCCGACGGTGGTGACACTGCCCCAGATGTACGGAGCCCGGGTCTACTTCGTCCGCGACAACAAGATCACGTTCTATGTGAATGAGGTCAGCCAGCTCGTCGAACCGAGCTTCGTGGCCGAGGCCGACGTCAACTACGGCAAGACCTGGTCGTTCTGCGAGTTCACGTTCAACACCGTGGAGCTGTACGCCAACCTCAGCTACGTCGATCTCGTCACCGCTCTGCCGATCGGCTTCACGCTGACCGGCGATGACACCCACACCGTGGCCCCACTGAAGCTGGACGCCGCCGAGCGCATCGCGGCCGCTCTCACCGCCCAGGCCGCCAGGGACGGTTACCCCTGGGACAAGTGCGTCATCAGCGACGGAGGTACGGTCCTACGCGCGATCTCCCCCCAGAAACTGCCCGCGTCCCGCGGCTCGTTCGGCGACTACTGGAACACCTACACCGACGCGGTCTGGCGGAAGTACGCCTCGACCGACCTGCGGATCAACGCGGGATCCTGGGGTGTCTTCACCGGCCGCGTCCAGAACGCCGCCCTGACCTTCCCCGGCCTGGAGAAGCCGTTCGCCGAGCCCACCACAGCGGACATCTTCAGCTGCGACTCCGGGCCGTTCACCAACGCCGGATCCAAGCCGTTCCTGGCGGTCATGGCCCGTCTCGCCGCCGCCTTCAACCGCAGCACCCTCCTCACCCACCCCGACCAGCCCGACGGCGCGACCCCCGAGGACTACTACCGGGACCCGACCACCAACCACTGGTCGCGGATCGTCCACGCCAACTCGCCCCAGGGCTACGGCTTCCCGTATGACGACGTGAGCCCCGAGGGAACCCACCCGGTCGACGGCAGCGCCAGGGACAGCAATCCCCTCCGCTGGCACGTCAGCGTGGGCGGCTGACGCTCTCTCCCGACAGTGCACTGTGATGCGGCACTCGTGCGGACCCCTCTACGAGTGCCGCAGCCCCGGTCCCGGCGAGGGCGGGGAGAGCCGGGCTCCCTGCCGTGGCTACTGTGGCCCCAGCGACCACCGAACCCGCCCCTGGAGAATCCCCGTGCCCGTACCCCTCGGCGAGGACGTGGTGGCGCTGCTGCGCCGCCCCAGCACCTGCTACATCGCTACGACGATGCCCGACGGCTCGCCCCAGCTCACCCAGACATGGGTCGACACCGATGGCGAGCACGTCCTGATCAACAGTGTCGAGTCACATCAGAAGACCCGGAACATCGCGCGTGACCCCCGGGTGGCCATCGCGGTCGCCGACCCCTCGGAACCTGCCTCCTACGTCCAGATCCGCGGCCGCGTGGTGCGTGTGACCACCGAGGGAGCGGTGGATCATATCGAGGCGCTCGCGCAGAAGTACCTCGGCGGTCCCTATCCCTGGTTCGGTGGCCGCGCTCAGGTCCGGGTGATCTATGTGATCCAACCTGAACGGATCAGCAGCCCCCGCGGCTAGGGCGTTTCGTTCGGAGCCTGCTGGGCTCCCGTGGGTCGGCAGCCCGTGGCCATGGCCTGGAGCTCCGACGACGATCGCGGCTTCAGTGGTCGAGGGCCTGGCGGAGGGTGGGGCGGCAGCCGATGACGGCGTCGACGCCGACGATCTGCAATGTGCGCAGGACAGCCTCGGCGGCTTCGGCCAGCCGCAGCCAGCCACCGGCCTCAACGAGGGCGCGGTGAGCGGCGATGAAGATATTGATCCCGGTGGAGTCCATGAAGGAGACCTGCCGCAGGTCGACCACGACCCGTGGATGGGCGGTGTCGGGGACGTCCAGGGCCTGGCGGAGGGTTTCGCCGGTGTGGTGGTCGATCTCTCCGGTCAGAGTCAGGACGCGGATGCCGTCGGTGGTGGTGGTGACGACCGACAGCTGGCCGGACTGTCCAGCTTGTTCGGAACCCACCATTGCTCCCTCAGTCATATCGGCGGTACGGAATACCAAGACCTTCGTATGAAGCCTGTCCGCAGGATAAGGGTGACGCTCTCGTGTGGGGGAGGCAACAAAAGATGGAGGGAGTGATCCGCGCGTGCCTGGGTACGCGCGCAGGTGAGGGGCGGAGCACAACGAGCGTGATGGAACCAAACTTGGGTGAGGAAACGAGGGCGCCGGGTGAGCAGGCTTTTCACATGACGGTCGCGCTGGACGGGGACAGCACGTGCATCGCCCAGGCTCGCCATGTGACAGCCGACTTCCTCACCCAAGCGAGGACCGAACACCAGCTGCCCATCTCGCAGCGCGCCATGGACCTGACTCAGCTGGTGGTCAGTGAGCTGGTGACCAATGCGGGCAAGTACGCCCCGGGCCCGGCGCTGATGGATCTGCGGATCGACGGCGACATGGTCGAGGTGGTCGTGTGGGACTCCGATCCGGTGTTGCCGGTGGCTCGGGCCGCCGATGTCGGGAGGGTGGGACAGCACGGTTTGGAGATTGTGATGGCCATCGCCCAGGCCTTCGAAGCCCAGCGCGCACCGGTCGGCAAACGCATCACCGCCCGTATCGCCCTCCACGACCACCCGAAGGGTGCGACAGCCTGAGTGTGGTCCCGGTAGATAGGTGGTCGTCTCACTCGCCGGCTCTCGGCCGGGATGGATTGAGGTCCCACACCGTGGCGGGCGATGCGGGGCGCGGCTGCCGACCGCGCAGCCCCTGAGGTCGGCGGCTGCCGCCCGGCTACCCCCGTACCCAGGACAGCGAACTACCGCCGATCAAGCCACCGTCCGGCCGTGCCGGCGGCGCACCATCTCGGTGATCCAGATGGGCGCGAACGGAGAGGTGCAGCCCGGGGAAGTCGGGTAGTCCTTGAGCACCTCCAGGCGCTCACCGATGTCGATCGCACGGGCGCGGTGCTCGGTGCGCTCGATCCCGATCTGAGCCAGGCAGTGGTTCATCGCCCACTGAAGACGATCCGGGGCGGCTCTCATCTCCGCCTCGATGATGTCGAGCAGTGCTGCGAGGTCGAGGCCATCGGGCTGCTTCGTCACGCGTTCGGTGGTCAGCGCCCAGCCGGCGCCGGCGACCACCGGGTCCGGATCGGCGAACCAGGCCTGGCGCAGCTCTTCGCAGTGCCGGTTCTTCTTCACCACGTAGTTCACGAGCCAGTCGTGCACCTTGGGTGTGCGCGCCTCGCGCAACATGACGTCCAATTCCTCACGCTCGAACGCCTTCGGGCGGCAGATCAGGATCGCCAGCAGTCTCGCCGCGGTGTCATCCGTCCCCCAGAGTCCGCACGCGAGCTCCTGCTGCGTCTTGAGCCGCTTGGCGAGCGCGCGCAGCTTGCTGAGGTTCACACCGTGATCGTCACCGTGTTTCTCGTTCACCGCGCGCGTCCTCGGGTCCTCGAGCTCGGCCAGCTCGGCCATCACCCCGGCGACCGTCGTCCCGGTCGGCGTCGTCTCGGCCACCTCGGCCTCCTGTCGGTCACGTGCGAGTTTTCACCCTACGGCGAAGGCGTCTGACTCCGACACCGACGACCACGGCCCGCCCCGGTCGGTGAGCCACTACCGGGAACGGGAGCGGCCGCGCGTCTGCACGTCGATCCCCCTCTCCCGCATCCGTCGCAGCTGGTAGCTGACGGACGAGGGCGAGGCGAGACCCACCGCGGCAGCGAGCTCACGCAGGGAGGGCGCCTCGCCGTGCTCGGCGATCCAGTCCCGAGACGCGCGGGCCAGGGCCTGCTGCCGGGCGGTGAGGCTCACCTCCCGGCCTCGCGTCGGGCGAGGTCTTTGAGCTCCATACGCGCGGCGGGCGTACCGGCGGGACCCTGCCAGTAAGGATGACCGGCGATACGCGCTGATAGCTCTTGCAGACGCTGTCGGCCGGCGGCGGTGCTCGCCGCCGGGTCGGCGTGGGCGAGCTGCCAGTACGCGCGGTACCAGTCGGTCTGCGCCTCCAGGAGATCCGCGGGGAAGTCGTTCAGGGCCATGCAGTGATTAGAGCATCTGTTCGATTTACTGTGCAATCACTCGCTCCACACGGCAGCGGCTCGGCGCCTCGGGGCGGTCAGGGAGCAGCGGTGCGTTCATCGTGCGCGGAGCGCGCTCCAGGGCTGCGGGGCGGCGGGGCCCTGTGAGCGTCAGTGGGTGATCGAGGCGAGACTGGAAGGGATACCTCCGCGTCGGTCGCACCGTGGCTCGAGGAGCACCAGGGCTGGCAGCCGGGCCTGCCACCGGGCCGTGATCAGCGCCGAGCCGAGAGGACGAGAACATGACCGCCTCGTACGAAACCATCAGCACCAGGCTGGACGGCAACGTCCTGTTCGCCACCTTCAACGCCCCGCCGATCAACCTCATCGGCCCCGAGGTCGTACGCGACCTGGTCGGACTGCTCGGGGAACTCTCCCCACCGGGGGCTCCACGGGTGGTGGTCTTCGAGAGCGCGGATCCCGACTTCTTCTTCCCACACGTCGACCTGACCAAAGTGCCCGAGTACACCGCCGAAGCCGCGAAAGCCGGAGGCCCGGGCGACGCCTCACTCGGCATGCTGTTCCGAAGGGTCAGCCAGCTCCCGGCCGTCACTGTCGCCAAGCTGCGCGGACGGGCACGGGGGGCGGGCAGCGAGTTCCTCCTCGCCTGCGACATGCGCTTCGCCTCCTGGGAGAACGCTGTCCTGAGCCAGCCCGAAGTCGGCATCGGCACACCCCCCGGCGCGGGAGGGATCCAGCACCTCACCCGTCTGCTGGGCCGGGGCCGAGCGCTCGAAGCCGTGCTGACGTCGGCCGATTTCGATGCCGAACTCGCCGAACGCTATGGCTGGATCAACCGCGCGGTGCCCGACGCCGAGCTGGACGAGTTCGTG
Organism: Streptomyces sp. NPDC048636; assembly: GCF_040650655.1. Taxonomy (NCBI): domain Bacteria; kingdom Bacillati; phylum Actinomycetota; class Actinomycetes; order Kitasatosporales; family Streptomycetaceae; genus Streptomyces; species Streptomyces sp. NPDC048636. The sequence continues at coordinate 197,679 of NZ_JBEZHR010000005.1, read as the reverse complement.
GCCGACATGGCCGCGCGTATGGGGTCCTTCCCCCGCGACGCACTGATCGCGGCCAAAGCGGCCATCAATGCCATCAGCCTGCCGACTCCGGCCGAAGTACGCGCGGATGCCGCCCTGTTCCAGCAGCTCGTCCGGGGCGAGGCCACACAGCGACGCACGGCGGAGCTCTTCAAGCGGGGCTTCCAGACCCGTGGCCGTACCGAGCTCGACCTCGCCGACGCGCTGGGCGAGGTGAAAGCCGTCGACTGATGCAGATGACGCCGACTGTCCCGTCCTCGGAGCATGGCGGTGCGGGAGCTTCGCGTATGGGTCACGGTCACCGTCGCCACCTGGGCGCGTGGCCTTCGTCCGCGGCCGGGCCGGTCGTCATCCGATGTGGCCGGCCCGGTGGGCGGTCGATCGCGGTGGGAATCGCTGAGCGCGTTCCGCCATCGTCGGCAGGAGGAGCGGCCCGGCCCGCTTGGCCCGACGCTGGACAAGGGCGGTCTCCATCCGACCGATGCCCGGCAGCGCGGCCAACTCGACGGCCAGGAAGTCGTGCAGGGCGCCGGTGTCCCGGCACTGGACCATGGCGAAGACCGATGCCCGGCCCGTTGTGACGGCGGCGAAGGCGACCGCGGCATGCCGTGACAGCGCCTCCGTCACCTCGCTCAACGCGGCCGGCGCCACCTCCAGCCACATCAGTGCCTCCAGCGGAAAGCCGAAGTGGGACGGGCTCACGTCCACCTCGAAGTGCAGCACCCCGGCGGCCCGCAGCCCGGCGATACGGCGGCGTACGGTCGAGGCCGACCACCCGGTGGCGGCGGCCAGCCGTGCCACCTCCGCCCGTCCGTCCAGGGCCAGTTCGCCCGCCAGTCGCGCCTCCGCCTCGCCCCAGCCGGATGGCTCGTCCGAGCCCGACGCCTCGCTCGAGCCCGATGCCTCGCCCGAGCCGGACATCTCGCCCCCACCGAATGGCTCGGCGAGGACTTCCGGGCCGTCCGGTGACGGTGGCGTGGGGCTACGGAGGGCCGCCTGCTCGGCCGCGTCCAGCGCGCTCGTCCGGCCTGCCCAGCCGCCGACCCCGGCGACCGGGCGCAGCACACAGCCCGCCTCGACATCGCGTACCCCCGGGGTCCGGAGCAGATGGTCGAAGAGCGGGCGTCCGCCCTCCGATCCCGCGACCGGGGTGTGGACCATGCAGGTCAGCCGCGTCCCACCGGCGAGTGGGGCGATCCACGAGGTGTCGTCCCGCTGTGCGAGGGCGGCGGTCAGCGCATCGGCGGCGTCCGGTGTGCAGTCGATACGGACGAACCAGTCGAGCATGCCGATCCGTCGGCTGTCGACGAGCCCGACCACCCGGACCACCAGGGCCGACCGCAGCCGGTGGTAGCGGCGCGCGACGGTGCGCTCCGGGGCCCCGAGCACGGTGGCGATCCTGCTGAACGAGGCGCGCCCGTCGATCTGGAGCGCATGGATCAGACGACGGTCCAGCGTGTCGAGTGTGACGGATCGCGTCACCGGATCCCCTCCAAACGTCCGGTCGCGTCTATCCGGGCGACTTTACCGTGCGCGAGGGTGCACCGGACAGGACGCTTGCGGCAACCACCGCGCAGAGAGGCAGATCATGTTGACCGTCCTTCCCATCAGGTACGTGGCGGACGTCGAGGCGTCCCGGGACTTCTACGCCGGGCTGGGGCTCGCCGTCCGGCAGGAGCCCGGCGCGGCCGTCTGGGTCCGGCTGACCGCCGCGGCGGGCGCGGTCGGTGTCCATGCCGCCGCCGTCTCGCAGGGTCGGCCGCCCGGCGCCACCGAACTGGGCTTCGCGACGGACGAGCCGCTGGAAGAGGTCGCGCGGCGGCTCGAACGCAACGGCTGCCCGTACGAGCTCGTCGAGGAGAACTTCGGCCGCAGCGTCCGGGTCACCGACCCGGACGGGGTCGTCGTGCAGATCCAGCACATCGACCCGGACACCGTCCGCAGGTCGGCCGCGGCCCTGGCCGACGGCTCCGCCTGACGGGCGGGCGGGGGCAACGTCGCCACACACGTCATACGTCATCGCTCACGGTGTGGGCCGCAGCAGGAAGATCCGGACATGGAACCGCTCATCACACTCGTCGCCGTCACCGGCCTGCTGTTGCTCGCCGGGGCGCTCGGGTCCGTACGGCTCCGTCAGCCGACCGTCGCCCTGCGGGGTGGTCTGGCGGCCATGTTCACGCTCACCGGGGGCGCGCACTTCGTCGGGATGCGCGAGGAGCTCGTCGCCATGGTGCCGCCGGCCCTGCCCGCCCCCGGCCTGCTCATCACGGTGACCGGCGTCGCCGAACTCGCCTGCGCGCTGGGGCTGTTGTGGTCGCGGACCGCGCGGGTCTCGGCGGCCGTGCTCAGTGCGATGCTGGTCATGATGTTCCCCGCCAACGTGTACGCCGCCGGCGGCGACGTGCCGTGGTGGGACGAGCTCGGCCCCCGGACGGCCACCCAGGCCGTCTTCCTCGCGGCCACCGTCACCGTGCTCATCGGCTGGGAGCGAGGGTGTCGAGCGCCGTGAGGCAAGCGGCGATCGCGGATTCATGCGCGGTGTTCTCGCGGACGACGACCTCGATCGTGCGGGCGAGGGTGTGGTCCGTGACCGGTCGTGTGATCAGTGTCGGCGGGAGCTGATGCGTGGCCATGCGCGGAACGAGGACCGCGTGGCCGGTACTCGCGGCAAGGGCGATCATGGCGGCGAAGTCGGTGCAGGTATGCCGTATCCGCGGAGTGAAACCGGCTGCTCGGCAGGCTTGCAGCACGGCATCGCCGCAGGCGGACCGGGTGGGGGCGGTGATCCACGGGGTGTCCGTGAGCTCGCCCAGCTCCACCGGGGATCCCTCCGGGTGAGCTGCCGGGTGATCACGCCGCAGAACGGCGACGAGGGGATCGGTCCTCAGCGTCCGGGTCTCGACACCGGCGTACGCGGGTGTGGCGAGATTGGTGTACCGGTAGACCACCGCGAGGTCGATACGGCGCTGGAGCAGCAGACGCACCGCGGCTTCGGGTTCGGCCTCGGTGATGTGCAGCCGCAGCGCCGGGTGCGCGCTCTCCAGGGCGTTGGCGAGGGGGGCGGCCAGCGGCACGAGCGCGCTGGGGAAACAGCCGAGGCGCAGCGGCCCGGCCGGATTCTCGTTGTCGGCGGTCAGCCGGATCCGGGCTTGTTCGAGCGTGGCGAGCACCCGCTCGGTGTCCTCGGTCAGCCGGTGGCCGGCGGCGGTGAGGTGGACATGGCGGCCGGCGCGTTCCAGCAGTGGGGTGCGGGTCTCCTCTTCCAGGAGCCGCAGTTGCTGTGAGACGGCGGAGGGGGTGACGCCATGCAGCTCTGCCACCGCCGTCACGGTGCCGTGCACCGCCAGGTCGCGCAGGAGGATGAGTCTTCGCACTTCGAGCATTAGTTCATCTTAAGAGCATGGTGTACATGATGTAGCTGGACAGAGGGGTTCTCCGACAGCGACGCTGACCGCGCAGTCCAGCCCCAGGCTCGTCCCGCAGTGTCAGGAGTTCTCTCGTGCGCGCCACCGTGATTCACGGCCCCAACGACATCAGGATCGAGACGGTGCCCGACCCGCTCGTCCGTCGGCCCACCGACGCCGTGGTGCGGGTGGTCAATGCCTGTATCTGCGGCAGCGACCTGTGGGCCTACCGTGGTGTCGCCGCCCGGGTGGCCGGTCAGCGGATCGGCCACGAGTTCCTCGGGGTGGTCGAAGAGACCGGCTCCGAGGTGCGGGGATTCAAGGCCGGTGACTTCGTCGTGGCGCCCTTCGTCTGGTCCGACGGCTCCTGCGACTTCTGCCGCGAGGGGCTGCACACCTCCTGTCCGCAGGGCGGCTTCTGGGGTGAGGTGGGCTCGGACGGCGGCCAGGGCGAGGCCGTCCGGGTGCCGTTCGCCGATGGCACGCTGGTGCCGTTGCCCAAGGAGACGGCGGGCGAGAAGAAGTTGCTGCCCGCGCTGCTGGCACTCTCCGACGTGATGAGTACCGGACACCACGCGGCCGTTTCAGCAGGCGTCGGGCCCGGCGACACCGTCGCCGTGGTCGGTGACGGCGCGGTCGGCCTGTGCGGTGTTCTCGCCGCACACCGTCTCGGCGCCGGCCGCATCATCGCGCTCGGCCGGCACCCGGCACGTACCGACATAGCCCGTACGTTCGGCGCGACCGATGTGGTCGCCGAGCGTGGGCAGGAGGCGATCCAGGCCGTCGAGGAGCTGACCGGCGGCCGGGGCGCGCACGCCGTACTGGAAGCCGTCGGCACCGAGGAGTCGATGCGCACCGCCGTGTCGATCGCACGCGACGGCGGTGCGGTCGGCTATGTCGGAGTGCCGCACGGCGGGAGCGCCGCCGTCGACATCCGTCAGATGTTCAACCGCAATGTGACGCTGAGCGGCGGCGTCGCCCCGGCCCGCGCCTACATCCCCGAGCTGCTCCCCGATGTGCTCTCGGGCGCCATCGACCCCGGACTCGTCTTCGATCGCACGGTCGGTCTGGACGGCGTACCCGATGGCTATCGGGCGATGGACGACCGCTCGGCGCTCAAGGTGCGGATCGCTCTCTGACCTTGCCCGCGGAGCGGCGAGGGGCCGCTTCGCCGCCATTTCGTACCGGAGGAGAACTCCATGAAGATCGTGATCGCCGGTGGTCATGGCCAGATCGCCAGACGGCTGGGCCGACTGCTCGCCGCGCGAGGGGATGTGGTGACCGGCCTGATCCGCGATCCGGCGCACAGCGACGACCTGCTGGCGGACGGGATACGGCCGCTCGTCCGCGACCTCGAGGCGTCATCGTGCGACGAGGTCGTCCACAGCCTGGCCGGAGCGGATGCCGTGGTCTTCGCGGCCGGAGCCGGACCGGGCAGCGGCGCCGCCCGTAAGCACACCGTGGACCACCGGGCCGCCGTTCTCCTTGCCGATGCCGCGTTGCGCGCCGGGGTGCGGCGCTATGTGATGGTGTCCACCCGAGGCGCCGGCAGCCCGCCCCCGGCCCATGCCGACGAGGTCTGGACGGCCTACGTCCGGGCCAAGACCGCGGCCGACGATCACCTCATGGCCCAGGACCTCGACTGGACCGTTCTCCGGCCCGCGGCCCTCAGCGATGAGCCGGGGACCGGGATGGTGCGCCTCACCGCGGAGCGGAGCGTGGGCGAGATCACCCGCGACGACGTCGCCCAGGTCCTGGTCGCTCTGCTCGACACCCCGGCCACCGCGGGACTCGTCCTGGAGCTTGCCCAGGGACCCGACCCGATTCCCGAGGCGGTGCCGCGCGCCGCGAGCGAGCGCACCGGCGGGGCCGCGCGCGGATAGGTGTTGGCCGCGGGGCGTGCGGGATGCCGCGGTCATCTCGTACGCCCTGGCGCATCGCGCGTGCAGGGTTCCGGGCGGTCTCCGCTCAGGGGCGGCGGCTCGCGAGGACGCAGAACTCGTTTCCCTCCGGATCGGCGAGCGTGACCCAGCTCTCCTCGCCGGTTTGGCCGACGTCAGCGTGTCGAGCACCCAGGTCGAGCAGGCGACGGACCTCTTCGTCCTGCTCCCTGTCGGTGGGATTGACGTCGATGTGGAGCCTGTTCTTGACCGTCTTGCCCTCGGGCACATGCGCGAATGTCAATATCGGTGGCACCGGGCCGAGGCGCTTGTTTCCTTCAGGCACCGCAGGGGAGCCAATGACGACAAGTCCGTCCTCTTCGCCTTGCACCTCGTAGTCGAGGACCGAGCACCAGAACCGGGCGAGACCGCGGGGATCGGCACAGTCGATCGCAAGCTCGGTGAACTTACTGGCCACGTCAGTACCTCCGAGTCACGCAGCGGGTCCGCCAACGGCCACATGCTAGTCGCGGCGTGCGACGGCGGGGGAAGCCGAAGGGTCCATCGGACGGCCTCGCGGAGCCAGTGGTGGGCTCCGTCGGCCGCGTACCGGGGGTGCCAGGCCATGCCGATGGACTGTGGCGGCAGTTACCAGCGGGATGTCCAGGAGGAGCAGTCCGAGGGCGATGGCGTCGTCGGTGAGGGCGAGGGGCCTGCGCCGGCCGCAAGAGAACGGCCACCCTCACCCAACGCGACAGTGTCGGCAATCGGTTCGGGGACGCCGACTGGCGTTCGGCCACCGGCAACCGCTACCACCACTCAGCCTCCTTCAACGAGTCTGTCACCACACGGTGTTGAGGGGGGTGTCGGAAAGCCGCTGAACAGCGGGGAGCGGCTGCGCACGCAGGGCTCCGGCGGAGCGGCTGGCTCACCCGGAGAAGTTGGTCGCTCCGACCCCTTCACCGCACGTTCGCGGCCACGTAATAATGTCGCCCGGCGCAGGATGGCAACGTTGTCATCCCCTGGCCCGCCGGGCGGATCAGGTGGTGCCCACGGTGGAAGCGCGGCAGGCAGCCGTCGATGACGACTGTTCATCGAAACGTGGCCCTTCGTCCGCACTGCGAGGATTTCGCAGCTCGGGGCGGACTGACACCGTGCCCGTACCTGACACCGTTGCCCGTATTCGCCCAACAGAAGGGGTCCTTGTTCATGCAAGCGTTCAGAAGACGTCCGGTGCGGCGACTGCTCACCGTCGGCGCCGCAGCGGCCTCGATGGCGCTGGTCCTCTTCCCGGGGATTCCCTCGGCAGGGGCAGCGCCCACCACCGCGCCGGTCGACCACGGTACGCGGTACGTGGACCCGCTGATCGGATCGAGCAAGGGCGGCAATACCTACCCCGGCGCCAACCTGCCCTTCGGCATGATCGGCTGGTCGCCCACCAGTACCGCAGGCGACCAGACCAACACCGCGGCCGCGGGTGGTTACTCCTACGACACCACCCGGCTGCGCGGGTTCTCCCTCACCCACCTCAATGGAACGGGCTGCCACCCCGGCGCCTCCGGGGACATCCCGATCATGCCCTTCGCGGGCTCGGTCGATTCTTCGCCCAGCGCGGACACCAAGGACGCCAAGTACGCCGCGAACTTCTCCCACAAGGACGAGAAGGCGGAACCCGGTCGCTACCAAGTCCGGCTTGACAACGATGTCAAGACGGATCTGGCGGTCAGCACGCGTGCCGGTGTCGCCGACTTCACCTTTCCTCGCGACCGGCCCGCCAACCTGCTGTTCCGTGTCTCCAACTCACTCAACGGCAGTGAGGACGCGCATATCGAGATGGACAGCGAACACCGCAAGGTGACCGGCTGGGTGGAGACCGGGGCGTTCTGCGGGCGGCGCGCCAACGGCGGTACCAACAACCGCAAGAGCTACTACCGTCTCCACTTCTCCGCCGCCTTCGACCGGGCCTTCTCCGGAACGGGCAGCTGGCACGACGGCCAGCTCTCACCGGGATCCACCCGTGCCGATGGCGGGGAGGGGTACGCGACCGGTGCGGACCGCGCGGGCCGCGGTTCCGGTGGCTATGTGTCCTTCGACACCGAGCACGACGACGATGTCCAGATGCGCGTGGGCATCTCCTATGTGTCCCTGGCCGGCGCCGAGGCGAACCTGCGTGGTGAGATACCCCGGGACGCGGACGTACCCGAGGTGGCCGCGTCGGGGAAGCGGGCCTGGGACCGTGCCCTGAGCGGCGTCAAGGTCTCCGGCGGGACCGATGACCGGCGCACGGTGTTCTATACGGCGCTGTACCACGCCTTTCAGCAGCCCAATGTGATCAGTGACCGCGACGGCAGATACGCGGGAATGGACCGTCGGGTACACACCCTCGCCCGCGGCCAGAAGGCGCAGTACAGCAACTTCTCCGGCTGGGATCAGTACCGTGCCCACGTTCAGCTGCTCGCGCTGCTCCAGCCACGGGTGGCGGGCGACTTCGCCCAGTCGCTCTACCACTTCGCTCAGCAGAACAAGGGCGTCTGGGATCGCTGGGTGCATATCAGCGGTGCCACACACGTCATGACGGGCGACCCCTCGGCGGCGACCCTCGCCACCCTGTACGCCATGGGGGTACGCAATTTCGATGCCCGGGGCGCGTTCAACTCCCTCTACCGCCAGGCCACCGTTCCGGCCCCGGACCAGTTGTCGGACGCGGGCTGCCCCGGCCAGTGCGTATCCGCACGCCCCAATCTGACCCGGTACATGGCCCTGGGATACGCCCCGCACGACACCTGCCACTGCTGGGGCGGCGCCGCCGAGACGCTGGAAGACTCCGTCGCCGACGCGGCCCTCGCCCAGTGGGCCCGTATGCTCGGCCGCGACGAGGAGTACCGGACACTGCGCGACCGCGGCGGTTACTGGAAGCACGTCTTCAACCCCACCGCGCAGCCCGGTACCGGGTACATCCAGGCCCGTAAGGCCGACGGCTCCTGGGTGACCCCCTTCGACCCGGCCTCCGACAGCGGATTCGCCCAGGGCAGCGCCGCCACCTATGTGTGGATGGTGCCGCAGGACGTTCAGGGGCTCGCCACGGCGATGGGCGGCCGGGACAAGGCCGCCGCCCGCCTGGACGGCTTCTTCCACAACGCCGACGGTTCGTGGTCCGTGCAGGGCGGTGGCCCGTTGCGCTACGACCCCACCAATGAGCCGGGCATCCATGCCCCCTGGCTGTACAACGCCCTGGGCAGCCCGTGGAAGACGCAACAGACGGTCCGCCAGATCGCCGACACGGTGTACTCAACCGGCCCGTCCGGTCTCCCCGGCAATGACGACCTCGGCACCATGTCCGCGTGGTACGTGTTCTCCGCGCTCGGGCTCTATCCCAAGGCGCCCGGTTCCGCCGACCTCCTGCTGAGCGCCCCGGTGTTCACCCGCTCCGTCATCGCCCCGGCCGGAGACCGCGGTGAGATCGTGATCGACGCGCCCGAGGCGTCCGGCACCGACCTGTACATCCAGTCCGTCAAGCGCGACCAGCGCACCCATCGCGCCTCCTGGCTCGATGGCTCCTTCGCCCGCGACGGCGGATCGCTGAAATTCCGGCTCAACGATCGGCCCCACACCACCTGGGCGACGGATCCGGCGCAGCTGCCCCGCTGATCCGATCCGCCCTCATCACCACCCGTGCGTCCGGAGGGACGCACGGGTGGTGACCACGGTTCGGCATGGCGGCCGCACGCCGGTACGCGATCGCCGCCCCGCGGGTGCGGGGCCGTCGAAGGGCCGGGCGGCTCGGACGAGGGCCGGGCGGCTCAGCGGTCGGCGACGCGCCGCACGACGGGGCGCCAGGACTCCAGGGCCGCCACCCGCGGGCCGACCACTTTCCCCGCGTCGTCGGCGCGGCGCAGCGCGACCGCGGCCGTGAAGTCGGGGTCGGCCTCGAAGGCCGCCGTCTCCGACGGGGTCATCGGGCCGCCCTGGCAGCCGAGGGTGCGGGCGCTCTCCGGGGAGAGCGCGAGGTGTGGATCGGCGCTGGCGAGATAGCGTTTGGCCGGGATGTGGAGCGCGACCAGGCGGGCGACGCGGGGGCCCAGCAGGCACTCGACCGCCGTCGCCGCATGGGTGCCGTGCCCGGCCTCGTCACCGGGCACGAGGTAGTGGCCGATGTCGTGGACGAGTCCGGCCACGTGCAACTCCTCGTCGTCCGGGTGGCGTTCGGCCAGCACGGCGGCGACCTGGAGACCGTGATCGAGGATGTCCACCGGGTCGCCGGAGCGGTCCGGGGTGTCCCAGACGTCCTCGCAGTCGGCCAGCAGGGCCATGAGCGCGTCCACGGACGGCAGGGGGTCGTACGTCATGGGGCCACGTTGCCGCACTGAGGCATCCAGCAGGTGACGGCAGGTTGTACCCTCGCCCGCGCCACCCACGCCACCCACGGCACCCACGGCACCCACGGCACCGTCGGACCATGCGAGGTCCCTCACCTGGAGCCGGGGTGCCTCGACTCCGAGGGTGGGCGACCCCCCACTTCCCCACCGGCCTCCGGAACCGGAAGGCGCTGGAGGGCGACCATGGCGGCGTCGTCGCCCAAGGATCCGCCGGAGTGCGCCATCAGGTCCTCGCACAGGTACCGGACGAGGGCCTCGGGATCGTCACCGGACCAGGAGACCATCCGGTCGGCGAGGGGGTAGAACGCGCCGTCCATATCGCGTGCCTCGATGATGCCGTCGGTGTACAGCAGGACGATGTCGCCGACTTCGAACGGGAAGCTCTCCACCGCCAAGTCCGTCCCGACGAACTCGGTGAGCCCCAGGGGAAGCGCGGACTGGCCCACCTCGAGCGGTGCGACCCGGCCGTCCCGCAGCAGCAGCGGCGGCGGGTGGCCGCAGTTGACCAGATACAGGGCCGACTCGGTGTCGGGTACGTCCAGTACCGCCGCCGTGATGAAGGACTCCCCCTGGTCGCTGCGCTGCTCCCGGTGGGCGCCCGGGTCTGTCAGGTCGGATGACACCGCGCCCTCCAGATAGGCGACCAGGACCGGTAGCTCGGCCTGCCGGTGGGCAGCGGCCCGGAAGGCGCCGAGGACGAGGGCGGCGTCCCCGATGGCCTCGAGCCCCTTGCCCCGCACATCTCCGACGATGATCCGTGTGCCGTGGGCGGTACGCGCGACGGCGTAGAGGTCGCCACCGATCTGCGCCTCGGCCTCGGCGGCGAGATAGGCCGACGCGATGCGCAGTGCGCCGATCCGCTCCGGAGGTGGTCGCAGCAGCACTTCCTGCGTCGCCTCCGCCACCGATCTGAGCTGGGTCAGCTCCCGCTCGTGCCGCTGGCGGCGGTAGGCGAAGTACGTCACGAACGCCGAGATCAGGATGAGCGCGGTGATCTGGAACGAGTGGTTGAGGTCCGTCAGACTGGTCCGTACGACGGCGACGAGCGCCTGGGCCAGTACGGCCACCACTCCGACGAATGCCGTCATCCGGGGGCTGCCGAACGAGGCCGTGATGGCGGGGGCGGCGACCAGGAACGGGCCGAGGTGCACATCGGGCGGGGCGTGGATGTCGACCACCGTGACGACCAGAATGAGCAGCAGCGGCACGACCACCAGCGCACGGTTCGCCTGCCGCGGCCATTGATGAGTCCCACGGAGCCGCCGAAGGTCCATGCCTCCTGCATACACCAAGCGGGAACAGCCGTCCCCGACGCCATGCCAGCCGCCGCGGCGCCGGCCCGAAGAGCCGCCCCACCGCATGAGTAGTCGATACATGACGGTATGCGGTCGGCGCATGGGGGCAGAGGGGATTAGGGAGAACCCCCGAGGTCCGGATTGCGTAGATTGCCTACGGTTGAGATCAAGGCCCACACAGGGGCCGGGGCAGCCTCACCGGCCCCCACGACGTCGCTGGTTACCGCGGCGAATGCACTCGCCCACCCCCCGCAAGAACGGTGGTGATCTCCAAATGCTCCGCCTTGGACTCGTCGCTGGGCTGATCGCCGAGATCATCCTCTTCCTCGCGCTGCTCATCGCGGTCCACGCATGACCTCCGCCTGACTCATGACGGGCACGACACCCCCTTCCGATCGCCGTTGACAAAGCGGAACGCTGCTCCGTATCGTAAATGGAACAGCGTTCCGCTTTCGGCTCGGCCGAAGCCGGACGCTTCTGCCCGCCTCCCCGCCGCCAGCCGTATCCGACCGGCGGCAGAGGCCATTGAAGGGACCTGCGCATCATGAGTGAACCGACCTGCCCTGACGACACCTTCAGCTCGCCCGCTCCCGTCCTCTCCGTCAGTCCCGTAGTGCTGCCGGCGCCTGGCCGAGCCGTGGACCTGGAGGTGCGGGTCTCCGCGCCGATGACCGGGAGCGAGCTGCCGATCATCCTCCTCTCGCACGGCCAGGGGTACTCGAACCACCTCTCCTCACTGAACGGCTACGCCCCCCTCGCAAACTTCTGGGCGGCACACGGCTTTGTCGTGATCCAGCCGACCCATCTGAGCTCAAGGACGCTGAGCCTGGATCCCAACACCCCCGGGGCGCCGCTGTACTGGCGCTCACGGGCCGAGGACATGACGCGCGTCCTCGACCGGCTCGATGTGATCGAGGCCGCCGTCCCGCAGCTCCGCGGGCGCCTGGACCTCGGCAAGGTGGCCGTTGCCGGACACTCGATGGGCGGGCACACCGCGAGCCTGCTGCTGGGCGCCCGGCTCACCGATCCGCACGACGGAACGGAAGTGAACCTCGCCGAGCCCCGTATCAAGGCGGGGGTACTGCTGGCCGCGCCCGGCCGGGGCGGCGACGCCGTCACCGACTTCGTGGCCGAGAACTACTCCTTCTTCCTGACCATGGACTTCTCCCGGATGACCGCGCCCGCGCTCGTGGTCGCCGGCGACAAGGACTCCTCCACCCATCTCACGGTCCGGGGTCCGGACTGGCACACCGATCCGTACGTCCTCTCCCCCGGCCCCAAGTCCCTGCTCACCCTCTTTGACGCGGAGCACGGGCTCGGCGGGGTCTCCGGATATGACGTCGCCGAGACCACCGACGAGAACCCCGAGCGGGTCTCCGTGGTCCAGCGGCTCACCTGCGCCTACCTCCGCAGCGAGCTCCATCCCGGGAATACCGCCTGGCAGACGGCGCGTGAGACGCTGGCGGCCGACTCCCACCCGCTCGGACGAGTCGAGTCCAAAGTCTGATCCTGTCGGTCGGTCCGACCCTCAGCGAGCATGACCGGAACCGGTATGTGCCCGGTGGCCGGGCCCAGTGGTACACGGGCTGCTGGGACTGGAGCCCGGCTGACATCGCCCCGGTACTACCTCGCCGAAGCGAAGGAGGCTTGGGGCAGGTACGTTCATGTGCCGATCCGTGTCCGGGCATTCACCGCGCCGGATCGGTGTCATACGCGGTCCGCGCCCGCTCGACACTCTCCATGTTGTCCACGGCCCATTCGGTGAGGTGGGCGAAGAGGGGGCCGAGGCTCCGCCCCAGTTCGCTGATCTCGTACTCCACCCGCGGGGGAACCTCGGGGTGATACGTCCGCACCACAAGCCCGTCCCGCTCCAGTTGCCGCAGTCGCTGGGTGAGCACCTTCGGAGTGACACGGGTGATCCGCCGTTCCAGCTCGACGAACCGCTGGCGGCCGTAGGTGTGCAGCGCCCACAGGATCGGTGTGGTCCACCGGCTGAACACGATGTCCACAACCGGGCTGATCGGGCAGGCGAGTTCCGGCTCGGCCACGACAGCCGCTCCGTCGACCGCGTCGTCTCCCATGGACTTCCCCCAAGGTAGTCACTTTCCTGTAGGTACCTACTATACCGAGGCTGTTAGCGTCCTCCCGTCGACAGGAGAAGGCCACTCAGCGGCGGGTGCGACCCGCGCGGGGTGGCCGACTACACAGTCTTGATGGGGAGTTGACGATGATCGTAGTGACGGGGGCAACCGGCAATGTCGGTCGTCCGCTTGTGCGGGCACTCGCGGCAGCCGGGGAGCGGGTGACCGCGGTGTCCCGGGGCGTCACGGCGGAGGATGTGCCCGAGGGCGTGGCACATCGGCAAGCCGATCTGGCTGACCCGGAGAGCCTGTGGCCGGTGTTCGAGGGTGCCGACGCGCTGTTCCTCCATGACGGCGGTGCCGGAGCGCACCAGCTGAATCCGCGGGACGTCCTCGAGGCGGCCAAGGCGGGCGGCGTCGGGCGGATCGTCCTGCTCTCCTCCCAAGGGGTGGTGACCCGGCCGCAGTCTCTCTCGCATGGAGACGCGGCGGGATCGCTCGAGGACGCCGTCCGGCAGTCGGGTAGGGGCTGGACCCTGCTGCGGCCCAGCGGGTTCACCTCCAACGCCTTCGCCTGGGCCGAGTCCGTCCGGGTCCAGCGGACCGTCGCCGCCCCTTTCGGTGATATCGGCCTGCCGGTGGTGGATCCGGCGGACATCGCCGAGGTGGCGGCCACGGCCCTGCACCGGGACGGTCACACCGGGCAGACCTATGAGTTGACCGGACCGGCCCTCACCACGCCCCGGCAGCGTGCGGAGGCGATCGGTGTGGCACTCGGCGAACCGGTGCGTTTCCTCGAGCAGAGCCGCGACGAGGCCCGGGCGCAGATGCTGCGATTCATGCCCGAGCCCGTGGTCGACACCACGCTGGCCATCCTCGGCGAACCGACCGCCGCCGAACAGCGGATCAGCCCCGATGTCGAGCGAGTCCTCGGCCGCGCACCCCGGACGTTCGACGGATGGGTGCGGCGCCACCTCTCGGCCTTCCGCTGAGGACCGGACGGGAAACTGGCGGCCGTGGAACCGTTCGGCTGGTTCAGCGGGGTTCCAATGGTGGGATCGCGGGTACCTCCGGGGCGTTGTCGATATCCGCCGGGGTCATCCGGAACTCACGCGGGTAGGCCGCGCGCAGGGTTCGGCGGGCGGGTTCCGTGGTGCGCCACATATAGCGGCAGCGCACGCACTGGAGCACCTCCCATACGCCCGGGACCGGGGAGGTGGCGACGGTCTCGATGGTCTTGTGCGCACAACGGGGGCACATCGGGGCGGAGTTCAGCACGGCGTTTTCTCCACACCTCTCATCGGGCGGCGGCGATCAGGGATCGTAGACGCTCGGTCCACTCCGCGGTTTCGGGCAGATCCTTGGCCGGTGTACTGAAGTTGCCACGCTCGTCCGGAGGGACGGGCGTGGTGGCGTCGATGATCATCTTGCTGGTGATACCGACCGGGGAGGCGGCGGGCGCCAGTTCCATGACGGACAGGTTCGGGATGATGACCACGTCGTCCGTGGGATTGACCTTGCACGACATCGCCCACATCACCTGCGGCAGATCGAAGGGGTCGATGTCCTCGTCGACGAGGATCACCTGGCTCACATAGCCCAGGCCGTGGGGGGTGGTCATCGCGCGCATGCCTACCGCCTTGGCGAAGCCGCCGTAGCGCTTCTTCGTGGAGATGATCACGGAGAGGCCGTGGGTGTACATCGCATTGACCGCCCGCACCTCGGGGAACTCGGCGCGCAGTTGCTTCAGCAGCGGGACGCAGGTGTTCGGGCCGACCAGATAGTCCACCTCCGTCCACGGCATGCCCAGATAGAGCGATTCGAAGATTGGGTCCGTGCGGTGGGAGATCCGGTCGATACGGATCGTCGGCAGCCGCCGACCGCCGGAGTAGTGGCCGGTGAACTCGCCGAAGGGGCCCTCGATCTGGCGCTTACGGCTCTCGATCACCCCCTCGATGACCACCTCGGAGCCCCACGGGACGTCGAATCCGGTCCGCGGTGCCGTCGCGATGGGGGCGGGCGCGCCGCGCAGGGCACCGGCCATCTCGTACTCGGACTGGTCGTAGCCCATCGGCATACCCGCCACGATGGCCATCACCGGGTCGTTGCCCAGGGTGATCGCGATGGGCAGGTCCTCGCCGAGGCTCTCGGCCGCGCGCAGTTGCTGGGCCACGTCGTGCATCGGGACCGGCTGGAGGGCGAGCCGGTCGCGGCCCATGACCTGGATGCGGTAGGTGCCGACGTTCTGCTTGCCGAAGTCGTCGGGGTCCCGTGGGTCACGGGAGACGACGGACGCCTTGTCGAGATAGAAGCCGCCGTCGCCGTCGTTCAACCGGAACAGCGGGAGGATCGCGAAGAGGTCCACCTCCGCGCCCGCCATGGTGTTCTCCCGCCATGGCGCGTCCTCGCGACGCTCGGTTGCCACCGGGAAGGCGTCCCAGCGGCGGGCGAACTCCTCGATCTGGTCCCTGACCGGAGTGGCCGCGGGCAGCCCGAGCGCCAGCGCGTGGTTGCGCCAGGAGCCGTGGACGTTCAACACGATCCGGGCGTCGTGAAAGCCGGTCACGTTGTCGAAGTACAGGGCGGGGGCCCCTTCACCGATTCGGCCGGCCGCGTTGGCGGCAGCGGCCAGGTCTGGTTCGGGCAGCACCTCGTCATCGATCCGGAGCAGTTGCCCCTCCCTGTGCAGGGTGTCCAGAAAACCGCGGAGGTCGTCGTAGGCCATGGCGGAAATCCCTTCTCCTCAGACGACGTTCTGAGGTGACGTTGCAGGCGACGGTTTCGGCGAGGGGTGGTCGGGAGCGGTCCGGGCGGCACGCATGCCCTCCCAGCGCCTGGCGGCGGGGGCAGGCAGCGCGAACTGATCGAGAACGCGTGCGGTGATGTGCTCGACGATGTCGTCGACCGAGGCCGGATGGTGGTAGAAAGCGGGCATGGGCGGCACGATCCGCACCCCCTTGCGTGCCAGGTCGAGCATGTTCTCCAGATGGATCTCGCTCAGCGGGGTCTCGCGCGGTACGAGCACCAGCGGGCGCCCCTCCTTGAGCACCACATCCGCGGCGCGGCCGACCAGGCCGTCGGCGTAGCCCGCGCGGATACCGGCCAGCGTTTTCATGGAGCACGGCACGATCACCATGCCGTCGGTCCCGAACGAGCCGGACGAGATGGTCGCGCCCTGATCCTCGGGGTGGTGTAGGACATCGGCGAGATCCGCGACCTCACGGACGCTGTGGCCGGTCTCCAGCTCGATGGTGGTCCGCGCCCAACGGCTGAGGATCAGATGGGTCTCCACCTCGGGCAGCTCGGCCAGCAGCCGCAACAGCCGAAGCCCGAGGACGGCACCCGTGGCCCCGGTCATCCCCACTCAGTCGCACATCGATCAGCTCCTCGCTTCCGCGTTTCCCTCGTTTCGACGCTATGGGCCGTCCGGTGGGCGGGCCGGGTAACCTGGAGACCAATCATGGGAAAAAAGCGACAGCTCTCCATCACGGATGTGGCCTACCGGCCCTCGCTGAGCGCACCCATAGGGATGGACGTCCTCGGCTTCACCGAGCTGTCCAGACGCGCGGCGCTGCGGGGGCTCGACCTCTCCGCGCCGCTCCGGCCGTCCTTCCACCACCTGATCCACGTCAGCCAGGGGCCGGTGCGACACACCGTCGACTTCCAGGACCGCACACTGGACTCGGGCTCCTGGATCTGGGTCCGCGCCGGCCAGGTACATCAGTACGTGCCCGGTGATCACACCGCGGCGCGGGGCACCATCGTCATCTGGCAACCCGGTTTCCTCAGCACCGAGCCCCTCGACAACGATGCGCCCATGGTCCCCACCGGCCGACACGCCCGCGCCGCCAGTCTCGCGCTGCGCCACCTCGTCCACGCGTACGGCGATCTGGCGTCCCTACCGCTCGACGCCCATATCGAGACGCTGCGCCATCTCCTCGGTGTGCTTCTGCTGCGTCTTGCCCACGCCTGCCCGGCGCCCGCGCAGCCCGGGGCTGCCAGTGAGGTGTTCCGCGGCTTCCGCGCCGCCGTCGAACGCGACTTCGCCGACTGCCACCACGTCAAGGACTACGCCGCCGCACTCGGCTACGACGCCCGCACTCTGACCCGCGCCACCCAGGACGCGACCGGCACCACCGCCAAGCAGTACCTCGACGCCCGTATCCTCCTGGAAGCCCGGCGGCTCCTGGCCCACACCGACGCCACCTCGGCGGAGATATCCCGCCAGCTGGGCTTCCCCGACCCCAGCGACTTCACGAAGTTCTTCCGGAAGCGCGACGGTGGGACACCGCTGCGATTCCGTGAGGTGGCCCGAGGAAGGCGCCGGCGCCAGGGATGAACTCCGCACCGGCGTCCGGCGGGTAGCTCTGCGAACAGCATCCGCTCTTTCAGTCCGCTACGCCGCTCAACGCCACGACCTTGTCGATCGACATCCGCACCAGGAGGATCCCGGGCGCGCTGTTGCGGGCCGCGTATTCCGTCGCACGGTGCTGTCCGACGTAGCGGACGGCGATCCGGGCCGCCCATTCGCGCACCTGCGTCGGGTCCTCGCTCACCTCCGCCCGGCCGTTGACGGCGACGAAGGAGAACGGCGGCCGATCGTCGTCGACGCAGAGGGCGACCCGTCCGTCGCGGATCAGGGTTCGGCCCTTGACGGTGTTCCTATCGGTGTTGAACACGAGGTGGTCGCCGTCCAGCAGAAACCACACGGGTGCGACGTGCGGCCGTCCGTCGGCACGAGTGGTGGCGACCTTCGCTGTCCGTGTGCCCTCGCTGAGGAAGGCGCGCCATGTGGCGTCGGTCATTGGTGTGGCCATGAGTCTCCGGCCTCCTCACGACAGGTCGTCGTCGCGTGGTTCGGCGGGGATCGGCTGAATGACGTCCCAGTGCTCGACGATCTTCCCGTCGGCGAGGCGGAACAGGTCGTAGTACGTCACCGGTCCGCCGAACTCGCCCTCGGCCTGCACCAGCGCGAAGTCGCCCTCCGCCATGACCCTGTGGATCGTCTTGTAGACGACGGTCTTGCCCTCCGCTGCCCATGTGGCGGCGGCCACGCCGAACCCGTCGAGACCGTCACCGGCGTCCGGGTTGTGCTGGAGGTAGGTCTCGGCGGAGGTGTAGTCGGTGGCCACCGCGTATTCGGCGCCCTTGAGGACCCTCTCCGCGTACTCGGCGACCAGCTCGCGGTTGGCCTCGGTACTTTCCAGGTCGCCGACTTGGGTGGGGCCGTCCGTCTGGGAACGGCCACTGACCGTCTCCTCGACCACCGGCGCCATGGCGTCCCAGTGCTCGGCGAGCTTGCCGTCCGCCACGCGGAAGATGTCGAAGGCGACCAGTGGCGCGGGGCCCAGGCCGTAGTAGACCCCGTGCAACGCGACGAGGTCTCCATCGGCGATGGCGCGGGCGCCCTCGTAGCGGAAGTCCGCCGGCAGTGAGGAAACCAGTTCGCGCAGAGCCTCGGGACCATCGGCTGCCAGTGCGCTGTGTTGGGTGAATGTCGAGGAGACCCAGCGGTCCACCGCGGAGGGGTCCTTGTCGCCGAACAGCTCACCCACTGCTGCGAGGACCAGATCCTTGTTGTTCATGGTGTGCGTATCCCATTGTGCCGGGGGCGGCAGACCCGGTGTCCACCACCTGCGCCTCCACCCTCATCAGAACTGAATCAGCGCACGAGGTGAATACCTGACCCTCTATGGGCGAAAGTGGACATCCTCCTCGGCCGCCCATGCAGGGGGCGGGCCACCCTGCCCCTCGCTCATGCCGACGGCGCGCCACCCTGTGGGGGGGGTGACGCGCCGCCCATGCTGGCAGCGTGCCGGTGGCGGGCCCTTGCTACCGGCTCGGCCGTGTGGTGTCAGTGGCGTCCGCCGTGGTGGTGGCGGCCCCAGGACTGGACGTCGATGATGCGACCGTGGTCATTCCGGAGGATGGCGGTGTCGCGGTTGTCCCAGACGTAGTGACGCCGGTCCTGGTACAGGTCATTGCCCCGGTCGTGCCCCACGCCGGTGTGGACGCGCACGGTGGAACGGCCGTCCAGGCGGTAGTGGCGGAAGGTGTAGGTGCGGCCGTCCCGGTCGGACAGGGTCCAGCCGTTCAGGTTCACCGCGCGACGGTCGTGGTTGGCGATCTCCACCCATTCGCCGTTGAGCGAGCGGTTGGAGCCGTCGTCACGGCCCGGAGAGTCGTACTGGACCCGGGCGATCTCGACGCTCGGCCGGTGCGGATGGTGCCCGGTCGCGGACGCGGGCACCGCCAGGGCCGCGGTAAGGGCGCCGGCGCTCAGGACGGCGGCGGTCAGGCGACGAGCGGTGATGGACTTGGACACAGGTTCCCCCTGCTTGGTGCGAGTGGTGGCGGCCGGTTGGCCGCGCAGTCACACGCTGCCCACCCTGCGCCCGACTCATGGAGGAAAGGTGAACCCTGTTACGGATCGCCCATATCCCTGTGACTGTCACCTGTAATGTCCATTAACACGCCGAATGCACCAGGTTGACGGCTTATCGAGACGGAGACCGTTGCGGGCTCTGACCCCAGGGCCGAAGCCGCCATGCCACGCCACCCCACACACCGAACGATCATCACTCGAAAGTGAGTAACAGACTGCTCCCGGTCCAGCCGGTCGGCAGATGTGAAGGGGGTGACGTGCCACGCCTCAGGTACGGGTGGGCGGCGAGTCTTCCGCCCGGCCCCGCATGAGACGCGGGATCCGCCCCGCCTTCGGCGCACTCGCGCGCGTCAATCCGAAAGACGTGAAGGCCGCTGCCACCACCGTGGCGGCGGCAGCGAAGACGGCGACCAGCCGGACACCTCCGACAGGGGCGTTCGTCTGCGGTGGGGCGAACCCTCCGGGCACCGCGTACACCACGAGCCGGTCTCCTGCCTCCGCGTCGGAGGGGCACGCCTCCCCCAGCGGGAAGAAGTCCGACTCCCTGAGTGTCCGTTCGAGCTCCGTACCGTCGAGCCGTTTCAGAGAGCACTCCCACCAGGATCCGGTGACCTTCCCCGTCGGCGCGTTCCGCTCATGCCGAACGGTCTCCGTGACGAAGGTCTCCACCGGCTTGCCCCACACATCGAGCACCGCCTGATCGAGAAACGTCAGCAACCCCACGGCCAGCAGACACTCCACGATGGCTGCCGCCCCGAGGTGCCATGGCTCAAGACGGATGAAACACACGGCGATCAGCGCGAAGCCCGTACCGAGGAGCAACAGCCCTGTGACGACGGCCACCGCCGGATGAGGCCACCACGCGGGAGCGAGCACCACCGCGATCACGGCCAGCCCGCACATCAGCACCGAGACGGTGACTCCCACCAACGCACCGGCCACCCACAGCCGCGGTCTGCCGCTCACCGACACCTCCCCGTCCCGTGCACTTTCCTTCCCACCTTGTTCCGGGTGGAACAGACGTTCCAGCGGACAGACGACCGCACTCGTGTGGCCGTACTTCCGCGCCGTGGCCTCCCCCTCTGGTGTGCCGAGCCTCTGACACGAATTCACCACGGAGGCCTAGTGTCGCGATGGTGGCGGGCCGGAGTTCCGCGGCGACTGGCATCCCGTCGGAGGGGGAAAGCGTCTCGGACATCGGTCTGCACCGCCGAGGCACCGGTCATCCGCCGGTAAAATCTAGGTCCGAGAGCAGGATCGAGGGGAGGCGTCACTTTGAACTGCACTAACTGTGGGGCGTCCGTCATTCAGGGGCCTGACGGTAGTTGGTCATGCAACAACTGTGGGGCGTCCGGGGTGGCACCGACGGCGGCCGACTTGTACTACAGGACCTACACCTGCACCGGGTGCGAGAGCCAGGTCGATGGCGTCGGTGGCAGGTGGGCATGCACAAGCTGCGGAACGACCTCGCCTTATACGCCTCCGCCCGAGGGCTGGCAATCGGAGCTGGACGAGCACGCGGGCCGCGACGGATATGTGGGTACGACCTGATGCGCCGACCCCTACGCGGTGACCTCGTCCAGGAGGTGCGGGCCGTTGTTGCCGGTGTTGTTCACCGCGCTCGAGACGGGTCGGGCGTCCAGGTGGCCGTCCGCGGGCTGGGTGAGCAGCCCGCGTAGCTCGTCGGCGTTGTCGCGGTGGGGGTCGAGCCAGGCGTCGTAGTGGTCCGGCGTCAGCGCGAGCGGCATGCGGGGGTGGATACGACCGGCCGCGTCCGTGGCATCGGTGGTGATGATGGTGCAGGTCAACAGCCATGCGGCCGGGTCGTCGCGCTCCCTGTCCGGGTCGCGCCAGTACTCGTACAGTCCGGCGAGGGCCATCACCTGCCCATCGGCGGGATGGATGAAGTACGGCTGCTTGCGGGGCTTGCCGCGCGTGTCGTTCTCCAGCTGCTGCCATTCGTAGAAGCCGTCGGCCGGGAGCAGGCAGCGGTGCCGGGCGAAGGCGCGGCGGAAAGCGGGCTTCTCGTGCACGGTCTCCACCCGCGCGTTGATCATGCGGGATCCGATCTTCGGGTCCTTCGCCCAGGAGGGCACCAGGCCCCACCGCAGCGGCCGTAGCTCCCTCCGCACCGCTCCCTCGTCGCCGTGGCGCGGGGCGCGCTCGAGGACGGCGTAGACATCGTCGGTGGGGGCGACGTTGTAGTTCGGGTCCAGCGTCTCTTCGGGGCGCCAGTCGGCGACGCCGAAGAGCCGGGTCAGATCCTTCGGACTACGGGTGGACACGTAACGGCCGCACATACCGCCACTGTGCCACGCACCCGGCGAAGTGGCGGATCAGCGCGATCCGCGTCGGCGGAGCGACCGTGGCCGCGAACCGCCTCTGGGCGGGGTCGCCGTCATGCCGCGGTATCGGTGCTGCGTCGGCGCCAGTAGGCGGTGGTGAGGAGGATCAGGAGCGGTCCCCAGAGCAGGAGCGGGGCGTAGGTGGCGAGGAAGAAGGCGAGGCGCCAGCCGTGCAGCGCGACGGTGGGGAAGTCGTCCGGGAGCGGGTCGCCCTGGAGGGTGGACCCCAAGGTGATCTGGATGGCGGCGTATGTCCACAGGACGGTGAGGACGCTGGCACCGAGCGCCGCCGGCACCACCGCGGCCCGGATCGGCACCCGGCGCCCGCGCAGTATCGGCATCCAGCGGGGGAAGACCTCGCCCCATGGGGCGATGAGGCCGATGGCGGTGAACGCGAGGAGCTCGGAGAAGACCGACAACAAGGTCACGTATACCGGAATCGGAAGGCCGACGGCGGAGTCCTCGGCGCCGTGACGCAGGCCGTCGCCGCCCACGTTGAACACGACGGTCGCGATGCGCCACAGGCCGGACGGCAGGACGAGGAGCGGGATGGCGTGGGCGGCGATCCGGGCCCAGCGGGGAACTCCCGCGACGGGCGCGTGGGCGGCCCGCCATGCGCCACGCCATCCGGTCCGCGGTGTCTCCTCGACGGTGGTCATCATGGCTCCTCAGGTCACGCGGTGACTCCCATGGCGTGTTGGCGTGTCCAAGATCGCAGCATCGGCAGGCGACAGGCGTCGTCCGCGGGCACGAACCGGGTCCGCCTGGCGGGGGAGCCGGTTCATCCCCGCGGACGGGCCACCGCCTGGACTCCCCTCAGCGCAACAGCGATCGAGGCCGTGTGACCAGGATCGCCTCGGCCTCGTCGCTGATCGTCCGGACCACGTCCGCGGCGGGACGGCGTCGAAGAAGGTGGCCGACTGACCGTAGAGCACCGGGATAGACCCGTGACGCGGGCCTTCCGATACGTCATCCTGGGGCGGCAGCGTCGGCAGGCGCACTGAGCACGGGGGTGCAGCACCACGATGGTTCCGGGAACGGTGCAGCAGTTGACCATCCTGCTGATCCTCGTGCTGCCCGGCGTCTTCTATCAGGCCGTACGGGAGCGGCTGCGCGGCGCCCTCGCCAGCGAACAGGAGCCGCAGAACCGGTTCGTGCGCGCCATCGCCGCGGGGGCCCTGCTCGACGCCCTCTACGCGGTGGCCGCCGGGCCGTGGCTGGTACGGCTGCTGGCCGGGGGTGGGGACGGGCCTGTCGCCGGGGTGCTGGGGCAGCCTCGGCGAGCGGGGCTCGCGGCGCTGCTCCTGATCGTCGCCGTGCCGTCCGCGCTGGCCTGGGCGGAGGCGGTGTGGCGGAGGCGGCACACCCGGGCGCGGTACGAGCCGGTGCCGACCGCCTGGGACGCCCTCTTCCGCGACCGTGGGTCCTGCTTCGTACGGGTGCGCCTCAAGAGCGGTCTGTGGGTGGGCGGT
The DNA here is from genome assembly GCF_040650655.1 of Streptomyces sp. NPDC048636. Lineage (NCBI taxonomy): Bacteria > Bacillati > Actinomycetota > Actinomycetes > Kitasatosporales > Streptomycetaceae > Streptomyces > Streptomyces sp. NPDC048636. Next base: position 174,423 of record NZ_JBEZHR010000005.1, on the reverse strand, counting down.
TGGCTCGGTTCACGGTCGGCCGTGTCGGCGTATCCGCAGCAGGGGGATCTCTATCTACAGGCTCAGTACCGGGTGGGACCCGATGGCAGGTTCCTCGGAAAGGTGCCCGGCACCGCGGGCGTGTACGTGCGGGCGAGTGACGTAGAGGTGCTGGAGGTGCTGCTGCCGCCGTCCGCGGTGGCGGCGGAGGGAGCAGGCGATGACGAAGGATCAGAAGAGTCAAGGGATGGGCGGCGACGCTGATTTGGCGGCCCTGGTCGAGGAGTTCTCCTCCCCCAGGACCTATCGGCCCACCGATGCCCTGCCCGAGCCGGACGAGGTGCCGCAGGGGCCTTCGGGCACGGCGATGGGGGATGCCGCGCCGCCCCTCGACGGGACCGCGGAGCCCGAGGTGTCCTGAGCGGGCGCCCGGGCCGGGCCGGTGCGGTCCCGCCTCGAGGGCACTCACGGACCCGTGTGGATATGCGCCGCCCACAGGTGCGGCGCCTGGGCGTAGCGGTCGCGCAGCGACCTGACCGGGCGGTGCAGGGCGGTGGCCGGATCGATGGGGCGGCCGCGGCTGACGTCCTCGGCGAGCGAGGCGTAGAACTCCTCCGTGAGGCGTGTCGCCAGCTTGTCGGAGACGGGCCACAGGGTGCCGATCACATGGGGGTATCCGGCCAGTTGGAAGGAGGAGGTCAGCTGTACCGCCTCGTCGGGCAGTGTGACGCCGCCCTGGGACGTGGAGCAGGCGGACAGCACGGCGAGCTCCGGGCTCCTCGGGCGCTGGGTGGCGGCGTCGGACACGGTGAGCCGTCCGTCGTACAGCATCAGACCGCTCTGTGACGGACTGAGCAGCTCGCTGACGCCGTGGCAGCTGAAGTGGACCCAGGGATGGGCCTCGAGCGCCTGGCCGACCGCTTCCACCGTGGCGTCGGATCCGGCCAGCAGCCGTCTGGAGGGGAACAGTTGCGCGAGTAGCGCCGCCTCCCGCGAGGCGCCGGGCAGTGGCGCGGCCCCGGGCGTCTCGGCGAGGGCCACGACCAAGGGCGAGGGGTGCGCGCGAGGGCCGGGGGTGAGTCCGCCGCGGGCCCGGACCAGGGTGCGCAGGGTCGGTGTGTACGAGGAAACGGCTCGGTCGATGACCCAGGTACCGGAGTCCGGTGCGCCGCGCCCGGCCGCGTGCAGTGGCAGGAACGACAGCCAGCCGGTGGGGCACCACCACAGCCGGGGCCAGGGGGCGCCGTCGAGCGGTACGGCGTCCAGGCCGAGTCGCTCGAGCACCGGTGCGGCCACCGTGTCCCACAGCCAGCCCAGTGTTCCGGAGAGCGTGCGCATCATGGCGACGGCGTTGTCGACTCCGGCCCCGCCGTACACGGTGTCCATCCCCTCGATGAACTCCGTCGCCCGCGACTCGACGGCCTCCAGGGTGAGATCGGGCAGCGGGACCACGTCGACCCCGGCGTCGGCGGTCACGACGAGGGCGTCGCAGCGGTAGGTGCTGACGTTGACCACCACGACCGGGCCTTCGGCGGCCGCGGTGACCAGATCCGCCAGGGAGGGCGGGCGCAGGAAGTCGTCGAAGCCCGGCAACTCCCGGATCTCGTGGAGGAGTTGGTCCCAGCGCCGGGCCAGGGCGTGCCGGGCCTCGGCGATCACACTGGCCTCGCGTTCGTCCTGGGGCGGGGCGGCCAGGCCGCTGGCCTCGGTGCGCAGCACAGGGGAGAGTTCGGGCGGGGTGCTCAGCTGGTCGCGGACCCGTTCGAATTCGGCTGCGAGGGCGGGGGCGAGGGCACGCAGTCGTGACGCGTCGGCCCGGTTCTCCAGGCCCTGGGCGAGCAGCACTCCTCTCCCCTGTTCGAGCAGGGTGAGGGCGCGGCCCGCCGCACCCTCGTTGAGCGCCAGTGCGGCGGCGTCACTGGCCAGGCCCGTGCTGATGCTCAGCCGCGCCTCCTGATCGGCGCGAGCGAGGCTGCGCGGCGCGATGCTGGGCAGCAGGCCGAGGGCGTACACGTACCCGTCCAGGGCGTCCGCGCCGTGGCCCGCCTTCGCCGATGCCTCGCCCCAGGCACGGGCGGCCAGGAGCCGGGCCCCGCCGTGGGCGACCGGATTGTGCGCGCAGCCGCGGGCGATGCGGGCCACCTCCACGAGGTCGACCTGTTCTCCCAGCGCCGCACGGTCCAACTGCGCTACGGCCAGCAGCAGTTGGGAGAGGCCATGCCCCGGATGGCCTTCGGACGTGCCCATGAGCGAGTCCCGGGCGACAGTGACCGCCCGCCGCAAAGCCTGCCGTGCCATGACCCCTGTGGGCTCCTCCGCCAGACGGGCGGCGATGGCACAGGCCATCGACAGCTTTTGCAGGGCGAAGGAGCGCGACGGGTGATGCTCACCGAGCCCGGCCACCACCTCTTCGAGAACCCGCCAGGCCTCACCGGCCACCTGCGGGTCTCTGTCCGACTGGGCACGGTTGGTCAGCAGCACACCCAGGTTGATGGCGGCCATCTCGGCACCTATGCGGTCGCCGTGCGCCACGGCCATCGCTTCGCGCAACAGCGTGGCCGCCTCGTCGGCGGCGGACGTGTCGTCGAAGGTCTCGTAGCGGCAGCGCAGTGCTTCGGCGAGGTTGTTCAGATGCAGGGAACGCTCCATGGCCGTCGGCGGGCTGTCCTTCACCGCGCGGCGCAGCACGGTCACGGCCTCGGCCAGCCAGACGCGGTTACCGATGGTCCGCCAGCGGTCCATGAGGGCGCCACCCAGATTGGTGAGCGCCATACCGAGGCGTGCCTTGGGCATATGGGTCACGGCCTCGCGCAGTGTGCCGATGGCGGAGTCCATGAGGAGCTCATCGCCGCTGTCGACGGCCCGGCCCCACTCGGCGAAGCCCAGGCCGGTGAGGAGGGAGCCCCGCTCATCGGACGATCCGGGTCGAACGGCGGCGAGGGCGGCGCGGAAGTGCCGGATGGCCTCGTCGCTCTGGTGTACATCGCGGGTGTGGCGGTGGAGGGCCGTCAGGCTGTTCGCCAGGCCGAGCAGAGCCACGGGGGTGGGTGATCCCTCCGCCATGGCGACCGCCTTCCGATGCCATTGGACCGCCTCCTCCAGCGGTGCGGGATCGCCGGTGCGACGGGCGAGGTTGCGCAGGGCGTCGCCGAGCGTGGTGAGGCATTCGGCCCGGCCGTACGTGGACTCGTCGGAGGCGGCCGCGGCCGCGCGTAACACCTCGACGCCCTCCTCCAGCGCATCGGGATCCGCGCGGAACTCGGCGAGACACAGCAGGGTTTCGCCGAAACCGCTGAGCTGCTGCACATGGAAGTAGTCCCCCGCCGACGACATGGCCACGGCTTCCCGATGGGTGGCCACCGCCTCGGCCAAGTGCTCGACACGGCCGGTGCGCAGGGCGATCTTCATCAGGACGGTGCCGAGATTCGATCGGCAGATGGCGCCCTCGGCACGGGCGTACGGGGCGTGCGTCACCTCCTCGCGCAGGAGGCGCACCGCTTCCTCGTACAGGTCGACGCCGCTCGTCGCGTCGCCCCGGTCCGCCAGGGCTTTGGCGTATTCCCCGTGGCGATTCCAGTGCAGCGGGTTACTGGCCGGGAGCAGCTCGATCGCCCGGCGCATCTCATCGGCACCCTGCCGCCAGGCGTCGTCGTGCGCACCGGCGCGGCGGACCAGTGTCGCCCCGATCTCGAAGCGCGTGATGGCCTCGAAGTCGCCGCTGGGGGGCGGCAGGGCGAGGCACTCGCGGAAGCAGTCGTCGGCCTCGTCCGCGACGCCCGAGGCGCTCAGGCAGCGTCCGAGCGCCAGCAGGATCTCGGCCCGCTCGGCGGAGCGGGGCGGCACCTCTTCGGCGAGGCCGCGCAGCAGCGCGATCGGCTCGTGGAAATCCGCTCCCCCGGAGGCGGAAGCCGACCGCCGGACGGCGCGCTTGCACAGCAGGTCGGCGAGGTCGGTGCGGTGACGCACCCGTCGGCGGAGATCGTCGGCCGGCAGCAGCTCCATCCCCCGGCGGGCGTGGACAACGGCTTCGTCCAGATCGGCGAGACTGCCCGTCGCCGTGTGCCGCGAACCCAGCACCGTGGCGAGGACCCAGTGTGCCTGGGCGAGCACCGGATGCGCGGGCGGTGCGCCCTCAAGGGCGTCGCGGGCGGCCGTGTACGCGTCGTCCAGGGCACCTGGGTGGTCGGTGCGCGAAGCGCGCTCCGCCAACAGCAGGCCGAGGTTGGTGAGGTAGGCGGTGCGCTCGACGGAGTTGGGGGCCGTATCGGCGGCCCTGCGGCAAGCGGCGACGCCCTCCTCGTACAGCTCGGCGGCGTCGGCGCTCTCCCTGGCCCGCAGGATCAGGGCGACGCCCAGGTCGGAGAGGAACGAGGCGCGGGCAGGCACCACGACGTCCGGCTCCGAGAGGGCCGCGCGCAGCACTGCGATGCCCTCGGAGCGCAGCGCGGGCTCCTCCAGATCGTTGGCGCCGCTGCACAGCGCCGAGCCGAGGGTGGCACTGTGCTGCGCGCGCATCGGGTTGTTCCAGGTGCACAGCTCCACCGCCTGCCGCAGTTCGGCAATGGCCTCCCGTGTCGCGTCCTTGTTCACGCTCGCGGTGGCCCAGTGTCTGAGCGTGTCCCCCAGGTTGCTGTGTCTGCGGGCCTGTTCGTCCCGGGGGCCCGGTGCGCAGATCACGGCGGCGCGGCCGATGTCGACGGCTTCAGCGAGCACGTGGTGTCCCGCGCCGCCCTGGAACGCGTAGCGCAGGACGATGCCGAGGTCCGACAGGCAGATCCCCTGCTCGACACTGCCCTCACCGAAACCGGCGACGGCGTGCCGCAGCAGTGTCTCGGCGATGGACAGGGCCCCGGGGTGGCGGCTCTGCTGGAACACCAGCGCCACCCCGGCACCCCCGTCGTAGGCGAGACCGGGCTCGGTCGCCGCACCGTCGGGATGGCCGGACAACGTGGCGAACAGCGGGCGCAGCCCGTGTGGCACCTGGCCCGGGTCCTGTTCGTGAATCCCGGCGAACCAGAGCACCGCGGCACCGAGCGCTCCCCGTTCGGTCTCGCCCCCGGCGAGATAGCGGCACCAGTCGGCGTAACCGAGGGCCACCACCCCGAGGCTCCACACGTTCCCGTCGGACTGGACGATGCCACCGCGCACCTCGTCGGCCGCGGCCACGGCCTCCGGCCCGAGGAACCACTCCAGGGCGCCGGGCTCGGCGTCCGCGCGCTCGGCCTGCCGGAGGATACGGCGCGCGGCGTCTTCGGGCCTCACCCGGAGCTCCGGCCGCGGACGACCAAACGGCCCCGGCGTGGGCCTCCGCATACCTCCACACGCGCCCCCCACTGTGGAACGAACGTCAGTAACTGCCTCAACTTACCGATTTTAGAGGCTACTTGAGTGCGATGGCTCGATAGGCCACGCCACTGCGTCCGTCCTCCAGCCGGGTCGCTTTCCGAGCCGGAGCCTCAGCTGGTCGTCAAGGCGCGGCCGAGGAGGGGCAGCAGGCGGTCCCAGTGGCGTCGCAGCGCGGAGGGGTTGAAGGCATCGGTGTCGGACATGGTGAAGCCGTGGATGGTGCCGGGGTAGATCTCGGTGGTGTAGGCGACACCTGCGGCATCCAGGGCCTGGTTGAGCTCACTGATGGCCTCGGGTGTCAGGTCGTGTTCGGCGAGGCCGAGGTGGACCTGGGCGGTGAGCTGGGGGACGAGGCGGTGCGGGCTGTCGGGCGCGTCGGTGACCAGGAATCCGGGGTGGAATCCGGCGACGGCCGCCACCTGGTCGGGGTGGGCCGTCGCGGTGCGCATCGCCAAGGCGGCACCCATGCAGTAGCCGATCGTGGCGACGGGTCCGGCGCCGACCTCGGGCTGGGTGGTGAGGAAGCCGAGGTAGGCGTCGGCGTCGCGCAGGGCACGTTCGGTGGTGTGCGCCTCGATCAAGGGCATCAGCTGGCCGATGACCGTGGACCGGATCTCCTCCCCGATGTGCTCGGGCAGTTCGATCACCGGTGCCGGGCCGTGCCGGTAGTAGAGGTTCGGGACGAGCACGTAGTACCCGTGCTCGGCCAGTTCGCGGGCCATCTCCTTCAGCACGGGCCGCACGCCGAAGGCGTCCATGTACAGCAGCACCCCGGGGTGCCGCTCGCCGCCCTCGGGGAAGGCGGCGAAGGCGTCGGCCTGGCCGTCAGGGGTGGGAATCCGCAGTGTCTTGGTCTTGGTGGGCATGGCTACGCACCGTAGCAGCGATGATCATCGGCCGCGTGTCGTGAGCCCCCAGCCCCCTTCAGCCCCCCTTCAGTCCACCGGTCCGCCCGCGACATAGATGACCTGGCCGGAGACGAACCCGGCCTCGGGGCTTACGAGGAAGGAGGCGGTGTGCGCGATGTCGTCCGGCCGGCCCACCCGGCCGACCGGGATGGACTGCTCCGCCCGGCGCCGGTACTCCTCGAAGCTCAGGCCGAGCCGCCGGGCAGACGCCCTGGTCATGTCGCTCACGACAAACCCCGGCGCGATGGCGTTCGCCGTCACGCCGTGTGGTCCGAGCTGGAGGGCGAGGGATTTGGTGAATCCGATCAACCCCGCCTTCGCGCTGGCGTAGTCGACGCGGCCGGCGTCGCCGACCGCGGAGATGCTCGACATGTTGACGATGCGTCCCCAACCGGCCGAGATCATATGCGGGCTGACGGCCCGGGCGGCGAGGAACGAGCCGCGCAGGTTGGTCCCCAAGACGGTGTCCCACTGCTGCGTGGTCATCTCCACGAGGTCGGCACGGGGGCCGATACCCGCGTTGTTGACCAGCACCGTCGGCGGCCCGAGCTCGGTGGCGATCCGGGCGACGGCGGCGGTGACCGCGGCCTCGTCGGCGACATCAGCGGCGACGGCCAGCGCCGCTCCACCGACACGGGTGATGGCCTCCACCGTGTCGGCGCAGTCCGCCTCGGCCAGATCGATCACGCCGACCGCCAGGCCCTCGCCCGCCAGGCGCCTGGCCACGGCGGCGCCGATACCGCGTGCCGCACCGGTGACAATCGCCGTGCGCTGTGCATGAGTTGTGTGTGTCATGGGCGGGAGTTCACAGCATCGACGTTGCGCCGCCAATCGATGTAGCCCGGGGCTTAATGATCACCTTTGCGCCTACGTGTCGACGCGCATACTGACCGCCGCTGAAGGGGCCCCTGGCGTCGAAGGAGCGAAACCGCTCGGGGTGGTCAGCGGCGATGGACCACCCCGAGCGGCAGAACTGCGGCTATCGCGAGCCGTAGGGAAGCAGGGCCATTTCGCGGGCGTTCTTGATGGCGCGGGCGATCTGGCGCTGCTGCTGACGTGTCACATGGGTCACCCGGCGGCTGCGGATCTTCCCGCGGTCGGAGATGAACTTCCGCAGCAGGTTGGTGTCCTTGTAGTCCACGTAGCCGATGCCGGCGGCGTCGAGCGGATTGACACGGCGCCGCTTGGGGTCCGGGCGCTTGGTGCCGATGCGTCGGGACATGGTGGATTCCTTTCGTACGGTGCCCGTCGTCGTTCGGGTCACCGGGTTGAGCAGCGTTCAGGTCACCGGGTTGAGCAGGTCGTCGAAGGCGTGCGACAGCTTCTTCCAGCCGTCCGGCCCCGCCGCGTACTCGGCATCGGTGAGCAGACACGAGTCGAGCAGGGACAGCACACCCTCGCGGTCGAGACCGGGCGAGGTGAAGGTGAGGTGCTGGCAGCGGTCGCCGTGTTCGGGATGCCAGTCGAGCGCGGCGGCGACCCTGCGCTCGGCGGGCACCATGTCCCAGGCGGCGTCGGGCAGCGCGGCCAGCCAGGGCCCGGCCGACTCGACGCACAGCGCACCGCCCGCGGCGTCCCAGGACAGCAGGGTGTCGGGGCGGTCGGCCAGCCAGAAGCGGCCCCGGCTGCGGGCCGCGGCGCAGCTGAGGTCTTCCAGCGCCTCATACAGCCGATCCGGATGGAAGGGGCGGTCGCGGCGCCAGACGAGGGTGCTCACTCCGTGTTCGTCGCCCTCCTGCGGCAGCAGGGCGCACGCCGGATGCTGCCGGGCGGCCGCCGCCTCGACATCGAACCCGGCCAGCAGGGCCGCGCCCAGATCCCCCTCGCCGACACGCACCTGCCGTGCGCCCGGGGTGAGTTGGGTGAGCAGTGCGTGGTCACCGTCGTCCGCGACCTCCTCGGAGGCCGCGTCCTCGGCGACGGCGATCACGGTGGGGTGTTCGAGCTGCCGGGCGAAGGTGTCGGCGATGGTGCGCTGATCGGTCGGGGCCGCGGCGAGCCCCGCCTCGGCGAGGTCGTCACCGTTCGCGATATACGGCACCATCAGGGCCGGGTCGATCGCGGTGGCCACCCCGGTCAGCTCCAGCGGCGCGCCCTCGGCCGCGATGACGGCGGCCATGGCCTGGGGCTCCACCGAGTCCCACAGTTCCACGACGGCCAGCCGGTGGCCGCCGCCCGCGGCCAGCCGCAGCAGTTCGGGGACCAGGTCCTCGCGCAGCGCACAGCACGCGCAGTCGTTCACCAGTGGCGCGTCACCGCTGCCGAGCAACCCCGAGGCGTCGCGCACGATACGGCGTACGGCGCGGTCGGTGGCGGCTGACAGATCGTGGTGGAGTGCCACGGAGCCGGGCACCGTACGAAGGATCTCCTCGACGGCGGCCCGGCGGGCGTCGGCGTGCAGTCCGCCCACGACCGCGACGGCCAGCCGTGCCTCGTTCGCGCTCACCGGCCCCTCCGTCCGCGTCCGTAGCGCCGCTCGAACCGCTCGACGCGGCCGGCGGTGTCCACGACCCGCTGATTCCCGGTGTAGAAGGGATGGCTCGCGGACGAGATCTCGACGTCGATGACCGGGTAGGTGTTGCCGTCCTCCCACTCGACGGTCTTGTCACTGGTGACCGTGGACCGGGTGAGGAACGCGAAGTCGGCGGCCCGGTCACGGAAGACGACGGGCCGGTACGTGGGGTGGATACCGGGCTTCATGGTGGTCAGCGCTCCTCTCGGAAGTCGACATGGCGGCCTATGACCGGGTCGTACTTGCGCAGGGTCATCCGGTCGGGGTCGTTCCGTCGGTTCTTGCGGGTCACATACGTGTAGCCGGTGCCCCCGGTGGACCTCAGCTTGATGATCGGGCGTAGTTCGTTGCGTGCCATGGGCGACAGCATACATGGGCTTGATTTTCATGTTCATCTAGCTGGTACGGTGCTACCGCCATAAGCCACGCACAAGAGAAGAGGACCGAGGACCCATGTCCGCCCACTGCCAACTCACCGGCCGGCAGCCCGGCTTCGGCCACCATGTCTCCCATTCACACCGGCGCACCAAGCGCCGGTTCGACCCCAACATCCAGCGCAAGCGCTACTGGCTGCCGAGCGAGAGCCGCCACATCCGGCTCACCCTCAGCGCCAAAGGCATCAAGACCGTCGATGTGATCGGCGTCGAGGCCGCCGTGGCCCGCATCCGCGCCCGAGGGGGAAAGGTCTGATGGCGAAGAAGAGCAAGATCGCAAAGAATGAGCAGCGGCGCACGATCGTCGCCCGCTACGCCAAGCGCCGCGCCGAGCTGAAGGCGATCATCGCCGACCCCCGGACCTCGGACGAGGAGCGCACCGCCGCCCAGGGTGAACTGCGCCGCCAGCCACGCGACGCCAGCGCCACCCGCGTACGCAACCGCGACTCCATCGACGGCCGCCCCCGTGGTCATCTGCGCGCCTTCGGCCTCTCCCGCATCCGGCTGCGCGAGATGGCCCACGCGGGCGAACTCCCCGGTGTGACCAAGAGCAGTTGGTGACCGCCGCCGGGCCGACCACGGTCGGTCCGGCCCCACCAGGCACCGGCCCGCGTGTGGGCCGGCGCCCATACCTATGCCCATACCTGCGCCTGCGCCTGTGCCTGTGCTCACTTCACCGCCTGCGCGATGGCGGCCACGACGGCATGGGCTGATCTGCGTACCCGTAGCAATACCACCGGCACATCTCCTCCTGGGTGATGAAGTCTCAGGGTCACCATGGAGGCTACATGGAAACGGTACCCATTTTCATATACGGTGAAGTGACCACCCACCGATCAGGAGAGGACCCGTACGTCATGGCCGTGCCGAAGCGGAAGATGTCCCGGAGCAACACCCGCCACCGCCGCGCGCAGTGGAAGGCGAGCACCCCGGAACTGGTGACGATCACCATCGACGGTCGCGAACACCGGGTGCCGCGCAGGCTCGTCCCCGCCTACCAGCGCGGTCTGCTGCGCCCGGGGGGCTGACCGCCCGGGGCCAACACCCGCATGGCTCTGCGGCCCGGTGGCCCGGACACGGCAGCGGCCCTGGAACAAGGTTCCAGGGCCGCCATCCCACTGAGCCGAGATTCACCACGCTCCCGCCAGAGCGACAGCATGGGGTGAGGAATGCGGATCAGCGGTGCAACGGGTCACCCAGCGGCTGCGACGCTGGCGCAGGTGGCGCCAATGTTGATGTCACCCGCCGGGGCGGCGCCGCCGACCGGGGCGATATCACCGGTGACCGTCTCGCAGTGGTTGCTCTGCACGGCGGAATCGGTATCGCTCTGACTGACGCAGTGGGCGCCGATATTCAGGTCGCCCGTGGGGGCAGCCCCGCCCACCGGGGTAATGGCGCCGGTCACCGTGTCGCAGTGCCGGGCCCCGGGGGTCCAGCCATCGCTGTTTTGGGCGACGGCGCCAGCCGCACCGCCGATGACCAGAGCGCCCGCGGCGAGGTTAAGGAAGATGGCCTTCTTGCCGATGTTCACCAGAAAATCCTTCCTCTCAGTTTGTCCGTGAATTCAGGGACGACGGACATAACGAAACTCACCCGGAGTGAGTCTCTGTATACGCGGCCAGCTTCACCCGACCAGCACAATGGAGCCATTGCCGCTTCGGGAAGGCCCAGCAGCAGCGCCTGCCCATCCAGGCACCTGCGTCGCCCGTACGCACCACGGCCCCACCGTCAAAGATCCAGAACCCGGTGGCGCACTTGCCCGGCGTCCCACCCCGGGGTTAATCTCACGCATCCATACCGACTAGTCGGTGTGCCTATCGACGGGACCGTCCCCACGCGGTCCGGATCGGCGCGGGTCCGGATCGGCGCCGACAGCTGAGGAGCGTCCAGATGAGCCGTATCAACCACCAGTACCGGCTTGCCGCACGGCCCATCGGGCTGCCGAAGCCCACCGATTGGGAGTACGTCGAGGAGCCGGTCGCCGAGCCGGGCGAGGGCGAACTGCTGATCAAGGTGACCCATCTTTCGCTGGACCCGGCCATGCGCGGCTGGATGAACGAGGGCAAGTCCTATATCCGGCCCGTGGAGATCGGGGAGGTCATGCGCGCGGCCGGGGTGGGCCGGGTGATCGCCTCCCAGAACCCACGGTTCGCCGTGGGCGACTATGTGACGGGCACGCTCCGCGTGCAGGAGTACTGCCTGTCGGACGGCAGCGGCCTGGCCAAGGTCGATTCGGAGCTGGCACCGCTGCCGGTGTACCTGGGTGTCCTGGGCATGCCGGGTATGACCGCCTACTTCGGCCTGCTCGAGACGGGTCGGCCCGAGCCCGGACAGACCGTCGTGGTCTCCGGCGCCGCCGGGGCGGTCGGCAGCGTGGTCGGCCAGATCGCCAAGATCAAGGGATGCCGGGTCATCGGTATCGCCGGCGGTGAGAACAAGTGCCGTCTGGTCGTGGAGGAGTTGGGCTTCGACGCCTGTATCGACTACAAGTCCGAGGATGTGCGCAAGGCTCTGCGCGAGCTGGCGCCGGAGGGCGTGGACGTCTATTTCGACAACGTCGGCGGCGACATCCTCGACACCGTGCTGACCCGTCTGGCGCGGGGAGCCCGTGTTGTCATCTGCGGCGCGATCTCGCAGTACAACGCGACCGACCGGGTCCAGGGTCCGGCCAACTACCTGTCGCTGCTGGTCAACCGGGCCTCCATGACCGGGATGGTGGTCTTCGACTACGCCGACCGGTACCCCGAAGCCACCGCCGAGCTGGCCGAGTGGCTGTCGGCCGGGAAGTTGCGGTCGCTGGAGGACGTGGTGGACGGCAGCGTGGAGGCGTTCCCTGACACCCTGCTGCGGCTTTTCAAGGGCGAGAACACCGGAAAGCTCGTCCTCAAGGTGGCGGACTGACGATGGAGTTGAAGAACGCGGGTGTTGTCGTCACCGGGGCCGGCTCGGGTATCGGGGCCGCCCTGGCCCGGCGGTTCGCCGCGGCGGGCGCGCGGCTGGTGGTGAACGACCTGGACGCGGCCGCCGCGGCCCGGGTCGCCGAGGAGATCGGCGGTATCGCGGTGCCCGGCGACGCCTCCGCGGAGCGGGACGTGGCCGCACTGGTGGCCACCGCCCGCGCCCATCTTGGTGAGATCGACCTGTTCTGCGCCAACGCCGGTATCGAGCCCGGCGGCGGGATCGACGTGCCGGAGCAGGTCTGGGAGGACGTCTGGCAGGTGAATGTGATGAGCCACGTCCGGGCGGTCCGGCAGCTGCTCGGGCCCTGGCTCGAACGCGGGCGGGGCCATCTGCTGGCCACGGTCTCCTCCGCGGGCCTGCTGACCCACCCCGCCGCCGCGCCATACGCGGTGAGCAAGCACGGTGCCCTCGCCTTCGCCGAGTGGGTCGCGGCCACCTACGCCCACCGGGGCATCACCGTGCAAGCGCTCTGCCCCATGGCGGTGCGCACCGAGATGTACGAGCGCAGCGACCCCGCCGCGAAGGCCCTGGGCGGGCTGGTCCTCACCCCCGAGGAGGTCGCCGACACCGTGGCGGAGGCGCTGGCCGACGGGCGGTTCCTCATCCTCCCCCACCCCGAGGTGCGCGATCACTACGCGCGACGCGCCACCGACACCGACCGCTGGCTCTCCGGCGTGCGGCGACTCCAGCAGCGGATGGAGGCGATCTCCGCCCAGACGGAAACGCCCGTCGGACAGGCCCCCTGAAGGGTGCCCCTGCGGCGTCAGGTCCGTTCGTCCGCGGCCGCGCGCAGTGCCGCTAGGCCGTGGGCGATCGGGGGCCGGCGCTCGCTGCCGCGCCGCATGACGGCCACGAACCGCCGCATGGGAACGGGCACGCCGTGCAGCGGCACCCGTACGACCCAGCCCCGGTAGCCGTCCGGCACCGGCGCCAGCCGTGGCAGCAGACAGATTCCACAGCCATGGGCGACCAGGGCCGCGACCGCGGACCAGTCCACCGCGTTGTGCCGCACCCGCGGGGTAAAGCCCGCGGCCGCGCAGGCGGCCAGCAGCAGTTGATGCTGATCGGCCGGATCGCCCGCGCGGATCCAGCACTCCTCACCGGCCTCGGCAAGCGTCATCCCGTCCGCCGCCGACGCGGCGAACCGGTGCCCGGCCGACACCAGCAGATCCTGTGGCTCCTGAAGCACCGGCCGCTGGGTGAAGCGCCTGTCGTCCGGTGACGGGCCGCCCGGCGTCGGGATCACGACGGCGATATCGGCCCGGCCCGCCAGTAGCAGGTCGAAGCGGTTCTCGCCCGGGTCCTCTCCGATTTCCACTTCCAGCCGCGGCACCTCGTGGCGCAGCCGCTCCACCGCCGGTGCCAGCACGCCCGTGATCGCGGTCGCCACCCCCGTCATCCGTAGCCGCCCGGCCACCCCGTCCGCGTACCCCGCCAGATCGGCGCGGGCCTCCTCCCAGCGTGCGAACAGCGCATCGGCATGCCCGAGCAGCGCCAGGGCCGCGGGGGTGAGCCGTACCCGGCGGCCCTCGGGGACCAACAGCTCCAGGCCGAGCGCGGCGGCGAGTTGGCGTAGCTGCTGGGAGACCGTGGAGGGAGTGAGATGCAGTGCCTGGGCGGTGGCGGTGACGGTGCCCTGTTCGTGCAGAACGCGGAGAGTCCGCAGCCGGGGGTCGATCATATGGGCGATCGTAGGTGGCCGGATCGTACGACTTCACCTCACGGTTCCATGCAAAAACATTCGATGGACTCGAACAAACGTGGCGCCCGATGCTGAGGGCATGCCCCAGACGCTGACCCAACTGCTGACCGACTCGTTTCTGCCGGGGCTGTGGGCGGGCTACACGCTGGCCGTGCCCGTGGGTGCGCTGGCCGTGCTCCTGGTGAGCGTGACGGCCCGGACGTCGTTCCGGGTCGGCGCCGCGGCGGCGCTCGGAGTGGGCACCGCCGACGGCTGCTACGCCCTGGTCGCGGTGGTCGGCGGCGCCGCCGTCTCGCGGATCGTCGCTCCGGTGGCGGGCCCGTTGCGTGTCGTCGCCGCGGTGATTCTGTTCGGCATGGCGTCACGGACCGCCCTGCGGGCCCTGCGTGAGCGGCGCCAGGGCGACGCGCCCCGCCCGGAGCCGAGGATTCTGGGCCGCCCGGACCGTGCGTATCTCGCCTTCCTGGGCCTGACGTTGGTGAATCCCTGGCCGGTCATCTATTTCTCCGCGCTGGTGCTCGCCGGAGGCGTCGGCACCGGAGCCGGGCCCTCCGGCCAAGCGGCCTTCGTGGCCGCCGTATTCACCGCCTCCGTGAGCTGGCAGCTGTTCCTGGCCGCGGGTGGAGCCGCACTGGGCAGGACCCTGACCGGCTCACGGGGGCGGGCGGTCACCTCGCTGGTCTCCGCCGTGGTGGTCGCGGCGCTGGCCGTCGGCCTGTTGCTGCCCGGCTGAGCCAGCGGCCTGTCCGGGCTCCTCGCGTGCGCCCGGACCGGGGCGGTACGACCATCTCACCGCTCCCCCGCCCAGGATCGGGCAGTGATATCCGTGTAGCGGACAGAGGAATTTGGACGGCCGCTGTCGATTTTGAGACGTAGCCGAAAGTGCGCCTTCCGCAGGAGATCACGCCGACCAACAATGTAACGGTAGAGCCTGAATCATTGCTTGGTACGACTGAGTACACCGCTCACATTCAGGACCTCGTGGCACCCCTGTGCCCGACGCCCCGTGGCCGGTGTGCCCGGCTTTTCACAGGTCACCTTGACGGTCACCGTGTCGTTCTCCGAGATCTTGATTGGGGTGACCCAGTGGTAATCCTGATTGCGGAAGGTCTCGAGTGCGATCGTCGTGATCTTGCGGTCGCCGAAGGTGATGGTCAGTACGCCCTCATCGCCCTGGAAGTTGGCGACAACGATGTCCGTGATCCCGAAGGCCGAGTCCTTGGGCACCTGGTAGGTGCCGGTCTTGGTCTCTCCTCCGGACGACTTGAGGTCGATGGTGGCCGAGCTCTGCTGACCGCCGCCCGCCGAGCCGCCGTCACCGCCCGGTCCGGACGGGGAGTCGGCGCCCGCCCCGGACGTGCCGTCCTGGTTCTTCCCACCGGGGCCCTTGCCACCGGGCTGGGTGGCCGAACCGCCGGGACCGTTGTCCGGGTTCCGGCCGTCCTTCTCCCCAGCGGGGTTGGGGCGGGGCTGGACGGTCTCGTTGGCCGCTTCCTTGGCGGCGCTGCGCACCGCGGGCCGCACCAGCGCGAACCAGGCGAGCAACAGCGCCAGCAGTGCGGCGAGTACGATGAGCAGCCACTTCGGGAAGATGGGGATCTGGACGAACTCCGCGTCCAGCGGCGCCCGGACGGCGGCCGGATCGTGTTGATCCTCCTCCCGGTCCCCGGATTCGGTGGTGTCCACGGTGAACGGCCACACCACGGGGGCACCGAACCACACCGGCTTGCCCGTACGGATCCGCAGCCCGACCTCGGCCGACTCACCGGGCTCCAGCTTCGGCTCCGCCGGGCTGAAGGCGAACCCCAGTTCCTCGCCCGCCTGGCCGGGCGTGAAGCGCACCTGGACCGGTGTGTTGCCCTGGTTGCGCACCGCCAGCTGGTAGCGGCCGCGCAGCCAGCCGCGCCGTCGGCGCGGGGCCAGCTCGGTGCGCAGCTCGTGGAACTCCTCGATATGCACGGTGGTCTCGGGGACCCGCACCGACTCGGGGTGCTCGGTGGGCAGCACCCGCACACCGAGGGGCACCTCACCGGCCCGGATCTCCGGGGAGCGCGGCGGGGCCAGACGGATCGTCACCGTCTCGGAGGTGCCGGGATAGAGCGAGACACGCGGGGGTTCCACGGTGGTCCAGGGGGCGCAGTCCCCGACGACGTCCAGGTGGTACGCCTCGACGATGTCGCTGTCGTTGCGCACGGTCATGCTGGTCATGGCGGTGCCACCCGGCGCCACCGAGACCACCGGGATCTCGAGGCCGGGCGCACCGGCACCGGAAGAGGCTGGAGAAGGCGTCACGCCATCACGATAGGAAGGTGTCCGGGCGGCTACGAGGAGCGCGAGGGCAACACCCGGGCATTCGCTCTGCCCCGGAGGCCAAGGCCAACGCCTCTGCGGCAATGAGCCGTTGAAGACGGTCACCTCGGTGCGCGGCCCTCCCCCAGCGGTGGGCCCATCGCGCGCCGACGTTCCCCCTCCCCACGCACTAGAGAAACAGGTAGCCCCTGCATGTCTTGTCCTGAGGAGACCCGTTCCGCCCCGTCCACCACCAGATCACGTGTATCCGCCGGGGCACGGGCGACACATCGGAGCTCCGGCTCCGACCGCCCGGCCCGGGTGAGTGTGGCCGTCTACGCCGCCGATCCGGTGCTGCGTGTCGGCATCGCCCATCAGCTGCGCCAGCGTCCCGAGGTCGGCCTGCTCGACGAGGCCGACGCGGAGCGGGCCCAGGTGTCGCTGGTGGTCGTGGACACCGTTGACGACGATGTGACCACCCTCTTACAGCGGCTGCGGCACAACGCCGACACCCGCACCGGCCTGGTGGTCGGCACCCTCGGCTCGGGGGCGCTGCAACGTGTTATCGAATGCGGTGTCTCGGCGGTGCTGCGGCGTGCCGAGGCCGATCAGGATCAACTCCTCCATCTGGTCCTGGCGATCGCCAGGGGCGAAGGTGTGCTCCCCGGCGACCTGCTGGGCAAGCTGCTCGCCCATGTGGGCGGGGTTCAGCGTTCCGCGCTGGATCCGCGTGGTGTGTCCCTGTCGACGCTGACCACGCGCGAGGCGGACATGCTGCGGCTGGTGGCGGAGGGGCTGGACACGGCGGAGATCGCCCGCAAGACCGCGTACTCGGAGCGGACCGTCAAGAACGTCCTCCACGAGATCATCACGCGGCTGCAACTGCGCAACCGTGCCCACGCGGTGGGCTACGCGCTGCGCAACGGGCTGATCTGACGGCGGCGGGACACCCCGCCGCTGCCCGAAAACACATCGCGCGCTTCCCCCGGGTACGTCCCCGCCGCCCTGCCGCGCCGCGTGCGGCCGTCGCAGGATGGCGGGGGCATATCCGGATGCTGTACCAGACTGTGAGGTGGACCGTGATGGTCACCGCTGGCCCCGGCGGGCGGTACCGCCTGGGAAGACTCGGGGCGTCGTTGCTGCTGCTGGTCCCGCTGGTCGTGGTGACGGCCACCTCCGGGGAGGGCAGCGCCGAGCCCCGGCCGCGGGCGGCCGACGCGGCGAACACCCGTGTCGCGTACGCCGGTACCCGGCACCGCAGTCTGGGCGAGGTCGACACGGACACCTCCAGCACACCGCTGTTCGGTGCGGGCCCGGCCCACTTCGACGTCCAGCCGTCCGCCCTCGGCGACATGGTGGTGTTCGCCAGCCGCCGCGACGAGAAGGCCCCGCAGATCTATCTGCGCGCCGCCGACGGTTCGGTACGCCGTCTCACCAGCGGGCGGGACGCGGCGCACCCCCGGCTGACGCCGGACGGCAAGGCCGTGGTGTTCGACTCGGCCGAGCCCGGCGGGCCGGACGGCGCGACCCAGCGCGATCTGTGGCTGGTGCGCACCGACGGCACCGGTCTGACCCGGCTCACCGACACCCCCGTGGACGAGGAGTGCCCGACCGTCTCACCGGACGGGGGTCGGCTGGCGTACTCCGGCGACAGTGACCCGGAGGCCGGACAGCAGGTCTACGTACGCCCGTTGGCGGGCGGCAGCGCCTCCCGGATCACCGACCCGCGGAACGGCGCGGCCACCGAGCCGGTGTGGAATCCGGTCGACGACCCCGGCCACCGGGACCTGATCGCGTACACCGCCACCGAGCCGCGGACCGGGCCCCGGCTGCGGGTGGCGGACGGGCACACCGACGGGCCGCTGCTCGGGGGCGCGCAGGCGGAGTGGCGTACCCATGGGGCAGCGTGGCTGCCCGACGGGGACGGGGTGCTGTTCCTGAGCCCCGACCGCACGTGTGACTGTGAGGGTGACTGGGACCATGTGTTCCGGGTGGGCGCGCACTCCGCGGACACACCCGAGCTGGTGCTCAGCGAGGACCGGGAGGTGCGCTCGCCCACCTGGGTGGGTTCGCTCGGTGACGGCGGGGTGGTGGTGGAGCGCATCTCGGCGTCGGGCCCGCATGTGGTGACGTTGCAGGACGCCCGGCTGGACGGGGTGGACCCCCGGGATCTGGGGCTGACGATCCTCAAGGAGGACCCGGCGGCCGACACCAACACCGATCCCGCCAAGGACCCGCTGTTCCGGCCCGCGTCCGGGTACGACCCGTGGACCGAGCGGCAGAACTACACACCCGATGGCCGCAGGATCGTGGTGACCCGCTTCGAGGACACGTCCGACGGCCGGATCGAGCGGATCTGGATGGCGGACGCCGACGGTTCCCATGCCGAGCCCATGCCGCTCGCGGGGCGCGGGGCGAAGGACTGGGACACCGATCCGACGTTCTCCCCGGACGGCAAGTACCTGGCCTTCACCAGGACCTCGCCGGGCGGTGTCGGCGAGAACGCGGGACCGGGCCGCATCCTGATCGCGGACGCCGCCACCGGTGCGATCCGCGATGAGATCACCCCGCCGCCGGACCAGCCGCTGGGCGGCGACGCCCAGCCCACCTGGTCCTCCGACGGCACCACCCTGGCCTTCACCCGCGACCACGTGATCGACGGGCGGGGCGGCAGCAAACACATCTGGACCGTGCCGGTGAACGACCTTGCCCAGCAGCGCGATCTGAGTGCCGCCAGCTGCCCGGGCGAGTGCGAAGTCATCGACGACAGCCCGGCGTTCTCCCCGGACGGGCGTGAGGTCGCGTTCAACCGCAAGAACGGCGGCGGCCGGATCGACGAACGCAACGGCATCCTCCTGACGTCCCTGTCGGGCGACGACTGCCGGGTGCTGCTGCCCACCGCCGCCCGTGACCTGCCCGACGGCTGCCACCAGGAGCTGCCGGACACCTCGGCCACCGGCCCGTTCCAGCCGCGGGACGCCGCCTGGACGGCCGACGGCAAGGGCCTGGTGATCAGCTCCCGGTCCGGCCTTCCGGTCAACAGCCCCGAGAAACTGCACCTGCTGGACGTGGCGTCCGGCCGTACCACCCCGCTCACCACCCAACTGCCGGGCCGTCAGAAGGAGCCCAGCGTCCAGCAGTCCGTGGACCTCGCGGTCCGCGCGCCCGACACCGTCCCGGCGGTGGTCGTCGGCCGCTCCACCACGGTCCGGGTGAACGTGGTGAACAATGGCCCGGCCGCCTCGCCCGGCACCCGGCTGACCGTCGCACCGCCGGGCGGGGTGCGGATCACCGGGCTGTCCCGGCCCGGGGGCAGCTGCGACGCCGCCTCCCTCCGGTGCGATCTGGGCGTGGTGCCGCCCGACACCACCGTCCCGGTGGAGGTGACGCTCACCGGGGTCATCCCCGGTGAGGCGACGGTCGAATGGTCGGTCACCGGCGCGGTGCTGGATCCCCGGCCGAGCGACAACTCCGACCGGACGGCGGTGCCGGTGCGCGAGGCCACGGAGCCGCCGACGACCCCGACGCCGACACCGCCCACCACTCCCCCGGCCACCGATCCGCCCACCGACCCGCCGTCCACCACCGCACCGCCCACCGACCCGCAGGAGCCGAACGAGCCGAAACCGCCGCCGGAGCCCGAGGCCGGACCCGGAGTGCGCATCACGGCCCAGCCGAACCCCGGTTACGTCGGCGGGCGCGTCGTGGTGACGTACACCGTGCGCAACGGCCGCAACGCGCTGGCGACCGGGCTGCGGCTGCGGATCGGTCTGCCCTCCGGCATCCCGGACAACGGGCCGCCGCCGGGCTGCGACCGCTCCTGGAGGTGCGCGCTGCCGGACCTCGCCCCGGGCGCGCGTACCGACCTCCGGATCGTTCTCAGCCCCGACAAGGCGCTGACCGGACAGCTCACCGGCAAGCTCACCACCACCGGAACGGACGCCGACAAGAGCGACAACACCGCCCGGAAACGGCTGCGCATCCTCCAGCCGCGCATCGTCGCGGTGCCGCCGATCGGCAAGCCCGGCTTCGTCACCTCGGTGCGCGGCAAGGACTTCCCGCCGGGCGCACCGGTGCGGTTCGCCTGGAAGCCGGGGATCACCGCGGCGGCGGCGCCGACCGTACCGGGGCCGGACGGAAAGTTCATCGGCCAGTTGCTGATCCTCGCCAAGGACCAGACCGGACCGCGGACCATCACCGCCCGGGGCCCCGGATTCTCCCCGGTGAAGACGGACTTCCTGGTGGTCAGCGGAAGTGTGCAGCCGCCCGACGAGGTGACCCGCCGGTGATCCACGAAGTCGACGAGGGGCTGCGCCGTCTGCTCGGCGAGTCCGGTTTGGAGGCGTCGGGGGTCGAGGTGGTCTTCGATGCCCCGACCCGGGACTGGGCGGCGCGGCGCAGCGGCCCGACCGTCTGCGCGTTCCTGTACGACATCCGCGAGGACGCCACCCGGCGCGGCACCGGCACCCAGGAGGTGTACGACGCGGACGGACACCTGGTGGCGCGGCGCTCGCCACCGCGCTGGTTCGAGCTGACGTACCTGGTCACGGCGTGGGCGAACCGTCCGCAGGACGAGCACCGGCTGCTCTCGCAGGTGCTCGCCTGTCTGGTGGCCGCCGACACACTGCCCGCGCGGCTGCTCACCGGCACGCTGGCCGAACTCGGCCTGACGGTGAGCCTGGACACCGCCGGGGCCGGGCTGGACGCACCGGCCGCCTCCGATGTGTGGTCGGCGCTGGGCGGGGAGCTGAAGGCGTCGCTCGGGGTGCTGGTGCGGGCACCGCTCGCCGGGATCAGCACGGCCGTCGCGCCACCGGTCACCGAAGGGCTCGTGGTGCGCTCCGCCGCCCGTACCGAGGGCGGGGAAGCCGCGCCGGGGCGCCGGCTGCGCTACGCGGAGGTGAGCGATCCGGGCCCGGAGGGATTCGCCGGTCCGCGCGAGCGGCGGGCCGTGCCCGCGCGCCGCCGCCGGGGGGAGCGCCAGCCGTGACGTACACCGTCGAACCTCCCGCCCGGACCGGCCCGGACGGGGGTGCCGTCGACCATCTGTGGACACGGTTCCAGCGTGTCGAGGAGCGGGTGCGGCAGGCCGTGGCGGCGCGGCGCGCCACCGATCCCGATCCCGACGACCCGTACCGGGGGCAGTACCTCACCCCCGAGGCGGTGGCCCGCGTTCTCGATCAGCCGGGCGGACTCGGCCTGTCGGCCGACGAACCGCCCTGCCCGCCGCCCGGTTCGGTCCTCGGCGCCCTCGCCGCCGACTTCGGTCTGTCGCCGCTGGACACGGATCTGCTGCTGGTCGCGGTGGCACCGGATCTGGATGCCCGGTTCGAATGGCTCTACGGCTATCTCAACAACGATCTGACGCGCCGTCGCCCCACGGTCGGTCTCGCCCTGGAACTGTGCGGGCTCGGCGGGGTGGCCTCCGCCCGGTTCCGGCTCGACCCGGGCGCACCGCTGATCTCGGGCGGGCTGCTGGAGATCGCCGAACCGGAACGGCCACCGCTGTCCCGGGTGCTGACGGTGCCCGACCGGGTCACCGCCCATCTGCTGGGCAGCACCGCGCCCGACGCCCGGCTCGCCGCGGTGCTCGGCGAGGTGTCCGCCGATCCGACCGCCGAGCCGACCGAGCTGGAGCGGGCGGCGGCCGCCGCCCGGACCGGCGCGGGCCATGTTCATCTGCGCAGCCGGGGCGGCGACGCCGAGGGGCTGGCCGCGGCGGCCCTGCGGCTGTCCGGGCTCCGTCCGCTGGTCCTGGACGTGGCGGAGCTCGCCCGGCGCACCGCAGAGGTGGCGGAGCTCGCCCGGGTGGCCGCCCTGGAGGCACGGCTGACCGGGGCCGGGGTGCTGCTCGGCCCGCTGGAGGCGCTGCCCGGCACACCCGCCGAACGGGCCCATGCCCTGCGGACCTTGTGCGCGGCGCTGTGCGGGATTCCGCTGTTCACCCACGGCACCGCCGGATGGGATCCGGGGTGGGCGGCCGATACCCCGGTCACCCTGACGGTGGCGGCGCCCTCCCCCGAGCGGCAGGCGGCGCGCTGGCGGCACGCCCTGGACCGGGCCGCCGGTGGCGGCCCGGCGACCGAGGACCCCCAGACGCTGGCCCGGGCGGTCGCCGCACACCGGCTGGACTCCGGGCAGTTGCGGCGCGCCGCGGACGCGGCGGTACGTACGGCCGCGCTCGCCGGGCGCCCGGTCGGACCGGACGATCTGCGCGCCGCCGTGCGGGCCCAGAACGGCGCGGGGCTCGACCGGCTGGCCCGCCGGGTGGAGCCGGGCGTGGGCTGGGACGATCTGGTGCTGCCTCCGGCCACCCACCGGCGGCTGCGAGAACTCGCGCTGCGCGCCCGCCACCGCGAGCAGGTGCTCGGGCAGTGGGGCATGCGGCCCGGCGGCGGCCGGGGACGCGGGGTGATCGCGCTGTTCGCGGGTGAGTCGGGCACCGGCAAGACCATGTCGGCCGAGGTCATCGCGGCGGACCTGGGCATGGACCTCTATGTGGTGGACCTGTCCACCGTCGTCGACAAATACGTCGGGGAGACCGAGAAGAATCTCGAGCGGATCTTCACCGAGGCGTCGGCGGTCAATGCCGTACTGCTCTTCGACGAGGCTGACGCCATCTTCGGCAAGCGCTCGGAGGTGAAGGACGCGCACGACCGGCACGCCAATATCGAGTCGGCCTATCTGCTCCAGCGCATGGAGTCGTTCGACGGGATCGCGGTGCTGACCACCAATCTGCGGGCCAATCTGGACGAGGCGTTCACCCGTCGGCTGGATGTGGTGGCGGACTTCTCGCTGCCCGACTCCGGTCAGCGCCGCGACCTGTGGGACCGCTGTCTGGGCGACCGGCTGCCCCGGGCCGACGATCTGGACCTCGCCTTCTGCGCGGACCGCTTCGAACTGGCCGGTGGCTCGATCCGGGCCTGCGCGGTGACCGCGGCCTATCTCGCGGCGGAGTCCGGCAAGCCGCTCACCATGCGACAGGTGGTCACGGCGGTCGCGCAGGAGTACCGCAAACTCGGACGGCTGGTCCTGGAGGGCGAGTTCGGCCCGTATCTGGCAGAGGCCAGCCACGCCTGACGGGGTGGGCGGCGGCGCCCGGCCCTGATCGGCGACGGCATGGACCGCCCCCGGTCAGGACCGGCACACCGGTGGTGGCGCGGACGCTCAGTGGTCGACCTCCATGAGTTCGCCGCCCAGCGCGCCGCGCGCCGCCGCGACGGGCTTCGCCGACATGTCCTGGGCGGCGGCCCAGATCCGCTGGCTCTCCGCCGGGGGAAGCGACCCCAGATTGGCCTTGCGCGCCTCGTCCACGATCGTCTTGAACATGGCCCACAGCTGGTTGGGGCCGGTGGCACGCTTGGACAGCCAGCGCATCTCCAGGGGCGCGCCCTTCTGGCCGCCGATGTGGGGCACGAGCGCGGCGTTGGGCTCGTCGGCCTTCGGCAGCGCCTTGCCCGGTGCGATCACCGGGAAGGTCTCATCGCCGCTGAGCAGACTGTGCAGCATATGGGCGGTGTTCTCGACGCCGGTGTGCCCGTGGCCGTAGACCGGGTCGGTCGGGTGGGGTGTGTTCTCCGGGTAGTCGGTCAGATGCCGCTGCCAGTGTGCGATACCGGTCTCGGGGATCTCGTTGTGCATCCACATCGCGAGCCGGCTGATGACGTCGTGGGAGAAGTCCTTGTCGCGCAGCGCATCGGTGGTGGCCTGGTTCCGGATGCCACCGAGGCTGGCCAGCTTCAGCAGGAACGGCACGGCGTTCTTGGTGGAGGCCGTCGGCCCGCGCACCCCGGCCTCCACCATGGCCGAGCCGATGGCGTAGGACAGACCGAGCGCGAGGGTGCCGGTCATGGCTTCCTGGTCGCCGCTCTCCAGACCGGGCAGGAGATGGGGCACCACCTCCGAACGCAGCTTCCGCACCGAGCGGTTGATGGTGGCGGCCGCGTCCCGCCAGGCGTCGGCGATGTGCTCCTTGCCGGGCGCCCGCCGGGACTCGTGGTCCACGCCGGTGGCTTGGAAGCTGTAGAGCGACGGCAGCCCGGAGGGCAACACGCCCAGGGTGGCCTGGACGTACAGCTCCCACTTGATGTCGGATTGGAGGCCGTTGATCGCCGACTGCACCTTGGGGCTGTGGAACAGCTCCGGGCCCAGCCACTTCCGGAGGGCGGCCAGCGGGGTTCCGGTCGCGGTGTTGGCCGAACCCGGCACAGGGAAGGCGTTGTTCTTCGGATCCTTCTGGAAGATCTCGCCGATATGTGCCTCGATACGGTCGGCGACCTGTTTGACCGCGGCGTCCGACCCGGCCGCCATCTCGTCGAACGGCGCGGTGACATATTCGAGGTTGCTCGTCGACGAGGCGGGCTGCCCGGTCACGACGGGACTGCCGTCGGGCCCGGCCAGCTCGGCGAGCACGGCGTGCAGCGCCCGGACCCTGCGGGCCAGCGAGTTGTGATCGGTGAGAATGGTCAGATTCTGCTCGCTCATCACGGTGTGCCCGTAGGGCAGTCCGCCGTGGAAGAACCAGCCCAGCTCCGTGGCGGGCGCCTCCCCGCCCACCGGGTTCAGGCCCGTCGTCGGATGCGGTCCGAAGCTCGGTACGCTCAGCTCGACCTCGAAACCCACCAGGCGCTGGACCGCGTCGGGTTCGGCCGGGCGGTGCCCATGAGCGTGCACGTGCTCATGGGCGTGCTCGTCGACGGCGCGGGTCACCGGCACCGGACCCGAGAGCACCCGTCGGGCGGTGGACTCGGCCTCGCGCTCGAAGCGGTCCCGAGGGTCGCTGACCCGCAGCCCGTCGCCGTGGTCGGTGCCCGCCACCGGGCCCTGACGCTGCTGGATGACATGGGTGAGCTCATGGGCGAGGGTGTGCTTGTCACCACCGCCGGCGCCGAGGACCACATGGCTGCCGGAGGTATAGGCGCGCGCCCCGACGGCGCGGGCCGACTGAACGGCGGCGGCCCCGGTATGCAGCCGCACACCGGAGAAGTCGGCCCCGAACCGGGACTCCATCTCCGCGCGCACCGGCCCGGCGAGCGGTTTTCCGGCCGAGCGCAGAACCTCCCGTACCCCGGTGTCCACCGGCTCCGGGACGGCCTCGGTCCGGGCACGACGGGCGATCATCCCGGACACCGCGGCATTGCCCACGCCGCGCTGTGCCGCCCGGAGCACGTCGGCGGTGAGCGGCGGCGGTACGGCGGCGCCACCCCCGGAGGTCCCGCGCCGGGCAGCGGCCTGGCCCCGAGCCGACTGCCGGGGCTCGGCACGCTCGGTACGCGACCTGGACGTGTGCATCGGCTGACCTCCTGGTCGGCGCACCCCTGTTGCGGCCAGTGGACCCTGCGGACGAGTGGGACGTAAAGGCCCGCGCGGGCAGCGCGAGGGCAAGGACGGGCGGCGTCCGGACGGTCCGCGCGAGGCGTCCCGGCGGTCGGGCGGAGGCGTCCGGAAAGGCAGTGATCTTGCCCTTGGCCAGGACCACACGTCCCTGTCGCACACCGGAACAGCCGCGCAGACTCGGCCTGGACACAGGTGATCCGCGAGGACGCAAAGGAGCGAGCATGCCGACGTACCTCACCCCGGGCGTGTACGTGGAGGAGGTGCAGTCCGGTGCCCGGCCCATCGAAGGGGTCGGCACCGCCGTCGCCGCGTTCGTCGGGTTCGCCCAGAACGGCCCGTTCCACGCGCCGACACTGGTCACCAGCTGGGATCAGTACACCCAGCACTTCGGTGGCTTCACCGAGGGCACCTACCTTGCCCACGCCGTCTACGGCTACTTCGCCAACGGCGGCGGCGCCGCGTATGTCGTGCGGATCGGCGGCTCCGCCGAGGATTCCTCCGCCCCCGCGGCCGTCGGCGCCCAGCGGCGGGCGGAGACCCGTGCGGCGGAGCCGGTGGAGCTCGGTGGCTTCCTGGTGTCGGCCCGGCCGGGTGTCACCGGGGTCTCGGTGGAGATCGCCGACGCCGACGGCGAGAACCCTCCCGAGGACCGCTTCAAGGTCCTGGTCCACCAGGGCGACCAGGTGGCGGAGCGGTACGAGGCCTCCACCCGCAAGAACGTCAAGGGCTATCTGGTCAACCAGACCCGCTCCTCCAAGCTGATCGAGGTCACCGAGCAGCGCGACGCCGCCCAGACCAGGCCCGCCGGTCAGACCGTGGCCGTGCCCAACGCCCCGGCCGCGCCCGCCGCTCCCGGCTCCGGTGAGATCTCCCGCCTGGACCCCGCCGAGTACGTCGGCGACCCCGCGGCCCGTACCGGCTTCGGCGGTCTGGAGACCATCGACGAGATCACCATGGTCGCGGTGCCGGACCTGATGAGCGCCTACCGGCGCGGTGATATCGACGCCGAAGGCGTACGCACCGTGCAGCTCGCCGTGATCGCGCACTGCGAGCAGATGGGCGACCGGGTGGCCGTGCTGGACGCCCCGCCCGGGCTCTCCGCGCAGCAGGTGCGCACCTGGCGCAACGACGAGGCGGGCTACGACTCCCGGTACGCAACCCTGTACTACCCGTGGGTGCGGGTCTTCGACCCGGCCGCCGGACGCAACACCACCGTCCCGCCGAGCGGTCATATCTCCGGTGTCTGGGCGCGCAGCGACACCGAGCGCGGAGTGCACAAGGCCCCCGCCAACGAGGTGATCCGCGGCGCGGTCGACCTGGAGGTCCGGCTCAGCAAGGGCGAGCAGGACCTGCTGAACCCGATCGGTGTGAACTGCGTACGAGCCTTCCCCGGCCGGGGCATCCGGGTGTGGGGCGCCCGCACCCTGTCCTCCGACCCGGCCTGGCGCTACCTCAATGTGCGGCGCCTGTTCAACTACCTCGAGGAGTCCATCCTCCTGGGCACCCAGTGGGTGGTTTTCGAGCCCAACGACGACCGGCTGTGGTCCAGTATCCGGCGCAACGTCACCGCGTTCCTCACCGAGGAGTGGCGCCGCGGCGCACTGTTCGGCCGCACCGCCGAAGAGGCGTTCTATGTGAAGTGCGACCGCGACAACAATCCGCAGGAGTCCATCGACCAGGGCCGGGTCGTCTGCGAGATCGGCGTCGCGCCGGTCAAGCCCGCGGAGTTCGTGGTGTTCCGGCTGGCCCAGTTCTCCGACAGCACCAGCCTCATCGACGAGTGACCCGCAGGTCGGCAAGGAAAGGTGACAGACAGTCATGGCAGAGGGCGATGCTCTTTCCACCCACGTCTTCGGCGTACAGCTCGGCGGCTACCTGGTCGAGTCGATCCAGGAGATCAGCGGGCTGACCGTCGAGGAGGAGGTCGTCGAGGTCCGCCAGGTCAGCGCGGAGGGCAAGCAGATCATCCGCAAGCAGCCCGGCGCCCGGCAGGCCGGTGAGGTCACGATCACCCGGGGACTCGACAAGAGCAGCGAGTTCACCAAGTGGATCAAGGAGACCCTGAACAAGGGTGCGGTGGACGCCGCGCGGCAGAACCTCACCATCGAGATCAAGGACTCCGAGGGCACCACGGTCCGCCGTATCCAGCTGATGCAGGGCTGGGCCTCCAAGTGGGAGGGCCCGTCCCTGAAGGCGGGCGAGTCGGCGGCCGCCACCGAGTCCGTGACCATCGTGTTCGAGGAGATCGTCGTCGAATGAGGCGTCGTACGGTGACGGCGGGCAACCTGGAGGAGATCCTCCAGGCGACGGCGCCCGCCCCGGCCGCGTCCCCGTCCCCGTCCCCGTCCCCGGAGCAGGTGGCACCGCCCGCCGTCCCACAACCGCCCCCGCGGCAGGAGGACTCCGGGCTGCGCACCGAGTTCGAGTTCGAGCTGCCGCGCGGGTACGTGGACGAGGCGGGCACACTGCACCGCCACGGCGCGATGCGGCTGGCCACCGCCCGTGACGAGCTGCGGCCCCAGATCGACCTGCGGGTCAAGGAGAACCCGGCGTACCTGAGTGTGGTGCTGCTGAGCCAGGTGATCACCCGGATCGGCACCATCACCGATGTGCATGCCGGGGTCGTGGAGCGGATGTACGCCACCGACGTGGCGTTCCTCCAGGACTTCTACCGCCGCGTCAACAGTGAGGGTCACACCCGCGCGGCGGTGACCTGCCCACACTGTGAGGGCGGCTTCGAGGTCGACCTCTCGGGTGGGCGCCTGGGGGAATCGTGACGTACGCACTTCCCCGGCTCCGGGAGGAGATCGCGTACATCGCCTACCACTTCCACTGGCAACGCGAGGAGATTCTCGGCCTCACCCATGGCGAACGCCAGCAGTGGGTGGCCGAGATCGCCCGTATCAACACCCGCGTGAACGAAGGCGGTTGACCGCATGGCATGGCTGGACAGGTTGCGTCGCCGGGCCACCGGGCCGGACGGCCCGTCCGGCAACGGCGCGGACGGCAGTGGCGCGGGTGGCAGTGGCGCGGGCGGCGACGGCGCGGACGGCAACCGCGGCGCGGCGGGGAGCGAACCGGGTGCGCATGGTGCGTCGGGTCCCTCCGGTGCGTCGGGGTCGTCCGGCACGCGGGGGCCGTCCGGCGCGTCGGGGTCGTCCGGCGCGCGGGGGCCGTCCGGCACGCCCGGGCCGTTCGTACCCGGCGACTGGGACGGCGGCTGGCGCCGCATCGCCCCACCGGAGCTCACCGTGGCGCGCGCCCCGCTCGGCGTCAGTGACGGCCTTGTCTTCCGCTCGGGCCTCGCCTCCTGGCAGAACCCGTCGTTCGACGCGGGTCTCGGCCATGCCCTGCTGCCCAGCGCTCCGACCGGTCTGCTGCGCGGTGTCACCCGCCCGGTCACCGCCCCGCGGCCGACACACACCGGCGGCGGTCCGCTGCTGCTCCGGGCAGTGCGCCCGGAGGGGGCGGACGGCCTCGGGGAGGAGACGCCGGACGGGGTGGCCGGGCAGCCGGACGCCCGGGCGCCGCAGATGTCGCGCGGGACGCGTTCGGGCACACTGCCCTCCGGCCCGGCGGCGTCAGGTTCGACCCCGTCCCGCCCGGTGCCAGGCTTCGCACGGCCTGCCTCGTACGGCTCCGGCGGCGCGGGAGCGGCGGACACGGGGTCCGCACCGGGGCCGGTCGTGGCGCGCGATGGCGACAACAGCACTACCGCAAAGGGCCGTTCGGGCGACGCTCCTGCGGTCCGTGTCCTCACTTCCACGACCTCCCCCGCCGTGCTCTCCTCATCGCTCCCCGCTGTCCAACGGGCCGCCGAACCGCCCGACGGCCCGGTGGTGACCCCCGCCGGTACCGGCCCTCGGCCGACCGCAGCGGACGTTCCACTGGTACGACGGGTGTCGGTGGTCCAGGACATCACCGGGGAAGGCGCCGGGGCCCGGCCCGCTCCCGGCACACCCGCTTCCGGCAGGCCCGCCCCGGAGCCGACGTCCGGTGCGTCCGAGCCGAACTCCGGGACCGTGTCCCGGTCGTCGGCCAGGTCCGTGGCCAGTACGCAATCCCCTCCCGGCCCGGACGTCCAGCGCACGACGACGGGGACACGGTCCTCCGCCCGGAGCGGCGATCAGGCGGAACCGCCCCCCGCCGCCGGTACCGGGGTGGCCCGCCCGGCCGTCCAACTCCGTTCGTCGGGAGCCTCGTTGACCGTCGCCAGACGCCCGGCCGGACCGGCGCGCCGTGTCCCCGCCCTGCGGCCCGCCGCCACCCCAGCCGCGCCAGCCGCACCGGTCGGGACAGGATCACCCTCGGCCGCGCCCGTACAGCGCACCGCCCACCGCACGGGAGGCCACGCGCCTCTCGGTGCGCCACTGACCGAACTACCCGCCACGGCAACGCCGTTGGCCCGAAACGCCCCAGCCCAGCATGCGGAGCCCGGGGCCGGATCCGCGTCCGACCCGGCGCTGCCCGTCGTCCAGCGTCAGACGGAAGGCACAACCGACACCCCGAGCCCGTACGACGGCAGCGCTACGGAAACGGTCCACGGCTCCCCGGGCGGCCGCGGCCGCCCGGCGAACACCCCGCGCCGCGCCCCCGGCGCCGACCGCTCCGGGGCACGCGCGCGCGGCGGCTTGGGCGCGCCGCTGCCCGCTCTGCCGGCCAGTGCCGACCTGCCCGGCTCCACCCCGTCCGGCGCCCGCGCCGCCCGCACGACGCCCGGCCCGGACATTCAGCGGGCCTCGGCACCCCAGGACCGGAAGGCCGGGGCCGCTCCGGCCCGGCCCGCGCCGGGCCGCGACGAGAAGCCCAGCGTGAGCGGTGGAGCGGACGCACCTCTGCTGGCGGCGGGGCTGGCGGCGGGGGATGTCCCACGCCGCCTCGCGGACCGCTCCCCCGCCGGGCCCGCCCCCTCGCCCCATGGGTCCGCCACACCGCTGGTGACGCCCGCCCCGGCCGCCGCGCCCCACCGCCCGGCACCGGCTAGACAAGGCCACGCGGGGAGCGCGCGGCGATCGGGCGCCCCGTCCGACAGGCCGGACATCGGCGGGCCACGGCACCAAGTCCCCACCGCCCCGGGCCCGGTCGTCGTCGCCCGGGCCGTGACCAAGGACACCGGACGCCCCGACGCCTCCGGCGTGGCCGACCCAAGCCCTCTCGCCGCCCCCCGGCCCGGAGCACACTCCGCCCCCGCCGCGCCCCGCACACTCTCACTGCTCGCCGTGCGCCCGCTCACCCTCAACACCCGAGCCTCGGAAGGAGTGCCACCGCCCACGGCCGCCCGCTCCGACGGCCCTCCCGTGGTGACGGCGCGCTGGCCCGGCACACCGGCCGCCCCGCAGCGGGACCCCGCGCCGCCCGCCGGAGCACCCGCACGGCCGACACCGGGCCCGTCCGCCGTCACCCCGGCGATACCGCCGCTCCAGCGGGGATCGACCACGCACCCCACAACCGGGCCGGAGGGCCCTGGCGTACAACGGCCCGGCGCCTCGGACTCCGTCCAGCGCGTCCCGGTGGTCCGGCCCGCGCCGCCTCAGCCGATGGCCCACGGCCCGGTCGCCCAGCGGGCGGCGGCGTTCCCCGGCATTCCCTCGACCGCCCCGGCACCGGCACCCGCCCCGGCACCCATGGACGCCGCCGCGGTGCCCGTCGTCCGGCTCCGGCCGAGGGCAGAGCCAAGGACCGAACCGAGGACCGAGTCACGGGCGGTCGGCGCTCCAGGACCCGGACCGGTCCCCGGTGGCGGATCCAGCCGCACCGCACCGCCGGTCCAGCGCGATATCACCGGCACCACCGACGCCGCCGTACCCGCAGGCGTACCGGCCAAGGCGGTACCGGCGCGCGGCAGGTCGCGGTCGGCCTCCGCACCGCCCGCCCCCGCCAAGGGGGGCACGGCCCAGCACGGCGAGACACCGCAGGATCCCGGGCTCGACCTGGACGACCTGGCGCGCCGCCTGCTCGACCCGGTGTCCCGGCTGCTGCGCACGGAGCTGCGGCGCGGCCGGGAACGCATGGGCCGCCCCTACGACGGACGCCGCTGAGGCCGGACAGCGGAAGCCACACAGCAGAAGCCGGGAAGCAGCAGCCAGGAAACGGATGACGGACGGATGACGGACAGTATCTTCGCGACGAGCGTGTTCTTCCGGCTCGCGATCGGCGGCAATGACCTGGGCGCCTTCCACACCTGCTCGGGCATGGGCGCCGAGGTCGAGATGGAGAGCTACGCCGAGGGCGGCAACAACGGCTTCACCTGGCAGCTGCCCGGCCGCGTGAGCTGGTCGAACATCACCCTCACCCGGCCGGTCACCACCGACACGGCGAAGATCGGCCGCTGGCTCGACGAGACGCTGCGGCGGGTGGAGCCCAAGGACGGCGAGATCGTGGCGCTGAAACCGGACCTGACCCGGATCATCAGCTGGCAGGTGTTCGGGATCGTTCCGGTGCGCTGGCAGGGGCCGTCCTTCGACCCTGCCAGTTCGGAGGCCGCGGTGGAGACCCTGGAGATCGCCCACGAAGGGCTGCGCCCTTCCTGACACACCCTCAACAACCGTGCCCCCCGTCCACCCCCTTCGCCCCGGAAAGGAAGTCCCGGCATGTCACCAGCGTTGCGCTCCAGTCGGGCCCGGGCCCAGCTGACCCTGAAGGAGCCCCCCGCTTCGGTCGGCGCGAAGCCCGGCGGGACGATCGCGCAGCTGAACCTCCAGTTCAACCCCTCCTCGCTGGAGCTGCGCAAGACCACCGAGTGGCGGCGTTCCCCGTCCCGGATGGCGGGGCAGTCGGCGCTGCCCGAGTTCGTCGGCAGCGGCCCGCGCGCGCTGAGCCTGGAAGTGTTCCTGGATGCCACCGCCACACACGACAACTCCGTGGAGCAGGCGGTCGAGAAGCTGATGAAGGCGTGTGTGCCGACCCCGGCCAGCCTGGGCCGCAAGAAGCCCGCCAGCCCGTGGGTGCGGTTCGAGTGGGGCACCGCGCGGACGACCTCGTTCGACGGGGTGCTCTCCAGCCTTTCGGTGTCGTACACGCTCTTCGACGTGGACGGCAAGCCGCTGCGGGCCACCTGCCGGCTGTCCATCGAGGAGGCGAGCGTCGACCCACCGGGCCAGAATCCGACGTCCGGCGCGCGCACCGCCCGCAGTACCCACACCGTCGTGGCGGGCGACAGCCTGGCCCTGCTGGCCTGGCGGGAGTACGGCGACGCGACGGCCTGGCGGGTCATCGCGGAGGCGAATGACATCGACGACCCGATGGCGCTCGTACCCGGCACCGAACTGGTGGTACCGGGGCTGCGGGACGCGGGCGCGGAGGAGGAGCGATGACCACATCCGATTCAGGTGGCCGGTCGTTCGCGGCGGACCCCATCGTGGAGACGCCGGGCGAACTGCCACCGATCTGGGCCGCGCAGCTGGTGAGCTGTGTGGTGGACGAGAACGTGGGCCTGCCGGACGCGGCGGTGCTCACCTTCCGCGACCCCGACCACGAGTTCCTGAAGACGACCGGCATCACCATCGGCACTCCGCTCAGGGTGTCGGTGGTGACCGTGAAGGGGCAGGCGCGCGAGCGGCTGTTCAACGGCGAGGTGACGGCCCTGGAGGTGGACCGGGACCGTACCGGCTCGTTCACGGTGGTGCGCGCCTACTCCAAGGCACACCGCCTCCAGCGGGGCCGGAAGGTGGTGGCGTACCGGAACATGACGGCATCGGCCATCGTGCGCAAGGTCGCCGCCGGAGCCGGGCTGACCTGCGGCACCGTGCAGGCCGCACCGGTCACGTACAAGCAGCTGTCCCAGGCGAACGTGTCCGACTGGGACTTCCTCCAGTTCCTGGCCGCCGAGAGCGGTGCGCAGGTACGCGTCGACGACAAGGGGATGCTCCAGTTCACCAAGGCGCGGAAGGCGTCCGGCGCGCCCGCGCCGTCGACCTCGGCCACCCGGAACCCGCTGGTGCTGGAGTACGGGCGGAACCTGCTGGCGCTGCGGGCCTCGCTGTCGGCCGCGGACGGCGCGTCGCAGGTGGAGGTGCGCGGCTGGGACACCACGACGAAGCGGCCGCTGGTGGCCCGGCAGCCGTCGGTGAACAGTGACACGGTGGTGCCGGGTCTGAGCCCGGCGCTCGCCTCCGCCCGGTTCGGCACCTCGGCGAAGCTGACCGTCACCGACACCTCATACCGCACCCAGGCCGAGACGACCGCGGTCGCGAACGCGGTGGCCGATCAGGTCAGCGCGGGCTTCGGGGAGCTGGAGGTGGTGGCCGAGGGCAACCCCGTGCTGCGGGCGGGCAAGCCCGTGGCGCTGGGCAATGTCGGGCAGGCGTTCTCCGGCAAGTACACGGCGACGGCGGTGCAGCACATCCTCGAACCGCACGGCGGGTACCGGACGACGGTATGGGTGAGCGCCAGCCCGGACCGCTCCCTGACCGGCCTGGTGACCGGTGCCAACGCGCCGTCCCGTGGCCCGCGTATGCCGGGACTGGCGATCGGCGTGGTGACGGACGTACGCGAGCCGGGCGGTGCCGAGAGCGGTGGCGTGAAGCTCACGTTCCCCTGGCTGGACGACACTTATGTCACCGACTGGGTGCGCACCGTGCAGTGGGGCGGCAAGGGCGGCGGGGGCGTGGTGAGCCCGGAGGTCAACGACGAGGTCCTGGTCGGCTTCGAACAGGGCCTGCTCGACAGCCCGTACGTCATCGGCGGGCTCTACAACGGCGTGGACAAGCCGTCACCGCACGATGTGCCGCTGATCGACAAGACCAGCGGGAAGGTCAACCGACGCTCCTTCGTGTCGCGTTCGGGACACCGGGTGGAACTGCTGGACGCCAGGGCACCCGGTCGGTCCGGGGTCCGGCTGATGAGCGCCGACGAACGCCTCGAGGTGTTCCTCGACGGCCGGCGGGACCGGATCGAGCTGAACGTGTTCGCCGGGAAGAGCCGGCAGCCCCTCTCCTCCGTCACGCTCGACAAGAAAGGCATCACCCTGGACGCGGGACGGGGCAATGTGAGCGTGTCGGGCCGGAACGTGGACATCAACGGCCGGGTCGGGGTGAAGATCGGCGGCCGTACGGTGAGCGTCAGCGGCGGTTCGAGCGTCACCGTCGACGGCGGTCTGCTCGGCGTCCTCAAGGCCAAGCTCATCCGGATCAACTGACCCCTGTCCGCCATCCCCACGACGTCCGCCAGCCGCACGACAGTCCCGAAGGAGGGCCCATGCCGGCCGCAGCCCGTACCGGTGACCCGACGAACCACGGCGGGGTGATCGCCACCCCGCCGCCCGCCGCCGCCAGGTCGGTGGTGACCGTGCTCATCGGCGGCCGTCCCGCCGCCGTCGTGGGCAGCCTGCACACCTGCGTGGTCCCACCGCACGCGGCCCTGGGACCGGGCAACGTGATCATTCCCGACCCGGCCGCGGCAGCCGCGGGTCCCGTCCTGATCGGTGGCCTGCCCGCCGCGCGCGCCCGCGACCGGACGACATGCGGCGCGATGATCGTGACCGGTGCCTTCAACGTCCTGATCGGCGGTGTGTGATGAGCGAGCGGTTCATCGGCCGCGGCTGGGCGTTCCCGCTGCGGGTCGGGCCGACCGGCGGAATCGCGATGGTCGAACGGGAACGGGAGATCGAGGAGGCGATCCGGCTGGTGCTCGGCACCGCGCCCGGTGAACGCCCCATGCGCCCCGAGTTCGGCTGCGGTATCCATGACTACGTGTTCGCCCCCGGCGACGGCGCCACCGCCGGACGCATCGCCCAGCAGGTGCGCGAGGCCCTTGAACGGTGGGAGCCACGCATCGCGGTGGACGACGTGGTGGTCGCCTTCGACGCGATCGAGGACGGCACCCTCTACATCGATGTGCACTACTCCGTGCGCTCCACCAACGACCGGCGCAATCTGGTCTTTCCCTTCTATACGATCCCCTCCGAGGAGGGGGCCGAGGATGTGGTCGCGGACTGATGGCCCTGCCCTCTCCCAACCTGGACGACCGTCGGTTCCAGCAACTCGTCGACGAGGCGAAGCGGTATGTGCAGCAGCGCGCCCCGGAGTGGACCGACCACAACGTCTCCGACCCGGGCGTCACCCTGATCGAGACCTTCGCGTACCTCGTGGACCAGCTGCTGTACCGGCTGAACCGGGTCCCGGACAAGAACTACACCGCGTTCCTGGACCTGTTGGGCATCCGGCTGTTCCCACCCGCCGCGGCAGGCGCCGATGTCGACTTCTGGCTGTCGGCACCGCAGCCCGACACGGTACCGCTGCCCGCGGGCACCGAGGTGACCACCGCGGGTGGTGAGACCGAGGA
This sequence comes from Streptomyces sp. NPDC048636, assembly GCF_040650655.1. Classification (NCBI taxonomy): domain Bacteria; kingdom Bacillati; phylum Actinomycetota; class Actinomycetes; order Kitasatosporales; family Streptomycetaceae; genus Streptomyces; species Streptomyces sp. NPDC048636. The sequence goes on along the minus strand of NZ_JBEZHR010000005.1, from coordinate 138,675 downwards.
GTCCGTGGTGTTCACGACCACGGACGAACTGCGCATCGTATCCAGCGAGTTGATCCGGTTGGTGACCGCGCCCCGGACCGGTGAGCAGACCGATATGACCGGCACGCTCGCCGACGGCCACGATGTGCGCTGCTTCCAGACGGCACCGGAGCCGGGCGACGCGCTGCTGTTCGGCCTGCCGACGGCTGTGCCGCGCTGTGTGGTCGCGGTACGCCTCGACAGCCGGGTGGAGGGCGTCGGTGTGGACCCGCGCCAGCCCCCGCTGGTGTGGGAGGCGTGGGACGGCGGCGGCTGGCGGCTCTGCGAGACCGGCACGGACACCACCGGCGGGCTGAACCGGCCCGGCGAGGTCATCGTGTACGTACCGGCCGGGCACACGGCGTCGGTGATCGGCGGGACCCGGGGCGGCTGGCTGCGCTGCCGTGTCACCGAGGCGGAGCCGGGCCAGCCGTTCTACTCGGAGTCCCCGACGGTGCGCGAGGCGGCGGTGTTCACCGTGGGCGGCACCATGTCCGTCGAGCACGCCGAGACCGTGACCGACGTACCGCTCGGCACCTCGGAGGGAGTGGCGGGGCAGACGTTCCGGCTCGCCCGCCCGCCCGTCCTCCTCGACGGCGAGCCCCCCGTGGTGGAGGTGTCCTCGGCCGACGGGTGGGAGCGCTGGGAGATCGTGGAGCACTTCGGCCGCTCCGGTGCCGCCGACCGGCACGTCCGGGTGGACGCCACCACCGGTGAGTTCGGCTTTCCCCCGGCGCTGCGGGAGCCGGACGGCACACTGCGGCAGTGCGGCGCCGTGCCGCCCAAGGGTGCCCAGGTACGGCTGGCCAGCTACCGCACCGGCGGCGGCCCCGCGGGCAACGTCGCCCGCGGCGCGATCTCCGTGCTGCGCAGCTCCGTTCCGTATGTCGCGCAGGTCATCAACCGGGAGGCGGCACGTGGCGGGGTCGCCGGTGAGACCATCGCCAACGCCAAGCTGCGGGCGCCCGAGGTGCTGCGGATGCAGGAGCGGGCGGTGACCGCCGAGGACTACGAGATCATCAGCCGCCAGGCGGCGCCCTCGGTACGCCGGGTGCGCTGTCTGCCCGCCGCGGAAGGCGCGGGCGCGGTACGGGTGTTGGTGGTGCCGGACGCGGTGGCCGACGAGGGCGACGACCGGCTCCGGTTCGAGCAGCTGATCCCCTCCGACCAGGTGCTCGAGGCGATCACCGCGAGCCTCGACGAACGACGCCTCATCGGCACCCGCCTCGTGGTGGAGCCGCCGGTCTACCAGGGCGTCACCGTGGTGGCCCGGCTCGCGACGGCGCCGGGCGACACCGACCGCGTCCGGGACGCGGCGCTCGACGCGCTGTTCCGCCACCTCAACCCGCTGCACGGCGGTCCCGATGGCACCGGGTGGCCGTTCGGGCGGCCGGTGCAGTACGGCGACGTCTTCGGCGTCCTGCAACGCGCCACCGGTAACGCGCTGGTGGAGGAGATCCGGCTGTTCCCCGCCGACCCGATCACCGGCCGCCGCGGCGCCCCGTCCGACCGCATCGACGTGGCCCCGGGCGCGCTGGTCTTCTCCCACCAGCACCAGGTGGTCGTCACGGCCCTGGAGACGGAGGTGCGGGGATGAGCCGAGCCGCCGTACCCGGCCTGCCGAGCCGGTACCCGATCGGTGATCAACTGCCCGCCCTGTACGCGGACGACGACGTGGCGCAGCGGTTCACCGCCGGTCTCGACACCGTCCTCGCCCCGGTGTTCGCGACCCTGGACAACCTGCCCGCCTATCTCGACCCCCAGGTCACCCCGGCCGACTTCCTTGCCTGGCTGGGGTCGTGGGTGGGGGCCTCCCACGACCCGCAGTGGCCGGTGGAGCTGCGCCGTGAGGCGGTGGCCCGCGCGGTGGAGCTGCACCGGTGGCGCGGCACACGGCGCGGGCTGGTCGAGGGGCTGTGGCTGGCGCTCGGTGTGCACGCCGAGGTGACCGGGGACGGTGGCGCGGTGTGGTCGAACACCGCCGGTGCCGAGCTGCCGCCGGAGCCCTCCGCCGAGATCCTGGTCCGGGTCTGGCCGGGCCGTGAGCCGCGGGCGAACGCGGACCGGGTACGCGAGATCGTCCGCACCATGTGCCCGGTGCACACCGGCTGCCGGGTGGAGATCCTGACCGAACGGCCCACCGACGAAGGGAGGTGACGCCATGCGCGCGTGTCCCGCGTGCGGGGCGTCCAACGGCCCGACGGACGACTTCTGCGGCAACTGCGGGGCGTACTTGGGGTGGTCGGACACCCCGCCGACGCCCAGCACACCCCCGGCGACACCCCCGGCGGCACCCCCGGCGACGCCCCCGGAGCCACCGGCCCCGAGCTCTCCCCCGGAACCCCCGGCCCCACCGGAGGCGAGCGCCCCGGACCACACCACGGCGCACTCCCCGACCCCCGCGGACACCGACGCGCCCGCGTCCGCCGTGCCACGGACCACGAGCCCTCCGCCCCGGACCGGACCGGACGGGGTCCGCTCCGAGCCACCCGCACCAGACCCCGTGGTGCCGGTACGTCCCGCGAAGCCGGTCGCCCCACGTCCCGTCGTACGGTCCGCGGCGGAGGAGGAGGAGACGGCGGGGGTGCCGTGCCCCGCCTGCGATACGCCCAACGCGCCCGACCGACGGTTCTGCCGACGCTGCGCGACTCCGCTGAACCCCGCCGCGAAGCCCGAGCCGCTGCCGTGGTGGCGGACCGTATGGCCGTTCCGCCGCCGGACGCGGGCGAGTTCGGGCCGGGGGGTGCGGCTCCTGGTGATCCTGGCCGTGGTGGCAGCCCTGTGCGTGGGCGGTTTCCTGCTGCTGCCGGCCGGACGGGCCCTGTTCGAGGACGCCCGGGACAAGCTGAGCAAGGCCAAGGCCGTGACCCCGGTGAGTATCGAAGCCAGCTCGGAAGTCCCGCGGCACCCGGCGAAGAACACCACCGACGGGCTGAACGATCGCTACTGGGGCGCGTCCGGGGAAGGCGCTTCGGTGACCTACACCTTCCGTAAACCCTTCCGGCTGGTCGACCTGATCATCACCAACGGCGCCTCCTCGTCCCCGGAGGAGTACGCCCGCCAGGCCCGCGCCCTCCAGCTGGACCTGGAGGTGACAACACGGGACGGCACGAAGCACAACAAGAAGATCACCCTCAGCGATAAACCGGGCCCGCAGACGATCCCCACCAGGATCAGCGACGCGCAAACGGTACGCCTGGTCCTGCGCCAGGCCACCGGTCTGGGCCCGGGCCGTCATCTGGCCCTGGCGGAGGTGGAGTTCTTCCAGCGGAGCTGACGCGGCTCGGGCCCCGGCGGGCGATGGGAGCGCTGCGTCATCGGAGTGACGCCCTGGGCGGGGGCGTCGCGCCTCCGGCCGGGTCACCCGCACCACCCTCAACAATTGCCCTGGCCAGGACGCGGGAACGGGTCTGAGCGGCATCGAGGGGATCGACCGATGGACAGTGGCGGACGGCTGAACCGTAGAGCGGTGGTTGCCGGCGGGCTGGCGGGCGCCACCGTCGCACTCGCGGGGTGCTCATCGACGAGGACCGCCCCTGCGGCGGCCAGCGCTTCGCCGAGCCCGCGGGCAACCACACCCTCCGCGGCGTTCGAGAGACTGATGGAAGGCAACGAACGCTGGGTGAGCGGGGACCTTCAACACCCCGACCGCGATCCGAACCGACGTCAGTTCGTGGCCCAGAAGCAGAAGCCCTTCGGGGCGATCCTCTCGTGCATCGACTCCCGAGTCCCCCCTGAGCTCCTCTTCGACACCGGTCTGGGTGACCTCTACGTGATGCGCACGGGCGGGGAAGCGGTCGGCCCGGTGGTCATCGGTTCCGTCGAGTACGGGCCCATGACCAGTGGCACCCCTCTCATCGTGGTCCTCGGCCATCAGCGATGTGGCGCCGTCGAGGCGGCGTACAAGTCCCTTCGTCACGGCGAACCACTGCCCGGCAACCTCCAGGCGATCGTCAAGGCTCTGCAACCGGCCTATGAGAAGACGGTGTGGGAAGGCGGCGCCGATCCGGTCGAGAGGATGGCCCGCGCCCAGGTGAAGCTGACCGCGGCCGGTCTGCGCTCCAACGAGAACCTCTCCTCACTCGTGAAAAAGGGCGACCTTGCCGTGGTCGGCGCCTACTACTCACTCGACAGCGGCAAGGTGGAAGTCCTGTCCGGCGCACCGTCCTGAACCGCTCGGACGAACGGCTGTTCAGCGCCAGGGCGGCTTCAATCCGTTGAGCAGGGCGCGTAACACCGCCAGCCGGTGGGCGGCATCGCGGGCGGCTGATGGCCTGAGCGCCTTGCGCGCCGCATGCACGGCGAGCACTCCGAGCATCAGCCGGACCAGACCTTGGCTGATGGCGAGAGCAGCCAGCGCCCAGACAGCGACGCCCATGTCCATGACGAGCATCTCCGATCACCTTCCGCGTCAGGGGATCTCCTGTCTAGCGCGGTCACCCGCGGATCCGCTTCCCCGCGCCCGCGCGGAAGTGGTGGAGTGGCCGACCGAGGGAACTCAGCGCAGCTGCGCCCCTGTTGGCCGGGCGAGAAGCGAGGAAGCATGCCCGCATGGACGACATCGACGGGCCGCGAGGACCCCGAGGCAAACGGGACCTGCCCTCCCCTTACCACCAGGACCTGTCCGGGGTGCTGCGCAACCTCAACCGCCGCACCCGCTGGGGCCGCGACCGCCTCGCGAACGACCGCGTCACAGCCGCGTTTCTGGCCGCCGGTATGCGGCTGCTCGTACGCCACCTCGGCCCTGGCGCCCAGCAGCGCGTCAACAGCGAGCGGCTGCTCCTCGGTTCCCTCTCACAGCGCAGGGTCGCCGAGGAGTTCGCCGGAAACCCCCGGCCCTTCACCCGGCACGGCAACGGCGTATCGATGTTGCGGGACCGCTGGAAGCTCCATTCGGACTTCGTGACCGACCTCATCGGCTTCGCGGTGTGGAGGGAGAACTACCGGCCCGAGTACCGGGAGCGCCGTGCCGCCAACATCAAGCGGCTGGTGCACGGGCAGGACTTCGTACGCGCCGTCCACGACATCGCCTACCAGCACACCGCCGAGGGGGTGGAGCTGCCCTCCGTCCGGCTGGGGCTCGCCCTGATGACGGCAGCCGAGGGCGACGAGGAGGTGACACGGATCATCTCCACCGTGTACGAGGACTACCTCGGCTCATGGAAGAAGCTGTACACCGTGGTCATGCGGGAGCGCCGTCTGCGACTGCGCAAGGGTCTCACCCTCGATGACCTGGCCAACGCGCTGTCCGCGGCCGCCGACGGGATGACTCTGCGGGCCATAGGTGACCCCGGAGCCGGTGTCGTCGACCACGACAACCGCCGTTCCGTCATGGGCACGGTCGCGCTTGCCGTGATCCACTCCTTCCTCGAACCGGACGACGACGCGAGTGGCCTCACGCTGGAGCAGGCCGTGGCGGCGAGATTCGACGGACAACCGTGCTGAGGGACTGACATACGACCCCGGCGGAGAGACCGAGGTGGTTCACCGACCCGCACGGGCGAACGTCAGATGTGTGACTCCGCCGGGTGTGGAGACGGCCTCGACCTCGTAGTCCTGCTCGAGGCCCTCCAGCCCGTCCCAGAGGCGTACACCTCGGCCGAGCAGGATCGGGACCACCACGATGTGCATATGGTCGACGAGCCCGGCGGCGAGGAAGTCGCGGATCATGGTGGGACCCCCGCCGATGCGTACATCCTGGCCGCCCGCGGCCTCACGGGCCGTCTCGAGCGCCTCGGCGGGCGGAGCGTCGATGAAGTGGAACGTCGTGCCGCCCTCCATCTCGATCGACGGGCGCGGGTGATGGGTGAGGACGAAAACCGGTGTGTGGAAGGGCGGGTTGGGACCCCACGCGCCCTTCCACTCCGGGTCCTCATGCCATCCGGGATAGCCGAACTTCCCGGCCCCCATGATCTCGGCGCCGATGCCGGGGGCGAACAGCCTCAGGAAGGCGTCGTCGACGCCTTCCGTGCCACCGGTCCCGCCGACCATCGCGCGGCCCCACCGGGTGGCGAACATCCAGTCGTGCAGCCGTTCACCGGCGTGGCCGAACGGTGCTTCGAGGCTCTGGCCTTCGCCGGTGGCGAATCCGTCGAGCGAAATGGAGACGTGTTGGACGCGGGCGTGTGACATGGCCGGTGTTTCCCTTCCTTCGGCTGGCCGAGCCGCGTCGGATCAGCTCGGCCCCAAGGCGAAGGTAGCGGTCCCCCATGTCAAACGCCGCTCCCGGAGGTGTTGAGCGCGTGCCCGGTCGTCGCGTCCACATGGTCCGGGATCTCGTCGTGGCGATCGCCCACGGTCGGTGTCCCGGCGGGCTCGAACATGAGGATCGCGGCGCCGGACGGAGCGTACGGCTTGTGTTCCGTACCTCGCGGGACGGTGAAGACCGCCCCCTGTGGGAGCAGAACCGTGCGCTCCCCGTCGGGCTCACGCAGAGAGATGCGCAGTTCTCCGTCGAGTACCAGGAAGAACTCGTCGGTGTCGTCGTGGACGTGCCAGACATGTTCGCCCCCGACCTTGGCGATACGGACGTCATAGTCGTTGACGCGCGTGACGATGCGGGGGCTCCACAGGGCGTCGAACGAGGCCAGGGCCTTGCTGAGGGAGATGGGTGCGTTGCTCATGTGCTCATCCTGAGCCGTTTCGCAGGGCCGGTGTGAGTGCTAGGAATTGCATATGGCGAAAGAATCCTCGCACGCGGTTCACCCGGCGGGCGTACACCGGGTCGTCGTGATCGTGGACGAGAACTCGAACCCCTTCGAGCTCGGCTGCGCGACCGAGGTCTTCGGTCTCCGCAGACCGGAGATCGGCCGCGATCTCTACGACTTCAGACTCTGCTCCCCCGAGCCCCGCACCCTGATGCGCGATGGTTTCTTCACGCTCACGGGAGTCGCCGGTCTGGAGGCCGCCGATACGGCGGACACCTTGATCGTCCCCAACCGCCCGGACGTCCAGGTGCCCCGCCGTCCCGCCGTGCTCGACGCCGTACGACGGGCACACGCACGCGGTGCGCGCCTGGTCGGCTTCTGTAGCGGCGCCTTCACCCTGGCCGAAGCCGGAGTCCTCGACGGGCGCCGGGCCACCGCGCACTGGCAGTGGGCGGATTCCTTCCGGGCCCGCTTCCCCTCCGTCAGGCTCGAATCGGACGTGCTGTTCGTGGACGACGGTGACATCCTCACCGCCGCGGGGAGCGCGGCCGCGCTCGATCTCGGGTTGCATATGGTCCGCCGCGATTACGGCGCGGAGGTCGCCAACTCCGTGAGCCGACGGCTGGTCTTCGCGGCACATCGGGACGGTGGGCAGCGGCAGTTCGTGGAGCGCCCCATGCCCGACCTGCCGGACGAGTCTCTGGCGCCCGTCCTGGTCTGGGCCCAGGAACGGTTGGACTCACCGCTCGCCGTGTCCGACCTCGCGGCGCATGCGGCGGTCAGCCCGGCGACGCTGCATCGCCGTTTCCAGGCGCAACTGGGCACGACGCCATTGACGTGGCTCACGGGGGAACGGCTTGCCCTGGCGTGCCGGCTGATCGAGCGAGGCGAGTCCCGTTTCGACGTGGTGGCGCGGCGCAGCGGTCTTGGCACCGCCGCCAATCTGCGCGCGCTGATGCGGCGCGAGACCGGCATCACTCCGTCGGCGTACAAGCGCCGGTTCGGGCCGGAGGTGCGTTGACGTCGGCCATCCCCTTCCGGCGACCGCACGACAGCCGGGCGACAACGGGGCGACAGCCCGGTGTCCCGGCTCAGGCGCCCGGGAGGAAGAGGCAGAACGGGTGGCCATGCGGGTCGCGGAGGACGCGTACGCCCTCCTGCGGCTGGTGCGCCTCCAGCGTGGCGCCCAGGGCACGGGCACGCTCGGTCTCCGCCGCCAGATCGTCGACCTGGAAGTCCAGGTGCGCCTGCATCTGCTGCGCTCCCGGGCGCTGTGGCCACACCGGGGGCGAGTGGTCGCTCTCCAACTGGAAGCTGAGGCTGGGGCGTTCCCGCTCCGGGGCCCGCAAGCGGACCCACTCCGGCCCGCGGACGACCTCCTCCCAGCCGAGCAGGGCCCGGTAGAAGTCGGCAAGCGCCGGCGGATCGGGAGTACCGAGGACAAAGGCACCGATCGTCGTCGTCATGCCCCCACCCTTGCCCGCGGCACCCGCCTCTACGCTTCCGCTCACCCAGGGAGACCTGCGATCGGTCACCCATCCAGGTGCCGCCTGAGACCGTCGTCGCCTCAGACCGTCGTTGCCTCGATGACGGCGAAGCCACCAGCTGAGGTGATGTTGGTGCGGCGCAGCCCCGCGGCGGCGAACAGCGCGTCGAACTCGGTGGTCTGGCGTTCCCTGCCACCGGTCATGGCAAGCATGTTCATGTCCATGAGCGGGGCGATCCCGGGGGTGCCGATCTCCGGAATCAGGTAATCCACGATGACGACCCTGCCTCCCTCCCGCAGCGAGGCATTGCAGTTCTTCAGGATGCGTACGCAGGCATCGTCGTCCCAGTCGTGCAGGACGTACTTCAGGATGTACAGGTCGGCCGACGGGACCGCCTCGAAGAAGTCCCCGCCGACCGCACTGAACCGCTCTTCAAGGCCGTCGGCCCGCGCGGCCGCCGCGGCGTCGGGAGCGATGTGGGGCAGATCGAAGACCCCTCCGTGAAGGTGGGGGTTGGCCGTCATCATCGCCCGGATGACCTCGCCGTTCGCTCCGCCGAGGTCCAGGGCGAGCTTCACGTCGCTCGTGTCGATCACCGCGGCGATGTCCTGGGCCGCGGCCCGGGAGAGGTTCCCCATGGACTCGGTGAAGAAGGCCGCTTCGTCCAGGTGCCGGGCGAAGTACTCGAAGATCGTCGCATCCCCGTGAGCCGCGGTGATCTGGTGCTGTCCGGTGCGTATGGCTTCCGAGAACCGTCCCCATGGCAGCCAGTGCCCGGGCGCGGCCTGGGAGATGGCGAATCCGCGCAGCGAGTTCGGGTCTTCCTTGTGCAGGGTGCTGAGCAGCGAGGTGCCGCGGTAGTGTGCGCCGCCATCCGGACTTGTCATCAGGCCGAGTGAGGCACAGGTCCGCAGGAGACGCCGAGTGGCGTCGAGGTCGATGTCTTCCGCCGCGGCGATGGCCTCAGGTGTGTCGGTTCCCTCCGCGAGGTGATCGGCCAGCTTGTACACGGCTGCGGCACGGACCGTCTGGGTGATCCAGAAACCGGTGACCATGCCCATCATGCGCGCGTAGTCCTGTGCCTGTGCGGGGTTCTGCGGCGTTGCCACTCGTGAGCTCCGATTCTCTGAAGGACGCAACGCGCACCGCGTTGCCAAGAGTTGTCTCCCCCAGAGATGGAGTCGAGGAAGCGTCGGTTCCACTCATGAAGGGGGCCGCCCTGTCCAGTCATAGAGGGGGCGGTCCCGTCCAGCCGACCACCGCTCGACCGGGTGGCCAGGTGTCGATCCGGGCCCATGCTTGACGGTTCCAATTTCACTGAGCTATAACTCATTGAGTTACGACTCAGTGAGGAGTGTGATGTCGAGTCGCGTCGCGCAGAAGGAAGCCACGAGGCGCCGATTGATCGGTCAGGCCGTCCGGCTCGTGGCCGAGCAGGGCTTCGCGCACACCCGCACAGTGGATGTGGCACGGGCCGCCAACGTGTCGCACGGCACGGTCTTCACACATTTCCCTTCACGGGAGGCCCTGGTCCTGGCCGTGGCCGGGCATATCGGCCAGGAGATCACCGACCGTCTTCATGAGCTGGTCGGCGCGGACGGCGGACTGCGGGCCGTTCTGGAGGCGCATCTGCGGTGCCTCGAGGAGAACGAGGACGTCTACCGGCAGCTGGTGATCGAGGCGCTCCTGCTGCCTGCGGAGTTCCGGGCCACCTGGGTGGGACTCCAGTCCGCGATCGCCTCGTATCTGTGTGCCGCCGCTGAGGCCGAGGCGTCGCGGGGCCGGATCCGGGCGCTGCCCGCGCATCTGATGTTCAACACCTGGATCGGCCTGGTGCATCACTACCTGATCAACAAAGACCTGTTCGCACCCGAAGGCTCCGTCATCGCCGCGCACGGCCCGGCCCTGGTGGATCACTTCCTGACCCTGTTGCACACCTGACCCTGCTGCACACCTGACCACCGAGGAGATCCCATGTCCGAGCACACCACCCCCAACTGCGTGAGCTGCGGGATGCCCATGCGCACCCCCGAGGAGCACGCGGCGGCCGACCCGACGAGGGACTACTGCCACCACTGCGCGGGAGAAGAGGGCCAGATGAAGAGTTACGACGAAGTCCTGGCCGGTTACACCGGGTTCCTCCAGCACACCCAGGGCCTCCAGGAAGACGTTGCCCGGGAGGCGGCCACCCAGCTCCTGCGGAAGCAACCGGCGTGGAGCCATCTCTGATCGGCAACCGCCACGACCATGCACCATGTCCCTCCGTCCGCCCGGAGAATGAGGGGGCGGAGGGACCCCGCAAGAATCCACTCGGAGATCGTGATGGGTATCGCAATGACCGCACACGGGATGGCCGAGGCTCTGCGGTCACCGGACAGGCTCGCGGGGCTGCTCATCGCGGAACTCCGTGACCACGCCGACCCAGCAGCCGCCGACCGGGCGAGAGTCGTGATTCCCGGCGTCCACGACGTCATGGGCACACCGATGACCGTGGTGGCGGCGCTCGCCGGCCCACTCGCGAAAACCGGCAGGAGTCGGCCCGACGAGGTCATCGCCGCACTGGACGTGTTGTGGCGGAGCGGGATCCTCGAGCCACGGCAGCTCGCCGGGAAGGTTCTGGAGCGTCTGGGCCGCTACCACCCCGAGCGTTGCCTGGCCGCGGTCGAGCGATATGTGCCGTCGCTGGACTGCTGGGCCAACGCCGACAATCTCGCCTGCTTCGCCATGCGGCACATCACCGCACACGCCCCCGCTCGGGCCATCGACCTCAGCGGACGTTGCATCGCCGGCGACGCGGTGTGGACCCGCCGCTTCGGTGTGGTCATCCTGCGGGCCTTCGGGAAGACCGACGCCCCCAGCGATGTCTTCACCCTCCTCGACGCTCTGCGGGACGAGTCCGACCGCGATGTACAGAAAGCCGTCGCGTGGATGTTCCGCGATTTGTCACGGAACCACCATGACCCCGTGCTGGCACTGCTGACCGCCTGGGCCGACGTCCCCACCCCCGCGACCAGGCGGATGGTTCGCGAGGGCATGAAGAAACTGCCGCCCCTGGAACAGCAGCACTTGAAGGATCTCCAAGCGACAGCCCAACCGGAGCGGTAACCGCCCGGCCCGTTACCGGCAGACGGAATGAGTTCCGAGACGGAGCGAATAAATCCGGCCTCGATCGTCTTGTGATCCCTGGCGGTTACGTGAATATTCAAACCGCCGGGCTCCAGGAGGAGAGTGCAGATGAATCCGCCCAAGCCGACAGACGTCATGATGCAGCTGATGGGAGGATTTCAGGTCTCCCAGGCCGTCTACGTCGCGGCCAAGCTGGATGTGCCGACGATATTGGACGAGGCGGGCGGCCCGCTCACGGTGAGCGAACTGGCCGGGAAATCCGGCGCGCAGGTCCCCCAGTTGCGCCGACTGCTCCGCACTCTCGCCTCCTTGGGGTTGTTCACCCTCGAGGGCGATCGGGTGTCCCTGGCGCCCATAGGAGCGACGCTGTCCCGCAACGCCAGCGCATCGCTGTACGGGATGGCGGTCATGTGGATGGAGACCCACTACGCACCCTTCAGCGACCTGCTCCACACCCTCAGGACGGGCGAGCCCGCTGCGACACATCACCTCGGCAAGCCCTTCTTCGACTGGGTGAACGAGAACCCGGACCGATCCCAGCAGTTCAGCGACGCGATGGCCGCCGTCACCAGCGGACTCCGCACCGGCGCTTTCGACGACTACCCGGTGCCCGACGGTGAGCTCATCGCCGACATCGGAGGAGCCGACGGAAGCGTTCTGGTCGAACTCCTCAAGGGCCTGCCTGACCGCCGGGGAATCGTGTTCGACCTCCCGCCGGTGCTCCCGGCGGCGCGGTCCACGCTTGCCGCCCAGGGACTCGACGACCGGGTCGAGGTGGTCGGTGGTGACTTCTTCGACAGCGTGCCGGTCGCGGACATCTACGTCCTCAGCTACATCCTTCACGACTGGGACGACGACGCCGCCATCCGCCTGCTCCGGACAGCGGCCAAGGCAGGTGGCCCGGGAGCGCGAGTGCTGATCGTCGAGACCATCGTGCCGGACGGCAGTGAACCGCATCTGGCCAAAATGGTGGACCTCACCATGCTCGGCATGCTCACCGGGATGGAACGGTCCGAGAAGGAGTACCAGTCGCTGCTGAACGCCGCGGGTATCAGCATCGACAGGGTCGTGTCGACGCGGACTCCTTTCTCCATCATCGAAGCGACGGTCAACTGAGACCGCGTTCGTGGGCTCCTGCCCTTGCCATATGAGTCACACGTGAGCCCCCCCTATCGGTCTCGGACAGGTCGGGGGATCCGAGGCGGGGACGCCGCCAACCGGACGTGTCAGCGCGCGTTCGGAACATAGGTGAGGCCGAGGATGCCGTTGTCGAGCCGCTTGACGTCGATCAGGTCGAAATCCGTGGTGTCGATCCCGTCGTAGAGCCGTTCGCCACTTCCGGCGATGACCGGGAACAGCCAGAACAGATATTCGTCGACCAGCCGGTGCTCGAGAAGTGTCCGACTGAACGAGCCGCCGGTGCCGATCTTGAGGATGTCGCCGCCCGGCTCTTCCTTCAGCTTGCGCACGGCGTCGACGACATCGTCCCCGAGCAGAGTGGCATTCCACGTCACCTCGGTGAGGGTGCGCGATGCCACGTGCTTGGGGATGGTGTTCATCCGGGCCGCGTACTCATCGAATGTCTCCGCCAGGGTCGGCCACACCTCGGCGTGGTTCTCGTACGTCACCCGCCCGTAGAGGAGCGCGTCGACCGAGAGCAGCAGCTCCTTGGAGAGCTGCTCGAACTCACCGGCCCACCTTGTGGGGAGCCAGTTCTGGGGCGTGCTGACCTGGCCGTCCAGGGTGATGACCGCCTGCTCAACGATCTTCCGCATCGTCACTGCTCCTCGCCGTCGATGTGGTGTGGTCGATGTGTCGAGAGTGCGGACTGCCCGGAGCGGGAGAACTCATCGGTCCGTGATCGGTCGGTGAACGCGTACCGGTGCCGGGCGGAGTCCAGAGTGTGATGAATGGTCTCTTCGGGTGAATGCCCGTCGCCGTGATGGACCTCCCGCCCGGACCGCGCCTTACTGGGATGGCATGTGCTCGGCCGCGACGTAGTCGGCATCCCGGCGTCACCGGACGCAGGACCACACCCCCACCCCCTTCTTCCTCACGCCGTGGCGTTTCCGCGTGAGCACCTGAATCGAACCCACGTGTACAAGGAGAACCCCATGATGTGGAGAGCACAGGTCCTTTCCGGGCCGCGCAGACGGTCCGGACGGCGGTGGGCGTCGTTGGCGGGAACAGTGGCGCTGGGGGCCGCTGCACTGGTGGCGGTGCCCGCGGCCGGGCCCGCGTACGCGGCCTCGGTGCCGTGCAACGACGCGGCGCTGGTGACGGCGGTGGCCGGAGTGGCCACCACTGGCGGGTCACTGAGTCTGTCGCCCGGCTGTACCTACACCTTGACCGCCGCGGACAACACCAACAACGGACTGGCGGTCATCACCGGGTCCGTGAGCATCACCGGGAACAACGCCACCATCCAGCGGAGTTCCACCGCTCCCATGTTCCGGATCTTCGAGGTGGGCAGCGGCGGCACCCTGTCGCTCACCGACCTCACCATCCGGGGCGGCAACGTCACCGCCCAAGGGGCCGGCGTCCTCGTGGACGGCGGCGGCACCCTGCACACCACCAGAACCAGATTCACCGCCAACACCACCGTCGGCAACAACGACGGCGGCGGTGTCAGCGTCCTCGCGGGTGGCACCAGCACCTCAAGCGGCGACACCTACACCGACAACGTCGGCTTCCACGGCGGGGCCGTCAACTCCGAGGGCACCTCGACCCTCACCAACGCCACCATCACCGGCAACCGGGGCGTGGAGGCCGGTGGGGTCAACAACGACACCGGCACCTCGAACATCACGATCTCCGGCAGCACCTTTACCCGCAACATCGTCAACGGCACCAGCGGGGACGGCGCGGCCGCTGACTTCGACGGGGGCACGGTCAAGATCTCGAACAGCAGCTTCAGCCTCAACACCACGACCAGGACAACATCGAACGGCTTCGCCGGGGCCATCTACAACGACGCGGACCTGACGATGACGGGCTCTGTGGTCACTCGCAACACCCTGACGACCGCTGGCACCCGGGCCGAGGGCGGAGGAATCTACAACGACGGCGACCTGACCCTGGTGAATACCGCGGTCAACGCCAACTCTGTCCAGGGGAACGCGAACAACGACTCCGGTGGCATCTACAACGACGGCACGCTGACGCTCCAGCGCTCCACCGTCAACGCGAACACCGTCGCCAACGGCTTCGCGGGAGGCATCTTCAACGACGGCGGTGACCTCACCGCGACCTCCAGCACCATCAGCGGAAACACCTCCAGTGACGCACCGGGAGGCATCTCCAACGACAGTGGGACCGTCACCCTGACCGGCTCTGTCGTCGGGGGCAACAAGCCCACGAACTGCGTCGGCAGCCCGACACCCATCGCCGGCTGCACCGGCTGACCCCCGAAGGGGCCGACGGGCCACAGCCCGTCGGCCCCTTCGTCCAGGTGATGGGGTACGAGGGTGCGGCGGCCGGTCATACACCCACGGCGGCCAGCCATTCGCCGACGGTCCGGCACTCCGTACCGAGCAGTTGTTGCGCGGAACGGCCGGGTTCGATCGCGTGGTCCGGAACCTCCCCGAGCAGCCGGTAGTGTTCGGCGACCCCGGCCGCGGCCACTTCGCCGAACAGGGGGGTGAGGGCGGCGCCGAAGTCCGCGGGAGTCAGGGCCTGGTAGGTCACCTGCGTGCCGAAGTGCGCGGCGAAGCCCTCCGCCAGGAGCGACCCGGTGAGGGCGGGGTGGTGCCCGACCTCGACCACGCCGGTCACCTCGGGGCGTGCGAAGAGCGCGGCCACCGCGTCCGCGACGTCCAGGTGGGAGGCCCAGGAGATGGGCTGGTCCGCGTCCAGCGGATACCGCAGCACGGCATCGGCACGGACTCCTTCGAGGACCGGTGGCAGGAGCAGGTTCTCCAGGAACAGGCGCGGGGCCGCCACCGCGTGGGACACACCGGTGTCCGCCACCCCCCGTATCAGCACCGCCACCGGGTCCTCGCCCTCGCCCGCCGCCGAGGCGCCCGTGGCACCGCTGGTGGAGATCACGACCCGGGCGGGCCGGGCCTTGGCGACGGCGGCGGCGATGTTGCGCGCGTAGTCGAGCCGGAGTTCCTCGGAGGCCATCGGCAAGTGTACGAAGACCCCTGCCGCGCCGCGGTACACCTCGGTCAGGGCCTCGACGGAGGAGAGGTCGGTGGCGATCACCCGTGCGCCGGTCACGTCGGCGTCGGCCCGGCGGGTCAGAGCGACCACGGGTTCGCCCGCGGCGGTGAGGGCGGAGACGACGGGAGCCCCTTGGGCGCCGGTGGCGCCGTGGATCACATAGGTCATGGGGCCATTAGTGCACAGGATGCATCGGTTACATCAAGTGCACCAATGGCCGTAGGGTGCTCCGGGTGACCACTCCGCTTCCCGAATGCGGCGTCGCCCGCTTTCTCGTCCTCCTCGACGGCCCCTGGGCCACCTTGATCGTGCGTGAACTGCTGCGTGGCCCGCACCGGTTCACCGAGCTTCGCGACGCCCTGCCCGGTATCAGCCCCCACACCTTGACCCGGCGCCTGCGCCGTTTCGAAGCACACCACATCGTCACCCGCACCATGCACGCCGAGATTCCGCCGCGTGTGGAGTACCGGCTGACACCGCACGGCGAGCGGCTTCGGGTCGTCCTGGAGGCGATGGCGTCGTGGGCGGACTCGGTGGCCGATGGCGACACCCGCCCTCCCGGTGGTTGAGGTTCAGCGGCGGATCCCCCGGAAGAGCCAGGCGCTGTCCCCCGCAGGAGGGGTCCGCACTTCACTCCCGACAGCGATGTGTGGGCCCGGTCCCCACTGCGAATCTGACACATGACCGTCCCGCGCTCCACGAGCGCGCGATCGAGCATGAACACGGAGAGGCAGTCGTGAAGTCGAGGTCCGTATCGAGTCCGGGGACACGTGGACAACTGGCCGCCAGGATCGGCGCCGTCGCCTGGGTCCTGAACGCGGCGCAGTTCCTGATCGTCCAACTGATCGTGGCGGCGGGCTGGCGTACGCCCTACAGCTGGCAGCGCAACAACATCAGCGATCTGGGCAATGTCCACTGCCGGATATGGGACGAGTCCCGTCCCCGCTACGTCTGCTCACCCCTCCACAATCTGATGAACACCTCGTTCGCCGTCCAGGGCGTGCTGCTGCTCATCGGAGTGCTGCTCACCGGGTTGGCCTGGGGGCGAGGAGCGATGGCGTGGACCGCCCGGGTCCTGTGCGTCATCGGGGCGGGCGGCTGGGTCCTGGTGGGTGCGGTGCCCGCCGACGTCAATGAGGACCTGCATGTCCTTGGCGCGCTCCTCATCATGGGTCTGGGCAACATCGGGCTCCTGTGCGCGGCAGGTGTCCGCAAGGAATCCCTGCTCGGCCGGGTGCGGGCCGTCACCCTCGGCATCGCGGCCACCGGGGTCCTCGGTACCTGGATGTTCTTCGCCCGGTACGACCCCGGTATCGGTCTCGGCGGCATGGAACGAGTGGCGGCGTTCGCGCCACAGGTCTGGACACTCGTCATCGCCCTGATCCTCCTTCTCGGTGGCGACGGCGGCGGAGGAGAGGAGCGTCGCGGCGGCGAGACCGCCCCAGAGGGCGGCTGAGCCGTGGGGTGCGAGAGCGGTGATGACCACCGGGGAGACGGCGAGGCCGAACCCGGTGGAGAGCTCGAAGCGGGCGAGGGTGCGCCCGAGGACATGGGCCGGGGCGAGGGCGGTGACCAGCGCGGTGGCGCTGCCGGCATAGATGATCTCGCCGATGGTGCAGACCACGGACACCGCGGCGACGGCCGGGGCAGCCCAGCCGTGTCCCAGTGAAGTGGCCGCGAGGAAGCCGAGGTAGGACACGGTGAGTACCACACCGGCGAGAGCCAGTACGGTCCGTCGGGAGAAGCGGGACATCATGGCGGTGACCGGTACTTGCAGGGTGACCACCAGCACCGTGTTGGCCACGAAGATGGCCGCCGACCACACCGGGGATGCGTGCAACTGTGTCACCAGGACCAGAGGGAGCGCGATTTCGGGGACGTTCAGGCAGAAGACGTAGACCACATTGGCGGCCAGCAGCGCGCGCATCCGGGGAGCGGGCCCGTCGTCCGCGTCCTTGGCCGGGGCGGCGGCCGGACGCGCGCGGAGGCGGACCGACCACGCCAAGGCCGCCGCGGTGAGATAGGCGAGCCCGGTGACGGCTGCCAGCACCTGCAACGCGGTGGTGCCACCCGCCAGGCACGCGGTGGCGAGGAGCGCGCCCACGCCCAGCCCGGCGTTGCGCAGCGCGCGTCCCCCCGCGAGAGCCATGTCGCGTTCCCGGCCGTGGGCGACCGTGGCCACGAGAGCGGCATGGGCGGCCGGCCATGCCTGGTTGCCGATGCCATGGAAGAGCACCGCCATCGCGAACAGTCCGACACTCCCTGTCGGGGTGGCCAGCAGCAGCGCCACGCCCACCACCCGCACCAGCATCGACGCCGCCACGACCGTGCTGCGGGCACCCCGGTCCAGCCATCGGCCCACCGCGGGCATGCACACCAGACCGGCGACGATGCCGAGCGTCATGGCGATGCCGGTGGCCGGTGCGGACAGCTTCAGCACCGTCACCCCGTAGAGCAGCAGAAAGGGGCGCAGCAGACCGGTGCCGAGCGCGTCCACGGCCAGGGCGACGGCATAGCGGGGGCCTCCGGAGGCACGGATGAGCGCGCGGGGCCGGATCTTGGTGGTGGTTGTCATGGCGTCAAAGGTGCGTTCGGCCGCCGGACCGGCCCTGTCGATTGACGGACTCCGTCAACCGACGGTGTCGTCGGCCATGCCGGTCGGTGATGATGAGGGGGTGACGTTGAGGATCGACATCAGCGGCCTGCCGTCCGAGCGACTGCGGTTCGCCGCCTCCCCGCTGGCCGAGCTGACCGCCATGCTGCATGTGCTGGCCGAACCCGGACATCATCCGCAGCTCGCCGGCTGGGCCGGGGATGTCTGGGCCGGGCTGCGGCCGGAGCTGGCCGAGCGGTTGCGGGAGGCGGAGTTCCTCTGGCGTTCCTCACAAGCCGACTTCCTGCTTCCCGCACGCCCCCGGCCGACCCTCGCCGAGGAGTTGGACGATGTGGACCGGATCGACGACGCGACGTATGTGACCGCGGCGCTCGTCACCACGTGTGGCAGCAACCAGGTTCACTTCGCCGCGCCGTCGCCACTCACCGACGTGTCGGCGCGCGAGCGGGCGCTGGACCTGGCCCAGGCCCGTGGCGCGCGGCAAGAAGCCTTCGCGGAACGGCTGCTCGCGGACCCGGCCGCCGTGCGGGCGCGGGTCCGTCACACCCTCGAACAGTGCGCCGAGGCCTTCTTCGACGCCGCCTGGGCGGATGTCGCCGTGCGGCTCGCCACCGATCTGCGCCTGAAGAACGACCTGTTGCAGCGCCAGGGCGTCGGAGCCGCACTCGCCTCGGTCTCCGGTGCGGTCACCCTGGCGCCGGACGGCGACTGCATCATCGTGGACAAGCTCCAGGACAAGGCGACCGCCGCGCACGGTGCCGGGGTCACCTTCATTCCCAGTGTCTTCGGCCATCCGCATCTGGTGGTGGTCCACGCGCGCGGGTGGCAGCCGGTGGTGCAGTACCCCGTGGCCGAGCCGAGTCCGTCGGAGCCGGTGTCGCTGGAAACGGTCACCCTGCGGCTGGAGGCACTCGCCCATCCGGTACGGCTGCGGCTGCTGCGCACCCTGGCCCGCGGCCCGCACACCACCGGTGAGTTGGCCCACGCCTGGGAGCTCTCACCCCCGGAGGTCTCCCGCCACCTCGCCGTCCTGCGCCGCGCGGGCCTGCTCACGCCCCGGAGACACGGTCGCTACGTCCGCTACACCCTCAATCTGTCCGATCTGACCGCGCTGGGCACCGACCTGCTGACGGCCGTACTGCGCTGAGTCCACGAGTGAACTCATTGCCAACACAGCTGTGCAATGAGCACTAACGACGTACCGGCCAGATGGGGGCAGGCTGGAGGAACAGTCACCAATCGACCCGGAGACCCACCCCAGAACCCCAGCACCGACCGACCGCTATGCCAACGACCATCCGATACGGGGGACAACCCAGCCATGACATCCATCCTCGCGCGTACCGCCGCCGCGGCAGGTGCCGCAATCGTCGGCGCTGCCATCTTCACCTCGCCCGCAGTCGCCGACTCCAGCAGGCCGCTCGCCCCGAACGGCGAGGCCGCTCTTCCGCAGGTCACGTTCGGGTCCCGCGCCGATCAGCTCGGCGACGGCACCGTCTGGGCCAAGGACCGCCACGGAAACGTCGTCGCCGAAGCCCACTGGCAGGCCGACCCGGGCGGCAACATGTACCCCAAGGGCGACACCCTCTACGTCTCCGACTTCATGGCCGACGGCCTCGGCTCGCGCGGCGAGGCGTCCGTAGGCATCAAGATCAGCACCAGCGGATCGGGAGACCGCGTCCAGAAGACCAAAGACGTGGCCGAGGGCAGGAAGCTCTACATCAACCTGTGCATGACCAACTCCTCGGGCTCCCTGTGCTCGCCCGGCCTGACCGTACGTGCGTGAGGTGCGACGCGGACCTCGGGCACTCGGTCCGGACGGCGACACGCTGTTCCTGACC
This sequence comes from Streptomyces sp. NPDC048636, assembly GCF_040650655.1. Lineage (NCBI taxonomy): Bacteria > Bacillati > Actinomycetota > Actinomycetes > Kitasatosporales > Streptomycetaceae > Streptomyces > Streptomyces sp. NPDC048636. The sequence goes on along the minus strand of NZ_JBEZHR010000005.1, from coordinate 118,778 downwards.
GGCCCGTAGGTGGCACGGACGAGGGGGCCGTACCGGGTGGTACGGCCCCCTGCGTGGTCAACTCACACCGGTGGCCGCGGGTCGTATTGGATACCGCGTCGCACCTCACGTGCGCGCTCCGGCGAGGCCAGCCGGGCAACCAGATGAAGAGCCATGTCGATACCGGCCGAGATCCCCGCGGAGGTGACCACGTCACCGTCGTCGACGAACCGCTCCTCGGCCCGCACGTCGATCGTGGGATCAAGCTCCGCGAGCCGGTCCAACGACGCCCAGTGTGTGGTCGCCGGTCTCCCCGCCAGCAACCCAGCCGCCGCGAAGACCAGTGAGCCGGTGCACACACTCGTCATCAGCGGAACCGATCGCCGCTGGGACCGGACCCACTCCACATGCTTCTCGTCGTGGACCTGAGGACGAGTCCCCCGGCCACCCGGGTGCAGCAGCACATCGAGTGCCGGCATGTCGGCCATCGAGTGGTGCGCCTCGATGGTGAGCCCCTTCGCACAGGTCACGGGGTTGCCGTCGGCCGAGAAGCAGAACACCTGCCACCCGTCCTCGGCGAAGGTACGTGTCCAGTACGACAGGACCTCCCATGGACCGACAGCGTCGAGCTCCTCGACCTCCGGGAACAGCAGGATCCCAATCTTCCGCGCGTCTTCGTTGTCCATATCGCGATCCAAACAGACCCGCCTCCCCCGGCCACGGATTTTCCGCCCCGCACCAGAGGCGACGTCCCAAGGCACGCCCCCGGACCGAGCGGGCCCCTGGCATTTCCTGGCCATGACCAGCTGCGTCGGCGACATGGGCAGGTTCAGTTCGGCGAGCCGTGCGAGGACCGGCGCGGGAGCGTCACCACCACCCGGGCCCGCTGCGGGGTGATCACTTCGCGGAGAGCGGGGTCGGTGAGCAGGACGACCGGGGCGATGCGGTTCGGATCGTCGGAGTGCCAGTGCCGCAGGGCGGCCACGACGACGGTCCACGCCCCCTCGTCATCGCCCTGCGCGGCCAGCGTACGGGCCAGGTCCAGGGCCTGTTCGAAGGCCGGTGTCTCGGGCAGTCGGGGCGGCACATGAGCGGCGGCGCGGGCGATCCAGTCCTCGTTGGACTCGCCCTCCACGAAGGCCAAGCCGGGGACCAGCCGGTCCAGGCTCTCGAGCCGCGGCAGCCCACCGAGCGGCCGGTGCTCCTCCACCGTACGGCGCAGATAGAGCGGGACCGCCTCGGCCCGCACCTGGTCCTCACCGACCGCGGAGATGACGCGGTCCCGGCCGAAGACGTTGTTGCGGATCTCGTGGTGAACGGACTGGGGATCGAGGAACGCGCCCAAAATGATCATGAGGTACAAGCCGACGCCCGAGCCCTTGTTCGCGGCACGCCCAAAGGTCGCCAGCGCCTGCTCGGCCTCTCCCCGCAACGCCTGTTCGCGGCCCTGGGCGAGCAAGTCCTCGGCCCCCTCGGGGTCCACACCGTAGCCCTCGTCGGACCTGAGCTGCTCGAACCCGGCGCGCTCCTCCTGGACCAGCTCGGCGAAGGACGCGTGCCGCTCGCTCAGCCCCGGGTACCAGCTCGCCCAGATGTACGCGGCCCACTCCCCGTCTTCGGACACATCACCGGGGTCGAGCAGCCAGTACTGAGCGTCGCCCTCCTCGGAAATGAGCAGCGAGCGCCGGTAGATGGCGTCTTCCTCGGGGTAGTCGCCGAGAGTGATCGAGTCGGCCACGCCGGGCTCCGCCTCGGTGAACCAGCCGACGGTGCTGGTCGTGCGCATCTCCCACATAAAGGTGCTCAGGTGCAGCCAGCCGTCGGAGGCCCCGAGGAACGAGCGGTAGCTGGGCGGAAGCCGGGTGCCGAGCCGCTGCTCCAGAGCGGCGAGCCGCTCTTCGCTCGCGCCCTCGTAGCCCAGCCATCCGGCGGCCCGCTGCTCGTCGCTGACATCCGCCAGCTCGTCCTCGGGGGTCGTGCGGATGACGTCGGCGCTGTAGTCGGCCAGATACGCGCGCCACTCTTCGACGGTGCGGGGGCGGGGCCGTTCGGGGGCGGATGACCGCGGCGCCCCCCGATAACCTGACGGGCTCCCGGCCACCTGTCGGCGGTAGCCGAAGAAACCCTCATAGGTGGCGACGGGTGCGGCCTCGAAGAGTTGGACCTGACAGAGCTGAACGCAGTCCGAGCCCGCGTTCGCGGTGATCTCAAGGCGGTAGTGCCGGTACTCCGCGCCCGGCGCGGCCGAGACGGTGAAGCCTCGCGGCTGGTGCCGCCGGGGGAAGACCTCATCGGTACGGGAATCGAGCACGGCCCAGTGCCGACCGTCGTGTGAACCCTGGAGCGTCCAGTTCATCGGGTCGCGGTCCGGGCAGTCGTTCGCCGAGACCAGTACGTAGTGGCGGACCTCGACCGGCCGGGCACAGCCGAACTCCAGCCAGCCGCTCACCGATCCGTCGCCCAGCCACTTGCTGCCCGAGCCGTCCAGCAGGTTCTTCGCCACCTCGCCGGCCGCCTCGTACTCGTCATGCGCCCGCACGACGCCGACCAGCCCGGTGACCTCACGCCGGGGGTCGGGTTCAGTGGCGGTGGTGCGCAGCGTCACCGATCCGGATCCGGCCGCCTCGCCGTGCCAGTCCACGTGTTCCACATGAGCGTCGCCGTCCTCGAGCAGCAGCCACAGATCCCCCGCGGTGTGCCACTCCTCGCCCTGGCTCTCCTCCGTACGGAACCGGTGAGCCGCGCCGTCCTCGACGGCCTCGCACCGTTCCAGCGTGCCGCGGTACTCCGCCGACGCGCCTCCGGCGGCTCGGTGGTACCCGTAGAAGCCCTCCATGGCCGCCTGGAAACCGACCGCCGCCTCGGCGCCGTCGCGGGTGCGCCAGCCGAGCCGGTCGAGCGGTGACCGCTCGCCCCCATCGATCCCGACCCGCAGCCGTGGACCCGACTCCCATGTCTCCGCACCGTTCCAGCGCCGCTCGGTACGGAAGACGAACACCCTCTCCCCGTCAGTCGGTCGCACTCACGCTCTCCTCACGCCGTCCCTCATGAACGAGGACGCCACGGCCATCTCTCGGAATTCGTTTGAGCGTACGAGGCTGTGCGAGAACGGCCCGCAATCAGCGGCGGAGCCCCAGCAATTCATCTAGAGGTGGCCAGGAACGTGTGGAGTGTTGGAAACTGACGCAACCTCAGTAAGGTTCTGCCCCTCTTCACTCTTTCCCGCGAAACGGGTTCGGCGAGTGGGCGTGACCAGCTGGTGCGACGGCGGCGCTACGGCCCGTGACCGGCCCCCGACCCTTCTACCACTGTCATGTCTGGGGATACACCTGGAACCCTCCCTCATTTCTTGAAAGCAACAAGGAATTCGGTTGTTAATTTCCCAGCCAGATCCGGCTTTCCCACGCACTCACGTCAAGGAACACCATGCCCCCCACCACTCCAGCCGCCAGTGCCCGCGGTCGTCACCGCAAGCCGAGAACGCTGAGCCCGGCAGCTCGCCGCGCGATCGTGTTCGCGGCAGCGGCGCCCGTCGCTGGAACGATCCTGACCGCCCCGTCCGCCTTCGCCGCCGGGAAGGACACCGCGAAGAACGTCGGCACCGCCGAGTACGGACTCGACCCTGCCGAGCAGAAGATCGCGGACAACCTGAACTCCCGCGTCCAGGACCCGCGGCTGGGCACCACTGTCAGCGGTGTTGTCATCGACTCCGAGTCGGACAAGACCGTCTGGGGCCATGGCGCGGAGACCGCTCTGATGCCCGCCTCCAACACCAAACTCGCCACCGCGACGGCCGCGTTGACGGTCCTCGGCCCCGACCACAAGTTCACCACCAAGGTGGTCTACGGCGATGGCACGCTCACCCTCGTCGGCGGGGGCGACCGCACCCTCACCACTGCCGACCTCGAGGCGCTGGCGAAGACGTCCGTGGCCGGGCTGAAGAGCGCGGGCCTCACCTCGGTGAAGGTGCGTGTCGATGACAGCCTCTTCCCCGAGCCCACCCTCGCCACCGGCTGGAACGGCGACTACTACCCGGACACCGTCGCCCCGGTGCGGCCCCTGGTCGTTGACGGGCACGGTGTCACGGACACCTCCCTCGACGCGGGGCAGGTCTTCGCCAAGAGCCTCGCCGACAAGGGTGTCACCGTCACCGGTGAGGTCACTCGCGGCGCGAGTGGCGAGGGAGACGTGCCGGTGGCCCAGCACACGTCCGCGAACCTGTCCACGATCGTCAAGCACATGCTCAAGGTGAGCGACAACAACATCGCCGAGACGCTGCTGCGGATGACCGCGCTCGGTGCGGGTCGGCAGGCCACGTTCGAGGACGGGACAGCGGTCGTCCGGGAGGTGCTCAGCAGCACCTACGGGGTGTCGATGGACAACTTCCAGATGCACGACGGCAGCGGGCTGTCCCGTGCCACTCGCATTCCGGCGCAGACCCTCGTGGACATCCTCGATCTGACCACGGACCCGCGCTACCGCACGACCCTGAAGTCCATCAAGGACGGTCTGCCGGTGGCGGGCGAGGAGGGTGGCACCCTCGGGCCCGGGACGGGCCGGTTCGACACCCCGGACTCCAAGTGTGCCGTCGGCAAGGTCATGGCCAAGACCGGCACCCTCACCGGCGCCATCGCCCTGAGTGGTTTCACCAAGGCCGAGGACGGGCAGTGGAAGGTCTTCTCGTTCATCGAGAACGGCTCCAGCGCCGACCCGGCCGACACCAAGGACGCGTTGGACGGCCTGGCCGCGACCGTCAACGGCTGCTGGGCCTGATCCCCGGTCCCCGGGCCTGATCCCTGGGCCTGTTCCCTGGTCTGAGGGGACGCTATCGCGCCGCCCGCGCCACTGCGCGCGGGCGGCGTGTCACATCTCAGCAGGACAGGTCCTGGGCGCCCCGTCTCGTCAGCCCTGCTGACCGTCCTGGCTGATGGGCGCGAGTCCGAGAACACCCTTGGGGTCGGCGGGGTTCACACCCCGCACATCGCCCACATAGAGGCCGACACGGGCCTTGTAGCGGTCGAGAGCGGTGCGGTCGCTCATGAAGTCGCGCAGTCCGAGCGGGTTCATATGGGCGTAGTCGAAGATGCCCTTGCGGCCGGACGGAGGGGCGACGTCGTCGCGGGCGCTCCAGGTGCCGATGGCGTTCCGCTGGGTGTCCTTGGACAGCAGCCAGCTCATGTAGAGCTTGGCGGCGGCCTTGTGCGGGGCGGCCTTGAGGATGGCGGCGGTCTGCGGCCAGGCGACCCAGGGGCTCCGCTTGGGAAGGCTGGGAGTGGAGAGGCCGGAGAAGCTGCCGCCACTGCCGAAATTGGCCACGTAGTCGCCGGTGCCGACGAGGTCGGCCGAGTCCTGCGTACCACGGACGAACGCCGGATTCTGGGCCATGAGCTTCTTCAGGTAGCTGAACCCATAGCGATCGGTGAGCTGCTTGAAGTAGTAGAGGACGGCGTCGTCGTCGTTGGGGTAGGTGAAGACGAGTTTGTTCTTGAACTCCGGCCGCAGGAAGTCCTCGGCTTCGACGGGGGCGTTGTCGCCGAGCTTGGTGGCGGTGACGTTGCCAAAGGCGTAGAAGAGGGCGCCCGTGAAGTAGCCGTCCGAGTCCTTGACCTGGTCGTACACCCGGTTCCAGCCGACCGGTCGATAGCGCTCCAGCGCCCCTTCCTTCTTCCAGCGGGGGAAGTCGTCGAGTGTCTGTAGATGTGTGACGTCCACGACGACGTTCTTCCTGGAGATCTGGTCGTCGATACGGGCGTCGTGGTTCTTGCTGAAGTCCACGACCATGTTCACCTTCATCTTCGGGAACTTCTTGATGAAGGCGTCCCGGAGGTAGTCGGCTTGACCCGGCTTGTCCCCACCCGCGTAGACGGTCAGTGTGCCGCCCTCGGCCACGGCCGCCTTGTAGAGCTTCTGGAGCTGCTCCTCCTCATGCTCACCTGTGGCGGACACGTCTCTGCCACCACCCCTCCCCCCGGATGTGTCGGCCAGGGCGACCACCATGCCACTGGTGCCCAGCACACCGAGCGCGACGGCTCCGACCAAGGCTCTGCGGGTGGACTTCTTCACGACGACAACTCCCCTATGCGTACCGGTGGTTATGACGCCGACGGGCTTCAGGCGACGTCGGCCCGCGGCACGGTCAGCATGCAGGGAGAACTTCTGTGTTTCCTCTGAGCGGAAGCCGTTTCCTACTCGCTGTGCACGATCTGGATCAGATTGCCGCAGGTGTCGTCCAGAACGGCTGTGGTGACCGAACCCATCTCCAGGGGCTCCTGGGTGAAGCGCACTCCGAGCTCGCGCAGCCGGTTGAACTCCGCGTGCACGTCGTCCACGGCGAAGGAGGTGACCGGGATGCCGTCGTCGACCAGCGCCGCCTTGAACGGCTTGACCGCGGGATGGCCGTCGGGCTCCAGCAGCAGCTCGGTCCCGTCGGGATCCTCCGGTGAGACCACGGTCAGCCACCTGTGCTCACCCAGCGGGACCTCGGTCTTCTTCACGAAGCCCAGTACCTCCGTGTAGAAGCGCAGGGCGTTGTCCTGATCATCGACGCAGACGCTGGACAGGTGGATTCTCATGAGGTGCTCTCCGGTGTGTCGGGCCTGAGCCACCGGGTCACGATGCGCTCAAGGGGTGTGGTGTTCAGATCGTGGAACTTGTAGCGGCCCTCACGACGCGAGAGGACCAGCTCCGCGGATTCCAGTACGGCCAGGTGTTGGCTGATGGCCTGACGGGACAGCCCCAGACCATGCTTGGTCGCCAGCCGTGCGCATATCTCGAACAGGGTCTGCCCGTCCCGTTCCACCAGTTCATCAAGGATGCGCCGGCGGGTGGGGTCGGCCAGTGCCTTGAAGACATCCTCCGTCATGGTGCACATGATAGGCAAGTGGCGACTTGCCTATCAAGCGGGGTGCACCGGCATCGCCTGAGCCCGGTGATGTCATCGGCGGCGATGTCATCGGGGATCCGATCATCAGAAGGACATTGCACCGCTCAGAGGCAGGGCCGCCTCCCAGGGGTGACGCGCATGTGGTTCGACGCGCCTCACCGCGGGTTCGCGCTGCCCGACCGCGAGACTCCCGCCATGGATCTTCTCGTGGGTGAGGTGGGCGCATCATGACGCCGGTCAGCAGGCGACGGGTACTCCAGGGAGGCGCGGCCGCCGCCACAACAGTCGTGGGACCGGCCTTCACGGGCTTCGGCGGGCTGGTCCACGCCACGCCGCGGGGCACACTCCCGGATATCGCGTGGGACGAACTCGCCCGCGGCCTCGACGGCACACTGATCCGGCCCGAGGACGACGGCTACAACGAGTGGGGCCACCCGCAGAACCTCCGTTACAACGCCAGGCGTCCCGCGGGCGTCGTCGTCTGCCACACCGCCCGCGACGTACGGACCGCGATCCTCTGGGCGCGGCGGACCGGCATCCATCTGATCGCCCGGTCCGGCGGACACAGCTACGGCGGATACTCCGCCACCAGGGGGCTGCTGGTGGATCTGAGCCAGTTGAACGAGGTGCGGCTGAACCACGAGGCAGGCACGGTCACCGTGGGCGCGGGCGCGCGCAACAGCGGCGTCTACACCGCCCTCCAGCCTCATAACGTGGCTTTCTCCGTGGGGCGTTGCCCCACGGTCGGCATCAGCGGACTGACACTGGGCGGTGGGTTCGGCTTCAGCTCGCGGAAGCTGGGCCTGACCGCCGACGCACTGGAACACACCACGGTGGTGACGGCCGCGGGCAACTCCCTGGTGTGCGACGAGACACGGCACCCGGATCTGTTCTGGGCGTGCCGGGGCGGTGGCGGAGGCAACTTCGGCATCAACACCGAGTTCACCTTCCGCACCACGCCCGTGGACACGGTGGCGATCTACCAGCTCGACTGGGACTGGCAGGACACTCCCGCGGCGTTCGCCGCCGTCCAGGCCCTGGTGGAAAAGGCACCGAACGCGTTCTCCTGCCGCATCGGCGGGGGCAGCGCGGGCCGGACGCGTCCCGGGATCAGGGCGGGGCGGAAGGTGTCGGCGCTCGGACAGTTCTTCGGTACGGCGGACGATCTGCGGGACCTGCTCGCACCCGTCCTGCGCGCCGCGCGACCGAAGCGGGTGCTGATCGAGAACCAGACGTTCTGGCAGGCCAAGGACTTCTTCTACCACAGCGTGCCCAACGACCGGTACGCCGTGACCTCCAGCTATCTGGACCGCCCGCTGCCCGAGCGCGGGGTACGGACCTTCATGGAGGCGATCGACGACTGGCCCGGCAGCTCCAACCCGGACGGCGCGGGCATCGCCCTGTTCGCGTGGTGCGGCGCCATCGCCGACGTCGGGCCGCGGGACACCGCGTTCATCCACCGAACCGCCCGCTTCCTGCTGGCCACCGAGACGACCTGGGCCGAGCAGGACCACGCCGCGCTCGTCGCGGCGAACCTCCGCTGGCTCCGGGAGCTGAGCCACGCCCTGGACGCGTACGGCAACGGCCAAGCGTACCAGAACTTCATCGACCCCGCTCTGCGCGACTGGCGGCGGGCGTACTACGGCGCCAACTACCCGCGGCTCGCACAGGTGAAGCGCACCTACGACCCGGGGAACTTCTTCCACTTCGCCCAGAGTGTCGACGGCTGACGGCGGACACCATCCGGGCCCGCGGGGACCGGGCCACCCGCGGCGCGTCCCATGGCCGTCGCGGGTGCCACCGGCACGACTCCCCGGTGCCGCGCGCCGGTGTCAGCGGTGGCTCAGCACATTGACCACCCGGCCGTTGGGGTCACGCACGAAGAACCGCCGCACGCCCCACTCCTCGTCCTGCAAGGGGTGAACGATCTCCGCACCGCTCTCCCGCACGGCCGCATGGACGGCGTCCACGTCATCCACTTCGACGCTCATATCGGGGGTGACCGGGGCGGTTTTGTCACGGGTCATGACACTGACCTGCGCCGCCGGTGTGGCAGGGGAGGCGAGTGTCACGATCCAGCCGTGGTTCATGACCTCCTCGAGCCCCAGGAGGCCATAGAACTCGCGGCTCTCCCCCACAGCCTCCGACCGGACGACAGGCATGACACGGCGAACGGACATTGATGCCTCCACGTAGGGACGGACGTGTCTCCACAACTCTCCAGGCGTACTACATCACGCCCGCCGTTCACTCGTGCGGCATGCGCAGTGCGTTCATCCAGAGCCTGGTGAGGGTCCGCACCAGAGTCTCGAAGGGTACGGGCTGGTCCGCGGCGAAGGTCACGTACGCCATGCGGCTCACCATCGCGTTGAGGGCGCGGGCGGTGATGTCCGGGTCGAGCGCCGGATCGGCGATCCCCGCCTTCTGGAGGCGGGTGATGGCTACCGCGCTGCGGTCGATGAACGCCTGCGAGCGTTGCAGCCGCAGCTGGAGGAAGCGCCGGTCCACGGCGGCGGCCTGCTCCATCGCCGCCATCAGTGCGGCGTTTCGGCGGTAGGCCTCCAGATAGGCGCGGTTCGCGTCGGCCACTCCCCGGCCCGGGTCCTTACGCGTTCCGTCGCCGATTCCCGCGTGCAGCATCTCGTCCTGCAACTCGGTCAGGACAGCGGTGAAGATCTCCTCCTTGGAGGCGAAATGCGTATAGAAGCTGCCGGTGGCGACGCCGGCCTCGGCCGCGATGTCGATGATCCGCGCGTCCAGGTAGCCATCCCGTTCGAAGATCAGCCGGGCCGCGGCGACCAGAGCGTCCTTGGTGCGGGTGCCGCGCCGGGTGCGGCGGGGGGCCGAGGGCTCAGGGGACGCGGGCTCGGGGGATGCGGGCTCGGGGGATGCGGGCTCGGGGGATGCGGGGTGCGGGGCAGCCATGGACCATATGCTACCCGCCATTGAATCCGAATTCGGATTCAAGTACGTTCCCCACCATGGACACCAATGCCACGCCCGGCGGCTGGAATCTCCTCGTCTCCCGCGATGACCTGTCGACGACCAAGCTGGTCGACGCACCGATCCCGGAGGTCGGGGAGGGCGAGGTGCTGCTGCGCGTCGACCGGGTCGGCCTCACCGCCAACAACGTCACCTACGCCGCGCTCGGCGACTCGTTCCGTTACTGGGAGTTCTTCCCGGCCCCGGCGGGCTGGGGCATCGTTCCGCTCTGGGGGTTCGCCGAGGTCGTCGCGTCCCGGGTGGACGGCGTCGGGACCGGCAGCCGCCACTACGGCTATCTGCCGTCCGGCAGCCATCTGCTGGCGCGCCCCGGGCGGGTGGACGAGCGTGGCTTCCGGGACGCCAGCCCCCACCGCACCACGCTGCCCCCGCCGTACAGCGCCTACGCCCTCACCACGGGCGACCTCGCCTACGAGGCGCACCGCGAAGACCTCCAGATCCTCTACCGCCCGCTGTTCTGGACGTCCTTCATGCTGGCCGACTGGATCGTCGACAACGACTGGCTGGGCGCCCATACCGCCGTCCTGTCATCCGCGTCGAGCAAGACCGCTTACGGTGCCGCCTTCCTGCTCCAGGGGAAGGGGCGCGAGGTAGTGGGCCTGACCTCGCGGCGCAATGCCGCCTTCACCGAGAGCCTGGGCTGCTACGACCGGGTGCTGGCGTACGAGGACGCCTCCCGGCTCTCCCCCGCCACGCCCACCCTGTACGCCGACTTCGCGGGCGACGAGCCGCTGAGCGCAGCGCTGCGCGGCCACCTCGGCGACGCCTTGGCACACGAGGTGGTCGTCGGGGTCACCAGCCAGCAGCCCGGGCCCGCCGGCACGCTCGCCGAAACGGGGCCGGGCATGTTCTTCGCACCCGACCAGATGCGCAAGCGAATCGGCGACTGGGGGCGCGAGGGGCTGGACTGCCGCTTCGCCGATGCCTGGCAGCGCTTCGCTCCCGTGGTCGAGGGATGGGTGGATGTCGTCCACAGCAGTGGCCCTCAGGACCTGGAACGGGTCTGGCACGAGGTCCAGTCGGGGCGGGCCGCCCCGCGCACCGGTCATGTACTGGCTCTCTGAGGGGCCGACAGTTCTGCGTACCCGCCCCCGGTCGCACATGTGATCTAGGACACATAGTGGACCGTGGGCAGGTACGGAGTGCGATTAACCATCGGTGCGCACTCCGGGAACCGTGCGGCAGGTCGACGCACGGAAGGGCAGGTGGGAGCGGCACAGCGGTGCACTGACGCGGCGTCACCCCGACTCCCACCGCACCCCGCGACACGACATCGATTCGAACAAAAGTGACTGCCCAGTTGCGTTTGCAGAGAGAAATTTGAGGCGTGCTTCAACGTTCGACGCCTCCGGCCGATTAGCTGGTGATCGAGGGCAATGACGCTCTCCAGCGCCCTCAGGGGGGACCAGGTGCTGCCGCTTTGCAAACAAGAAGGGCCTTCCACACGTGACTCACGATGCCGCCAACAGCGCGCTGGCCTTGGCCATCGCGCTGCGCGTGTTCATCCCTGACGCCCTGGCACTGGCCCGGCGGCTGCTCGGCGCTGGGGTGCGCGTAGGAGCCGCGGTCTTGATGGAGCGCCATGACGGCACTCCCACTCCCCCTGCCTGCTCGGTTGGCGAGGAGGGTGGCCGGGAGTGAGTGACGACCAACCTTCGCAGTCTTACCCCGCCCTGATGGTCCCGCTGCCCCAACTGCCCACAGCCTTCTGGGCTTTCCACGACCAGTACTACCGCGCCTACCGCCGCTACGCCCATCTGCATCTGGGCGACGCGCACGCGGCCGGTGAACTGGTCCACCGCGTGCTGATGCACCTGGCGATGAACTGGGCGCACCTGATGAAGGAGGTCAACCCCGCGGCCTCCGCCTGGGCCCTGCTCAAGGAAACCGTGGCAGGCGAGCTCACCCTCCAGGGACGTCAGCCGGCGATGCCCGAGACGGCCATCCTGCAACTGGTGATGCGCGCGGTACTGGAATCGAGCCGCCACGAGTTCGAGGTCATCGAAAGCGCGCTGGGTCTGTATCCGGCGATAGCCCGGCTGCCCGAGAGGCAGTTCGACGTCCTGGTGCTCCGCCACGTCCTCGGCTTCTCCACCGACACCACCGCCCGCATCATGGGAGTCACCGAGACCACGGTGCGTTCCCACCGCCACCTCGCCCGCCGGAAGGTCGCCAAGGAGCTGGGCATAGACCTCGATGCGGACTGCGACGATGAGGAGTGACATGACACCGCCGCACAGCGTCGACAAACTCCTGGCCGACGCCGAGATCCTGCAACACGAGTACGACGACGAGGACACCGCGGCCTCTCGGCTGCGCATCGAACGCGAAGTGTCGGACACCTGGTGGCGCAGCGCCCTGCTGCTGGAATCCTCGGCGCAGCGGGTCAAGTCCGAGCTTCTCGAGGACGCTTCCCGTCACCGCGCCCGGGTGTGCACCGCGCAGCACCAACAGGCCGCCCACGATCTGCGCAAGCTGTCCACGCTGGTGATCCGCGACACCCGGGCCGCGCACCACATCGCCCTGCTGGCCCGCTCATGCCGCGTCGAACCCGCCAGCGCACTGATCTTCGCCTGTCTGCTGCACCTGGCCGACCGGGAAGGAGCCCAGTTCTGGTGGCAGTTCTCGGCCGGTGCCGGGAGTCCCACCGCGGCGCTGTGCCTGCACCTGATGCACACACAGCGTGGTGAACTCCGGGACGCCGAACACTGGGCACACGAGGCGGCATTCCTGGAGGACCTGGAGAACCAGTCCAGTGGCGACGACAACCTGGTGTGCCTCCTGCGGCGGCCGCCCCGCCAAGGACACCGCGGCACCTGGTACACCCCGCAGTCCATGATCCGGCGGACCATGGCCATCTTGCACTCCGGGGTCGCCGCCAGCACCAGCGTCGTCGACTCCCCCGCTCTCGCCGCCCCACCGCTGTGCCGTTCCCTCGCCGTGGCCGTCCAGCGGCTGGAGGCCAAGTCCGACGACGACTACGGCACCATCCCCCAGGCCTCCTACGAACTCGCCGCCCGGCTGGAGGACTGCGCGGCTGCGTCCCCTTGACCCATGGCCGCCCTGACGGCCCATGCCTCGGGCACGTCGAGCTCTTCGTAGAGTCGGGCGTGCTGGTCGGGGCTGAGTGTGGTGCAGATGGCGGCGAGGGTGCTGCCTGCCTGCTCTTCGGGGCCGGCGTTCAGAACATCCCGCACGATGGCCGTGCGCACCGCGGGCGGCACCGCGGGGAGCATCTTGCGGAGATCGTCAAGAGTCTCTTCCGGGGTCAGTGAGGCGTGGAACGCGGTGAACACGGCGTCGAGTTCCTGATCGTCGGCGTGCCGCCACAGAGCGGGCATCGCGACGGTCTCCTCGACGTGCAGATGCGCCAGGTACGCGCTGATGGCCTCGTTCCACGCCAGGTACAGGGCGTGCTGGGACTCCGGGAGGGCTTCGGCGTCCGCCGTGGGCAGCTCGCGCGCCTGTTCATCCAGTGCGGCGAAGGCCACGTCGAGGCGGACATGCTCCGCGTCCAGGGCGTCGGCCGCCTCCGGCGCCCGCTCCCGCAGCAGCTGATGAATGAACGTGTCCTCATGATCGGCGTGTGCACGGAGTTCATGCGTCATGGCCAGGCAGCGGGCCGCCAGGTGGGCCGCGACGCCGGACCGCGTGATGTCGGCGTTGCCGAGGTCGACGGCGAGGGCGAAGAGCCTGGCTCGCTGCCCCATGTGAACGTTCCGGTACAGGTCGGTCCTGTGCATGACCTCTCCTTGTGATTGACACCTTCATGGAATGACAATAGATTTACATACAGACAAGATATTGTCAAATGATGGGAGTGTGATGGTGCCCGACGATGTGGCCCGGCTGGTGGCCGATGTGTTCGAGGCCGCCGGAACTCTGCGCCGCCTGGGAGAGACCACCGCCCGGGCCGAGGGGCTCACACAGGCCCGCTGGCAGGTGCTGAGCGTGGTCTCGGAGCAGCCGGTCACCGTGGCGCGAGCCGCACGCCGCCTCGGTGTCAGCCGGCAGAACGTACAGCGGGTCGCGAATGATCTGACGGCGCTCAGGCTCGCCGCCTACGTGCCCAATCCGGATCACCGCAGCTCGCCGCTGCTGACCCTCACGCCCCGCGGCGAGGAGGCCCTCACGAGGGTCACCGAGCGGGCCGCGGCGCTGCATCACGCGCTCTTCGCGACACTGCCCGAAGAGGAGATCCGGGCCACCCGGGCATCGCTGCGTCGGCTGCTGGACGAGACCGACGGCCGAGAGGGGACTCGCGGCAAGCGGTAGTCCACCGATGCGCGGCCACGCCACGCCCGCTCACTCGCGGCGCGCCGTCCCCACTCGCTGATGTGCCACGCCGTCGAACGGAGCAGAGCTTCGGCCCACGGCCCACGACGCGCACACGCGTCGTAGGCTGAGGCCGGTCTCAGAGGCAGGTCGGACCCGCACCGGCAGGTGTGGCACCGGTCCGGGCCGTGAGAACCGCCCGGTGCGCGCAGGCACCGGCAGGACCACCTGGCGCATCCGACCGGACCGCCGACCAACGGGGAGGCCGCGCATGCCGCGCGATGACGACACCAAGTTCCGGGCTGTCACGGCCCTCCAGCGGAGGGTGGTCAACCCCCTCTCCCGCCTGATGCCGCTCCAGACCCTCCTGGAGACGACCGGCCGCGTCTCCGGGCTGCCCCGGCGGACACCCGTGGGCGGTCGGCACGAGGGGCGAACGTTCTGGCTGGTGTCCGAGTTCGGCGAGAAATCGCAGTACGTGCGCAACATCCAGGCCGACCCGCGGGTGCGGGTGCGGATCAAGGGCCGCTGGTACAGCGGGACCGCACAGTTGTTGCCGCAGGACGACGCCCGCGCGCGGCTGCGTACCCTGCCTCGGCTCAACAGCGCCGTGGTCCGCGCCGTCGGCAACGCACTGCTGACCGTACGAGTGGACCTCGACGCCTGACGCGTACCAGCAGCCACTAGGCACAGTCCCTGGGTACGGCCTCACCAACCGGGCGACGTCGGTCACACCCGCCCTCGCGTCCCCCGGGAAACACCTGCTCCGGGGCCCGGATGCCCGTCGGGGCAGCAACCGGCCTTCGAGATCGGCGACTTGAACACCACACATCGCCGTAGCATGCCTGCGATCCGTCTCCTGGGCCGTATGCCCGTTCCACCGAAGAGGTTTCGCATGAAGCGGGTATTCGGCCCCGGCCTGTGTTCGATGGTCTGCGCATGCGCACTGCTCGTCACGGGATGTGGAAGCACATCGCCGGAGCCGCCCGACGGCGCCTCGGCCACCCACCGGCCGACCGGCGGGACATCGGGGGACGCGCACAAGGAATCCGACCGGAACACTTCTCCTGCTCCTGGCGGCGACAAGAAGACCACGACGCTCCCGGTCACCCCGGGCAAGGGCGGATCCGCCATGGTCAGTCGCCCCTCGGACGGCCGCGGATCCAGCCGTCCCACCGGTAAGGAAGTGACACTCACCTCCTACGACGCCACCTCAGGTCGAGCGGTCGTGAGCCACGACGGTCCCGGCACGCCCCGGGTGCGCAAGGGCGATGTGGTCGCCAGCCCGCCGACCAAGGCAGCCCCGAAGGGCGCCCTGTTCCGGGTCACGAAAACGCGGTCCGGAAGCAACGGGAAGACCGAGGTCGACACCGCTCCGGCGAGCCTCGCGGAGGCCCTGGGCAAGGTGAAGGCCGGTGGCACGGTCGCCGTACCGGCGTCGGCCTGGACGGTCGATCCCCTGGTCAAGGGGCTCGACGTGGCACGCCGCCTGGTCGGCCGCGCCACGGAGGACTCCCCCGCCACATCCACCGGGAAGGGTTCCCGGCCACTGCGCGTCGGCTTCGACACCGAGCTGCCCATGCCCGGGGGCAAGCCGTGGCTGGAGCGCGAGACCGAGGTGGGCGGGTTCCTGGAGATGGCCCCCAAAGTGACCTTTTCCTATGACGGCCGGGCGTCCACCGAAGGCGCGGGCGCGACCGCCTCGGTGAAGGTGACCGGTCCGTACAAGGCGGGCTGGCACATCAAGGGCCCGGTGGTGACCCCGCGTATCGCGCCCCGCATCCCGATCGCCACGCTGGCCGCCTATCCGGTGGTCATGGCCGGTCCGGTTCCTGTGGTCATATCCCTCAAGCTCAGGCTCATCCTGGAGATTCGGGCCGACGGTTCCTTGCAGGTCGATCTCGAACAGACCGCCGGGGGTTCCATGACAATGGGCACGCGGTACACCGCGGCCTCGGGTTGGCGGGCCGACACACACGCCACCGGAAAGCCACTTCCCGGCGGCACCGCCAAGGTCTCGGGCAAGGGCGACCTGAGGACCACACTCGGCCCCGAGGCGAGCATCGGCCTCTACGACACCGTGGGCATCGACGCGTTGTTCGGCCCGTATCTGCGGGTGAAGGCCAGCCATCCAGAGGTGGTACCCGGATCCGGTGACCGGCGGAACGGAAAGTGGAAGCTGTACGGCGGGGTGACACTGGAGAGCTCCCTCTTCACCCGGCTGCCGTTCACGGTCATCGGGATCCGCCCGACCAAGCGCCTGTTGTTCCCGCTCTTCACCCGTGAGTGGCCGATCACTCAGGGCAGCATCCCGCCCGTCCCGTAAAGGCCCGGAGCCGCGCCGGTCGAGGGGACCCTGACAGATCATCGTGGGCGTGGTTATGATGCCCGGGATGAAGAACTTCTCCTCGTACGGATTGGGGGAATCGTTCGCGCAGGGTGAGTGCTGATGGCACATCACTTCGCGAACGAGATTCCGACCCGCCTGTTGATGTGGCAGCGCGTACGCGAGTACGCCGTGCCACCGTCCATGATCGAGACCGCGACCGCACGGCGTGCCGTCGGTGACTGGGCCGGGGCCTGCGCCGCCGCCCGGATCGATGTGGATCTCAATCTGCGCGCCGTGCGCGACCGCCACGGCACCGAGCTCGTCACCCACCTCCGTGCGGATCTGCGTCGGCTGGCGCCGGATCTGCTCCGCTGGCACATGCCCCGGATCGCCCCCGACGGACGGCTCCGGCCCGGCCTCACCATCTCGCTCGCCCGATACCGGAGTTCCGGCGCCACGCCACCGCGACTGGTCGTGCGGACGCCGCCCGCCTGGGCGGACGCCGGACAGCGGATGTCCCTGACCCTGTGGGAGGGGCCCGGGAACCATGCCTCCGAGCACCATCCACACCCGCATCCCGACCGGCGTTTCCGGCTCGACCTGCACCGGCATCTCTGGGACTCCGGGCGGAGCGGCGAACTGGCGTCGCGATGTGGCGCGGGCGGGACACCGTCCATGGCGCCACCCGACCTGCCCCTGTCGGGTCTGTCCGCTGCCCCTGATTCCCCATGGGCGGTGGCGAGTTGGGCCACCGAGGCGGAGTCGCTGTTGCGTGCCGAGGGGCGCCCTCGCGGAGCCTTCACCGTACGGCTCGGTACGCGGAGCCACGCCGCATTCGAACTCGTCGCCCCCGACGACAGCCATGCCCCGACGTTCCGGCCACTGCGGGAGACGCCGCCACCGCGGGAAGTGGCGGCACTGCCGGTGCTGCCGGAGGCGGCGGCCCGGGTCCTGCCGGATCTGGAGCTG
The DNA here is from genome assembly GCF_040650655.1 of Streptomyces sp. NPDC048636. Taxonomy (NCBI): domain Bacteria; kingdom Bacillati; phylum Actinomycetota; class Actinomycetes; order Kitasatosporales; family Streptomycetaceae; genus Streptomyces; species Streptomyces sp. NPDC048636. The sequence continues at coordinate 101,340 of NZ_JBEZHR010000005.1, read as the reverse complement.
CTGCGCGCCGGGCTGGTCGCGGCCGAGCGGTTGCATCCGCTCGTCGGCGTAGCGCTGACGGCGTCCGTCCCGGTGGCCGCGTCCGGCTCGCCACCGGTGGCCGACCCCGCCACCGAGCCCGGGGATCCGCACCGGGTGGAGTGCCGGGGCGAGGTGCACCGGATCGCGCTACGGGACGGGGTACTGACGGCGATCGATCACGAACCGGCCCAACTGCGCCGGGAAGAGCTGCTGGTGGCGCTCGGCGGACCCGCGCTGCCCTGCCTGCGGGCGATCGACGCGGTGCACCGCGACCCGGAGGCGCTGCCCGCCGTCCGGGAACGGCTCGGCCACGGTGATGTCGCCGGGGCGCTGACCGTGGTCGAGGGGCTGCTCGGTCCCGGCGCGGTCCTGCGCGACGGACCGCTCCGGGAGGAACTGGAGTCGGCCGTGTCCCGCCGTATCGACGACGGGCTGTTCCGCGCGGGGCTGGTCGCCGTGCACCCCGCTGCCGGTGCGGTCGGGGACGCGAAAGCCTCGGGCACGGTGCGTACGCAGGCGGGCCACCGTCCCCGGCTCAACCGCCGTACGCCTTCCGTCCTGCGCCGCAAGCGGAGCAGCCGGGCCCGGCCCCGCACCGGACTGACCTACTGACCTGCCATACCTGCTACTTCCCTCCGAAGTCCCTTTCCCACCCGGCGCATTCGGCGCCGCACGCCCTGACGACATCCGGGACGGCCCTCCCGTTCCCCTATCCCACCCCAGGTGATGCCCATGATCTCCAGCGCCCTCCTGCCCGCGCCCACCCCTGCCGACCCATCCGGAACCGCCGATGTATCCGGAACCGGCACCCACCTCGCCGTCGCCGACGACCTCCTGGCCCGCCTGCGGACGACGACCACCGAACCGCGCCCCGACGAGCAGCTCGAAGCGCTCACCCTGGCCGTCGCGGCCGACCTGCCCGTGTTGCTCTGGGGTGAGCCCGGCATCGGCAAGACAGCGGCGCTGACGCAGCTCGCCACCTCCCTCGACCTGCCGCTGACGACCGTGATCGCCAGCGTTCACGAGCCGTCCGACTTCTCCGGGCTGCCCATCGTGGGCGACGACCCGGCGGTGCGGGGTGTGCCGATGGCCCCACCACAGTGGGCCGTTGAGCTCGTACGCGCCGGGCGGGGGCTGCTCTTCCTCGATGAGCTCTCCACCGCCACCCCGGCCGTCCAGGCCGCACTGCTCCGGGTCGTCCTGGAGCGGCGGGTCGGTGCGCTGCGACTGCCGCCGGGGGTGCGGATCGTGGCCGCCGCCAATCCACGCGCCTCGGCGGCGGACGGCTGGGAGCTGAGCCCGCCCCTGGCCAACCGGTTCGTGCATCTGTACTGGGTGCACGACCGGGAGGTGGTGGTGCGCGGGCTGGGCGGGGTCTGGCCCCGTGCGGAGCTGCCCCGGCTGGTGCCCGAGCGGCTGCCGGAGGCGGTGGCCTTCGCCCGGCGCGCGGTCTGCGGCTTTCTGGCGGCCCGGCCGACGCTGATCCACCGGCTGCCGAGCTCCGAGACACGGCGTGGCGGTGCCTGGCCCTCGCCCCGGAGCTGGGAGGCCGCGCTGACCCTGCTCGCCTTCGGCACGGCGGCCGCCGTCTCCCGGGAGGTACTGGCGTTGCTGGTGCGGGGCGCGGTGGGAGACGGGCCGGGGCTCGAACTCCTCGCCCACCTGGACCGGATGGACCTGCCGGACCCGGAGTCGCTGCTCGCCGATCCGGCCTCCGCCGAGCTGCCGGTGCGGGGCGATCTGCGGCAGGCGGCGCTGGAGGCGGTGGTGGCCGCCGTCGGGGCGCGGCCGGCGCGGGAGCGGTGGGAGGCGGGCTGGGCGGTGCTGGTCCGGGCGCTGGAGACCGGGACCCCGGACCTGTTGGTCGCCCCGGCGACGGCGCTCGCCGCGCTGCGGCGCGACGACTGGGAGGTGCCGGAGGCGGTGGAGCGGCTTGCCGGGGTGGTCGGGCTCGCCCGGCGGGCGGACCGGTCGGTGGGGCGGGCCGCGGCGGCCGACGCCGAGCGTACGACGGGGGCGTGCCGATGACGGGGGCCACGAAGCGCCGTGGGCCGCGTGCGATGCCGCGCCCGATGTCCCGCCCCGCGCCACCGCGTCCGGTGCGGCCCGACGAGCCGAGGCCGCCGGTCGACGACGGTGGGCCGGTCGGCTCCGGCGGCTCCGGCGGCTCCGGCGGCTCCGGCGGAGAGGTCTTTCGGCCCGGACTCCCGCTGGACATGGAGAAGTTGCTGACGGCCCGGCTGCACGCGGTGAAGGTCCGCCCCTACCTGGCCGACGCGCTCTTCGCGCTGCACGTGGTGGAGGACCGGTCGGTGCCCACGATGGCCGTGGACGCGCACTGGCGCTGCTACGTCTCCCCCGGCTTCGTGGCGCGCACCCCGGTGGAGGAGCTGGCGGGCGTCTGGGTGCACGAGGTCTCCCATCTGCTCCGGGACCATCACGGTCGGGGCGAGCGGTATGCGCGGGAGCACGGGGAGCACGGGCCGGGCGAGCGAAGCGGGACGGGGGTCCCTCCGGCCGACGGCTGGGGGAGGCTGCGGCGGAACCTCGCCGCCGACTTCGAGATCAACGACGACATCTACGGGGACGGACTGCCCGTGCCCGACGGGGCGGTACTGCCGTCGCTGTTGCGGCTGCCCGACGGGCTGCTGATGGAGGAGTATCTGCGGACGGCGTCGATGTCCGGGCTCACCCCCGACCTGGCCTGGCTGGACTGCGGCAGTGGTGCCGACGGGCAGGACCGGCCGTGGGATCTGGGGCCCGCCGGGGCACACGGGCTGAGCAGGCAGCAGCGGGACGCGGTCCGGTTCCGGGTCGCGGAGGGAATCAAGGGACGGCCGGGCGACGCACCCGAGGGGTGGCGCCGATGGGCGGACGAGGCGTTCCATCCGCCGCAGCCGTGGCGGCAGTTGCTGGGTGCGGCGATCCGCTCGGCGGCGGGTGCGCCGGGGGTGGGCGAGGACCACAGCTACCGGCGTCCGTCCCGGCGCTCGGCCAGTGTCCCCGGGGTGCTGCTGCCGAGCCTGCGCCGTACGCCGCCCCGGGTCCGCGTCGTGATCGACACCTCCGGTTCGGTGAGCGACGCCGAGCTGGGCAGCGCGCTGCTGGAGGTGGCGGCGATCGCGCGGGCGGTGGGCGGGCGGCGCGATCTGGTCTCGGTGATCTCCTGCGATGCGGCGGCCGAGGTCGCCGTCCCGCTCTGCCGCGCCGAGAACATCGAACTCGTCGGCGGCGGAGGTACGGATCTGCGCTCCGGCTTCGCCACGGCGCTGCGCTCCCGGCCACGTCCGGATGTGATCGTCGCTCTGACGGACGGGCAGACGCCGTGGCCGTCCGCACAGCCGCCCTGCCGTACCGTCGTCGGTCTCTTTCCGCGTCCGGCCCGTGCCGTGGACGAGGAGAACCCCGACTATGTCCCGGACACCCCGCCGTCCTGGGCGCGCGTTGTCACCATCGGCTGAGAACGCGTGGTGGCATCCCCCGGCGCCGGTGGAATGCGGTCCGTGCTGAGCGGGGTCAGGCTCGGCACGTACCGCACGATGTCCGTATCACGAGGGGCGTTTCCCCCGCCCTCTCCCCCGAGGGCGGCCATCAGGCTCCGGGCCGGTCATACCCGATACGCCCGCTGACCGCCGGTGCCGGACCGGCCGGGATCTTCCGGTCGCCGGCATCATCAGTCATATCCCCGATGGGTCACCCTTGCTTGGCGAACACCTTTTTCCCGGCGGATTCGCAGGAGTCCTTTTCTGCCGTGGTCATCGGACGGCTCCGGACCACAACGGCACTGTTCTTCCCGCCCGTTCCGTTTTCCGCCGGGCTCGAAATGGTGTCCGGGACGAACCAGAAGTAGTGATCCCACTTGGGGCTGTCGTAATGCGTCTGCCACTCACCGGAGACATCCCGCATCAGCTGGGCACGGGAAATCCACGCGACTTCCCCGGGCTTTGCCGTCACATTCTGCTCGTCCGATTCCGTCGTTTCCCTGGTCCAGGTGTGACCATAGGTCGCCGTCACACTGATGTCGACGATCCCCATGATGTTTCCACCGGCGGTGATGGAGACTCCGACGGAGTCGGTGGAACCGACCTTCTGGGTCCAGCTCAGCTTCTTCGTGCTGTCCGAAGTACTACAGTTGTACAGCGTGTCCGAGACCTGCTGGAAATTGGCGAGGTACGGCTCACCGATCTGGGGGGAGTTGAAGGTGCACTTTCCCTCCCCGGACTCGCAGTCCGCCAAGAGCTGTTCACGCGTCGGCTCTTCGGCCGCGGACGCCGACACGGTACCCGCTGCCACGAGTCCACATGCCAACAGGGATATCGCCGTGATCCGGCTTGCGTTCCGTCGTCTGTGGCGCAGGGCCATATGAACGCACCTTTCTGTTGTCATCTGACGGCACGCCCACACACCACGCCAACGAACCAGGAAGGAAGGCGGCGCACCGCCTCAGATGAAGACGGAGATCGCGGAAGAAGTCCCTCCGCGTGAGAAGAGTTTCTACCATAAACATGCAAAGTGCGAAAGCATTGTCCACATCTGACGACCCGTTAGAGAATGTCTGCCGCGGTTAGATAAGCGTTCAACGATGCAGGTCCCTGAAGAATTGAATAAGAAACATACGCGCCTCGATGAAGGCGCATTCTTCGAAATACCGCAGTTCAGCGCCGTGTGACGACCCAGGGATGGCCTGGGGTCGACCCCGGGGTTACCCAGGGGTTGGCCCGCGAGGGGGCGCCCGTTCACCCTGCCGCCACGGAGTTACGGCTGTGGCGGCAGGGAACGGCGACCCCCACCGCGCGGGGACGTCGGTGCCGTCCCGGCGGGTGGGGGAAGGGTCGTCACTTCTTGCCCTGCTCCATGATCTCAGCGATCTTCTTGTCCAGGGCCTTGCGCTCGCCCTTGCACGCGCGCTCGGCGGCCCGCAGCTCAGGGGTGTCCTTGATGACCACATTGCCCTTGCTGTCGGCGGTCGGCTGCGTGTAACCGCTCCGCTTCTGGCACTGCTCCCACGACGACCGCAGCGCCTTGACCGTGGAGTCCGTGTCCAGTTCCGCCGGGAGCTTCCGCTCCCGGGCCTCACCGGTGGGCGTCCCGCCACCGGACCCGGGGTCGCCGTTGCCCGAGGTCGCTCCACCGGACGATCCGGCGGACGGCTCCGGCTTCTTTTCCCGTTCCTGTTCCTTTGTCGCGCTCCGACTCTGCGAGGGTCGCTTCTCCGGGGCTCCGCTCACATCGCTCGAGCCACACCCGGCCGCGAGGACGGCGACAACGGCGGTGGCGGCAATGGCGGGCCAGCAACGGGACAAGCGAGCCGAAATATGCATGGGGTTCCTCCACGAGTGCGAATGGTGGGCAATGATCGGGGCGGCCGAACAGCGGATGTGATGCCGGACCCTTCCGGCCTGGATCGCGAGGGCACACTATGGGACCGATCCTGCGGCGCAGTTCCGGTTCCTGATTTCTTTTGCTTATGAGAGTCGCCCGGGCAACTCGAACCGAGGAGTATGGTTCAACTCTCTTTATGCTCATGTGTCCTTGTCTGCGCCGTGGCGGGGATGACTGCCCCGGCGAAGCGACCGGCCCCGTTCCGCGCACCGGCCAGGAGTGCCACAGCTGCGGGCCACCGGGCCGAAATCCGCTCCTGTAGTGGGCTTTTACCCCCTCGTCCATCCGCTGCGGTGGATCCATCACCGCGCCGAATACAGCTCGACACCGGCGCCGCCATCGCGTTCCGGCCGAACCCGGGCACCACCTGGCCCGTAGGCCCCTGCCCCGTCAACCGGAAATGCTCATATCCGGTGCACAGTTCCACTTGCCCGATGACGTGACCCCGCGCGTCTGTCAGACCCGCACCCTGTGAGCCGCCCTCTCAGCCCGGGGGCCGCAGACCGTCCAGCAGGACCTGAAGGGCCAGAGCGGTGGCCTCGGTGAGCGGGGTGTCGTCGAGCAGACCGCCGACGGCGAGGAGGGCCAGTCCATGCACGGTGGAGAACGCGACCTGGGCCAGCCGGACCGGATCACCGGGGCGTACGACACCCGTTCGCTGTGCCTCCGCGACCAGTCGGGACGCCGCCTCCAGGGCCTGATGCCCGAGTTGGCGCAGCTCCTCGCTGGACTGCTCCTCATGCTTCGCGGCGAACATCAGGTGCAGCAGCGCGGTGCGCTCGACCGCGAAACCGAGGTACGCCCTGCCGAGTTCCTCGAGCCGCAGCTCCACGCCGCCGGACCCTTCCGCCGCCTCCCGCAGGCGTCGGTTGAACTCGGTGAAGCCACTGACCGCGAGTGCGTCGAGGAGGGCCTGGCGGTCGCGGAAGTGGCGGGCCGGGGCGGCGTGACTCACCCCGAGGTCGCGGGCCAGGCCACGGAGGGAGAGCCCGGCGGGCCCGGACTCGGTGAGCACGGCCTCGGCCCGTTCCAGCAGGGCGGCCCTCAGGTTGCCGTGATGGTAAGAGCCCTCGGCCACGGTGATCTCTCCTCGATGTTGTCAGTTGACTACAATGCTGGCGGATGCCTACATTGATTATGTCGCACACCCCGGCCGAGAAGCGGAGTACCCCACCATGCCCACCATGTCCTATCGGGGAACAACGGCCCTGATCACCGGTGCCAGTGCCGGTCTGGGGGAAGAGTTCGCCCGTCAGTGGGCCGAGCGCGGTTCCGATGTGGTGCTCGTCGCCCGCCGCCTCGACCGGCTGGAAGCGCTGGCCAAGACGTTGGAGCAGAGCCACGGCATCACCGCCACCCCGATCGCCGCCGACCTCTCCCGGCCAGGAGCCGGAGCGGACCTGCGAGCGGAGCTCGAGGCGCGCGGCATCACCGTGCAGACACTGATCAACAATGCCGGTTTCGGAAGTCATGGCCCCTTCCTGGAGCAGGACCCGGACGAGATCACCCGCATGATCCAGGTCAATATCGGCGCGGTCGCCGACATCACCCGCGCCTTCCTCCCGGACCTGGTGGCCGATGGCCGGGGCGCCCTGGTGACCGTGGCCAGCACCGCCGCCTACCAGCCCACCCCGGCCATGGCGGTCTACGGCGCCACCAAGGCGTTCGTGCTGAGCCTGACCGAGTCGCTGGCCTACGAGAACCGCCGGTCCTCGCTGCGTGTGCTGGCGGTTTCGCCGGGCCCGGTCAGCACCGAGTTCTTCGATGTCGTCGGCACCCAGGACGCCTCCGTCGGGCGCGTCGCGACACCCGCCGGGGTGGTGACGGCGGCCCGCCGCGCCCTGGAGCGCCGCACCACGCCGCCGAGCACCGTGGCCGGTCTGAGCAACCGCCTGTCGGCGATGGCGGGCCGGTTCGCGCCACGTCGGGTCGTTCTGGCCGTCACGGGGCGCGCGCTCAAAGCCTGAGGCCGGGGACGGCACGGCCCGCCCGCGAGTGCCACACGACGCTCGACGAATCGGAGCGGTCGCCCCCACGGGGCCGCGCGAACTGCCCAGCCACGCCCTCCTTCGCAGAGGGGGATGCATACATCCCCTATATTCAGGATGAGCAGTTCTGTCCATTTAGGGAGGTTTCGTGTCCGCGGACCATAAGTTGTACTGCCACACCTGCGAATCCGACGAACAGCACCGACGCCTTTCCGCCGAGGAGAAGGTCTGGCTCAAGAACCGCACGGGCCGGAAAGCCGTCGAGGAGTTCTTCATGTGCACGGCGCCGGGTTGCCGGAATCTGCGAACCGGCTTCAACAAGCGCCCCTTCGACCCCGTCATTCGCGTGCCCTGACCACAGGGCGGCGGTCTCATCTGGCTCGCGGCAGGGCTCCCGGTTTGAGCGGCGGAACCACGACCAGGGTGGTCGTCACACCACTGTCCCTCAACCTCGCCACCACGCCCGCGTTGGCGTGGGAGTCGGTCACGATGTTGTCGACTGCCACGGTGTCGGCGATCTTCGCACGATGCACCCTGCCGATCTTGGAGCTGTCGGCCACCACGATCGCGTGGTCCGCCTGCTCCAGCATCACCCGGTCGACCTCGGCGCCCCGGTCACTGTGGCGGGTGAGCCCCTTCTCGGGGCTGATGCCATCGACACCGATGACGACGTAGTCGAACCGATAGGAGCGCAGCGTCCGTTCGGCGCCACGGCCGACGAGCTCCCGCGAGCTGGGTCTCGCCTGCCCGCCGGTCACCACCACCTGCACCAGTTGGCGGGTCAACAGCGAGTCCACCGTGTCGAGGCCGTTGGTCACCACCGTCAGACCGGCGCGTCCCGCCAGGTGCTGGGCGACAAAACGCACGGTGCTGCCGCCGCTCAGCGCCAGTGTCAACGGGCGGTGCGGAATGAGGGACGAGGCGAGGGCTCCGATGCGCTGCTTGGCCTCGGTGTTCCGGGCGTGCCGGAAGCTCACGGGCATCTCGGCGCTCTGCCGGGCCGCGGCGATCTTCCCGTAGGAACGGAGCAGCAGGCCCTTTTCCTCCATGAGCGCCAGATCGCGGCGTACCGTCGGCCCGGAGACATTGAGCAGCGCCGGCAGGGTGTGGACCTCGACCTCCCCGTACCGGGTGAGCAGCGTCATGATGACGGACATGCGTTCGTTGCGCCTGTTCTCACTCACGAGCCGCTCCCGCTATGGCCCGGCCGGGCAACCGTGGCGGGCGCGCGGGGCGCCCGATCGCGGGGTCAGGTACGAGGGCGTGGCCGAGCCGTCGTGGCGGGCGGCAGACGACATCGCCGACGCGTCGCCCAGTCCGCACACATCACACCAGGGGGACAGCGAGCTTCCTTTCCGAGTGCCTCAACAGGTCATCGGCACAGAGGGGTTATCGCGCCCGCGTCCTGCCGACCGCGTCCACTCTGCAAGGCCGGGGCCGACGAGCGGATCAGTGGAAATCACTAGTTCCCTCATGCGCTTCCTCGGCGCCCATGCGGCGGAAGCAGCCGGTGGCACCGGCACCACGGGCCGCCCTCACCGCACGGTGGCACGGCAGCCGGGGGTCACCGCGATTCACACTTTCCACGGCGCGAGGTATCGGACGGGGTCGGGCGCCTTGCCCGGGAGCGCCGCCTGATCGTCGCGTGCGCGCAGCCCCTCGAGGCTCATCGCGAGCAACCGCCAGCAGGTGTTGCGGTCGTCGTCCGTGGTGCGCGGATGTTTGCTGAAGTGGACTATCAGGAGGGTCACATCCAGCCAGCCGAGGTCACGGCGGACACTGCCGTCCGCGTGGCCCCGGGCCAGCAGGGTTTCCAGCCGCTCTCGGCCACGTTCATTGACCGCTTCGATCTCCGGGGTGATCGGCAGTACGCCCGCGAACGCGCTGAAGGCTCCGGCTCGTGCCTCGACCGCCGCGCGGATGAAGTCGCCCAGCGCGTTCCAGGCGGAGCCGGGGCAGGCAAGTGCCTTGTCCAGGTCGGCGATCGTCTGCTCCATCGCGACCGTGCACAGGTGCTGGAGCAGTTCCACTTTGCTGCCGTATCGGCGGTAGAGCGACCCCATGCCGATGCCGGCACGCTTGGCGATCTCGGAGACGGGCGCACCGGCGCCCTGTTCGGCGAAGACTTCACGGGCCGCACTGAGCAGCAGGACGTCGTTGCGCCGGGCCTCTACGTATCGCCCTCGTCTGGCTTCTGAGCTCATGGCGCCCAGCCTATTGAGTTTCGGAGCACTCCGCTCCGATACTCGCTTAGTCGGAGCGAAGCGCTCCGAAAACCAGCCGGGAGGAACTCTCCGTGGAAGCCCCACCCAACCTCTTGACGCTGTCCGTCCCGCTCTACGCGCTGCTCATCCTCATCGAGGTCGTCTACTACCGGCTGCACCCCGACGAGAACGCCAGTGGCTACACCCTGCGGGACACCGCGGCGAACGTGGCCATCGGCGCCGGTGTGGCGATCGTCGACATCTTCTGGAAGGGGCTGGCGTTCGTCGCCTTCGTCGGCCTCTACGAGCTGACTCCGCTGCGGATCCCGGTCACTTGGGCGACCTTCGGGCTGATCCTTCTCGCCCAGGACTTCTGCTACTACTGGATGCACCGCCAACATCACGTCGTCCGCGTCCTGTGGGCCTCCCACGTCGTGCACCACTCCAGCCGGCAGTACAACTACACGACCTCGATCCGGCAGCCGTGGACGGGCGTCACCTCACAGGTGTTCTATGTGCCGCTGATCCTCGTCGGCGTTCCCCCGTGGGCGGTGTTCCTGTGCGGCAGCATCAATATGCTCAGCCAGTTCTGGCTGCACACCGACCGGATCGGCAAGCTCCACCCGGCCTTCGAATACATCTTCAACACACCCTCGCACCACCGGGTCCACCACGCCTCGCAGGGTGGCTATCTCGACCGCAACTTCGGTGGCATCCATATGCTCTGGGACCGGCTCTTCGGCACCTACGCGGACGAGGTGGAGCGCCCCGTCTACGGCCTGACCAAGAACATCGACACCCACAACCCCTTCCGGATCGCCTTCCACGAGTACGCGTCGATCGGCCAGGACCTGGCCGCGGCCCCGTCGTGGCGGCAGCGCGCCCGGCACCTCCTCGACCGCCCCGGATGGCAGCCGCCGAGCCCGAGCAAGACCCCCGCGGCCATGGACGGCGAACCGTAGTGCCCGGTTTCCGCGGGGCCTGCCACGGTGTGCGGGGACGGCGTCAGCTGGGGGCCTGCCACATGTCGGGGCCGAACACTTCGTAGCGCAAGGAGGACGGGGTCACTCCGGCACGGATGACCGACAGCCTGGCCGCACGCAGGAAGGGGACCGGGCCGCACAGATAGGCACGCGTGGTGTGCGGCAAGGTGAGGGAGGCGAGGTCCACCGGGCCGGGGTAACTCCCTGAGGGGCACCCGCTCCGGTCCTCGTAACCGACCAGGAGACGCCCGCCCAGCGTGCGCACACAGTCCTCGACCTCGAAACGGAGCGGATGGTCCCCTACGCACCGGTCGTTGTGCACCACGGTGACCAGCCTCGGGGAGCCGGTGTCCACGAGGTGGCGCAGCATGCTCACGAAGGGGGTGAGCCCGATGCCGTACGACGCGAAGAGCAACGGTGAGGTGGAGTCGTCGAGCACCACCTCGCCGTAGGGCGGCGAGACGGCCAGGATGTCGCCGAGACCGATCCGCTCATGCAGAAAGCTGGAGACCTCGCCCGGCGGCCGGCTCGTGCCCTGGACACGCCGTACGGTGATCCGCCACAGACTGTCCCCGGGGGCGGAGGTCAGGCTGTACTGGCGCAGTTGCAGTGCTCCGTCGGGCAGTTCCACGGCCACGGTGACGTACTGCCCGGGCAGGAAGGGCGGTGGCGGTGCGCCATCGGCCGGTTGCAGCCAGAAGGAGCGCACATGGTGTGCTTCCTCGGTCCGCCGCACCACCCGCCAGTGCCGCCAGGCAGGGACCGGTTCGGCGCGGGCGGAGACGTACAGCTGCTCCTCGCGGGCCATCAGCGTGTCCGCCATGATCCAGTACACCTCCCTCCAGGCCGCCTCGACGCGCGAGGACATCCCGGACCCGAGCACCTCGGACATGGCGCCCAGGAGATGGCGCTCGACCACCTTGTACTGGCCGGGGACGACCCCCACTGAGGCGTGTTTGTGCGCGATGCGGTTCAGCACGTCCTCGGGGCGGATGTAGGGGCGGTAGGCGAGGAGCGAGGCGAAGCCGATGAGCGCCGAGGCGATGGCGTCCTGCTGCTCGCCCGTTGCCTGGTTGCCGCGGTTGAACATGCGGTTCAGCAACTCGGGGTGTTCGCGGAACAGAGACGCGTAGAAGCCACGCGTGATCTCACCGATGGCCGCGCCGACCTCGGGGAGGCTTTCGGCGAGGGCGCCTCGGGTCCGTTCGGACAGCGCGCGGGAGGCCACGGGTCGATCCGGTCTCCGTCCGGCCCCGGCGGACGAGGGGTACGGCCCGCCCTCCGGAACGCCGCACGTGACAGCCGCCGGTGGCGGTTGGGTGGCGGGGATGCGTCCGGTCCGCCGTCCCAGCCCCAACTTCCGGGCCATCCGGCCGAACTCCTCATGAGCTCCGCTCATCTCACCTCTCTCCATCGCGAGATCCGACCCGTGCGTTCCGGAGCGGATCGCGAAGCGGAGCGCATGCCACGGCTCTCAACAGCCCTTATTTCAGAAGGACTCCATCATATTCATCCCGCTCTCCACGCATCCGGAGGGGGTGGGCTGCCGGGCACGGCTCGTCAACCGGCAGATGGTCCTCGCTCGTCTGCCCACAAGGGAAAGAATGTGAGGCTTGTCGCCCACCCTTCAGCCTCCTCAGCATGTGGCGGATCCGATCTAGGTTTTTCCACGAGGACTTGCCGTGTGGCGAGCCACCGAGATCAATGGAGAATCCGATGTCCACCCCCGTTGACGACCAGCAGACCTACGACCCCCAAGAGGCCGTCGAATACGTCGCCCACAATCTGGAGAGCCTTGGGTACCAGGCGACGGCTGACACGCTCCGCGCCTACTCACCGGAGAACCTCGGCTTCGACGGGAACCTGGGCACCCTTGAGGAGAACAACGTCGTCGAGGCCATCGCCCAGAACCTGGCCCAGAATGTGGCCCAGCACGCCGCGGAGCACGTACAGGCGGTGACGTTCCAGGCGGTGGGCGAGTGGCTTTCGAACGCCCGGTGGAAGCACCTCTGACCCGTCGCCGCGGGGCCCGTTACGAGCCCCGCTCACTCACCACACGGGTGAGCGCGCCCACTCCCGGAGTACATGCCGGGAGTGGGCGCCGTCGTTGCCACCGCGCCCAGGGCGGATCACCGGCGCGGCTCCCGTGTTCCGCGGCGGCGTTGTCCACAAGGGCAGCCGATCGGACCCCGGAGGCGCCCGATCGGCCCGCCGGTCGCTTCTTCCCGCCGGTGGGCGAAGCGCCCAAGGATGACGAGCCGAGTCACGACCTCATGCCTCGACACGCGGAGAAGCCGATGACGGACATACCGATGCTGCACGCCGTGATGCACCAGGAGTGGGAGACGAATCTGCCGACCACGGGGTGGGGCGATTTCATCCAGCACCTGGTGACCACCCCCGAACTTGGCCCCTACGAGTACTACTTCGAGGAGTTCACCCGGGACCACACCGAACTCTATTACCTGCCCGAGGACATCGCTCCGGAGGAGTACCGCACCTACGTCCTCGAGCAGTTCATCTACTGGTTCACCGAGCAGATGAACCAGTATGAGGCGGCGTCGGCGGCCGCCGGGGCAGGCGCCGAGCAGCGGGAGGAGCAGCTTGGCGCCGAACAGCTTCCCCCCGATCAGCACGAGGACGGATCCGCCGACCCCTTCGCACTCCTCGACGCGCTGCATGTCTTCGCGAGCCACCCGGAGGACGCGGACGACCTCACCCAGGACCACATCGAACTCCTGGAGGAACACGGCGTGGAGGTCCACATGGACCTCGACACGCTCCCCCCTGAGACCGCGAACGCCTGACCCGGCTCGCGACGAGCCACTCGACTGAAAGGGAAGCAGACAGTGACCGTCCCCCCGGTCGGCATCACCACGGCATGGCAGACCGCCGGTATCCCGGCCAACGCCGCGACGGCAGCCTCCACCATCTACACGATCCTGAAGGACATCGGAGCGAGATCCGACTTCAGTATGACCAGTGGGGCGCCGATCGACGCGATCCCTCCGGCGTACAAGGACGCCCACCTCGAGTATCTGACGCCACAGCATCTCTACGGCGTGTGGTACACCCACTCGATCATCTACCCGGTGGCACGCAGACTCTCCCTCACCCACCGGCACACCCAGCGCGGCGCGGATGCCGAGAAAGCCCTGAACGAGGGCAGGAGCGTCAGCAGCATCGTGCCCTACGTGTTCAGCTACACCCCCGCCAGGGTGTCGGTCCGCAAACAGGACCTCCAGGTACTCGCGGAGGTGGACAAGATGCGCTCCGAGGCCCGCGGTATCAATCCCGAATACTGCCGCAAGGCCATCGAGTCCAACCTGGCCGAGGCGGCGAGGTCCCGGGCCGAGGCGGAGGAACTCAGGCGGGATCTCGGCCTCCGGGCCGCCGACCTCGGCCCGCAGGAGCGGCGCGACCACGAGGAGCGCATCGCGGAGCTGGAGTACCGGGCGAGCGAGTTCGCCCAGGAGTCCCAGGAGGCCAACGACGCGTTGACGCGCCGGGCGTACCTCCTGAAGGAGGTGGAGCGGCTGCGGAGTCGCGCCTACGGCCAGGAGGCGGACTCCCTGGTCTTCCCCACCAACTTTCGTGTGGACCTGATCGAGCAGGTGGGCACGATGAAGATGAGGCAGTCCCAGGGCGTGAAGGCAGAGGGGAGTATGGCGATCTCCCCCACCTTCCGCGAGAAGGACAACTCCTTCATCTCCGTGCACTTCAAGTGGAGTGAACACATCCTGGCACACAGCTGGAACTGGCACGGAACGCTGAACATCGCGGTGGACCAGAACTCGGGCGCGCCGGTCATCGCGGGTGGCGAGGGAAAGTTCTTCGACCGGTTCCAGCAGTTCGCCCGCTGAGCCGGGTGAGGGGGAGGACGGCGGCGCCACGGCCCGCCGTCCCGCGGCAGTCGCCACGTTCACGGGCCACACGCAGGGAGTTCACAGCACATGGCGTCATCGCTGCACGGCGCGACGAAGGGGCTCGCGGCTGTCGCCGTGGCGACCACACTGGTCACCGTGGGGTTCGCCGCGCAGAAGGGCCGGCAGCAGAGCGCGGCCCAGGACACCGCCGTGGAGCAGGGGTCGCAGGCGGTCCCCCGGCCGTTCGTGACGCCACCGACCGGCAAGGACAACTCCCCGGGTGCGCCGGACGCCAACGCGGGTGAGCAGACGAAGCCACCGTCGTCGGAGCTGACCCTGCCCACCCTGGTCTACCGGGCCTACCTGCGCGCCCAGACTCGCCTCGCCCAGTCGCAGCCGGACTGCCATCTGACCTGGCCGGTCCTCGCGGGCATCGGCAAGGTCGAGTCCAACCACGCCCGAGGGGGTGCGCTCACCGCCACGGGGGACACCGTCTCCCCCATCGTGGGCCCGGCGCTCAACGGCTCCGGATTCGCGCCGATCCGCGATACGGACGACGGGCGGTACGACGGGGACACCCAATGGGACCGCGCGGTCGGTCCCATGCAGTTCATCCCCTCGACCTGGACCGTGTGGGGCACCGACGGCAACAACGACGGCACCTCCGGCCCGGACAATATGCACGACGCGGCGGTCACGGCGGGCCGCTACCTCTGCGCGAACGGACGTGATCTGGCCGAGCCGGACCAGCTGCGCTCGGCGATCCTCAGCTACAACAACTCGGCGGAGTACGCGACAACGGTCCTGTGGTGGATCGCCGGCTACGCGGGTGTGGAGAAACCGCGCCTCGGACCCGGCCCGACCGACAGCCCGTCACCGAGCCCGTCGACCACACCGGCCACCAGCCCCTCCCCCGCACCCAGCCGATCGACGGATCCCTCGGAGTCTCCCAGCCCCTCGGACTCAACGTCACCCAGCCCCACGCCGTCCCCGTCCTCATCACTGAGCCCCGGCGCGACGGCGAGCGGCCGAACATGAGCCGCCGGACATGAGCTGACACCTCGTCCACGACGGTCCCCGGCGCCACCGCGAAAACCACGATCGACACCTGCCAGGACGCCACTTATGAGCATTTTCCTCGGTTGGTCAGGCTTGGTCATGCTTGGTCAGACCTAAAGGGATATACCTCTGGTAACACCGATTCAGTGCATGAAGTCGCCGCCCGGAGCCATGGTCCGCCGTCGTTCCGGGAGGGAGGCTGAGCGAGCAACGATCACGGAAACCGCGCTGTGTGGTCGCGCACGCCGCCCAGAAGACGCACAAGGTGAACCATCATGCCCACTGACAGAATCCTGGTCCACGTCAAGACCGCCGATCCCATCTCCGAGGCCGGGATCGTGGCCGCGCTCACCTCACGAGCCGAGGTGTGGATCGTCGACGAGCACACCCTCTCCCGGGAGACCGTCGCGCTGATCGTGTCCCATGAGATGGATGACGAAGCGCTCCGGCTGCTGCGTTCCGTACGGGGGAAGGGCGTCCAGCAGGCCGTGGTGGTGGTGTCGGAGCTGGATGACGCCGGGCTCATGGTGGCGGTGGAGGCGGGGGTCGCCGGGCTGGTCCGAAGACGGGAGGCGACAGCCGACCGATTGGTGCAGGTCATCAGTTCGGTGCACCACGGCGCCGGAGTCGTACCGCCCGATCTGCTGGGCCGACTGCTCAAGCAGGTGTCCACGGTGCAGCGTCAGGTCCTGACCCCGAGGGGCCTGCGGTTCAACGGTCTGACCGACCGCGAGGGCGAGGTGCTCAAACTCGTGGCGTGCGGCATGGACACCCGGGAGATCGCGAAGCAGCTCTCCTACTCCGAGCGGACGGTCAAGAACGTGCTGCACGATGTGACCAACCGCTTCCATCTGCGCAACCGGTCGCATGCGGTGGCCTATGCCATCCGCGAGGGACTGATCTGACGCGACGTCAGGCGGGCTATTCGCTGATACGGGGGCGGGGCAGGGAACGCGCACGGCGGCGTGGGGGCTGTCCGTCCAGCGTTCCCAGACCGATGTCCACCGCCTGCGGCGGGGCCTCGACGTCGATGTCGATCCTCGGGCGCAGCGGGGCCAGCAGAGCGAGGTGGAGCGGTGGCGAGGACGCCGCGGGCTCCTCGTGTGCGCACCAGGGGAAGTCGACGGCGTCGGGCGGGGCGACGATCAGCGGCATGGCGAGCGGGGGACGTCCGGCGGGCGGATTCCGTGGCGGGGTTCCCGGGATGGCCGGGGAGTCCACCGCCGCACACATCACCTCGCCCAGGAGCCGCTGCGCCACCTGCCAGCTCGGGGCGTGGGCCGTCAGCCGGTAGGAGTACCGGAACAGCCGGGTGGGCGCCACCCTTCCCACGGCCATCGCCTCGGCGTTCCTGACGTACATCTCACCGCTCTCCCGGTGTGGCTCCTCCCGGACGTCGTAGAGAAGGGCGCTGAGGCACACTTCCGCATCGTGCTCCCCGCTCTCCCCGCGAGGGGCACCGAAGTGCAGGCAGCTGTCCGGAAGACGCAGCTCCAGCCATGCCGCCAAGGAATGTGTGACCGAATCCATCATCACCTCAGCCTGCCCGCCGGTGCGTTCCGGAACGAGGGGCGGGCGGTCGGACGAACGAGCGGTGGCCACCTTCCCGCAAGGGAGCTCAGAAGTGCCTCATAGGGCATCTGTTGATGACTGCCGTCACACCACCGCGCGTGTAATCCTCGATCCGCGCCATACAAGAAAGCGAGGAGCGCGTTGCCCAACTATCTGACTCCGGGCGTTTACGTCGAGGAGACGTCTTCTGGAATCAAACCCATTCAGGGTGTCGGCACTGCTACGGCCGCCTTCGTCGGATTCACCGCGAAAGGCCCTGCGCATGAGGCCGTTCTGATCACCAGCTGGGACCAGTACAACAGTGTGTTCGGTGAATTCCTCCCCGACGCGTACCTGCCCCAGGCCGTCTACGGCTACTTTCAGAACGGCGGCGGCAATGCGTACATCGTGAGTCTCGGCGACGGGGCGGCCACCGTTCATGAGACACCGGCCCTCGAGCAGGCGCGGGTGCGCGGCGAACTCCCCGCTCCGGCCGGCGACCGGCCCGCCCTCGCCTTCGCCCTGGCCAAGGCGGGTGCGGGGGACGGCGCGTCGACGGTGACCGTGGAGGTCCAGGACGCCAGCGAGGGCGCCGACGAGACCTTCAAGCTCGTCGTCAGCAAGGACGGCCAGGTCGCGGAGGTCTACGACAACGTCACCGTCAAGCGTGGACCTTCCCATGTGACCACCGCCCTGCGGAAGTCCGAGCTGATCACGCTGGAGGAGATCAAGGGCGCGGCCCTCACACGTCCCGCGACCGGCGCCAAGGTAGCGCTGACTCCGGCGCGGACTCCGGTTCCTGTGACGACCGGGCAGGTGGACGCCACCGAGTTCATCGGTGACGCGGCCGAGCGCTCCGGCCTCTCCGGTCTGGAGGCCATCGACGACATCACCATGGTCGCGGTCCCCGATCTGATGGCCGCCTACCGCAGCGGAGCCATCGACGC
The DNA here is from genome assembly GCF_040650655.1 of Streptomyces sp. NPDC048636. Lineage (NCBI taxonomy): Bacteria > Bacillati > Actinomycetota > Actinomycetes > Kitasatosporales > Streptomycetaceae > Streptomyces > Streptomyces sp. NPDC048636. The sequence continues at coordinate 83,339 of NZ_JBEZHR010000005.1, read as the reverse complement.
CGAGGGCGTCAAGGCCGTGCAGCTGGCCCTGATCGCGCACTGTGAACTCATGGGCGACCGGGTGGCCATCCTGGATCCGCTGCCCGGCCTCAACGCGCAGCAGACGCGCGAGTGGCGTCAGGACTTCTCCGGTTTCGACTCCAAGTACGCCGCGCTCTACTGGCCGTGGATCAAGGTGATGAACCCGGTCGACAAGAAGCCGGACTTCCTTCCCCCGAGCGGCCATATGGCCGGGGTGTGGTCCCGCAACGACGCGACACGTGGGGTGCACAAGGCACCCGCCAACGAAGTGATCCGCGGCGCCCTCTCCGTGGAGGTCGCGGCCACCAAGGGTGAGCAGGCGATCCTCAATCCGTTGGGTGTGAACTGTCTGCGTATCTTCCCCGGACAGGGCGTACGGGTCTGGGGTGCGCGCACGCTCTCGAGCGATGCCGAGTGGCGCTATCTGAATGTGCGCCGCCTCTTCAACTATGTCGAGAAGTCCATCCTGGACGGCACCAACTGGGTGGTCTTCGAACCCAACAACGAACATCTCTGGAACGGCGTGGAGCGCACCGCCTCCATGTTCCTCACCAGGGTCTGGCGCTCCGGGGCGCTTTTCGGACGCACCCCGGAGGAGGCGTTCTTCGTACGGTGCAACGCGGACAACAACCCGCCCGAGAACCGGGACGCGGGAGTGCTGACCGTCGACATCGGAATCGCCCCGGTGAAACCCGCCGAGTTCGTCGTCTTCAGACTCTCCCAGTTCGCACAGGGCTCGTCCCTCAACGAGTAGAACACGGACCCTCCCTATGTCACTTGACCAGAGCGCTCCCCAGGCCATCTCCGCGGCGTCCTTCGTCGTCACCTTCGACGGCGCCGCCCCGGCCTACTTCTCCGAACTCGGCGGCATCACCACCGAGGTGGAGCCCGCCGAGTACATCGCCACGAACGCCATGACGGGTGCCATCGTGCACACCAAGCAGTTCGGCAAGACCAAGCCGCCCACCGTGACCCTCAAGCGCGGTGTCGACGGCAGCGCGACCATCTGGGCCATGCACGAGGCGGTGCGCATGGGACGGCCAGCGGCCCGGATGGGCGCCGACCTCAAGCTCATGGGCGCGGGCGAGTCGACGCCCCGGATGTTCTACCGGCTGCACGGCGCATGGCCCAGCAAGATCGAGGTGACCAACCTCAAGGCGGGTTCGTCGGAAGTCGTCCTGGAGTCGGTCACGTTCACGTGTGAACGCATCCAGCAGATGCCGATCGGCTAGGCGTGCGGAACACACAGGAAACGGACGGCCGGACCATGCGCACGGAGTACCCCTTCGTCCTCCCCCGTGGCTATGTGGACAGCCAGGGGCAGGTCCACCGCGAGGGGCTGATGCGACTCGCCACGGCACGGGACGAGATCGCACCGCAGATGGACCCCAAGGTGCAGCAGAACCCCGCCTATCTCACGGTCCAGCTGCTCGCCCGGACCGTCACACGCATCGGCGAGGTCCCGAACGTCACCACGGACACGATCGAGAACCTCTTCGCCTCGGATCTGGCGTTCCTCCAGGACCTGTACCGCAGGATCAACCAGGAGGGCCGCACGGAGGCACAGGTCAGTTGCCCCTCGTGCGCCCATGACTTCCTGGTGGACGTCGCCGGAGAGTCGCCGGGGGAATCCTGACGTATGCGGCCGACCGTCTCTGGGAGGAGGTCGTCTACGTCGCCTACTACCTGCACTGGTCCGCCGATTCCGTTCTCGACCTGGAGCACCCGGCTCGCCGCCGGGTGATCGAGGAGATCGGCCGGATCAACCAGAAAATCGCCGCGAACGACGCGTCGGGTGACTGACACCCTCTGTCGGGCGGGTTCGGGAAGGAGGCCATCGTGTGGTGGTCGTGGAAGTCCATGTGGTCCTGGTTCACCAGGTGGCGCCGGGCCGAGGGCGCGGCGACCACCATGGCGATCCGGGGAGAGCGGGGAGCGTGGCGCCGGCTCCCGGTGTTGCGTTCCACGGTCCCCGCCACCCCGTGGACGGTCGGCGCGTCCCGGACGGCCGTCGCCGCCACGGGCAATCCTCTGGTCCACCGCACACGGGCTCCGCACCGTGGTGACGCGCCGCGGGGGCGGGTGGACGGGCTGGTGGCAGCCGCCCCGGCCACGGCGGCCCCTTCGGCCAGGTCTTCTGTCGTGGATGAAGTTGTGGTGGATGAGATGGTGGTGGATGAGCTTGCGGGCATGGGCGGGTTGGCCGGCCCGGGGGCGGTGGGCGTCGGGACGCTGACTCCCAGGGTGCTGGGCCGAGCCCGTACGCCCGTGGCCACCACCGGTTCCAGGAGCACCGCGCCCCTCGCCTCCGTCGATGGCGGCAGCGCGTACGGCGCCCACGCGCCGCGCCCTCTCCGTGCTGCTGGCTCGGGGCATGAGGCCATCACGCCGGTAGAGCAAGTGCGCAGCGCGTCCGGGGACACCACCGCATTCCCCGTGGCGTCGGAAGGTCATCTCCCGGCCGCCCCCGTGCGCCGTGTGGTTCCCTCGGCCATGGCTCCCGCCGACGCCCCCTCCCCGCACCCGCTCACCGAAGCGACCGGGGAGTTCGTCGGCGAGCCCCGCCCGGTGTCGCCACCGCCCACCCGGTCCGAGTTCGACATCATGCTGGATGCCTTCCGCCCGGCCTGGATGGTCCGGACGGACGACGACACCCCCACGTACGTGCAAGCCCGTATGAACCAGGGCAACGATCCCGGTCCCTCGGATCGTCCCGTGCCGCCCGACCGGGCGGAGCCCACGGCCATGCCCGAACTCCGTGTCAGAACGGGCTCGCGTGCCTCCCTGGCCGAATCGCGTAAGCGGAACCTCACCGCCGGGCAGCCCCCGCGGCCACCCGCCGAGGCGGCGAGGACGGAGAGCACGGAGAGCACGGAGAGCACGGGGAGCACGGGGAGCACGGGGAGCACGGGGAGCACGGCGCACGAGGGGGGCACCGTCTCCCCCGCTGTGCCACCGGATGACGCGCCACCGAGCTGGGAGGCGGCTTGGAGTCTGCGGCATGCGCAGGGGGCGCGTCAGCGGAGACGGCGTGACGAGGGTGTCGCGGAGGACACAAAATCCGGCGGCCGACCGACACCGCAGCGCACCGCGCCACGCCAAGGTGGCGACCGTGTCTCCGCGGACACTGAAGCGGAGGGTGATACATCCGCTGAACCCGCGTCTGCTGTCATCGGCACGGATGAGGTGCCAGTAGAGCGGAATGACGGTCCGTCAGCAGCACCCGTGCCCCAGGCAGAACCGACCAAGACGGCGGCGAAGGCCGACAGCCATGGCGCCTCACGGCGTGTGGAGCAGGGAACACAGAGGACATTCGCGTCTCCTCTGACTCCTGACGAAGAGGCGCGGCCGGAAGCGGCAGCGCCGGGTGATCCGGGTGATCCGCACCCGGCCACCGGCCCGACGGCGGAGTCCCGGACACCAGAGGACGCCGAACGCGCTGACCAGCCGATGGCCCCACCACCGGAGGGCGCCACGCCGCCCCGGAGTACCGCGACAGAAAGCACCACGGAACACCTCGCCGCCATGTCATCACCGGACAGCTCAGAGGCACGCCCCGCTCTCACCGCGCGCACGCCCCTGCCTCCTCAGAACGGCATACCAACCGACGGCACACCGCCCACGCTCCTGGCCCCGCCCCTCGTCCATCGGCGAGGGCCAGTGCCCTTGCCACCGGGTGGCGCGGCGGTGCTCCCGCCCGCCGCGCCACCGCCGTGGAACGTTCCCGCCGATCCCATGCCCGCAGCAGTGAGCGACTTCTCCGGCGCCCGGCCCGCTGAGCTGCACCTGGTGCATTCAGCCCCCGGAGCCATCTCACATGCCGAGAGACGCCACCACGCCACACGGCACCTGCACGCCGTACCTCAGCACACCGTGTCCACTGAGTCCACCGAGCCCGCAGCGGCATCCCGTGCGACGCCCGCGTACGAGATGACACATGTGGCACAACAGGAGGCCGTAGGGGGGACGTTGCCGTTTCGCGAGGAACGGATCGCGCTGACACACCTCCGACGGAGAACGTATGGCGCGGCGCCCATGGCCGTCTCGTCGCACGAGGCACATGACGCGTACGGGGCGCATGACGGGTATGAGGCGCCGAGTCAAGGAGGCTCCCCCGTTCCGTCCCCCACCATGGACAGGGGCAGCTCACCCGGCACACCCAGCACCATGTTCCCCGGCGCCTTCGGCATGCCGTCGAGACCATCCACCCCACCCGGTGGCGGCCCGCCGCCCTCCGACTCCTCACCGGAGGCCGCCGAGTGGAGCCGGATGATCGAGGCGTTGTCCGTGCTGTCGCGGCGGCGCCTTGTCGACCTGGACAACCCGACCCACCTCGACGCCCTGGCCGACCGGCTGTACGAGCGCGTCATCACCCACGTCCGGCGTGAGCTGGTCGTCGAACGCGAGCGTCACGGCCTGCTGACGCCACGCACCTAGTCCGATCGATGCGTTACCCGGCGTTCGGGTAGCCGGAGGGATCTCATGCGCGACGCCATGAACTTCACCGACTCGTTCTTCGGTTCGGTGAGCATGTCTCACAGCTTCACCGTGGCCATCGACCGCTGCGAATACGAACTCGGGGACTGGGCCAGCGCCTCCGGCCTCAATGTGACCTGGCCGACGTGTGAGTACCGCAGTGGTGACAACTGGAACCACCCGCTGGTCTACCCGGGGGTGCCGCAATACCAGAGGGTGAAGCTGTCGCGTGCCGCCTGCGGTGACTCGCAGATCGTCCAGGAGTGGCTTACCGAGACATCGGTACGGAACGAGCCGCTGACCGGCGCCATCGCACTCGTCAACTGGGCGGGGGTGCCCACCGTGACCTGGGAGCTCAAGGAGTTCTTCCCGGTCGCGTGGGGCATCAACGAGTTCAGCGGTGCGGACGGACGGGTCGCGCTGGAGAGTCTGGAGCTCGTCCACACCGGATTCCTCAACGACGATTTCGCTCCCCACAACCCCACGGCGTCAGCACCGGCATCCGCATCGGCGGGGCGCGGCCATGCGGGATCCTCCGGGGCGCGTGGCCGGTAGATCCATTTCTTGAACCTAAGGAACTCACCATGCAACCGAAGCTGCCCTCCGCCCTGTGGACCCACCCCGACCAGGCATGGGCCAACGCGCACAAATTCGCGGGACCGGCGCTGGCCGGGCGACAGCCCCGCAGCAGACCTGGGGAGTATCCACGCCTCGGGCTCGCCATGCGCTTCGAGGTACGGGTGGATGAACTGGACCTCGGAGGGTGGTCGAGCTGCCGTGGCCTTCAGGTTCAGTTCCTCTCGAAGGAAGTGACCGAGGGAGGACAGTACTTCCACGGCCATCTTCTGCCGGACCGTGTCACGTTCTCCACCGTCACCCTTGAGCGGGCCATGGCCCCGGACCAGTCGGACGCGGTGCACCGCTGGCTCACCGAGGTGGCATCGCGTTGGACCGGATACGAGTACGGGGACACCCATGAGTACCCCGGGCAGGACATCACCATCACCCTCCGGGACTATCGGGGGACGCCCGTGCACACATGGCTGCTGCGCAAGGCGTTTCCCAAGGAGTGGTCCGGGCCGGAGCTCAGCGCGCAGAGCAACGCCGTCGCGATGGAGCGGCTCTCCTTCGAGCACGCCGGATTCCTGGAGCAGTGGTGAGCCCCCCTTCCCCGCCGGGCTCGCTCCAGCGCGCGATCAGCCCCGCGAAGCTGTCCAGCGCGGCGGACCCGTCCAACAGGATCGACTTCCAGTACACCCCCACGGAAATCAGCATCTCGCACAACGCCGAGGGAATCTCCGATCCCATCGGCGGTGAGAAGAAGCAGGGGTTCAGCGGGGCGCTACAGAGCGTGTACTCGATGGGATCCTCACGGCTCATCCTCTCCCCCCTCACGTTCACCGGCCGGGGTTGCGACCAGGTGGTGGAGAAGCTCCTCCAGTGGGTGCAGCCGGTGTCGAAGGACACGTCCACCGCTGCGGGCGGGACCGTCGGTGCGGGTGAGCATGAACGCCTCGTCTTCGAATGGGGCAACTCCACCTCGGGGTTCAACTACGCGGTACAGCTGATGCGTTTCGACTGCACGTACACCCGCTTCACCTCCGACGGCGTTCCCGTCCGTGCCGAGGTCCGCAATCTCACCATGCATATCCTCGGCAAGAGCCCCCATCTCCCCGCCACCCCACCGCCGGTCACCACGGCCCCGCCGGGCCGCGTCGAAAGCCCGCAGCAGCGGCCGTCCGGGCGCGCCGTGGCGAACAACGGATCCACACCCGGCGCCGGTAACGGCACCGGCACCGGGTCCGCACTCGGCGACCGCTCCGGAGGCTCCTCTCCCCAGACGGCCACCAGGCCCGATGGCCCCCGTGGCACCGCGGCCGAGGACCCCATCCGCCAGATGACCGCGGGGCTCAACAGACCGGTGGGAGGCGCCTGGTGACAACCCCGGTCAGCACGGTCCGGACCTATGCGGTGCTGCGGGTGGGGGGCTCCTCGCCACGTCCACTCGCCGATGCGCTGCAACAGCGGGTGTTGCGTACGCTCGTGGACAGCCGTCTCCACATGCCCACCATGATCGAGGTGACATTCCGCGACGACGAGGGCGACCTGCTCTCCCGCGCGGGCATCACCTTCGGCACCACCATCGAGGTGTGGGCGCAGGACCCGGACGGCAGCCCGCCCGTCCGCGTGGGCTCGGGCGAAGTCACCGCGCTCGAGGGCGACTACTACGACCTCGCCCTCGTCACCGTGGTCCGCGCCTATGACCCCAGCCATCGCCTCCAGCGCAGCTCGCGCGTGCGGACCTTCCTCAATATGACGGACGCGGACATCGCCCGCCGGATCGCACGCGAAGCCGGACTTGCCATCGGCCACGTAGAACCGTCGCGCACCACCCACACCCACCTCGGCCAGCTGAACCAGACGGACTGGGACTTCCTGAGCTGGCGGTGCCGGGAGATCGGCTACCGGTTCGGCGTCGACGAGGACGGCTTCTCCTTCCGACCCGCCGCCCCGGCAGCGGGCTCTGCGGCAACCGGCTCCCCGGTGACCCTGACGCTCCAGGAGAACCTGCGGACCTTCCGTCCCCGTGTGACCGCGGGCAACCTCTCGCCCGAGGTGGAACTGCGGGTCTGGGATCCGCTGGAGGCCAGAGCGGTATCCCTGCGGACACCGACCGACGGACCGGCCGTCGAGCTGGGCGCGTCGATGGCCTCGGCCCTCGCGCCGTTCCGCACCGCGGGAGGACCGTCGACACCCCGGACCGGCGCCGATCCTTCCCTGGGACCGGCGCCGAGCGCCTCCGGGCGGATCGTGAACCACGCCGCGCCCGCGGCCGGTGCCGCCATCGAGCCCGCGGCCCACGAGGCCCTGACGGGCGCCACCCGCCGACTGGCCGGAAGTTTCGCCGAGGCCCAGGCGACGGCCTGGGGCGATCCACGGCTCCGGGCGGGCACCGTGGTACGGGTGGCGGGGCCTCCCGAGCCCTTCGCCGGTACCTGGACGGTGGTGGCCGCCCGGCATGTCTTCGACCTCTCGGAGGGCGGCTACCGCACCCGGCTCCAGCTCGGCAATGGTGAGGACCGCACGCTTCTGGGGTTGACCGGTTCCACCCGACCCCCTTCCGCACCGCAGATGAACGGGGTGGTGTGCGGGGTGGTGACGGATGTCAACGACCCCATCGGGAAGGGCCGGGTGAAGGCCGCCCTCCCCTGGCTGGCCCCGGACCACGAAACCGACTGGGCACCGGTCGTCCAGTCGGCGGGAGGCAGACGCGCGGGTGGACTCATGCTGCCGGAGGTGGGGGATCAGGTGCTTCTCGGCTTTGAGCTGGGCGACCCGCGTCGGCCGTATGTGGTGGGCGGTGTCCTCAGCAACTCCAGTGCGTACGGCCTGGGTGGACCCGCCGTCGAGACCACCGGCCGGAGCGCCGAGGTGGTGCGGCGGGGCATCGTGTCCCCGGCGGGGAACATGCTCGCCTTCCACGACCGGATGCCACCGACGGCCGGTCAGCCACCGACCGTCTCCGCCATCACGCTGGGGACGAAGGACGCCAGCCTGGGACTGGCCATCGACCAGGTGGCCGGGACGGTGACCCTCACCTGCCGGCCGCGGCCTCCGGACAGCAACGGGGCGGGCCGCTTGCACATCGACTGCGGTGACGGTGGCGCGGTGGACATCACCGCGGGTGCCGGGGGCCAGGTCACCATCGACGGCGGCTCCTCGCTCAGCCTGCGCGCGCAGCGATCCATCACGGTGGAGAGCGGCGGCACCGTCGCCATCAAGGGCTCGAAGATCGAGCTCAACTGAGCGTCCCAGGAGGCTGGTTCATGGAAGACTTCATCGGCACGGGGTGGGCCTTCCCGCCGGGGGTAGGTGCCAAGGGCTCCGTGCGGACCCGCTCCGGACACGCCCTCGTCGAACAGTCCATGCGGCTGATCCTCACGACCTATCCGGGTGAGCGGCCGATGCGGCCGCACTTCGGTTCACATCTGCGGGACTTCGTCTTCGCGGGCACCGACCCGGACACGCTCAACGAGATCAGCCGGGAGGTCTCCGCCTCCCTGGCCACCTGGGAGCCGCGCGCCACCGTCTCGGAGGTCCGGGTCCACCAGGACCCGGACACCCCGACGTTGGTCAACATCGTGATCACCTACGCCACCCGGGAGTCCAACGACCCCCGCAACATGGTCTTTCCCTTCTACACCATGCCGGATGACACCGGTACGGCAGAACAGCAAGGAGCGCAGTAGCCGTGCTGCCCACCCCCGACCTCGACGATCGGCGTTTCCAGGACCTCGTCGACGAGGCGAAGCACCTCATCACGCGTCGCTGCCCGGAATGGACGGACCACAACCTCTCCGATCCCGGTATCACGCTCATCGAGGCCTTCGCGCTGATGACGGACCAGATGCTGCATCGGCTCAACCAGGTGCCCGACCGGCTCTACGTCAAATTCCTCGACCTCATCGGGTTGCGGATGCTGCCACCGGTCGCCGCGCGGACGCCCATCACCTTCTGGTCCACCACGCCGGTCACCGAAGCGCCGCTGGTGGTGCACGAGGGCACTCGCGTCGCGACCGTGCGCACCGAGGCCGAGGAGGCCATCAGCTTCCGTACGGATCACGAAGTGACACTGGTACCGACCCGGCTCATCAGGGTGCTGACGTCCCTTCCGGGCAACAACAGCCACCTGGAGCACGACTATGGGAAACACGGGCTGCGCGAACCGTTTCCCGCGTTCGGGGAGTGCCCGCGGGCCGGTGACAGCATGCTGCTCGGACTGGACGGTGCGGCGCCGCACTGTGCCGTACGGCTGGACTTCAGCGGTCGGATCGACGGTGTCGGCGTGGATCCCGACACCCCGCCGCTCGTCTGGGAGGCGTGGACGGGGTCGGCGTGGTCCGGGTGTGAGGTGTCCCTGGACGAGACCGGCGGTCTCAACCGGTCCGGCCATGTCATCGTGCACATCCCGGGCGGCCACACCTCCTCGGTTCTCGGGGGCCATATGGCCGGATGGCTGCGCGCGCGGGTCCTCGACCCGCGGGACGACCTGCCCGGCTACAGCTCCAGTCCCATCGTGCACGGGCTGACCATGGCGACGGTCGGTGCCACGGTCCGCGCCACCAACGTGGAGGAGGTGGACGGAGAGAGCCTCGAGGAGGCCGAGGGCGTTCCGGGCCAGCGCTTCGTCCTGCGCCACGGCCCTGTGCTGACGCCCCACGGACAGCCCGTGGTGGAGACCCTGGCTCCGGGCGGCGACGCCTCGTGGGCGCTCTGGACCGAGGTGGACGACTTCTCGTCCAGCGGCCCCGAAGACCGCCACTTCGTCCTGGACGCGGTGGCGGGCGAGGTCCGGCTCGGCCCCGCGGTACGCCAACCCGACGGCACATTGCGTCAGTTCGGGGCGGTCCCGGCGGCCGGGGCCGCGGTGCGCATCCGCGGACTCGCCGTCGGTGGCGGCGCACGTGGAAACGTGTCCGCGGGCGCGGTGCGTTCCCTGATGTCGTCGATCCCCTTCATCAGCGGCGTCGAGAACAGGAACCCCGCGCGGGGTGGCGCCGACGGCGAGACACTCGCCGAGGCCGTGGCGCGTGGCCCCTTGCTGCTGCGCAGCAGCAACCGCGCGGTCACCGCCGAGGACTTCGAAACGATCGCACGGCAGGCGGCGCCCGAACTGGCGCGGACCCGATGCCTGCCGATGGAGGAGCAGCCGGGCAGTGTCAGAGTGCTGGTCGTACCCGCGACCCCGCCCGGTGAACAGATACGCCTGGAGCACCTGGTACCCGCTCAGGACACCCTTGACCGGGTGGCGGCACGGCTCGACGAGGTCCGTCTGGTGGGCACCCGCGTCATGATCGAACCCCCGCTGTACCGGGGTGTCACGGTCGTCGCCAAAATCACCGCGCATCGCCGGTCCACGGCCGAGCGGGTGCGCAGGGACGCCGAGGCCGCCCTGTACGGATTCCTGGACCCGCTGAGCGGAGGGCCCCACGGCGACGGCTGGCCCTTCGGCCGACCGGTGCAGGTCGGTGAGATATTCGCGCTCCTGCAACGTGTCGACGGCGCTGATCTGGTGGACGATGTGCGCCTGTTCGCCGCCAATCCCGTCACCGGGGAGCGTGGCCAGGAGACCCGTCGTATCGACCTCTCCCACCACAGCCTTGTCGTGTCCTACGACCACCACATCAAGGTGGAGGAGGGACGGTGAGGGCCGCGGTCCCCGGACTCGGCAGCCCCTATTCCCTGGCCCAACTGCTGCCCGCCGTCTACCAGGACGATGACTTCACCCTCCGCCTCACAGCAGGCTGGGACGAGGTCATCGCTCCCGTCATCAGCACACTCGACTGCCTCGACGCGTATCTCGACCCATGGTTGACACCACCCGACTTCCTGCGCTGGCTCGCCGACCGGATGGGCACCCAGCTGGATGAGAACTGGCCGGTGGAACGGCAGCGCGCGGCCACGGCGCACGCGGTGTCGGGCCACCGTACGCGCGGCACGGCGGAAGGGGTCCGTGAGCGGATCGCCCTTGCCACGGGCGGCAGGGTGGAACTGGTCGACAGCGGCGGCGTGTTCACCTCCGCGGCTCCGGAAACACCGATCCCCGAGGCGCTGTCGCCCGTCACGCTGATCCGCGTCACGGTGGCCGCCGGGCGGGAAGTCGACCTGACCGCGCTGGAGGAACTCATACGTGAGTTCCTGCCCGCTCATGTCTCCCATCGTACGGAGGTGGTGACCCAGTGATCGTGTGCCGTCGCTGTCGCGGGCGGAATCAGGACGCCGATGACTTCTGCGGTTCGTGCGGGGCGTTTCTGGAATGGTCCGGAGAACGTGTCGAGCCGGAGGTCCGCCGCGAGGAGAATCCGCCCGCGCCGGAGCCGGAGCCGGAGCCGCCGCGGCGGAGGACTCCGTGGTTCCTCCGAGTCCAGCAGGCGGCGGCCCAGGCGCTGACACCGACGGCCACGCGTGCGCCGGTCCAGGTGCCGACGGGTTTCGGCGGCCTCGGAGCCAGGCCCGGCGGGGCACGCCCCCCGGGCCTGGGCCTCCCCCCGCCACCGCTGGGCGGAACACGCCCGCCCGGCCTGGGGACACCGCCACCTCAACCCGGGGGCGCACCACGACCACCCGGCCTGGGCACACCACCGCCACCGCTGGGCGGAACACGCCCGCCCGGCCTGGGCACACCACCGCTGGGTGGTGCACGGCCGCCGGGTCTTGGCACTCCACCGTCCCCACCGGGTGGCGCATCCCGGCCGCCCGGCCTCGGCACACCCCCACCGGGCGTTGCAGCACGTCCCTCGGGCCTCGGCACACCCCCACCCTCAGCGGGAGCACCACACCAGCCAGGTCTCAACGCACCACCCCCAGCCGACGGAACACGCCCACCAGGTCCGGGTACGCCGCCACCCACGCCGGGCGGAACACGGCCCCCGGGCCTGAGCACTCCCCCGCGGAGCGGGACACACCCGCCCGGCCTCGGCACACCGCCACCCTCACCCGGCGGAACACGCCCGCCAGGGCTGGGCACACCCCCATCGCCACCGAGCGGAACACGCTCCGCATACCTCGGTACACCACCCTCACTGGGAGCAACACGCCCACCGGGTCCGGGCACACCGCCCCTGGGCGGGACACCCCCGTCCGGCCTGGGCACACCGCCGCTGAGCGGAACACCCGCACCGGGAAGCGCATCACGCCCGCCCGGCTTCCGTACGCCACCACCCCGGCTCGACGGTGACAGCGACGGGGAGCGGAACGCATCGGCAGACTCCGGCCAGGCGACGGACGACGACCCGGAGCGGACCGTCAGCATTCCCCTTCCGGTGCCTCCGCCCACCCGGGCGGATGACGCGGCGCTCATCGCGCCCGTGGCGCCTCGGCGTCCGGCGGACGACGAGCTGGACGACGATGACGTGGACGAGGTCCTCCCGCAGGCCCCCCATCAGCGGCGCCCGCAGCGGGACCGCCGTACGGCGCGCAGCAACCAGCTGCGCCCCGGAGATCTGATCTGTGGCGACTGCGGTCAGGGGAACAGGCCCACCCGGAGGTTCTGCGCACGCTGTGGCACGGACCTCAGCGAGGCGGAGGTCGCCAGGATCCCCTGGTGGCGCAGGTTGCGTTTCCGGCGTGGCCCTCGCGTCGTCCCGCTGGGGACCGGCTCCGGGCAGACATCGGGTGAGGCAGCCGCCCCCAACGACCGGTGGCGGACGGCCTTCGACAAGGTCAAGATCATCGGGGGTCTGCTGTTCTGTCTGTCCTGCATCGTGTACGCGAGCTATCCCCCGTACCGGAACGCGGTGAACTCCGAGGTTCAGGGGGTGCGGGACAAGGCGAAGGGCTTCCTGGAATCCCGGTACTCGCCGGTCCGGCCCGAGAAGGCGACGTCCAAGACCTCGATCAAGGGCCATGGGGCGGACAAGGTCCAGGATCAGTACAGCAACTCCTACTGGCTGGCGCCGTACAAGGCGGAGGGCGAGGACGCCCAACAGGCCACGATCAAGCTTGAGTTCGACCGACTGGTCACTCTGGACCAGCTGATCGTCACCTCGGGAGCCGCTGACGCGCTGACCGACCACGGCCGCCCGCGCATCCTCTTCCTGACGTTCAGCAATGGGAAGACCTCCGTGATCACTCTGGAGGACACGGCCACTCCGCAGAAGTTCTCCCTCAAGGGCGCCACCGGGATCAAGGGGGTCAAGGTTTCCGTGGGCGACACCTTCCCGTCCAAGAAGAACGCCGACGTGGCCGTCTCGGAGCTCGAGTGGTTCTCCCTGCTTTCCTGAGCCGGTGGCCGTCCGCCGTCGAGGACCGCTTTCGGCACGCCCGTGCTTCCCCATCGTGCAGACAACCGGGCCCGGATGGCTGGCCGGTGGCCACTGCGCCGTTCTACGTGAGAGGCACAGGCTGAGGACGTGGGAGCCATCGTTTTGCTACTGGAAGACAACGTCACCGCGATCCCGGGTGAGGAGAGCAGGCAGACAGTCCAGATCGTCAACACCGGCTCGGTCGTCGACCACTTCCAGCTGGACATCGTTGGCGACGCGAAGGGCTGGGTCTCCGTAGAGCCCGCGGAGGCCAATGTCTTCCCGGATCAGTGCGTCGCGGCCGAGATCGTGTTCAAGCCCTCGAAGTCCACGGATCTGGCCGCCGGTGAAGCCCGCTACGCCCTGCGCGTCATGTCCCGTGAGGACTTCGAGGGATCGGTGGTGGAGGAGGGCACCGTAGCGGTCGGCGCCTTCACCGACATCGCCATGACGCTACGGCCCAGCTCCAAGCGCGGACGGTTCTCCGGGCGGTACCACGTGGTGGTGGAGAACCACGGCAACGCACCGCTCATGGCACGCCTCTTCGCCTCGGACCCCGACGACGCCCTGCGCAAGGCGTTCAAACACCACGAGGTGGAGGTCGCCCGCGGCAAGGGCGTGGTCGTACCCCTCCGGATCAGACCGAGGCAGCTGCTGTGGCGCGGCGCGGACGTCACCCTGCCCTTCCAGGTGGTCGTCGTCGCCGGTGAGGACGGCCAGGAGCGGACGGCGGACGGCACGTTCGTGAAGACGGCGGTGATCTCACCGGGGGTCTCGGCGTTCGTGCTGGCGGTGGCCGCCGTCATCATGGCGTTCATGGCCCTGTGGTTCCTCGTGCTCCAGCCGACGGTCGAGAGCGAGGCCCGGAAGCAGGCGGCCGCCCAGGAACCGCCGGCCGGCGGTGGCTCCCAGATCCCGGGCGCGGAAAAGAAGACGACGGGCGGGGCCACGGGAGGAGGGGAGTCGGACTCACCGGGTGGCGGAGGCGGCGACCCCAGCGGTTCCCCGGGGCCGGATGACACTCCCCCGGGTGCGGACAAGGAGGGGGATGACGGAGAAAAGGAGGGCGGGAAGGGCGGGGACAAGGAGGAGCCACCGGGGGACGGATCCGATGGAGCGGACGGGGACGGGCTCCGGGCCGACGATTTCCGGATCGACGCACGGGCCGCGGTGTCCGACGAGTTCAACACCGAGGCGCGGTACACGGTGCCGGAGGGGACGACGAAGTACGTCAGCGACATCTTCTTCGAGAACACCGCGGGTGACACCGGGGTTGTGCGCCTCCAGCGCGATGACTCCGTACTGTTCCAGTTCAGCCTGGACCCCGACCGGGACGAGGAACGCCATCTCAAACAACCCCTGGAGTTCAAGGCCGGTGAGGAGGTGGTCCTCGCCGTGCGCTGCCGGACACCCGGTGGACAGGGGGCCAGCGGGGACACCTCATGCACACCCGCCGCCCTCCTCTCCGGGCAGTCGAGGGTCCGGAAGCCGTGACGTCACGAAGCACACGGCACAACACACGAAATGAAGCACACCACGAGGAAGCACACCGGAAGGAGCACACATCATGGCGACAGTGTCCGCCGCGGCCATGGGGGACCGGATCGTGGGTGTGGACACCCATACCGTGCTGGTCCCCTCCCCCGGCGGGCCGGTGGAAACGCCCATGCCGTTCCCCTTCTCCGGCACACTCGCGGACGGCTGCTGTCAGACGGTCCTGATCGGCCACAAGCCCGCCGCCACCGTGGGCTCCACCGCGTACAACACCCCTCCGCATATCCCTCCGGTCGGTGTCTTCAAGGCGCCACCGGACAACAAGGGAACGGTGTCCCGGGGAAGTTCGACGGTGTTCTTCGGTGGGAAGGCCGCCGCCAGGAGCGGCGACTCCGCGACGACGTGCAACGATCCGGCGGCACAGCACACCGCGACCGTGGTGGCGGCCTCCAATGTCTTCATCGGCTAGTGACGGCCGCGACTCCTCCGCCGCGGTACGCCTGGGGGGAGACACCCATGACGGCCTTGAACTGCCTGCTGAACAGGAAGGAGTCGGGGTAGCCGTAGAGAGCGGCCACCTTGGTCACGGACATGTCCGTCTCATCGAGCAGCCGGGCGGCGTGCTGGACACGTCGGCGGATTACCCACTCCCGGGGCGGCATCCCGAAGGTCTTCCGGAAGACCCGTGTGAAGTAGTCGGGCGACAGTCCCGCGACCCGGGCGAGGTCGGCGGCGCGGAAGCGCTTCGCGATGTTGACGTCCACATACTGTTCGACCGCCTGCCGCGCCTGGACGCTCATCAGGCCGGCGACGGTATCGCGTCCGGCTCCGCGGAACAGCGAAGTGAAGAGCACCAGGAGCAGGCCGGTCATCCGCTCGTCCTGGTGAGGGAGGGTGGAGCCGAGTTCGGTGGCGAGCAGCTCGAAGACTCCTCTGAGGTCCCACACATCATGCACCTGCATGAAGGGGCCCAGACAGCCATCGGCATCCGTGTCCGCGGTCAAGCGGAACCAGTACATCACCGTTCGCTTGTTCAACGGGGTCGAGAGCGTGAAGGGGGTCCCCGGCCTGATCCACACGACACTGCCCGCATTCAGACTGAACCCCTCGTGTCCGGCCACACCGGTGCAACCACCGCTGACCACGAAGCACACTAAATGCTCGGCCATTCCCAGCGGTTGTTCAACGAACCAGCCAGCCTCTCCCTCATGGTGCCCACAACCGCTTGGAGTTCGAACGGCTCGACTCGCCGTCAGCTTCTGTAGCCACGACCGTCTGGACAGGTCGCTTTCACGAACGATGCTCATCGCACTATTCACTATAGATCGCGACAGAGGTCCGAAGTACTTGCCGGGTCGCACATCCGTTGCTCAACTCGTCGACCTCACTTAAGAGAACGAGCGAAGACCGCGCAACGCATGTCTTCGCGTCCCGCACGCCGGGGGTCCCTTGGTTATACGGGGGTGGGCCCACACCGCGTTCGTGCCACTCACAGTATGACGAAACGCTGCGCTCCGGGCAGAGGTTTCACTAGGCTTGTACTTTTCCGGTCCATCGGTGCCGAACTCTTGCCCAGCGCCTCCTTTCTGCGGGTCTGCACCGCACCAGGGAAATTCCCTAGTCGCCGTTCAGGGTCGACACTTGGTAGCTCTCCGTGGCAAGGTTGCCTCCTCCTTCGCTACGTAGTGACCATTCCGTTCTCTCGCCTCGCGTTGTCGTGGCTATTGCCGGAATTACATGAGTCGGGGCGAAGGAAAACCAGAATGCTTCGGCTGGGCGTCAGGCGGTTTTTCACCCCGGTGCAGCCCGTGGTCACGATGGTTCGCAGAACGGGGAACAAGGAGTGGATTGCGTGTCTCAACCCGACGGGGCCGATCGGTTGCCTTCCGAAGAGGAAACCGAGCAAGCTGCACCGGGAGGGGAGGCGAATCCGGCGGACATCCCGTACGCCACCCTCCCCGACGCCGAGCTCACGCCCCTGATGGGTTCCGGTGGCCCCGCCGCCGAGCGTGCCACCGCCGAGTTCCGCCGTCGCCACCAGGGCGCCGTACTGGCCTACGCGCGTCTCTGCTGCCGCGATCAGCGGGCCGCCGACCGGCTTGCCGACACCGTCTTCAGCCGTGCCGAGCAGGCCATCGACACCACGGCACGCCCCAGGGAGGCATGGCGGCACCATCTGCTTCTGCTGGTGTACTTGACCGCCGCGGACTGGACGGACACCGACCGGTACGGCGATGTGGCTCTGGGGCTCACCGCCTCACTCGGCGACAGCGGAGAGGGTATCTCGGGCGACGGAACCGACGCCCTGTCATTCGACAGGCGATCGCTCCTGCTGAGCAGCTTCCTCACACTGCCGGAACGCACCCAGGCCCTCTTGTGGCACTCCCTCGTGGAGGAGGACGCGGCCACCCGGACCGCCCGGCTCCTGGGCCTGGAGCCGCAGAGTGTTCTGTCGCTCGGTCAGAAGGCCCTGGAGGACTGCCGTGAGGTCTATCTGCGCACCCATGTGGCCAACGCCCACCTGGCCCGGAGCGGTCCCGACCAGGCGGAGGGTGACGAGTGCTGGCGCTTCAGCGGTCTGCTGGAGGCGGAGGCACGCCGCTCCGGCGCGCACCGGAGCAGGGACCTGGAGAACCATCTGACAGGCTGTTCCCGGTGTCGCCTCGTACTGCGTGAACTGGTGGGCCTGGACCAGCATCCGGCCGTGGTGCTCGTGGAGGGGCTGCTGCCGTGGGGCGGAGCCATGTACCTCGCCACGCACCACACCCGGCGCGCCATGAGCGACGGATCCGAAGACGGCCGCGGTGCCCGGCCCGTCGGCTCCGCCGCCGTATCCGGCGGCAGTGCCGCCCAGTTGCTCGGTACGGTCGTCACCACCGCGCTCACGGGTCGGTGGCCGACGGGGAGCGTCCGGCGCACCTCCGGAACGCGCGGGAAGGCCACGGCGACGCTTGCCGTCGCGATCGCTGTCGTGGCCGTGACCACGGTGGCGGTGGTCTCCCTGACCCCGGGGCGCCACGTCGCCAAGTCCAAGGAGGACGCCACGCCCAGGGCCGCTCCCTCGGTGGACACTTCTCCCCCGCTCGCGCCCGCGTCCCACTCGGGGACGGCGTCCCCCTCACCCTCGACCTCCTCCCCGGCCCCGTCCTCCCCCGAGCACCACCGGCGGAAGAAGGCCCCGAAGCCCAGCCCGTCATCGACCGGCGGAGGCAAGCCATCGGACCCGCCCAAGCCGCGGCCCGCCTTCGCGAACGTGGTGAACGGCAGGAACGGTCTCTGTCTTGGCGTGCGTGACGGCCGTATGGTGGCGGGGGCCGATGTCACCGTCCAGACCTGTAGTGATGCCGCCACACAGGGCTGGTACATGGGCTCCGGCAACGTGATCCACAGCTATGCGGACCCCTCGTTCTGCATGGACTCACGCAATGACACCGACACGGGAGTCGGCGTGTGGCAGTGCGCCGAAGCCGATGCCGGGCGCTCGGACAGACTGCGCTTCCAGACGGGCGGCGATGGATCCATCCACCCCTTCATCGATCTGGAGGACTCGGCCGTCACGCCGCTCGGCGACTCCTCCGGGGAAGGCGTCATCTTCGACTGGTCCCGGGGCTACCCCAACCAGCATTGGTGTGCGCGTGGTTCCGTGGGTCTGGGAAACCTGCCGAAGTGCTAGGTCCTGTCCGGTGAGATCAGGAGCCAGGGCGCGCCCGCACCGGACACCTGACGGCCGACTGCCCGGCTCAACCGGATGGCGTGGCCGGGGACCACATGCCGAACCACTGCTCGGCGCCGTACTCCTCGAACCGTTCCACCTCGGTGAACCCCAGCTTCGCCGCGAGGCGCATCGCGCGTTCGTTGGCGCTCTGGGTACAGAGCGCCACCGGCTCGCCGGGAAGTGCGTCGGCGATCCAGCCGAGGGCCGCCGCGCACGCCTCGGTGGCGTACCCGCGTCCCCACGCCTCCGGCAGGAACAGGTAACCGAGTTCGACCTCACCGGCAGCCGGACGGAGATGGCCCGGACGCTCCGCCTCGCGCCGATCAAGCGTGATCATGCCGATCATCGCGCCGTCGAGATCGACCACGAAGAGGCCGGGGCGCTGCCCGGGCACCTCGGGCACCGCGCCTTCGAGCTCATCACGCGGTCGAGGGCCACCGATGAAGGTGCCCACCTCCGGCGAGGCGAACAGCTCGATGAACGCCGCCCGGTCGCGGGCCTCGGACTCGCGGAGCACAAGCCGTTCGGTCGTTATCCGGGCAGGTGGCCAGGTGACGGATCGAAGTCCCCTCATGGCGGGCAACCTATCGCACGCGCGTGAGCGCGATCCGGAAGAGCGGGTCTAGCCGTCCCAGCCCATGTACACCGACTTCGTCCAGGTGTAGAAGTCGACCGCCGTCGCGCCCTGTTCACGGTAGGTGTTGCTGGAGGAGTCTTTCACCCCTCCGAAGGGGACGTTGAGGTCGAGTCCGGTGGTCGGCCGGTTGACCTTGATGACCCCGGCCCGGGCGCGATGGGCGAAGTGGTGTGCCGCGGCGAGGTCGCGGGTGCAGATCGCGGCGGCGAGACCGTAGCGGGAGTCGTTCACCATGTCGATCGCCTCGTCGAGGTCGGCGGCCGGCATGACGGCCAGGACGGGGCCGAAGATCTCGTCGCGGGCGGCCGCGTCGTCCCGCCCGACGTTCGTCAGGATCGCCGGATCCAGCATCAGCCCCCGGGCGCTTTCGCCACCGGCGGTGACCGTCGCCCCCTCGGAGCGGGCCGTCCTGATCGCGTCCAGATCGCTCGCGAGCTGCTGCTCGCTGACCACCGGCCCCATGAGCGTGCCCTCGGTCAGGCCGTTGCCGGGCCGGTAGCGCCGGGCTTCCTCGATGAGGGCCTCGACGAGTGCGTCGTGCACGGCCGGGGTGCAGATGATGCGGGACGAGGCGGTGCACGCCTGGCCGGTGAGGGCGAAGCCGCCCGCCGACGCGATACGCGCGGCCTTCTCCACATCCGCGTCGTCCAGGACGACCAGGGCGTTCTTGCCGCCCATCTCGACCTGGACCCGTCCGCGCCGCTCGTGCAGGGCGCGCTCGATGCGCAGACCCACGGAGGTGGAGCCGGTGAACGACACCGCCGCGACCCGCGGGTCGGCGGTCAGCGACTCACCGACGACGGACCCGCTGCCGTGGACGACGTTGAGGACGCCCGGCGGCAGTCCGGCCGCCAGCAGGGCCTCGCTCAAGTGGTACACCGACACCGGAGTGATCTCAGCGGGTTTGAGCACCACCGTGTTCCCGCTGATCAACGCCGGGGCGGTCTTCCAGGCGGGAATCGCGATGGGGAAGTTCCACGGGGTGATCACCCCCACCACACCGAGTGGTTCCCTGCGGGTGTGGACAAGGGTGTCGGGCTGGGAGCTGGGCAGGGACCGGCCGCCCGAGTGCCAGCCGGCGGAGCCGAAGTACCGGAGTACGTCGATCGCGCGCCGCACCTCGCCGCGTGCCTCGGCCAGGGTCTTCCCCTCCTCCCGGACCAGATCGCGGGCGACGGACTCATGGCGGGTGCGCAGGACTTCCGCCGCGTCCATGAGCACGGCGCCACGTGCGGGAGCGGGGAGCGCCGCCCAGCCGGGCTGGGCGTCGGCGGCGGCGCCGACGGCGGCGGCGACCTCGTCCCCGCCGGAGGAGGGGGTAACGGCGACCAGGTCGGTGGGGTCCGCGGGATTGCGGCGTTCGGAGCCCTCGCCGGGCAGCCGTCGGCCCGCGATCAGGTTGCCGACCCGGAGGGTGTCCGTACGCATGCTGGTGGTCATGGTGCTCCCTCGGAAACGCTCGTATCGGGTGTGTCAGGGGGGTCGTCGGGAGGTGGTGCGCTCCGCCATGTCCCGATGTCCCGGAGCGCGGCGGCGACCGCCGGCCGCGGGGCCCCGGACGCCTCCAGTGACCACCGGGCCACGTCTGCGAGGCAGTTGTCGTCGAGGCCCAGGACGTCACGGACGGCGGTGTACTCGTCGAGCAGCCCGGTGCCGAACAGCAAGGGGTCGTCGGCACCTATCGTGCAGCGCACACCGGCCTCGAGGAGCCGCGGCAGCGGGTGGTCGGCGAATGTGGCCACCAGGCCCAGTGAGACGTTGGACGTGGGGCAGACGTCGAGGACGGTGGACTCGGCGGCGAGTCTGGCCATCAGGCCGGGTGACTCGGCGGCCCGTATCCCATGGCCGATCCGGTCCGCGCCGAGTGCGTCCAGGGCTCCCACGATGCTTGCCTCGCCGACGAGTTCACCGGCGTGCGGGGCGCTGATCAGACCCGCGTCCCGGGCGGTGGCGAACGCTCGGGAGAAGGGCTCGGGGGCGTACCGCTGCTCGTCGGCGGCGAGTCCGAACGCCACCACGCCCGCTCCGGCCCGGGACGCCGCCAGTTGCGCGAGCTCCACGGCGGTCGGCGGCGGAAGGTGGCGCTGGGCGGTGACCATGAGGCCGCAGCCGATGCCGAGCCGGTCCGCGGTGGTACGCGCCTCGTCCAGCAGGAGGTCGAGGACGTGTCCTGGTGGTCCCAGACGGCCGCGGTAGGCGAGTGGGTTGACGGCGGGCTCGAGCCACACCGCGCCGTCGGCGGCCGCGTCCTCGACGACCTCGCGTACGACCCTGCGCAGATCGGACTCGGTGCGGACGAGGGCCACGGCGTCGGCGTAGCTGGCGACGAACTCGGCGAAGGTCCGGTAGCCGCGGACGTCCGGGCCCGGTATCCCGGCCGCGGCCGCGAGGTCGGCGAGCGTACCGGGCCGCATCGAGCCCTCCAGGTGGAGGTGGAGATGGGCCTTGGGCAGCAGCGCGAGGTCGCGCGGGGTGGCCTTCACAGCGCGCTCACCAGACCGCCGTCGCAGCGCAGTGCGGTGCCGGTGATGTACGAGGCGGGCGCCGAGCACAGGAACGCGGCCGCCGCGCCGAACTCCTCGGGGGTGCCGTAGCGCCCCGCGGGAATGGTGGCGCGGGACGCGGCCTCGACGTCGGCCAGCGCCCGCTGTTCCCGGTCCGCCCTGGCGCGGTCGAGTGCGGCGACCCGCTCCGTCGCGATACGGCCCGGCAGCAGCAGATTGACCGTGACACCGTCCACGGCCACTTCGCCCGCGAGGGTCTTGAGGTAGGCGGCGGTTGCCGCCCGTCCGGTGTTCGACAGGGCCATGCCCGGCAGAGGCGCGGCGACACCGCTGGAGGCGATGGCCACGATCCTGCCCCAGCCACGCGCGCGCATGGCGGGCAGGGTCAGCGCGGTCAGTCGCCGCTGGGCCAGCAGCAGGGTGGCCAGGGCGTCGGAGAGGTCGTCGTCCGTCGTATCGGCCGCCCTCCCGGGCCTGGGGCCCGGCCCGTTGAGGACCAGGATGTCGGGGTCCCCGAAGGCCCGGCGCGCGGCCTCGACCATGAGCCGGGGGCCGTCGGCCACGCTCAGGTCCGCTTCGACACCGACCGCCGTGGGCAGGGCCGCCGCGATCTCCTTGGCCAGGTCGCCCCGTCGTGCGGCCACCACCACCCGCGCGCCTTCGGCCGCGAGGGCTTCGGCGACCGCGCGGCCGAGTCCGGAGGTGGAGGCGGCGACCAGGGCGGTCTTCCCGTCGATTCCGAGATCCATCAGTGCACCCCCGCCAGGATCGCGCCGGGTGTCGCGGACAGATGCCGGTCCAGTTGCGGTACGAGCGGTTCGGGCAGGGAACGGGAGGGCGGCCGCACCCCGGCTTCCAGGAAGAGACCGCGGCGCCGGATCGCCTCCTTGCGCACGGCGAGGCCGATGCCCGCCTGTGCCTCGAAGTTGACCAGCGGGAGGTAGGGCAGATAGGCGTCCCGGGCCGCTGTGTAGCCCCCTTCGTGCCACGCCCGGGTGCATGCGAGCAGCCCTTCGGGGCAGGAGAAGCCGGTCATGGCGCCCGCGGCTCCGCAGGCCAGCTCATCGAGGAGACCCAGACCGCCGAGGCCGCCGAAGACCGGGATGTCGAGCCCGGCGGTCAGCGCCGCGACCGAGGACGGCGTGGGCGGGGCCTCCGCCTTGAGCGCCACGGCCGAGGGGACCGCCCGCACCGCCGTGATCAGGTCCGCCGTGCGGATGACGACCCGGCTGGTCTCGGGATAGTCCTGGACGACGACGGGGGCGCCGGTGGCCTCGTGCACCGCGTTCAGATGATCCGCCACCGTGGCCGGATCCGGTGAGTTGACCTGCACCATGAGTCCGGCGAGGCGGTCACCGACGGTCTCGGTCACCAGCCGGGCCTCTTCGATCACCGGGGCGGTGGCCAGCGCGGTGGCACCGGCGACGAGTGGCAGATCGACGCTCTCGGCGACCACGTCGAGGACGGTGCGGCGCTCGTCGGCCGACAGCCGGGACGCCTCGCCGAAGACGCCGAGGACGGTCAGTCCGGTGGCGCCGATGGCCTCGTAGTGCCGCACCAGGCGGGTCAGGCTGGTCTCGTCGATGTCGTGGGAGGAGCCGAGGAAGGGCGTGGCCACAACGCCCCAGACTCCGGGGGCCAGATGGTGTGACATGGGGGTTCCTTGAGTCGTCGGGGTGGGTGCCGGGGTCGGCGGTGGGAGCCGCGGCCCTCGGACGGCGGAGGGCCGCGGTTCCCGGCCCGGGTCGGTCAGCGCCCCGGCCAGACGGGGCTTCGCTTCTCCCGGAAGGCGCGTACCCCCTCGGTGGCGTCCTCGCTGTCCAGTGCGGCCACGAGTGCCGGGGTGCGCAGCGCGTGTGCCTCGCGTGGCGAGAGCGCGGCACCGGTGGCGGCCATCTGCTTGATCGCCTTCAGCGCCGTGGGAGCGCAGGCGAGAATGTCGGCGATCCAGCGGTCGACCGTCGTGTCCAACTCACCGTCCGCCGCCACCTCGTTGACCAGCCCCATGCGGTGCATCTCGGCGGCGGTCGCGCGCCGCCCCGTGAGCAGCAGCCCCATCGCCTGTGTGTGCGGAAGGCGCCGCACGAGCTGGCCGACGCCGCCGTCGAGAGGGATGCGCCCGACGCGGGGCTCGGTGAGACCGAACGAGGCGTGCTGGGCGGCGATCACCAGATCACAGCCGAGGACCAGCTCCATACCGCCGCCGAGCGCGTAACCGTTGACACGGGCGATCACCGGAATGTCGAGCGTGCTGCGCAGGGTGAGACCGCCGAAGCCGTTGGGGTCGAGTGCGGCCCAGTAGTCCAGGCCGGACTTGTGCACGGCGCTCTCGGACATATCGGCGCCCGTGCAGAACGAGCGCTCACCGGCACCGGTCAGCACAACGGCCCTTACGTCCGGGTCCGTTTCGATCGCGGCCCAGATCTCGTTCAGCCGGGCGTGTGCCGCGGAGTCGACCGCGTTCAGCACGTGTGGCCGGTCGAGGGTGACCCGGGCGATGTGTCCGTCGCGCTCGTAGCGGATCCCGTCGGTGGTCACGCGAGCACCCCCTTGTCCCGGAGCACCGCGATGTCCTCGGCGCTGTAACCGAGTTCCGCGAGTACCTCGGTGCCGTGCTCGCCCAGCCGGGGCGGGGCGAGCCGGACGGTGGCCGGTCCCGCGGAGAGCCGTATGGGGGCGTTGAGGGCGCGTACGCGGCCGACGGTGGGGTGGTCCATTTCGACGATCATGTTGTTCACCGCGGTCTGCTCATCATCGAGCGCCTGACGGAGGCTGTGTACGGGGGCGCACAGGATGTGGTGTTCATCCAGGCGGTCGACCCAGTACGCGGTGGTGTTCTTCGCCAGCCGCTCGGCGAACAGCCGCTGGAGCTCCGGTTTGGCCGCGAACTGCTGCTCCAGGGTGGCGAGGTCGGCGCGCCGGGAGAGGTCCTCGTCCAGATCCAGGGCGTGGCTCAACGCGCGCAGCGGGTCGCGGGTGAAGCCGCCGACCAGACACACCGCTCCGTCCGTGGTGGGGAACACGCCCGTCAGG
Source organism: Streptomyces sp. NPDC048636 (assembly GCF_040650655.1). Taxonomy (NCBI): domain Bacteria; kingdom Bacillati; phylum Actinomycetota; class Actinomycetes; order Kitasatosporales; family Streptomycetaceae; genus Streptomyces; species Streptomyces sp. NPDC048636. The sequence goes on along the minus strand of NZ_JBEZHR010000005.1, from coordinate 58,655 downwards.
GGCATCGCCGCCCAGTTGATTTCGTCTCCGCGCATCAGCTGCTGGCAGGCCTCCTGCATCTGGAGGTGCAGCATGGAGTCGTACATCGTGACATCGACCCGCTGCCCCTCGCCGGTGCGTTCGCGTTGCAGCAGCGCCAGCAGGATGCCCTGGAGGAGGTGCTGTCCGGTGATGTAGTCACAGATCGTGGTCGCGTAGAGGGCGAACGGCACATCGTCGGAGGGCCGTCGCCACATGACTCCGCTGTACGCCTGGGCGATGGCGTCCTGTCCGCCCTTGCGGGCGTACGGGCCCTGAGGTCCGAAGCCGGTGCCCGAGGCCCAGATGGCGCGCGGGTTGAGCGCCCGGACCTCCTGGTATCCCAGCCCCAGCCGCTCCATCACTCCGGCACGGAAGTTGCTGACCACCACATCGGCGTCACGCACCAGATCCTCGACTACCGCGCGGCCCTCAGGAGTGCGCAGATCGATGGCGACGCTGCGCTTGTTGCGGTTGATGGAGAGGAAGATCGGGTTGTCCGGGCCGTCCGGGTCGGGTATCGACGTCCGGGTCATATCGCCGGTGCCGGGTCGCTCGATCTTGATGACGTCGGCTCCGTAGTCGCCGAGCGACTGGGTGCACGAAGGGCCCATGAAGACCTGGGTGAAGTCGACGACGGTGATGCCGCTGAGCTGCTGCGGGCCGGTCATGCGGTGGCCTCCACGGGATGGTCGGTGGTCGCGTTCGGGGCCGGTATGTCGCCCGGGTCGGCGCCCTGGTCGCGCATCCGCCGCTGGATGACCGCGGGATCGACGTCCCTGACGGCGATCCCCCACTCCGCCGCCGTCGCGGCGGCGATGCCCGCCGCCTGTCCCATCGCCATGCACGGGGGGATCTCCCGTGACATCCGCTGGGCCTCGGGGGTGGCCGAGTAGTGGCGGCCCGCGACGACCAGTTGGTCCACACCGCGGGGCAGCAGGGAGCGGTAGGGGTAGTAGTAATCCCGGCCACGTGCCACCGAGTCCGGGAAGTGGCGGCGGCCGGTCACATCCTCCTTCGTCATCACGTACTCGCCCTGGAGCAGCCGCGTCTGCCGGACACCCATCTGCTCGGCGACATCGAGCAGATACGCTCCGGTGAAACCGGGCAGGTCCTGTCGGATGGTGTCGAGGACGGCGGAGATGCGGGACCGCGCCTCGAACTCGGCCTCGGTGAGGGATGCCGGGTCGGTGCCGTCGAACCCCGTCATATGGGGGCAGTTGCACCACACCACACCGGGAATCGGGGTTTTGAGCCACCACAGCTCCCAGGCCCCTCCGAGCATTCGCTTGATCTTGCGGTTGATGGCGCGGACTTCGCGCGGGTTCTCCTGCTCGTAGCGTTGTGCCGCCTCGGTGTCGACGCCGCCGAGGCGGAAGACCAGGGTGGTGAGGTAGCTGCCCTGGGTGTGCGCCGCACCGGCGCGCGAGGCGACGTCGATATCGCCGGTGGTGTCGACGACCACATCGCCCATGACCGCCTGCGGACCGGCCTTGGTTTCGCAGACCACTCCCCGGACGGCGCCATCCCGCACCACCGGGCGGGAGAACCAGCTGTGCAGACGGAGGTGGACACCGTTCTCGCGGACCAGGTCGTTGGAGACCCGCTTCCACCCGTCGGGGTCGAAGGCGACGGCGTAGCAGATCGGTTTCGGGGTGAGGTGGGAATGGAAGTCGAAGGCGCCCCAACGCCCCCACTTGGCCCACGTCTCGGGGGAAGAGAAGCGTTCCTCCACCGGCGGATACGTGGCGAGCCCCATCTTGGCCATCCGCTCGACATACTCGTCGACGATGCCGGTGACCGTGACCTCGTCCCCGTTGACCATGTCGTCCAGGACCAGCACCATGCCGCCCGAGGCGAGGCCGCCCAGGGCCGAGTACCGTTCGAGGAGTGTGACATCGGCTCCGCTGCGGGCGGCCGAGACGGCGGCGCTGACCCCGGCCGGGCCACCGCCCACCACGATCACGTCGGACCGCTGGACCACGGGTGCTTCCACGGCGTCGAGGGCGATGGTCTCCGTGGTCTCCATGTGGGAGGGCACAGATGACTCCTTTCGGCTTTCCGGTGCGGTTTCACGTTCCGATGCGGACGGAGCCGCGGCGGAAGGCGAGCGTGTAGAACAGGGCGCTCAGCAGGCAGAGAACGGCCACGTAGACCGGGAACACCCAGGAAACGCCCCGGTCCTGGAGCCACAGCAGGATGTAGGGAGCGGTGCCGCCGAAACCGGCGACCCCCACGGCATAGCCGATGCCCACCCCGGTGACCCGGCAGCTCATCGGCATGAGCGTGGCGGAGACGGTGGTGTAGAGCCCCATGGTGAAAGCCAGCACCGGCGCGCCGATCAGCATGACGATCGTGAACAGGACCATCCCGGGGGCCTGGTAGGCCAGGACCGCGAAGACCAGGGGCACGGCCGCGAGTCTGCTGACGAGGAAGGTGCGGGAGATGCGCTTACGGTCCGCGAGACGCCCCGCGAGGGGGTAGAGCACAGCGATACAGAGCCCGCTGAGCGTGGTGACGGCGAACACCGCGCTGGCATCCTCGTCGTACGCCGTGCGCGCCAGGTTGGGCAGCCCGGTCGACCAGGTGTAGTTGAGCGCCTGCGCGCCCGCCACGACGAAGACGATGGCCAGCAGGGCGAGTTTGTTGCGACCGACCTCCCGCCACACCTGGGAGGCGGGCGGGGTCGCCTCGGGGGCGGAGGACCTGTGGAGCGTTTCGGGCAGGTTGCGGCGGAGCCACAGGAAGAGGGCACCGATGACGGCGCCGACGGCGAAGGGGATACGCCAGCCCCACGCCTCCATGTCCGCCGTGCTGAGGCATGTGGTCGTGAGGAAGGCGACGAGCGACGCCGCGATGATGCCGGACTGCACATAGACGCTGACGATGCCGCCGTACCGCGCGGTCTGGCCCTCGGGCGCCATCTCCACGATGTACGCGGAGTTCAGCGGGGCCTCGATACCGGTCGAAAGTCCTTGCAGGACCCGGCAGACGACGAGGATCACCCCGGCCCACACACCGATGCTCGCGTGGGTGGGGAGTACGGCGATGACGGCGGTGCTGACCACCATGCCACCGATGGACACCAGCATGATGCGGCGGCGGCCGAGCCGGTCGGCCAGCGTGCCGAAGACGAGCGCGCCCAGTGGTCTGGCGGCGAACCCGACGGCGAAGACGACGAGTGCGGACAGGGTGGACGAGAGGGAGTTGCCGGACGGAAAGAACTGCGGACCCAGGTAGGAGGCGAGAAGGCCGTAGACCATCCAGTCGTACCACTCGACGGCGTTGCCACCGCCGAGGGCGAAGAAGGCGCGCCGAGGAGAGAGGGCGCTGTGTTGAGTGCGGGAACGGTAGGAGAGCGATGCCATAGGGGCACCTCGCAAGGGGAAGGGCTACGGACGAGATCGCCCGTGCGGGACCCGTGCCCTGGCCACGGTCGGACAGGACATTGAGGAGGCGCCGAGAACCCGAGTCCGCTACCAGGTGGGAGGAGTGATCACCCAGATCGATGTCGAGGGCTCGTCGCCGCTGTTTTCGTACCAGTGCGGAATGCTGCATGAATACGTGATGGAGTCACCGGGGTGGAGCCGGTGGCGCACGCCGTCGAGAATGACGTCCTTCACCCCGGACAAGACGATCCCGAATTCCTCGCCACTGTGGCGGAACGGGGTCTTGCTCGTGTTGTGGCCCGGCTGGGTCTCCACCCAGATGACCTCGAGCGCGCCATTGAGACTGGGAGTGAGCAGCTCGTAACGGGCGTCGTCGGGATCGGTCGCGCCGGTGTTGTGGAAATCGAGCGCACGGCGCTCGTCGCGCCGCACGACCGGGCTGAGCTGCTCGGTCAGATGGAAAAGGCGACCGACGGGCACTTCGAGACCGTGGGCGATCTGCACCAGGGTCGCGAACGAGGGATTGCCCTTGCCGCGCTCCACCTGACTGATGAGTCCGGTGGACACCGCGGAACGCCGGCTGAGGTCGTCGAGCGTGAGGCCGAACTGCTTACGCAGCACCTTGATCTGTGCGCCCACCGTGGCGACCATCACCTCGATGTTCATGCCCTTGCCGGACATCGCGTCACTCGCCTCACTCATGCGCCGAACCGCCTCAGGAATTTCGTCGGGGTACGACATATTGAAGAGCTTCACCAAGATGAAGACAAGACCTCGGAATGAAGATCTTCACTATGAGCCGCCAAGACCCTCGTTGACCTGCGCTGCCACGGCGAGATCGAGGAGCCGGCTCGGGCCCGTACCGGACGTTTCACGAGCGCGCCGCCTGGCAACCCGGTGCCGTGACAGCGTAGGAAGGAGACTCTGATGAGCACCGTGCGGGAATCCGTCGAGGTTGAGGTTCCGCTGCACACGGCCTACAACCAGTGGACGCAGTTCACCGAGTTCCCACGGTTCATGGAAGGCGTGGATCAGGTGACCCAGGTGGACGACCGGCACAACCACTGGTCGACCTCCATCGCCGGTGTGCACCGTGAGTTCGAAACCGAGATCGTCGATCAGCTCCCCGACGAGCGCATCGCCTGGCGCACCACCTCGGGCGACGTCCAGCAGCAGGGCCTGGTGACCTTCCGCCCCCTGGACGCGAACCACACCGAGGTCAATCTGGCCCTCGTCTTCGACCCGACCGGGGTGGCGGAGAAGGCCGCGGACATGACCGGGGTACTCGACCGCAGGATCAAGGGCGATCTCCACCGGTTCAAGGACTTCATCGAACACCGGGGCCAGGAGGAGGGCGGCTGGCGGGGTCGTATCAGCCCCGCCTGATCGCGCCTCGGTCGACGGGCGTTCTGTACCCAGCGGCTGTTGTGTTTCGGGTCGCCGGAAGGCCCGTGCTGGGAGTGCGGAGCGAGGCTCGTCGCTGGCAGGCAACACCGGTTTGTGCCCAGCCGTTCTGGCGCTGCTGGACGGCCCCCCTGGCGGTCCGCCCGCATAATTCGCGAGGAGGCCCCCAACCTCGCCCGTCTGCTGGGCACGTTGCATCGTCATCGCCTGTCGCTCCGGCGCGAGAGTCGGCGAAGTGCTCAACCTCCGGCGGGGCTGCACGAGGTTCGACACAGCCACGGGACCGTGGTTGATGGCGCGGCCGGTCCGCCTTCGCGCCAGACCTTGCGCCACCGCCTCACCGTGCGCTCCGTGACCCGCAGATCGGCCGCGAGCACCGTGGCCTCATCACCTCGCGCGAACCGCGCGGCCGCCTCCAGCCTCAGCCGTTCCCGCTTCTCCTGCTCGGCGGGGCATAGCCGCCCCTCTACGCGCACCTCACGATCCCGTGCTACCGCAGGGATCACGAACCGTCACGACCCCGCAGCTGGGGCCCGGACGCTCTGGACGACCGGCTGACCAGCCAGATGGTGGACCGGACCAAGGCCGGCGAAACCGAGCTGACGGGCGAGGGCGGGTTGCCGCAGCAGCTGACGGAGAGGATCCTCGAGTCCGCCCTCGAAGGCGATATCACTGCCGACAAGCCTTGATCAGGTGCGATCTCTCGGCATCACCCCAGGCCACGCGGGAATCAAGAAAAGAGAGCATCGCAGGTCAACGAGGTGAAACGGACCTATACGCAGAGATGCTTCCGATTGCATACGAACAGGCGTGGGAGGTCAGGTGGAGCGACCGTCGGCAAGGATACATATGGTCACTGGTGCCGGATCCGGCATCGGTGCGGCCATTGCCAGGCGCCTGCATGCACGCCGGGACGATCTGTGGTTGCCGGCCCGGAACGCGGAGCGGGCCGCGGAGTTGGCCGAGACATTTCCTGGTGCCAGGGTCGTGGTGGCGGACCTTGCCCAGCCAGCAGAGCTCGCTACGGCCGTTGAGCGTGCGGGGCTACCGAGCCGGCTGGACTCACTCGTCCATGCCGCGGGCTGCTTGACCATTGGCCGGGTCGACGAGGTGCCCGCCAGCGTGTGGGAAGCGACGCTGGCGGTCAATCTCATCGCACCCGCGGAGCTGACCCGGCTCTTGCTCCCCGCCCTGCGGTCCGCACGAGGGCATGTCGTCTTCGTCAACTCAAGCGCCGGCCTGAGCACGCGCGTGGACTTTTCCGTGTATTCGGCGTCCAAGTACGGGCTCAAGGCACTGGCCGATACGTTGCGGGCTGAGGAGCACGGCCATGGTGTACGCGTGACCTCCGTGCACCCTGGCCGCACGGCCACCCCCATGGGGGAGCAGGTGCTGCGGTACGAGGGACGTGGCTACGAACCCACTCGCCTGATCAGCCCCGAATCTGTTGCGACGGCCATTCTGACAGCCATCGACCTGCCTCGGGACGCCGAACTGGCCGACGTCACGCTCAGATCGGCCCAGCAGTCGTAACGCCATGCCTGCCGCCGCTGAACCACGCATGGTGGCGATGCCCGCGACCCACCCGGCAGCCTCTCGATAGTCACTGTGGGCGCTGCAGGACGGCGTGGCCGGTCAGTGGCGAGGAGGCGACCGCTTCGCGGCGTTTGGGGATCCGTGCGGCCAGGTGGGCAAGTCGGCCCGCCTCGATGGCCTTGCGCATCGCCGTGGCCATATGCAGTGGGTTGCCCGCGCCGACAATGGCGGTAGCGGTCGCGACGCAGGCACAACCGAGTTCCATTGCTTGTGCGGCGTCGGAGGCGGTGCCGATGCCGGCGTCAACGATGACCGGGACGCTCGACTGTTCCACGATCATCTCGATGTTACGTGGATTCGCGATGCCGAGACCGGAGCCGATGGGGGAGCCCAGCGGCATCAATGCGGCGCATCCCACCTCTTCCAGCCGCCTGGCCAAACCGGGATCATCGCTCATGTAGGGCATGACGACGAACCCTTCGGCAGCGAGCTTTTCGGCCGCAGTGAGCAGTTCGCGCGGATCTGGCATCAGATAGCGTGAGTCTTGCGTGATTTCGAGTTTGACCCAGTTGGCGCCGGTGGCCTCCCGCGCGAGCTGGGACGTCAGTACGGCTTCCTGCGCGGTCGCGCATCCCGATGTGTTGGGTATGACACGAACGGCGTGTCGGCCGAACACATCGAGGATCGATGAACTCGTAGAGCCCGGTGGCTTCCGGCGTATCGCCGCGGTGACAAGCTGGGCTCCCGATGCCGACAGCACTTTGTCCAGGAGGTCCAGGTCACAGTCCTCGGTCGAGCCGAGCATGAGCCGTGAGGTGAGTTCTACACCGTCGATGATCAGGGGATCGTCGGCACTCATGTCAACCTCCCTGCATCGCGGTTACGATCTCAATCCGATCGCCTTCGGTCAGCGGAGTGGAGTCCCAGAGCGATCTCGTGAGAACGGTTTCGTTGACGGCGACAGCGACACCTTGGCGGGAAGGTGAGTGCTCGTCGACGACGCCACCCACTGCCACGGAAGTCGAGACTTCCTTCGGGTTTCCGTTGACCATGATTTCCATCGCGAATACTCCTAGTGGCTCGTGTTCCGGTTCGAGTCCATTGAACCGGAACTGTCAGATTTCCTACCCTTCAAGCCGCTGACTTGTGACCTTGCAGACGTCGAGGAGACAACGTAACCGTTCCAACTCCCCTGCTTCAAGTAGTTGTTGACGAGTTCCTTCACCCGGATCTGGATAAGCCGGATATAAGCCAGACATTCGGGAGGATCTCATCGGAGGTCAGCCCAGGTGAATCGAACCAGTTGACTCTGGGAACAAAGAGGGGTCAGTTTCCTCGCCTTCCCATTCCGGGCGCTGCGGGAACGGTTGCCGCCAGGGTCAACGAGTTTGGTCACGCAATCCCCGATAAGTTACACCTGATGGGATACGGCACCGGTTTGACCGTAGGTGCGGCTCTCACTCTTTGCTCGCTGGCGAAAACAATGGAGCCCATGATCAGGAAGGAAGATTTGCGGGAGGCATCGTGGGAGGAGAGGCAAGATCCCACCGTCATCCTGGAACTCCGCCTGTCTACCGTCCCAGACCCAGCCCGGGACGGCAGAACAACCCGAACTCGGCATACGCCTAGGACGAGGCCCCCGACCGGATTCGGTTCCGAGACACCGCGTCAGGTGTCGAGGGGGTTGCCGCAGCGGCGGCCGGACGCGGTGAGGTGGATATCCTCGCCGGACTCCAAATCGTTCAGCCCGGCGTGCACGGCACACCAGCCAGCCGGAGGTGAGTGGCGTGCCGCGGAGCGCGGGCGCGGCGGTGAGCCTCTTCCAATCGAGGGTCAGGCGGCCGCGCAACGGTTCGCCGACGCCGTCGGGCAACTCGTAGGCGGACTCCTCCTCTTCCTCGTCGGCGAACTCGTACTCGCAGTCGATCACGCTCGCCAGGCGGGCGATCTCGGCGCGCGCGTCGTCGGCGTCCGGCCCGGACCCGGCACGAGTGCACATCGGCGTCGTGGACTTCTCCAAGGTGCCCCCGGTCCACGCGTAGCCGGACATCAGGGACGAGAACGGACGCGGCTTAGCCCTCGTAGGGACGCTTGCGACGGACTGGGGAACCGAGCCGCTGCCGTGCGGCAAGAAGGTGTGGGCAGAGCTACGGCCTGGATCGAAAGTGCTGCCAGGAGCCTGACCTTTATGCGCGAAGGCTTGGTGCAACTCGGTGGCGTTCGGCGTGGAGATCAGGAAGGCTCGCGCACATGGTCTCGGTATTGCAGAACGTGGCGATTGACTGTGCGGATGCCTACGAGCTGGCTCGGTTCTGGAGCAGTGTGACAGGCCGTCCGCTGCATCCGGAGGACAGACCGGGTAGCCGGGAGACTCAGGTGCAGCTGACGGAGGGCCCCGTGCTGTACTTCAACCAGGTGCCCGAGGCTAAGACGATCAAGAACCGCATCCATCTGTGTCTGCGCCCTCAGACCTCGCGCGATCAGGAGGTGGACCGGCTGCTGGGCCTCGGTGCCACCTTTGTCTCCGATCACCGGAACCCCGACGGTTCAGGCTGGGCGATCCTCGCTGATCCCGAAGGCAACGAATTCTGCGTTCTGCGCAGCGAGTCCGACCGAGCGACCACGAACTCCTGACGCTCACGCGCGGGCCTGGTCGGCTCCGTATGACGCGAGCTCGGCGGCTCGGGAGCAACGGTGCCTCAATGCACACGCCTCTAGGCATGGGTCGACGGCGCGGGTTCCCGACGGTGCTCCAGCCAGGTGCGGCTCAGGTCATCCCAGATCGCCTGATAGCGGCCGAAGATCTCGCCAAGCTGATCGAAGGTGAGATCTTCGGCGGCCGTTGACGCCATAAGGTATTCGAGGTCATCGGCAAGCCGCTGGAACCGATACTGCGCTTCCTCCATCAGAACCCACCGGGAGCGCCAATCAAAGAACGGTTCGACGGCTCCCAGCAACGTCACCAGCGCCACACACGCCAAGGCCAGACCAGCCCACGCGTTGAGATTCTGCAAGCCCAGGATGACGGTGGACGCGGCGGACAGTGCGAGGGTCGCCACCTTGGTGGCGGAGGCACTTCGGCCGAACCGCTTCTTCTTGCCGCGGGCGTAGCCGTTGCCCTGACGGATCTTGTCCAGCAGGAAGGCGGCTGCCTCCCTCCGGCTGGGATCGACACCTGGTCCACTGTCCGGCTGCACTCCGCCCCCAAAGCTCTGTCGCCACCTTGCAGATCGCCCCCGGCAGATGCCGCCCTGGCGTCACGCGGTTCCCTGGCGTCGCCCACGATAGCCCCCTGCTACAGAAGGTGATCAAGGCGCACAGGGCACCGGCAGTGGGGTGGGTGACGGCCTGCGGCAGGGCGGTACACCTAGACTTCCGGTATGGAAGAGACCTGGCTGGAACGGCTCGGGACCGGTAAGTATCTGCTGCTCACCAGCTACCGCAAGGACGGTTCGACCGTGGCCACCCCGGTCTGGGTGGTGTCCGACGGGGCGGCGCTGGGGGTGTGGACGACCGTCGACTCGTGGAAGGTCAAGCGGATCCGCAACCGCGGTGACGTGCTGGTGGGGCCGTGTGACGTGCGGGGCAGACCCACCGGTGAGCAGCGGCCCGCCGTCGCCGAGGTCTGCGACGCGGTCACCACCGCGCGCTACCGCCAGCTCGTGGCCCGTAAGTACGGCCTCCTGGGGCGGCTCACCCTCCTCGGCAGCCGGTTGCGGCGCGGGAAGGCGGGCACGGTCGGCATCCGTGTCTCGATGGCACCCTGACACGCTGTCGGCCCGCCGTGCGACGGCCGGGTCTCAGTGCGTGATTCTCCTCCTCCGCGGCCTCCAGCCTCTCGGTCTGTACCTGGCGCACGATGATCCAGGCCATCTGACCAGGTCCGGAATTCTCGGCCTCCTGTCGGCACCCTCCCGGTAGCCGGTACGGTGGGTGGCCCTCCGAATGCGAACGGGGAGTTGACGTGTGGGGAGACAACGGCCGTACGGCGAGGGCGTTATGGGGCGGCGGTCTCACGCTGCTACTGACCCTGATGCTCTCGAGCTGCGGTGACGGCGGCGGGCAGTCCGAAGGCCCGACCGGTTCGGCGTCGGGTGCGTCCACGGGATCGGCGTCCCGTACGTCGGGCGGTTCCAGGACCGGGCTGCTCTACCGAGACAAGGAAGTCTCGCTGAGCAATGTCCAGGCGATCAAGAACGGATGCCCGTCGAACGTCTATGTGGAGTTCGCGGACAGCGGGCCGCGCGTCCTCGGGCCCGAGGAGTCGAACCCGCGCCTGAATGACGACGGGGATCAGACGGATGAGGGCAGGCCGCCCGTCCTGTCGTGGTCGCCTCCCTGCGCCTCGGCGAGCGGGCAACTCGATTTCGACGACGTGGCCGTCGCCAAGGCAGCCGCGGACGCCGGGGACCTCGATCAGGCGGGCTGCCAGGACGCGGCACGGGCAGCGGTCAGCAACGGTACGGACATCGACGGTTACCGCACCCGAGCCCTGGTGGTGGGGGACCGGTTCTGCGAGGACTTCGCCGCGGGGGGCCGCGTGATCCTCCTTCGCGTGGTGAAGGTGAGCGGAACCCCCGTCGCGGAGCTCACTTTGTCGGCGACCCTGTGGGCCGGGCCGGCGAAGACCCAAGGTGCGCCGGCGCAGCCCGGTGACAAGAACTACGAGAACCAGCCCTTCACGGTCTCCGACGACGTGGCCAAGACCCACGACTGCTCCCCCGGCGGCGTTGGACTCGGCCCGGACACTCCGTACGTCAACTACAGGCACAGACTGTCCGGCGGCGGCGGGGACATCGAGTACTTCCCGAGTTGTCTGACCGGAAACCCGAAGATCCGGTTCAGCGCATACGCGGCCCGGGTGAAGGGCGGCGCCGACGTGGACCTCACCGCTTGCCAGGACGCCGCGGCACGCGGCGAGGGCAACGACCTGGACGTGCCGGTCTCCAAGCTGCGGACCGGGGACCGGTTCTGCATGTTCAGCAGCTTCGACAAGTACGTCGCTCTGCTGAAGGTGACCGCCGTAACCGCCAAGGCCCCGGTCTCCGTGACCTTCTCGGCAACTCGCTGGGAGGCTCCCGAACCGTCGTAGCATCGGCCGGGGGCGGCCTGCCACCGGCAAGCCGCCCCCACCCGAGCCCCGGAGACGCGCTGCTCCAGCGGCGGATCGTGTCCTGAGTCCCGTTCTCGTCACCGGCACCCAGTCCCGCCCCTCAACTGAAGCTCAGAACGGGGTGGACTCCTCGAACGAGGCGATCGAATCGTTCATCGGCCTGGCCACCCTCCACGCCAGTGGACGTACTCAGCGGGTGGCGAGGAACTCCCCCAGGAGAGCCGCCACTTCGTCGGGTGCCTCGACCTGCGGATAGTGGCCCACGGTGGGTGGGCCCGTGAGTTCGGCGACGGTGGCGTGCGGTATGCGCTCCCTGACGCGTTCGAGCACATGCGCGCCGCTGATCGGGTCGGCCGGACCCCAGGCGAACAGCGTCGGGCCCGGATAGTCCTCCAGGGCCGGGACCCAGCGGTCCCGGTACGCACGCCGCTCGTCGATGTAGCGCAGCAGGCGTGGTGCCAGCAAGTGGCCGTCGTCATGGGAGATGCCGAGCCACATCTCATGCAGGGCGTGGTCCGTGACCGGCCTCGCCATGACGCGGTGCATCGAGGAGCGGAATCCTCGCTCGCTGACGGCGTGTGCGAGCAGGGGACCCAGTGGCCCGTGCAGCAGCCGCTGGACGCGGATCGGCCGGTGGAGCTCCGGGTAGAGACCGCCGTTCAGCCAGGCCATACGGGTCACCCTGCCGTGGCCGCGGGCCAGCAGTTCCTGGGCCACGCTGACGCCGTAGTCATGGGCGACCAGCGCGGTGGCCCCGATGCCGAGACGGTGCCAGAGATCCTCCACCAGATCCGCCTGTTCCAGCACCGAGTACCGGTGGGCGCGGGGTTTGTCACTGTGCCCGAAGCCGAGCAGATCGCAGGTGGTGACCCGCAGGCCCCGCGCCACCAGTTGGGGCACGGTCGGCGATCAGTCGTGGGAGGAGGTGGGGAAGCCATGGATCAGCGTGACCGGTGGGCCGTCGGCGGGGCCGTCCTGCCGGACGAAGAGCCTATGGTCACCCGCACGACCGCGTACCGGGATGCGTGTGCCTCCGGCGGTCCACTCTGCATGGGTGGGCATCACGGTGTGCGGCATCAGACGCTCCCTGGGGTATGGGCGATGCCGTCGAGCAGGCACCGCAGACGGTAGCGGTCGGCGGACAGGATACGGAACAGGCCCGCCCTTGCCGTGTGTTCGGCCGTACGCTCTGCGTCCAGTGGACGCATAGGAGGTGTCCACCGGACGCGTGGATCGGATCAGCGGCGGGCGGCGGGTTCTGCGCCGCTGTTCCGGCGCTCACCGTGGTCGGCATCGCGGTGGTCACGGTCGGTGTCACCGTCCGTCCCCGCCCCGTCGTCGCTCGTCGCGTGTGGCTCGGACACGTTCTCGTCCGCACCGTCCTGGAGCGTCTGACCGCGCAGCAGGAACCACGCCCCGACGGCCGTCGCGAGCAGCACCACCGCGCCCACGCCACAGGCGATCCGCAGGCCGTCCACGAACGACGCCTGGGCCGAGGCGAGAAGCCCGGAGGCGAGGTCCGACGGCAGGTGGGCGGCGGATTCGACCGCCCCGCCCAGGGACTCGTGGGCGGCGGCCGCCGTGTCCGCCGGTACGCCCGCGGGAGTCTCGAAGCCGCGGTAGACACCGGTGACCATCGAGCCGAGGAGGGCGATCCCGAGTGCCGCGCCCAGCTCGTAGGCCGTCTCGGAGACGGCGGACGCGGCGCCCGCCTGCTCCTTGGGAACGCTGGAGAGGATCACATCGGCGGTGACGGTGAACGAGAAGCCCGCGCCGACACCGACGATCAGCAGCACCGCGCCGAGCAGCGGAAAGCCGGTGTGCGCGGTGAGGAAGACCAGCACGCCGAGGGCGAGGCCGATGGCCGCCAGACCTCCGGCCACGATCGCGCGCACGGAGTAGCGCCGGGCAGCGGCACCGGCGACCAGTCCCGCCGCCACGGCACCGATGGCCGCGGGCAGTTCGGCGAGTCCCGCCTGGAGCGGTGTCCGGCCCTGCACCAGTTGCAGGAACTGCGACAGGAAGAAGACCAGACCGGACAGGCCCAGGATGGTGAGCAGATCGGCCAGCACCGCGCCGGAGAAGCCGCGGTGCTTGAACAGCCGCATGTCCAACAGCGGTTTCGGGAGCGTGAGTTGGCGCCTTACGAACGCCGGCAACGCAAGCGCGCCGACGGCTCCGGCCGCGATCGCCACCGCACCGACGCTGTGCGTGGCCAGCTCCTTGACGCAGTAGACGACGCCGATCATGCCGATGAGGGAGAAGCCGACGCTGGGCAGGTCCCAGGGACCGGGGTCAGGGTTCTTCGACTCCGGCAGCAGCCTGATACCGACGAGCACGAGCACGGCCATCACGGGCAGGTTGATGAGGAACACCGATCCCCACCAGAAGTGCTCCAGCAGGAATCCGCCGATGACCGGCCCGACCGCCGCACCCGCCGACGCCGCGGCACCCCAGATGCCGATGGCGACACTGCGCTCCTTCGCATCGGAGAAGAGGTTGCGGATGAGGGCGAGGGTCGACGGCATCAGCGTGGCGCCCGCGACACCGAGCAGCGCACGCGTCGCGATCATCATTTCCGGCGAGGTGGAGTACGCGGCCAGCAGCGACAGCCCACCGAAGGCGGTGGCGCCGATGAGGAGCAGCTTCTTGCGGCCGATACGGTCGCCGAGACTGCCCATGGACACCAGCAGTCCGGCGATGACGAACGAGTACACGTCGCCTATCCAGAGCAGCTGGTTGCCGGTCGGCTCCAGATCCTCGCTGAGGTAGGGGGTCGCCAGACCGAGGACGGTCGCGTCGACGGCCACCAGCAGCACCGCGAGGATGAGCACCGACAGGGCGAGCCAGCGTCCGGGAATCCCCTTGGCCGCGCCGGGCCGCGGGGCAAGGCCCGGACCGGTCAGACGCTCAGGGGTCTTGCCACTCACTTCTCCACACTCCGAATCATCCCTCCGAGCAACAGCTCGGAGACCATGTAGCCCGCGTCCTTGGGCGCGATCCTGCCCTCCTGGGCACTCCAGGCCGAGGCGGCGATCAGGGCGTACAGCGCCTCGGTCAGCCACGCCGGTGTCAGGTCGAACCGGAACAGCCCCTGCTCCATGCCTCGCCGGAACAGCGCGCCCACCTGTTCGTCGATACGCGCCCAGCCCTGGTCCATGGCTTCGGACTCGTACAGCTGGTTCTCGCCGTAGAGAAAGGCGAGGAAGCCCGACACCGGCAGCGCCTCGGTGACCAGCCGCCGCACGGCGTCGACGGGGTCTCCCTCGTCGATCCGCGCGGCGGCGAGCCGCTCCTCGACGAGCTGTATGCCGAGCACGCCCAGCGCCTGGACGAGTGCGTCCCGTCCGGCGAAGTGGCGGTGCAGGGTGGCACGGCTGATCCCGGCGGACTTGGCGATCTCGTCCATGGAAGCCGTGGCCTTACGGGCGAGCAGCTCGGCAGCGGCGCGCAGCACGTGTTCACGATCAACGGACATGAGACAAGAGTAACCCATGTGAGACACGAATGTCTCATGCGACACGTCAATGGGTCATCACGGCGTGTGCCCGCCGCCCGGTGCCGCCGGCGGTTCAGGTCAGCAGCTGATTGGGGTGGGAGAGGCGGCGTGCGGTGGCCAGGAGGGCGTGGATCCGGGGACCGGCCTGGTCGATGTCGGTCACGGGCGTGGTGAACGGCAGCCGGACGTCGCGGTGGGTACGCGGGCACTCCAGGCGCAGGGTCACGCCGTAACGGTCCATCGCCACCGGGAGCGCGCGCAGCATGCCACGGTCCGGCCGGGGGCGGACGAGGCGCAGCAGCAGGGGAATGAGTTCGCTGTGGTCGTCCACGAGGTGGTTCAGCATGCCCGCTTCGCTGATGGCGATCGGGTCGAGTTCGGTCTGCTCCAGGTCGTGGAGGGTGACATAGGCGCACCCCTGGGCGTCTTCGAGCACCGCCTGACCGAATTCCATGCAGGTGCTCCCGGCGGCCTCCGCGCTGTACGGCGCGGCCAGCAGCCCGGTCACCGTGACCCGGGCGCGCAACCGGTCGCGCACCGGCGTGGGGGCGATATCGGTGAGCTCCAGCCGGACCGGGACGCGGGTCGCGGCTTGGTCACCGGGACCCTCGAACGGCGCGTGCAGATGGAAGTGGCCCATCGCCCCCATACCGTCGAGCCGCCGCACTTCGGTGTGCAGCCCGTCGCTCACCACTGACATCGAATGCGCGGCGGCAAGGATCGACCGGACACGCTCGGCGGCGGTCGGTGTGGCGGCGCGGGCAGGGAGAAGACGCATCCGGGCACTCCAGGCGCGAGAGGGGACATACGAGCTACTTAGGCATGCCTAACCTAACTTACGGGATGAAGATCCGGTAGCCCGCCGGGTCGCGCTCGGCACGGGCCGCTTCCGCGCTCGGCGCGGGCGCGGGTCACTCGGGCCGCGCCGCGCCGCCGACCGTGTGCATATGGCGCAGCCCCTGCTGGTAGGAGTCGAGCAACCCGGTTTCGGCGTAGGGAAGTCCGAGGGTGCGGCAGTGCTGGCGGACGAGGGGCTGGGCGAGCCGGAGATGGGGCCTGGGCATGTTCGGGAAGAGGTGGTGCTCGATCTGGTAGTTCAGCCCACCGAGCAGCCAGTCGGTGACCGCACCGCCGCGTACGTTGCGCGAGGTCAGGACCTGGCGGCGCAGATGGCCCCAGCGTTCGCCCGTCGGATCGGGCATCTCCATGCCCTTGTGGTTGGGGGCGAAGGCCATGCCCAGGTGGAGTCCGAAGAGCGCGTGGTGGAGCAGGGCGAACACCATGGCCTTGCCCACCGGCAGGCAGGTGAGCAGCAGGATGCCGTAGCCGATCGCGTGCAGCACCAACAGGGTTCCTTCGAGGGCCCGTTCGCGCATCGCCTGCCGTCGTAGGTCCTGGATACTGCTCACCTTCAGGGCGATGCCTTCGAGGAGCAGCATCGGGAAGAACAGCAGGGCCTGGTGGCGGGTCACCCAGCGGGCGAACCCGCGGCGCTCGGCCGCTTGCTCCGCGGTCCAGACGAGGGCGCCGACGCCGACGTCGGGGTCCTTCTCGATGTGGTTGGGATTGGCGTGGTGCCGGTTGTGCTTGTCGTTCCACCAGGCGTAGCTCATCCCGAGCAGCAGATTGCCGTGGAGGAGTCCGATGGCCCGGTTGGCCCGGCGGTCGAGGGCGATCTGCGCGTGTCCGGCGTCATGGCCGACGAAGGCGGTACGGGCGGACAGGACCGCGAGCGGCGGGGCGAGCAGCAGCGTCCACCAGGTGTTCCCGGCGAGCGCGAGCGCCGCCACCACAGCGATCAGGCCGAGGAGGTTCACGCCGATCATCCGCGCGTACCAGCCCCGGCGCCGCCGCAGCAGCCCCTGTGCCTTGACCTCCCGCAGGAGGGGAGCGAACTCGCTCCCCGGCGGCGCGATGCCGCCGACGAGTACCCGGGACTCGGACGGCACGGTGGCCTGGGACATGAAGGACTCCGGTCCTGTATCGGTCGTAACGTTCTGGCCTGCATAAACGTACGGACCGAAGGCGGGGTGGTGCCATGGCGGCACCACCCCGACCGCACGGGGGCCAACCCCCGAATCGCACAGGGGGCTGAGTACACCCCCACTCCCGGCGGCCCAGCCGTCCCGCGACGCCGTGGCGCGGCCGGGGTCAGATCTCGGGGAACTCCGGCGAGAGACCGAGTTCCTCGGCGACCGGCCGCCAGATGGCGGCCAGCACATCGTTCACGGTGACCGTGGGATCGCCCAGCATCAGCCGGATGCCATAGCCATCACTCAGCGCGAGCACCAGGGTGCCGAGGCGGCCGACGTCGACCGGGCGGAACTCACCGGAGGCCACGCCCCGCTCGATCGCCCCGCCCACCCATGCGTGGAGCTCGGCGTACAGGTCCACGGCGAACACCCGCGTCTTCTCGTCGCGCAGCGACCGCACCCACAGCTCCTGCCACAGACGCCAGTCCTGACGGAGTTCGGGATCCGTCGGCAGCAGGCTGTGGACGATCCTGGCCAGGACGACGGCGGAGGGTGTGGTCACATCGTCGTCGAGGCCGAGCGCCGAGGTGGCGAAGGAGTGGGTCATCGCCTCCGTGAAGAGCTTCTCGCGGGTGTCGAAGTGGTAGTGCAGCAGGGCGGTGGACACCCCGGCGCGCTCGGCAACCATCTTCATCCGGATCTTCTCGAAGCCGACCTCGGCGATGGCCCCGCACGCCGCGGACAGGATGCGCTCGCGGGTCTCCTCCGCGGTGCGCGCCCTGGTATCCATGTCGTGCCCTCCCCCACTCGTCGTACGGTCTGCCGTGGCCATCATCCCTCACCGAGCCTCCTGCCGCGGAGCCGCCGTACCGGGTGCGCGCTCGGGGTAGCTGTGGAAACCCTGCCCCGACTTCCGGCCGAGCAGACCCGCGTCGACCATGCGGGCCAGCAGCGGTGGCGGCGAGTAGTGCGGTTCCCGGAATTCGGCGTACAGGGAGTCGGCGATGGCCTGGGTGGTGTCCAGGCCGATGAGGTCGGCCAGGGCGAGCGGACCCAGCGGGTGGGCACAGCCCAGCACCATGCCGCGGTCGATGTCCTGCGCGGTGGCGATGCCGGATTCGACCATGCGGATGGCGGCCAGCAGATACGGCACGAGCAGCGCGTTGACGACGAACCCGGCGCGGTCGGGGGCGCGGACGACCTCCTTGCCGAGGGTGCCGGTGGTGAAGGACTCGGCCCGGGCGAGGGTGTCGGCGGAGGTGAGCAGCGAGGGCACCAGCTCCACCAGCGGCAGGACCGGTACCGGGTTGAAGAAGTGCACACCGATGACATGGCCGGGGCGCGAGGTGGCGGTGGCCAGGCGGATGACGGGGATGGCGGAGGTGTTGGTGGCCAGGACGCAGTCCTCGGAGGTGAGGATGGCGTCGAGGCGGGTGAACACGTCGAGCTTGATGTGTTCGTCCTCGGCGACGGCTTCGACGACCAGATCCCGGTCGTGCAGTGCGGCCAGGTCGTCGACGACGGTGATCCGGGCCAGGGCGTCGTCGCGGAGGTCGGGGGTGAGTCCGCCGCGGGCGGTGGCGCGCTCCAGGGAGCGGGCGATGCGCTCCTGTCCCGCCCGAGCGGCGTGGACGTCGCGCTCGACGACGGTCACCGGCAGCCCGGCGCGTGCGCAGACTTCGGCGATGCCGGCGCCCATGAGGCCGCAGCCCACTACTCCAACGCGTTCGATGCCGCCCATCGCGGTTCCTTCCTGACGTGGTTCACGGGGCTGTGGTTCATGGGGCCGGGGTTCATGGGCCGTGTGTGGTGGCCGCGGCGCGGTGCCGCGGGATGGCTTCCACGCTCCCGGGGGCGGCCCGGCCCGTGCTCGCCCCCGGGAGCGGGAAGTCCGCGGGATCAGCGCGTACCGGGCAGTGCCAGGACTCCCGTACCGCGCTTCACCAGTTCATTGGCGATGATCAGCCGCTGGATCTCGGAGGTGCCCTCCCAGATCCGGTCCACCCGCAGTTCGCGGTAGAGGCGCTCGACGGCGTAGGAGCGGTCGTAGCCGCGGCCGCCGAAGATCTGGAGACAGCGGTCGATCACCCGGCCCGACGCCTCACTGGCGGCCAGCTTGGCGATGGACGCCTTGGCGTGCAGGGTCTTGCGGTCGTCCGCGGACGCCTGGTCGACCTCCCACGCCACCTGGTGGGTGTAGGCGCGGTTGACGGCGATGTCCACTGCCGAGTCGGCCAGCATCCCCTGGATCAGCTGGTAGCTGGCGATGGGGGCGCCGAACTGCTCGCGCTCCACGGCCCAGTCCCGGGCGAGCTCCAGGGCCCGCTCGGCCGCGCCGATGGTCCGGGCGGCGATCATCAGCCGCTCCTCGGTGAACCACGAGCGGGTGATGTCATAGCCCTCGCCGATACCGCCGAGCACCGCGTCCTCGCCCACCTGGACGTCGGTGTAGGTGAACTCGGGGTGCTCGTAGACGAAGGTGTGCATGAAGCGGGGCACCCGGGTCATCTCGATCCCGGGGGTGTCCTTGTCGACGAGGAAGAGCGTCGGGGCGCGCTCGGGTCCCGCGGCGGCGAGGACGATCATGAAGTCGGCGTGGTCGCCGACGGTCACGAACCACTTCTCGCCGTTGAGCACCCACCCGGCGTCGTTCTTGGTGGCCGTGGTGGCCAGGTTCTGCGGGTCGGATCCGGCATTGGGCTCGGTGACCGCGTAGCAGTCGCGCCGCCGCCCCTCGATGACCGGGACGAGGAAGCGCTCACGCTGCTCCGGGGTGCAGAAGCGCAGCGCGTTGGCCGGCCGCCACACCATGTCCCACAGGGCGCCGGTGAGCCGCCCCAATTCCTCCTGCACGGTGGCCTGTTCGGCGATGGTCAGTCCGGCGCCGCCCCATTCGGCGGGCATGTTGACCGCCTGGAGTCCGGAGTCGAGGACCGCGTCGCGGATGGTGGCGTGGGCGCTGTCGGGCAGGCCGTTGTTCTCCTCGCAGGCGATTTCATAGCCAGCGATGAGGTCGGTGAGCGCGCGGGCGTCGGCCTTGAGCCGGGCCTGACGTTCGGTGAGACGGAAGTCCATGGCGGTCCTCACTGCTTCGAGGGTTTCGAGGGTGGTGGCGGGGGGCGGGGCGGTCAGTGGGGGCGGGGTTGGTCAGTGGGTGGGCAGGGCGAGGGCCCGGGTGCCGCGCTTGATGAGCTCGTTGGCGATGATCAGCCGCTGGATCTCGGAGGTGCCCTCCCAGATCCGGTCCACCCGCAGTTCGCGGTACATCCGCTCGACGGCGTAGGAGCGGTCGTAGCCGCGGCCACCGAAGATCTGGAGACAGCGGTCGATCACCCGGCCGGCCGCCTCGCTGGCGGCCAGCTTGGCGGTGGACGCCTTGGCGTGCAGGGTCTTGCGGTCGGTGCCCGGCTGATCGGCTTCCCACGCGACCTGGTGGGTGTAGGCGCGGTTGACGGCGATGTCCACGGCGCAGTCGGCCAGCATGCCCTGGATCAGCTGGTAGCCCGCGATGGGCCCGCCGAACTGCTCCCGGCCGATGGCCCATTCACGGGCCAGCTCCAGTGCGCGCTCGGCCGCGCCGACGGTACGGGCCGCGATCATCAGGCGCTCGTCGGTGAACCACTCCTTGGTCAGCTCATAGCCCTTTCCGACCCCGCCGAGCACATCCTCGTCGGCGACGAAGACATCGGTGAAGGTGAACTCGGGGTGCCCGTTGACGGCGGAGTGCATGAACTGGGGCACCCGCGTCATCTCCACCCCCGGGGCGGACTTGTCGACGAAGAACAGCGTGGGCAGCCGGTCGGGTCCCGCGTCGGCCTGCACCAACAGGAAGTCGGCGATGTCTCCGCAGGTGACGAACCACTTCTCGCCGTTCACCAGCCAGCCGCCCTCGGTACGGGTGGCGGTGGAGGCGCCGGAGGAGGGGTCGGATCCGGCGCCCGGCTCGGTCACGGCGAACGCGTCGAACCTCTCGGCGCGCAACACGGGGAGCAGGTACTTCTCGCGCTGCCGCTCGTCGCCGTAGGCGAGGACGTTGGCGGGGCGCCAGGGTATGTCCCACAGACAGTTGGTGGCCTTGCCGAACTCCTCCTCCACGATGACCTGGTCCAGGAGGGTGAGTCCGGCGCCGCCCCATTCGGTGGGCATGTTGATGGCGTAGACCCCGGCGTCCATGGCGGCGCGGGTCAGCTCCGCGACGGTCTCCTGCGGCAGCGGGCCACCGGCCTGCTCGGACTCGTCCTCGTAACGCATGAGGAGACGGGCGTAGTCGGCCGCGCGCCGCTTCAGGTCGGCCTGTTCGGGGGTGTAGCGCATATCCATGAAAGACCTCTTCGGTACGGGTTCGGGCTGCGGGTGCGGTGGGTTCAGGCGAGGACGGCCCGGGAGTCCAGGGCGAGCACTCCGGTGGGGCGGACGAGGAGCGGGTTGACTTCGAGTTCGGCGATCTCGGGGTGGGCGGCGGCGAAGGCGGTGATGCGCTCGATGGCGTCGGCGGCCGCGGTGATGTCCACGGCGGGGCGGCCCCGGACACCGTCGAGCAGCGAGGCGGTGCGCAGCTGGCGCAGCAGGTCGAGTGCGTGAGGTGCGGGGACCGGCGCCAGGGCGAAGGCGACGTCGCGCAGCGCCTCGGCGAGGATGCCGCCGAATCCCACCATGGCGACCGGGCCGAAGCGCGGGTCGCGGTTGACGCCGACGATCAGCTCGATGCCGTCGGAGAGGTCGGCCATGGCCTCCACGGAGTAGGAGGGGGCGCCCAGCCTGCCGTGCATATCGCGGTAGGCGGCGAGCAGTTCATCCGGTCCGGCCAGCCCGAGGGCCACTCCCCCGGCGTCCGACTTGTGGAGCAGATGGAGGGCCTTGAGGACATAGGGACCGGTGATCTCGGCCGCGGCGGCGCGGAGTTCGTCCTCGTCGCGGATCTCCTGTACGGCCGGGAAGGGTATGCCCGCGGCTTCCAGTGCCCGGCGGGTCTCCAGATATCCGGTCCGCTCCAGCGGCGCGGCGGCCTGCGGAAGGGGCGCCACACCGGCCGCGGGGGCGGTCGCGCCGGGGCCTGCCAGGGCGGCGAGGGCGCGGGCCGCGTCCTCCGTCGCCCCGAACACGGGGATACCGGCCGCGATGAGGGTGCGGCAGCTGGGCGAGCCGGGGTACATCGACTGCACGACGAGGGGTTTGGCGCTTCTCTGATGCCGGGCGACGATGGCGTGGGCGGCCTCCTGCTCACCGCGGGCAAGTGCCGCACCGCCGCCGAGTCCGCTGCCCGCGTCGGCGTAGCCACCGAAGTAGCCGGTCATCAGGACGGCGTCGGCCTCCTCCGCCTCGAGCAGGGCCGCGACGGTTCCGGTGTACGAGGAGGGGTCCTGTTCGCCCATCCCGGCCAGGTCCACGGGGTTGCCGAGGGCGGACTGCTCCCACAGCACCTCCCGCAGACCGTCCTGGGTGTCCGGGGTGAGTTCGGGCACGGTCAGCCCCGCGGCCTCGGTGGCATCGGCGGCGATCACTCCATGGCCGCCGCCGTCGGTGAGCACCGCGACACCACGGCCCTTGGCGCGTCGTTCCCCGGCCAGGGCGGCCAGGACGACGGTGAGTTCGCGCGGGGTGGCGACGAGTTCCACTCCGGCGTCCCGGCATGCGGCGGTGACGACGTCGGCCGAGGTGGTCAGGGCGCCGGTGTGCGACTGGGCGCTGCGGGCCGAGGCGTCGCCACGTCCGGCGGTGAGCAGCACCACCGGCTTTCCGGCGACGGCGGCGGCTTCGGCAAAGGCCCGGCCGTCGGCGAAGTCCTCGGCGTAGACGGCGATGGCGCGGGTGCCTTCGTGGCGGGCGCAGTCGGCCAGGAGGTCGACGAGGGTGACATCGGCCTGGTTGCCGAGCGAGACGAACCGGGAGAAGCCGAGGCCGTGCGGTCCGAAGCGGAGCTGGAGTTCGAGGGCGAGGTTGCCGCTCTGGCTGAGCAGGGCGATTCCGCCGGGGGTGAAGGTGTCGGAGGCGAGAAAGAGATCGGTGGTGTTGTCGGCGATGCCCAGGCAGTTGGGGCCGACCATCACGGCACCGGCGGCGCGGACCCGTTCGGCGACGGCACGCTGGCGTTCGCGTCCGGCGGCGCCGGTCTCGGCGAAGCCCGCCGTGATGGCGACGATCGCACGGGCCCCGCAGTCCAGGGCCTCGTCGACGGCGGCCTCGAATCCGGCGGCGGGCACCGAGACGACGGCGAGGTCGACGGGTTCGCCGATGGCCCGGACGCTGGGGGCGGCGGTGCGGCCCAGGACCGTTCCGCCGCGGCGGTTGACGAGGTGCACCGGGCGCCGGCGGTCGGCCCGGATGGCCTGGGAGGCGATGGCGTGGCCGTACTTGGCGGGGTCGTCGCTGGCTCCGACGACCGCCACGGACACGGGGTCGAAGAGTGCGCTCAGGTCACGTCCCATCACTTCACCAGCCGCAGCGCTGAGTTGGGGCAGGCGGCGACGGCCTCGGCGGCCTCCTGCTCCGAGCCCTCGGGCACGGTGGTCCCGATCAGACGGGCATAGCCCCACTCGTCGAGCTCGATGAGCGCGGAGGCGGGTTCCTGGCACAGGCCGTAGGCCTGGCAGCGGGTGGAATCCAGCAGAAGTTTCATGGCGGGGTCCTTTCGGGGACGAGCGGTGGCGGTACGGGACCGGAGGGACGGCCACGGCGGGGACGCCGGTGTCGCGGGATGCTGCGAAGTCAGGGGACGGCGACGACAAGGCGGTTGCCGTCGGGGGGCGGTGCGGCGGAGCAGGCGGGGCAGGGCGTGTTCTGGTGGTCGCCGACCCGCTCCGGGAAGTGGGCGAGGAGGGTGGCGGCGATACGGGCGGCGGCGTCGAGGAGGCCGCAGGCACCGCGGCCGGGCAGTTGGGTGGACCAGCGGAGCAGCTTGGCGGTGTCCTCCTCACCGGTTTCCCCGCGGCTCACCGCGGCGAGGGTCTCGGCCAGCGCCCGGGTGCCGGACACACAGACACCGCACTGGCGGGCGCTCTGCGCGGCGAGATATCCGGCGGCGTCGGCCGCGGCCGCGACGGGGCAGTCCTCGGGGGCCAGGAAGTGCAGGGCGCCGCATCCCAGCGCACTGCCCGCCGCGGAGAGTTCCTCGTGGTCGAGCCGTAGATCGGCCCAGCCCGCGCCGTGCACTCCGCCGAACAGCCCGCCGAGGAGGACCGCCGGGGCCCTGCCGTGGCCGAAGAGGTCGGCGAGGGTCTTGAGATGGGTGCCCGCGGGTGCCTCGACGAGCGCGGGCTCGTTCCCGGGTCCGGCGATGGTGACGAGGTGCGCGGCGGCCACCTCGGCGGCGGCGTCGGGGTGGGAGGTGAGCAGGGCGACGCGGGCCAGCGTCTCCACATTGGCGACGAGGGTGGGGGCGCCGCCGACGCCGCGTTCGAAGGGGCGTGGGGGTTTGGCGGTGGGCAGTGCGGGGCCGCCGTCGATACGGCGCACCACGGCGCTCTCCTCCCCCGCCACATAGGTGTGTTCGGTGACCACCACCTCGACGGGGACCTCGGTGGGCCGCTCGGTGAGCGCGCGGCGGACCGCCGCCTCGGCGGCCGGGTCGGCCAGGTAGACATAGCCGCGGCGGGCACCGGTGACGGCCGCCGCGAGCCGTACACCGTCCAGGACGAGGTGCGGCCGGTGGCGCAGCAGCCAGCGGTCCTTGACGGAACCGGGTTCGCCCTCTTCGCCGTTGGCGACGACGACGGTGTCGCCGGGGGCGTCGCGTACGGTGCGGAGTTTGACCGCGGCGGGGAATCCGGCGCCGCCGCGGCCGCGCAGCCCGGCGGTGGCGATGCGGTCCAGCAGCTGGTCGGGGGCGGGGACGGGGGCGTATCCGCCGGTGGCCTCGTAGCGGGAGAGGTCTTCGCCCCCGGGTGGTTGCGGGGCGAGTGCGGTGGGCTGTCCCTGAGGGGTCAGGGAGAGGATGCCGGTCATGCGGCGGCTCCCTTGTCTGCGCGGTTCCTGAGTCTGAGCAGCGCCTGTTCCAGTGCCCGGCGCTGCGGGGCGGCGCGGTCGTATCCGGCCCCGGGGAGGCCGATGAGCATCCGGTGGTGGTCGAGGACGACCTCGCCCGCCACCAGCGCCGCGTGGGGGTCGGCGTCGATGGACCGGTTTCCGCGGCCGGACACGTCTCCGTCGGCGGACGCGTCTTCTTCGGCGGGCGCGTCTTCTTCCGCGGCGTCGACGACCAGGGCGGTGACCTCCGCGAGATAGCCGAGCCAGCTGCGCTGGGTGCCGCGCAGGATCAGCCGCTCGACCCTGCGGCGTTCCGCCGTGGTCAGGGCCGCGAGGGAGAGGTCGGCCGGGCGGGGGCGCAGGGCGGCCACCGCGGCGGGCAGCTCTCGTTCGGGCTCGGGGGTGAGGCCGAGCCAGACCAGGCTTCGACGACCGCTCATGCGTGCCTCCGGGTGGGCGGGGACGTCCCGTCCCCGTGATGTCCGGGGGCGGGGTGTGGACGCGATGAAGAGGGAAGCGGGGGCGGGGCGGCGGTTGCTCCGGCGGCCGGTGTCGGCTCGGACGGAGTTCCGCGGGGCGCGGGCCGGCTCGGGGGTGGCGGTCCGCGCGGACCTGTGGGGACGGGGACCGCTCCGGGGCTCGGACCTGTTGATCCGCGGATGCCCGGACGGGCCACGTGGGGGCGGGACGAGCCTGGGGAGGCGGCCTCGCCACGAGTAGACTAACTAACTAATTAGTCAGCCGACAAGCCTTGACAGTAACCCGAGGTCCCCTCAGTCTGACTAACCAATTAGTCAGCGAGGTTCACGGCGCGGCCTGAATCACAGCCGATCGCCGACCCTGCACAGCCTGATCACCCATCGCCGCCCACGCGGCGTGGAGGAGGATCCGATGCAGCCCCCGATCACCCCGGCCCCCGCCCTTTCACCGGCGCCGCCGGGCACGCCCCCGGAGCACCCCGGGCAAGCTCTCCCGGCGCGGTACTACACCGACCCGGACATCGCCACGGCCGAGACCGACCGCATCTTCACCCGGTCCTGGCAGCTGGTCTGCCATGAATCCGATCTGCCCGGCCCCGGTGCCCGGCTGGCCGCCACCGTGGCGGGACGCAGCGTCCTGGTCGTACGCACCACCGAGGGCGGCCTCGCCGCCCACCTCAACGCCTGCCGTCACCGCGGCACCCGGCTGGTCACCGCGCCCGAGCCCTCGGGCAAGGCGATCCGCTGCCCCTATCACGGCTGGACCTACAAGCTGGACGGCACGCTGGTCGGCGCCCCCGAGGCCCGTCAGATCCCCTGTCTGGACAAGCCCCGGCTCGGGCTGCACCCGGTCAAGGTGGAGTCGTTCCTGGGGTTCGTCTTCGTCAACCTCGACCTCGACGCCGTACCGCTCGCCGAGAGCTGTGCCGGTCTCGAGAAGGCCGTGGGGCACTACGCCGGGGCCGACCTCACGCCGGTCGGGAAGTACCGCATCCACGATATGGACACCGCCGAGCAGCAGAACGCCAACTGGAAGGTGATCGTCGACAACTATCTCGAGGGTTACCACGTCCCCGTGGCCCACCCCGCGCTGATGCGGCTGCTCGACTACCAGGCGTACACCGTCGACGTCCAGGAGTCGTATGTGCTCTTCGAGTCACCCCTGCGCGACAAGCCGTCCTCGAACTGGACCGAACGGCTCTACCAGCGGTTCGCCTCCCCCATGCCCGGGCTGACCGAGGAGGACCGGCGGGTCTGGCGTTATGCCGTGATCTACCCGAATACCCTTATCGACTTTTACCCTGACCACGTGCTCGCGTGGACCGCTCTTCCCACCGCCCAGGACCGGGCGGCGATCCCTGGTGCCTTCTACACCCGGCACGGCGAGAGCGCACGCACCCGGCTGGCCCGTCGGCTGAACATCCACATCGGCTGGGTCACCAACGACGAGGACGCCGAGCTGGTGAAGCGCGTCCAGGCGGGAATGTCGACACCGGGCTTCGAACCGGGTCCGCTCTCGCGCCGTGAGACGGCCGTCGGCTGGTTCGCCGGCCGGGTCCGGGCCGACCTCGACGGCGACGGCGGCCCGGCCGGGAACCCCGGATCCGACGGGGACGGCGCGTGACCGGCCGCCCGGCGGAGGCCGCGCAGGCCACACTCCCCGTGGCCGCCCCGACAGCCTTACCGACGCTCCGCTGAGACACCCGCTGTCCTGCCAAGACCGGATCACTACGGAGACAGGGCCTCCGTGAGCCGCGCCCCCGGTCCCCGCCCTGAAGCTGTGCCCTTCCTCGACGGAGAGGACGCTCCGTGTCCCCCGAGGTACCTCCACCCTCCCGGCGCACCATGCTGCGCGCAGGCGCCATCGGCCTGCTCGGCGCGGGTGGCGCCGCACTCAGCGGCTGCGGGTTCATGCCCGCCAAGAAACCGGACGAACGGGCCCTGGCCCCGGTCCGCGCACGTGTCGACGGCGATCTCGTCTACTTCAACTGGGCCGACTTCGTCGACCCCTCGGTCTTCAAGGGCTTCGAGAAGGAGTACGGCGTCAAAGTCATCCAGTCGAACTTCGACTCGATGGAAGGCATGGTCGCCAAGCTCAACGCGGGCAATCGCTACGACATCGTCTTCCCCACCGCCAAATGGGCCCAGCGCCTGGTCCGGGGCGGACGGCTGCGCCGGATCGACCACTCCCAGCTCACCAACGCCCACGCGGTCTTCGGCAAGCGCGCCTACTTCACCAACCCCTGGTACGACCCCGGATCCGCGCACACCATCCCCTTCACCGCCTACAAGACCGGTATCGGCTGGCGCCGCGACCGGATCGGCAGCCTCACCGGGTCCTGGAAGGACCTGTGGAGCGACAAGGCCAGGGGCAAGGTGTTCCTGCTGGACGACCGGGACGAGGTGCTCGGCATGGGCGCCCTCCGGCTCGGCCTGGACGTCAGCACCGGCGACTCCGGCGAACTGGACCGGGTGGTGTCCTCCCTGGCGACCCTCCGCCCGCGGCTGCGTGGCTTCTCCAGCGACAGCTACAACAACCTGCTCAACGGCAACGCGGTGATGACCCAGGCGTGGAGCGGCGATATGGCCGCCATGCTCAACCAGGCCAAGGACCCCTCGGTCTTCGGCTTCCAGGCCCCCAAAGAGGGCACGCCCATCAACTCCGACTGCTACGCCATCCCGTGGAACGCCCGCCACCCCGGCACCGCGATGCTCTTCATCGACTACATGCTCCGCCCGGAGAACGTGAAGAAGAACATCGAGTACATCGGCTACCCCATGCCGGTGGACGGTACCGAGGAGATCTACCGGGCCCTGGTCAAACCGTTCCCGGAGTGTGTGGTGACCGAGGACGACCTCAAGGCGGACCTGTTCTTCCGTAACGGCAGCCGTGCCCAGGAAGACGCCCGCGACACCGCCTGGACCCATGTGAAGGCGGGCTGACATGACACTCTCCCCATCCTCCGGCGGCCGACGACGGAGCCGCCGCGCCTCCAGCACGCGCATCTGGACCTGGTTCATGGTCCCCGGCACCCTCTGGATGACCAGCTTCCTGATCGCCTCCCTGCTGCTGGTCGCCGTGCTGGCCGTCGGCACCACCGACAGCCTCGGCAACCCCCGTTTCGGATTCGACCTCGGCAGCGTCCGGGCCCTCGCCGACCCGGCCTACTCACAGGTCCTGCTGCGCTCCCTCGGCTACTCCGTACTGACCTGCGTGATCTGCCTGGTGATCGCCTACCCGGTGGCGTACACCATCGCCCTGCACGGCGGACGCTTCAAGAACGCGATGATCGCCGCGATCGTGGTGCCGTTCTTCGCCAACTACCTGGTGCGGATGTACGGCTGGTCGGTGGTGCTCTCCGACGACGGCCCGCTGCTGAGGGCGCTGCGCGGAATCGGCCTCGCCGACTCCGGCACGAAGATCCTCAACACCGGTGTCGGTGTGGTCGCGGGCCTGGTCTACGGCTTTGTGGTCTTCATGATCATCCCGCTGTACGCCGCCCTGGAGCGGCTGGACGTCTCACTGATCGAGGCCGGGCGGGACCTGTACGGCGGGCCGCTGCGCACCTTCTTCTTCGTCACCCTCCCGGCCACCCGCCAGGGCGCGGCCGCCGGACTGGTCCTGGTCTTCCTGCCCGCCATGGGCGACTTCGTCAGCGCACAGCTGATGGGCGGCCCGGACCAGATCATGATCGGCAACCTCATCCAGGACAAGTTCTTCCAGGGCCAGAACTGGCCGCTGGGATCGGCGCTCACGATGATGCTGATGCTCGCGCTGCTGATCGGCATGCTCGGCTATCTGCGGCGCACCCGCAAGGACGAAGCGGAGGCCCGCCGATGACCCTGTTGCGTACGCCCACCGGCACCGACGCCACCACCACCGAGCCGCCCCGCCCGCGGTCCCGGAAGCGCCGCGGGCGCGCCGACCGCAAGCCGCGGCTGGCCTTCGGCGTCACGGCGCTGTTCTTCGCCCTGCTGTATCTGCCCATCGGCGTGGTGGTGCTGTTCTCCTTCAACACCGTGAAGTCGCTGACCGTCTTCGACGGCTTCGGACTGCGCTGGTACCGGGCCTTCTTCCACGACGAGGTGCTGATCTCCTCACTGGGCACCAGCCTGAAGATCTCGCTGGTCGCGATGGCCGGTTCGGTTCTGCTCGGCACGGCTCTGGCCCTCGGCCTGGTGCGCTGCCGGACCCGGCTGGGCTCGGTGGCCGGTCTGATCATGCTGGTGCCGCTGATCACGCCGGAGATCGTCACCGGAGTGGCGTCCATGCTCCTGTTCAAGGGGCTGGGCGTGACCCTGTCGACCGGCACCGTGATGCTCTCGGAGATCACCTTCTCCATCTCCTATGTCACGGTGATCCTCCGCTCCCGGGTCGCGGCGCTCAACCCCGAGGTGGAGGAGGCCGCGATGGATCTCGGCGCCACCCGCTTGCAGGCCGTGCGGCTGGTGACGCTCCCGGCCCTGCTGCCCGCCGTGCTCGCCTGCTCCGTGCTGATCTTCGCGCTGGTCTTCGACGACTTCGTGCTCGCGTACTTCACCACCGGTGTCGATCCGCAGCCGCTGTCGGTGCGCATCTACTCCGCGATCCGCTTCGGGGTGCAGCCCACCATCAACGCCGTGGGCACACTCATGCTCGCCGGGTCCATCGGCCTCATCGCCCTCGCGCTGTTCATTCCGCGCCTGTTCGGCCGCCGCGGTGGCCTCGATCTCCTCTCAGGGAAGTGACCCATGGACGCGACTCCCGCCGTCCGGCTCGACGGTGTCTCCAAGCAGTACGCGGACTCCTACGCCGTCCGTGACGTCAACCTCGACATCGAAAGCGGTGAGTTCTTCTCCCTGCTCGGCCCTTCGGGCTGCGGCAAGACCACCTCACTGCGGATGATCGGCGGCTTCACCGACCCCACCGACGGAGCGGTGCTGCTCGGCGGCGAGGACGTGACGGCGCTGCCGCCCAACAAGCGCAACGTCAACACCGTCTTCCAGAGCTACGCCCTCTTCGATCACCTCAGCATCGCCGACAACATCGCCTTCGGTCTGAAGCGCAAGGGCGTGGACAAGGCGGAGATCCGCCAGCGGGTCGGCGAGATGCTGGAGCTGGTGCAGCTCAGCGGTCAGGCCCGGCGCAAGCCCCGCACCCTCTCCGGCGGTCAGCGTCAGCGTGTGGCGCTCGCCCGCGCGCTGGTCAACCGTCCGGCCGTGCTGCTGCTGGACGAGCCACTGGCCGCGCTCGACCTGAAGCTGCGCCGCCAGATGCAGGTCGAGCTCAAGCAGATCCAGCGTGAGGTCGGCATCACCTTCGTCTTCGTCACCCACGACCAGGACGAGGCGCTGACCATGTCCGACCGGGTGGCGGTGATGAACGACGGCCATGTCGAGCAGTGCGGCACCCCCGAGGATGTGTACGAGCACCCCGCGAGCCGCTTCGTCGCCTCGTTCATGGGCACCTCCAACCTGATGGCGGGCACCTACCGGGACGGCTCGGTCGTCCTGGACCAGGGCCCCGCGCTGCCCGTCGGCCACCGGGACGACGTCGGCGACGGCGCCACCGTCAGCATGTCCGTGCGCCCCGAGAAGATCTGGCTCTCCGACTTCGAACCGGGCATGGAGGTGCTGCGGGGCGTCATCCGCGAAACCGTGTACTCCGGGCCGACCACCACCTATCTGATCGAACTCGCCCCCGGGGTCACCCTGTCGGTGCTGGAGCAGAACACCGCCCGGGCCCGTATGGAGGACCGCTGGATCGGCGGCGAGACGGTGGAGTTCGGATGGCGCCCCGAGCACTGTCTCGTCCTCGCCTGACCGCCCGACCCGCGCCTCGGGCGCACCGAACGAAGGAACCGACGAGATGCACCACGATGTGATCGTGCTGGGCGCCGGTCTTGCCGGGCTCGCCGCCGCGCGCGACCTGGCGGCCGGTGGCGCCGATGTCCTGGTCCTGGAGGCCAGGGACCGGGTCGGCGGCCGGGTGGAGCAGACCCGGCTGCCGGACGGCCGCACCGTCCAGCTGGGCGGTGAGGTGGTGGGCCGCGCCCACACCGCGTATCTGACCCTCGCCGATGAGCTGGGCCTGAAACTGGTCCCCAGCTATGTCGCCGAGCCGGGCGAGATCACCCGGACCACTCCGGAGGGCCGCTCCGCAGGGGATCCACCGCACTGGTTCGGCCCCGGCGACCTGGCCGAACACAAGCGGCTCAGCGGGGAGTTCGTGGCCCTGGCGTCGGGTGTGGACCCCGACGACCCCTGGTCCCACCCGGAGGCGGCCGCGCTCGACCGGCTCTCGGTCGGCGGCTGGCTGCGGTCCCAGCACGCCTCCCCCGCCGTCGTCCGGCTCTGGGAGATCGGCCAGCTCGCCCTGGCCGACGGCTCCTGCGAGCGGACCTCGCTCCTCGCCGCGCTCCGCAAGAACGCCGCGGTACCGAGCGATGGCCACTACGACTACGACGACTGGGAGGGACTCCGGCTGGCCGACGGATCCGCCACCCTCGCCGAGGTCATGGGGCGTGAACTGGGCGGACGCGTCCGCCTCGGCTCGCCGGTGGCCGCGCTCGACATCGCTCCCGGCCGCTGCCACGTACGCCTGGTGACCGGCGAGATCCTCACCGCGGGGGCGGTGGTCAGCGCCCTGCCGGTGGGCCCGCTGCGTTCGGTGGCCATCACCGGGGTCGGCGCGGCCCGACTCGCCTCGCTGCACCGCCAACGCCACGCGCTGGCCGCGAAATTCACCGCCGTCTACGCGGATCCGTTCTGGCGCGACGCCGGACTCAGCGGGCTGTCGGAGTGCGAGGGGGTGCTCGGATCGACCTGGCCGCAGAACGACGGTGTGCTGTCGGCCCTCGTCCCGCCCGAGCGCTTCGGCGTACTGCTCGGCACACCACCCCAGCTGCGCACCCCCGAACTGCTCGAGGAGATGGCCGGGATGTTCGGCGACCGGGCCCGCTCACCGCTCGCCTGCCATCTGCGCCTGTGGGGCACCGATCCCTGGACGCAGGGGTATGTCACCCAGTGGACACCGGGTGAGGTCATGGCCGTGGGGCCGCTGCACGGCACCCACGAGCCGCCGTTCTACGTATGCGGCTCCGACCAGTGGGTGGCGGGCTATATGGAAGGCGCGGTGCGCACCGGACGCGCCGCCGCCCGGGAGGTGCTGAGCCGTGGCTGAGCGTACGGACTTCTCCGTGGTGAACCACATCGACGGCGCCGATGAACCGGCCGCGTCCGGTGCCACGATGCGGCTGGTGAACCCGGCCACCGGCGCCGTCGACGGCAGGGCCCCGCTGTCCGGCCCGGCGGATGTGTTCGCGGCGGGCCAGGCGGCGCGCGACGCCTTCGACAGCTGGTCGCTCACCACCCCGCAGGAGCGGCAGACCGCACTGCTGCGGATCGCCGACGCCATGGAGCTGCACGCGGACGCGCTGGTGGAGGCGGAGGTCGCCGACACCGGCAAACCGTACGCCGCCTTCCGGGACGACGAACTGCCCCCGACCATCGACGTCCTGCGCTTCTTCGCCGGAGCCGCCCGCAATCTGCCGGGTGTCGCGGCAGCCGAGTACACCCCGGACCGCACCTCGGTGCTGCGCCGTGAACCCGTCGGGGTGTGTGCCCAGATCACACCGTGGAACTACCCGCTGATGATGGCGGTGTGGAAGATCGCCCCGGCGCTGGCCGCGGGCAACACCGTGGTGCTCAAACCCTCCGACACCACACCCCGGTCCACAGTGGCGCTGGCACGGCTCGCGGCGGAACATCTGCCGCCGGGAGTGCTGAACGTGGTGTGCGGCGACCGGGACACCGGGCGGGCCCTCGTCTCGCATCCGGACGTACGGCTGGTCGCCCTCACCGGCAGCGCACGGGCCGGGCGGGAGATCGCCACCGCCGCGGCCTCCGACCTCAAACGGCTCCATCTGGAACTCGGCGGCAACGCGCCGGTCCTGATACACGAGGACGCCGATCTCGACGAGGTGGTCGGGCAGTTGTCGTCGCTGTCCTTCTACAACGCCGGACAGGACTGCACCGCGGCCACCAGGATCCTGGTCCACGAGCGGATCCACGATGCCTTCGTGGACGCCTTCGCGGGCGCGGCCGCACGGCTGCGCCCGGGCGGCCCCGACGACACCGGCGCCGACTTCGGTCCGCTCAACAGCTCGGAGCATCTGCGGACGGTCCGTGGCGCGCTGGACCGGCTCCCGGCCCACGCCCAGGTGGTGGCGGGAGGTTCCGCCCTGGACCGCCCCGGCTTCTTCCATGAGGCGACGGTGGTGACGGGGGTGCGCCAGAGCGACGAGATCGTGCAGGGCGAGGTGTTCGGCCCGGTGGTGACCGTCCAGCCGTTCGCCGACGAGGCGGAGGCGCTGCGGCTGGCCAACACGGTGCCGCAGGGGCTCGCGGCGAGTGTGTGGACCCGGGACCACGACCGCGCCATGCGCGCGGGCCGGGCGCTGCGCACCGGGATCGTCTGGGTCAACACCCATGGCACCACTGTCTCCGAGCTGCCACACGGCGGCGTCCGTCACTCCGGCTACGGCAGCGATCTTTCGCTGGGCGGACTGCTCGACTACACCCAGCCGAAGCATCTGATGCTGTGAGACACCCGCCGCCGTCCGCGACCCTCCCCCTGGGGTGCGGACGGCGGCGGGGCGGTACCCGTTTGGTACAGCCTCAGCGGGGCGAGGGATGGGCGGCCGGGTCCAGGCGGAGCATGGCCTCCTCATCGGCGGATCCCGCCGGGGCCTGATAGACGACCAGGCGCTGGCCACCGCTGCGGGCCAGGGTCATCACCTCGAACGTCAGCGTCATCCTGCCCACCTTGGGGTGCTGGAACGTCTTCGCGCCGCCACCGCGCTCCCGGACCTCGTACCGGTCCCACAGCTCGGCGAACTCCGGTGATTTCAGGAGCAGTTCTCCGACGATACGGGCCAGCCGCGGCACATCGGGGTCGGCGCCCCCGACCGCCCGCAGATGGGCGACGGACTGGGCGACCGTCTCCTTCCAGGGGACGTAGAGGGCCCGGCCGACGGGGTGCAGGAAGAAGAACCGGGTGATGTTGCGCTGCTCCGGGGGCCAGTCCCACAAGCCCGGCAGCAGGCGCCGCCCCGGCGCGTTCGCCGCCAGGCAGTAGTTGTACGGGTCGACGACATACGCGGGCATCGGGCGCAGCCGCTCCAGCATCTGATGGACGGACTCGCGCACCGTGTCATCGGCCACCGGCCGGGGTTCGGTGAACCGGCCCGAGGCCAGCTCCGCCAGGTCGTGCAGCCTTTCGTGGGCGTCGCCGGACAGGCGCAGCGCCCGGCCGATGGCGCCGATGACGACGGCGGAGGGGTTGCTCTCGCGCCCACGCTCCAGACGTGTGTAGTAGTCGACGCTCACACCGGCGAGCGTGGCCAGCTCCTCGCGGCGGAGGCCGGGTGTGCGGCGGATGCCCGCGCCGGGCGGCAGCCCCGCCTCCTCGGGACTCACCAGGGCGCGCCGCGCCCTGAGATACCTGCCCAGCTCCGTGCCCCCGTTGCCTTCGCTCATGCGTCCATTGTCTCAGGAGCCCGCCACTGCTGGGGGGCTGTGGCAGGGCCAGGAACGGGGCGCCCCGGCAAACGGCGGCCTGCCACGCGGCCGGTACGGGCGGCAGAGTGGACGGTGTCGCGGAACGGTCCCGTCCCCGCGGTCCCAGGGGGTGCACGGCACCGGGCCGCGGACGCGGGGGCGGGGACCGTCCCGCCGCGCCACGTCTTCGTTTCTTCCCTGAAGTCTTCCCCGAAGTGGCTTCGTGGTCCGTTCCTGGCCGGGCGGTTCCGGCAAAGCCGTCTTCGCCGCCCCTCTCGTTGGAGGAGTCACCTGTGAGCGTCACCACCGGGCACGACCGCGTGCCGTCCCCCGAAGCGGACCCGCTGCCGGCGCTTCCCACACCGCGCCGCGCCGCGGGCGCCGTCACGGGCGGTGCCGGGCCCGACGCCGGCGACGGCCGCCCCGGGGTCGCCCTGATCACCGCCCTCCTCGGCTTCACCGTCATCAACGTCGATGTGTCCGCCGTGAACCTCGCCCTGCCCGCCATCCGGGACCGCCTCCACGCCGGGATGTCGGGCCTCCAGTGGGTGGTGGACGCCTACACCCTGATGTTCGCCGCGCTGATGCTGTCCGCGGGCGCCCTCGCCGACCGGGCCGGGGCACGGCGCGCGTACGGCTGGGGGGTGTCGCTGTTCACGCTCGCCTCGCTGGGCTGCGCTCTGGCCCCGGACATCAGCTCCCTGGTGGCGGCGCGGGTCCTCCAGGGCAGCGCGGCGGCCATCCTGATGCCCGCCTCGCTCGCCCTGATCCGGCAGGCATACCCCGACGCCCGGCGCCGCGGCCGGGCCATCGCCCTGTGGACGGTCGGCGGCTCGGTCGCGATCGCGGCCGGTCCCGTACTGGGTGGTGCCCTCACCCAGACCGCCGGGTGGCGTTCGGTGTTCCTGCTGAACCTGCCGGTGGGTGCGGTGACCCTGCTGCTCCTCACCCGGGTGGCGCGTTCGCCGCGCAGGCCCGCGCCGCTGGATCTGCCGGGCCAGCTCGCGGCGGTGGTGGCGCTCGCCGGACTCGCCCTCGGCGTGATCGAGGGCGGGCACGAGGGGTGGACCAGCGCCGTGGCCCTGGCCGGGTTCGCCGCCGCGGCCACCGGGGTTCTGGCCTTCCAGCAGGTGGAGCGGCGCCACCGGGCACCGATGGTGCCACCGGCGATGCTCCGGCGCCGCGAGGTGTCCGTGTCGCTCACCGTGGGTTTCGCCCTCAACGCCGGTTTCTACGGTGTGGTCTTCCTGCTCGGCCTCTACTGCCAGGAGTTGCGGGGCATGTCCGGGCTCGCGACGGGGCTGATGTTCGTCCCGATGGCCGCGCTCACCACCCTCACGAACCTTCTCTCCCCGCGACTGGCGGAACGCACCGGGCGGCGGGCGGTGATCGTCGCGGGACAAGTGATCCTGGCCGTGGCGATGTTCGCGCTGCTGCCGCTCACCGCGGACACACCGCTCTGGCTGGCCCTGCTCCTCCTCGTGCCGACCGGCATCGGCGGGGCGCTCGCGATACCCGCGCTGACCGCCCTGCTGATGGACAGCGTGCCGGGTGAACGTGCGGGCACCGCGTCCGGCCTGCTGAACGCCCTGCGGCAGACCGGGGGCGGGCTTGTCGTCGCGTTCTTCGGCTCCCTGCTCGCCACTTCCGGGGACGCGGCGTTCTCCCTCCCGGGGATGCGGGTGGGCCTGGTGGTGGTGGGGGTGCTGCTCTGTGTCACCTCGGCGGTGGCCGGAGCGCTGCTCCCGCGCGACAGCCGGTCCTGAGCGGTCCCTCCCGCGGGGCGGGCTGTCCGTGGCCTCGGACGGGAGTGGGAGCGGATAGGGTGACATGCGCCTGCCGAGCAGGTCCATCTTCTGACATATCAACGGGGGTTGAAACATGAAGCTCCGCCATGCCCGCGCCATAGCCGTGTGCGCCGTGGTCCTGGTCGCCCTGACGGGAGCGCGCCGCTCCGGAGGCGGTGGCTGTGACGACAACGACAACGACCACTCGAGCTCCAGCTCATCGGGCGGGGGAATCACATCGGGCGGTCTGAGCACCGGCGGGAACGGCTCGACGGGCAGCACTCCCGGAGCCACGCCGACCGGTGGATCCCGGAACGATGACGCCACACAGGAGATCAAGATCGTGAAGTGCACGGTCGCTCCCTCCGAGACGATGGGCCTGATCGTCGACTACACGGTCACCAACAGCGCGTCCTACGACGCCACCTACCACGTCTCCTTCGACTTCACCGACACCTACGGCGGTGAGCTCGGGTTCGCCATGGACAACAGCGATGTCATCCCCGCCGGACAGACCAGGAGCCAGAAGGCGTACGGCTCCTTGAAGGGCGAGGCGAGCGGTGGCGGCGACGGTGACTGCGATATCGATATCGCCAACAAGTTCCACGGCGACCGCTGACCGCAGGCCCCGGTATCCCTCGGTGAGCGGTTCGGCCCCGTAGTCGAACATGAGATCGACGAGATTGCGTGAACGTGGGACAACGCGCCACGCGCTGTGCCACGTTGTCGCAAGGAGATCTGCGCAACGCACTTCTCCGCAGATCAGGAGGGCAGCGTGACTAACGGGGCCGAGGCCGCACGCACGGACTGGCAGGTACTGGAGGCGGCGCACCGGGCGCTGCGCGATGCCGTACGCGAGATTCCCGCCGCCGACTGGGCGAGGCCGACTCCATGCGAGGGGTGGAACGTCGCGCAGGTGCTGCTGCACGCGGCCGGGGCCAGCAGGCGTACGCGGCGTTTCTGACCGGCGGGCCGGGGCCGGCGTACAACCCGTTCGAGCCCGCAACAGCCTTCGACGGAGCGCCCGAGGACGTACTCGAGCCCGCCCTCGCGAGCGCCGCGGGCGCGTGGGCGGGGGTGGAGCGCGACGCCGTGGAGGTGCCCGTGCCGATTCCGCCGAAGAAGACGACGGCCGAACTGGGCGTCACCGCATGTTGGACGCGGCGGTGCACGCCTGGGACATGGCCGTGGCCACGGGGCAGCCGTCACCGCTCACCACCGAGTTGGCCCGCCCGCTGCTCGCCGCTGCGCGGCAACTCGCGGAGCCGCTGCGGGGGTTCGCCTTCGGCCCGGAGCTTCCGGCCGAGGAAGGCGACGACGAGGTGGCGGCACTGCTGCGTTACCTCGGCCGTCGCCCGGACTGGAGCCCGGCGCAGGCGTGACCCGGGGGCCGGACGCCCGAGAGGTTGATGCCGTGCGCCTGGACCGCGGTGATGCTGCTCGGCCTCGACACCGACAAGCCGGGGCCATTCGCCGGGTACCGCGTGCTGGACGTGGATGTCGCCGACGAACTGGTGGTCCTGAGTTCCTCCTCGCGCTGGAACATGTTCCTCGACGCCGTCCTCCCGGGTGAGGAGTCGGCGGCCATGGACTGGTCCGTCGACCCCGCCGAGTTCCATCAGGGGCCCGGCGTCCGCGAGATGATCGCGTCATGACTGAGATCGTTCTGATGTCCGACCCGAGGGTCGCGGCCGTGCCCGTTCAGGAGTGCGGTGAGCGGCTCGTGGACGTGCGACGGGACAGCCCCCTGCTGATCGACGAGCGGAAGGGCGAGGGCTCCGCCGGCGCCTTCACCCACCTACGGGAAGACGTACTGCGTCGGCTGCTCAAGGCCCAGGAACAACTGCCGCACGGGATGCGGCTGCTGTTCGTCGAGGGGTATCGCCCGCCGTCCTTGCAGCGTCACTACTTCGACGAGTACGCAAACCAACTGCGGAACGAACACCCGGACTGGTCCGCCGAGCGGATCCGCTCGGCGGCCAGTCGCTATGTGTCCCCGCCCGAGATCGCACCGCACAGCGCCGGTGCGGCCGTCGACCTGACGCTCGCGGACACCGACGGCCGGGAACTCGACATGGGCACCCGGATGAACGCCTCTCCTGAGGAGAGCGCGGGCGCCTGTTACACAGGAGCGGACAACATCAGCAGCGAGGCCCGCTCCCACCGGAACGTCCTGAGCGCTGCGCTCACCGCTGTCGGCCTGGTCAACTACCCCACCGAGTGGTGGCACTGGTCCTACGGAGACCGCTACTGGGCCCTGATGACAGGAGCGGAATCCGCCCTCTACGGGCCCAGAGAGCTCGACTGACCGCAGGCCCGTGGGGACGCCCGAGCAAGGCGTCCCCACCAGGGCGCGTCCGGCCGGCCACGGAGCCGGCGATGGAGGTGTTACCTACTCCGGGTGGCTCGGTTCCCGGGCCACTGACACCCGGCCCTTCCCGAGATCGCGACCCTCTTGGGCGGCTTGCCTGCGGGCTCGATAGGCGGCGGCCTTGACGCGATTGCCGCACTCCTCCATACCGCACCAGGTGCGACGTGCACCACGGGAGCGGTCCAGATAGAGGCGAGTGCAGTCCGAACGACCGCACTCCTTCACGCACGCGTGGCGGTCGGCGAGCACGGCGATCCCGCCGCGTGCGACCTGGGCCAGCGCGGAGCGGAGATCGCCTGACAGCCGCAAGCCCGCGTCGCTGAGCTCGACCGTGGGCACCGGCCCGGCGGCGGCCTCGTTGACGACAGCGAGGCCGGACGGCGAGAAGCGACGGTCCCGTAGGCGATCGAGCGCCAGTTGGTAGATCGCCTCACGTAGCCGCAGCGCCGAGGCGAAGCCCTCGACATCGACGGTCACCTGGTCGGGGAGCCCCTCGCAGGCGCGGACCCACTGCTCAAGATCGGCGGGTGCGGCCAGGAGGTCGACGGGCTTGTCCCGACGGGACACCACGGTACCGACCAGGTCCAGCGCCGGGCTGCCACTCACGAATGCGAAGCTCACATCACCATCTTGACCGGTGACGTGAACGCGGGCAACAATCGTCACCTGTTTGACCGGTGACGCGAGACAGGAGACCGGATGGCCGGGGCGAAGGACATCGAGGTTGTCGTCTTCGACGTCCTCGGAACGATGGTCGACGAACCGGGCGGGCTTCGAGCGGCCATTCGCGACGCGGTGCCCGCCTCCGACAACGCATCCGACAGCGCATCCGACGACACGTCCGTCGACCGGCTGCTCACCGTGTGGCGAGAGCATGTCGAGCGCGAGCAGCAACGCATCGCGGAGGACGGCCGGACGTACGCCAACACCGAGATCATCGACCGCGAGGCCGCTCAACTCGTCGCCGACCGCGCCGGGCTCACCGACCCGGCGGCCATCGGGCGACTGGCCACCGCCGGTCAGCGCCTCAAGCCCTGGGACGACTCCCTCGCCGGACTCGCCCGCCTCGCGCGGCGGTTCCCCGTGCTGGGGCTCTCCCACGCCAGCCGCGCGGCGCTGCTCCGGCTCAACGCGTACGCGGGGCTGCGCTGGCACCAAGCCCTGTCCGCCGAAGACGCCCGGGCCTACAAGCCCGCACCGGAGGTCTACCGGCTCGCGCTCGACGCGGCGGGTTGTCCACCGGAGCGTGTGCTGATGGTCGCCGCCCACGCCTGGGACCTTCGCGGAGCTCAGGCGGTGGGCATGCGCACCGCCTACGTACAGCGGCCGGGCGGGGATCCGCCGCAGCGCACCGACACCTTCACCTGGCGGTCGGCCCACCTGGATGAGCTGGTCGCCGCACTGGCGGGCTGACCGACCGGCGCGGCCCTGGCCCGGCGCCCGGCGTGTCACGACCGGTTTCGCGGGCACCCGGGGCGAAATCGCGGCCGGGCAGCGGGCCGGACGGAGAGGAGCGGGCGATGACAAGTCTTCCCACCGGATACGCGCCCTCGTCGTACTGGATGTCCTCGGTGCCGGGACCTTCCTTCCCGGCCCTGGAGCCCGGCCGGGAGGGCACCGCTCCCGATGTCGAGGTGGCCGTGGTCGGCGCGGGCGTCGCGGGTATCTGCACGGCCTGGGAGCTGGCGCGCGCCGGGCGCCGGGTGGCGCTCGTGGAGGCGGGCCGACTGGCCGCCGGGACCACCGGCCACACCACGGCCAAGCTCTCCGCTCTCCAGGGGCTGGCCTACCAGGACATCCGCGCCGCCCGCGGGGCGGAGGCGGCCCGGCTCTACGCCACGTCGCAGACCGACGCCGTGGACCGGGTGCGCCAGGTGACCACCGAGCTGGAGATCGACTGCGAGCTGGAGGAGTCCCCCGCCCTCACCTACGCCGAGGGCGAGGAGGGTGTGGAGCGGGTACGGGCGGAGGCGGAGGCCACCTCGGCGGCCGGACTGGACGCCTCGTTCACCACCGCGACCGATCTGCCCTTCCCGGTCGCGGGGGCGGTGGAGCTGGCGGGACAGGCGCAGTTCCACCCCCGGAAGTATCTGCTCGCGCTGGTGGCGGACCTGGTCGCACGGGGAGGTCTGGTCTTCGAGCACACCCGGGTGGTGAGCCTCGGCGAGGGCCATCCGTGCCGCCTCACCACCGACCGCGGAGCGCGGTTGCGCGCCCGGGACGTGGTGGTGGCGACGGCCTACCCGATCTTCGACCGGGCCCTGCTCTTCCCCCGGCTGGAAGTGAAGCGTGAGCTTGTCGTCGCCGCGGTGCTCCCCGCCGACCGCGCCCCGCGCGGCATGTACCTCACGCCCGAGGACGGTACCCGCTCGGTGCGCACCGCGCCGTACCGGCCGGGGCGGCGATTGCTCATCGTCACCGGGGAGAAGTTCACGCCCGGTGACGGTGGCGTCGAGCGGCGGTACGCGCGGCTGATCGACTGGACACAGGACCGTTTCCCCGGTGCCGAACCGGCCTTCCGGTGGGCGGCGCAGGACAACTGGACCACCGATCATGTGCCCTTCGTGGGCCCGTTGCACCCCGCCTCCCGCCATGCCTACGTGGCCACGGGGTTCGCCGGGTGGGGCATGACCGGCGGCGTGCTCACCGGCAGGCTGCTGGCCGCGCGGCTCACCGGGCGGCCCTCGCCGTGGGAGGACCTGTACGACCCGCGGCGGCTGAATCCGGTGCGCGAGGCCCCGGCGCTGATGCGAGTCCAGTCCACCGTGGCACGCCACTTCGTCGGCGACCGGCTGTCCGGTGACGGCGCCGACGCGGTACGGGACATCCCGCCCGGTGGCGGCGCGGTCGTCCGTTTCGGCGGCCGTCAGCTGGCCGTCCACCGCGATGAGCGGGGCGGGACGCACACGCTGTCGGCCCGCTGCCCCCACCTGGGCTGTCTGGTGCGGTTCAACGACGCCGAACGGACCTGGGAATGTCCTTGCCACGGCTCGCGGTTCGCCCTTGACGGCAGTGTGCTCCAAGGCCCGGCGGTGCGTCCGCTGAAGCGCGTCGAGGACGACGAGCCGGGGACACGCGAGGCCGGGGAGGGCGCGGGGTGAGCCCCGCTCCGTCCCCCAGGACCCCGGCTCGTCCGTTCACTTCCGCGGGGTCTGCGCTCCCTCCTCCGGGACACCCGCCAGTCTGGCCGCCTGCCCACTGGGCGTGGGCGTGCCGCTGAGCCATTCGCAGAACAGGACGGTGGCGTCGTCCTGGAGCTCTCCGCCGTGGTGCTCCAGTACGGCGTGGATCACCCGGCGCAGCGTCTCGGGCACCGGCAGACCGGCGGCGTGGTGGTGGATGAGCAGGTCGGTGAAGCGCTCGACACCGAATTCCCGTTCGCCGGGGCGGCGCGCCTCGGTGATGCCGTCGGTGTAGAGGACAAGACGGTCACCGGGGTCCAGCCGCTCATGGCACACGGTGGCCTCCGGCCCCAGGCCGATACCCATGGGAAGCGCGGGCGAACAGTCCAGGAAGGCCGAGCCGCCGCTGCCGCGGCGGATGACGATCGGCGGCGGGTGGCCGCGGTTGATCCAGGACAGACCGCCGGTGCGGGTGTCCAGGCGGCACAGCACACCGGTGACATAGCGGCCCTGCGGGGCCTGTTCGAGCAGCGCGTCGTCCACGGCCCGCCCCATCTCCACCAGCCCGGCTCCCTGTCGGCGGGCGTTGCGGCCGGCGCCCATCGCCAGGGCCGTGGTGAGCCCGGCGGCCGTGTCGTGCCCCATGGCATCGAAGATCGCCATGTGGACCAGCGGCCCGTCGGTGGCGTAGTCGTAGGCGTCCCCGCTGATCTGGTACGCGGGTTCCAGTACGCCGGAGATCGCCACCCTGCCGTCCACGAACGTGCGCTCCGGCATCAGGTTCCACTGCATCTCGGCGGCGATGCCCATCTTCCTGGTGCGCGACAGCCGGGCGTAGGTGTCGCTGGTGTCCGCCTTACGGACGATCAGCAGGGCGAGCAGCGCGGCCAACGCCTGCATGTCCTCCCGGGCCTGTGCGTCGTCGGCGTCGACGGTCAGCCGCATGACCCCGACCCGCTCGGTGCCGTCCACCAGCGGCACCCAGCGCCGGTTCGCATCCTCCGGAACGTCGTCGGTGATGATCTTTCCCAGTTGGTACGCCCGCCCGGCCACGGTCTCGTCGATCATCAACTCCTCGGGGGCGTCCGGGGCCGCCGGGGCCACCGCGAGCCCGGCGCCGGAGAGCCTGCGCAGGACGTTGCCCTGGAGATCGCGCAGATAGATCACCACCTGGGTGAAACCGGCCAGCGCCGCGTACTCGCCGGCCCTGGCCGGCAGCATTTCCAGCGGCATCAGATGGCTCTCGGCCAGCAGACCGGCCAGCATCCGTCGCCCCCTGGCATCCCGATCACTCAGCACAGCACTATCAATACCGCGTGATCCCACACTGAGCGTCACGACACGGGACCCCGGGTGAGGAGCGCAGACCAGAGGCGCCCTGCGTCGATGAAGTCACCCATAACGCCCAAATGAGACATACTCGAAAATAGGTTCGCGTGGAGGAAAGCGCCAGAGGAACCCACAGAAGGCCAGAGGACAGAAGGACGAGGCGCCGCGGCGGCATCCACGCCGCTGGCGGGACCCGCCCCTGGAACAGGTGAGCGTGGTGACCGTAGCAAGTCAGCAAGGCCAGTATCTGGACCGGTCCGGCTCCGGCAGCAGCCTGGTCGACGTGGTCGACCTCATCCTGGACAAGGGCCTGGTCATCGATGTGTATGTGCGTGTGTCCCTGGTGGGGATCGAGCTGTTGACCATCGACGCCCGCATCGTGGTCGCCAGTGTCGACACCTATCTGCGCTTCGCGGAGGCGACGAACCGTCTCGACCTCGCCCGCAGCGGCACCGAGACCCACGGTCTGCCCGGTCTGATGGACGACCTGCGCGAAGGCGGCAGCCAGAAGAAGACCAAGGGCGCCCTGGAAGGCGTCAAGGAGTCCGTCTCCGACCTGCTCCAGGGCGACGACGAGGAGGACGACGAAGACGACGAGGCCGAGGACGAGGCAGGCGCCGAGGAGCGGGAACGGCCCCGGCGCAAGCGGAGTTCCAGGGCCCATAGGGAGCGCGAGCGGTGATGGCGGGTAACGAACGTGCCTGTTATGTCTACGGTGTCGTGGCGGACGACCGCGACGACGACGTCGTCAAGGATCTGTCCGCGGTCGGCGACCGGGAGGCCACGGTGACCCTGGTGCGCCGGGGCGGCCAGGCCGCCGTGGTCAGCGAGGTGCCCACCGGCAAACCCCTGGGCACCCCGGACGATCTGCGGGCGCACGCCCGGGTGCTGGACGCCCTGGCGGCCGATGGCTCGCCCGTGCTCCCCTTCC
Organism: Streptomyces sp. NPDC048636; assembly: GCF_040650655.1. NCBI lineage: Bacteria > Bacillati > Actinomycetota > Actinomycetes > Kitasatosporales > Streptomycetaceae > Streptomyces > Streptomyces sp. NPDC048636. Next base: position 14,202 of record NZ_JBEZHR010000005.1, on the reverse strand, counting down.
GCTTCGGCACCGTGGTGCGCGACACCGACGCGGTCGCCGGTGAGCTGCTGGCCGAGGGGCACGACGACTTCGACCGGGCGCTCGAACGGCTGCGGGGCCGTTCGCAGTTCAGCCTTCGGGCCCGCTATGTGGAGGACGCGGTGCTGCGTGAGGTGCTGACCGAACAGCCGGAGGCCAGACGGCTCCGGGAGCAGCTCCAGGGGCTCCCGGAGGAGGCGGGATACAACGAACGGATCCAGCTCGGACAGCTGATGATGGACGCCATCGCCGCCAAACGGGAGGTGGACGCGCTGGAAGTGACCCGGCGTCTGGGGCCGTTGGCGCTGGCGTCGGCCACCTCGGAGCCGTCGTCCGCCGAGGGCCTGGTCAACGCCGCCTTCCTGGTCGAGGACGCACGGCGCGCCGACTTCGAACGGGCGGCGGAGGAACTGGCCGCCCACTGGCGTGACCGGGTGCAGCTGCGGCTGCTCGGGCCGCTCGCCCCCTACGACTTCGTGGCCGACGCGCTCGGGGACGGCCAGGAACCGGCACCCGGGACGGACGAAGGCGGTTAGCCATGGGACTGTTCAGCGGACTGATCACCCTGCCCCTCGCCCCCGTGCGCGGCGTCGCCTGGATCGCCGAACAGATCCACGAGGAGGCCCGTCGGCAGCTCTACGACCCCGCCGTCATCCAGCAGCGCCTCGAGGAGGTCGCGCGGGCCCGGGAAAGCGGTGAACTCGGCGAGGAGGAGGCGGCGGAGCTGGAGAGCGAGCTGGTCCGCCGCTTGATGTCCGGCGGTCCGCCCACCGGGGGCATGGAGGTCTGAACCGTGCCCCGGGAGCAGCGGCGCGCACGCGAGGAGGACGGCCGGGAGCGGGAGCCGGACCGCGAGCGGGAGCCGACCCGCGCACGCGAACGCAAACGCGAAGGCAAGCCGGACCGCGCACGTGAACCGGACCGCGATCGCGGGGGTAAGCCTGCCCGTCCCCGCCGGGAGCGGAGCCGTGGCGTCAGCGCCCGTGACGCCGCCCGGAGCGCGGCGCGCCAGGTACGGGACCTCACGGGACGCGACCCGGAGGGAGTCACCTCGCTGGAGCGCCGGGAGGACCACTGGGTGGTCGGCATCGAGGTGGTGGAGACCCACCGCGTCCCGGACTCCACCGACATCCTCGCCGAATTCCGCGTCGAGGTGGACGACGAGGGTGAGCTGCTCTCCTACCGCCGCGACCACCGCTACTACCGGGGCAGGTCGGAGGAGCGGACATGAGCCAGGGCTCGGACTGGAACGTACCGTCCCGGCGCGCGGAGCCGTCGCGCGAACCGGCCCGGCGCGGCACCGAGCCGTCGAGCCTCGCCGACATCCTGGAACGGGTGCTGGACAAGGGCATCGTCATCGCCGGAGACATCCAGATCAATCTGCTGGACATCGAACTGCTGACGATCAAGATCCGGCTGCTGGTCGCCTCCGTGGACCGGGCCAAGGAGATGGGCATCGACTGGTGGGAGCACGACCCCACCCTCTCCTCCGGCGCCCGGGACGTCCTCGAGGAGAACGAGCGACTCCGGCGGCGCGTCGGCGAGTTGGAGGCGGGCGAGGACACGGACGGGGAGGACGAGCGGTGAACGGCCCCGATTCCACCTGGCTCTACGCGGTGATGACCGCCCCGTCGGAGGGCGGTGCTCCGGCGGCGCTCACCGGCGTGACCGGCGTGGCGGGTGAACCGGTCCGGCTGGTCGTGGGTTCGGGACTGGCCGCCGTCGTCGGCTCCGTACCGCGCGGTGACTTCGACGAGGACGCGTTGCGCGACCATCTGGAGGATCTGCGGTGGCTGGAGCGGGCGGCGCGCGCACACCACCGTGTGATCAACGAGTCGGCCCGCCACGGGCAGGTCGTCCCGCTGCGGTTCGCCACGCTCTACCACGACGACGAGCGCGTCCGGGCCATGCTCGAGGAGCGCCGGGACGATCTCGCCGACACCCTCGCCCGGGTCACCGGCCGGACCGAGTGGGGCGTCAAGGCCTATGTCGATCCCCGTGCCTTCGTGCCCGCCGCGGCCGAGGACACCGACGGCGGTGACCGGCCGGGAACCGCCTATCTGATGCGCCGCCGGGCCCAGCGGCAGGAGCGGGAGAGTGCCCAGGACCGCGCCGCGGCACGGGCCGGGGAGATCCACACCGCGCTGGCCGGGAGGGCGGTGGCGACGGCGGCGCATCCACCGCAGGACACGGCGCTGGCCGCGTACGAGGGGTGGATGGTGCTCAACCACTCGTATCTGGTGCCCGACACCGCCACGGACGGTTTCACCGCCACCGTGGACGCCCTCCGGGAGCGATACCCGGATATCACCCTGGAGCTCAGCGGCCCGTGGCCGCCGTACTCGTTCACCGCTCCGCCGGAGGTGACGCCATGACACACGCGGTCGAACGACGGGAAGTGGCGCTGGTCGACCTTCTGGACCGGGTCCTGGCCGGAGGTGTCGTGATCGCCGGTGAGATCACCCTGACCATCGCCGATGTGGATCTGGTGCGGATCTCCCTGCGCGCGCTGATTGCCTCGGTGCGGGCGGAGAACCAGGAGGACGGCGATGACCTCTGACCGCGCCCCCGCCCGGCGCGGCGCTTCCGGAGAGGTGCCGCGGCGGATCGAGGTCGACGAGGAGTCGGTGCGCCAGAGCCTGGCCGGTCTGGTGCTCACCATCGTGGAGCTGCTGCGCCAGCTGATGGAACGGCAGGCACTGCGCCGGATCGACCAGGGCGGTCTCAGCGAGGAGCAGATCGAGCAGCTCGGAGTGACCCTGATGGCGTTGGAGGAGAACATGACCGAACTGCGTGAACACTTCGGTCTGACCGAGGAGGACCTCAACCTCGACCTCGGCCCGCTGGGCCCCCTCCTGCCCCGCGACTAGCACCGGGTGGCGATGGATGATGTTGATCGGTACACAGGCGGCACCGGCGCAGCGGGTGATGACGCTCCCCGGTGTGTACGTGCCCCAGCACGACACCAGGCTGCTGTTGCGGGCGCTGCGCCAGGAGGTGGTCGGCAGCGGTACGGAGGTGCTGGACGTCGGCAGTGGAAGCGGTGTCCTGGCGGTGGCGGCGGCGCGGCGCGGGGCCCGGGTCACCGCGGTGGACATCGCCTGGCGGGCCGTGCTCGCCACCCGGGTGAACGCGCTGCTGTACCGGCAGCGGGTCCGGGTGCGGCGGGGCGATCTGGCCGACCCGGTGCGGGACCGTTCGTTCGACGTCCTGGTCACCAACCCCCCGTATGTGCCGGATCCGCACGGGCGGCTGCCGGGGCGCGGCGAGGCCCGGGCCTGGGACGCGGGGAGCGACGGCCGGGCCGTGGTGGACCGGGTGTGTGATATCGCGCCGTCGGTGCTCCGCGCCCACGGTGTGCTGCTGATGGTCCACTCCGGGCTGTGCGGCACCGGGACCACATTGCGGCATCTGGCCTCCGTCGGGCTGCGGGCCGAGGTCGTCGACCGGGCGCTGGTGCCCTTCGGACGGGTGCTCCGCCCCCGCGTGCCATGGCTGCGACAGCAGGGCAAGCTCGACGACGGTGCCGACCGGGAAGAGCTGGTGGTCATCCGTGGACAGCGACTCTGAACGCCCCCGCCGCGTCACCATCGACCCCGACGGGCCGCTGGTGATCGAGGGACCCGTGGAAGTGGTCGACGAGAACGGTACGGTCGTCTCCCGCCGCTTCGCCGCCGCGATCTGCACCTGCCACCGCAGCGGTATCTACCCCTGGTGCGACACCAGCCACCGCACCCGCGCACACCGGGCCGGGGACGGCTGCCACCCCCGCTCACGCGCCGACGAGCACACGTGCGCCGACGGAGAGGAGGAGGGCGGATGACGGCCCTCCAGGGTCCGGACGCGACGGCCCAGGGCCCGGAACTGCCACCACCGCGCGGCCCTGTGTCGGCGGACCTCGTGGCATGGCTCCGGACGGGGACGGGCGCCCTCCCCACCTGCGCGCGAGCGCGCGGTGCGCATCCCTACGGCGAGGACGCCCAGCTCGCCCTGTACCTGCTGTACGAGCTGCACTACCAGGGCTTCCGCACGGTGGACGACGATCTGGAGTGGGATCCCGCGCTGCTGTCGCTGCGCCGCGCCCTGGAGGAGTCCTTCCTCCACGCCCTGCGCGCCGATGTCCGGGTGAGCGGCGGTCCGGACGAGGCCATGGAGTCGCTGCTCACCGAACCCGCCGCGGACAGCCGGACCAGTGTCAGCCACTTCCTCCAACGCGAAGGCCACCTGTGGCAGTTGCGCGAGTACGCGGCCCTGCGGTCCCTGTACCACCTCAAGGAGGCCGATCCGCACGCCTGGGTCATCCCGCGGCTGCGTGGCCGCGCGAAAGCGGGGATGGTGGCCGTGGAGTTCGACGAGTTCGGGGCCGGGCGCGCGGAGGACATCCATTCCCGGCTGTTCGCGGACCTCATGGAGGATCTGGGCCTGGAGCCCGCGTACGGCGGCTATGTGGACAGCGCTCCGGCCGAGGCGTTCGCCACGGTCAACCTGATGTCGCTGCTGGGGCTGCACCGGGCCCTGCGCGGCGCGCTGGTCGGCCACTTCGCCACCGTGGAGGTCACCTCCCCGCCCGCCTCCCGGCGGCTGGCCCGGGCGATGCGACGCAACCGGGCCGGCCCGGCCGCGGAGCGGTACTACGACGAACACGTCGAGGCCGACGCCGTGCATGAGCAGATCGTGCGGCGGGAGGTGGTCGGCGGCCTGCTGCGGGAGGAGCCGCGGCTGGCACCGGACGTGGCGTTCGGCATCGAGGCCACCGGTTTCCTGGAGGACCGTCTGGGCGCGTGTCTTCTGGGGGCGTGGCGGTCCGGCCGGAGCGCGCTGCGGGTCCCGCTGGGCCCGCACACCACGGCGTCACCCGTCTGACCTCCACACGTCCGGCCGCCACGCCGCGCGCGGTTCTCGGATGCCGCCGCAGGGGCCCTGCCCACCCGTGCGGGGCAGTCGGCGTTGACACCCCTGTACGGCGGGACTTCCATGGACAGTGTGCGCCGTAGCCGTACCGCACGGCGGCCTCGCATGAGCGCGCCGGCTACCGCCACGGATCACGACAGGAGGCGGCCACCGATGAACGTCGGCAAGAAGATGGCTCACAAGGCCGAGGAACTGAAGGGTCGGGCCCAGAAGGCGATGGGGCGGACCACCGGAAACCGTCGGCTCGAGACCGAGGGCCACGGCCACCAGGCCAAGGGCGGTATGAAGCAGGTCGGAGAGAAGATCAAGGACGCTTTCCGGCGCTGAGCGAGCGTTCCGCCCGCGGCGGGCGCGCGTCATCTCGCGCGCTCCTCGGCGCACTCCCCGAGGGGCGGTGTCGAGGTGCGCGATCGAGGTGCGCGTGCGGAAGGAGGCCGGTTCGATGACGTCTGGCGGGCATGACCGGGCGTGCTCGCCCCGCTGGGTCGGTCTCACCACCCCTGACCTGCGGATCACACAGGACTTCTACAGCGCCGTCCTCGGCTGGACCTGGCGCGCCAGCGAGGCGGACGAGCGGTTCCGGCTCGCCCTGAGCGGCGGGGACCCGGTGGCCAGCGTCAGCGAGGCGGCGTCCGGACTCCGTGCCGCCGCCCGCTGGACACCCTTCTTCGTCACCGAGGGCGCGGATGGCATCGCGGCACGGATCCATGAGCGCGGTGGAACCGTCGGGGTCGGTCCGCTGCCCTTCGGTACGGGCCGGGTCGCCCTCGCCTCCGACGCGCACGGAGCGGTCTTCGGCTTCTGGGAGGGCGCGGTGTTCCCCGGCTGGCCGACGGGCCGGGCCCGGAGACCCGCCTGGCTGGAGTTGCGCACCCGCGACACCTTCGCCGCCGCGCTGTTCTACGGCCAGATCTTCGGCTGGACCGCGGAGGATGGCACCTGCACGGTGGAGTACGGGAACGAGGAGGTGGTGGTGCGCGAGGCGGGCGTCAAGGCCGCGGTGATCCGCGGTGGCGCCGTCGAATCGGCGCCCGACCCTCAGGTGCGGCCCCGCTGGCGTGTGCACTTCCGGGTGGCCGACGTGGACGCCGCGGTGGCCGCCGCCACCGCGGCGGGCGGCGCCGTCGTCACCCCGGCCGCCTCGTCCCCCGGCGCGGAACGCGAGGCGACCCTGCGTGACCCCATCGGCGGCTCCTTCCGGGTGACCACGGGGTGACCGGCGCCCACGGCATCCGTATCCGCGTTTTCCCCGATCGTGCCGACCGCCTTCGTCACACCTCGATTTCCGAGAGCTGACGGACCAGATGGTCGGCGAACTCCCCCACCAGTTCCGGGAGTTGGCGGCCGACCATGGCCTGGATCTGGAGGGTGCGCAGATGCATCTCCGGATTGAGGATGGTGATGGCCTTCAGCCCGTCCACGCGCAAGCGCCCATGCACGCTGATGTGGCCGATCAGCGATACGGCGTTCGTCTCTCTGACGAAGGTCGACAGGGCGACGGAGCTGGAGCTCACCAGCAAGGGGTCGAAGGAGATGCCCTCGATCGAACAACAGAGGTCGAAGAGGCGTCTGTTCGTCGTGCCTTCTTCGGTGAGGGCGACCGGATAGGGGATGAGGTCGCGCAGATGGATGGCGCTACGGTCGGCGAGCGGGTGATCCGATCGGACCAGGGCCTGGATCGGCGCTCGCTGGGCGTGGACGACGCGGACGTCGGGAGCGGGGGCGAGGCTGAAGGTGACCGTCAGGTCGGCCGAACCGTCCTTGACCATCTGCGTGGCCAGTGCGGGGGGCACCACGGGCAGTTGGAAAGTGACGCCGGAATGCTCCTTACGGAAGGAAGCCATGGCATGCGGGAGGAATTCCAGGGCGGCGCCCTGCGAGCTGGCCACACGGACGACGGCCGCCATTCTTCCGCGGCCGCGGATATCCGCGAGCACCTGATCTGATTCCAATGCGGCCCGGCGGGCATAGGACGCGAGGAGGGCCCCGGCCTCACTCGGCACCATTCCGCGCGGTCGGCGCTCGAAGAGCGCCACGCCGATTTCCTGCTCGAGCTTGCCGATCTGCCGGCTGATGGCCGAACCCGCGACCAGCAACCGCCGGGACGCCTCGTTCACCGAGCCGGTGCGAACAACTTCGAGGAAGTACTCAAGAGCCGGGCTGTTCAGCATGCTTTCAGCATATGGCGGCATTGCCTTCTGGGCAACGACTTGTTCTATAAATTGCGATTGCGCGAACGGGCGAATCGTGCCTACCTTCGCCATATGCCCTGCGGGCTCACCCGGCCGGGCGGATCGCACGACGCACAGCGCGACCCTCCACGGCGCTCTCCTCATACGGCGGTCCGGCCCATGACTTATTCAGCCGCTCGGTGTGCAACTTCCCCGCAGGCACGTCACGGCAGGGGAAAACGATGAATGCGACAGCATCCGGCGAATACACCGGCTCGTTCGCGACGTCACGGCGGGACGCGGAATTCATCTGTCCGCTGCCACACATTCCGGAGTCCGTCGCCCTGGTGCGGCGACGCGCGCGCACCGTACTGACGGGCTGGAATCTGCCCCATGCCGTCATTGAGGACGCGGTCCTGGTGATATCCGAACTGGTCACCAACGCGGTCACTCATGCCGTCCCTCCGGCAGTGCTCCAGCTCTCGCGGAACGGGGCGGAAGGGCCCCGCGCCCTGCGCGTCGAGGTCACCGACGCGGGTCCCGCCCCGTCCGTCCCCCGCCCGGCCGACGGCCGGCAGCCGGTGGAACACGGCCGCGGCCACGGCATCGTCGCCGCCCTGGCCGCCCGGCACGGTGTTCGGGCCGACCCCGGCGGGATCACGCACTGGGCGGATCTGCGGACGGAGCGAGGGCGATGAACCCGGAGTCGGGCGTGGATTGCCGTTCGGGCAACGAGGTGTTCTAAAAGTTGCGATTGTGCGCATGCGCCCGCACCTCTAGCGTCATCGCCCAACGAGTTCACGAATGCGTCTCTTCCGCTTCGTACTCACTTATCGGCGGTTCCACCCTGCGCGACAGTTCGCCTGCTCGACCCAAGGGAGTAACACTCATGACGACCGCTAGAGAGACGGGCCCGACCCATGCCGAGAAGCCTATGAGCAAGAGCCGCACCCGGCGTGCCGTGCTCGCGGCCACGGCCGGGAACACGCTCGAGTGGTACGACCTGACATCGTACGGCTTCTTTGCGGCCTCGATCTCCAAGGCATTCTTCCCGGCCAGTGACCCCACGGTCTCCCTGATGCTCGCTTTCGGCACATTCGGGGTCTCGTATCTGGTCCGGCCCTTGGGCGCGCTGGTCCTGGGCACTTACGCGGATCGCACCGGGCGGAAGGCAGCGCTGCTGCTCACGATCCGGCTCATGATGATCGGCACGTTGCTGATCGCTGTGATGCCCTCGTACGAAACCATGGGAATAGCCGCACCGTTGCTGATTCTGCTGGCCCGGCTGATGCAGGGCTTCTCGGCCGGCGGCGAGTTCGGCAGCGCGACCGCGTTCCTGGCCGAGCAGGCGTCCGACCGGCGCGGCTTCATGGCGAGTTGGCAGTTCGCCTCGCAGGGTCTGGCCACCCTGCTGGCCGCGGCTTTCGGCACCGTACTCAGCCTGACCCTGTCCGGTGCGCAGCTGGATTCCTGGGGCTGGCGCATTCCGTTCATCATCGGCCTGCTGATCGGCCCGGTGGGATACCTGATCCGCCGCCATGTCCCGGAGACCACCGAATTCATCGACGCGTCAGAACACGGGAAAACGGCAACGACCCCGGTCCGCCAGGTGCTCCGGAACCAGAAGCTGGCGATCCTCCTCATGGTCGGCGCACTGGCGATGTCCACCGCGGTGACCTACGTGATCGTCTATATGCCGACCTACGCACATGAGGTTCTCGATCTGCCGTCGTCCGCCGGTTTCATCGGCGCGGCGGTATCCGGAGTGGCGCTGACGACCCTCACACCGCTGATCGGCCATCTCTCGGACAAGGTCGGCCGCATCAAGGTCATGCTCATTGCCGGGATCGCGCTGATCCTCAGCATCTACCCGCTGTTCCTGCTGCTCTCAGGTCGCCCCTCGCTGTTGGTCATGGGCGTGGTGATGTTCACGCTCGGGGTCCTGAAGGCCTGCTACTTCGGTGCACTGCCCGCCCTGATGTCCGAGGCGTTCCCGACCGCGACGCGTGGTACCGGCCTGTCCCTGAGCTACAACATCGGGGTGATGTCCTTCGGTGGCTTCGCCCCCGTGATCATCACCTGGATGATCGCCACCACTGGCAGTCACCTCGCGCCCGCCATCTACATCGTGGTGATCGGCGCCCTGAGCATCGTCTCCCTACTGGCCGCCCGCCGCTTCCTCTCCCTGCGCTGACCCGCCGGCCGCACTCCGAACCGCCCGATGAACCACCTGACGGGCTCGCCGCCCGATGGCTCCCACGAAAGAACGAGGCCACACGATGACCGACGCTTCCACGATCCGCGCTCAACTCCCCGGCACACCGCGCGAACTCGTGCAGGAGTGCCAGGACGAACTCATCGCCGGACTGATGGAGTACGTCAGCCAGCCCGGTGTGAGCGCGACCGGCGAAGGCTTTCCCGCCGCGACCGATTGCGCGGTCGAGCAGGTCAAGCGGGCCGGACTGACCCCCTCGGTGCTGGCCGGCGGGGGCCGGCCGCTGGTGGTCGGCCATCGCGAAGGGCCTGAGGGAGCGCCCCACATCCTGATCTACGGCCACTACGACGTCCAGCCGACCGGTCCGCGTGAGATGTGGGATTCCGAACCCTTCGCCCCGGTCGTGCGGGACGGGCGGATCTGGGGGCGTGGCACCGGCGACAACAAGGGCCAGCACTATGCGCACCTTCAAGCGCTGCGCCTGTTCGACGAGCATGCCGGGGCGCTCCCCTGCTCGGTCACGGTGCTGCTCGACGGCGAGGAGGAGATCGGCAGCCCCACACTGGCGCACACCCTGAGCACGCACCGGGAGCGGTTCGACTGCGATCTCGTCGTCTGGAGCGACCGTTCGGTCCATGAGTCCGGTGAATGGTGTGTCTCGCACGGAGTGCGCGGCATGCTCCGCCTCCGCCTCGGCGCGACCGGCGCCAGTCGTCCCCTGCACTCCGGCAACTACGGGAATGTCGCGCCCAATCCGGCGTGGCAGCTGGTCCAGGCGCTGGCCACTCTCAAGGACCCCGGCGGCAGGGTCCTCGTCGAGGGATTCGACGACGGCCGCCAACCGCTGTCCGACGCCGACCGTGCCGCCTTCGCCGCACTCCCGCTCGATCTGCGGGAGGTGCTCGGCGAGATCGGGCTGACCGCGATGGACCCCGCCTTCGACGGGCTGTCCTTCTACGAGCGGCTGGCCGACCGGCCCACGCTGACGATCAACGGGATCGTCACCGGTGATGTGAACCGGACCATCATCCCCGACACGGCGGAGGCGGGAGTGGACATCCGGCTGACCCCGGGCCAGGACCCGCAGGCCGTCTTCGAGCGGGTGGCCGCACATCTGCGGACCCATGCCCCTGAGGTGACGGTCACCAAGGTCGGCGGCGTACCGGCGTCACGGACCTCGATCGACAATCCCCATACGCCCAGGGTGGCACGGGCCATCTCCCGGGTGACCGGACGTGATCCGCTGCTGATCCCCGCGTACGGCGGCACGCTTCCGGACTGGATCTTCACCGGGATCCTCGGTCTGCCCAGCATCGGGCTGCCGCTGGCCAACGCCGACCAGGCCAACCACGCGCCCAACGAGAACCTCCGCGTCGACTACTTCCTCGACGCCACCGCCATCTGCATGGAGCTCCTGCTCGAACTGGGCACCTGACCGTCCGGCCCGGCGAAACCCACTGGAACAGAGGCGTGACACCGCAATGAGCACCACACCACACTCCCAGCCCTGGCTCGTCCACGAGGGTGCACTCACCGGACTGAAGGTCCTCGATCTGTCCCGCATCCTGTCCGGGCCGTTCTGCACCATGATGCTCGCCGACCTGGGTGCCGATGTGATCAAGGTCGAGGACACCGTCTCCGGCGATGACACACGGGCCTGGGGCCCGCCCTTCCAGGGCGAGGACGCGGCGTACTTCCACAGCGTCAACCGCAACAAGCGCGGTATAGCGGTCGACCTCAAGGACCCCGGCTGTCTGCGCCTGGTGCGGAAGCTGGCCACCACCGCCGACGTGGTCGTGGAGAACTTCCGGCCCGGCACCGCGGCCCGGCTCGGCCTGGGATACGAGGACGTCCGGGACGGCAATCCCGCCGTCGTGTACGCCTCGATCAGCGGGTACGGGCAGACCGGTCCGTACCGGAATGAACCGGGCTATGACGCGATCGCACAGGCGGTCAGCGGCGTCATGAGCGTGACCGGCGAAGCCGCCGGGCCACCGGTGCGCTTCGGGGTGTCACCCGCCGATCTCGCCGCGGGTATGTGGGCCGCGATCGGTGTCCTCGCCGCGCTCCGCAACCGCGAGCACACCGGTACGGGCGAGTGGATCGACATCTCGCTGCTGGACGGCCAGGTGGCCTGGCTGAGCTATGTCGCCAGTGGGTACTTCGCCTCCGGGAACGTGCCGCGGCGCTATGGCTCGGCCCACCCCACGATCGTCCCGTACCAGGCGTTCCCCACCGCCGACGGACATCTGATGGTCGCCGCCGGAAACGACGGGCTGTGGCGCCGCTTCGCCACCGCGATCGGGCTCACCGCGCTGGCCGACGATCCGCGGTTCACGACCAACCCCGACCGGGTGCGCCACCGTGAGGAGTTGCTCCCGCTCATCGAACGCGCGCTGAGCGCCCGCGGCGCCGAGGAGTGGGCCCGGCTGCTCGCCGAGGCGGAGGTACCGGCCGGGCCGATCAACACCGTCGACAAGGCCCTGGAACATCCCCAGGTCGTCGCGCGCGGCATGGTCGCCGAACTCGAGCACGCCGACGCCGGCCCCCTGCGCACGATCGCCTCACCCATCAAGCTGTCCGGCCAACCGTCGAGCATACGCACACCGCCGCCCCGCCACGGGGAGCACACCGCTCACGTCCTGACCGCGCTGGGCGTCACCCCGGGGCAACTGGCCGCCCTCCGCGCGCGAAAGGCCGCGAAGTGACCTCCGCACCCGCTTCCGGCCTCACCATCGCGACGTCCCGGTCCGGTGCGATCACCGAGATCCGGATCGGTGACGGCAGCCGACGCAACGCCCTCCCCGGCCGGGATTGGGCGCGGCTGGCCCGCCGGGTCAGGGAGCTCGGCGCCAGCCGGTCGGTCCGGGTGCTGGTCGTCCGCGGGCACGGCGACACGTTCTGCGCCGGCTCCGACATGACCGACTGGGTGGACGCGGATCCCGGCTACGTCGAAGAGTCCTTCGCGCACATGGAGGAGGCGTTCTGTGCGATCGAGGACTGTCCTGTCCCGGTGGTCGCAGAAATCCGGGGAGTCGCCGCCGGCGCGGGATGCCAACTCGCCCTCGCCTGCGACCTGAGGCTGATGGCGGATTCCGCGCGGATCGGTATGCCGATCGTCCGGCTCGGTATCCTCGCCAGCCCCGCTTTCGCCGCACGGCTGGTCGCCGTGGCCGGGCCCGCCACGACCCGGGAGTTGCTCTACACCGGCCGGCTCGTCGACGCCCACACCGCGGTGGCGCTCGGACTGGCCGACCACCATGTGCCCGAGGCCGACCTCACCGCCCGCACCGACCGCCTCGTCGCGGGAATCGCCGAGCAGCCGGCCGCGGCGATCCATGCCGCCAAGCTGGCGGTGACCGCCGCGCTGACGCCACAGCGGCGGGCCACTGCCGCCAATCCACGTGCGGCGGTGGCGCCGTCCCACTTCAGCCGGGCGGTCGCGGCATTCCTCGGGCAGGGGCGACGAGCTCCCGGTACGCGTGGGTGAGCTCATGAGCCCCTCGCGGCCCGTGCGGTAGCCCGGCCCCTTCCCTTCGCACGGCGGCATCGACGGCTACACCGCGACCCCCCAGGTCACCGTGACGGCACCACGCACAGCTGGGCGATCTACGCGGACCAAGGAATTCCCAGGGCGCTGACAGCGGCCGAGAGCGTCGTCGTCCGGCGCGACGGGGACAAGTCCGGGGCCGAGCGATCCCGCGCTCATGCGCTTACACCGGATAAAGAGGGAGAATGGTGCATATGAGCGATAGAAACCCCGATTCGGACCCCCGTCGCGACTCCGGGCTCGCTGCGGGTGCGGGCGTGCCCCCGGGCGAGACGCCCCCGGCTGAGGGAAGTACCGCCGACGCGGGCCCGCGGGAGACCTACAACCCGACCAAGGGCTGGAGCAAGGGTCCCCTCTTCATCATCCTGGTCCTGGTGGCCTTCTTCCTCGCGTTCTGCATCGCCTATGCGGTGGTGGTGTAGCCACCGGGAGCAGGTACCAACCCCGGGCCCGGTCACGACGGGCCCGGGCGGCCGTCATGTCCTCCGAAAGAGCAGGACTGGGGCCGGCCGGGCCGGGAACCCCGGGATGAGTGCGTTGTAGGCACGGCGGTCGAGTGCCCTGGCGCACCGTCCGCCATCGGCCGGATGGGGGGGCAGGCGGCGGGGACGGGCGTACGCGGCGCCCTGGCGTCCGCGCGCTATGGACGAGAGGAAGAACCTGTGTCACTCAAAGTGTCCGACTACATCCTCCAGCGACTGCGCGAGTGGGATGTGGAGCATGTCTTCGGCTATGCGGGCGACGGCATCAACGGCCTGCTCGCCGCCTGGGGACGGGCCGACAACCGGCCCCGGTTCATCCAGTCCCGGCACGAGGAGATGTCCGCCTTCCAGGCCGTCGGCTACGCCAAGTTCTCCGGCCGCGTCGGCGTATGCGCCGCCACCTCGGGCCCCGGCGCCATCCACCTGCTCAACGGCCTGTACGACGCCAAGCTGGACCACGTCCCCGTGGTGGCGATCGTCGGCCAGACCAACCGCAGCGCCATGGGCGGCTCCTATCAGCAGGAGGTCGACCTGCTGAGCCTCTACAAGGACGTCGCCGCGGATTTCTGCGAGATGGTCACCGTCCCCGAGCAGCTCCCCAATGTCATCGACCGGGCGATCCGGACGGCCTACGCCAAGCGCACCGTGACGGCCGTCATCGTCCCCGCGGACGTGCAGGAACTCGACTACTCACCGCCCACCCACGCCTTCAAGATGGTGCCCTCCAGCCTCGGGATGTCCTCCTACGCGTCCGTCCCGGGCACAACGGACCTCGACCGCGCCGCCGAGGTGCTCAACGCCGGGCAGAAGGTGGCCGTCCTCATCGGCCAGGGCGCCCGCGGGGCACGGGCCGAG